>NZ_JYKS01000028.1 GCF_000935045.1 Pseudomonas sp. 10-1B
GCCGGTGCCATCCACCGCGCTGGATTCTTCGCGGGCAAGCCCGCTCCTACACAGGTACTGTGCAGGCTTCGGGCTCACGCTATACGTGTAGGAGCGGCTTTAGCCGCGAACACCGGCAAAGCCGGTGCCATCCACCGCGCTGGATTCTTCGCGGGCAAGCCCGCTCCTACACAGGTGCTGTGCAGGTTTCGGGCTCACGCTATACGTGTAGGAGCGGCTTTAGCCGCGAACACCGGCAAAGCCGGTGCCATAAACCGCGTCGCCTGCTTCGCGGGACAAGCCCGCTGCCACAAAGGCCCGCGCAGCTCTGTGCAGCGGCTTACTGGCTGGCCAACCCCATCTGCCAGAAATCCGCCTCCAGGCTGGACGCCTGGGCAAAAATGCCTGCCAGCTCGGCGAACCGCTGTTCGGTCATGCTCCGCGCTGCCAATTCATCCAGGTGCTTGCGCGCCGCGGCCGCCACCGCCTGGTAGCCCTCCCCGGCATACTCGCCAATCCACTCACGGTACGGGTGATCGCTGAGGTCGCCAATACGCTCGGCCAATGTCTGGCCAATCTGCGCATAGCCGATCACACAAGGTGCCAAGGCCACATGCAGCTCCAGCAGGTCACCAGCGGCGCCGCAATCCAGGACATAGCGGGTATAGGCCACGGTGGCCTGGTGCTCTGGCGCCGCCTCGATATCGGCCTGGGTCAGCCCCCAGCGTGCGCACAGGCGCAAGTGCAGCTCGGTTTCATCCAGAATCGCCGCCAGCCCGGCCTGCGCGGCGCGGATGTCGGCCGGGCGACGGCTCTTGTAGGCGGCCAGCGCCCAGGCGCGGGCGAACTGGATGAGGAACAGGTAATCCTGCACCAGGTAGGTCCGGAAGGCTGCTTCGCTGAGCGTTCCCTCGCCCATCTGGCGCACGAAGTCGTGGTCTACATAGCTGTTCCACTGGGGCGCGGCTGCGGCCTTGAGGCGGTCGAAGATATCCATGCTCATTTGTCCTCTGGGTAGACAGCTTCGAAGAAGGCCAGCTCCAGCGCCACGGTGCGCTGGTAGAAGTCACCCGCCAACGCGGCTTCCTGCGGGCCAACGCGGTCGAGTTCGGCCTGCAGGAAGGCGACGAAGTCCTGGAACGCCGGGTTGTCGTGCAGGGTGATCCACTCGGCGTGGACGAAGTTGTCCGGCAGCGGTTTTGGCGCCTTGAGCGCCCAGTCCAGGTACAGGCCTTCGGCAACGTTGAGCACCGCCAACGCCGCCGCATAGGAACGGCTGGCCGCCGCTTCGCGCATGATCGCCTTGAAGCCCGCGGTTGGCGCGGTATCGGCCGCTTCGTTGCGCTGTCCCGGGCTTACGCCCAGGGCCTCGAAGGCACGCAGGAAGTAGGTGTTCTCGTCGCTGGAGATCATCCCGGCAAAGCGGCCGAAGCGCAGGCGCGCCTCGAAGGTGTCGGCAGTGGCGATGGCCGCGCCCAGCAGGGTCAGGAAGCTGTCCAGGAAGCGGTGGTCCTGGACCAGGTAGCGGACCATCATCGGGTCCGGCAAGCTGCCGTCGCACAATTGGGTCACGAAGCGGTGGCCAACGGCCGCCGACCAGGTCGGCTCGCTGTGGCGGCGCAGGGTCTGGCTGAAGCGTTCGGTCATGAGGCTGTCCTTGATGGGGGTGACAGCGAGACCGTGGTGGTTGGCATGGACTGGCCTCGCAGTGAGGCCGGCAAAAAGGCAGGTGACAAGGCCCATCCCTTCGCCGGCATGATCCGGATCAGGTTCGAAGGGTCACCGCGCTGCAGTCTGTAGCGGTTTCTCAGCCCGTTGCCGGGCTCCCCTTGGTGGCGCTCAGGTATACCCCAGCGCGCCGCCGCTGTCACTACCCAAACCACCCGATCAGCGGGCATTGGGTGACCCGCTTGTGGGGACTTTTACCCACTCCTTGACGCCCCGTTATTTAGCGCACATCAGGAATCCCAAGGATTTGTTTAACAAATCATTACGGAAATATCTATTGGCACAGCTGTTGCTCAGGCCCCTAAACCAGGCAAAACGCCATTGATGGCTACGCGCCATATAGCCGCGAGCGAGGCAAAAGGCAATGAAAACACCTGCCGTGATCCCCCATGCTAGGTACGCATTCCAGCTATCCTCCGTCACTGCGCTGATGCTCAGCCTCGGGCTGATCAGCGCCATGGCGGCCCCCCTCGACGACAACAGCCCGCCGACGCCGACCGACCCGTCGGCCTACACCGACCAGCCAGCCGACCCGAACCCGGCCTTGCTCAACCTGTTCACCCTGCCGGAAGCCAACGAAGGTTCGCTGGAGCTCAACGATGGTGTGTTCGGCAATCGCAACACGGTCCGCATCGACAACGTGCTGCCACCGGCACTGCAAACCTCCGACAGGTACCCTACCAATGGCAAGCCCAGCCCCTTGTTCGGCGCGCAACCATTCACCCAGCAGCTGCTGTTGTTCGAAGAGTTCGGGTCAGAGAAGCTCGACCCGACCACGCCACCGCCCGAATTGACCTTCCCCGTACCGACCCTGGGCGCGGCCCCCGCGCAAGACCCCAACGTGGTGGCGCGCAGCGGGCCAAGTGGCACGGCGCTGGAAGCGTTCCTCAAACAACCCGGCCTGTACCCGTTCCCGACCCAGTACTCCAACGTGCTGGATCGCAACCCTTGGAAGGCGCAGATCGAGATGTTTCTCAACCGCCACCCGGTCGGCTCGCCAGCCGAAGGCCGCCCGCCAGGAAAAGGCTGGTCGCACCAGCGCTGGAACGAGTTCTACCCGCAGGCGGCGTTCAAGACCGCCCAGGCCGGGGCACGCATCAACCTCGGCCTGCGTGACCGCAAACAGCTGCACAACTACGCGGCCGGCGAGTTCGCACCGGGTGGCCTGTACTACCAGGCCTCCGACATCCCAACCACGCTAGGCACCACCAAGGGCATCGACACCCGCTTCCATCCGAGCATGCCGCTGCAGAACCACAAATCGCTATGGACCTTCGACGGCACCTTCCCACCCAAGCTGCTGATGGTGCGTTATGGCCAGCCGATCCTGATGCGCCATTACAATGCCCTGCCGATCGACCCCTCGGCCAACGGCGGCTTTGGCCTGCATACCATCTCGACCCACGAGCACAACGGCCACTCCCCGGCCGAGAGCGATGGCTACGCCAACGCCTACTTCTTCCCCGGCCAGTACTACGACTACCGCTGGCCGGTACAGCTGGCCGGCTATGACACCATCAACACCCGCGCCCAGGACCCGCGTGCAGCCTTCCCCTGCTCGCCGGGTGAAACCTTGTTCGTCAACGACGGCTCACCAGGGCTGAAAACCTGCGAGAACGGCAGCATCAAGATTCGTGGCGACTGGCGCGAAACCATGAGTACCCACTGGTTCCACGACCACATGATGGATTTCACGGCGCAGAACGTCTACAAGGGCAACGCCGTGATGATGAACTACTACAGCGCCCTGGACCGTGGCAACGAGGCTCTGCAGGATGGCGTCAACCTGCGCTTCCCCAGCGGTTCTGCCATGCCATGGGGTAACCGTGACTACGACGTCAACCTGGTGATCGCCGACAAGGCCTGGGACGCCAATGGCCAACTGTGGTTCAACCCGTTCAACACCGATGGCTTCCTGGGCGACCAGATCCTGGTCAACTGGCAGTACCAGCCCAGGCTCAAGGTCCGCGCGCGCAGTTATCGCTTCCGTATCCTCAACGGCTCGGTATCGCGTTACTTCAAGTTCGCCGTGGTGCGTGAGATTGCCGGCAACAGCGGCGAATTCAAAGGGCCGTCCGGTTCCAACCTGTCATATGCGCGGGTGCCCTTCCACATGATCGCCAACGACGGCAACATCATGGAACACAGCGTGCCGTTCGACGGTACCCTGGACCTCAACGGCGATGGCAACCTGCAGGACAACAACGGCATCCTGCCGCTGCAAGCCATCGCCGAGCGCTACGACATCATCATCAACTTCGCCAAGAACGGCATCAAGGTCGGCGACAAGCTGTACTTCGTCAACCTGATGGAACACCGCACCGGCAAAGGCCCGGAGGAGGCTATCTCGCTGGCCGATGTGCTGTCGGAGAAGTACAAGGCGGTGATCAAGCAGACCAGCAAGGGCCCGCAGTGGGATAAAGGCGACCCGGTGGTCGGCAAATTCCTGCAGTTGCTGGTGCAGCCCTACACCGGCCAGGACCTGAGCATGGACCCGGTGGCCTACGAGCCAGCCAAACCGGGCAAGGCCGAAGGCCTGAAAATGCTCCCGCTGCCGATCGACCGCAACTCGCCCAGCGACCGCGCCAAGCTCAAGGATGCCCGCCACCGCGAGTTCATCTTCGGCCGCTCTGACGGTACCGACAGCGCCCCCTGGACCATCAAGACCGACGGTGGCTTCGGCTACAGCATGGACCCTCGACGCATCAGTGCCGCGCCACAGCTGGCCAACCAGGCCACCGATGCCGGCTTCAGCGGCGATGGCACCCTGGAAGTGTGGAAAATCGTCAACGGCGGCAATGGCTGGAGCCACCCGGTGCATGTGCACTTCGAGGAAGGCGTGATTCTCAGCCGTGACGGCAAGGCCCCTCCGGAATGGGAAAAATGGGCGCGCAAGGACGTCTACCGCATCGGCCCGGAAGACGACTCGTCAGAGGAAGTGGAAGTGGCCATTCGTTTCCGCGAATTTGCTGGCACCTACATGGAGCACTGCCACAACACCCAGCATGAAGACACGTCGATGCTGCTGCGCTGGGACCTGGAACACCCCGGCCAGTTCCAGGTGATGCCAACCCCGCTGCCGGGGTGGGATGGGGTGGAGTACATGGCTTCGGTTGGCCTGCCGACCTTCCGCAGCAAAGGCCACAAGGAGGATGACGACCCGACCAACAAACCGCCCGTGGCGGCCAACGACAGCGCGGCAACCACAGCCGGCAAGCCGATCACCCTGAACGTGCTGGCCAACGATAGCGATCCAGACGGCAACCTGCCGTTGACCGTCACCGGCCTTAGCCAGCCGGACTCCGGCCAGGGCAGCACCAGCACCGACGGCACCACGGTGAGCTACACCCCACCGGCCACGGTCGACACGCCGTTCACCGCCAGCTTCAACTACACGGTGCGTGATGCCAAGGGTGCCGAATCGCTGACCCCGGCCACGGTCAGCATTGCCGTGAGCCCGGCGGCGGCGGTCGACCAGATCCAGGTCACCAGTGCTACGGTGCAGTTGCGCAGTGGTAACCGGTACACCTGGGACCTGGCGGGTACCACCTCGGTGGCCACGGGCAACAGCATCAGCGTGACGGCGGCAACCACCAGCGGCCCGCTGAGCCTGGGCATGGCCACGCTGAGCCCCGCCCCCAGCGGTGCCCGCTGGCGGTTGTCGGTGACCACCACCGACAGCGTCCTGGCAACGCCGGCGACGGTAACCGTGCAATCGGCGCTGGGGCAGAGTGTGACGGTGCCAATCAGCGTCAAGTGAGTGTAAAGCGGGGGGCCGCTGCGCGGCCCATCGCCGGCAAGCCAGCTCCCACAGGTAGCGCGCAACTTCAAGCACTGCTACCTGCCTTGGCCGCATCGCTGGCAAGCCAGCTTCCACAGGTAGTGCACAACTGCAAGCACTGCTACCTGCATTGGCCTCATCGCTGGCAAGCCAGCTCCCACAGGATGGAGCTTGGCTTGAGGCCGGCGCGGTCGAGGTGGGAGCCGGCTTGCCGGCGATGGGCCGCGCAGCGGCCCCAATATCCCAATCGACGAGGACTGCATCATGGCCGGTTCATGGCGTATTCTGCTCGTGCTCTCGCTGTTCGCTGCCAGCATCCCGTTCTGGCCGCTACAGCCGCAACAACCCGTGGCCGAGGAAGCCACAAGCCCCTGGGGCGCCGACTACTTCCCCAACATCCCCCTGCTCACCCAGGATGGCGAAAAGGTGCATTTCTTCGACGACCTGATCAAGGACAAGGTGGTCGCCATCAATTTCATCTTCACCGGCTGCTCCGACTCCTGCCCGGTGGAAACCGCCCGCCTGCGCCAGGTACAGAAGATTCTGGGTGACCGGGTCGGCAAGGACATCTTCCTCTACTCCATCAGCATCGACCCGTACAACGACACCCCCGCCACCTTGAAGCGCTACGCCGAAAAGTTCGGTATCGGCCCCGGCTGGACCCTACTCACCGGCGAGCCCGGCGACATCGAGCAATTGCGCCGTAGCCTGGGCCTCTACATCGAGGGCCTGGAAAACGGCCGCTCCAAGGACCACAACCTGAGCCTGATCATCGGCAACCAGGCCTCCGGTCGCTGGATGAAGGCCTCGCCCTTCGAAAGCCCGTACATCCTCGCCGACCGCCTGGGCAACAGCCTGCACAACTGGAAACAGGCCAGCGCCATGACCAATGACTATGCCCAGGCCCCCGAGGTGCGTGCACCCAGCAGTGGCGAGCAGATCTTCCGTACCCGCTGCTCGTCCTGCCACACCCTGGGCAATGCCGAGCCAGGCCCACGGGGTATCGGCCCGGACCTGCTGGGCGTGACCCGCCAGCGTGACGCCAGCTGGCTGAGCCGCTGGCTCAAGGAGCCCGACCAGATGCTGGCAGAGAAAGATCCCCTGGCCATGCTGTTGTATGAACAATACAACCGCCTGGCCATGCCCAACATGCGCTTGGGTGACGCCGAAGTCAGTGCCTTGATCAGCTACATGGAAGAGGAAACCGCGCGTCTGCAGGCCCCCTTGGCGGATACTGGAAAGCCTTAAAGGCAATTAGCCACTAGTCATTAGGCTGTCATCTCACTGTCGTATTTTCCGAGTATCACCCAGGGTCGGGAACTACCAGCAGTGATTCGCCGTTCGCTTTCATCCGCCAGCCTCCTGCGGCTGCTGATCCTGATGCTCTGTGCAGTCACCCTGGCCTTTCTCTGGGGGCTGCACGTTTCGCAGAAAGATGCAGCCCGCCGGGTTGCGCTGTCGGCCAAGGCCGCCGAGCACCTGAACCTGGCCAGTATGGTCGGCGAAAGCCTGCGCCAACTGGTCGACCGCGCCCAGACCGTGGGCCGGGTGACCCAGGGCGACATGAAACTGTTGCGCCAGGGCAACTTCAGCCTGGCGCGGGTCCTGGCCGCAGACCCGCTGTTCAAACGCATTAGCCTCTACGACCGGCAAGGCAGGCTGTTGGCTGCCAGCCATGCCGACGAGGCCGCCGAGCTGCCCGAGGACTGGTTGCGCCAGTTGCAACGGCACGTTGGCCGCTACGGTTTCAAACCTTTCCTGCCCAGCGTACAGAGCCCCAGTCAGTTGGCCACCCTGCCCTTTCTGCTGCCACTGACCGACCTGCCCGGCCGCGAAATCGGCAGTATCCTGGTGGTGCAACTGGATATCGCTTACCTGGCGGTGCTGTTCCAGCACATCGACCTGGGCAGCACTGGCGTGATGCGCCTGTTGCAGGATGATGGCCTGGAGCGGTTGCGCATCGACACCAGTGGCGTGGTGATGGCCGCTGACGCAATGGCGCCCGCGCTGCCGGACAGCGACAGAGAATCGGGCATGCTGACCCAGTACTCGGCCGGCGCCCCCTACCAGAGTTTGTACCGGCGTGTGCCTGAGCGCGGATTCAGCGTGGTGCTCAGCCAGCGCCAGGATGAGATCCTGGCTGCTTCCGCGCAGGCCTATGCCAGGCAGTTCTGGCTGAACCTGGGCATGACTCTGATGATCCTTGCCAGCCTGCTTTGGACCTTACGCCTGTTGCACAAGCGCCAAGAGGCCTTCAGCGCCCTGGAGCATGCCCAGCAAGTCAACCAGCAACTGATCGGCCGCCTCGAGGACGAACACCGGCGCAGTAGCCACGCGGCCGCCACCGACCACCTCAGCGGCCTGCACAACCGCCGTCAGTTCGTCGAGGTGGCCGGCCTGGCGCTGACCCAGCAACGCGGCAAGCGCCGGCTGATGGCGATCCTGTTCATCGACATGGACCGTTTCAAGTCAATCAACGATTCGCTCGGGCACAAGATCGGCGACCTGCTGCTACAGGCCGTGGCCGGGCGTATCCGGCGCCTGCTGGCCCCCGGCGACGAGGCTTCGCGCTTTGGTGGCGACGAGTTCGTGGTACTGCTGGCGGGCGAACGCAGTGAAGAGCAGATCAATGCCTGGGTCCGCGAACTGGTGCAGAAGCTGTCGGCCACCTACGCCCTGGACGACCAGGAGGTCAACACCAGCCCCAGCGTGGGCGTGAGTATCTGCCCGCGCGATGGCCAGGACATCGACAGCCTGATCCGCAGTGCCGATGCCGCGATGTATTCGGCCAAACAGGCCGGGCGGGCGCAGTACCGCTTCTTCGACCCCTCGCTGAACCGCGCCGATATCCACGCCTTCATCCTCGAACAGGCATTCGCAGGCGCCCTGGCCGAACGCCAGTTCGTGCTGCACTACCAGCCGCAGATTCGTCTCGACACCCAGCAGGTGCAGGGCTACGAAGCGTTGGTGCGTTGGGACCACCCTGAGTTCGGCCTGCTTTACCCGGACCGTTTCATCGACCTGGCCGAGCGCAGCGGCTTCATTGTCGAGTTGGGTTGGGAGGTGTTACGCCTGGCCTGTGAAACCTTGGCGGGCTGGGACGCCCAAGGCCGGGATACGCGGCTGGCGGTCAATGTATCGGCGCTGCAGTTGCGCCAGGCTGACTTCGCTGCGCGGCTGTTGGGCGAATTGCAGCAGTATGGGATTGCCCCACAGCGGCTGGAGCTGGAAATCACCGAAACCTCCATCCTCGACTCCAAGGACACGGCAGTGGCGCACCTTCACACCCTGCGTGATGCCGGCCTGGGCGTCAGCCTGGACGATTTCGGCCGCGGCTACGCCGGCTTTGCCCACCTGCACTCACTGCCGCTGAGCAAGCTGAAGATCGACCGCTCGCTGATTGCGCCGCTGTCCAACAGCCACGACGACAGCCCGATCGTATCCTCCACCATCATCCTGGCCAAGCGGCTGGGCCTGGAAGTGGTGGCCGAAGGCGTGGAAACCCGCGAACAGCTCGTTTGCCTGAAGCTAGCCGGCTGCGATATCGCCCAGGGCTACCACTTCAGCCGGCCGCTGTCGCTGACGCACCTGCACGACTATCCGCCGTTCAACGACGTCGAGGACAAGGTATGCGTGTGTTGAAATGCCTGGCCGGCTCGCCCGTGAAGAATCCAGCACGGTGGATGGCACCGGCTTTGCCGGTGTTCGCGGGCATGCCCGCTCCCACAGGTATAGCGTGAGCCCGAAACCTGCGCAGTACCTGTGGGAGCGGGTTCACCCGCGAAGAATCCAGCACGGTGGATGGCACCGGCTTTGCCGGTGTTCGCGGCTAAAGCCGCTCCCACAGGTATAGCGTGAGCCCGAAACCTGCCCTTCAACCCTGCTTCGCGCAGCGCCACAGCCGGCCAATGTCACAAGCCCGCGCCCGCAGCAACTCGGCAGCATTGGCACATGCCTGCTCCAGGCTCATCGGCCCGCTGGCCAGGGCAAAGGCTGCGTCGACCCCATGGGCATACAGCTGCTGGTAGCCCTCACCCAGGGTCCCGGCCAGCACCACTACCGGCACGCCATGGCGCTTGGCGACCCGGGCCACGCCCATCGGTGTCTTGCCCCGCAAGGTCTGGGCATCGAACCGGCCCTCACCGGTCACTACCAGATCGGCCCCTTGCACCAAGGCGTCCAGGCCGGCCAACTCGGCCACCACCTCCACCCCAGGGCGGAACTGCGCGCCCATGAATGCCCTGGCAGCGAAGCCCATGCCACCGGCAGCGCCACAGCCTGGGTAGTCGCGTACATCCTTGCTCAGCAGCTGCGCACAGTGGTCGGCAAAATGCCCCAATGCCAGGTCCAGCGCCTGCACCTGCTGCGGGTTGGCACCCTTCTGCGGGCCGAAGATCGCCGATGCGCCGTTGGCCCCGCACAGCGGGTTGTCGACGTCGGCTGCGACCTCGAACTGTACCTCGGCCAGGCGTGGATCGAGGTCGCTGGCATCGATGCGGGCGAGCTTGCCCAAGGCGAGCCCACCTTCCTCCAGCGCTTGCCCGTCAGCATCCAGCAGGCGCAGGCCCAGCGCCCGCAACATGCCACTGCCGGCGTCGTTGGTAGCGCTGCCGCCGATGGCCAGTACCACCCGCTGTGCCCCGGCGGCCAGGGCAGCGGCAATCAGTTCACCAGTGCCCCAGGTGCTGCTGCGGCAGGCATCGCGCTGACCGCTCGGTACCAACTGCAGGCCACTGGCCTGGGCCATTTCGATGATCGCCGTGCGGCTTTGCGGCAACCAGCCCCAGCCGGCTTCGACGCTTTGCCCCAATGGTCCGCGCACGGTCTGGCGGCGCAGCTCACCATGACTGGCGGCAAGGATCGCCTCCATGGTGCCTTCGCCGCCATCGGCCATCGGGCATTCGACCAGCTCTGCTTCCGGCCACGCCTCGCCCAGGCCCGCCGCAATGGCGCGGGCGACACCGGCAGCGTCGAGGCTGTCCTTGAACGAGTCGGGGGCAATGACGATCTTCATGGCGATTCTCCTGTCCTGATGAGCGGCATGCTGACAGCTGTTCGCCAGGGCGGCCTCGGTCAAATGCACAAAACGTTGGGCGGGTTGTTTGGGCAGATGCCTTTTCACCTGTTCCGGCCCTATCGCCGGCAAGCCAGCTCCCACAGGATGGACTGCTGCCTTCAGGCCTGTGTTGAACCTGTGGGAGCAACTGTCTTGTATTGCCTGGACTGGCCTCATCGCCGGCAAGCCACACACCGACACTGCACAGGCCTTGAGGCTGATGCGGTCCATGTGGGAGCTGGCTTGCCGGCGATAGGGCCAGTGCAGGTGAATACTTCAGTCAGCGGGCAGCAGCTGCAACCCCAGGTACAAGCTAAGCATCCCTTCCATGCGCAATGGGTCGACCTCACCCAGCTCGGCAATCCGCTCCAGGCGATAGCGCAGGCTGTTGCGGTGAATGCCCAGGGCATCGGCACAGGCCTGGCTCTGGCCGTCATGGGCGCACCAGGTACGCAGGGTGGTCAGCAACTGGCCACTGCTGTCCTTGGCGCGGATACGCTGCAGCGGCTCCAGCAGTTCATCCAGCGCATCATCGTTGCGATGCCGCCACAGCAACGCCGGCAGCCGGTAGCGCCGCAGGCTGAGCAGGCGTTCGCTGGGCAGTACTTCACGGCCATAGGCCAGCAAGTCGCGCACCCGACGGTAACCCCGGCGCAACTGCTCGAGGCTTTGCGCGGCACTGCCCAACGCCAGCCGTTCCACTTCCCAGCCATGGCGTTGCAGGCGTTCCAGCAGGCGCGGCTCATCCAGCGCCACACTCGCTGGCCGGCACCACAGCAACGACTGGCGGGCCGGGCTGACGCACCAGCTGTCCGGGTAGCGGCTCATCAACCACGCGGACAGCGCTTCGGCGGGCGCTCCCGAGGCCAGTTCGAACAGGCAGGGAATCCGCGGCAACTGCGGCTTCAGGCCTAGTTGACGGGCTTCGTCGAGCAACCTGGGGGAATCGCCGCTGCCGCCCAGCAACAGCGCCAGCAGGTCATCACAGCGCTGGCGCCGCCATTGCTGGTCGGCCTGCAAATGGCGCTGGGCCAGCAACATCTCGGCGGTCATGCGCACCAGTTCGCCGTAGGTACGCACCTGCTGCGGGTCGCCGGTCAGGCCCAGCACGCCCATCAACCGGCCGTCGAGCATCAGCGGCAGGTTCACCCCCGGCTGCACGCCCTTCAGGCACTTGGCCGCGTCGGTGTCCAGCTCGACGATCCGGCCGTTGGCCAGCACCAGTTGCGCGCCCTCGTGGCGGGTGTTGATGCGCTCCGGTTCGCCACTGCCGAGGATCAACCCCTGGCTGTCCATGACATTGACGTTGCACGGCAAAATGGCCATCGCCCGGTCAACGATATCCTGTGCCAGGTCATGGTCGAGTTCGAACATTCAATGGTCCTTTGGCGGTTAGGCTTTTGGGCTCGGGCACAGCCGACCGGCCCAAGCGCTGTGCAAAAGCACAAAGACAGGCACGCCGCAGTCCCCGAGACTCGTCAGGGCGAGCGCCGGCATAGGCGTCGCGGCGACAACCATAACAACAGAGAACCCGATCATGGCACACAGCCCCGCCCCTGACCAAGGCATGCACACCACCCGCAACGCGCTGTACCGGCGCATCACCTTGCGGCTGATTCCGTTCATCTTCATCTGCTACCTGTTCAACTACCTGGACCGCGTCAACGTCGGCTTCGCCAAGTTGCAGATGCTCGACGCACTGAAATTCAGCGAAACGGTGTACGGCCTTGGCGCCGGCATCTTCTTCATTGGCTACGTACTGTGCGGCCTGCCGAGCAACCTGGCACTCAACCGCTTCGGCCCACGGCGCTGGATCGCGCTGATGATGATCGCCTGGGGCAGCCTGTCCACCTGCCTGCTGTTCGTCACCACCCCCACCGAGTTCTACGCCCTGCGCCTGCTCACCGGCGCCGCCGAAGCCGGCTTCTTCCCGGGTGTGGTGCTGTACCTCTCACGCTGGTTCCCGGCTGCCCGCCGCGGCCGCATCATGGCCCTGTTCATGTCGGCGATCCCGGTATCGGGCCTGCTCGGCGGGCCATTCTCCGGCTGGATCCTCGAACACTTCGCCGCTGGCCAACACGGCTTGGCCGGCTGGCAGTGGATGTTCCTGATCCAGGGCCTGCCGACCGTTGCCCTGGGCGTGCTGGCGGTATTCCTGCTCAGCGACGGCTACCAGAAAGCCGCCTGGCTGAGCCCGGCCGAACGCCAACTGATCGCCACCGACCTGCAGGCCGACGCCGCCAGCAAGCCGAACACCACCGGCGACAGCGTGCTGGCCGTGCTGACCAACCCGCTGATCTGGACCTTCGGTTTCGTCTACTTCTGCATCCAGAGCGGCGTGTACGCGATCAACTTCTGGCTGCCGTCGATCATCAAGAACATGGGCTTCGACAACCCGTTGCTGATCGGCTGGCTCAGCGCCATCCCATATCTGCTGGCCGGTGTGTTCATGATCCTCTGCGGGCGCTCGGCCGACCTGCGCAACGAACGCCGCTGGCACCTTGTGGTGCCGATGCTGATGGGCGCCATCGGCCTGCTGATCGCGGTGAACTTCGCCGGCAACCCGGCCATTGCCATCCTCGGCCTGTCGATCGCCACCATGGGCGCCCTCACCGGCCTGCCGATGTTCTGGCCAATGCCCACCGCGCTGCTCAGCGCCGGTGCGGCGGTGGCCGGTTTGGCGATCATCAACTCGGTAGGCCAGATGGCGGGGTTCCTCAGCCCATACCTGGTGGGCTTCATCAAGGACCAGACTGGCTCCACCGATGCTGCGCTGTATTCGCTGGCGGCGTTGATCGTGCTGGGTAGCCTGGTGGCCTTGCGCGTGACGCGGGCTGGTGCGCTGAGTACTGCACGGGCCAGTTGAGGCATTCGCGGGCTTGCCCGCTCCCACAGGTTTGGCGCTGCCTTTGCAGCCTGCGCTGTACCTGTGGGAGCGGGCATGCCCGCGAAGAGGCCAGCGCAGACCACGCATGTACTGGCCACCCCCGCCGATCGTCAGCTCAACGCACCCCCTCCCCAACCCCGGCGTCAAATGGTTCCAAAGGCCCCTTTGGAGAAGCCCCATGACCCAGCACGCCGTGGCCCGCCTGGCCCAACTCGACGACCACCGCCCCCTGCGCGTGCAGGCCGGCAGCGAAGAACTCATCCTGATTCGCCAGGGCGACCAGGTGCACGCCTACCAAGGCAACTGTCCCCACGCCGGCGCCCCGCTCGATGAAGGTGTGGTTTGCGGCGGCCTGCTGGTCTGCCCCTGGCACAAGGCTGCATTCGCCGTCGACGAGGGTGCGGTCTGCGAGCCGCCGGCCCTGGCCGACCTACGCCGCTACAGGGCCTGGGTCAAAGGCGATGAAGTCTGGGTCGACGACCAGCCGCTGCCAGCAACCGAGCCACCACGGCATAGCGATGCCCGCTGCTTCGTGGTAGTCGGTGCCGGTGCCGCCGGCAGTGCCGCAGTCGCCACCCTGCTGGCCCATGGCTTCGCCGGCAGGCTGGTCTGGGTCGATCAGGAACGCCACCCCGCCTATGACCGTACCGCCCTCAGCAAATTCGTCATTGCCGGGCAAATGCCGCCCGATCAAGTTCCCGCCCTGCTTGAAGCCGACGCCCTGCGCCAGGGCCAGCTGGAGCGCAAGTACGGCAAGGTGCGCACACTTAATAGCCATAAGCGCCAACTCACCCTCGCCGACGGCCAACAGTTCGACTATGACGCCTGCCTGCTGGCCACCGGCGGCAAAGCACTGCGCCCCGATATCCCTGGTGTCGACCTGCCAGGTGTGTTCACCCTACGCTCACGCGAGGATGCCGCACAATTGCTTGACGCAGCCGAGCCCGGCCAGCCGCTGGTGATCGTCGGCGACGGCTTCATCGGCCTGGAGGCTGCCTCGGCCCTGCGCAAGTATGGCGCGCAAGTACAGGTAGTCACTCGCCATGAAGTGCCCCTGGCACGCCAGCTGGGCGAGCGCATCGGCCGCAGCATTCGCGAGCTGCACGAACGCAAAGGGGTCACCTTCCATGGCCCCACGGAAGTCGAGCGAATCGAAGGCCAGGACAGGGTCGAAGCAGTGCTGCTGGCTAACGGTGAACGGCTGCAGACGCCACTGGTGCTGCTGGGCACCGGGGTGAAACCAGCCACTGCCTTTGTCCAGGGCGTGCCGCTGGGCGAAGATCATTCGCTGCGGGTCGATGCTGAAATGCGCGCCGCTGATGGCCTGTGGGCCGCCGGTGATATCGCCACCTTCCCGCTCTCGGGGCAACCGGTGCGCATCGAACACTGGCGCCTGGCCCAGCAACACGGCGTAATCGCCGCCGCCAACATGCTCGGTGAACAGCGCCGCTACGCCGATGTACCGTTTTTCTGGACCTACCAGCACGGTCGCACCTACGAAGTGCTGGGGCACGCGCGGGACTGGGACCGTATCGAGTTCGTTGGTGAGCCTGAAAAAGGCGACTTCATTGCCCTGCAATGCATGGATGAACGGGTCGAGGCCGTCATCGCCAAGGGCTACTCCGATGCCATGGCGACGCTGTCGCAATGCATGAAGCGCCCATTGAGCCTGGAGGAGGCTTTGGCACTGATAGGCTGAGGGCCAATGCCAGCAATTTGGGGCCGCTGCGCGGCCCATCGCCGCGGCCCATCGCCGGCAAGCCAGCTCCCACCTCGACCGCATAGGCCTCAAGCCCTGTGCAGTACCTGTGGCTTGCCGGCGATGAGGCCAGCCCAGGCAATACAAGACAGTTGCTCCCACAGGGACTGCACAAAGCTTGAGATCTGCGCGGTACCTGTGGGAGCTGGCTTGCCGGCGATAGGGCCAGTACAAGTTACTGAGGGGTAGCAGGCATAAAGCATTGGGGAACCCAACGCCGGGCTCCCGGTCCCCCCTTTCCCCAATCACCTCGGTATCGTGCGCACCATTGGTCTTCCACCTTTGGAGCTGCAATGAAACTCTTCCAACCCCTGCAAGTCGGCCCGCTCACCCTACCTAACCGCGTATTCATGGCCCCCCTCACCCGCCTGCGCAGCCTCGAACCGGGCGACGTGCCGACCGCGATGATGGCCGAGTATTACCGCCAACGCGTCAGTGCCGGGTTGATCATCACCGAAGCTACGCAGATTTCTTTCCAGGCCAAGGGCTACTCCGGTTCGCCAGGCATCCACAGCGCCGAGCAGATCGCTGCCTGGAAGCGCATCAACGAAGGCATCCACGCCGAGGGCGGCCACAGCGCCGTGCAGGTGTGGCACACCGGACGGGTGTCGCACACTTCCCTGCAACCTGGCGGTGAGGCCCCAGTCGCACCTTCGGCGCTGCCGGCCGGCGCTCGCACTACTTTGCGTGACCAGCACGGTAACCTGGTGCGTGTCGAAACCTCGGCACCGCGCGCGCTCAGCGAGGTGGAAATTGCCGGCATCGTCGCCGACTTCGGGCAGGCGGCAGTCAACGCACGTGAGGCCGGGTTCGACTTCATCGAGCTGCACGCCGCCCACGGCTACCTGCTGCACCAGTTCCTCACCCCGAATGCCAACCAGCGCGAAGACCGCTACGGCGGCAGTATCGAGAACCGGGCGCGCATCGTGCTTGAAGCCGTGGATGCGGCGATCGCGAGCTGGAGTGCCGAGCGTGTGGGTATCCGTATATTCCCGCTGGGCGGTTTCAATGGCGTGGACAATGGCGAAGACCAGGAAGCCGCGGGGTTGTACCTGATCCGCGAGCTGGCCAAGCGCAACCTCGCCTACCTGCACCTGTCCGAGCCGGACTGGGCGGGTGGCAAGCCGCTGCGTGACGAATTCCGCCAGGCGATTCGCGCTGCCTACCCGGGGGTGATCATCGCTGCCGGTGCCTATACAGCCGAGAAGGGCGAAGACCTGATCGGGCGGGGTTTGATCGATGCCGTGGCCTTTGGGCGCAGCTACATTGCCAACCCGGACCTGGTCGAGCGCCTGCGGGTGCAGGCGCCGTTGAACGAGCATCGGGCACAGTTCGACTATGCCAATGGGCCTGAGGGGTATACGGATTATCCGTTCCTCAAGCAGGCTTGATGCTAAAGGGAGCTTTTATCGGCTAATGCCAGTCAGTTAAGCCATTCGGGGCCGCTTTGCGGCCCATCGCCGGCAAGCCAGCTCCCACAGATACTGCACAGGGCTTGAGGCCTACGCGGTCGAGGTGGGAGCTGGCTTGCCGGCGATGGGCTGCACAGCAGCCCCAATGTGCCTTATAGGCTTTAAGCTTTAATCCAATTCTGCCAAGGCCTGCGCCGCATAGGCATGTGACCGCTGCCGCGCCAGCGGATCGTGGATGCGGCAATCGATCATCAGCTCATCCGCCCCGGTCTGCTCGATCAGCGAGCGCAAGCCTGCCCTTACTCGCTCCGGCCCACCTGCCACAGTGCAGGCCATCACCTGCTCGAGCACCGCGCGTTCGTGTGCTGGCAGGCTTTCGACGTAGCCTTCCTGCGGCTTGGGCAGCAAGCCGAAACGCCCGACGTGCAGGTCCAGCATCCACTTGCGATGGGAACTGGCCAGGTAATCCGCCTCGGCATCGCTGGCAGCGGCGAACAGGTTCATGCCCACCATCACATAAGGCTTGGCCAGTTGCGCAGACGGCTGGAAGTTGGCGCGGTAATGGGCAATCGCCTGCAGCAGGTAACGCGGGGCAAAGTGCGAGGCGAAGGCATAGGGCAGGCCCAGCTTCGCCGCCAGGTCGGCGCCGAACAGGCTGGAGCCCAGGATCCACACCGGTACATCATGCGTGCCCGGCACGCCGCGCACCCGGCGTTTGCCGTTGTCGGCCAGGTAATCGCGCAGTTCAGCGATGTCCTGGCTGAAATCGCGCTCCGGCGCAGCACCGCGCAAGGCACGCACAGTCGGCCCGGAGGTGCCGGGTGCGCGGCCAAGGCCCAGGTCGATACGGCCCGGGTGCAGGGTATCGAGAGTGCCGAACTGCTCGGCCACCACCAAGGGCGCATGGTTGGGCAGCATGATGCCACCGGCGCCTACCCGGATGTGCCGGGTGGCGTTGGCGATTTCGTTGATTACCACGGACGTGGCGGCCGAGCCGATGCCCGGCATGTCATGGTGCTCGGCGATCCAGTAGCGGCTGTAATGTTGTTGCTCGACATGGCGCGCCAATTGACGAGATTCTTCGATCGCGTCGGCGAAGGTCTTGCCTTCGCCGATCATGACCAGATCCAGTACGGACAGTGCAGTCATGGGGTCTCCAGAGGGATTATCAGTGGTTGCCAGTTTCCCTGCTGCGCCGCCAGCGATAAACCCGGGTTCAGGCCCGGCATAGGGGCCTGCTTTTCCCCAATCAGTATTCCCAGGGCACGCCCGGCTCCCAACTGGCCACCAGCAGGTCGATGAAGCCGCGTACCCGTGGCGACAAGTGCCGCTTGCTCGGGTACAGGATGCGGATCGGGTCCGCCGGTGGCCGGTAGGCTTGCAGCACCTCCACCAGGGTGCCGGCGCGCAAATCGTCGCCGGTGATGTAGGTAGGCAGGTGAATCAGCCCGAAGCCTGCCCGGGCGCCGTCGAGCATGGCCTCGGAGCTGTCGATGTTCAGCCGCCCGGGGTCTTCGCACAGGTGCAACCCCGCTTCAGTGTGAAAGCGCCAGGGCATGGCCTTCTCGCCGGCCAGGAAGGCGATCTTGTCGTGCCCGTAGAGGTCGGCGGGCACCTGCGGTACGCCGCGCATTTCAAGGTACGCGGGCGAGGCACAGGTGACGAACTGCTGCCAGGCCACCGTGCGGGTCAGCAGTTGCGAGTCTTCCTTCGGTGCACCGATGCGCACGGCAACGTCCACGCCCTCCTCGACCAGGTCGACGAAGCGGTCAGTGAAGCGGATGTCCGCGCGCAGCTCGGGCCACTGCTTGAGGTACTGGTCCAGGATCGGCAGCACGTGGCGCTGGCCAAACGACAGTGGCGCGGTCAACCGCAGGGTGCCGGTGGGCTTGCCGCGGCGCTGGGCCATGGTGCTTTCCACCTCGTCCAGGTCATCGAGAATCTGCCGCCAGCGCTCGTAGGCCACCAGGCCCTCGTCGGTCAGGCTCAGCTTGCGCGTGGTGCGGTTGAGCAGGCGCACGGCCATGCGTGCTTCCAGGCGGGCGATGCTCTTGCCTACCGCCGAACGGGTCAGGCCCAGGCTGGCGGCGGCAGCGGTGAAACTGCCGGCCTTCGCGGCGCTGACAAAAGCAGCGATGTCGCCGAAGCGGTTGGGTTCCATGGGTTGGTCCTGAGTCGGGTGAGGCCGTTTAAATGGGTATGGATTCGTGGATTACAAGCAGGTCTATCGAGGCTGCGCAGTCCGTTGTGGGAGCGGCCTTGTGTCGCGAAAGGGTCGCGCAGCGGCCCCAGCAATTTTGACCACCCTGAAAATTGCTGGGGCTGCTGCGCAGCCCTATCGCGACACAAGGCCGCTCCCACAATGATCTGCGCAGCCCGAACTGGCAGGCTCGGCCGCCAGAGCGATCAAACGAGGGCCTTGATCACCAGCAAATGCACCGGATAGAACAGATAACCCCAACGCCCCACCGCCGGCACCCGCCAATCATCATGGCGCAGCAACAGCAATCCAACCGGGATCGCCGAGGCTGCGGCAAGCAGCGTCAGCAGGGTAATTGGCGCCAACAGATGTTGCAGCAACCAGCTGTTGGTCAGGTTGCCGCCCATGGCCAACAGACAAGGCAGCAACCAGGCTGCGCCCCCCAGCTTGCGCGCCATCAGCCAGGCGCCCGGCAGCAACACCCCCGGTAGCCCATACATCAACTGCTCACTGCACAGCCACCCCGCAAGCAGGCCGGCAAAGCCAAGTAGCCGCGCCGACCTCAATGGATGATGCACACCCCAGGCAACCAGCAGCCCCAGTACCAGGGTCGGCATCACGCTGAATGTCGGCGAACCAACATCCAGCCAGCGGTACGCGGGTTCGGACAGCACAGCGAACACCAGCATCAGCCCCAGATAGCGCAGGTTGCCCCGGGTATACAGCGCCCCGGCCCTGGCGCGCCCGACATTCACCGCAATCGCCAGGCAAAACAGCGGAAACGCCAGGCGGCCAAGCACGAACAAGCCATCGGCATCGGCCCAAAGAAAGCGCAGGTGGTCGGCGACCATGGTCAGCATCGCCGTCCACTTGACCAGGTCCAACCCGGCCGAGCGCATGCTTCAGCGCCCGCGCTCGACCGGGCTGGCACCCAGATAGCGGTCGGTCCAGGCCGCCAGCGGTAGCGGCGGTTGCTGTTCGACGATGCGTCGCCAGATCAGCACCAGATCATCGCCATTGAACATCGCCCCAGGCCCGGCGCCTTGCCACATCGAAGGCACATCGACAATCCAGTGCCCCTGGCTGTCGCGATGGGCCATGTTGAAGCGGAAGGTGTAGTTGCCCGGGATGCCCATGCGCAGGTCGCTGACCACCAGCGCATCGCCTATCTGGTCGTAGCGCAGCCAGTCATCGGTGAACCAGCGCAAGCGTTGGTGCAACGGGTCATCTGCCAGCGCTTTGGCCAACCCCAGGTTGCGCGGCAAACGTTGCATCTCTGGCGCTTGCCGGTCGAACCAACTGCTGATGCCTTCGTAGTAATCGCCATCGGCGGTCTTGGCCAGCATCCGCCATACCAGGCTGTTGAAGGCGATCGGCACGCCGCGTACCTCGCTGACGACGATACCTTGCTGGTCCAGCGCCGCCTGGAAGCGCTGCTCGGCCGCCATGCGCCCGGCAAGACCGAACCCCAGGTAAGAGGTGCTGAACACCAGCGCCAGGGTCAGCAGGCGTGTAGCCCTGGCGGTCAGGCCTTTGCCGATTGCGTATATGACCGCGGCGAGCAGCGGCACGGTGTAGACCGGGTCGATGATGAACACGGCGGCCCAGCTTTGCGGGGTGGTCTGCAGGGGCCAGAGCAACTGCGTGCCGTAGACCGTGAAGGCGTCGAGCAACGGGTGGGTAATGAGTACCAACCAGAACGCGAGAAACAGCCTGGGCAAGGTGTAGCCCTTGCCTGGCCAGCATTTGTGAACCAGCCAGGCCAGCAGCATGGCCAGCCCGGTGAGCACGAACAGCGAGTGCGAGAAGCCACGGTGGTAGGTCATCTGCGACACTGGGTCGGCGTAGCGGATGACCACATCCAGGTCGGGAAGCGTGCCCAGCGCCGCGCCATACAGCAGCGAGCGGCGGCCCTGGATGCGACCGAGCACGGTGCCTTGCAGGGCCGCGCCGAGTACGGCTTGGGTAATGGAGTCCAAGGGGGGCATTCCTGAAAAGGTGGTTTTGCAAGCTACCTTCATCCGGCCCTGATGCGCAATTCCCTTGGGCATGGAGCTGTTTTGTATTACCTGGCCTGGCCTCATCGCCGGCAAGCCAGCTCCCACCTCGACCGCATAGGCCTCAAGCCCTGCGCAGTACCTGTGGGAGCCGGCTTGCCGGCGATGAGGCCAGTCCAGGCAATACAAGACAGTTGCTCCCACAGCGGGCCCCTGTGGGAGCTGGCTTGCCGGCGATGGGCTGCACAGCAGCCCCAATGTGCCTTATAGGCTTAGCATGCATCCAGTGGATGCGTCAGAACAGCTGCCAGGTGTACACCAGCGTCAGGCGGTTCTCGTCGATATCGCTGCGGTAGTTGGAGCGGGCCATGGCATTCCTTACCCGAATCCCCAGCCCCTTCAGCACTCCACTCTGCACCGCATAGCCAATGTCCAGGTCACGCTCACGGTCGCGCCCTTCGTAGCCCAGCCCGGTATCGACATTGTTACCGCTGATGTAGCGCACGGTCGCCGTCAAACCCGGCACGCCCATGGCCGCGAAGTTGTAGTCGTAACGCACCTGGTACGAACGCTCGTCGGTATAGGCGAACTCATAGGTCGGCACCTCGTTGCCCAGCGGCGAGATGTTGGCGAATACCCGTGGGAACGGGCTGTTGCCATAAATGCCCTGGTAGCCGACATGCAAGCTGTGCCCGCCATGCCGGGCGGTGAACATCGAGAAAAATGCCTGGTTGTCGATATTGCCCAGCAAGGCATCGCCATCCTCGTGCGCGGTGAAGTACCCCAGGTTGGCGCTGAGCACCCAGTCCCCCACTGGCTTGCTGTGCTTGAGGCCGACAAAGCCCTGTTGGTAGATGTCCTCCAACTGCCCATACCAGAGGCTGACACTGCTCTGGTTGGCATTGAACGCATAATCCCCGCCGACGTAGTTGAAGGCATCGCTCTCGGCCTGGCGCATCGGCACATGGCCGAGCATGGCGTTCATCTTGCCGTCGCCACCTTCGTTGCGCAGGTGCGTGCTTTTCAGGTGGCCGGCCTGAACGGTGAGCCCGTCGATCTCCGACGAACTCAGGCTGGCACCTTGATACGTCGGTGGCAGCAGGCGGATATCACTGAACGTCAGCACCGGCAGGTTCGGTTGCAGTTCGCCAACGCGCAGTTCGGTCTTTGACAGGCGGGCCTTGAAGGTAGGGGCCAGGCGGCTGTATTCGTCAGCGGCACGGCCGTCGCCATGCACCGGCAGCAGGCCAGTGTTGGCGCGGTCTGGGCTGCTGTCGAGCTTGATCCCCAGCAGGCCCAGTGCATCCACGCCAAAGCCGAGCGTGCCTGGGGTGTAGCCCGACTTGAAGTCGAGGATGAAGCCTTGGGCCCACTCCTCGGCCTTGGACTGCTGGTTGGCCCCGACGATGTCGGAGAAATCGCGGCTGAAGTAGTAGTTACGGGCACTCAGGCTGGCCTTCGAATCCTCGAAGAAACCGCCTTCGGCGGCCAGCAACGGTTGGCTGAGCAAAGTCAGGCCCAGGGCGACACAAGGGGTGTGGTTCATTCCGAAGCTCTCTTGATCTTGTTTTTATGGGTAAAGCGTTGGAAACACGACAAGTCATGGGTTACGGCGCAGCACCTCCGCTAGCCGGGGCTGGCGCAGCCTGAGCAGCGCATGGGCCAGCAGGCCGAACAGCAACCCCCAGAACGCTGCCGACAGGCCAAGGAAGGCCACCCCCGAAGCGGTGACCAGGAAAGTGAACAGCCCGGCATCGCGCTCGGCTGGCTCCGCCAGGCTGCGAGCCAGGGCTTCACTGATGGCGCCATACAGGGCCAGCCCAGCCAAGGCGGCGATCAGCGCGGCGGGAAACGCCGCGAACAACGACATCAGGGTGGCCCCGGCAATCCCCAGCAGCAGGTACAGCGCACTACCGGCGAGCGCCGCGATGTAGCGTCGCCGTGGGTTTTCGTGGGCTTCATGGCCGGTACACAGGCTGGCGGTAACCGCCGCCAGGTTCAGCCCGTGGCAACCGAATGGCGCCAGTACCGCCCCGGCCAGGGCACTGGCGCTGATGATCGGGCTGGCCGGCGTGGCATAGCCGGCATTGCGCAGTACCGCCATACCCGGCATGAACTGCCCGGTCAGCGCCACCAGCACCAGCGGCAGCGCCAGGCTGAACACCGCCGTCAGGCTGAACTGCGGGGTAATCCACTGTGGCGAGGCCAGTTCCAGCACCAGCGCCTCGCTGCGAAACGCACCGCTGGCAACGGTTACCATAGTGCCCACGCACAGCACCGCCGCCACCGCGTAGCGCGGCTGCAGCCGGCGCATCAGCATGTAGGTGACGAACATCGCCAGTACCAGCAGCGGCTGTACCGGCAAGGCGCGGAACACTTCGGTGCCGAAGCTGAACAGGATGCCGGCCTGCATGCCGGCGGCAATGGAGCCCGGCAGGCGTGCGATGATACGGTCGAAGGCCCCGCTGATGCCGATCGCCAGCAGCACCAGGTTGGCCACCAGGTAGGCACCCACGGCCTGTCCCAGGCCCAGTTGCGGCAAGGCGGTGACCAGCAGCGCGGAACCGGGGATCGACCAGGCGATCACTACCGGCACCCGGTAGCGCAGGCTGAGCAGTGCGCCGAGCACGGCACTGCCCATGGACACCGCCCAGACCCAGGAGGACAGTTGCTGGCGCGACAGGCCGGCAGCCTCGGCGGCATGGAAGATGATCACCAACGGGCCAGCGTAGGAGATCATCGTGGCGATGCAGCCGGCGACGATGGCGGACAGCGAGCTGTCCTTGATCAGGGTTTTCATGAAGCTTCTCGCAAGGCATCGGCCGGCCTTGTGGCTGGCTCTTGTTCTGGTGTTGCCTTCTTCGCGGGCTTGCCCGCTCCCACAGGGACCGCGCAGTTTCAAGGCCTGTGACGGCCCTGTGGGAGCGGGCGAGCCCGCGAAGAAGCCACCCCGGTGGATCAGGCCTCCTGCAACGCCCGCGGCCGCGCACTGCGCTGCTCATCCGCGCTGCCCTGGGCCTGCTGCAACTGGAAGTCGAACTTCAACTCGGCATGCCGCCCCGCCGGGCCTTCGACGAACACCACCTCCCCCACCAACCCATCCCGCGTGGCATAGGCAAAGTCATCCCACAGGTACTTGTCCCCCGACAGGTTGATCTGCGTGGTCAGGTGCCGATGCCCTGGCGCCGAGATGAAGAAGTGCACATGCGCCGGGCGCTGGCCATGACGACCAAGCAGGTCCAGGCATTCCTGGGTCGGCCCCTGCGGATCGCAGCCATACCCCGAAGGCACGATGGAGCGCGCGCGGTAGCGCCCTTGGGCATCGGTGACGATGCGCCGACGCAGGTTGTACTCGGACTGGCTCTGGTCGAAGAACGAATAGGTGCCACGGGTATTGGCATGCCATAGGTCGACCGTGGCCCCCGGCAGCGGTTGCCCTTGCGGGTCGAGCACCTGGCCTTCCAGGTACATAACAGTGGCCACGCCCTCTTCGCTGCCGTCGTCCATGCGCACTTCGCCCTCGGCGATGGGCGCCCCGGCCACGTACAGCGGGCCTTCAATGGTGCGCGGGGTGCCGCCGACATGGCCGGCCTGCTGGTCCTTGGCATCCTGCAGCAGGTCGAGGAAGTGCTCGATACCCAGCCCCGCCACCAGCAGCCCGGCCTCGCCCCGGCCGCCAAGGCGGTTGAGGTAGTCGACGGCATGCCAGAACTCGTCCTCGCTGATTTCCAGGTCTTCGATCAGCCGCGCGGTGTCCTGCAGCACGCGTTGCACAATACGCTTCAGGCGCGGGCTGCCAGCGTCGTTGCCCAAGCCTGCGGCCTCCTCGAAGAACTGCTGGACTTCGGCAGTGTGGGAAATTTTCACGGTCATGTGGGTTGCCTCATCTTGTTCTTTTGGGATTACGCCTGCGCCGCCACGGCCTGGGCATGCCGCCGGCCACTGGCCAGGTGCACGGCCATGGCCAGCGCGGCGATCGCGCCAGGGATGGCGAAGGCGATGAAGTTCAGTTGCAGGGGCAGGTTGATGCCCATCAGCGCACCGCCCAGCAGCGGGCCGACAATAGCGCCGTTACGGCCGATGCCAGAGGCCCAACCCAGCCCTGTGGAACGTACCGACAGCCCGTATAGCTGGGCGGCACCGGCATACAGCAGGATCTGCGTGCCGATGGTGGTGGCACCGGCAATGAAGATCAGCAGGTACAGCACCGGCATCGGGCTGTTGACGCCCAGCAAGCTGATCGACAGCGCGGCGGCGATGAAAAACGCCACCTTGACCTTGACCAGGTTGTAGCGGTCGCCCAGCCAGCCACCGAGGATCGCCCCAGCCATGCCGCCAAAGTTCAGGGCCAGCAGGAACGACAGGCTCGAACCCAGGCTGTAACCGGCGTTGGCCATCAGCTTCGGCAGCCAGGAGCTGAGCGCATAGACCATCAGCAGGCAGCAGAAGAACGCCAGCCACAGCGCCAGGGTGCGGATGGCCAGGCCATTTCGGAATAGCTCAAGGACAGCGCTGAACTTGCCGGCCCTTTCGCGGGACAAGCCTGCTCCCACGGGGGCGACCAGTACATCATCAGGCTGCACATCGCACTCTGGGTCCAGGCGCTTGAGCAGCTTGCGCGCTTCGTCGCTACGGCCCTGGCGTACCAGGAAGCCGATCGACTCCGGCAGGTAGTAGAGAATTACCGGCAACAACAGCAGCGGCACGGCAGCGGCGAAGAACATCGACTCCCAACCGAAACGCGGCAGCATGAAGATGCCGACGCCGGCCGAGAGCATGCCGCCCAGCGAATAGCCACTGAACATGATCGCCACCAGCGTGCTGCGCAGGCGCTTGGGCGCGTATTCGTTCATCAGCGCCACGGCATTGGGCATCAGGCCGCCACAGCCCAGTCCGGCAATGAAGCGGTAGATGCCGAACTCGCTCGGGCTGCTGGCAAAGCCATTGAGGATGGTCGCCCCCGAGAACAAGGCGAAACAGATAGCGATGCCCTTCTTGCGCCCGATGCGGTCGGCCAGGCTGCCGAACGCCAAGGCACCGAACATCATGCCGAACAGCGCGTAGCTGCCCAGCGCACCGGCCTGCAACGGGGTCAGCCCCCACTCCTTCATGATGACCGGCAGTACCACGCCGTAGATGAACAGGTCATAGCCGTCGAAGATCAACAGCAGGCCGCACCAGGCCATGACCATCCAGTGGAACGGGGTAAAGCGCGCGTTATCGATGATCGGGTGTACGTCAAGGGTTCGCATGGCATCTGTCGCTCTTGTTTTTGTTGTGAAAGAAAGCTGTTTGCCTTGGGGTGTCGCTCAGCCGAGGTCGCCGCCCCCTACCGGCAGGGTCACGCCGGTGATGTACGAGGCTTCGTCGGAAGCCAGGAACAGAATCGCGCCCACCTGCTCATCGATGCTGCCGTAGCGGTGCATCAGGCTGCTGTCGAGGGTCTGGTCGACGATCTGCTGGTACCAGAGCTTTTCCTGCTCGGTCTGCTCGGCGCTGTTGCGCGGCACGCGCCGGGGTGGTGCCTCGGTGCCGCCAGGCGCGGTGGCGTTGACGCGGATGCCACGGCCGGCGGTTTCAAAGGCCAGGCACGCGGTGAGTGCGTTGACGCCGCCCTTGGCCGCGCCATAAGGCACCCGGTTGACGCTGCGGGTGGCGATGGACGAAACGTTGACGATGGCGCCGGTGCCGCGTTCGAGCATGTACGGCAGCGCGGCGTGGCAGCACCACAGGGTGGGGAACAGCGAGCGGCGCACTTCGGCTTCGATCTGCTCGACTTCGTAGTGCTCGAAGGGCTTGGCCCAGATGGTGCCGCCGACGTTGTTGACCAGGATGTCGAGGCGGCCGAAGGTCTCTACCGCGCTGACCATGACCCGGGCGCAGTCGGTGTGTCGTTCCAGGTCGGCGGTGAGGGTCAGCATGCCCTCGCCGGCCAGTTCGTGGACCAGTTCGGAGCGGTCTACCGCGACCACCTGCGCGCCTTCGGCCTTGAGCCGCCAGCACACGCCACGGCCGATGCCCTGGGCAGCACCGGTGACCAGGGCGACCTTGCCTTGGAATCTGTTGTTCATATCCGTCTCTCCAGTTCGCCACAGTCCCTGTGGGAGCGGGCAAGCCCGCGAATTCATCCGACCAGACAAAGTCGTTGAACCTGCTGGCCTCTTCGCGGGCACGCCCGCTCCCACAGGGTCGGCGTATTGCTTGGAATTAAAGGAAGCTGTCAGGCCGCCGCCGCGAACTTCTCGTAGTAGAAGTTGGCCGGGGTAATGCCCTGCTCACGCACGTACTGGCTGACCGCCTCGACCATCGGTGGCGGCCCGCACAGGTACACGTCCACATCGCCATCGTTGAGGTGGCGGGGCTCGATGTGCTGGGTTACGTAGCCCTTCTGCGGGTACTGGCTGTCCGGGTTGGCCACGCAGGCGCTGTAGGTGAAGTTGGGGATGCGCGCCGCCAGAGCTTGCAGGCGGTCCAGCTCGACCAGGTCGAAGTCGTTGGTCACGCCGTAGATCAGGTGCAGCGGGTGTTCGCTACCCTGCTCGGCAATCTTCTCCAGCATCGCCGTGAACGGCGCCAGGCCAGTGCCACCGGCCAGCAGCAACAGTGGGCGCTGGATCGGCCGCAGGTAGAAGCTGCCCAACGGGCCGGCCAGGCTCATGCTGTCGCCGGCCTTGGCCAGGTTGGTCAGGAAGCTGCTCATCAGCCCGCCCGGCACGTTACGGATCAGGAAGCTGACTTCACCGTCCTTCTGCAACGAGCTGAACGAGTAGGCGCGGCTCTGCTCGCTGCCCGGCACCTTGAGGTTGACGTACTGCCCCGGCAGGAACGCCAGGCGGCTGAGCGCTTCGCCCTTGATCGACAGGGCGATGGTGCTGGCCGACAGTTGGCGCACATCGCTGATGGCCGCCTCGAAGCTGGCCTGCTCGGTCTTGCACAGTTGTGACGAGGCCGGGATGCGGATGACGCAGTCGCTTTCGGCGCGCATCTGGCAGGTCAGCACGTAGCCTTCGGCGATTTCGTCTTCGCTCAGGGCATCTTCGATGAAGTTGTCGCCCAGGTCGTAGCGCCCGGCCTCGGCCTTGCACTTGCAGGTACCGCAGGCGCCGTCGCGGCAGTCCAGCGGGATGTTGATGCCCTGGCGGTAGGCGGCGTCGGCTACGGTTTCATGGCCGGTGGCCTCGATGAAGCGGGTAACCCCGTCTTCGAAATTCAGTGCG
This sequence comes from Pseudomonas sp. 10-1B, assembly GCF_000935045.1. Classification (GTDB taxonomy): domain Bacteria; phylum Pseudomonadota; class Gammaproteobacteria; order Pseudomonadales; family Pseudomonadaceae; genus Aquipseudomonas. The sequence goes on from NZ_JYKS01000028.1 coordinate 28,017, forward strand.
ATCTGGAAGCTCATGTTGCACCTCGCGGGCGAGCCTGGCCACGGCGCGTCGCAGGACGCACCGGGCGGTACTCGCAAAACCCTGTATCAGATGTGGTAGATGTCGATGACCTGGCGCACGTAGTCGTTCTTCAGCACCACCTTCTTGGCCTTGATCAGCGGCTGCTCGCCGCGCAGGTCGAGGGTGTAGAAGCTGGTGCCGAAGTAACTGTCGGTGGTCTTGTAGCGGAAGCTCAGGGTGTGCCAGTTGAAGCGCACCTGGCAGCTGCCCTCGCCCTGCTCGACGATCTCGATGTTGCTGATGTTGTGCGAGGTGCGGGTGTCGGGCACGGTCGCACTGGAACGCTCGGTCTTGATGCGGAACACGCGGTCTTCCAGGCCGCCACGGTTGCCGTACCAGATCAGCGAAATTTCACTTTGTGGGTTTTCGGTGAGAGTGTCGTCATCGTCCCAGCTCGGCATCCAGAAGCTGGCGTCGCTGGCGTACAGCTCCAGCCACTGGTCCCACTGGGCGTCATCCAGGTAGCGCGCCTCGCGGTAGAGGAAGTCGCGCACGGTTTCATACAGGCTCATTGCACGGCCTCCACGGGGATCAGTTGCTGCTCGTCCTTGAGGGCCTGGATCATGGTGTCCTGCCAGTACTTGTGCTGCAGCACGAACAGGCCTTCGTCCTCGGTGCGCACACCGGACAGCAACGGCTTGAGTTCGATTTCCTTGGCGGCATCGTCAGCGCCTTCCACCCAATGCGCCGCACCGCGGGACATGTCGTTCCAGCCGGTGCCGCCGCCGTAGCCGGTCTGGCACGAGCGGAACTCTTCCAGGTCGTCCGGGGTGGCCATGCCGCTGACGTTGAAGAAGTCTTCGTACTGGCGGATGCGCTTGGCGCGGGCATCGGCGCTCTCGCCTTTCGGCGCGATGCAGTAGATGGTGATTTCGGTCTTGTTCACCGAAATCGGCCGGGCAATGCGGATCTGCGAGCTGAACTGGTCCATCAGGTACACGTTCGGGTACAGGCACAGGTTGCGCGAGTTCTCGATCATCCAGTCGGCACGGGCCTGGCCGTAATCGGCGGCCAACTGGTCGCGGCGCTCGTAGGCCGGGCGGTCCTCGGGGTTGGCCCAGCGGGTCCACAGCAGCAGGTGGCCGTGGTCGAAGGAATAGAAACCACCGCCCTGCTTGGCCCAGGCACCGGCGCTCATGGTCTTGATCTCGTCACCGGCCTCACGCTGCTTGCGCTGGTTCTGGGTGGCGGCGTAGTTCCAGTGCACGGAGCTGACGTGGTAACCGTCGGCACCGTTCTCGGCAGTGAGCTTCCAGTTGCCTTCGTAGATGTACGAGCTGGCCCCGCGCAGCACTTCCAGGCCTTCCGGCGACTGGTCGACGATCATGTCGATGATCTTGGCCGATTCGCCCAGGTGCTCGACCAGCGGTTTGACATCGGCATTCAGGCTGCCGAACAAAAAGCCCCGGTACGACTCGAAGCGCGCCACCTTGGTCAGGTCGTGGGAGCCGTCGCAGTTGAAACTATCGGGGTAGCCGGCGTTGCTCGGGTCTTTCACCTTCAGCAGCTTGCCGCTGTTGTTGAAGGTCCAGCCGTGGAACGGGCAAGTGTAGCTGGAGCGGTTGCCGCGCTTGTGTCGGCAGAGCATGGCGCCGCGGTGGCTACAGGCATTGAGGAAGGCATTGAGCTCACCGTCCTTGTTGCGCGCGATGAAGATCGGCTGGCGCCCCATGGTCAGGGTGAGGAAGTCGTTCTTCTCGGGGATCTGGCTTTCGTGCGCCAGGTAGATCCAGTTGCCCTCGAAGATGTGTTTCATCTCCAGGTCGAACAGGCGTGGGTCGGTGAACATCTCGCGCTTGCAGCGGTAGATGCCCTTTTCACGGTCGTCCTCGAGCATGGCATTGAGGTAGTCGAATCCCAGGGACATGGCCAGGGTCTCCATTGTTATTGTTTAGACCTGGTCAGGTTAGGGGCTGGGATTGGCTGGGAATATCCGCTTTGTGCGCAGTGATATCCGTTTTGTGCAGGTTGCTGTGACAGGCTCAAGGGCCTCTTCGCGGGCACGCCCGCTCCCACAGGTATTGTGTAGTGCTCAAGTGTTGTGAAGTTTCTGTGAGAGCGGGTTTACCCGCGAAGAGGCCGGTGCGGTTCAGTGCCGATTGCGGAAGGTTTCCGAGGGCAGCTCGCCAAATTGCTGCCGATACACTTCGGAGAACCGCCCCAAGTGCAGGAAGCCGTAATCCAGGGCCAGCTCAGTCACATTGCGCACGCCACAAGTCGGGTCGTTCAGGCACGCACGCACCCGCTCCAGCTTGCGCTGGCGCACGTAATGCTTGGGTGTAGTGCCCAGATGCTGGTCGAACAGCGCATACAACGAGCGCAAACTCATGCAGGCCTGCTCCGCCAGCACCTCGGCCGACAGCTCCAGCTTCAGGTTGCGCTCGATGTAGTCGAGAATGCGCTCAAGGCCGGCCTGCGGTGCGCTCAGGCTTTCACGGCGGATATTGGTGTTCATCAGGGTCAGCAGCTTGCTGGCGACAATCTGGCTGTAATGACCCTGCACCCGTGGCAGCGAATCACTCACTTCCGCCTCTTGGCAGACCATGGCCAGCAGGTTGACGAAGCCGTCCAGCTCGTCCAGCCGATAATGGTTGCGCAAGAACCGCACGCCGCCGTCGGGGCGCTGCCAGCGCTGTTCATCGCAAATCGAATCCAGCAGCCGGGTCGGCACCTTGAGGATGAATTTCTCGCAGTCTTCCGAATAGGTTAGGTCAACCGGGTCGTCGGGATTGATCAGCAACAGCTCGCCTGGCACCAGGTAATGCTCACGCTTGTGCCCCCGCCAGAGGCAGTTGCCGTTGAGCAGCACTTGCAGGTGGTAGATGGTCTCCAGGGCTGGCGAGGTAACGCGCACGCTGCCGCCGTAGCTGATGCGGCACAGGTCGAGTTCGGCGAACTTGCGGTGGCTGAGGCTGGCCTGGGGATGAGTGGTGCGGGACAGACCGATGCAATGCTGGCCAACATGCTGGTTGACATAATCGGACACAGCATAAGGGTCGGCGTGGTGGAACACGCTACTGCGCTCGCTCAGCAGGCGGCTTTCCATAGGCAAGGCACTCGGTATCGTTATTGTTCTGGTCGCCGCTTCCTACGGCCTTGTGGGCTGTGGTTACGGTCGTCACGGTCATTCTATCGAGCCGGCTGTGGGTCGTGGGGGCAGGCGACAGCCGGTGGATGGGCACACTTAAGCAAAAAGGCGGGGGTTGGGCAATGCAGCGATGGGATTGGATGGGCGGATAGCGGACACGCCAAGTTTGATTGGTGTTCGGTAATCGAACTCATTTTGCAGGTCTGGCCCTATCGCCGGCAAGCCAGCTCCCACCTCGACCGCATAGGCCTCAAACCCTGTGCAATACCTGTGGGAGCCGGCTTGCCGGCGATGAGGCCAGTCCAGGCAATACAAGACAGTTGCTCCCACCGCGGGGCCTGAAGGCTAGCGGTATCCCTGTGGGAGCTGGCTTGCCGGCGATAGGGCCGGTGAAGTTTCGCAGAATTCTGGCTCAGTGGACCGCCACATCCTGGCGCCCTGCCCACCCCTGGCTGCGTGCCCGATACTGTCGTGGTGCAATGGCGAACAACTCGCGAAAGCGCCGGTAGAAATGCGGGAAACTGACAAACCCGCTCGCGACCGCCACTTCGGTCAACGACTTGTTGGTGTGTTGCAACAACTGCCGCGCATGGGTCAGGCGCAGCTCCAGATAATAACGCGGCGGCGTGGCTTGTACATGGCGGCGGAACAGGCGCTCCAGATGCCGCCTGGACAACCCGGCATGCTCAGCGATCTCGTCAATACCAATCGGGTCTTCGATGTTGGCGTGCATCAGCTCCAGGGCCAGGCGTACGCCCTGGGGCAGGCTGGGGTCGATTTCTGGCGCGCTAGCCGGTGCGCCACTCGCCACCCGCGAACGGTCGCAGGCCAGCATCTGCTCCACGGCCCGGCGCAATGCCGGGCCACCGCAGTGTTCAAGCAACGCCAGCATCATGTCCAGGGCACTGCTGGCACCTGCGCAGCTCATGCGGCGGCGGTCCAGCACATGGGCCTGGCGGCTGATGCGCACCTTGGGGAACAGCTCGCTCATCATCGCCCGGCCATCGGGGTGGAAGGCGCAGTCATGCTCGTTGAGCAAACCGGCTTCGGCCAGGAAATAGGCCCCGTTCCACAACCCGCCCAGTTGGCAACCCTGCTGGTCAGCCTGGCGCAGCTTGGCGCGCAGCAGCGGCGCGGTTTCCAGACGTACGCGGAAACCGCCGCATACCAGCAGGCAATCCAGGCCTTGTACGTCCAGATCAGCAAGTTGAGTATTGACCGGTAGAGCGATACCGAGGTCGCTCATCACCTGGGCGCCCTCGCCCACTACCTGGATCTGGAACAATGGCGTGGCACTCATCAGGTTGGCGGTGACCAGGCTGTCCATGGCGGCGGTGAAGGCCATCATCGAGAAGTGCTCGCGCAGGACGAAGGCCACGCGCTGGCAGGGCATTGAAAGTGTGGTGCGGATGGCGGGGTCCAAGTGGGCCAGGTTGGTGTTCTTGAGGATGCTTTCGAAGTGGCTCATGGCTTTAACTCTACTGCGGGAATCGCACTGGCCTCTTCGCGGGCTTGCCCGCTCCCACAGGTATTCCACAGATTTCAGAACCTGTGGAGAGCCTGTGGGAGCGGGCAAGCCCGCGAAGAAGCCAGCGCCGATGGAACAGATTACTTGCTGGCCTGGGCCGCCGCGTCACGCGAGGCCTGCAACCACTGGTCGAACTCCTGGCGGTGCGCCTGCACCCATTCCTTGGCATGGCGGGTAATGTCGGCAGGCTTCTTCTCGCCCTGCTGCATCTTCAGGTTCTGGTTGCTCTCGTCATCGGTGCTGATCTGCACCAGCGAGAGGAACTTCAGCGCCGCCGGGTTCTTCTCGGCAAAGTCCTTGTTCAGCACCGCCACCACCTTGTCGATGGCAAAGCCCAGGTTCTTGCCGTGGTACATGGTATCGACGTCATTGTCACCACCCGGCAGGTCGGTCTTCGGCACTTCCAGCCAGACCACGTCCTTGCCCTCGACCAGCACGCTGGCGATCCACTGCGGTACCCAGGTGAAGTAGAAGATCGGCTTGCCTTCCTTGTAGCGGGTGATGGTGTCGGCCATCAGGGCGAAGTACGAGCCCTGGTTGACGGTAATGCTCTTGTCCAGGTCGTAGGCCTTCATGTGGTGGGCGATCACCAGTTCGCAACCCCAACCCGGGTTACAACCGGTCATGTCGGCCTTGCCGTCGCCGTTGGTGTCGAACAGCTTGGCGATCTCGGGCTTCTTCAGGTCGGTGATGTACTTGATGTTGTACTGGTCGGCGGTTTTCTTGTCGATCAGGTAGCCCTGGGCCACGCCCGGCAGGATGTTGCCGGTCTTGACCATCACATCGTCACCCCCAGCCTGCTGGTAGAACTGGCTGTGCAGCTTTTCCCACAGGTGCACGGTGAAATCGGCATCGCCATTGGCCAGCGCTACCATCATCACGCCGTACTCGGTCTCCTTCGGCTCCTGGACCTTGTAGCCCAGCTCGCGCAGGCCTTCCATGGCCACTTCGCCACGGAAGCGCTCTTCGGCGATGGAGGGGAAGATCGGCGTTACCTTCACGCCCTCGCCCGGTTTTTCCGTCGAAGCGTGTGCGCCCAGCGCAGCGGCCACCAGAGTCAGCGCCGTGGCGCATTTGAGGATGCTGCGGGAGAACTTGGATTCGTGCATCGTCGCTTACCTTCTTCTGATTTTTATCTTCAAGTGCGGCAGATCGAACGTCTCAAAAGTTGCAATGCTCAGGCGGTCTTGCGCCGCCCTTGCGGTTGTGCGGCGCCACACAGGCGCATCACCACGCCTACCGGGCCGGTGTGATACCAGCGCAGGCTCGGGTCGGCGCTGCTGCGGGCGCCCATGGCCTGGGTCAGGCGGTCGAGGAAGATCGCCAGCAGCACCAGCCCCACGCCACCGACCGTGGCCAGGCCCATGTCCAGGCGGCCGATGCCACGCAGTACCATCTGGCCCAGGCCGCCGACCGAAATCATCGAGGCGATCACCACCATCGACAGCGACAGCATCAAGGTCTGGTTGAGGCCGGCCATGATGGTCGAGGTGGCCAGCGGCAATTGCACACGGGTCAGCATCTGCCGAGGGGTGCAGCCGAAGGCACGGGCGGCTTCGATCTTGTCTTCCGGCACCTGGCGGATACCCAGGTTGGTCAGGCGCACCAGCGGCGGCAAGGCGAACACGATGGTCACCAGCACGCCGGGGACGTTGCCGATGCCGAACAGCATCACCACCGGAACCAGGTAGACGAATGCCGGCAGGGTCTGCATGGCGTCGAGCAGTGGGCGGATGATGCGTTCCAGGCGGTCGCTGCGGGCACACAGGATGCCCAGCGGGATACCGATGACGGCGCAGAAGAACACCGAGGTCAGCACCAGCGCCAGGGTGGTCATCGATTCGGACCACACGCCGATCAGGCCGAGCAGGGTCAGGGTGACGAAGCACAGTACGGCCATGCGCTTGCCCGCCAACTGCCAGCCCAGCAGCGACGAGAGGATGATGCCAATGGTCGGCGGAATGCTCTGCAGGATGAACTCGATGCCATTGAGCACCTGGTCGATTGGCCAGCGGATGGCACGGAACACCTCGCGGAAGTTCTGCACCAGAAAGTTCAGGGTGGCGGTGACCCAGTCACCCAGGGGGATGGTGGCCACCTGGAACGGGTCGAGAAGGCTGAATTCGGACATGAGGGCTTACCTCTTCTAATAAACGCTGCGGGCGCTTCTGGTATTAGTGGCGGCTCAGGGTCTGCAGCAGCTCGTTCTTCGACAGCGTGCCCTTGAAGGCGCCCTGGCGGTCGAGCACCGGTACCGGGTATGGCAGGTCAGCCGCGATTCCGAGTACCTCGTGCAACGGCGTGTCGGTATATACCGGGCGCTGCTCGTGCAGGCTGTAGCAGTCACTGGCGGTGGCGCCCTTGGCGTCGGTGTCGACCACGCCAAGCAACTGCCCGCGGTCGTCGACCAGGTAACCGAATGGCACCCCGGCCTGGAAGCTCGGCGCCTTGCCGTTGACCTTGCATACCACCGCAGGGTCGAACTTGGCCACATCGCCGGCCTTGAGCACCCGCGAGCTGTCGAAGCTCTTGAAGAAGGTGCGCACATAGTCGTTGGCCGGCTGGTTGATCAGCTCCTGCGGGGTGCCGATCTGCACCACGCGACCGCCTTCCATGATCGCGATGCGGTGGCCAATGCGGATGGCCTCCTCGATGTCGTGGGAAATGAAGATGATGGTGCGCTGTTGCTCGGCCTGCAGGCGGATCAGTTCGCCCTGCATCTCGCTGCGGATCAGCGGGTCGAGCGCTGAGAACGCTTCGTCCATCAGCAGGATCGCAGGGTCGTTGGCCAGTGCCCGGGCCAGGCCCACGCGTTGCTGCATGCCGCCGGACAGCTGGTGCGGGTAGCTGTGCTCGTGGCCGGCAAGGCCCACCTGGCTCAGCGCCTCACGGGCTCGGCTGTGGCGTTCGGCTACCGTTACGCCGGCGATTTCCAGGCCGAAAGCGGTGTTTTCCAGCACGCTCATGTGCGGCATCAGCGCGAAGGACTGGAACACCATGCCCATTTCCTTGCGCCGGACATCGAGCAGGGCCTTATCGGAAAGCCCGGTGATTTCCTTGCCGTTGAGGTGAATGCTGCCGGAGGTAGGCTCGATCAGGCGGTTGAACAACCGCACCATGGTCGACTTGCCCGAGCCCGAAAGGCCCATGATGACGAAGATCTCGCCACGCTTGACGGAAAAACTTGCATCGAACACGCCGACGACGTGGCCGGTCTTGCTGAAGATTTCGTTCTTGTCGGCACCCTTGCGGAGCATCTCCATGGCCATGTTCGGGTTGGGACCGAACACCTTGAAGATGTTTTTTACCGAAAGAATCTCATCGGCATGGCTCATACGACCCTCTTTATTATGCTTATCAACCAATCTTTCAACATCGCACTTTCAATAAGGCGGGTAGAGATCAGTGCGAGTACGCTTGGCAGTCCGTTCAAATTCGAACGTGAGTCAAAACCGGCACGCAGAATGTCCTGCTTCAAAAAATTGTCCGACATCGATGTCTCGAATGTCGCGCCGTGGGTTTAACGTTAGGCCTTGATCCAGAGCGGGTCCAACGACATTTGCATGACGCTAACCATTACCTGAAGTTATCAATCGCGCCCAAGGCTTGTCGCAGAGCCTGCCACCCCTGCCTGCATGTGCGGGCGCAGCCTTGTGCTGCGAAGAGGCCGGCTCATACACTAGCGCTGCGCTGCCTCGGCGGCGGCGACTCCATCTAATTACAAGGACCTGAAGCGACATGGTCAGACACTCCGAACCCGATCAGACCCTGATCAAGATGCCGTCGCTACGTGCGGTCAAGGTCTTCGTCGCCGCCGCCAAATACCAGAATTTCACCCGCGCCGCCGAGGCGTTGTGCGTGACCCAGGCGGCGGTCAGCCGGCAGATTCGCGAGCTGGAAACTTACCTGGGCGCGGAGTTGTTCACCCGCGTGGGCCGCGCGGTAGAGCTGACGGTGGCCGGTTCGATCTTCTTCGATGCGGTGCAGTTATCGTTCGTCAACATCTCCCAGGCCGCCGAGCGTATTCGCAGCAACACCAACCCCAAGCACGTGGTCACCCTGTGCTGTTCGCCGGCCTTTGCCGCGCTGTGGATGGGGCCGCGGATGCCGAAGTTCTTCGACGAGAACCCGGACATCGACATCAACCTGGTGACCACGCAGAACTTCCTGTCGATGGAGCCAGGGGTACGCCCGGACATCTACATCACCAAACTGGGCAAGATCCAGGCAGGCTACAGCTGCCACCCGCTCAATCATGACGTGATCTACCCGGTGTGTACCGCGCAATACCTGGCCGAGCACCCCGAGGTGCGTACGCTGGAGGGGCTGCGCGACGGTTCGTTGCTCAACCTCAGCCCCTATGGCCGTTCGCAGGTGGCCGAGCACGTGGACTGGCATGTCTGGCTGGCGTTTTATGATATCGACCTGAAGAGCCGTGCCAGCACGGCGCCGCACTTTTTCAATGCCAACGATTACAACCTGCTGGTGCAGCTGGCGTTGGGCAACCAGGGCGTGGCACTGGGCTGGCATCACCTGGTAGCGCCGCTGGTGGCCCAAGGCTTGCTGGTACGGCCCGTGACGCAGGAACTGGTGTTGAAGGACACCTTCCATTTCCTGGCATTCAACGAAGACAAGGAACATGACCCCAGTTGCCGCAGGCTGCGCGACTGGCTGCTGGCGGAGTTTCAGCCGTTGCTGGAATCGTTGTGATCCTGGGCTGCCTGTGCGGGCCTATTCGCGGGTAAACCCGCTCCTACAGGTTTATCACAGGTTCTGAAAACTGTGCTGTTGCGGCCCCCTGTTCACTGTACTGGCAGGAAGTTCATCAACAACAAGCTCTGCGCATAATTCAGCCCGATCCGCCGATAGCGCTCATCCAGCAGTTCCGCCAGCAAGTCCAGCCGCGCGACTATCTTGCCGAACTCCACGGCAAAACTCAGGTTGCTGCCCTCCTCGGAGATCTCGTTGGAGAACAACAGCAACACCCCATTGGCATCCTGCCGCTGGCTGAGCATCCAGGTAGCCTTCTCGATATTGCGCGCCGCGTTGTTGACGAACAGCGGGTCGATGGTATCGGTCATGTAGAACTCGGTGCGCCCGCCGTGCGCCGTGATCAACATGCTGCCGATTGCATAGATGAAGGCGCCGACCCGATCGCCGCGAAACTCCGGGCTCAGCGCAAAACTCAAGGCTGCCAGGTCACGCCGGTTGCCCAATTGCGGCAACGGCTGGCGCTGCTCGATGGCCATGCGGATCTGCCGCTCGGCGGTGGCAGCGTCCACGTAGCCGGACATCTTCCACTGGTTGGGGTTGCGCAGGTACAGCTTGTTCATCAGCACGTACAAGCTCTGCAGGTTGTCGCGCATGGACAGCGTAGCCAAACGGTCGACGCTGGTCTGGAACAGCTCGCTGGGCTTGCCGTTGCCAAACTGGCTGACGATGTCGCGGCCCTGCTCCTGGGTGCAGGCGCACAAGCATGTCAGGGCGCCTGCCAGCAGCAGGCGGGAGAAGAAACTTGGATTGCTTGCAACCATCGGCACCGGGTCGATATTCGGCGGCCGCCTTGGGGATCGAAGCGGCCTGGCCAAGCATAGAGCCCGGAAATCGGAAAAAGTGCAGTGGTTGGGGAGACAGTGGACCTGTGAGGGCCTTTTCGCGGGTAAACCCGCTCCCACAGGTACAGCACAGTTTTCAGAACTTGTGACAAACCTGTGGGAGCGGGTTCACCCGCGAAGAGGCCGGTGCAGGCGACAAATCACTTACATGGCGTGGCGCAACATCTCCACCACCTGCGCATGCAGCGCCGGATCACCACAAGCCACCACGCACCCGCCATTCTGCGCGCTGCTGCCGTCCCACGCGGTGATCACCCCGCCCGCCCCTTCGATGATCGGCATCAGCGCCTGCACGTCATACGGCTGCAGGCTCGCCTCGACGATCACGTCGACAAAACCCGAAGCCAGCATGCAGTAGGCATAGCAATCGCCGCCGTAACGCATCAACCGCGCCTGGCCGGCAACCGCCTCGAACGCCGCCTTGCGCTCGGCGCTATCGAACATGTCCGGGGTGGTGCACATCAGCGTGGCCGCAGCCAGGTCGGCACAGGCACGGGTTTTCAGAGGGATAGCCCCGCGCCAGGCGCCTTCCGGCGTGCCGACAAAGCGCTCGCCGGTGAACGGCTGGTTCATCACCCCGACCACCGGGCGCACGCCATCATTCAAAGCGATCAGCGTGCCCCACAGCGGCAGGCCAGTAATGAAGGCACGGGTGCCGTCGATCGGGTCGAGCACCCAGGTCAGGGGGCTGCTGCCCAGCGCCACGCCTGCCTCTTCGCCGAGAATGCCGTGCGCCGGGTAACGGGCCTGGATCAGCTCACGCATGGCGTCTTCAGCTGCTTTGTCGGCCACGGTCACCGGGTCGTACAGGCGCCCGCCCTTGTCCTCGACATCCAGGCTGGCGCGAAAATACGGCTGGATCGCCACCGCGGCGGCATCGGCCAATTGCTCGGCGAAGGCGCGGAATTCGCCGATCTGTTCAGCACTCAGGGACATGGGACGGACCTCGTGACAATGATGAAGCGCGCATCATACCCGACCCACCGCGCGTTGCGATGCCATGACATGCACCAGCCGAGATCTTGCCCGCCGCACACCGGTCTAGACTGAACAGAACCAGAGCACCGGGGGGCTGCCACACGTGGAGGTGTGAGATGAGCCAGTTCAAGCGTCTGTTCGTCATGCTCGGCCCGCAGATGCGCCACACGCCTGCGCTGCAACGCGCCGCGGCGTTGGCGGAATCCAGCGGTGCCTTGCTGGATATCAATGTATTCGTCGACGATGTCGATACCTTCGGCCTGATGAGCGATGGCCGCGAACGTGAGCGGCTGCTCAGCGACAACCGCCAATGGCTGGCGGACGAAGCCGAACAGCTGGCCAACGCCGGGCTGGATGTGTCCACCGAACTGCTGCTGACTCGGGACCCACTGGGCAGCGTGCTGGAGCGGGTCGAACGGCTGGGTTGCGACATGCTGATCAAGGATGTGCAGCACGAACCGGTGCTCAAGCGCCTGCTGGTAACGCCACTGGACTGGCAATTGCTCAAGGACAGCCCGGTCGCCGTGCACCTGGTCAGTGACATCCGCCTGCCACTGCCGCGGCAGATCGCCGCCGCGGTGGACTTGAATAGCCATGGCGCTGGCGAGCACCTGGATGAGCAGGTGATCCATTGCGCCCATGCCCTGGCGCTGCAATGCAACGCCGAGCTGCACCTGCTGCATGTATGCGATGCGGCCAAGACCCACATCGCCGACTTCGGTGCCGGCACGGTAACCATGCCTGGCTTCGATGGCAGCGTGCGTACCGCGCAGCGGGCAGCGTTCAACCGCCTGGGCGACCATCACCAGATCCCGCTGGAGCGCAGGCACTTCCTCGACGGGGCAGCGACAAGGGCGATTGCCCACTTCGTCGGCCACAGCCGGGCGGACGTGATCGTCATGGGCAGCCATCGGCATGACGCGATGCAGACGTTCCTGGGTGGCACCACCGCGCATGTACTGGAACATCCGCTGTGCAATGTGCTGGCGATCAAGGCGGTACGCTGAGTCCGGTATACCTGAACCGGCCTCTTCGCGGGTAAACCCGCTCCCACAGGGAACGCCATACCTGGAGCAACTGTCTTGTATTGCCTGGACGGGCCTCATCGCCGGCAAGCCAGCTCCCACAGGTACTGCACAGGGCTTGAGGCCTATGCGGTCGAGGTGGGAGCGGGTTTACCCGCGAATGGGCCGCACGGCGTCAGAAGCCCTTGCTGTAGAACAGCGAGTACGACTCGATCCCGTCGTTAGGCTGCTTGAGCCCCGCATTGGAGTAATGCATCGCCCTGAACCCCACCTTCTGCTCCCCCGGCAGCTTCAGGCCAAAGCCGATGCGGTCTTCGAAGTTGACCGCCGAACCCAGGCGCTGGTCGCCCACGTCGGTCTTGGAAAACGCCGCCAGGCCAATGCCAGCCTCGATATACGGGGTGTAGGTGAAACCGCTGAATTCGTAGGTGAACACCGGGCTGAACGACAGCGAATGCGCGCCACTGGCGTCGCCGCCTTCCCAGTAGGTGTAGGCTGCATCCCAGTAACCGGTCAGATAACCGGTGCTGCTCTCCAGCCATTTCTTGTCCCAGTCGAACAACAGGCCAATACGGTAGGTCATGTCGCCTTGGCCAGTGGCGCCAACGGCACCAGACACCTGCGCGGCCTGGGCCAGGTTGGCCCCAGCAAAGGCCAATACTGCAGCGGCCAACGAAGCTGCGAGACGGGTTTTCATCAATGACTTCTCCTGATGGTCTACGGCAAGTGGGGGCTTGGGCCCCTCGATCTTATGCGGTGGCCGGTGCATCCAGACCGGTCACACGAAGTAATACTTTCTTGATTATTGTCCAGATAATCAGAAAGTTGAAAGTGAATTGCCACTATTGGCTAATGCAGTCAGCCCCGCCGTGTACAGAGTCAGTCGTATTCCGCTTCTTCGTGTTCGCCCAGCAAGCGCCTTTGCCTGGGCGTGGCTTCCTCCAGCACTTGCGGGTTGAAACGCCAGTTCAAGTACGGCGAAAACTTCTGCGCGACCATGCGCCGGCCATAATGCACCTGCAACATGTCACGCTCGCGTGACTGGCTGCAGTTGGCACCGCCGCTGTGCCAGACATCACTGCGAAACACCAGCGCGTCCCCGGCCTTGCACAGCACCGGCTGCGCTACGCGGCCTCGCCACTGCGCTTCACCGGCCTGCGGTGGGCGTGCCGCGCGGTGGCTGCCGGGCACGATCCAGGTCGGCCCGATGGCGTGGTCGATATCGCTGAGGTACAGCTGCGCGGTCAGAATCTGCATGGGCTGGGTAAAATCGCCCCGCTCACTGAGCCAGTCGGGCAACTGCATGGGCAAGTGGTCCAGGTGCAGGGCCATACCGGGATAACCCGGGTGGCTGCGCCAGGCGGTTTGCCCGATCACATGGCAGTCGCTGCCCAATGCCGCTTCGGCCAGGGCGATCAGTGGTGGCAGGTCGAGAAAGGGCAACCACAACGGGTTGCGGTTGAACACGCATTTGTAGTGCTCCAGCAACCCCTGGTAGTCCCAGTGGATGGGCTGCAGGTCATCGATGGCGCAGCGCAGCAAGGCGATACGCAACGGTTCGAGCACACCGGGGAGCAGCACATAGCCCCGCTCGTCCAACATCTCCAGCTGAAGGTCCAGGCTCATGGCGATGCGCTCCTTTCAGGCAGGAGCACATCTGTACTCCCGCCCGTTTTTCCATCAACGCCAATTCAAGTTCACGGTCGTGGGGGCATTGCCACTCACGGTCACCAACTGCTGCAGCGTCCCGCCTTCGGCGTTGCCAGTGACTTTGTACTTGCCGGGAGGCAGTTGCACGTAAAGCAATGGCCCGGCATCCGTGACACTGAGCACGGGCTGCCCCTGGGCATTGTGGATGTCGACAGCGGCGCCGCTCTGAAACTTGCCTTCAGGCCCGGTAGAGAGCTCTACGTGCAGGTTGTAACCCGTGGTCTTGCGCAAGGCATTGGCTTCATCCTGGCCAATACCGCCTTGCAGGTAGCGGATACCGTTCTGCTCCTGGGGTTGCAACTGCACAGCCTGCATGTCGATGGGGGCATCGAGGTCGGCAGCGGCCGCCAGGGTCCATGGCATGGCCAGGGCGACCAGCAGTGCCGCACCGAGGGCATAGTGATGGTTACGCATGGTATGACCCTCCTCGGAGGATGGCTTACCTATTATCTGATGCTTCAGGCCTGACAGCGTTCGTGCTGATGCATGGTTATCGTGGTGGGATTCGGCACTGGCGAGAAAAGCCGATGTAAATTTAGCGTTGAATCATGAGCTTGTACGCCCTTCTTCAAGTAGTTTCACAAACATGCTCAAGCTGCGCGAGACCGTGCCCCGGCGCCAGACCAACCAGGTTTTCAGGTAGCGGAAGGCCTCCGACATCGGCCAGGCGCTGACGGTACTGCAACCCGGCATGTTGTCGAGCATGCTGCGCGGCATCATCGCCAGGCCGGCACCGGCGCTGACGCAAGCCAGCATGCCGTGGTACGACTCCATCTCGTGGATCTTGCCCGGCACCGCCTGGTCCTGGACGAACCAGTTTTCGAAATGGTGGCGGTACGAACAGTTGGCGCGGAAGGCGTAGATGCTTTCGCCGTTGACGTCCTGGGCGCGGGTCACTGGTGCATGGTTCAGCGGGGCGATGACCATCATCTCTTCCTCGAACACCGGTATGCCCTCCAGGGTCGGGTGCAGCACCGGCCCGTCGACGAACGCCGCAACCAGGCGGCCAGACAGCACGCCCTCGAGCATGGTCCCCGACGGCCCGGTGGACAGGTCCAGGTCAACCTTGGGGTAACGCTGGTTGTACGCCGCCAGCAAGGCCGGGATGCGCACCGCCGCCGTGCTTTCCAGCGAACCGAGGGCAAAGGTGCCCTGCGGGTCTTCGCCAGCTACGGTCAGCCGCGCTTCATGCACCAGGTCGAGGATGCGCCGGGTGTACTCGAGGAAGTTCCAGCCCGCGGGTGACAGGCGCAGGCGGCTCTTTTCACGAATGAACAGCTCCACCCCCAGGTCTTCCTCCAGTTGCTTGATGCGCGTGGTCAGGTTGGACGGCACCCGATGGATATGTTGCGCGGCAGCACTGATGCTGCCCTGCTCTGCCACGGCCTTGAAGATCTCCAGTTGCACCAGGTCCACAGCCTTTCTCCAAACGTGAATGTTTCACTCATTATTATTCAGTTTTCATTAAAGCCATAGCCCACTAGTCTGGCGTCACTGATTAACAACAACGAGAGTGTCCCGCCATGAGCGCGATCAGCAGCCTGACCCACGCCATCTCCCTCGACCCGTACAGCGGCGAGCAGATCGGCGCCTACCCGTTCGACACCGACGCCGCACTGGAAGCGGCGCTGCAACGCGCCAAGGTTGGCTACCGCCAGTGGCGCCAGGTGTCGCTGGGTCAGCGCAGCGAGTACCTGCTCGCCCTGGCCAGCACCCTCGAAGCCAAGGCCGAAGCCTTCGCGCAAATGATCAGCCGCGAGATCGGCAAGCCGATCGCCCAGGCCCGTGGTGAAGTCAGCAAGTGCGTCGGGCTGTGCCGCTGGTACGCCGAGCACGGCCCGGCCATGCTCGCCCCCGAGCCGACCCAGGTCGAAAAAGCCCGTATCGAATACCGCCCGCTGGGCCCGATCCTGGCCGTGATGCCGTGGAACTTCCCGGTCTGGCAGGTACTGCGCGGCGCCGTGCCGGCGATCCTGGCCGGTAACACCTACGTGCTCAAGCACGCACCGAACGTGATGGGCAGCGCCTACCTGCTGGGCGAGCTGTTCAGGGATGCCGGCCTGCCGGAAGGTGTGTTCGAAGTGCTGAACGTGACCCCGGACGGCGTCACCCGCGCCATCAACGACCCGCGTATCGCTGCCGTGACCCTGACCGGCAGTGTGCGTGCCGGCATGGCGATTGGTGCCCAAGCCGGTGCCGCGCTGAAGAAGTGCGTGCTGGAGCTGGGTGGTTCCGACCCGTTCATCGTGCTGGCCGATGCCGACCTGGACGCCGCCGTGAAAGCTGCCGTGATCGGTCGCTACCAGAACACCGGCCAGGTCTGCGCCGCGGCCAAGCGCCTGATCGTGGAAGCGAGCATCGTCGAGGAATTCACGCGCAAGTTCGTTGAAGCCACCCGCGAGCTGAAACTCGGCAACCCGCTGGAAGACGACACCTATATCGGCCCGATGGCCCGCTACGACCTGCGCGATGAGCTGGATGGCCAAGTACAGGCGACCCTCGCCGAAGGCGCTACCCTGCTGCTGGGCGGCAACAAGGTCGAAGGCGTGGCCAACTTCTACGCACCGACCGTGTTCGCCAACGTCACCCCGGACATGACTGCGTTCAAGCAGGAGCTGTTCGGGCCGGTGGCGGCGATCATCAGCGCACGCGATGCCGAGCATGCGGTCGAGCTGGCCAACGACAGCGAGTTCGGCCTGGCCGCGACCATCTACACCGCCGACTACGCGCTGGCCGAGCGCATGACCGCGGCGTTGGATACCGGTGGCGTGTTCATCAACGGCTACTGCGCCTCCGACCCCCGCGTGGCGTTCGGTGGCGTGAAGAAGAGCGGTTTCGGCCGGGAGCTGTCGCACTTTGGTGTGCGTGAGTTCACCAATGCCCAGACTGTGTGGCTGGACCGTAACTGATTCGGCAAATCGGGGCTGCGTTGCAGCCCATCGCCGGCAAGCCAGCTCCCACACCGACCACATAGGCCTCAAGCCCTGTGCAGTACCTGTGGGAGCTGGCTTGCCGGCGATGAGGCCAATCCAGGCAATACAAGACAATTGCTCCCCACAGGTCTCAAGCCCTGTGCAGTACCTGTGGGAGCTGGCTTGCCGGCGATGAGGCCAGTCCAGGCAATACAAAACAGTTGCTCCCCACAGGCCTCAAGCCCTGTGCAGTACCTGTGGGAGCTGGCTTGCCGGCGATGAGGCCAGTCCAGGCAATACAAAACAGTTGCTCCCCACAGGCCTCAAGCCCTGTGCGGTACCTGTGGGAGCTGGCTTGCCGGCGATGGGCCGCAAAGCGGCCCCAAAATATCAATCCCTGACCTGGTCCTTGACCCAATCCAGCATCCCTCCCGGCACGATCAACTCATGCCGCGCCCGCGAACAGGCGGTATACAACCCCGCCAGCAGCCGTGCCCGCTCATTGCGGTTACCCGCCACCTGCGGCGGTACCATCAACTCCGGCGACACCATCACCCGGGCGAACTCCATGTTCTTCACATCCCTCACCCGCCCCAGGAACAGCTTGGGCGCCTTGTCCCAGCGGTAACGGCTCTTGGCCTTGGCGAAGTGCTCCGGCGTGTAGCCCTTGCGCAACATGTTGGCCACGGCGATGAACGCCTTGTCATCACCCTTGTCCTGCTCCAGCGCCTGCCAGCTGGCATAGCGGAACAGCATCGGGTGGCGCGGCCGAGTGCCATGGCGGTACAGCTCGATGCAATCCTCGACGAACAGTTCGAAGTCCTTGCGCGCACTTTTCAACAGCACGAACGGCACACCTTGGTGCGTCAGGCGCTGGAACCAGCCGAACAGGCCCCATTCGTCATCGACGATCAATGCCGTGGGTTGCTCTGGCACCGTCACCGCATCGAAGAAGCTGACCCGGGTGTAATGTTCGGCACTGCCGCTGAAGGCCGCCTGGATCGCAGCCGGATGGGCCTGGATCAGCGGGTTGAGCACATTGTCCATCGCCGGCCCGGCCCGCAGCGAGTGATCGATGCAGCGCTGGCGGATGAAGCTGCCATGGTGCGGGCTGAGGCCGTTGAGGTTCTGCAGCTCGTCACCCAGGGCAATGATCGACTGTGGGCTGCGATCGAGCACGGCAAGCATCGGTGCCGATAGCTCATGGGCTTCGTCGACGATGACATGGGTGTAGCGGCTGTCGATCACATACCCGGTCAGCGACAACAGCTTGACCCGGTGGTAGTCACGCACCGGCAACTGGATTTCCCGCGCCGATGGGCGAATCAGCTCCTGCCAGTACAGCCGGGCCTTTTCCAGCAGTACCTCCTGGTCCAGCGGCGTGGTCCCTGGCCCTGCCCATGGCAGGTGGTGCAACTGCAGCTGGGTATCGGCACTGTGGCAAAACGTGCGAACCGCGCGGATGCACAAGGCGACCACATCGCGGGCGGCGAGCGGGCCAATGTCGGGGATGGCCAGCCAGCGCACCACTTGCGCATCCTGCGGGCGCCACGACAGCTTGGTGCGATACGGGTCGCGCAAGCGCCAGCCGTTGCTGGTGAGGTCGCGGTTGAGCAGCTCGTCGGCCAGTTGGCCGAAGGTCAGGGCGGTGTAGGCTGCGGCGTCCTTGACCCGCGCTTGCAGTGCTCGCAGCTGGCCTTCGGTCAACGCCAGCAGTAGCGTGCGCTGTGGGTCGAGCAAGCGGGCGAACTGGTGAATCAGGAACGTCTTGCCGGTACCGGCAAAGCCCTGCACGGCCACCGACTCGTCGATACCACTCAGGAACTCGCGCAGCAAACGGTTCTGTTGGTCGCTGAGCATCAGGTCGCTGGCCAGCGACGGCAGGTACACCGGGTGCAGCGGCGTTGCCCGCTGGCGGTAGAGGTCGGCGAACTGGAAGTTCCACTGGCCCTCGGCATCCAGCAGCTCGTCAGCCTTGTACTCGACTTCGGCCGATAGCAATGCCATACCGTTTTCGCCCAGCATGCCCAGGCCCATGGCGAAGGCTTCGCGATCGAAGCGCTGCGCCACCTGGCCCTGGAAGCGCCCAGGCGCGGCGCTTTCGACTTGGTTGGCGATGCGCACGATTTCGGCAAAACGGCGCTCCTGCACATCCGCCGAGGCATTGGCGGGCTGGTGTGGCAGGTTTTGTACGAACAGCGCCGCCGCGGCGTCGAGGACGCTGGCGCTGGTGAAAAAGTCAATGTCAGGTTCGCTGGCGAGGCGGTCGGCCTGGTCGCTGGGCAAAGGCAGGTAGAACATCCGGTACCTCGGGTTGAATCAGGGCGGCACGATAGCAATTTTCGGCGTGGGATGCTGGGTTCAAAATCTGAAGGCTTGCGCAATCTTTGTGGGAGCGGGCATGTCGAGGCGTCGAACCGCCGCGAACACCGGCAAAGCCGGTGCCATCCACCGCGCTGGATTCTTCGCGGGCACGCCCGCTCCCACAGGTACTGTACTGGCTTCGAGTTGCCTTACCTCCAACCTCACCCCCTGCCCCGCTTCAAGGTTTCACTTGGAAATTCCTTGAACAACTGCCGGTAACTCTCTGAAAACCTTCCCAAATGCCAGAACGACCAGCGCATCGCAACCTCGGCCACGGTCACCCCAGCGCCGCGCAACAAATCGCGCCGCGCGCCGTTCAGCCGGCGCAAGCGCAGCCAGTGCGCCGGCGGCATGCCGGTAAACGCCTTGAACGCCTGCTGCAACTGACGCAGGGAAACCCCGGCGACATCCGCCAGCTCCACCAGGTTCAGCGTCTCTTCTGGGCAGTCGGCCGCCCACTCACTGACCCGACGCATGATCGCCCGTTCCTCGTCACGCCGCCCCAACGCCACCCCCTGCAGGCGCTGGCAGGCGTTGTCGAGGATGAACAGGCAGTCTTCCAGCAGTTGCTCGGCCAGGGCCTGCCCCTGCAGCGGGCAATCGGCCTCGCCCAGACGGGTCAGCGTGGCGCTCAGCCAACTGCCGAACAGCGCATTCTGCCCGCTGCCCAGTGGCACCATGAACAGCCCCTCCAGGCGCTGCGGGTCCAGCCCGTGGCGGGCCAGAAAGGGCTGGTCGAACACCACCGCCACTTCCTGGTAGTTCTCCGGCGTGATCCAGATATTGCGGCTTTGTTCGTTCAGCAGGTACAGGCTGTTCTCGCTACGGTCGAAGCAGAACGCCAGTGAACCGCTCGGCGCGCGGAAAAACTGCTCGACGCGGGTATTCAGCCGTTCCTCGTACACCTCCACGCCATCCAGGCCCAGGCAGCGCAGCTCACCGCTGAAATGCCCGGGCGACATCTGCCGGTACTGCTGCTGCCAGCCTGGGCTGGCGCGCACTTGCTCGGTGACGTCAGTGGTGTGGAAAGCCTGGACTTGCAAGGCATTGGGCATTGTCACGCAGGATCCTGATTGCACTCTTTTGGTGCATTAATTGCCGAAGAAAGTGGATAGATCGGCCCCGGGGGCTGCGACCAAGATAGTCTCCAGCGTGTCACCTGGGAAGCGTAACGCCTGCAAACCGTGTAACGGCTGCCCGCTCCCACATTAAAACCCAACCAAGAGGTCTGTATGAACGCCCCCTTCGATCAGCTGTCCACCTGGCTGAAAGAACACCGGATCACCGAAGTCGAATGCGTGATCAGCGACCTGACCGGCATCGCCCGCGGCAAGATCGCGCCCACCGCCAAGTTCCTCCACGAGCGTGGCATGCGCCTGCCCGAGAGCGTGCTGCTGCAAACGGTCACCGGCGATTACGTCGACGATGACATCTACTACAGCCTGCTCGATGCCGCCGACATCGACATGGTCTGCCGCCCCGACCCAACCGCGGTGTACCAGATCCCCTGGGCGATCGAGCCGACCGCGATCGTGATCCACGACACCTTCGACAAGCAAGGCAACCCCATCGAGCTGTCGCCACGCAACGTGCTGAAGAAGGTGCTCAAGCTCTACGCCGACAAAGGCTGGCAGCCGATCGTCGCACCGGAGATGGAGTTTTACCTGACCCAGCGCTGCGAAGACCCAGACTTGCCGCTGCAGGTACCACTGGGGCGCTCCGGCCGTGCCGAAAGCGGCCGCCAGTCGTTCTCGATCGATGCCGCCAACGAATTCGACCCGCTGTTCGAAGACGTCTACGACTGGTGCGAGCTGCAGGGCCTGGACCTGGACACGCTGATTCACGAAGACGGCCCGGCGCAGATGGAGATCAACTTCCGCCACGGCGACGCGCTGGACCTGGCCGACCAGATCACCGTGTTCAAGCGCACCATGCGCGAGGCGGCGCTCAAGCACAACGTGGCCGCCACCTTCATGGCCAAGCCGATCACCGACGAGCCGGGCAGCGCCATGCACCTGCACCAGAGCGTGGTGGACATCGCCACCGGCAAGCCGATCTTCGCCAATGAAGACGGCAGCATGAGCCAGCTGTTCCTGCACCACATTGGCGGCCTGCAGAAGTACATCCCCAAGCTGCTGCCGATGTTCGCGCCCAACGTCAACTCGTTCCGCCGCTTCCTGCCAGACACCTCGGCACCGGTGAACGTCGAGTGGGGCGAAGAAAACCGCACCGCCGGCCTGCGCGTGCCCACCTCCGGCCCCGAGGCGATGCGTGTGGAAAACCGCCTGCCGGGCGCCGATGCCAACCCGTACCTGGCCATCGCCGCCAGCCTGCTGTGCGGCTACCTGGGCATGATCGAGCGGATCGAGCCCAGCGCACCGGTGCAGGGGCGCGCCTACGAGCGCCGCAACCTGCGCCTGCCGATCACCATCGAGGACGCCCTGCAGCACATGGAAGACTGCGAGGCCGTGCAGCAATACCTGGGCAGGTCGTTCGTCCAGGGCTACGTGGCGGTCAAGCGGGCCGAGCACGAGAACTACAAGCGGGTCATCAGCTCGTGGGAGCGTGAGTTCCTGATGCTGAGCGTCTGATCCACCCTTGGGGGTGCTTTGCACCCCATTCGCAGGCAAGCCAGCTCCCACAGGTTACCCATGAATCTGAAGCTGCGCTGTACCTGTGGGAGCTGGCTTGCCTGCGAATGGGCTGCAAAGCAGCCCCCTACACCGACTTCCAAGAACAAGACCAACGAGGTGTCCCCATGCGTCATCTGCAAACCCTGATCCCCGCCGCGTTCACCCTGCTGTTCGCCACCACCACCCAGGCCACCCCCTCGGTCAGCGTGTACAACTGGACCGACTACATCGGCGACACCACCCTGGCCGACTTCCAGGCCAGCAGCGGGATCAAGGTGGTGTATGACGTGTTCGACTCCAACGAAACCCTGGAAGGCAAGCTGCTGGCCGGGCGCACCGGCTATGACGTGGTGGTGCCGTCCAACCACTTCCTCGCGCGCCAGGCTCAGGCCGGTGCGTTCCTGCCGCTGGACCGCAGCAAGCTGCCGAACTGGCAGCACCTGGACCCCAAGCTGCTCAAGCAGCTTGAACAGAACGACCCCGGCAACCAGTACGCGGTGCCCTACCTGTGGGGCACCAACGGTATCGGCTACAACGTCGACAAGGTCAAGGCGGTACTGGGCATCGACCATATCGACTCGTGGGCGGTGCTGTTCGAGCCCGAGAACCTGAAAAAGCTCAAGCAGTGCGGCGTGGCGTTCATGGATTCACCTGACGAACTGTTCCCGGCCATGCTCCACTACCTGGGCATGGACCCGCGCAGCGAAAAACCGGCCGATTACGCCAAGGCCGAAGCCCGCTTGCTCGAACTGCGCCCCTACATCACCTACTTCCACTCCTCCAAATATGTCTCCGACCTGGCCAATGGCAATGTCTGCGTGGCCTTCGGCTACTCCGGCGACGTGTTCCAGGCCGCCAACCGCGCGGTGGAAGCGAAAAACGGCGTGAAAATCGCCTACAGCATTCCCAAGGAAGGCAGCAACCTGTGGTTCGACCTGCTGGCCATCCCCAAGGATGCCAACAACCCCGAACAGGCCCTGGCCTTCATCAACTACCTGCTCGACCCCAAGGTGATCGCCAAGGTCAGTGCCACGGTCGGCTATGCCAATGCCAACTCCGATGCCCCGGCCTACATGGATGCATCGCTGGTGAGCAACCCCGAGATCTACCCGCCCCAGGACGTGCTGGACAAGCTGTACATCTCCAGCACGCCGAGCCCGAAGATCATGCGCGTCATGACTCGCTCCTGGAGCAAGATCAAGTCCAACCGCTGAGCCGAGAACGCCCATGTCTGCAAATACCCAACACACCGCTTCGTACTACGCCGCCACGGCGCGCGATGCGGCGCCCTACCCCAGCCTGGACGGCGAACTGACGGCCGATGTGTGCGTGGTCGGCGGCGGCCTTACCGGGGTCAACACGGCCCTTGAGCTGGCCGAGCGCGGCCTGTCGGTGGTCCTGCTGGAGGGCCGGCGCATCGGCTGGGGCGCCAGCGGGCGCAACGGCGGCCAGCTGATTCGTGGCATCGGCCATGACGTCAGCGGCTTTGCCCGGCATGTCGGCCAGGACGGCGTGAACTACCTGAAGCAGGCCGGCATCGAGTCGGTGGCGCTGGTGGCCAGCCGCATCGCCCGGTACGGCATTGCCTGCGACCTGCGCTGGGGCTTCTGTGAATTGGCCAACACAGCGGCCCAGTTCGCCGCCTTCAAGGACGAACAAGATGACCTGGCGGCGCTCGGCTATCGCCCTGAGACCCGCCTGGTCGGCGCCGAGCAGTTGCATGAGATCGTCGCCAGCGACCAGTACGCTGGCGGCCTGGTGGACATGGGCTCGGGTCACTTGCACCCCCTCGACCTGGTCCAGGGCGAAGCCCGCGCCGCTCATGGCCTGGGCGTGCGCATCTTCGAGCAGAGCCCGGTGCTGCGGATCGAGCATGGCCCCAGCGTGACCCTGCACACTGCCCGTGGCAAGGTGCGGACGAGCAGCCTGGTGCTGGGCTGCAACGCCCACCTCGATGAGCTGGAGCCGCGCTTGAGCGGCAAGGTACTGCCGGCCGGCAGCTACGTGGTGGCCACCGAGCCGTTGCCCGAAGCGCTGGCCAGCACCCTGATCCCGCAAAACATGGCGCTGTGCGACCAGAAAGTCGGCCTGGACTATTATCGCCTCACGGCTGACCGCCGCCTGCTGTTCGGCGGCGCCTGCCACTATTCCGGCCGCGACCCCAAGGACATCGCCGCCTACATGCGCCCCAAGGTGTCGAAGGTGTTCCCGCAACTGGCCAACGTGCGTATCGACTACCAGTGGGGTGGCATGATCGGCATCACCGCCAACCGCTTCCCCCAGGTCGGGCGCCTGAGCCAGCACCCCAATGTGTATTACGCCCAAGGCTATTCCGGGCATGGGCTCAACGTGACCCACTGGACGGCGAAACTGCTGGCCGAAAGTATCGCCCTCGGCCACAGCCACGGCCTGGATGTATTCAGCGCCGTGCCACACCTGACCTTCCCGGGCGGCAAGGCACTGCGCTCGCCGCTGTTGGCACTGGGAATGTTGTGGTACCGGTTGCGTGAGGCACTGGGGTGAGTTGGCGGGGCCGCTTTGCGGCCTACTGTGCAGTACCTGTGGGAGATCACACAGCCCTACGGGCTGCCCTGTCGCGCAGAGAACTCAATTCGTAAGCGCGACGCGGCCTGTGTGGGAGCGGGCGTGCCCGCGAAGAATCCAACGCGGTGGGTGGCACCGGCTACGCCGGTGTTCGCGGGCACGCCCGCTCCCACAAGGACCCTGCTAAATCAATAAGTTATATGTTGTTCTATGAGAGTCCACCCGCCGCCTTGGCGCCGCGCTGTCGCGCAGCAAACTGAGGGC
>NZ_JYKS01000029.1 GCF_000935045.1 Pseudomonas sp. 10-1B
GCAGATAGGGGTTTTGCGAAATGAATCTTGACGATGACCTACTCTCACATGGGGAAACCCCACACTACCATCGGCGATGCATCGTTTCACTGCTGAGTTCGGGATGGGATCAGGTGGTTCCAATGCTCTATGGTCGTCAAGAAATTCTGTTGCCAGAATGTCCAGATGGACAGCCCAGCGAATCCGGATATGTGAATTTGTGGTTGCGAACTTTCGGTTCTTTCGTCTTCACCACCGCAATCTGCGCGAGCAAATTGCTTGGGTGTTATATGGTCAAGCCTCACGGGCAATTAGTATTGGTTAGCTCAACGCCTCACAGCGCTTACACACCCAACCTATCAACGTCGTAGTCTTCGACGGCCCTTTAGGGGATTCAAGATCCCAGTGAGATCTCATCTTGAGGCAAGTTTCCCGCTTAGATGCTTTCAGCGGTTATCTCTTCCGAACATAGCTACCCGGCAATGCCACTGGCGTGACAACCGGAACACCAGAGGTTCGTCCACTCCGGTCCTCTCGTACTAGGAGCAGCCCCTCTCAAATCTCAAACGTCCACGGCAGATAGGGACCGAACTGTCTCACGACGTTCTAAACCCAGCTCGCGTACCACTTTAAATGGCGAACAGCCATACCCTTGGGACCGGCTTCAGCCCCAGGATGTGATGAGCCGACATCGAGGTGCCAAACACCGCCGTCGATATGAACTCTTGGGCGGTATCAGCCTGTTATCCCCGGAGTACCTTTTATCCGTTGAGCGATGGCCCTTCCATACAGAACCACCGGATCACTAAGACCTACTTTCGTACCTGCTCGACGTGTTGGTCTCGCAGTCAAGCGCGCTTTTGCCTTTATACTCTACGACCGATTTCCGACCGGTCTGAGCGCACCTTCGTACTCCTCCGTTACTCTTTGGGAGGAGACCGCCCCAGTCAAACTACCCACCATACACTGTCCTCGATCCGGATCACGGACCTGAGTTAGAACCTCAAAGTTGCCAGGGTGGTATTTCAAGGATGGCTCCATGAGAACTGGCGTCCCCACTTCAAAGCCTCCCACCTATCCTACACAAGCAAATTCAAAGTCCAGTGCAAAGCTATAGTAAAGGTTCACGGGGTCTTTCCGTCTAGCCGCGGATACACTGCATCTTCACAGCGATTTCAATTTCACTGAGTCTCGGGTGGAGACAGCGCCGCCATCGTTACGCCATTCGTGCAGGTCGGAACTTACCCGACAAGGAATTTCGCTACCTTAGGACCGTTATAGTTACGGCCGCCGTTTACCGGGGCTTCGATCAAGAGCTTCGCTTGCGCTAACCCCATCAATTAACCTTCCGGCACCGGGCAGGCGTCACACCCTATACGTCCACTTTCGTGTTTGCAGAGTGCTGTGTTTTTAATAAACAGTCGCAGCGGCCTGGTATCTTCGACCGGCATGGGCTTACGGAGCAAGTCCTTCACCCTCGCCGGCGCACCTTCTCCCGAAGTTACGGTGCCATTTTGCCTAGTTCCTTCACCCGAGTTCTCTCAAGCGCCTTGGTATTCTCTACCTAACCACCTGTGTCGGTTTGGGGTACGGTTCCCAGTTATCTGAAGCTTAGGAGCTTTTCTTGGAAGCATGGTATCAACCACTTCGTCGCCTAGAGGCAACTCGTCATCAGCTCTCGGCCTTGAAATCCCGGATTTGCCTAAGATTTCAGCCTACCACCTTAAACCTGGACAACCAACGCCAGGCTGGCCTAACCTTCTCCGTCCCTCCATCGCAATAACTGGAAGTACAGGAATATTAACCTGTTTTCCATCGACTACGCTTTTCAGCCTCGCCTTAGGGACCGACTAACCCTGCGTCGATTAACGTTGCGCAGGAAACCTTGGTCTTTCGGCGTGCGAGTTTTTCACTCGCATTGTCGTTACTCATGTCAGCATTCGCACTTCTGATACCTCCAGCAAGCTTCTCAACTCACCTTCACAGGCTTACAGAACGCTCCTCTACCGCATCACCATAAGGTGATACCCGTAGCTTCGGTGCATGGTTTGAGCCCCGTTACATCTTCCGCGCAGGCCGACTCGACTAGTGAGCTATTACGCTTTCTTTAAAGGGTGGCTGCTTCTAAGCCAACCTCCTAGCTGTCTAAGCCTTCCCACATCGTTTCCCACTTAACCATGACTTTGGGACCTTAGCTGACGGTCTGGGTTGTTTCCCTTTTCACGACGGACGTTAGCACCCGCCGTGTGTCTCCCATGCTCGGCACTTCCAGGTATTCGGAGTTTGCATCGGTTTGGTAAGTCGGGATGACCCCCTAGCCGAAACAGTGCTCTACCCCCTGGAGTGATACATGAGGCGCTACCTAAATAGCTTTCGAGGAGAACCAGCTATCTCCGAGCTTGATTAGCCTTTCACTCCGATCCACAGGTCATCCGCTAACTTTTCAACGGTAGTCGGTTCGGTCCTCCAGTCAGTGTTACCTAACCTTCAACCTGCCCATGGATAGATCGCCCGGTTTCGGGTCTATACCCAGCGACTAAACGCCCTATTAAGACTCGCTTTCGCTACGCCTCCCCTATTCGGTTAAGCTCGCCACTGAATATAAGTCGCTGACCCATTATACAAAAGGTACGCAGTCACCTAACAAAGTAGGCTCCCACTGCTTGTACGCATACGGTTTCAGGTTCTATTTCACTCCCCTCTCCGGGGTTCTTTTCGCCTTTCCCTCACGGTACTGGTTCACTATCGGTCAGTCAGTAGTATTTAGCCTTGGAGGATGGTCCCCCCATATTCAGACAAAGTTTCTCGTGCTCCGTCCTACTCGATTTCATTGACAAGAGATTTTCGTGTACGGGGCTATCACCCACTATGGCCGCACTTTCCAGAGCGTTCCACTAATCTCAAACCAACTTAAGGGCTGGTCCCCGTTCGCTCGCCACTACTAAGGGAATCTCGGTTGATTTCTTTTCCTCAGGGTACTTAGATGTTTCAGTTCCCCTGGTTCGCCTCTTGCACCTATGTATTCAGTACAAGATACTCAGCTTGTGCTGAGTGGGTTCCCCCATTCAGAGATCTCTGGATCACAGTCTGTTTGCCGACTCCCCAAAGCTTATCGCAGGCTACCACGTCTTTCATCGCCTCTGACTGCCAAGGCATCCACCGTATGCGCTTCTTCACTTGACCATATAACCCCAAGCAATCTGGTTATACTGTGAAGACGACATTCGCCGAAAATTCGCATGTTGCGCTT
>NZ_JYKS01000003.1 GCF_000935045.1 Pseudomonas sp. 10-1B
GCTCCCACAGGGGCCGGTGTGTGCCGACAGTGCGATCAAAAGTCCTTGCACAGGCGCAAGGCGTCGTAGATCGCCGCATGCACGTTGCGCTGGGCCACGCAGTCGCCGATGCGGTACAGCAGGTAGCCTTCGCCCGGCTGGCTGAGGATCGGCTGTGGCTTGATGGCGAACAGCGCCTCCACGTCGATCTGGCCTTGGTTGCGCGAACCTTCCTTCAGGGCGTAGTACAGCTCCTCGTCAGGGCGCACGCCGTTCTCCACTACCACCTGGTCGACCACGCGCTCTTCCTTGGCGCCGGTGTACTCGTTCTCCAGCACCGCCACCAGCTTGTCGCCTTCGCGGTAGACCTTTTCCAGCATCATGTCGCCGGTCATGATCACTTCTTTGGGGTACATGCTGCGGTAGTAGGTCGGGAAGGTGGTACCACCCATGGCCACGCCCGGCTTGATGTCGTCGGTGACGATCTCGACCTGGCTGCCCTTGTCGGCGATGAAGTCGGCCACCGACATGCCGGTGAACTCGCAGATGGTGTCGTACACCAGCACGTTCTTGCCCGGTGCAACCTTGCCGTCGAGCACGTCCCAGCTGCTGACCACCAGCCCTTCGGCGGCGCCCCAGTGCTCGTTCTGCTCGAGGAACGAATGCCCGCCCACGGCCAGCACGATCACATCCGGGCGCAGGTCCTGGATGGTCGCCACGTCGGCAGCGGTACCCAGGCGCAGGTCGACCTTCAGACGCGCCAGCTCCAGCTGGTACCAGCGGGTGATACCGGCAATCTGGTCACGCTGCGGCGCCTTGGCAGCGATGGTGATCTGCCCGCCTATCTGGTCCTTCTTCTCGAACAGGGTCACATCGTGGCCGCGTTCGGCAGCCACGCGGGCCGCTTCCATGCCGGCCGGGCCAGCACCTACCACCACCACCTTGCGCTTGACGCCGGTGGTCTTCTCGATGATGTGCGGCACGCCCATGTATTCACGGGAGGTGGCGGCGTTCTGGATGCACAGCACATCCAGGCCCTGGTACTGGCGGTCGATGCAGTAGTTGGCACCGACGCACTGCTTGATCTGGTCGATCTGGCCCATCTTGATCTTGGCGATCAGGTGCGGATCGGCCATGTGCGCACGGGTCATGCCGACCATGTCCACGTAGCCGCCCTCGAGGATGCGCGTGGCCTGGTTCGGGTCCTTGATGTTCTGCGCGTGCAGCACCGGGACCTTGACCACTTCCTTGATGCCGGCCGCCAGGTGCAGGAACGGCTCCGGCGGGTAGCTCATGTTGGGGATGACGTTGGCCAGGGTGTTGTGGGTGTCGCAACCCGAGCCGACCACGCCGATGAAGTCGAGCATGCCGGTGGCGTCGTAGTAGGCGGCGATCTGCTTCATGTCCTCGTGGCTGAGGCCATCGGGGTGGAACTCGTCGCCACAGATACGCATGCCCACGCAGAAGTCGTCACCGACCTCGGCGCGCACGGCTTTCAGCACTTCCAGACCGAACTTCATGCGGCCCTCGAAGGTGCCGCCCCATTCGTCGGTACGTTTGTTGACCCGCGGGCTCCAGAACTGGTCGATCATGTGCTGGTGCACCGCCGACAGCTCGACGCCGTCCAGGCCGCCCTCTTTGGCGCGGCGGGCAGCTTGCGCGTAATTGCCGATCACCCGCCAGATCTCTTCCACCTCGATGGTCTTGCAGGTGGCGCGGTGCACCGGTTCACGGATACCCGACGGCGACATCAGGGTCGGCCAGTTGAAGCCGTCCCAGCGCGAGCGACGGCCCATGTGGGTAATCTGGATCATGATCTTGGCGCCATGCTTGTGCATGGCGTCGGCCAGGTTCTGGAAGTGCGGGATGATGCGGTCGGTGGAGAGGTTGACCGATGCCCACCATTCCTGCGGGCTGTCGATGGCCACCACCGACGAGCCGCCGCAGATCGCCAGGCCGATGCCGCCCTTGGCCTTTTCTTCGTAGTACTTCACGTAGCGATCGGTCGTCATGCCGCCGTCAGTGGCGTAGACCTCGGCGTGCGCGGTGCTGAGCACACGGTTGCGGATGGTCAGTTTGCCGATCTGGATCGGCTGGAACATTGCTTCGAATGCCATGACGCTATCTCCGGCTTACAACGGCTTTGTAACGAACAGGCCATCTTCGTGGCCTTCTTCCGAACCGCCGTAGACCTGTTCGGCCACAGTGCGGATCGAGCTGCCGCGGGCAGCGAGAATCTGGTCCATGGCGCCGGCGAACCAGCCGGTGAACATGTAGTCGACCTTGCGGCCGCACTTGCCATAGACGTACACGAACGCCGAGTGCTTGAGCTTGACGCTGCAAGTGCCTTTGTCGAGGTCGATGTCCTGGATTTCGAACAGGCCCCAGCCACGCTGGCTCAAGCGCTTCATGTAGTGCTCGAACACCGCCACGCCTTCCAGGCCATGGCACTCGGCTTCTTTTTCACACCAGTGCCAGGCGGACTTGTAGCCGGCCTTGTAGAGGATCTCGGCGTAGGCGTCGGCGCCCAGCACTTCCTCGATGCCCATGTGGTTGTTGACGAAGAAATGGCGCGGCACGTACAGCATCGGCAAGGCGTCGCTGGTCCAGACACCGGTCTCGCTGTCGACTTCGATTGGCAATTGCGGGGCGATCTTGGCCATGGAAACTCAACTCCATAAAATTTTTTATTGGGATGCCCCGGCGTTGCTGGCAGGGGCTTTCAGGCTTGGAGAGCGGCTTACTCGCCCCACACGTCCTTGAGCACGTTCACCCAGTTCTCGCCCATGATCTTGCGCACCACGCGCTCGGAGTGGCCGCGCTTGAGCAAGGTTTCGGTGAGGTTGGGGAACTCGCCCACGGTGCGGATGCCCAGCGGGTTGATGATCTTGCCGAAGTTGGTCAGGCGACGGGCGTAGCCCTTGTCGTGGGTCAGGTACTCGAAGAAGTCCTGGCCGTGGCCCTGGGTGAAGTCGGTACCGATACCGATGGCGTCTTCACCGACGATGTTCATGGTGTACTCGATGGCCTCGGCGTAGTCGTCGATGGTCGAGTCGATGCCCTTGGCCAGGAACGGCGCGAACATGGTGACGCCAACGAAACCGCCGTGATCGGCGATGAACTTCAGCTCTTCGTCCGACTTGTTGCGCGGGTGCTCTTTCAGGCCCGAGGGCAGGCAGTGCGAGTAGCACACCGGCTTTTTCGATTCGAGGATGACTTCTTCGGAAGTCTTGGAGCCGACGTGGGACAGGTCGCACATGATGCCGACACGGTTCATTTCGGCGACGATCTCGCGGCCGAAGCCCGACAGACCGCCGTCACGCTCGTAGCAGCCGGTGCCCACCAGGTTCTGGGTGTTGTAGCACATCTGCACGATACCCACGCCCAGCTGCTTGAACACGTCGACGTAGGCGATCTGGTCTTCGAAGGCGTGGGCGTTCTGGAAGCCGAAGAGGATGCCGGTCTTGCCCAGTTCCTTGGCCTTGCGGATGTCGGCGGTGGTACGCACCGGCATCACCAGGTCACTGTTTTCGCGGATCAGTTTCTGGCTGGCGGCGATCTGGTCGACGGTCGCCTTGAAACCTTCCCAGACCGACACCGTGCAGTTGGCCGCAGTCAGCCCGCCTTTGCGCATGTCTTCGAACAGCTCGCGGTTCCATTTGGCAATGATCAGGCCATCGATGACGATGCTGTCGGCGTGTAATTCGGCTGGGCTCATCAGGCTGTCCCCTTTTATAGAGTTGGGTCGCGCCAAACCTTCTGCCGGCGCTTTGAGGCCAGCATATGCCTGTGCCCCGAGGCGCCCCGATGCAAAAACGACAGGGGGTTTGCCGAAAGCGTCAAACGTGCGCAAGCGCTGCGGTTGGCCCTGCCAAATCCACCGGCAAAGGCTTCCCAGGCAGCGCGTGGGAAGCCTTTCCTCCTAAAAGATGTGCGAGTTACCAAGCCCATGGGCAGGTTCTAGGGTGGCGGCTCCTATCACGTAATTGGAGCGTCACCATGTTTCACCACGGTTCATCACGCCTAAACGTCATGCCCCGGCTGCTTGGCTTGGCATTCGCCGCCGTGCTGTTGAGCACCCCGCAAGCGCAAGCACAAAATGTAGGCTGCGAAGCGACCTACACCGATAGCTTCAAAGACTACATCCGCCCAGGCTGGCAAGACATTGCCGACTACCCCAACAACCAGCAAAAATTCATCCTCGCGTCGGACCCACAGCCATTTCGCGCCATGACGCAGCGCAGCCCTTATGCGGAAAAAATCAACTCCACTCAATGGTATGGCAACATTGACCGGATCACCGAGCAGATACGCACGGATCGCCAGGCATCCTATTACGTGCCGTTGATCATCAATGGCGACCTGACAGAGTTTGGCCACAGCAACGAACGCAAAGCGATGCAGCGTAAGATGAAGCAAGCTAACGCCAGCCGCCCCGGCCCGCTGATGCTACCCGGCATGGGTAACCACGATTACGACCAGAACGTCGGCGACTGCAGCAACAATGGCTGCGCACGAGACTCGGTGTGCGACATGCTCATGTGGGTGAAGACCCTCTCTCCGGCCTCTTTCGACTACCGCTGGGACAATTCGAAGAGAACCCATCGCGGTTCGTTCGCCTACTCGGTGGATGTCGGGCGCGTGCGTGTCGTGCAATTGCACCTAGAACCCACCTATACCCGTCACTTCGAGACCGGGGGCGGATTCGCTCATAACAAGAAGGCACGTTTCTCCATCACCTCGGCGATGGACTGGCTGGAGCGCGACCTGAAAACCGCCAGCGAACGAGGGCAACACGTCATCGTCAATCTGCACAAGCGTAGCGGATGGCAGGACACAGCAGTGCGCGACGATCGGTTCCGCAAGTTGCTCGAACAGCATAAGGTCGTGGCGGTATTCGCCGGCCACCTGCATAACCAGTTGGGCGCGGCGGGTACCATCGGCAAGGTGCCGGTGTTCCAGACGGGCGCGATGTTGGCCGAGAGCTACCTGCGCGTGACATTCGATTGGTCGACCTACAAGATGCACGTAGTACCGGTGGCACTGGGTCGCACCCCGCCTGCAACACGGGTGGTCGACCTCGAACGCAAGCCCGACTCGCCGGTAAAGGTCACGCTGTACGCCAACGCCACGTTCACCGGCTCGCGTTGCGAGGTCACCCTCAAGAGCCCGCAAAGCGTGAACCTGAACACCCAGGCGGTGTGCTCCTTCAGCCCCAAATCCGCCAAGGTCTCGCCACTCCCTGCCGGCCAGCGCCTGTGCTTCGAAAAGGCCGATGGCTCGCGTAATCGTTGTTTCAATGGCAGCCTGACCCGCGCATTCGAAACGGCCAACTTCGATCTGCAACCGCAATTACCACCAGGCATGCAGCGCACGATCAGGGGCTACCCAATGAATGGTCATGTCGACCGGCTGGTGTATTCAAAGCCCTGACACCGCCACCGGCCGCTGGATGAACATTTCGTCAGGTAGCTACCGCAACGGCCAACGCTGAGCGAGAATCTCGACCATTCGTCAGCCTGTTGAGGAGAAAACGGATGAAATCAATGGCATGGCTGGTACTGCTGGCCGTCGTATCGGGCGCCCAGGCCGGCGAGGAAGAAAGCACCCCGTGCGACAACGTCGAGACCGACCAGCAGACCTATGCCTGCGCTGCCTTCAACAAGCAGACCGCCGAACGCGAGCTGAAAGCGGCATATGACGACCTGACCCAGCGCATCCGCGACCAGTATGCCGACGATGGCGACCAGGCCAGCGCGCTGGTCGGGCGCATGGAGGCGGCGGAGAAGCTTTGGGCGCAGTTGCGCGATGCCGATTGCAAGGTCGAGACCTATGCCGAGAAGCCCGGCAGCAAGGCGTTCCAGGCGGCGTGGGATACCTGCGTGGCGCAGCGCAGTGATGATCGTTCGGAGTATTTGCAGTCCATTGGGCAACAATGAAGACTCGCTTTCCTGCACTGGCCTCATCGCCGGCAAGCCAGCTCCCACAGGTACTGCACAAGGCTTGAGTACTGTGGGGTACCTGTGGGAGCTGGCTTGCCGGCGATGAGGCCAGTACAGGAGGACCTCAGACGGCCCTCACCAGGCGGTCCTCCCGCGGGCAACGCTGATACCGCGCCCGGTAGCAACGGGTAAAGTACGAAGCCGACTCGAACCCGCACGCCACGCCCACTTCCAGCACACTCATGTCAGTCTGGCGCAGCAGCTGCCGTGCCTTGTCCAGGCGCAGCCGCAAATAGAACCCACTGGGCGTGTCGTCCAGATGCAAACGGAACAGTCGCTCCAACTGCCGCCGGGTCACCTGCACCGCATCGGCCAGCACCTGGGTATTGAGCGGCTGCTCGATATTGCGCTCCATCTCGCCGATCACCTTCACCAGCTTCTTGTTGCTGAGGCCGTACCGGCTGGCGATCTGCATGCGCTGGTGGTCCTGACGCGGGCGGATGCGCCCGAGCACGAACTGCTCGGACACCTGCACCGCCAGCTCGCTGCCATGGGCCTGGGCAATCAGGTCGAGCATCAGGTCGATCGACGCGGTGCCCCCCGCACAGGTGATACGTCGCCGGTCGATCTCGAACAACTCCTGGGTTACCTGCAAACGTGGATAGCGCTCCTTGAACGCATCCAGCGCTTCCCAGTGCAAGGTTGCGCGGTATCCGTCGAGCAAGCCGGCTTCAGCCAGCACCACCGGGCCGGTGTCGATGCCGCCGAGAATCACCCCTTCATGGTCGAGCCGGCGCAGCATCTGCTGCAGCCGTGCGCCATAACAGGCCAGCGGTTCGAAGCCAGCTACGATCAGCAGCACACCTCCCGGCTCGCCCTCCCCGAGTGCGCCATCGGCATTCACCGACATGCCGTTGCTCGCCTGCACTGCCCCGCCATCCAGGCTGAGCACGCGCCAGCGGTACGACGGCTCCTTGAAACGGTTGGCCACGCGCAGCGGTTCCAGTGCGCTGATAAAGCCCATTGCCGAGAACCCCGGCAACAACAGGAAATGAATCAGTTGCGGCATTGCATGCTCCACGGTTGAAGGTGGTCGCCTCCGTGCAAATCTTGGTCGCCAGAGTGCGATTTTCCACCCTTGCAGCAGCGTAGCGTGTTCACACAGCCCAGAGAGGCTGGAACCCAATAAAAAATGCCCTGCCGATGGAGAGCCACCATGCACAGCTTGATCCGCCGCAGCCTGTTGACCCTTGCCCTGAGCAGCATCGCCACTTCCCCACTATTCGCCGCCGAGCCCGCGGCCTGCAAGAACGTCCGCCTGGGCGTGGTCAACTGGACCGACGTCATCGCTACCAGCGCCATGGCCCAGGTGCTGCTCGATGGCCTGGGCTACCAGACCAAACAGACCAGTGCTTCGCAGCAGATCATCTTCGCCGGCATCCGCGACAAACGCCTGGATATGTTCCTGGGTTACTGGAACCCGATCATGACCCAGACCATCACCCCCTTCGTCGACGCCGGGCAGGTAAAGGTGCTCGACAAGCCCAGCCTGGAAGATGCCCGCGCCACCCTGGCAGTGCCCAAGTACCTGGCCGACAAGGGCTTGAAGAGCTTCGCCGATATCCACAAGTTCGAAAAGGAACTGGGCGGGAAAATCTACGGTATCGAGCCTGGCTCCGGTGCCAATACCCAGATCAAGGCGATGATCGCCAAGAACCAGTTCGACCTGGGCAAGTTCCAGCTGGTCGAGTCCAGCGAAGCCGGCATGCTCGCCGCCGTCGACCGCGCGGTGCGGCGCAAGCAAGCCGTGGTGTTCTTCGGCTGGGCGCCACACCCGATGAACGTGAACATCGACATGGTCTACCTGGGCGACAGCCAGGACGCCCTGGGCCCTGACGAAGGCCGGGCGACGGTGTGGACGGTAACCGCGCCAGACTACGCCGAACGCTGCCCCAACGCCCACCGCCTGCTGGCCAACCTGAACTTCAGCGCCGAGGACGAGAGCCGCATGATGCAGCCGCTGCTCGAGCACAAGGATGCGCTGGAATCGGCCCGCCAGTGGCTCAAGGACCACCCCGAGGACAAGGCCCGCTGGCTGCAAGGTGTGACCACCTTCGATGGCAAGCCGGCTGCTGAAAACCTCAAGCTTACCGCCAACTGACAGGGCCTCTTCGCGGGCGCGCCCGCTCCCACAGGATACGCCTTGGCCAGGGCCATCACGGTCCCCTGTGGGAGCTGGCTTGCCGGCGATAGGGCCAGCACAAACACCACAAGGAACCCGCCATGAACCATGACGTCATCATCACCTGCGCCCTGACCGGCGCTGGCGACACCGCCTCGAAAAGCCACCTTGTTCCCGTTACCCCCAAGCAAATCGCCGAAGCCGCCGTCGAAGCCGCCAAGGCCGGCGCCACCGTGGTCCACTGCCACGTCCGTGACCCGCAAACCGGCCGTTTCAGCCGTGACGTGGCGCTGTACCGCGAAGTCATGGAGCGCATCCGCGAAGCCGACGTGGACATCATCGTCAACCTCACCGCCGGCATGGGTGGCGACCTGGAAATCGGCCCAGGTGAAACGCCCATGGAGTTCGGCCCGGGCACCGACCTGATCGGCCCGCTGGAACGCCTGGCCCATGTCGAAGCGCTGCTGCCGGAAATCTGCACGCTCGATTGCGGCACCCTCAACTTCGGCGACGGCAACTCGATATACGTCTCCACCCCGGCGCAACTGCGTGCCGGCGCCAAGCGCATCACCGAGCTGGGCGTGAAAGCCGAGCTGGAAATCTTCGACACCGGCCACCTGTGGTTCGCCAAGCAGATGATGAAAGAAGGCCTGCTCGACGACCCGCTGTTCCAGCTGTGCCTGGGCATTCCATGGGGTGCTCCAGCCGATACCACCACCATGAAGGCGATGGTCGACAACCTGCCGGCCAACGTGACCTGGGCTGGCTTCGGCATCGGCCGCATGCAGATGCCGATGGCGGCGCAAGCCGTGCTGCTGGGCGGCAACGTGCGGGTGGGACTGGAAGACAACCTGTACCTGGACCGTGGCGTGCTGGCCAGCAACGGCCAATTGGTCGAGCGTGCGGTAGAGATCATTTCGCGCCTGGGCGCCCGTGTGCTGACCCCGGCCGAAGGCCGGGAAAAGATGAACCTCAAACGCCGCTGATCCCTTCAACGATCGCAGCTGCACCAGAGATCCTGTGGGAGCGGGTTCACCCGCGAAGCAGGCAACGCGGAGTATGGCACCGGCTTCGCCGGTGTTCGCGGGTAAACCCGCTCCCACAGGATCGATGCCAACCCTAATCACTGTGTTTTGCCGTGAGGACTCGATATGCCCTTCATCACCGAGATCAAGACCTTCGCCG
This sequence comes from Pseudomonas sp. 10-1B, assembly GCF_000935045.1. Lineage (GTDB taxonomy): Bacteria > Pseudomonadota > Gammaproteobacteria > Pseudomonadales > Pseudomonadaceae > Aquipseudomonas. The sequence goes on from NZ_JYKS01000003.1 coordinate 9,289, forward strand.
CCCTGGGTAGCGGCGTGATCGGCAGCGGCTGGGTCGCCCGCGCCCTGGCCCATGGCCTGGACGTGGTCGCCTGGGACCCGGCCCCCGGCGCTGAACAAGCCCTGCGCAAGCGCATCGCCAACGCCTGGCCAGCACTGGAAAAGCAAGGCCTGGCGCCAGGTGCGTCGCAGGCCCGCCTGAAATTCGTGGCCACCATCGAGGAATGCGTACGCGACGCCGACTTCATCCAGGAAAGCGCGCCCGAACGCCTGGACCTCAAGCTCGACCTGCACGCTAAGATCAGCGCCGCAGCCAAGCCGAATGCAATCATCGGCTCCAGCACCTCGGGGTTGCTGCCCAGCGAGTTCTACGAGTCGTCCAGCCACCCCGAGCGTTGCGTGGTCGGCCACCCGTTCAATCCGGTCTACCTGCTGCCACTGGTGGAGATCGTCGGTGGTAACCGCACGGCGCCCGAAGCCATCGAAGCCGCCAAAACCATCTACACCGCCCTCGGCATGCGCCCGCTGCATGTGCGCAAGGAAGTGCCCGGTTTCATCGCCGACCGCCTGCTCGAAGCGCTGTGGCGCGAGGCCCTGCACCTGGTCAACGACGGTGTGGCTAGCACCGGTGAAATCGATGATGCCATCCGCTTCGGTGCCGGCCTGCGCTGGTCGTTCATGGGTACGTTCCTCACCTACACCCTGGCCGGTGGCGATGCAGGCATGCGCCACTTCATGTCGCAATTCGGCCCGGCCTTGAAACTCCCCTGGACCTACCTGCCCGCACCGGAGCTGACCGACAAGTTGATCGACGACGTGGTCGAAGGTACTTCCGAGCAGTTGGGTGAACGCAGCATCGCCGCACTGGAGCGCTATCGTGATGACACCCTGCTGGCGGTGCTGGAAGCGGTGAAAACCAGCAAGGCCAGCCATGGCATGGCTTTCGGCGACTGAGGAGACCGCGATGCCCGCACTGATCACCTACCGCACCCCAGTCCAGGAGGACTGGGTCGACTACAACGGGCACCTGCGCGATGCCTTCTACTTATTGATTTTCAGCTACGCCACCGATGCGCTGATGGAGCGCATCGGCCTGGATGCCGACAGCCGTGGGCAAAGCGGCCACTCTCTGTTCACCCTGGAGGCGCACATCAACTACCTGCACGAAGTGAAGCTGGGCAGCGAGGTGTGGGTGCAGACACAGATCATCGGCTTCGATCGCAAGCGCCTGCATGTCTATCACAGCCTGCACCGGGCCGGGTTCGACGAGGCATTGGCGGCCAGTGAGCAGATGCTGTTGCATGTGGACCTGGCGGGGCCTAGGTCGGCGCCGTTCAGTGAGCGCAGTGTCGGCTTGCTGCAGGAGCTGGTGGATGGGCAGCAGGACCTGCCGCCGGCCGAGTTCGTCGGCCGAGTAATAGCCCTGCCTGCCGCGAAGTAAGAAAAAGCACATAACCTGTGGGAGCGGGCGTGCCCGCGAAGGCGGCGGTGAATCCACCATCGCATTCGCGGGCACGCCCGCTCCCACAGGGTCATGTATTCCGGCTAGAAAAAAATAACCCCGGAAAGCCGTGAGCATCCGGGGCCAAGAGCGAGCAACATCCACTGTGCATGAACGAGGGTGACCAAACCCTCAGGTACCGTGAATGGCCTCAGTGTGCGGCCTTCAAAGGCGCTCGATTTAGCCGTAAACGACCTGTTCTTAGCCAAAGCAGCCATGCCGGCATTCTGTTGTTGCGGGTATGTCGTGGTCGTCACAGAATCGGTCGTAAATCACAGCAGCACTCTCTTAGCGATAAAAGGGACAACAGCCATGATGCATGCGGATTTGATTGACCAGGACGACCTGGCAGGCCACCTGCGCGCGCGCGGGTTCGACATTCCGGCCGGGGCCAGTGCCGAGCAGGCCTGCGATGCGGTGGTGCGCGGGCTGACCGAGCCCAATGCGCGGGCGCTGAAGGGGATGGTGGAGCAGATGTATACCGGTAGCGCGACGATTCTGCCGGCGGTGCGCCAGGCCATCGACAAGCAACTGTTGCCGGCGCTGGCACAGTTCAACAAGCGCGCCTGACTGGTTTTCCTGTACTGGCCTCTTCGCGGGTAAACCCGCTCCCACAGGGGGATGTGATTCCTCTGTGGGAGCGGGTTTACCCGCGAAGGGGCCAGTGCCGTTTCAGAGCCTTACACTGGCAAAGGTCGACTCGTTGCGCGCCTGGCTCAGGGCCCCCAGCGGGCCGCTGTGCGGCGACAGGGTCATGGCCTGCGGGATCGGCATCATCGCCACCTGCTGCGTGGTGTTGGAGCCCACGCGCTCGTCACGCGGCGGAATGCCGAAGTACTCGCGGTAGCACTTGGAGAAGTGCGGGGTGGACACGAAGCCGCACACCGACGCCACTTCGATGATCGACATTGGCGTCTGCTTCAACAACTGCCGGGCGCGGATCAGGCGCAGCTTCAGGTAGTAACGCGACGGCGAGCAGTGCAGGTACTTCTGGAACAAGCGCTCGAGCTGGCGTCGCGACACCGACACATACACTGCCAACTCATCGAGGTCGATCGGCTCTTCCAGGTTGGCCTCCATCAGCGCGACGATCTCCTGCAGCTTCGGCTGGTTGGTGCCGAGCATGTGCTTGAGCGGCACACGCTGGTGGTCCTGCTCGTTGCGAATGCGCTCGTAGACGAACATTTCCGAGATCGCCGCCGACAGTTCGCGGCCGTGGTCGCGGCTGATCAGGTGCAGCATCATGTCCAGCGGCGCGGTGCCGCCAGAGCTGGTGAAGCGGTTGCGGTCGAGGGTGAACAGGCGGGTGCTCATGTTGACCCGCGGGTAGGCTTCCTGCATGGCCGCCAGGCATTCCCAGTGCACGCTGCAATCGAAGCCGTCGAGCAAGCCCGCGCAGGCCAGTGCCCAACTGCCGGTGCAGACCGCGCCAAGCCGACGCGACTGGCGCGCCTGGGCCTGCAGCCAGGTGACGTGTTCACGGGTAACGGTGCGCTGGATGCCGACGCCACCGCAGACGATCACGGTGTCCATGGGTGGGGCGCTGTGCATGGCCGCGTCGGGGGTGATCTGCAGGCCATCGCTGGCCCAGACCTGGCCACCGTCGATGGTCAGGGTGTGCCAGCGGTACAGCTCGCGGCCGGACAGCTGGTTGGCCATGCGCAGCGGCTCGACGGCCGATGCCAGGGAAATCAGGGTGAAGTTGTCCAATAGAAGAAACCCGATGGACTGGGGAGCTGTGCGGTTCTGGGTTGGATTCCCGGAGGTGTACGACGTCATCGCGATTTCTCCTCACACAAATGCAGGGTGTGCCTCAGGCGGGCACTGATTCTTGTTATTGCCCCGGTTTCGTGTGCAGGGGCTTGTTTGCCAATCTCAACGCAAACGCCGTGCCTGAAATTGAACGGCTATCCAAAAAAACCTGAAAACGACGCCTTCGTTCGGCAAATCAGGTGCTTTGATCGAATTGGCCAATCTTGGCAAAACGGGCGTGCTAGGCGCCGTGCGTGTAACGGCTGAGCAATTTGGTGACACGCGCAGTGTAGGTTGCCCAGAAACGACACTCTTGAGTGTCACCGACAACGCCCACACTGATAGCGACATCCGACGATCGGTAGGCGTCGCGTTGCACCATAAGGGAGCATTGGTGGTTGAGTTGCACCTGCATCAATCTCAAGGGCCCCTTCGCGGGCTCGCCCGCTCCCACAGGTACCGCACCGCCCTTGAGAGCAATGCAGTACATGTGGGAGCGGGCGAGCCCGCGAAGAGGCCCTTGAAGTCAAATCAAGCTATCAACATTCGATTGCGCTGACCGCCAGGCCACCGCGCGAGGTCTCTTTGTACTTGTCGTGCATGTCGGCCCCGGTGTCGCGCATGGTGCGGATCACCTGGTCGAGGGAAATGAAGTGCTCGCCGTCACCGCGCAGGGCCATCTGCACCGCGTTGATGGCCTTTACCGCGGCAATCGCGTTGCGCTCGATGCACGGCACCTGCACCAACCCGCCGACCGGGTCGCAGGTCAGGCCAAGGTTGTGTTCCAGGGCAATTTCAGCGGCGTTCTCCACCTGCGGCGGGGTGGCGCCGAGTACCTCGGCGAGGCCCGCTGCGGCCATGGCGCAGGCCGAGCCGACTTCCCCCTGGCAACCGACTTCGGCACCAGAAATCGACGCGTTCTTCTTGCACAGGATGCCCACTGCGGCAGCACCGAGGAAGAAGTCGACCACGCTGGACTCGTCCACCGCATCGCTGAAACGCATGTAGTAGTGCAGCACCGCCGGGATGATGCCAGCCGCGCCATTGGTGGGCGCGGTGACCATGCGCCCGCCGGCGGCGTTCTCTTCGTTGACCGCCAGGGCGAACAGGTTGACCCACTCCATGGCGCTCATGGTCGAGCCGATCACGTTGGGCTTGCCAATTTCCTGCAGGCTACGGTGCAGCTTGGCGGCGCGGCGGCGCACATTCAGCCCACCGGGCAGCGTGCCTTCGTACTTGAGGCCGTTGTTGACGCATTCCTGCATCGCCTCCCAAAGCTTGTGCAGACCGGCGCGGATCTCTTCCTCGCTGCGCCAGACCTTTTCGTTGGCCATCATCAATTGCGACACGCTGAGGTCGTTTTGCTTGCACAGGCGCAGCAGTTCGGCGGCGCTGTTGAAGTCGTACGGCAGCACCGTCTGGTCGGCATCCAGCACGCCGCTGGCGGCCTGGGCGGCATCGACCACGAAGCCGCCACCCACCGAGTAGTAGGTGTCGCGGTGCAGCTCGCCCTGCTCGCCCTCGGCGATCAGGGTCATGGCGTTGGGGTGGTAGGGCAAGTTCTCGTCCAGCAGCAGCATGTCGCGGGCCCAGATAAATTCGATGGGCAGGCGGTTGTCCAGCTGCAGGGTGTTGGTTTCACGCAGGTCGGCGATACGCGGCACGATCTGGGTCGGGTCGATGGCGTCAGGCCACTCGCCCATCAGGCCCATGATGGTGGCGTTGTCGGTGCCGTGACCGACGCCAGTGGCCGACAGCGAGCCGTACAGGCGCACTTCGACCCGCTTCACACGCTGCAGCTCGCCACGTTCGCGCAGGCCCTGGACGAACAGGGCGCCAGCACGCATGGGGCCGACGGTGTGGGAACTGGAGGGCCCGACACCGATCTTGAACAGGTCGAACACGCTGATGGCCATTGTCGAATCACCTCTTGCTGGGCTTGTCTCTGCGCGCCATGCGCAGGGCGGGGCAACTGCTAGGCTGAAACAGCGAGCCGCCTTGAATGCACGCATCATCAGGCTTTTGTCGCCCCCCTCGCCGTCTGCAACCGACGTACTTTTGTCCAGCAGCGCCGCACTGTTTTTTGCTCTCTGCACGCCGTTTTACGGCGGCCTGGTGACGCAAAAATGCGGCTGAGCGGGTGGAAAAATCCATAAACGACATCGCCCATACTGGATGCGACCCGTTCCGTACTGGTTACGACCCCACCAGTAGGCGATTGCCCGGCGCTGGAGGATTATCGAAAGCGACTCGTAAAGCACGGCCACGCATCCTGCCCTCTGCAGGCCTGGTCGACCGGACCTTCAGAACGCCCGGCGACCCACGCGAACCCGAAGACAAAATCACAGGAGTCCATCCATGAAAGGTTCACCCTCGCTGTTGTTGGTTGCGTTGCTGTCCGCGCCGTTGCTGGCCCAGGCCGCCGAGCCCGAGCAGTGCCAGACAGTACGTTTCTCCGATGTCGGCTGGACCGACATCACGGTCACTACCGCGACCACCAGCGTTGTGCTCGAAGCACTGGGTTACAAGACCCACACCACCATGATCTCGGTACCGGTGACCTACAAGTCGCTGGCCACCGGCAAGGACCTGGACGTGTTTCTCGGCAACTGGATGCCGACCATGGAGAACGACATCAAGCAGTACCGTGACGCCGGCACGGTCGAGACCGTGCGCGCCAACCTGGAAAACGCCAAGTACACCTTGGCCGTACCCCAGGCGCTGTATGACAAGGGCCTGAAGGATTTCAGCGACATTCCCAAATTCAAGAAGGAGCTGGGCAGCAAGATCTACGGCATCGAGCCCGGCAACGACGGCAACCGCACCATCCAGAGCATGATCGACAAGAACGCCTTCGGCCTGAAGGACGCCGGCTTCAAGATCGTCCAGTCCAGCGAGGCCGGCATGCTGTCGCAGGTCGACCGCGCGCAGAAGCGCGGCGAGGCGCTGGTGTTCCTGGGTTGGGAACCGCACCCGATGAACACCCGCTTCAAGATGCAGTACCTGACCGGCGGGGACGAGTTCTTCGGCCCCGATTTCGGCAAGGCGACCGTGTTGACCAACACCCGCAAGGGCTATGTGCAGGAGTGCAGCAACGTTGGCCAGCTGTTGAAGAACCTGTCGTTCGAGCTCAAGGATGAAAGCACCATGATGGGCTATGTCCTGGACGACAAGATGAAACCCGAGGCAGCCGCCAAGAAGTGGCTCAAGGACAACCCTGGCAAGCTGGATGCCTGGCTGGCCGGCGTTACCACCGTGGATGGCAAACCCGGGCTGGAGGCGGCCAAGGCCAAGCTGACGCAATAACGAAATACGCAATAGCGCTACCTCGGGGCAGGACCGTGCCTGCCCCGGGTTGATTTCAATCTATGCAGGTGGAAGCTCGCTATCATGCTTATCGATCAGAAAATACCCCTGGGCCAGTACATCGCGTCGTTCGTCGAGTGGCTGACCCAGAACGGCGCGAATTACTTCGACGCCATCGCGCAAGGCCTGGAGTTCATGATCCATGGCGTCACCAGTGCCCTGACCTGGTTCAACCCGTTCGTCCTCATCGCCCTGTTCGCCGCCCTGGCGCACCTGATCCAGCGCAAATGGTCGCTGACCGCGTTCGTTGCCCTGTCGTTCCTGCTGATCCTCAACCTGGGTTACTGGCAGGAAACCATGGAAACCCTGGCGCAAGTCACCTTCGCCACCGTGGTGTGCGTGGCCATCGGCGTGCCGCTGGGCATCGTCGCCGCGCACAAACCGATGTTCTATACCGCCATGCGCCCGGTACTCGACCTGATGCAGACGGTACCTACCTTCGTCTACCTGATCCCCACCCTGACCCTGTTCGGTCTGGGTGTGGTGCCGGGGCTGATCTCGACGGTGGTGTTCGCCATCGCCGCACCTATCCGCCTCACCTACCTGGGCATCTGCGACGTCCCGCAGGAGCTGATGGACGCCGGCAAGGCCTTTGGCTGCTCGCGGCGCCAGTTGCTCACCCGTATCGAACTGCCGCACGCGATGCCAAGCATCGCCGCCGGCGTAACCCAGTGCATCATGCTGTCGCTGTCGATGGTGGTGATCGCCGCCCTGGTCGGCGCTGACGGCCTGGGCAAACCTGTGGTCAACGCACTGAACACCGCTGATATCTCCCTGGGCTTCGAAGCGGGCCTGGCGATCGTGCTGCTGGCGATCATGCTCGACCGTATCTGCAAGCAACCGGAAGTCACGGTAAGGGGTGAAGCATGAGCATCATTCGTTTCGAAGACGTCGACGTCATCTTCTCCAGCAAGCCGCGCGAGGCGCTGGCGCTGCTCGACCAGGGCAAGACCCGCGAGCAGATCCTCAAGCAGACCGGCCTGGTGGTCGGCGTCGAGAAGGCCAACCTGGATATCCAGAAGGGCGAGATCTGCGTACTGATGGGCCTGTCCGGTTCGGGCAAGTCGAGCCTGTTGCGCTGCATCAACGGCCTCAACACCGTCAGCCGCGGCAAGCTGTTCGTCGAGCACGAAGGCAAGCACATCGACATTGCCCACTGCACCCCGGCCGAGCTGAAGATGATGCGCACCAAGCGCATTGCCATGGTATTCCAGAAGTTCGCCCTGATGCCCTGGTTGACGGTGCGCGAGAACATCAGCTTTGGCCTGGAAATGCAGGGCCGCCCGGAAAAGGAACGGCGCAAGCTGGTCGACGAAAAGCTCGAACTGGTGGGCCTGACCCAATGGCGCAACAAGAAGCCGGACGAACTCTCCGGCGGCATGCAGCAGCGCGTGGGCCTGGCCCGGGCGCTGGCGATGGATGCCGACATCCTGCTGATGGACGAACCGTTCTCGGCCCTCGACCCGCTGATCCGCCAGGGCCTGCAGGACGAACTGCTGGGCCTGCAAGCCAAGCTGAGCAAAACCATCGTGTTCGTCAGCCACGACCTGGACGAGGCGCTGAAACTGGGTAGCCGCATCGCCATCATGAAGGACGGGCGGATCATCCAGTACAGCAAGCCGGAAGAGATCGTGCTCAACCCGGCCGACGAGTACGTGCGTACCTTCGTCGCCCACACCAACCCGCTGAACGTGCTGTGCGGGCGCAGCCTGATGCGCAGCCTGGACAACTGCAAGCGGGTCAATGGCTCGGTGTGCCTGGACCCGGGTGGCGATTCGTGGCTGGACCTGGGCGAAGGCAACTCGATCAAGCGCGCACGCCAGGGGCAGAACGGGCTGGAGATGCAGAACTGGGCGCCGGGGCAGTCGGTGGAAGGGCTGGGCCGCAAGCCGACCCTGGTGCATGCGGACATCGGCATGCGTGACGCCCTGCAGATTCGTTACCAGACCGGCAACAAACTGGTGCTGCAGGAGAACGACAAGGTGGTGGGGATTCTTGGAGACAGCGAGCTTTATCACGCGCTGCTGGGCAAGAACCACGGGTGAGGCCATTGGGGCCGCGTTGCGGCCCATCGCGGGCACGCCCGCTCCCACAGAGATAGCGTACGCCGTACCCTGTGGGAGCGGGCGTGCCCGCGAAGGGCTGCAAAGCAGCCCCAATCAATGTTTCAGCGAACGACGATTCCGCGGGCAGCCATGTAGGCCTTGGCCTCCGGCACCGTGTACTCGCCAAAGTGGAAGATACTGGCCGCCAGCACCGCACTGGCATGCCCTTCCAGAATGCCGTCAGCCAGGTGCTGCAGGTTACCCACACCTCCCGAGGCGATCACCGGAATACCCAGCGCATCACTGATGGCACGGGTAACACCGAGGTCGAAACCGTTCTTCATCCCGTCCTGGTCCATGCTGGTGAGCAAAATCTCGCCAGCCCCCAGGCCTTCCATCTTCTTCGCCCACTCCACCGCATCCAGCCCGGTCGGTTTGCGCCCGCCGTGGGTGAAGATCTCCCAGCGCGGTTCTTCGCCCGGCCCCGACACTTTCTTGGCGTCGATGGCCACGACGATGCACTGCGAACCGAAACGGTCCGCGGCCTCGCCGACGAACTCCGGGTTGAACACCGCGGCAGTGTTGATCGAGACCTTGTCGGCACCGGCGTTGAGCAGGTTGCGAATGTCCTGCACGGTGCGCACGCCACCGCCGACGGTCAGCGGGATGAACACCTGGCTGGCCATGCGCTCGACGGTATGCAGGGTGGTGTCGCGGCCATCGACGCTGGCGGTGATGTCGAGGAAGGTGATTTCGTCGGCACCTTGCTCGTCGTAGCGACGGGCGATTTCCACCGGGTCGCCGGCATCACGAATGTTCTCGAACTTGACGCCCTTGACCACCCGGCCGTTGTCCACGTCCAGGCAAGGGATGATGCGCTTGGCCAGTGCCATGGTTCAGTCCTCAGCCTTGGTAGTTGTCGCAGAAGGCCTGGGCCTCGGCGACATCGAGGGTGCCTTCGTAGATGGCACGGCCGGTGATGGCGCCGATGATGCCGGGGGCCTTGGCGTCCAGCAGGGCCTTGATGTCGCCCAGGTTGTGGATGCCGCCCGAGGCGATCACCGGGATCGAGGTGGCTTCTGCCAGCGCCTTGGTGAACGGCACGTTGCAGCCCTGCATCATGCCGTCCTTGGCGATGTCGGTGTAGACGATCGCCGAGACGCCATCGGCCTCGAAACGCTTGGCCAGGTCGATGACCTGCACCGAGCTGACTTCGGCCCAGCCGTCGGTGGCGACGAAGCCGTCCTTGGCGTCCAGGCCAACGATGACCTTGCCCGGGAAGGCCTTGCACGCTTCGGCGACAAACTCCGGCTGCTTGACTGCCTTGGTGCCGATGATCACGTAGCTGACGCCAGCCTTGACGTAGTGCTCGATGGTTTCCAGCGAGCGGATGCCACCGCCGATCTGGATCGGCAGGGTCGGGTAGCGCTTGGCAATGGCAGTGACCACTTCACCGTTGACCGGCTGGCCTTCGAAGGCTCCGTTGAGGTCGACCAGGTGCAGGCGGCGGCAGCCACCCTCAACCCACTTGGCGGCCATGCTCACCGGGTCGTCGGAGAATACCGTGGAGTCTTCCATACGGCCCTGGCGCAGGCGCACGCAGGCACCGTCCTTCAGATCGATAGCGGGGATAATCAGCATCTTGGGAACCTGTCTGTTCTTGGGGTTTCAGGGCTTTTCGAGCGCCCACAGATCGCTTTCGATGCTCTCGAACCGCTCCTTGAGGTGCAGCTGAACATCGGCAATCGCCCTGTTGTAGTAATGGGGTGCAATTTCTTTGCTGAACAGGTCAAGGACCTCGGCCACCTCGAACGACCCCAGCTCCAGCTCGAAACGGTCTTCGAGGAAACGCTTGAGCGTATCGAGCGCTTCGCGCTCCTGCTCAGGGGCTAGGGTGATGACCGGGGCCTTGGTCTTCGACCTGCTCATTTACCAGCGCCCGTCCCAGGCGACGAAGTTCTGCAGCAGTTGCAGGCCATGGGTATGGCTCTTCTCCGGGTGGAACTGCACGGCAAAGCGCGAGCCATCGGCCAGCGCGGCGGCGAAATCGACACCGTAATGGCCACGGCCAACCACCTGGCCCGGCTTGCCGGCATTGATGTAGTAGCTGTGCACGAAGTAGAAACGCGCACGGTCGGGGATGTCGTGCCACAGCGGGTGATCGATGGTCTGGCCGACTTCGTTCCAGCCCATGTGCGGCACCTTCAGGTGTTCGCCGTCTTCTTGCAGGTCTTTGCCGAAGAAGCGCACCTGGCCGGGGAACAGCCCGATGCAATCGACACCGTCGTTCTCTTCGCTGTGCTCGAGCAGCGCCTGCATGCCTACGCAGATGCCGAGGAACGGGCGGTCCTGGCTCACTTCGCGCACCAGGCTGTCGAAGCCCAGGCGGCGGATTTCGGCCATGCAGTCGCGAATGGCGCCCACGCCCGGGAACACCACACGGTCGGCCTCGCGGATCACTGCGGCGTCGCTGGTGACCAGCACCTTGCCGGCCCCCACATGCTCAAGCGCCTTGGCCACCGAGTGCAGGTTGCCCATGCCATAGTCGATTACGGCTACCGTCTGCATTTACAGGCACCCTTTGGTGGAAGGCATCTGCCCGGCCATGCGCTCGTCGAGGGTGATGGCCATGCGCAGGGCGCGGCCGAAAGCCTTGAACACGGTTTCGATCTGGTGGTGGGTGTTGTGGCCACGCAGGTTGTCGATGTGCAGGGTTACCAGGGCGTGGTTGACGAAGCCCTGGAAGAACTCCTGGAACAGGTCGACGTCGAAGCCACCGACGCTGGCGCGGGTGTATGGCACGTGCATCTGCAGGCCCGGGCGACCGGAGAAGTCGATGACCACGCGCGACAGCGCTTCGTCCAGCGGCACGTAGGCGTGGCCGTAGCGGAAGATGCCCTTCTTGTCACCGATGGCCTGGGCGAACGCCATGCCCAGGGTGATACCGACGTCTTCGACGGTATGGTGATCGTCGATATGCAGGTCGCCCTTGCACTCGATATCCAGATCGATCAGCCCATGGCGGGCGATCTGGTCCAGCATGTGTTCAAGGAAAGGCACACCGATATCGAATCGGGCCTTGCCACTGCCATCGAGGTTGATCGAGCACTTGACCTGGGTTTCCAGGGTATTGCGCTCGACGGAAGCCTTACGTTCGACCATCACCAGCTCCGCAAAATCATTGGGCGAAAAGGGTTCCATTATAGGCCCAGAACGCGCCGGCTTGAAACGCGGATGACATATGGCAAGGCAAGCAATTACGGGGCCGGATGCCGCTACAGGTCTATACAACCACGGGTATCCTTCGTTGTAGGAGCGGGCTTGCCCGCGAACACCGGCAACGCCGGTGCCATGTACCGCGTCGCCTTCTTCGCGGGCAAGCCCGCTCCTACAAACACAAAAGGGGCGCAAGACGCCCCAGGCAATGCATCAATGGAACAGCACAGCCGTCTTCTGCAGGGTAATCCAAACCCCCCAGGCCAGCGGCACGACCACCACCGCCCAGGCCAGCAACACCAGCGGCAAGCTGCCCGGCGCCGCCTTCCACTCCAGCGAACGCGCACCATCGGCCCCCTTGTCATGGCTCAACGCCCGCTCGGCAGCCAGCTCGGCATCGCTCATGAAATACTTGTCGGCCACCGGCCGCACCAGCATGTTGCAGATAAAGCCCAGCACCAGCAGGCCAGCGAGGATGTACAAGGTCATGTCGTAAGCCGCCGCCCGCTCCACGCCCGCCGCCAACTGATACTCGCGCAGGTAAGTGATCAGCACCGGCCCCAGCACCCCCGCCGCCGCCCAGGCGGTCAGCAGGCGACCATGAATGGCGCCGACCATCTGCGTGCCGAACAGGTCGGCCAGGTAAGCCGGCACGGTGGAGAAACCACCGCCGTACATCGACAGGATGATGCAGAACGCCGCCACGAACAGCGCCACGTTACCCAGGTGCCCCATGTTCGGCACCAGGCTGTACAAGCCCACGCCCAGGGCGAAGAAAGCGAAGTAGGTGTTCTTGCGGCCGATGTAGTCGGAGAACGACGCCCAGAAGAACCGCCCGCCAATGTTGAACAGGCTCAACAGGCCGGTGAAGCCGGCAGCGATCGCGGCAATCTGCGCCAGCTGGGCAGCGTTCAGTTCACTGAAAGTCAGTTCGTTGCCGAGCAATTTGCCGGCGAACACTTCCTGCAGCAGCGGTGAAGCCATGCCGAGAATGCCGATGCCCGCCGACACGTTCAGGCACAGTACCAGCCAGATCAACGCGAACTGTGGGGTCTTCCACGCCACGCTGACGTGCACGTGGCGGTCGGTGACCATGGTATTGCCGGCCTTTTTCACCGGGGCTGTCCAGCCTTCGGGCTTCCAGCCGGTCGGCGGCACGCGATACGCCAGGGCGCCAGCGGCCATGAACACGAAGTAGATGGCGGCCATGGCGACAAAGCTCTGCCACACGCCGACTTCCTGCGCGTTGCCAAAGTGGCCCATCAAGGCGGTGGCCAGCGGTGCACCCACCATAGCCCCGCCGCCGAAGCCCATGATCGCCATGCCGGTGGCCATGCCGCGTTTGTCCGGGAACCACTTGATCAGGGTCGACACCGGCGAGATATAGCCCAGGCCCAGGCCGATACCACCGATCACGCCGGAGCCCAGCCACATCAGCCACAGCTGGTGGGTTTTCACGCCAATGGCCGAGATCAGCATGCCACCGCACCAGCACATGGCCGAGACCAGGCCGGCCTTGCGCGGGCCGGCGTGTTCCAGCCAACCGCCCAGCACCGCCGCCGAGCAACCGAGGAAGACGAAGAACAGCGTGTAGATCCAGCTCAGCATCGAGATCGGCCAGTCGCATTCGGCGCTGAACATGCGAGCCATGAAGCCCATGTCCGCTGCGCAGGCGACCGGGGCGGTGATGCCGAGGGCTTGCGACAGGGGCAGCCAGAACACCGAGAAGCCATAGGCCATGCCGATGCACAGGTGAATGGCCAGGGCCGCTGGCGGCACCAGCCAGCGGTTGAAGCCCGGGCGAGCGATGATGCGCTCCTTCGACAGGAAGCCTGGCGCGCCGACCAAGGTACCCGTCGCGACGGTACTGCTCATGGATGTGATCCTTCTTATAGGTAAGTGCAGGCAAAGCGGCGCAAGGGTAGCAGCAACAAGTAGCGTGAAAGCAGTCTGATATCACTTATTTTTGCTCGGCTGAAACGGTCATGTTGTCTGTACTGGCCCTATCGCTGGCAAGCCAGCTCCCCCAGGTACACCGCAGGCCTTGAAGGCAGTGACATCCCTGTGGGAGCTGGCTTGCCGGCGATAGGGCCCGTAAAGGCAACATATTTGGAACAAGCAAAGTCATGGCTGTCGAAAGCCGTATCATCAGCTACAAGCGTAGGAATCGTCCTGTATCTCTAGTCGAATAAGCAGGGACAACCACTGCGGCGCTATACTCTGCCGCTTGAATTTAAAAATCGGACTACAAGGACTCGCCCATGAAAGCGTTCGGCAAAATCCTGGGACTGGGGCTTCTCGGGTTGCTGCTGATCATCGTGGCGCTGGGCTTCGCCCTGACCCACCTCTTCGATCCCAACGACTACAAAGACCAGATTCGCCAGTTGGCACGCGACAAGGCCCACGTCGAGCTGACCCTCAACGGCGACATCGGCTGGAGCCTGTTCCCGTGGCTGGGCCTGGAGCTGCACGAAGCCAGCATCGCCACCTTGAACAAACCCAAGGAGCCGTTCGCCGACCTGCAGATGCTCGGCCTGTCGGTGCGGGTGCTGCCGTTGTTGCGCCGCGAAGTACAGATGAGCGATGTGCGCGTCGAAGGCCTGAACCTTACCTTGGCCCGTGACGAACAGGGCCATGGCAACTGGGAAGACATCGGCAAGCCGCTGCCCGCGCAGAATGGCGCAACAGCCGAGGCGCCGGCCCAGGCACCCGCCGAGCAGAAGCCGGCACCTGCCGACAACAACGACCGCGCCGTCAAGCTGGACATCGACAGCCTGACCGTGAACAACGCGCGCGTGCAGTACTCCGACGCCAAGACCGGCCAAAGCTACAGCGCCGAGAGCATCCAGCTGAGCACTGGCCCGGTCCATGAAGGTGCGAACATTCCGCTCAAGGCCAGCGCCTTCCTCAGCGCCAGCCAGCCGAACATCAAGGCCCGCACCGAGCTGGCCGGTGAACTGCGCTTCGATCGCAAGCTCAAGCGCTACAACTTCGAAGACATGCGCCTGTCGGGCGAAACCTCGGGGGAGCCTACCGGCGGCAAGACCGTGACCTTCGCCGCCCAAGGCCAACTGCTGGTCGACCTGGCAGCAAATGTCGCCTCATGGAACGGCCTGAAAGTCTCGGCCAACCAGCTGCGCGCCCTCGGCGAGCTGAACCTGCGTGACCTGGACAAGGCGCCACAGCTGAGCGGCGGCCTGTCCATCGCCCAGTTCAACCTGCGCACCTTCCTCGACAGCATTGGCCACCCGCTGCCTGCCACCAACGACCCGGCAGCCTTCGCCAAACTGGAACTGGTCAGCCGCTTGCAGGGCACGCCGAACAGCCTGGTTCTGGAAGATCTGGCGGTGAAGCTGGACGACAGCACCTTCAGTGGCCGCGTGGCCGTGGAAGACTTCGCCAAGCAGGCCCTGCGCCTGCAACTCAAGGGCGACACCTTCGACGCCGACCGCTACCTGCCGGCCAAGAGTGAAGAAGCCAAGGGCGCCACCGCGGCGCGCCAGGCCGAGGTCAAGCAGCAAGAGGCCAGTGCGGTGGCCAGTTCCGGCGCCACGCCGCTGCCCAATGCCCCGACCCAGGTGGCCTGGAGCGATGACAAGCTGCTGCCGGTCGACCGCCTGCGCGCCCTCGACCTGCAGGCCGACCTGGCCTTCGGCTCACTGACCCTGGACAAGCTGCCGATCGAAGCTGCCCAGCTCAAGGCCGTCGGCCAGGCTGGCCTGTTGACACTGCAAACCCTGCGCGGCGAGCTGTACAACGGCACCTTCGAAGCCAAGGGCACGGTCGATGTGCGCCCTGCGGTGCCGCAAGTGGGCGTCAAGACCAACATCCAGCGGGTGCCGGTGGAGCACTTCATCAAGACCGAAGGCAAGCAGCAGACGCCGCCGGTCAAGGGCCTGCTGACCCTGACCAGCGACCTGACCGCCACCGGCAACAGCCAGAAGGCCCTGGTCGATACCCTCAACGGCAACGCCAACTTCACCATCAACGACGGCGTGCTGGTCAATGCCAACCTGGAACAGCAGCTGTGCCAGGCCATCGCCACGCTGAACCGCAAAACCCTCAGCGGCGAGCCACGCGGCAAGGACACGCCGTTCCAGGAACTGCGCGGCAGCCTGGTGGTGCGCAATGGCGTCGCCAGCAACCCCGACCTAAAGGCTCGCATCCCGGGCCTGACCGTCAACGGCCACGGTGACCTCGACCTGCGCGTGCTGGGCATGGACTACAACATCGGCGTGATCGTCGAAGGCGACCAGCGCGCCATGCCGGACCCGGCTTGCCAGGTCAACGAACGCTATACCGGCGTTGAAGTGCCGCTGCGCTGCCGCGGCCCGCTGGAACTGGGTGCCAAGGCCTGCCGCCTGGACCAGGACGGCCTGGGCAAGGTGGCCGCCAAGCTGGCTGGCAACCGCCTGAAAGACAAGCTCGATGAAAAGATCGAAGAAAAACTCGGAGACAAAGTGAGCCCGGAAGTGAAAGACGCGCTCAAGGGGCTGTTCAAGCGATGAGCCCCGAGCAGTTCTCCAGCGCTGTGCTGGATTGGTATGACGAGCACGGCCGGCACGACCTGCCCTGGCAACAGGGCATCACCCCGTACCGGGTGTGGGTGTCGGAAATCATGTTGCAGCAGACCCAGGTCAGCACCGTGCTCAACTACTTCGACCGCTTCATGCAGGCCCTGCCGACCGTGCAGGCCCTGGCCGAGGCGCCGGAGGACGAAGTGCTGCACCTGTGGACGGGGCTGGGCTACTACACCCGCGCGCGCAACCTGCAGAAGGCCGCGAAGATCGTCGTCGAGCAGCATGGCGGCGAATTCCCGCGCAGTGTCGAGCAGCTCACCGAGCTGCCCGGCATCGGCCGCTCCACCGCCGGCGCCATCGCCAGCATCAGCATGGGCATCCGCGCGCCGATCCTCGACGGCAACGTCAAGCGCGTGCTGGCCCGCTACACCGCCCAGGCCGGTTACCCCGGCGAGCCCAAGGTGGCCAACCAGCTGTGGGCCACGGCCGAGCGCTTTACCCCGCAGCAACGCGCCAACCACTACACCCAGGCGATGATGGACATGGGCGCCACGCTGTGCACCCGCAGCAAGCCCAGTTGCCTGATCTGCCCGCTGCAGCGCGGCTGCGAAGCGCACCTGCACGGTGAAGAAACCCGCTACCCCGAACCCAAGCCGCGCAAGGCGCTGCCGCAACGGCGCACGCTGATGCCGTTGCTGGCCAACCACGAAGGCGCCATCCTGCTTTACCGCCGCCCTTCCAGCGGCCTGTGGGGTGGTTTGTGGAGCCTGCCGGAACTGGACGACATCGCCCAGCTCGACGACCTGGCCTACCAGCACGGCCTGCGCCTGGCCGGCAGCCAGGCCATGGACGGCCTGACCCACACTTTCAGCCACTTCCAGCTGGCGATCGAGCCCTGGCTGGTGCGCGTCGACCCGGTCGGCCAGCACGTGGCCGAGGCCGACTGGCTCTGGTATAACCTCGCCACCCCGCCGCGCCTGGGCCTCGCCGCCCCGGTCAAGAAGCTGCTCAAACGCGCGGCCGACGAACTGATTGCAGGAGACGCCCGATGACCCGCACCGTGATGTGCCGCAAGTACAAAGAACAACTGCCAGGCCTGGAGCGCCCGCCCTACCCCGGCGCCAAGGGCCAGGACATCTTCGAACACATCTCGCAGCAAGCCTGGGCCGACTGGCAGAAACACCAGACCATGCTGATCAATGAAAAGCGCCTGAACATGATGAACGCCGAGGACCGCAAATTCCTCCAGGGCGAGATGGACAAGTTTTTCGCCGGCGAAGATTACGCCCAGGCGGAAGGCTACGTTCCACCTTCGGAATGACCCCAGGAAACGTAAGCGACGGAATTAATTTAAAATTTTTTCAAAAAGTCGTTGACGAGCGGTCTGAAAGTCTATTTAATTCACCTCGTCGCCCAGATAGCTCAGTCGGTAGAGCAGAGGATTGAAAATCCTCGTGTCGGCGGTTCGACTCCGTCTCTGGGCACCACCTTAAAGCTTCTGGTGGTTGCAAAGTTACCCGAAGCGACAACAAGAAACCCGCCTAGTGCGGGTTTTTTGTTGTCTGTGATTTTGCTGGAGGTTTGCCAGTTAACTTCTTTGCTGCCAAACCTCATCAGGGCTTTACCTCGCAGTGCGTGGCAGCACCTCGGCATGAAGCCTCACCCCAAGCGCCGCCATCACTTTCATGATGGTCGACAGACTCGGGTTACCTTCAGCAGACAGCGCCTTGTACAACCCTTCCCTCGTCAGCCCAGTATCACGCGCCAGTTGAGCCATGCCGCGGGCACGGGCGATATCACCCAAGGCAGCAGCGAGCAGCGCCGGGTCGTTCTCTTCCAGGCAGGCTTCAAGGTACAAGGCCATGTCCTCTTCTGTCTTCAAATGGTCCACTGCGTCCCATTTGGTCAGTTTGATATTTGTCATGGTGGCCTCCTAGAGGTCGCGAGCCAGCTTGAGAGCAGATTTGATCACTTAATAACCTCGCTGAACGAAATACACCTGACGCAACCGTCGTAAAATGTAAACCGTAGTTCACACTACAGCCAATTTGTAGCTGTTTCAAACTGTTTGTGGCCACGCAATTGACCAGCATCAAATGGCCACCACTCGCTCAACCCTAAGGTGTTGGATGGACATCCGAATCGACCCGCAAGGACCCCCATGAGCGAAGAATCCCCCCTCCTGCTCCCCGCCCCCGGCGAACCCGCCATCACCCCAGTCCACACACGCCGCCCACGCCAGCGCAAGCCGGAATCGACAATCGCCAGCATCAGCCAACAGCCCGCAGCACTGGAAGTCGCCACCGCCCCGAAGGGCAGCAACGAAGACAGTACTTGCGCCCGCCTGCCAGCCAGCTACCCCTACCGCACCCGCCTGCGTCGCCAGGACTACGAAAAAGCCAAGCACGCGCTGCAGATCGAGCTGCTCAAGGTGCAGAGCTGGGTGAAGGAAACCGGCCAGCGTGTGGTGATCCTGTTCGAAGGGCGCGATGCCGCAGGCAAGGGCGGTACCATCAAGCGCTTCATGGAGCACCTCAACCCACGCGGTGCCCGTATCGTTGCCCTGGAAAAGCCTTCCGAGCAGGAAAAAGGCCAGTGGTACTTCCAGCGCTACATCCAGCACCTGCCCACCGCGGGTGAAATGGTGTTCTTCGACCGCTCCTGGTACAACCGCGCCGGGGTCGAGAAGGTGATGGATTTCTGCACACCGCTGCAATACCTGGAATTCATGCGCCAGGCGCCGGACCTGGAGCGGATGCTGTGCAACAGCGGCATCTTACTGTTCAAGTACTGGTTCTCGGTGAACCGCGAAGAACAACTGCGCCGCTTCATCTCGCGCCGGGACGACCCGCTCAAGCACTGGAAGCTGTCACCCATCGACATCAAGTCGCTGGACAAGTGGGAAGACTACACCGCCGCCAAGGAGGCGATGTTCTTCCATACCGACACCGCCGATGCGCCGTGGACGGTGATCAAGTCCGACGACAAGAAGCGTGCGCGGATCAACTGCATCCGGCATTTCCTGCATTCGCTGGATTATCCGGGCAAGGACCACAGCGTGGCGCATGCGCCGGATGCGCTGCTGGTTGGCAAGGCTTCGCGGGGATTCGAGGAGGATGAGCCGGTAGGGTTAGCCAGTTAGATTGCCGGGGCTGCTTTGCAGCCCATCGCCGCGGTTCGTCGCCACGACAAGCCAGCTCCCACAAGTACTGCACAGGATTCGGGCACTGTGGTTTACCTGTGGGAGCTGGCTTGCCGGCGATGGGCCGCACAGCGGCCCCTTTCCTGCAACACTTGGGTTTCCCGGGTAACTGCGCTTCAATACGCGCACTTTTCAGACCCACCCAAGGATTCCCCATGGCCACCCCTACCAAGCAACAGAAACGCGCCAAGCGCGCCGCCAGCAAGGCCAAGCAGAACCGCATGGTACGCAGCGGCCAGGCGGTCAAGGCCAGCGCCGGTGATAGCGCCAGCGTCGAGCAGGTGTACAACAAGGCCATGGAGTCGGGCAGCTACGACGCGATGTTCAAGAAGATGAAGGAAGCCCAGGAGGGCGGTGGCCTGGTGCCGATGATCTCGGTGTTCCTGGTGGACCCACTGCTGGCCTTGGTGCTCAAGGGGCACAAGGAAGAGCACGCCACCGACTACATCGTGCTGGTGTTCAACGCCTACCGCAAATGGCTGGACGGCGCCGATGAAGAAACCACCATGGCCTGGCTGGAAAGCGATGAGTTTCAGGCAGCCTATGTGGCGGCCTCGGAGCTGGTTGCCAAGCAGCAACAGCAGCAGAAGCAGTTTGGCTGACAGGGCCCTTTAACCTGCCCGGGCCCTATCGCCGGCAAGCCAGCTCCCACAGGTCCATCACAGGCCTGAGGGCAGCAGGGTTCCTGTGGGGGCTTGCCGGCGATAGGGCCGGGACAGGCCACAAAAAAGGCCGCGCCCTGCACAGGACGCGGCCTTTTCATTGCAGCCAGCGCGGATCAGTTATCCAGCGCCACCCGCCCGGCAGCTTCACGCTTGCGATGTACCAGCAAGCCAGCCGCCACCACGCCAATGCTCAACAACGCGGTCGCAATGATCTCGGCACGGTGATCTTCACGCAGCGCCATCACCACCAGCACGGCAACGATGAAGGCAATGGTCGCCCAGGTCAGGCCCGGGAACAGCCACATCTTGAACGAGATGTTCTCGCCACGCGCCTCACGCTGGGCACGCATGCGCAGCTGCGACACAGCAATCACCAGGTACACCAGCAGCGCAATGGCGCCAGAGCTGGCCAGCAGGAACTCGAACACCTGCGCCGGAGCCAGGAAGTTGGCGAACACGCAGAGGAACGCCGCTGCAGTGGACAGCAGTACCGCCACATGCGGGGTCGCCGACTTGGTGGTGCGCTGGGCAATGGCTGGGGCGTCGCCACGCTTGCTCAGCGAGAACAGCATGCGCGAAGAGGTGTACAGCGCCGAGTTCAGGCAGCTGGTCACCGCGATCAGCACGACGATGTCGACGATCAGCTTGGCATTCGGCACGCCAATGCGGCTCAGCACGGTCTGGTAGGAACCGGTCTCGGCCAGCGCCGGGTCGTTCCACGGCACCAGGGCCACGACCAGGAAGATCGACACCAGGTAGAACAGGCAGATACGCCAGATCACCGAGTTGGTGGCGCGGCTGATCTGCTTGCCCGGGTCCTTCGACTCGGCAGCGGCGATGGTGACGATTTCGGTACCCATGAACGAGAACATGGTGGTCAGCATGGCTGCCAGCACCGCGCCCAGGCCGTTGGGCATGAAGCCCTGGGTGTCGAACAGGTGACTGGCACCGCTCACCTGGCTGCTCGGCACCAGGCCGAACATGGCCACGCAGCCGACCACGATGAAACCGATGATCGCCAGCACCTTGAGCAGGGCGAACCAGAACTCGAACTCACCGTAGTTCTTCACGCTGCACAGGTTGGTCAGGGTCAGCGCCAGGGTAATGACCAAGGAGAACGCCCACAGGTCAACCGCAGGGAACCAGGCATGCAGGATGGCCGCAGCGGCGTTGGCCTCCAGCGGAATCACCAGCACCCAGAACCACCAGTACAACCAGCCAATGGTGAAACCGGCCCAGCGCCCGATGGCGCGGTCGGCATATGTAGAGAACGAACCAGTATCAGGCGAGGCGACCGCCATTTCACCCAGCATGCGCATGACCAGCACGACCAGCGTACCGGCGGCGGCGTATGCCAGCAGCACGGCCGGGCCGGCAGCAGCGATGGCATGGCCGGAGCCTACGAACAGACCGGCACCGATGACGCCAGCGATGGACAGCATGGTCACATGCCGTTGCTTGAGCCCCTGAGCGAGGTCATTGGAATTGTTACCGCTCATAAAACTACCTTTGTAAGGAGTGGACCACTCCGACTGCGGGTACGGAGCGCGCCTGGGGTTGGCCTAGGCGTCGCTGCAATCGGCGGTTTCCTGCTGGCAATAAGCGCGCCATGTGCTGAATGCATTCGTCCGAAAAGCCGGCAGGCCTTTTACAGCGCTGCCTGGAGGGCTTTCGGCCATACGTTGACCGAAAGGCCGCCAAATCATCGGATTACTGAAATACCCACTTACAAATACACTAAAGGTGCTCCACGGTAACACCTGTGCACCAGCGCAATGCAGAAAAGTGCAACCGTCAGGTACAACCTGAAGCCCGACAAAGGCCTTCGCGGGGTGAACCCGCTGCCACAGTCACCGTCTGGCTTTCAGGTCAGCTTTACCCCGCGAATGGTCTAAAACCGCTTCCATGAGCCGGCCAAAGCTGGCACCATCGCGCCTTTTTTCATCAAGGCTCTGGTGCTGGGCGACACCTTCGCGGACATCTGCGCGACGTTACGCTGTAGCGATGCGACAAACTGCCCCACCAGTGCCCAGAGTCCCCGGCGACCCTGTTGGCCGTCATAATGCCGCTATGCTAGCTTGGCGCACGCCAGGAAGGCCGCCAACAGCTGGGAACGCACCCGAACACATGAGGACCGCACATGGCTCAGGCCACGCCCGCGCTGGAAATCCGCAATCTGCACAAACGCTACGGCGAACAGGAAATTCTCAAGGGCATTTCGCTGACCGCACGCGACGGTGACGTGATCTCCATCCTGGGGTCGTCCGGCTCCGGCAAGTCCACGCTGTTGCGCTGTATCAACCTGCTCGAGAACCCGCACCAGGGCGAAATCCTGGTCGCCGGCGAAGCCCTAAAGCTCAAGGCTGCCAAGAACGGCGACCTGATCGCTGCCGACAACCGCCAGATCAACCGCCTGCGCAGCGAGATTGGCTTTGTCTTCCAGAACTTCAACCTGTGGCCGCACATGTCGATCCTCGACAACATCATCGAGGCGCCACGCCGCGTGCTCGGCCAAAGCAAGGCCGAGGCCATCGAAGCCGCCGAAGCGCTGCTCAACAAGGTCGGCATCTACGACAAACGCCACAGCTACCCCGCCCAGCTTTCCGGTGGCCAGCAACAGCGCGCCGCCATTGCCCGTACCCTGGCCATGAGGCCCAAGGTCATCCTGTTCGACGAGCCAACCTCGGCGCTCGATCCGGAAATGGTCCAGGAAGTGCTTAACGTTATCCGCGCATTGGCCGAAGAAGGCCGTACCATGCTGCTGGTGACGCACGAGATGAGCTTTGCCCGCCATGTGTCCAGTGAAGTCGTCTTCCTGCACCAAGGCCTGGTCGAAGAGCAGGGATCGCCGCAGCAGGTCTTCGAAAACCCGACCTCGGCGCGTTGCAAGCAATTCATGTCCAGCCACCGCTAACGGAGCAATACATGCACACTTACAAGAAGTTCCTCCTGGCAGCTGCTGCCACGCTGGTGATGTCGGCAAACGCCATGGCCGCAGAAAAACTGCGCATGGGTATCGAAGCCGCCTACCCACCGTTCAACAACAAGGATGCCAGCGGTAACGTGGTCGGCTTCGACAAAGACATCGGCGACGCCCTGTGCGCCAAGATGAAAGTCGAATGCTCGGTCGTCACCTCCGACTGGGACGGCATCATCCCGGCCCTGAACGCCAAGAAGTTCGACTTCCTGGTGTCGTCGCTGTCGATCACCGACGAGCGCAAGCAGGCCGTCGACTTCACCGAGCCGTACTACTCGAACAAGCTGCAGTTCATCGCGCCGAAGAACGTCGACTTCAAGACCGACGAGGCTTACCTCAAAGGCAAGACCATCGGCACCCAACGCGCCACCCTGGCCGGTACCTGGCTGGAAGACACCTACGGCGACAAGATCGACATCAAGCTGTACGACACCCAGGAGAATGCCTACCTGGACCTGGTGTCCGGCCGCATCGACGGCATCCTGGCCGACAAGTACGTGCAGTACGAGTGGCTGAAGAGCAAGGACGGCTCGAACTTCGAGTTCAAGGGTGAGCCGGTAGTGGACAGCGACAAGATCGGCATCGCCGTGCGCAAGGGTGACCCGCTGCGCGAGAAGCTGAACGCCGCCCTGGCGGAAATCAAGGCTGACGGTACCTACAAGAAGATCAACGACAAGTACTTCCCGTTCAGCATCGAATGATCCGCCCTGACCTGCGCGCCCCTGCGGCGCGCAAGTCCCTAGAATGACCTGCCCATGAATATCGACCTGCACGGATTCGGTCCGGCCATGATGGCCGGCACCCTGATGACCGTAAAACTGGCGCTTTGCGCCTTGCTGCTGGGGCTGGTGCTGGGCCTGCTCGGCGCCCTGGCCAAGACCTCCTCGATCAAGCCGCTGCAATGGCTTGGCGGTTTCTACTCGACCCTGGTTCGCGGCGTGCCCGAACTGCTGTGGGTTCTGCTTATCTATTTCGGCACCGTCGGCTTGATGAACACCCTCGGCGAAGCCCTGAACATGCCGGGCCTGGAGCTCAGCGCCTTCGCTGCGGGGGTAATCGCCCTGGGCCTGTGCTTCGGTGCCTACGCCACCGAAGTGTTCCGCGGCGCCATCCTGGCGATCCCCAAGGGCCACCGTGAGGCCGGCCTGGCGCTGGGCCTGTCCAAGGGCCGCATCCTGTCGCGCATCATCCTGCCGCAGATGTGGCGCATCGCCCTACCCGGGCTTGGCAACCTGTTCATGATCCTGATGAAGGACACCGCACTGGTGTCGGTGATCGGCCTGGAAGAAATCATGCGCCACGCGCAAATCGGCGTGACCGTGACCAAGGAGCCGTTCACCTTCTACATGGTCGCGGCCTGTATCTACCTGAGCCTGACCATCATTGCCATGACCGGCATGCACTTCATGGAAAAACGCGCCGCTCGCGGCTTTGCGAGGGCCGAACAATGAATTGGGAAGTCATCATCAAATGGCTGCCACGCCTGGCCCAGGGCGCGACCCTGACCCTGGAGCTGGTGGCCATTGCCGTGGTTGCCGGGTTGATCCTGGCCATCCCGCTGGGCATCGCCCGCTCCTCGCGCCACTGGTACGTGCGCGCCGTGCCGTTCAGCTACATCTTCTTCTTCCGTGGCACGCCGCTGCTGGTGCAACTGTTCCTGGTCTACTACGGCCTGGCGCAATTCGATGCGGTGCGTTCGAGTTCGCTGTGGCCGTACCTGCGCGATCCGTTCTGGTGCACGGTGCTGACCATGACCCTGCACACCGCCGCCTACATCGCCGAGATTCTGCGCGGCGCGCTGCAGTCGATCCCCAAGGGTGAGATCGAGGCGGCACGGGCGCTGGGCATGTCGAGGGGCAAGACGCTGTTCTACATCATGCTGCCACGCGCCGCGCGCATCGGCCTGCCGGCGTACAGCAACGAAGTGATCCTGATGCTCAAGGCCAGCGCCCTGGCCAGTACCGTGACCCTGCTGGAACTGACCGGCATGGCCCGAACCATCATCGCCCGGACCTACCTGCCGGTAGAGATCTTCTTTGCCGCCGGGGTGTTCTACCTGGTGATCTCGTTCGTGCTGGTGCAAGGCTTCAAGCTGCTGGAGCGCTGGTTGCGCGTGGATGCCTGCCAAGGCCGCTGAGACCTCATTGACTGCTTCGCGGGCTCGCCCGCTCCCACAGGTATAGCGCCAACCTTGAATGTGGCGCTATACCTGTGGGAGCGGGCGAGCCCGCGAAGAGGCCCTAAAACCCAGCACACATATCCCATGCCCAACCACCTCCACAGCCACCACCTAAGCACCCGCTTCCAGGCCCTCGACCAGTTCCTGATCGAGCACCAGCAACTGTGGAAACCCCGCCCCTTCACCACCCTGCAACTGGATTGGGAAACTACCCACCCCGAGCTTGCCGCCCACCTTCGCCAATGTTCCCTGGCAGAGGCCGAAGCCGAAGCCGAGAACACTGCTGACCAATTGCCCGCGCCGTTCCCACAACTGGCCCAGCAAGCCCAACAGCTCGCCGCCCTCGGCAACCTCCCGGCGACTGACGTGCCCCCCGCCGCCCACCGCCTCGACGTCGCCGTCCCCGGTCGCAAATGGCAACAGATCGAAGCCTTCGCCAGCCACCTGGCCTTCCGCGACCAGCCCCGTTACTGGCTGGACTGGTGCTCCGGCAAAGGCCACCTCGGCCGCCGCCTGCTGCAACCCGGCCAGCAGCTGACCTGCCTGGAATACGACGCCGAACTGGTCGCTGCCGGCCAAGCCCTGAGCGCGCACCATCACTTGCCAGCGCAACATGTGCACCAGGATGTGATGGCTACCGACAGCGCCCGCCACCTGGATGGCGACAAGAGCGTGGTCGCCCTGCACGCCTGTGGCGACCTGCATGTACGCCTGATGCAGTTGGCCAGCCAGCAAGGTTGCCGCCAACTGGCGGTAGCCCCCTGCTGCTACAACCGCACCACCGCGCAGCAATACCAGGCGTTATCCACAGCCGCGCAAGCCTCCAGCCTGCAACTGTCGCTGGACGACCTGGGCCTGCCCTTGAGCGAAACCGTCACCGCCGGCGCCCGCGTGCGACGCCAGCGCGACACCTCGATGGCCCGGCGCCTGGGCTTCGACCTGCTGCAACGCCAGCAGCGCCAGAGCAACGAATACCTGCCAACCCCGTCGCTGCCCGTGGCCTGGCTGGAGAAGCCCTTCGAGCACTACTGCCGTGGCCTGGCCGAGCTCAAGCAGCTGCCACTGCACGGCAACCCAGACTGGGCAGCCCTGGAAGCCGCCGGCTGGCAGCGCCTGGCCGAGGTACGCAACCTGGAGCGCGTGCGCAACCTGTTCCGCCGGCCGTTGGAACTGTGGCTGGTACTCGATCGCGCCCTGTTCCTCGAAGAACAAGGCTACGACGTGCGCCTGGGGCTGTTTTGCGACTACCCACTCACCCCGCGCAACCTGCTCATCCTCGCGGAACGCGACCGTTAGCCGCAGCACAACCTGTGGATAACTCTGTGAACAAGCTTGTGATTACCTGTTGGATCCAAGCGCTATTTGAAGCGCCCGGCTTATTCCCGCTTGCGGCTCAAGGCCAGTAAAAACAGGCATTTGCGCAAAGACCAGCGGTGTAGCGATCCGGCATGCCTTTCGCGCAAGACGCCAATGCCACTTGTGCATAAACATTTCTTGTGGTTGGAGACTGCCTTGGTTTGCACGGCCGTTGTGGGAGCGGCCTTGCGTCGCGAAAGGGCTGCAAAGCAGCCCCAGCCATCTCTGCAAATACGCCAAAAACGGGGGACCGCTCCCACACAGACCGCGCTAATGCGCCTTGTTCTTGGCAATCTCGATATCGTTCATCAGCGCCTTGGCCATATCGCACAGGTAATCGGCCGCGCCGAGGAATTTATGGTCGTCTTCCAGATCCCCCTCACGCACCAGGTGCTTGATGTAGCCCATCAGAATCGACACATGTTCGTAGGCAGCATCGACCGGGACGCCGGGCTCTACGCGAAGCAGATTGAGGGAGGGGTTGCCGGCGGCGAGGAAGGTTTCCATGCCTGCGGTTGTGATTGGTTCGGGAATATCTTTTTTCATGGCAAAACCTTATTCAGAGAAGGGGACTGCCAGAAATCTTTCTCACGGATTTGGGCGGCAGCCGTACGCGGGGTGAGAAACCGAGTGAATAAGGAAGCCCGGCCAGACCGAAGCCTGCCCGCGTACGACCACCATGAGCGGTAGCGCTTATTCAAAAGTCGGGTTCTCACACCCGGTCGCCTGAGCGACCTGAAAACGGTATCCGTGAGCCATTTCCCCGACAACAGCGATACTTCGGCGGCGCGCGTAGGATAGTTCCGAAGCATCCCAACCCTGAAGCTTTTGGGCCCATGATTCAGAATTTTCATACATCTGATGGCCCTTCGCGGGTAAATCCCACCTCGACCACATAGGCATCAAGCCTTGTGCAGTACCTGTGGGAGCTGGCTTGCCGGCGATGAGGCCCGATCAGCCAACACAAGGCTAATGCCCACCGCCGCAACGGTGTATCATCCGGCCTCAAATCATTAAAAAGTGAAGTCGCGCGCTGCCCGCCAGCCCCGCGACCTTCTGGCGTTGCGCCAGAACCGACAATGGACTAACGGACCCAACCATCGTGACCCAAGCCAAAACCCTCGCCCTGCTGACTTTCGCCCTGGCCCTGACCGCCTGCGCCAGCGGCCCTGCGCCCCACCACAACAGCAACCTGGGCTGGAACCACCCCGGCATGCAACTGGGCGGCGACAACGGCCTGCCCCTGCGCACCGAAAGCCCCTGCCGCAAGCGCGGCTGCGACAACGACAAGCTGTTCTTCAACCCAGGCAAAAGCGAACCAAGCGTCAATACCATCCACCGCGGCTGGTAAGAAAATTCTTCTTTTAGACCGGTGACTTAGGTCATTTGCGAACATTCGCAACGAAGTGGTTTACAGGCGCCAACCGATCGCTATAATGACGCCCCATTGCCGGTATAGCTCAGATGGTAGAGCAACTGACTTGTAATCAGTAGGTCCCGGGTTCGATTCCTGGTGCCGGCACCATATCCAGCTCCATCGCGTTCCACCGAATGCCTTGGAAGCCCCTAAAACCCGCCCTTTGGCGGGTTTTTTCGTTCCAAGACCCTCCGTCGGGATCCAACAAAATACCCCATCCCCGGGGGTATTTTTAGGGTACAGCGTCTTGCCTGCATGGAGAACGTACCCTTATGCCGCGCCTAGCCGTTCCTCTCAGCGACCTCAAATGCCGTACGGCGAAACCTCGCGAACGTGCCTACAAGCTATTCGACGGTGGCGGCATGTACCTCTTCGTGAAACCCAACGGCGTCAAAACGTGGCGATTGCGCTACTTCAAGCCCAGCGGCAAGGAAGGCACGCTGATCATCGGCAACTACCCCATCATCTCGCTGGCCGTCGCGAGGACCAAGCGCGATGAAGCCAAGGCGCTGTTGCTCGACAACCTCGACCCGATGGAAGAGAAGAAGAAAGCGAAGCTTGCTGCCCAAAGAGCCTCCCTGCTTTTCCAAACAGTCGCCCTGGAGTGGCACGCCGAAATGTCGCGGCGCTGGACTGAAGGACACGCCAAGACCGTCATGAGTCGGTTGCGCACCCACGTCTTCCCTCTGATCGGCCAACGCCCCATCGCTGAGCTTGATACCCATGATCTGCTTGAGGTCACTCTGCGTATCAAAGATCGCGGCACCATGGACGTTGCCCTGCGCGTGCAGAATTATCTCTCCACGATCATGCGGGGCGCGAAGCGGGCGCGGCAGATCAGCCAGAATCCGGCGCTCGATCTGGCAGGCTCGATTCATGCCCCGCGTACCGTGCACCGCCCTGCCCTCTCACTCAACCGCCTCCCCGAACTACTCAGCCGGATCGATAACTACAACGGCCGTGAGCTAACCAAGCTGGCTGTATTGCTGACGCTGCACGTGTTCGTGCGCTCCAGCGAGCTGCGCTTTGCGCGCTGGGATGAGTTCGACCTGCAAAGGGCGATGTGGGAAATCCCGGACACCCGTAGGCCAATCGACGGCGTGCGCAATTCCACCCGTGGCACCAAGATGAGCGGAGACATACAGATGGTGCCGCTCTCTCCCCAAGTCATCGCGATCCTTGAACGGCTGCGCGGCTTGAGTCGCTTCTCCGAGCTGGTGCTGCCCGGTGACCACAAGTACTGGAAGCCAATGTCGGAGAACACGGTTAACCAAGTGCTGCGCAACGTTGGCTACGACACCTCCAAGGAGGTATGCGGACATGGATTCAGGACCATGGCTTGCAGCGCCTTGCTTGAGTCAGGGCTGTGGACAGATGCGGCCATTGAGCGGCAAATGAGCCACAAGGAACGCAATCGCGTGCGCGCCGCCTATATCCATAAGGCCGAATTTCTGGAACAGCGTCGGCTGATTATGGCGTGGTGGAGTAATTACATCGATGCCAACAGATCGGGGCATGTCACTCCACATGAGTTCGCCCACCCAGCGGGCGACAACATCACCCCCTTGCCGAGTGGGCGTGACGCATTCAATCGTCGGTAAACCTTCCAGATCGCCACTGGCCGCTCTTTAATTCGGGTCCATCCAAACAGGGCTGCAAAGCCGCCCTGTTTGGATGGACCTCGCTTTGCAAAGCTAAAAGCCGACACGAATCCCTTGGATACCACTGATTTCCACCGGTGGATAATTTCATGCACAAGCCCAGAGGCACCTTGGTTTCTGGCGTTGACCAATTTTATCCACAGGCGTAGAACTGAGGGTGCAAACGCTGTCTTGGACAGCACCCAGGTGACCCGAACCTTGAAGGTCACGCCGCTCTCGCGGTGGTTCTCCCCCAAATGGCGATTCGCATCCGGCAGCTCGCCCGGTCACCTCCCCGGTGATGGATGCCTACTTCAGGTCATGGCCCTCTTGCGCCAGACAACACCTCCTACCTCGCTGCCCTGCAGCAACCTATCCGCTTGGCCGAATCTTGCGCCAACCTGAGCCCGTCTCTTTCTCCTGGAAAGAGACGGGCGCTTCTAGCACTGCTGCAGCCCTTATCGCACTTGGCTTTGCGGCTACTCCACTCGTGACAATCGGCGTGACAAACGCCGATGTCACCAGCAACAGCGCTGTAGATGATGGTGCCGCAGACCAAGGAATGGACTGCACCTGACTGACAGTCAGGCATGCCCCGGTTATCGCATTGCTGCTTGCACCTGGCTCAGGATCTCGCGGCACTGGTCTCGTCAGCCAATGCAGCCTCCACCCGCCCACCGGTAACGGTGCTCAGGAGGCCAGATCATGAGATGCCCTTGCTCCCGGTTGTAAGGAGCCGCCAGTCCCGCGTAGAGGACATTCCCCACAGGTCGCAGGGGCCTTGATCCCTGATAACACTCAGCATTCTTGGCGGGATGACGTGGGGCGAGGATCGGAGAACAGCAGAAGAGGTGAGCGACATGGCACTGGTGGGTAGGCGCGGCGGCCGCAATTTCGGCTACGGCAGGCAATTGAGCTATGCAGGGCCGCAGGCACTGAAAGACATGTTCGGCGGTGGCCATTACGGAACGGTCAAAGCGCACTGTGACCGTTGGTTGGCTTTCGTAAAGTGGTGCCGCTCCGAACAAGGGCCCGGTATCAATGATGCGCGGCAGATTGATCGAAGTGTGTTGGTCGACTATGCGGCATATCTGCGCGACGTGGTTAGGCGCGGTGACCTCGCCATCAGCACCGCACAAAATCGGCTATCCAGCGTTAACAGGACCATGGCGGCACTTCGCGGTGATCATTGCGTGAAATTGCCCAGCCCGAGCAAGGCGTTGGGAATGCAGCGCACCGGGGTTCGACACTCAGTGCCGCAGGGCCAAGACCGCAAACAGGTTAAGCAGATCGTCAAAGTGCTTTGCAGCCAAAATCAGCTACGGGCCGCTGCGATCGTTCTGTTGGCGCGAGCCACCGGCATGCGCTTGCGTGAGGCCATTTTGATCCTCGTCTTCATCTCCAGCCCAAAGACCTATAAAGCCGGTGTTTTTGTTCCCGGCCTCAACGCTACCATGGGCAAGTACCTGGACATCCGGCGTGCCTTCGACGGCTTCCACTTCGAGTGCCTGGATATCCGCTACAGCAACACGAACCAGCGGTAGGGCAAGGCGGAGGTTACTGGTGAGTTGGTGATCATGAATTGGCGGTCTGCTGGATTGGGGCAGCTATTCTGAGGTGCTTGGTCAAAAGGAATTGACTCGATGAAGCGAACCCCGGATGAAGTCTATAAGGCAAGCGATCCGTTGATGCCGCAGGCCATTAAGGCGCTTCGTCGGTACCTTGCGGCAAAAGCTGCTGGCCTACTGATCGAAGAATTTGAACGCTTACGCTTGCTGGCAGAGTCGCTCTAGTTTATGCGCTTTACATTGGTCGATGTGAGTATTCTACGTTCATCTAAGAACATTAGCTATGTATGTCGGTGCAGATTACTTAAGCAACGCAACGTATGCATAACGATGCGCTGCTTAAGCGTGTTCTTGTCACGTGCTCAATGGTCAAGCTAAAAGTAATGTGATGCCCTATAAGTTATCCTAAATTGTGCAGCTGTTAATTAGTAGCTTGCCAGCTTTTTTGGATTGCTGTATGCATGAGATTAGCCTGCAAGCAAGAGGTGTAGCTAACGACATTTCTCTCTTTATAATAATGCTGTATGGTGCTGCACCTAATGGTATGTTTGTTGGATTTCCCCAGCTAACAGTGGTCGCTTTGGGTACATAGATGTAGTCTGCAGTTGGGATTTTAAAACCAGCGCCGCCTGTTTGAAGTGCTTTGGCTTGAAGATTTATAATGTTTTTCATTAGGCGCTCAAGGTTTCCTAAGCTAACTTGGAAGGCTTCTGCTAGACGTAAGTCGTTAAAGAGCCTAAATACTTCTCCTGAAGATGAGTCGACATCGTTTCTAACAATGTTTCTTTCGAAAGAAATTTCTTGCGTGGGCGGTGTGCCTGATAATTTTACTTGAACTTGAAAGTCCATTAGCGCTGAGGTAGAAAACATATCTGTTGACTGTTCAATGCGGCACATCTTTGCGCGTGTCTCACAAACTGGAGCTTCTGGTGGCCAAAGCCTTCCACCTCGACATGTTGTTTCTGGCATGCCGCAGGGTAACTCAACAATAGCGCACGCCCGTTTAGTAACCCCAATTTGAAATCTACCAATTGGTGGTAGATACCCAATCATCCCGCTGCTAGGAGCGCCCACACTATTGCTGCATGAATTCGACAGTGATCTGGCAACCTCTGACCCAAGGGCCGAAATACCATCGGATAGCCAATTCCTATAAAAGCCCATTTCCATTGTTTCATACACATTGATAGATGTTCTCTTTACTCCTCTTACGTCTACTGTTGGGCCCGGCTCAAAATGGAAGTGTTCGCTTAGGTAAACGCGGTCTGGGTCTGTATCATCAGCACCTTCTATAGAAATAATGCCGGTAGAAATGGCGCTTAGGTCACATTCTGGAGGTGTTGGTTTTGTTGTGTCAATAAGATCGGTATTGGAAGCTCTATCCGCTAACAGTTGTGGTTTTCTCAAGCTCTCGCTTCCGATAGCTGCGGCAGTGTTGGGTGGGGATCCTCTTGTCGTCGCCATGAGTGAAGTGTGTAGCGTGGCCGCTAAACTAGCAATACAAAGCGTAGATATCATAATTTGTGACATTTAACGAATCCCCATGAATATACAAGCACTTGTTGTCTGATAGTAAACACCTTTGTCCGATGCGGTTGCATCAGTAACAACTCCTCCAAAGTTGGTATGTAGTTCTGGGTCCGCAAAATAAAGTGTAGGGGTTGCAACGCCCGCATTGAAAACCATGCCGCCAACAGATCCAGTACCAATTTTTAGCGCTCTAATGGTCTCCGGGAAGTGCAGAGATAGCTTGGGCTTTGTATCAGACGATTGAAGAAACATTGGGAAGACGCAGTATCGGCCAGTATTGAATAGTTTGTTGTTTGCCGTTTTGATGTCGCTGCGTGCACATGACGCTTTGTCTAGGCCGAATATTTGATATATGTCAGCTGCCTGAAATTCAGGTTTGTCGGCAGGTGCACGTAATTTATCCATAAGCGTGCGTAGCTTTTCTTTGTCAGGGGGGTACCCTACAATTGGGCATCGTAACGTGTCGCCAGAATCGCAAACTTCCTGGCAGTTCAATGCTTCTTGTTCTTTGATGGTTATTTTGGGGATGGAGTTAGTGTGGAATACGATTTTCGCTTGTGGTGCGGGAGTGGAGGAGGGGGAGCCCTCATGACCGTCGGGTGATAGATTACCTTGTGAGGCTTCTGCGGTCCTGGATTGCTGAGTAATTTGAGTTTGTAATAGTGCTAATCTTTGATCGCGCTGAAGCAGCAGGTTTTCTTTGTTTGAATCCAGAGTGGCAATGGCTGACTGTATAGCAGTTGCATAGTTAGGTTCGCGCCATCCGTTGACCATGAAGTCTTTATCGTGACATGAAGAGTTTGGGATTGGTGATTCTTCAAAACCTAAATCAACACCATCTTTATAGTTTGAGCTCGTGATGTTTCCGTTTATGGTGTATTCGCGATGTTCGCGATCTATGCTATTTGGAATGCGCCAGCTAACATCTACGATAAGGCGTTTTTTTGAAGGATTTATTAGCCAGTAATGACGGTTCAAGCTGCATCCATTTGCTTCTTCCCATTGCCAATAAAATGAGGGTGGTGGCGGCGGCGGCAGCGGCGGCGGAGGCGGTGTGCCAACATTTCGGTAGTCTTGGCATACGCAAAACGAGTCTCTGGTCTCATAAGACTTTTCGCAGGGGTCATGGCACGTCAATAATGGCGCATACCCATTGCAACTAATCAAAAAAAACGGCGCAATGAAATAAGTGCACTTCCAATTAACTTCGTTCGCTTTCATTGTTTGCTCCAGCGGGAAAATGCCATTGTATCTAGAAGTGATTTTAGCTATGCGCCCCCTAGTCTAGTTTGGCCTAGAACATTTCCACGCAATAGCCTAGGTTGACTATAGTCCGTGGTTTCCAGTTATCCAGTTGGATTGCATTTGAACGTTTTCTTGTGATTTGGTTAGGGTGCGTATGTGATTCAGTGTCGCTTTAGAGGCAGGGGAGGGTTTTGAATCTGATGAAGGTTCGAAAGATTGGGCGTTCCTGCCTACCAAAGGCTCAAGATGATCAATCGCTTCCTTCAGCTTTTGCTTATTTCGGAAATGAATAGCTATCTCGGCTTTCGTAAGTTTCGGGTATTCAGCTCTCCGCAGCTGGTCATGGGGGAGCTAAACTGGATCGAGCATCAGAGGAGGGGCTGGATGAAAAGAACACTGCAGGGAATGATTGTGGTTGGCGAGCCATTGATGCGACAGGCTCTCGAAGCCATGAGGGCGTACCAAGATGCTGAATCAGCAGGATATCCGGCCGAAGAAGCGGAGTGTCTGAAAAAATTGGCTGAATCGCTTTTTCAGGCCGTCGCGGATTACCAGCTTCGGGCTCTTGGCGGAACTGTTGGTACTCTCCACTAGCTCCTGGTAGCGCGAACAAGGGGTGGAAGCAGTCTATTCCGAAAGCTGATAACCCATAGCGTACGGCGCGATGGGCAGCTACCGACCCGAAACTGCCTCCGTGGAAGACAGAAAACGGCCAAAAGCAGCGTTAAAAGTCGCCGAGAAATTGATAGCTTTTACTCTAAAATTCAAATTTCGCGCCCTCCCACAGAGCAATTAACTTACTTCGTTTACTCCGAAATCCTCCCTCTGCTCTTCGTCCCAGCTAAATTCTATTAAAAAATTTGGACAAACACCGCTTGTTGATGAACAAGCATACCGAAGTCTCGCAACAGCACTGGTCCTGTCATTGTTCAAATTAAAATTAACATCTTTAACAACGCAGGACTGAGGTGGAAAAGTTCGTCCGATATATTCATAATCAATAACTTTGAAGGATAAAGACGATGATACGATTTTGGTGTGCTCGCCAGATTTTAATGTATAGACATGTTCTAAGTAGCCTTCGGCTCTCACATGCAGTACGGGCATTGATACCTCCTCACCCTTTCGGGCCTCAATTAGCGTGCATTAAATCTCGATGAGACTCCATACCAAAGATCTATTTTTTTGGAGCGCATGGCAATTATCGCCATGCGCCTTTTAATCATCCTTTCCACTGCAAAACTAGCAGCATACTCTATCGTAACCCCAATACTGGGAGCCGTCGCTTCTCCAGCAAAGACGGTAACAACGATAGGTAGTACTACATGGATGACAACCATCCAATGGTCTAACTTCTCCACCTTGAACTTGAGATGCTGCATTTTCTCCTGGACCGGTGCAACCGCAAGATTTTGGTCCTGATTTCTGAATCTCCACAGAAAGAAGATCAAAAAGCGAGGCTGCCAAAATTTCCGAGGGTCTTTTTAGCGAAAATTCGAAGAGTGAATATTTTGAATTTGTATCGCCGTCGAGCACTAGAGCCCCCAGAAAGTCAGCCTCATCAATTATAGATATGGGGATGGGCAACCAATTTTCGCCACCATTAGGAGAAAATAACAAAACATCATCAGTAGAGTCTTTCGCTGCACCAATAACTTTACACGACATGGGGACTGTAGTCGTAGCCGTCTCTGACGCCAGAAAATTCCTTATATCATTCGCGCCTATCTTCATACAAACCTCGACTGTGCATTGGTTGAAATTTTAAATTTCTTTTACATCAGCTCAAGGAACGGCACGCATACAACTTTCTGAGTTTTACCAAGGTGTAGCTCAGTTTAAACCAATACGTGCAGATACTTAGTTTACCCTGTGTCAACTGCAAGCGTAGGAGGTTATTTCAAGAAGTTCAATGGCAGATTCGATTCGGCTCCAAATAATTTACAAGCACACCACCAGCGTCATCGACCCACTAACTCGTCGCTAGCAATTATCCACGCATCTTTTATTTCGATTAGTTATGCTCGGTGGAGCACTAAGCGTGCAATCAACCCCATACAATCCGGTCACTTAGGCAGCATGGACGCAGCTCTGCGGGTAGTAGTCGCACATGGGCGGCAGGAAGCTGTCATGAGCGACCGCTATTGGCCCAGGCTGTGTGAAAACCTTCGGCCCGATCCGACTGGTTAGAAAACAGCCAGGATTTCGCGCTTCTACGCGAATTCTGGGTTAGCTGAATAGCCAAGCTTCTACAGATTTCACGTACGCTCGCGCTCTCCAAAGAATCACTTGGGTTTTCACGCAGCCTGGGCCGATTGCGGTCGTCTGTGAATGGCTTCTTCAGGAAATTTTGCCCCCTTCCCTACCTAGTTTCAGGTTTCATTGAAGCTTTTCAAGATCTCTTCTGCAGCAGGACATCATCTCCCAGAGCATCAATCAAAAGGGCCCAGAAATTCCCGATTCGATTCCACAGAAAGCCATAACTAGCTGATTTTTTTATAGATACCCTATGAGGTACGTTAAAAAATCCACCAAATTCCAGTCCAGCGAAAATCGGGACCTCACGGCCTACAACCGTTCGTCTGGTGCCGTATCAAAAAAGTCTCACCGAAAAGTGGTTTTTTTGTTTTCATGTGTCGCAAAACCCCACATCATCCTTGACCCCACCAGGCTCGTGCTTGAACAAAGGCCTCGAAGCCAACACGACCGGTGTAGGTGCAAATGTCATGTGTTGCCTGTTCTGACCCCATCGCCGGCAAGCCAGCTCCCACAGGCACATCGAACGTCGACACCTTGTCGCCAGACGAGTCGGGGCTCACGCTGTCCAACTTCAAGATCACATTCAGACACGCCGGCCCCCGTGCGAATGCCTGATGTATCACACAAGCTCTTCCGCAATACACCCGCCATGCCTATGGTTGCTCCGGCAGCTATGCACAAATTGAGCGGTTTTTTTATGCCTGTCCGGGTTGCCGTCATCTTCAGCCACTTCACGCCCTGACCGATGGCAAGAAGGCCCCGATGCTGATACGGAAGGGGCGAGGCGCACAGGGGTTGCGAACCTAGGTGCGAACAGAG
Source organism: Pseudomonas sp. 10-1B (assembly GCF_000935045.1). Classification (GTDB taxonomy): domain Bacteria; phylum Pseudomonadota; class Gammaproteobacteria; order Pseudomonadales; family Pseudomonadaceae; genus Aquipseudomonas. The sequence continues at coordinate 46,524 of NZ_JYKS01000003.1, forward strand.
AGGTCACCTCGTGTAGCCGTAGCGCCAGCAGCGTACTCCTCGAATAGCTTCCCCTGACCTCGCCGCGCCTCCTTGTCGGCATACATGAGCTGATCCGCGGCCTTGAGCGCCGCTTGCAGCGAAGTCGCAGAAGGATCGACGCTCGTGATGCCAAAGCTCGCGCCCGGATAATCGAAACGGTATTCGTCAAAGGCGTAGCTACCGATGAGCAGTGGCACCAGCCGCCGACGCATCTCTGCTGCAGCTCTCTCCATCTCGTCCGGATGGGTAGAAGCGGTCAACCCGATCAAGACGAATTCGTCGCCGCCCCAGCGACCCAACTCGTCGCTCGCCCGCAAGCCCCCCTGCAGGCGTCGGCTGGTTTCGATCAGGAACTGGTCCCCGACCTCATGTCCGTAGGTGTCGTTGATCGTCTTGAACTCGTCGAGATCAATGAAGGCCACCAGTACCCCCTGCCCCGTCCGTTTAGCCAAAGCGAAATTCCGCTGCAAGTCGGTCAAGATCGCGCGCCGATTCTTCAAACCAGTCAGGGCGTCGTAGTTCGCCGCATAGCGTTCCTCTTGGCTGCGCATCACCATCTGCCCGGCCACACGACTGGAGAGCATGATCAGGATCAATCCGAGCGCTGCCACGCATGCCGCCGCCCAGTAGCATTGCCGGCGCCTCGGTTCCAGGTGATCGAGCTTTGCCAGCGTCAGCAGCTGATATTGCGCGTCACTCAACGGCTGGCGACGAACCAGATAAGGGTGGCCGTCAACGAGCCATTGATCGGCTTGATCCGCACCGGCCATTACGCGGATATCCATGGGCTCACCCGGCTCCTCGTCGCCATCCACAGCCCTGCGGAAATCTGCTGGGAGCAGTTGCGCCACGTTACGCAGCATGAAAAGTGCGCTGGAAGCAGTCGTCACGCGCCCCTGGCGGTTCACGATCAGGGCAATGTGACGCCCCGTCAGGTAGAGTGCCATGTCCGGTGCATCGAACTTGACCGTGACAGAACCGAGCGGCATGCCATCGGCATCGTCGATGCGGCTGGCTACGAAATAAGATGGGGTTTTGTTCAGGCGGGCGATACCGAACATCTCACCCCTACCTGCGTGCAGCGCATCGATGAGGTAGGCACGGCCCGAATAGATCTGCCCAACGATGCTGAAGGACTCCGCCCAATTGCTGGCCGTTACCGTATCATCCGACAGATTGTTCATATAAATGCGGGCGTAGTGGAGATCGCCGGACAGAGCATCCATGAAATCACCCACCCTTCGAACCAAGGGGTCACTGGTGAATTTCGACGCGCGCTCCTCACGCGTGAGTTCCGCGAAGCCTGGTGGATCGTCGCGATATCGGGTGGCGAGCTGGATCACCTCGTTTTGACGGGCCACCATGTTGGCCACACTGGTCATTTCGGTAAACAGGCGGTCGACGACGCGGCCCGTTATTGTGGCTTCGTATTCAGCGCTGCGAGCCAGGCTGTCGAGTTCTTCCGCCGTAAGACGCTGCGATATCCACCAGCCCAGACTTGCCACAAATGCCAGCCACGCAAGCACAACGCCCAGTGTTACCCGACGCACGATGGAAGGCATGTTCCTGGGTTTTCCCCGCTGCGGCAGCTCGTAGCTCACGCCTCTCTTGCTGGTTGAATGGCGCTCCAAAGCAACTCCTTCTGCGATACAGCAAGGCGCACGATCGGTCTGGAATCATGCATCACAACAACGAGGCTAGTAAAACTGTAAGACATTCGCCTCAGTGCTCTGGTCGCCGTGCTGCTTGCCAGCGCTACATGCGTGGCACTGCCGATTTGCGCGGTTCGGTATCTTGGCTCTTACCCAATAGAAGCGCCATGCCTATGCGGGCTTTTCATGCCTGGTCGCGGTCACAACACCCCATGCATGAAGAACTCGACCGGTACCTTGAAAAACTCAGCAAAGCCCTTTATCTGGGCAACTGTCATCTTCCGCTTGTTATTCAGAATCTCTGAAACCGCGCTCTGCGTCGCTATCGCAGCCAGGTCCTTCTGCTTCACATCCCTGTCCGACAGCAGAAAGGCCAGCGCTTCGGCCTGGCTCGCGAAGGGCACCAATACCGCCACACTTTCGTATTCGTAAACACGGTCCGCCACCATTTCTGCAAAGCGCGCCGCTGCGTGGCCTTCGCTGTCGGCATGCGAGTAGAGCTCATCGATCAAAGCCATCCGTGCCTGCAGTTCTGCATCGTCCTTGATGGGATCATGGCACGCGGCCAGAAGCTGGGCCATGGTTGCCATCTGGGCATTCAGGCCGTCCAGCATGGGTGAAATATTAGCGATGAAGGCATCTAGTCCATTGGCTTCGATTTTATCCCGCTTCATGTTGCCACCTGTCGAATCGGTAGAAGATCGCGCAAGTGCCAGGCTACTACCTGACATCGCTCTTGCACCATTTGTCGTACTCCGCGTGCGACAGAATGGCCTTGATATAGAGGGTGCCCGTTCGCGTGTTGAGCCATGCGATCAGGCGACATTCATTTTTGCCAAGCGCGGTTCTTGTGGGAGCCGGGCTTGCCGGCGATGGGCTGCAAAGCAGCCCCAGCGATTGTAGGTTTGTTGCGCTGTGCTACGCGGTGTACGTCTGGGGCAACGCTAGTGCCAGGGCTCAGGGTTTGAGCCGCAAATGGCCGCAGCCTGAAAGATCGCTTGGGGCCGCCTTGCGGCCCATCGCCGGCAAGCCAGGCTCCCACAGGGAATTATTTTGAGCAAGACGGTTGCTCCCACAGGGAGCCGTATCAGGGCTGACAGGTGTTTGCCACAAAATATGCAGCGCTTGTGAGATCGAGCGCCGCGCGGGCGGCGCTCGATCTCCCACACGCGTCAGCTTGGTCAGAACGCCGTGCTAACCGTCAACGACAGGTTACGCGGGTCGCCATAGATCGCCCCGGCATAGAACCCGTAGCGGGTGTAATAGTGCTTGTCGAACAGGTTGTTGGCGTTGAGGCTGACGCTGGTGTCGTCGGTCAGCTGGTACTTGGCCATGGCATTCCAGATCGCATAACCGGACCAGTTCACATCAGTGGCACCATTGCTCACGCCATTGGTGGGCTGGCCCGCCGGGCTGGAAATGGCGCGGATGTTGCTCTGCGCGGTCACGCCGACACCCAGGGTCAGGCGGTCGAGCGGGCCACTCAGGCGGTAGGTGGTCGAGGCCTTGAACAGGTGCGATGGGTCGCTACGGCCGTCGCTGTCGATACGGCGGAAGTGCAAGTAGGTGTAACCGGCGTACACGTTCCAGTTGGGGGTCAGGGCGCCGGCGATTTCCAGGTCGATACCGTCGGTTTCCTGGCCGGAACCGGCCTTGTAGGCGTCACCACCGGTCGGGGTGGTCAGGTCGCCGTCCAGCACTGCCTTGTTTTCTTGCTTGGTGCGGAAGTACGCCGCCGAAGCGTTCAGGCGACCGTCGAACCATTCACCCTTGATACCCGTCTCGTAGCTTTGCCCACGAATCGGCTCAACCTTGCTGCCGCTGCTGGTCTCGGCCGTTTGCGGGGTGAAGATGTCGGTGTAGCTGGCGTACAGCGAGTAGTTGTCGTTGAGGTCGTACACCGCGCCCAGGTAGGGGGTGACGATGCCGTTCTCTTCCTGGCTGGTACGCGTTCCAGCCACGCTGCGGGTGGTGGTCGAGTAGTTGCTGGTGCGCACGCCGACGATCACCGACAGCGGGTCGGTGATGCTCAGGCGGGTGGCAGCGTACATGCCCTGCAGGCGGGTGGTGGTCTTGCTGTGGCGGCCAGTGCGCGAGGCGATGAGGTCGTAATCGTCATCCACGCCATTGCGCCAGTCGGTCAGCGGGAAGCCGTTGTTGGCGCGGAACTGGCAGCCCAGTGCAGGTGCGCTGGTCATGCCGTCGCCAACCATGGTGCAGGTGTACTCGGGCGACCAGCCGACCGTGCGGCTGTCGTTGTAGCCGAGCATGGCCTGGTGGGTGCGGCCGAACAACTGGAATGGGCCAGACAGGTCGATCTGCGCTGCCTGCTGGGTGGTGTCGCTGGAGCTGTGCAGGCCGTTCAGCACGGCGCCGCCGCCATCCTGGTCCCAGTAGCCGCCATAGCTGCCGCGGCCTGCCGAGTTGACCTTGGCCAGGCCGCGGTGGTTGAGGGCTTCGGTGGCGGCCTGGGAAGCTTTCAGGTCCAGGCTCCAGTCGTTGTCGAAGCGGTGCTCCAGCGAGCCGAACGCGGTGCGGGTGGTGTACTCGCCAAAACTCCAGCTGGGCACCACGTTGGTGCTGCGCGGCAGGTCGGTCTTGCTGCCGTCGCGGTACCAGATCGGGATGTTCGCGCCCCAGCCGCCACCGACCACTTTGTTGTACTCGTACTGGTAGCCGGCACCGAGAGTGGTGGCGTCGTCCAGGTCGAAGGCGAAACTGGCCAGCGCAGCGCGGGAGCGCTCGGACTGGTTGTCGCGGAACGAGTTGGCGTCCTGCTGGGTCATCACCAAGCGCGAGCGCAGGCGGCCGTCTTCGGACAGCGGCAGGTTGAGGTCGGCGCCCAGGCGGCGTTTGTCCCAGCTGCCATAGGTGGCATAGGCACTGCCGCCGAAGGTCTTGGTTGGTGCCTTGCGGATCAGGTTGACGGTGGCCGAGGGGTCGCCGGTGCCACCCAGCAGGCCGTTGGCCCCGCGCACGATGTCGATGCGTTCGTACAGGTCCATGTTCAGCGCGTTGCCGCTGCCGCTGAAGTCGGAAGCGCCCTGGGTCTGCAAGCCATCGATCTTCCAGTTGCTGATCGAGTAACCACGGGCACGGTAATCGGTGCGCCCGCCCACTTCGGCCTTGCTCGCCGTCACGCCCGGGGTGGTTTCCAGCGCTTGTTCGATAGTGTGGATGTCACGGTCATCCATCTGCTGACGGGTGATGCTGGTGACTGATTGCGGCGTCTGCCGTGGCGTCAGGGCCAGGCCGGTGGAGCTGCGGGTGCTTTCGACCGTGTAACCCAGCTGGCCGGCCTCGTCGGCGGGCAGCAGCGCGCTGTCTTCGATCTGCGTGGCGTCCAGCTCCAGAGGTTTGCTGTCTACAGCCATCGCACCACCACTGATGGCCATGGCTACGAAAAAGGCGAGGGGTTTTAGGCGGCTACCGCCTTGGCTGATGGGGGTGAAGGTATTCGGGGTGCTCTTTGGATTCATTTGGGAAGGCTTCGCATTTGCAGATGATTTTTTGTTAGGATTCTAAGGATCGGCCCTCCGGGCTCCAGACCCGACATGTACGGGGATGTAATTGATCGTAACGAGCGCCTTTGGCCCTCACCTGACTGGTGTTTCTGCGCATGAGCACAACCCTGCTGGTTGTCGATGACGACGACGAGATCCGCGAACTTCTCTGTGATTACCTGACAGATGCCGGCTATACCGTGCTGGCAGCTGCCGACGGCGAGCAGATGCGCGAACAGTTGGCCCGGCACAAAGTGGAGCTGGTGGTGCTCGACCTGATGCTGCCTGGCGAAGATGGCCTCAGCCTGTGCCGCCAGCTGCAAGCCACGCAGGGCCTGGGGGTGATCATGCTGTCGGCCAAGGGCAGCACGCTGGACCGCATCATTGGCCTGGAAGTGGGCGCCGACGACTACCTGGCCAAGCCCTTCGAGCCACGCGAACTGATCGCCCGGATCAAAGCCGTGCTGCGCCGCCCGCAACGCCTGGAAACACCCGCCGAGGAACCTGCAGTAGTGGATGCCCAGTCGTTCGCTGGTTTTCGCCTGGAGCACGTGAAGCGCCTGCTCACCCGCCCGGATGGCGAGACCCTGACCCTGCCCCGCTCCGACTACCGTGTGCTGCGCGAATTGCTGGAAGCCAATAACCGGGTGGTGTCCCGCGATCAGCTGACCCGCAGTGCGTTCGGCCGCGACCACCTGCCCGACGACCGTTCGGTGGACATGTGCATCAGCCGCCTGCGCCAGCACCTGCGCCGCGCCCCGACGGGTGCCGCGCAAATCCTCACCATCCGCAACGAAGGCTACCTGCTGAGCATCGCCAACCACCAGGCCAATGCCTGAGATGCGCTGGCTTCGCCGGCTGTGGCCGCGCACCTTGTTTGGCCAACTGCTGCTGATCATGGTCAGCGGCACGCTGGTGATCCAGTTGCTGTCGAGCAGCATCTGGTTCGATGTGCGTTTCGCCCAGGTGCTCGAGGCGCCCGTCCGGCTGATCGCTGCACGCAGCGCAGCGCTGATTGCCAAGGCCGACTGCCACGCCGCCCCGCTGCAGGCGCCAGCCCACTACCAGCTGCGCTGCGCCGAAACCCTGCCCGCGCCCGAGCATGACGAACGCCGGGGGCGCAGGCGCATCGAGCTGTTGCTGCACCAGGCCCTCGAGTACGAGTTGGGGCATGCCCAGGATGTGCGCCTGATAAAAGTGCAACTGACCGACGAGCTGGGCCAGCCGATCGTCTGGCGCAGCTTGTTCGGCCTGCGTACGGCGCAGGCACACATCCAGTTCGCGGTGCCGTTGGCCGACGGCCACTGGCTGACCATCGATGGCCAGGAACTGCAAGGCTGGAGCGGCGAGTCGGCCTGGGTGCTGATCAGTGATTACCTGCTGCGGGTATATGCCCTGCGCATCGTCGCCGTGCTGCTGGTGTGCCTGATTGCCGTGCGCCTTTGCCTACGCCCGTTGCGGCGCTTGGCCGATGCCGCGCGTGGCCTGGGCGGCAACCTGGAGCAGCCACCGTTGGCGCTGGATGGCCCAGAGGAAGTGCGCCAGGCAGCACAGGCTTTCAACGCCATGCAGCAGCGCCTGATCGCGATGGTCAACGACAAGGCCTACTTCCTGGCCGCCGTGTCCCACGACCTGCGCACCCCGCTGACGCGCATGCGCTTGCGCCTGGAGCGCCTGCCGGATGACGAGCACCGGCAGCGCCTGCGGCAGAACATCACGCAGATGGACGACATGATCGGCCAGGTGCTCGATTACCTGCGCGCGGGGGAGCAGCAGAATCTGCAGCAGGTGGACCTGGACCGGCTGGTGGCACGCCAATGCGTGGACCTGGCCACCGCCGAAGAACCACTGCCGGTGCATGGCCAGGCAGGCAGCCTGCGGGTCGATGCCTTGCTGTTGCAACGCTGCCTGCAGAACCTGCTGGTCAATGCACTGCGTTATGCCAAGCAGGTTTCGGTGACGCTGGAACGGGCTGGCATGGCGGTGTTCATCCATATCGACGACCGCGGGCCAGGGATTGCGCCAGGCCTGCTGGCAACCGTCACCGACCCGTTCGTGCGCGGCGAAGGGTCGCGTAACCAGGCGTCCGGGGGGTATGGATTGGGGCTGAGCATTGCCCAGCGGATTGCCGCCAGCCATGGGGGTGAGCTGCTGCTGTCGAACCGCGAGGGCGGCGGATTGCGGGTGAGCATCTTGCTACCTCACTAACGCGGTCTTTCGTGGGAGCGGCCTTGTGTCGCGAAAGGGCTGCGCAGCAGCCCCGGCGATCTTCGCCATGGCTCCGAATTCTGGGGCTGCTGCGCAGCCCTTTCGCGACACAAGGCCGCTCCCACAAAGGTAGATGTGCCGGCCAGGGAAAGCAGCGCAACCCACAATCAGGTAACAGTCTTTTACCGATTACCCAGGTTTTCCACTCCCCGCCTTTGCCTATCCTATGCCCGGTCATCCTGCCTGCGATGGACCCATGAAACACTCTCTACCCAGCCGCTACGCCTGCCTCGCCCTCTGCCTGCTGTTCACCTTCGCCAGCCTGCCATTGCTGACCCAACATGCCTGGCTCTGGCCATTGACCCTGCTCACCGCACTGCTCAGCCTGGTCGGCCTCAACGACTTGCGCCAAAGCCATCACGCTGTACGCCGCAACTATCCGATCCTGGGCAATATCCGTTACCTGATCGAAACCATCCGCCCGGAAATCCGCCAGTACCTGATCGAGGGCGACGACGACAAGCTGCCGTTCTCCCGCTCGCAACGCTCGTTGGTCTACGCCCGCGCCAAGAACGAAAGTGCCGAAAAAGCCTTCGGCACCCTCAACGATGCCTACAAGCCCGGCTTCGAATTCATCAGCCACTCCATGCTGCCGGTGGCCACGCCAGACCCAGCCTCGTTCCGCATCGCCATTGGCGGGCCGCAATGTCGCCTGCCCTACTCGGCCTCGATCTTCAATATTTCGGCCATGAGCTTCGGCGCCCTCAGCGCCAACGCCATCGCCGCGCTCAACCGTGGTGCACGCATGGGCCGTTTTGCCCATGACACCGGCGAAGGCAGCATCAGCCCTTACCACCGCGAACATGGCGGCGACCTGATCTGGGAGATTGGCAGTGGCTATTTCGGCTGCCGTACCGAGGACGGCCGGTTCGACCCGCAGCGCTTCGCCGAGCAGGCCCGCTCGCCGCAAGTGAAGATGATCGAGATCAAGCTCAGCCAGGGCGCCAAGCCCGGCCACGGCGGCATCCTGCCGGGGCACAAGGTCAGCCCGGAAATCGCCGAGACCCGTGGTGTGCGCGTGGGCGAAGACTGCATCTCCCCGGCAGCGCACAGTGCCTTTCGCACCCCGGTCGAGTTGCTGCAATTCGTTGCCAGCCTGCGTGAGCTGTCGGGCGGCAAACCGGTGGGTTTCAAGTTCTGCCTGGGCCACCCGTGGGAGTTCATGGGCATCGCCAAGGCCATGCTGGCCACCGGCATCACCCCGGACTTCATCGTCGTCGATGGCAAGGAGGGCGGTACCGGCGCAGCGCCACGCGAGTTCAGCGACAACATGGGTGTACCCATGCGCGAAGGCCTGATGTTCGTGCACAACACCTTGGTCGGCCTGAACCTGCGTTCCAGCATTCGTATTGGCGCAGCAGGCAAGATCGTCAGCGCCTTCGACATTGCCAGCGTACTGGCCATCGGTGCCGACTGGGTCAACTCGGCACGCGGCTTCATGTTCGCCATTGGCTGCATTCAGTCGCAGAGCTGCCACACCAACAAGTGCCCGACCGGCGTGGCCACCCAGGACCCGCTGCGCCAGCGCGCCCTGGTGGTGCCGGACAAGGCCGAACGGGTGGCCAGCTTCCACCGCAACACGCTGCACGCACTGGCCGAGATGCTGGCGGCAGCGGGCCTGGAGCACCCTTCGGAGCTCAAGCCCAAGCACCTGGCGCGGCGTATCAGTCCTAGCGAGATTGGCTTGTTTTCGGATTTGCACACGTTCCTCAAGCCGGGCGAATTGCTCGGTGGCTCGATTGAAAGCGAGTTTTATGCGCGGATGTGGCGGATGGCGCGTAGTGACAGTTTTGCGCCGGAGACTGAGGTTGCACCTGTAAAGGCGGCAATACCCCGAAAAGAAGTGGAACTTGCATAGGGCCTCATCGCCGGCAAGCCAGCTCCCACAGGTACAGCAAAAGGCCTGAGACCTGCATACATCCTGTGGGAGCGGCCTTGCGTCGCGATGGGCTGCAAAGCAGCCCCCCTAGGCCTTCAGATCAGGATCAGAAGATGCTGATCGGGTACTCGACGAATACGCGGACTTCGTTGCCGTCGTCGTTGTAACCGTTCTGCTGCACGGCGTTGTTGGTACGCACGAACGAGCTACGCAGCTTGATCGACAGGTCCTTGGCTGGGCCGTCCTGCACCACGTAACGGACCTGGTTGAAGATCTCGCGCTCTTTGCCTTCGCCGAAGCCCTGCGGGTTGGCGTTGTTGCGGGTGTTGATGTTGTCACCCACCACGTAGGCCAGCTTGTAGGTCAGGCCCGGAATGCCGTAGGCACCGAAGTCCAGGCCATAACCCAGCTGCCAGGAACGCTCGTCTTCGGCGTTGAAGTCAGACCAGTACGAGTTGGCCAGGTAGATGGTCGAACCACCATCACCCACGCCACCTTGGTTCTGGTACCAGCCGTAGTTGTAACCGGTGCTGCCAGTGCTGCGCTGGTGAGCGATGGTGAACGAGTGCGCACCGTACGCGTAGGTAGCAGCCAGGCTCCAGATGGTGTTGGAGTCGCCGTTCAGGCCTGCAGCCTTGACGTACTTGTTGTTGATGTCCGACTTGTAGCCGTTGAAGTCCAGAGTCAGGGACTGATCGCTGGCGATCGGGAAGACGTAGTTCAGACCCAGGTAGTGCTTGCGCATCACGTCTTCGTTGTCCGCGGTGTACAGCGAACCGGTGAAGTTGTCGGTGAACTTGTAGCTACCGCCGAGCACGTTGATCGACTTCAGGCCACCACCGTCACGACGCTCGGCGCTCTTGCGCGCTTCCTGGGTGAAGCGGCCGGCGTTCAGCTCCAGGCCCTGGATCTCTTTGGAGGTGATCAGGGTACCGGTGAAGCTTTCTGGCAGCAGGCGCGCGTCGTCGTACTGCAGCACAGGCAGTGCCGGCATCTGGTCACCGTACTTGAGCACGGTGTTGGAGATGCGGAATTTCACTGCAGCGCCACCACGAGCCAGGTTGTGTGGCGAACTGGCGTTGCCTTCGGCATTTTTGGTGTCGTGCGGTTTGAAGAAGTCGACACCGGCACCACCGTTGTGGCCCTTGCCGCCGTCAAGGCGCACGGCGTACAGGCCGAATGCGTCGACGCCGACGCCGACGGTACCCTGGGTGAAGCCGGAGGAGAAGTTGGCGATGACGCCCTGGCCCCATTCGATCTGGTCGTCAGTACCGTGCTTCTTGTCACGGTTGATATAGGCGTTGCGCAGAAGGACGTTGGCGTGGCTGTCCTCGATGAAGCCCTTGCTGTCGGCCTGGTCATTGGCCTGTGCCTGGGTCGCGGCGATCATCGCCAGGGCGACCAGGCTGATCCTGGTTTTCAACATGTTGTTTTCCTTATTTCTTAATCAAAAACGCTCTGCAATATGACGCCAGGAACCAACGCCCCTTCGTAGGTTCGACGCTATGCGGATCCAGACTGGAAGGCCTGCCGGTAAGCACCCGGCGACCTTTGACAGCCGCATGGCCAGGTCATGGCCAGCAGGCGTTGGCCGAATCCTAGCCGTGTGCGATTACAAATGTCAAAAAGTCGTGAAATGCAGGTTGATATAACCAAAATCACCGACGGCTCTGGTGCATTTCCATGCCTGTTGGCGCTATCAGAGGGCAATTTATCTTGCGCGGGAAATGCCCTTTTGATCGAACGGACAATTTTCCTGGGGAGGATTACCGCGAAACCCGCTGCGCATGATGACGTTACAAATAGACACATATGTAAAGACAAGCCTTTACAAATACCCGAGCAATAGCAAATAGCAAGCATTACCATTCGCACCTCTTTTTTCACTTGCCCGGTCCGGATGTGCCCATGCTTGTACCCTGCCGCCTTTCACCCCTTACGCTTGGCCTGTCGCTGCTGTTCAGCGCCGGCCTGGCCAGCGCCGCCACCACCACCCTGCCAGAACTGTCGGTTACCGCCGACAGCGAGCGCGAGAAGGACAACCCACGGGTCAAGGAGGTGAGCACCGCAACCCGCACCTCGACGCCGGTACGTTATGTGCCCCAGGCCATCGACACGGTGAAGACTGCCAACGTGCTGGATTACGGCAGCAACACCCTGGGCAAGGCGCTGGAAGGCATTCCCAACGTCAGCAGCGGCGCCGACACCCGCTTCGACAGCGTGCGCATCCGCGGCTTCGATGCCAGCAACGACTTCTATCTGGACGGTATTCGCGATGACAGCCAGTACGTTCGCGACCTGCATAACATCGAACGGGTCGAGGTGCTCAAGGGGCCGGCGGCGGTGCTGTATGGCCGTGGCAGCCAGGGCGGTATCGTCAACCGAGTCAGCAAGGCGCCGGAAGCCGGCCGCCGTTCGACCGTCGAAGCACAAGCCGGCAGCGAAGACCTGCGCAGCCTGTATGCCGACCTCAGTGCCGACCCCAGCGACACCGTGAGCCTGCGCCTGAACATGGGTAACCAGGACAACAACAGCTTCCGCGACGGTATCGACGGCAGCCGCCAACTGTTCGCGCCGTCGATCAGCTGGCAGATCAACCCCGACCTGAACTGGCTGGTGCAATACGAATACAGCCGCTACAACCGCACCCCCGACCGTGGTATCCCCGGGGTCAACGGCCGCCCGGCAGACGTCAGCCGCAGCACCACCTACGGCGACACTCAGCGCGACTATATCGACGACCGCGCCCAGTCACTGCGTTCGCGCCTGAACTACCAGCTCAACGAAACCTGGCAACTGCGCCATACCCTGGGCCTGTTCAAGCTCGACAGCGAGTTCGACAACACCTACCTCACAGGCTACAACGCCAGCACCAACACCGTGACACGCCAGCGCTGGCAGCAGGACCTGAACACCCGCAACCTGTTCAACAACCTGGAAGCCGAGGGTGACTTCAACACCTTGGGCCTGGAGCACAAGCTGCTGGTGGGTGTGGAGTTCGGCAACCAGCGGCGTGACCCGAAGCTGTACACCGCCGCGCCGATTTCTGCTGGTGGCCAGCCGGTGCCGGGCCTCGACCTTGACAATCCCGACCGCAGCCAGCAGCACAATGGCCGTATGATCGTGTCGAGCAACAACCACACCGTGGTCGACAGCCGCGGCCTCTACCTGCAGGACCAGATCCGCCTGAATGATCAGTGGCAGATCCTGGCCGGCGTACGCTTCGACCAGTTCGAAGTGGATACCACCAACAAATTGCGCAACCTGTCTGAAAAGCAGGACAGCAACGGCACCAGCCCGCGTCTGGGCGTGGTCTACACACCGTGGCGTGATCATTCGTTCTACGCCTCGTGGAGCAAGACCTTCTCGCCGGTTGGCGGCGGCCTGATCGGCATCACCCCGGGCGCGGCCGGCAACGCCAACGAAACCAAGCCGGAAGAGACTCGGCAGAAAGAAATCGGGGTGAAGAGCGACTGGCTCGACCAGCGCCTGACCACCACCCTCGCCATCTACGAGCTGGAGCTGTACAACCGCCGCACCCGCGACCCGAACGACCCGACCATCACCTTGCTCACTGGCCTGCAACGTTCGCGTGGCATCGAGCTGACCGCCACTGGCAACATCGTCGGCAACTGGTACGTGCGCGGTGGTATCGGCCTGCAGGATGCGACCATCGTCAAGGACAACAACGGCCAGGAAGGCAACCGCATCAGTGACGTGGCCAAGCGCAACGGCAGCCTGTTCGTGACCTGGAAACCGGAGCTGGGCTGGTACGCCGAAACCGGCCTGACCCTGGTGGGTGAGCGTTATGCGGACACCCAGAACACCACGGTGTTGCCGGGGTATGGCCGCTGGGATGCGCTGGCGGGGTACCGTACGCATGACTGGGATGTGCGGGCAGCGTTGAGCAACATTGCCGACAAGACCTACTACAGTTCGGCGACCAGCGCGGCGCAGATTCAACCGGGTGACCCGCGCAGCCTGGTGGTGACAGGCACTTACAGCTTCTGATCTTCATTGCCTGAGCCGGCCTCTTCGCGGGCACGCCCGCTCCCACAGGGAAATGCACATTCCTGACAGTTTGCATGGTCTCTGTGGGAGCGGGCGTGCCCGCGAAGGGGCCGCTACAGGTAGAACCGATTCGATCAGTGCCACACAGCCATCAGCGCCTGCATCTCTGCTTCGCTGATCAGCCCTTGGGGGTATCGCCCGGCAAGCAGACGTCGTGGGTCGGTCGTCCTGACCCTGTTGCTTCCATGGTGTTTCAACCACTTCGCCAGAACCCTGAGCGATTGGCGATTCACTGCCGATGGGCGCAATGCCGACTCACTTGCTGCGTTCATTTCTACACGTACTCCCTGGCCCGTGAGCGGCTAATTTACGTAAGTATTGTTACAGATCGGAGAGCGCAGCCAGGCCGCGCTATCTACCTGAAAAACAATACAAAACATATGCCATCATCAGTCGCCGGACATCGCCCGAAAAAAAAGGCCCGTCATCTGACGGGCCTTTTCATTCACGGCAATCTCAACGCTTGACCGGCGCCGGCTGCTGCTGGGTCAGGCAGTGGATGTTGCCACCGCCCAGCAACAACTCGCGGCCCGGGATCATCACCACCTCATGGTCGGGGAAGATCTTCGCCAGGATCGCTCTGGCCTCGGCATCTGCCGGGTCGTCGAAGCTTGGTGCAATGATGCCGCCATTGACGATCAGGAAGTTCACGTACGAGCCAGCCAGGCGCACCGACGGGTCACGCTCCTGGCTGCCAGCCACCTGATCGACACCGTCACACTCTTCGGCAGTGGCGAACAGCGGGCCCGGGATCGGCATCTTGTGCACGATGAACTCACGGCCCTTGGCATCGCGGGTGTTTTTCAACACCTCCATGGCCGCCTGGCAGCGCGCATAGTTGGGGTCGTTGGAATCATCGGTCCAGGCCAGTAACACTTCACCCGGGCGCACGTAACAGCAGAAGTTGTCGACGTGGCCATCGGTTTCGTCGTTGTACAGGCCATCCGGCAGCCAGACCACGGTGTCGACCGCCAGGTGGTCGCGCAGTACCGTTTCGATCTGCTCGCGGTTCAGGTGCGGGTTGCGGTTACGATTGAGCAGGCATTCTTCGGTGGTGATCACGGTGCCTTCGCCGTCCACATGGATCGAACCGCCTTCGAGCACGAAGCCTTCGGTGTGGTAGCGTTGGCAGCGCTCCATTTCCAGGACCTTGGCCGCCAGTTCCTCGTCGCGGTTCCATGGCGCGTACAGGCCGCCCTCGAAACCGCCCCAGGCATTGAAGCCCCAATCCACGCCGCGCACTTCGCCTTGGTCGTTGATGACGAAGGTCGGGCCGGTGTCGCGCACCCAGGCGTCGTCATTGCTGATTTCGACCACACGAATGTTCGGCTGGTCGAGTTGGCGCCGAGCGTTTTCGTACTGGCCTGCGGAGACGGCGACGGTCACCGGCTCGAAACGGGCAATGGCCTTGGCCAGGGTCACATGGGCAGCCTGCGCCGGCTTGCCGCCCAGGCGCCAGTTGTCCGGGCGCTCCGGCCAGACCATCCACACCTGGGTTTGCGGGGCCCACTCGGCGGGCATGTGGAAACCATCGGTACGGGGAGTGGAGCTGAGGGTTTTCATGATTGACCTCTGTGATGGCCCTGAGCCGGAGTATGCTGGGGCGTTTGTGAATTTATAACCGATATATATCGATATTTGAAGCCCGAAAATCGGGATTCCGTCAGGTTATTCGCGCCATAAAATCGATAACAATCGGCATGACCCTACCTTATAGGGTCGCTAAAACGGTTTGACATCTACAATGGCCAGCCCGTGTGCATTCAGTTACAGATTTGGACAGAAAAACCTGGCGAGACCGGCTAGGGTCATTACTTGAGCAATGAGCCAGCAAAATGCCATGAACATCATTCCTACCGCGATCCCTGAAGTACTGATCATCGAGCCGAAGGTTTTCGGTGACAGCCGTGGTTTTTTCCTCGAGGCATTCAACGCGCGTGAGTTCGCGCAGCGCACCGGCGTGAAGGCCGAGTTCGTCCAGGACAACCACTCGCGCTCCATCAAAGGTGTACTGCGTGGGCTGCACTACCAGGTGGAAAACACCCAGGGCAAGCTGGTGCGCGTGGTGCAGGGCGAGATCCGCGATATCGCCGTGGATGTGCGCAAAAGCTCGCCGACGTTCGGCCAATGGGTCGCAGTACACCTGTCGGCCGAAAACCATCGTCAGCTATGGATCCCACCCGGCTTCGCGCATGGCTTTGCGGTGATGAGCGAATCGGCCGAGTTTCTCTATAAGACCACCGACTACTACAACCCAGGCGCCGACCGCTGCATCCGCTGGGACGACTCCCAGTTGGCCATCGACTGGGGGCTGAAACAGCCACCGGTGTTGTCGGAAAAGGACAAGGTCGGCCTGCCACTGGCTGAGGCGGAACTGCTGCCCTAACTAGCGCATAATTGCGTCAGACTTTTCTGGCGCATTTACGTGATGATTGCAAAACCCACGCCCCCACGCCGTCCCCGCTGGCGTAGCCTGGCCCTGGTGGCCCTGTGCCTGGTCCCGCTACTGTGGCCCCTGCATCACCTGGCCGAACGTTACTATCAGGAAGAGCTGGCCTCGCAGAACCGCCAGACCCTCGACCTTTACGTCGCCAACCTGCTCGGCACCTTGCACCGCTACGAGACCTTGCCGCAGATCCTCGGCGACCTGCCGGCGCTGCGCGGCGTGCTGGCCGACCCGTTGCGCCTGGAAGCGGTGACCAACGCCAACCGCCTGCTCAAGGACATCGTCCAGCAGACCGGTGCCGAGGTGATGTACCTGATGGATATCAGCGGCAACACCCTGGCCGCGTCCAACTGGGACAAGCAAGACAGCTTCGTCGGCCGCAACTTCGCCTTCCGCCCTTACTTCAACGAAGCCATGGCCGGCCGCCTGGGGCGCTTCTTCGGCCTGGGCACCACCTCGGGCAAGCGCGGCTATTTCTTCGCCGGCCCCGTGCATGACCAGGAGCGCATCGTCGGCGTGCTGGTGGTCAAGGTCGACCTGGACCACACCGAAACCCTCTGGGGACGCACCCCCGAGCAGTTGTTGGTGACGGACCACAATGGCGTGGTAATCCTGACCTCGCGGCCCGACTGGCGTTTCCGTGCCACCCGTGCGCTGACCGAGGCCGAGCGCCAGGCCATCATCGCTATCCAGCCCTACCCGACCCAGGCCCCGCAGCCCTTGGCGCTCAACCCCGATGCCTGGCTGACCCAGACCCGCGACATCGAGGAAACCGGCTGGCAAGTCAGCATCCTCGCCCCGCGCATGCTGGTCGACCGCTCGGTGCAGACGGTGATGGCCATCGGCGCCGGTGCCCTGCTGGTGCTGATGCTGCTGGCCGGCCTGGTGATGCAGCGACGCCGCCACTACATCGACCGCATCGACTTCGAAGCCCGTGGCCGCCAGGAGCTGGAAAAACGCGTGGCCGAACGTACCGCCGACCTCGAAGGCCTGAATACCCGCCTCAAGCGCGCCGTGCTGGAGCGCGAAAACGCCCAGCAGGAAGCGGTGCGCGCCCAGGACGAACTGGTGCAGGCCGGCAAGCTGTCGGTGCTTGGCACCATGTCGGCCAGCATCAGCCACGAACTCAACCAGCCGCTGGCGGCTATCCGCAGCTACGCGGAAAACGCCGAGATCCTGCTCGACCACCAGCGCACCGAAGACGCCCGCGGCAACCTCAAGCTCATCGGCGAGCTGACCGGGCGCATGGCCTCGATCATCGCCCACTTGCGCGCCTTCGCCCGCCGTGACCGGCATGCCCCGGAGAGCGTGGCGCTGCAGCCGGCCCTGGACGATGCCCTGGCGCTGCTGGCCAAGCGCCGCCGGGCCATGGCCGTGGAACTGATCCGCGACCTGCCGGAAGCCACCCTGTGGGTACAGGCCGGCGAAACCCGCCTGCGCCAGGTACTCGGCAACCTGCTGGCCAATGCCCTCGATGCCCTGACCGAAAAGGCCAACCCGCGCCGTCTGTGGCTAAGTGCCGAGCAGCGCGATGACTGCGTCTACCTGTACATCCGCGACAATGGCCCCGGTTTCAGCCGCCAGGCCCTGGAGCACGCCAAGGAACCGTTCTTCACCACCAAGACCCGCACCCAAGGCCTGGGCCTGGGGCTGGCTATCTGCGAAAGCCTGATGCGCGCCCTGGGCGGTGAACTGCTGCTGGCCAACCACCCGGAAGGTGGCGCACTGCTGACCCTGCAACTGCGTGTGGCCGCGCCTGGCGCTACTTTGCCCAATTCGGAGGACTCCTCGGCATGACCCCCGAGACACTGATCGACAGCCAAGCCCAGGTCATCCTGGTCGACGATGACCCGCACCTGCGCCAGGCCCTGAGCCAGACACTGGACCTGGCCGGGCTCAAGGTAGTCGCCCTGGCCGATGCCCAAGGCCTGGCCGAACGCATCGAGGCCGACTGGCCCGGCGTGGTGGTCAGCGACATCCGCATGCCGGGCATCGATGGCCTGCAACTGCTGGAACAACTGCACGGCCGCGACCGCGAGTTGCCGGTGCTGCTGATCACCGGCCACGGCGATGTGCCGCTGGCGGTGCAGGCCATGCGCGCCGGGGCCTATGACTTCCTGGAAAAACCCTTTGCCAGCGACGCCCTGCTCGACAGCGTGCGCCGCGCCCTGGCCCTGCGCCGCCTGGTGCTGGACAACCGCAGCCTGCGCCTGGCCCTGAGCGACCGCCAGCAACTGGCCACCCGCCTGGTGGGCCAGTCGCCAGCCATGCTGCGCCTGCGCGAACAGATCGGCGCACTGGCCAGCACCCGCGCCGACGTGCTTATCCTGGGTGAGACAGGCGCCGGCAAAGAGGTGGTGGCCCGCGCCCTGCACGACCTGTCCAGCCGCCGCGACGGGCCGTTCGTGGCGATCAATGCCGGCGCGCTGGCTGAGTCGGTGGTCGAAAGCGAGCTGTTCGGCCATGAGCCAGGGGCGTTCACCGGAGCGCAGAAGCGTCGTATCGGCAAGTTCGAGTTCGCCAATGGCGGCACGCTGTTCCTCGACGAGATCGAGAGCATGAGCTTGGATGTACAGGTAAAACTGCTGCGCATGCTGCAGGAGCGGGTAGTCGAGCGCCTAGGCGGCAACCAGCTGATCCCGCTGGACATCCGCATCATTGCCGCGACCAAGGAAGACCTGCGCCAGTCCGCCGACCAGGGGCGCTTCCGCGCCGACCTGTATTACCGCCTGAACGTGGCGCCATTGCGCATTCCAGCACTGCGCGAACGCGGCGATGACATCCTGGTGCTGTTCCAGCACTTCGCCGACGCCGCCAGCCAGCGCCACGGCCTGCCGCCGCACACCCTGCAGCCGGCGCAGCGCGCCATGCTGCTGCGCCACGACTGGCCAGGCAACGTACGCGAGCTGCAAAACGCTGCCGAGCGTTTCGCCCTTGGGCTGGAACTGGCCCTGGACGGCCAGTCGCCACCTGCAGCTGCGCCTTCGGCGCCGGTACTGAGCGGCAACCTCAGCGAACAGGTCGAGCAGTTCGAACGCTCGCTGATCGCCGCCGAACTGGCCCAGCCACACAGCTCCATGCGCAGTCTGGCCGAAGCGCTGGGCATCCCCCGCAAGACCCTGCACGACAAGTTGCGCAAGCATGGCTTGAGTTTTGACGGCGGTAGCGGCGGGCATGACGATCAAGAGGACAACCGTTGATGAGCACCGATAGCCAATACCTGCAGTGCGTACTGCACAGCGACATCCCCCTGACCCGCGAAATGGGCCTGGAAGTGATCGATTGGCAGCAGCACACCCTGCGCCTGCAACTGCCGCTGGCGGCCAACGTCAACCACAAGAGCACCATGTTCGGCGGCAGCCTGTACTGCGCTGCGGTGCTGGCAGGTTGGGGCTGGCTGCACCTGCGCCTGCGCGAACTGGGGATCGATGACGGGCATATCGTCGTTCAGGAGGGGCAAATCAGTTACCCGCTGCCGGTTACCGGGGCGGCGGTGGCGCGTTGCGCGGCGCCGGACGAGAAAACCTGGGCGCGGTTCCTGAACATGTACCAGCGCCGCGGAAGGGCGCGGTTGACGCTGGAGACCACGGTGAGCAATGCCGATAGCGACGAGCCGGCCGTGACCTTTAGCGGCCAGTACGTTCTGCATCGCTAGGGCTAAAGCCTAATGCCAGTCAGTTAGTGACAAAGGGGCTGCTACGCAGCCCATCGCCGGCAAGCCAGCTCCCACAGGGACCGCGCAGAATTCAGGAATTGCGCGAACCTGTGGGAGCAACTGTCTTGTATTGCCTGAACTGGCCTCATCGCCGGCAAGCCAGCTCCCACAGGGACCGCGCAGAATTCAGGAATTGCGTGAACCTGGACTGCCCCCAAAAAGTTGGACAGTTTAAGCTGCCGCCTGGGTCCTGTATTCGACAGGGCTCAGGCCATTGAGCCTCAGCTTGATGCGGTCATGGTTGTAGTAGTGAATGTACTCATCCAGGCCTGCTTTCAGTTCATCAATACTCTCGAAGCGCTTGAGGTAGAAAAACTCTGACTTGAGCGTGCCGAAGAAGCTTTCCATAGCTGCATTGTCCAGACAATTACCTTTACGAGACATGCTCTGTTTCACGCCATGATTGCGGAGCGTGTGGCGAAACTGAGCCTGCTGCCCTGCCATCCCTGGTCGGTGTGGAGCACTAGCTTGGGCTTCTCTCCCAAGGTCTTGAGCGCCTTGTCGAGCATGTTACCAACCAGGCTGTACTGGGGACGAGTAGCCATCTCGTAGGCGATGATTTCCCCGTTGTACAAATCCATTACTGGCGAAAGATAGAGCTTCTGTTGCGCTACCTTGAACTCCGTTACGTCACTCACCCATTTCTGATTAGGACGCTGGGCGACGAAATTTCGCTCCAGCAGATTCGTCGCTATCTTGCCAACAGCACCTCGGTAGGACTGATATTTCTTGGGCCGCACCAGTGATTTCAGACCCAAGGTA
>NZ_JYKS01000030.1 GCF_000935045.1 Pseudomonas sp. 10-1B
GCGCCCTCAGTTTGCTGCGCGACAGCGCGGCGCCAAGGCGGCGGGTGGACTCTCATAGAACAAACTCTAACTTATTGATTTTACTGAAACTCTGTGGGAGCGGGCTTGCCCGCGAAGCAGGCAGCGCGGAGTATGGCACCGGCTTTGCCGGTGTTCGCGGGCAAGCCCGCTCCTACAAGGTTCCTTGCCTGCGATGGGCCGCAAAGCGGCCCCCATTGACGCTATCTGACAGGCATCAGCGCTCGACCTGCCAGCCACCTCCCAATGCCTTGTACAACGCTACGCTGCCCTGCAGCCGAGCCAGGTGCAGTTGCGCCTGTTGGTCCTGGGCGACATACAGCGTGCGCTGGGTTTCCAGCACGGTCAGCAACGTCTCGGCGCCGGCGCTGTAGCGCTGCTGCGCAAGGTCGAAGGCGGTGCGGGCTTCCTGTACCTCCTGGTCCTGCCACTGCTGCTGGCGGTCTACGCCATGGATCGCATTGAGCGCTTTTTCCACGTCGGCGAAGCCTGCCAGGATTGCGGCGCGATAGTCGTGCAGTAGCTCTTCCTGTTCGGCACTGGCCAGTTCGCGTTCGGCGCGAAGGCGGCCGTTGTTGAAGATGGGTGCGGCAATGCCGGCAGTGAGGGTATAGAAGGGGCTGTCGAGGATATCGCCGAAGGTCCGTGCACCGCTGCCCAGGTCCGCTCCCAGGGTCAGCTTGGGCAGCATGGCGGCCCTGGCCACTTGTACGTTGGCGCTGGCGGCGGCCAGGCGGGCCTCGGCGGCGGCAATGTCGGGGCGCCGGCCGAGCAGATCGCTGGGTACGCCGCTGCCGATCGCCGGCCAGCGCAGCGCGCCGATCGATTCGTTGGTGTCCGGCAATGCCTGCACTGGATCACCGAGCAAGGTGGCGAGGGTTACCCGGTTGTCCTGCCATTGCTGCTCCAGCAGGGGCACCTGGCGCTCTTGTGCCGCCACCAGGCTGCGTTGCTGCGCCAGCTCCAGTCGCGTGGCCGAGCCAGAGCGCTGGCGTGCCTCGACCAGGCCCAGCACGTCCCGGGCGTTTTTGAGGTTGAGCCGAGCGATACGCAGCTGTTCCTCCAGGGCCAGGCCCTGCAGGTAGCTATCGGCGACGGCGCTGGTCAGGGTCAGCTCCACCGTCTGGCGATCGAAGCGGCTGGCGTCCAGGCCATGCAGGGCGCTGTCGCGGGCGGCGCGGATGCCGCCCCAGAAATCGACCTCGTAGCTGGCGCTCAAGCGTGTGCCGAATGAGGTGCTGGTGCGCTCGCTGCTGCTGGCGTCGAGTTGGTCGTTGCCGTCGCCGCGCAACAGGCGCTGGCGGCTGCCGTCCAGGCCGAACGTCAGTTCCGGCAGCAGCGGAGCGCCGGCGATCACGGCTTGGGCTTGGGCCTGGCGCACCCGTGCCGCGGCGGCGGCCAGGTCGTGGCTGTTGTGCCGGGCGCGTTCGATCAGGCGGTCCAGCTCGCGGCTGGCGAAGGCTTGCCACCAATGGGCATCCGGCAGGGCCTGGCTGGAGGCGTCGGCACGGGATTGCCAGGTTGGCGGCGCGGCAATGCCGGCCTCGGGGGCGGGCGGTGTGCTGCAGGCGGCCAGGGCCAGGCTGAGGGTCAACAGGCTGATGCGGCTTGGCAATGTCATGGGCTATACGCTGGTAAGGGCTTTGACCGGATCGAGGCGCGCAGCCTTGCGGGCCGGCATGAAGCCGAACACCACGCCGGTGATGACGGCGCAGGTGAAGGCGCCGAGAATGGCGGGTAGGGCGAATGCCACGGCGATGCCGGCGAGCATCAGGCCGCCACCGATGCACAGTGCCAGCACGATACCCGTCACCCCGCCGACCATCGACAGCATCACCGCCTCGCTGAGGAACTGACGCAGGATATCGCGCTGACGGGCGCCGGTGGCCATGCGGATGCCAATCTCGCGGGTACGTTCGCGCACGGTCATGAGCATGATGTTCATCACGCCGATACCGCCGACCAGCAGGGAAATCGCGGCGATGGCACCGAGCATCAGCGACAGGCTGTTCTGGGTGCGCGCTTCGGCCTGGATCAGTGCGGCGTCGTTGGTCAGTTCGAAGTCCTGCTTGCCTTGGTGGCGCTGGCGCATCAGGTGGGCGATTGCCCGCTCGGTTTCGCTCACCCGGCTCGAATCGGCAGCGGCGATGATCACGTATTCCGGGTCTTGCTTGCCGAACAGGCGCACGGACGCGGCGGAGTAGGGCACCACGATGCGTTCGTCGCTGTCCTGGTCGCCGGAGCTGGCCCCCTTGCCGGCGAGCAGGCCGACCACTTGGAAGGGCACGTTGCCGATCAGCAGGTACTGGCCCAGCGGATCGCTGCCAGGCTCCATGAGCTTGTCCCGGACCTTCTGGCCGATCACCGCGACGGCGGCGGCAGCCTGTTCGTCAGCTTCGGTGAAGAAGCTGCCTTCGACGACTGGCCAGTTGAGGATCTCGGAGAACTGGGTGTTATTACCGCCGACATAGAACTGCTGGTTGTTGTTGCCGTGACGCACGGTCAGTTGGTCGCCGATCACCGGCATGATGCGCTGGACCTGGGGTAACTGGGCGATGGCGGCGACATCGTCCAGCGTGACGATGCCGGCCGGTTCGCGCAGCGTGGCGTAGCGGCCACTGAGGTAGAGGATGTTCGAGCCGAACGCCGCCATCTGCGCCATGACCTGGCGCTTGCTGCCTTCGCCGACAGCCAGCATCACTACCACCGAGGCCACGCCGATGACGATGCCGAGCAGGGTCAGGGCGGTGCGGAAGCGGTTGATCCACATGACCCGCCAGGCCGCTTGCAGGGCCTCGAGCAATTCGCCCTTCCAGGCCCCGCGCAAGGTGGCGCCGCGGTCCAGTCGCTGGCGCAGGTCGTCGGCCTGCAGGCCTGGGTGCGCTTTGTCGGGGGGCTGGTCGGCCGCCGAGTCGCTGATCATCAGTCCGTCGCGGATCTCGATCACCCGTCGCGCCCGGGCCGCTACTTCACGGTCGTGGGTGATGAGGATGATCACATGGCCCTGGCTGGCCAGCTCGTCGAGCAGGGCCATGACTTCGGCGCCGCTGTGGCTGTCCAGGGCGCCGGTGGGTTCGTCGGCGAGGATGATGTGGCCGCCGTTCATCAGGGCCCGGGCGATCGACACCCGCTGCTGCTGGCCACCAGACAACTGGTGCGGCCGGTTGCCCGTGCGGCTGGCCAGGCCGAGGCGTTCGAGCAGGGCCGCGGCGCGGGCATGGCGCTCGGCGACCGGGGTGCCGGCATAGATTGCAGGCATCTCGACGTTTTCCTGGGCCGAGCCAGAGGGGATCAGGTGGTAGCCCTGGAATACGAAGCCAAAGGCCTCGCGCCGCAGCCAGGCCAGCTCGTCGCTGTCCAGTTCGGCAACGTCCTTGCCAGCGAAACGAAAGCTACCGCTGGTGGGGCGATCGAGGCAACCAAGGATGTTCATCAGGGTCGACTTGCCCGAGCCGGAGGCACCGACGATGGCGACGAACTCGCCGGGGTGGATGCTCAGGCTGATGCCGCGTAGCACTTCCACCTTCGGCGAGTCGATGCCGCCGTAGTGCTTGCGGATGTCAGTGAGTTCAATCAGGGGCGCTGTCATTCAACCTCCGCTGGCGGCTGGGGCGCCGATGACCAGTTGCTCGCCTTCGGCGAGGCCATCGAGTATCTGCACCCGCAGGCGGTCGCTCAGGCCGGTGCGCACCTTGCGCTGTTCGATCTTGCCGTCGCGGGTGAACACCTGGGCCAGGCGCAGGCCTTCGTCACCGGCATCATCCAGGGCTGCCAGCGGCGCCGTGAGCACTTGGCTGGCCTGGCCGGCGACAAAGAACACCTGGGTGGTCATCTCGGCCATCAGGGCGCCATCCGGGTTTTCCACATCGAGCAGCACGGTGTATTGCACCACTTGGGCGCCGGTGGTGCCGGCGGTGGCACTGGCGGGGCTGCCACCGCCCTGGCTGGCCTGGTCCAGCGGCTTGGGTGGGATCGGCAGGATCTGCCGTACGGTACTGGTCCAGCGGCGTTTGCCGCCGGCCAGGGTGGTGAAGTAGGCGGTCATGCCGGGCTTGACCTTGCCGATATCGGCTTCGGACACCTGCGCCCACACGGTCATTGGCGAGAGCTTGGCGATGCGCAGGATCAAGGGAGTTTGCTGCTGGGCATTGAGGGTTTGCCCTTCGCGGGCATCGACCGCCACCACCGTGCCGTCCATCGGCGCGTAGATGCGGGTGTAGCCCAGCTCGGCCTCATCGCTGCGCAGGTTGGCCTGGGCCTGGCGGATCTGCGCCTGGAACATTTCGATACGTGCCAGGGTGACCTTCAACTGGGCGTCAGCCGTTTGCACGTCCTCGTCACGGGTGGCGCCGGCGGCGGCCAGGTCGCGCTGGCGCTTGAGCTGTTGCTGGGCCAGTTGGTACTGCGCGCGTTGCTCTGCCAGCTGAGCCTTGAGATTGTCGATCGAGTAGCGCCCGGCATCCAGCCGGGCCTGCTGGGTCGAAGGGTCGATTTCGACCAGCAACTGGCCTTTGCGCACTGTGTCGCCGACCTCGACGTGCAGCTTGTGGATCTGCCCGGACGCCTGGGCGCCAACATCCACATAGCGCCTTGGTTGCAGGGTACCCAGTGCTGTGACGCTGCTTTCGATATCGGCACGGGTGACCGCGACCGTGCTGACTGGCTGAGCCCCGAAGGGCAGGGCTTTCCAGGCCGCCAAGCTGCCCAGGCCCAGCAGGCCCAGGCCTATGAGCAGGACGTGACGGCGTGTGTTGGTTGAACGTGTCATGCAGGCTTCCAGCCAGGAGTGATGGCCACGCGCAGATTGCGGCGCGCACTGAGGTCCCAGATAGACGAAGGTCAGCCGGGCGGATTTAGCGTTTGTCTTGGAGCAGGATCGTATGTTGCTGAGAATAATTATAATTTGTAAGATCGCAACTTGATATCACTCAGTCCCGCGTTGGTGTCTGGAGGGGTTCCGACAAAAACTGGCAGGGCGGTCTCAGGTAACGTCGTGGAACATTACTATCGCGAACTGGTGGGTTTCCTTTCCGCGCGCCTGGGCAATCGTCAGGCCGCTGAAGACGTGGCGCACGATGCTTATCTGCGGGTGCTGGAGCGCACCGACGCCGAGCGCATTGAGCACCCGCGTGCCTTCCTCTATCGCACCGCGCTCAATCTGGTGGTCGACCGCCACCGCCGCCACCGGGTGCGCCAGGCCGAGCCGCTGGAGGTGCTGGACAGCGACGAGCGCTGGCATACCCCGCCGCCGGCCCACGACATGCAGCTGGACCAGCGCCTGGCGCTGATGCAGCGTGCGCTGGATGAGCTGAGCAAGGTCTGCCGCGAGTGCTTCCTGCTGCGCAAGCTCGACGGCCTGTCGCACCAGCAGATTGCCGAGCACCTGAGCATCTCCCGCAGCCTGGTGGAAAAGCACATCGTCAATGCCATGAAGCATTGCCGGGTGCGCATGCGCGAGTGGGAATCCTGATTGCCGAGTTAAAGGCAAATGAAAATTCCGTCAGTCAATCACTTGATTTATGCGGTTTTCCCGACTTCTATCTAAAGAAGACCCCTGCCAGGCGTAGCCTTGGCAGTAGCCGTTACTGGTGCAGTATGGTCATGGAGCGTACCCATTACCCAACTGCCCAGGTCCGACCATGGCAAACAAGACCCTGCGCATCCTGATCGCCGACGCACACCCATGCCAGCGCTTGCAACTGGAGCGGCTGCTCAATGGCCTGGGCTACTACCGGATAGCGCCCGTGGATAGTTTCGAGGAACTGCAGCGCCTGGTGCAGTGTGCCTTGCAGCCTTTTCACCTGCTGCTGGGCAATATCGAATTGGCCAGCCATGCCGGGGTAGACCTGGAGCGCTTCTGCCGCGTCAGCACGCAGATCCAGCATGCCCTGCTTTATCATTCCACCCAGTTGAAAGTGCCTGCGGTGCCGCAGACCGAGCGCCAGGCCGTCAGCCTGAGCCTGCCACAGGTACCCGATAACGAGGCGCTGGAGTCGTTCATGGCGATCATCGACGCGCCGCTGCTGGTTGGCAAACTGCCGCTGCCCGGCAGTCTGCCGGTCGCTACGGCGCGGCCCAGGCCGCGGGCCAACTTCGCGCACACGGTGTTCAACCGCTAGGGCCTAGCGGCAGGGAAACGGTAATGCCGGTCAGTCAAGCAATCTGGGGCCGCCTTGCGGCCCATCGCCGCGGTTCGTCGCCACGACAAGCCAGCTCCCACCTCGATCGCATGGGCCTCAAGCCCTGTGCAGTACCTGTGGGAGCTGGCTTGCCGGCGATGAGGCCAGTCCAGGCAACACAAGACAGTTGCTCTCCCAGAGATCGCGCAAATCCTGATATTTGCACTGCTCCTGTGGGAGCTGGCTTGCCAGCGATGGGCTGCACAGCAGCCCCAGTAATGCCGACTGATTGGCATTAGGGGCAAGGGGGTAGGTATTTGCTATCCTCTTGCCCTTTGCCGATTTGCGGACTCTGCCATGACTGCCATCGATACCGCTCGCCCGCCCCGGTTCAGCCGCGGCGACCATCGGACCCTGGGCCTGGCGGCGCTGGGTGGCGCGCTGGAAATCTACGATTTCATCATTTTCGTGTTCTTTGCGCTGACCCTCAGCCAGCTGTTCTTCCCGCCCGAGATGCCTGAATGGCTGCGCCTGCTGCAAAGCTTCGGGATCTTCGTCACTGGCTACCTGGCGCGGCCGCTGGGCGGCATCCTGATGGCGCACTTCGCCGACCACCTGGGGCGCAAGCGGGTATTCAGCCTGAGCATCCTGATGATGGCCCTGCCGTGCCTGCTGATCGGCGTGATGCCGACCTACGCCGACATCGGCTATGCCGCGCCGCTGATCCTGCTGGCCCTGCGCATCCTGCAGGGCGCTGCGGTGGGCGGCGAGGTGCCGAGTGCCTGGACCTTCGTCGCCGAGCACGCGCCAGCCGGGCGGCGCGGCTATGCCTTGGGCTTCCTGCAGGCGGGCTTGACCTTCGGCTACCTGCTGGGGGCATTGACCGCGACCTTGCTGGCACAAGTGTTCACTGCGCAGGAAATCCTCGACTACGCCTGGCGCTACCCGTTCCTGCTCGGTGGGGTATTCGGTGTGATCGGCGTGTGGCTGCGCCGTTGGCTCAGCGAAACGCCCGTGTTCCTCGCCCTGCGCGCGCGCCAGGAGCAGCCGGTGACGTTCCCGTTGCGGCGGGTGCTGGGCGAGCATCGGGGGGCGCTGATCCCGGCGGCGCTGCTGACCTGTGTGCTGACCTCCGCGGTGGTGGTGCTGGTGGTGATCACCCCGACGGTGATGCAACAGCGCTTCGGCATGAGCGCCGGGCACACTTTCGCCCTGAGCAGTGTGGGCATTGTCTTCCTCAATATCGGCTGCGTGCTGGCCGGGCTGCTGGTCGACCGCGTGGGGGCCTGGCGCGCGCTGATGCTGTACAGCCTGCTGCTGCCGCTCGGCATTGGCGCGTTGTACGCCAGCCTGGTGGGGCAGTGGGGCATGACCTGGCTGGCCTATGCGCTGGCGGGGCTGTCTTGCGGCGTGGTGGGGGTGGTGCCGTCGGTGATGGTCGGGCTGTTCCCGGCCGAAATCCGCGTGTCGGGCATTTCCTTCACCTACAACGTGGCCTATGCGCTGTGGGCCAGCACCACACCGCTGGCGCTGATTGCGCTGATGCCGTGGAGCCCGTGGGTGTGTGTCGGGTTTTGTCTGGTCATGGGCGCGGTGGGGCTGCTGACGGCCGCGTATTTCGGGCGTCGTGAGCCATTGGCGTTCGCGGCGGAGCCGATGCCGATCATGTGCGGTGACAAATGAGCCGGTAACGGCTGCGGGGCATTGAGGCAGACTTCCGGGCGGGGGTTATTGGAATAACCTACCAGAGCTTTTTGAGGAAGTGCGTACGGCCTGACACTGGCAGGCAACAAAAAGCCCCCGGTTGTTGAGAACCGGGGGCTTTTTGTTGCCACAAGGGCAGGGCCTTACATGTTCGGGTAGTTAGGCCCGCCAGCGCCTTCAGGGGTGACCCAGGTGATGTTCTGGGCCGGGTCCTTGATGTCGCAGGTCTTGCAGTGCACGCAGTTCTGCGCGTTGATCTGGAAGCGCTTGCTGCCATCTTCCTGAGTGACCACTTCGTACACGCCCGCCGGGCAGTAGCGCTGGGCCGGCTCGTCGTACAGCGGCAGGTTGCTGGCGATCGGGATGCTCGGGTCGGTCAGCTTCAGGTGGCAGGGTTGTTCCTCTTCGTGGTTGGTGCTGGAGAGGAATACCGAGCTGAGCTTGTCGAAGCTGAGCTTGCCGTCCGGTTTCGGGTAGTCGATCTTTTTCGAATCGGCCGCCAGCTTCAGGCAGGCGTAATCCGGCTTGGTGTCGTGCAAGGTGAACGGCAGCTTGCCGCCGAACCAGTTCTGGTCGACGTAGTTGAATGCACCACCGAGCAGCGGGCCGAACTTGTGCAGCGCCGGGCCGAAGTTGCGGCTGGCGAACAGTTCTTCGTACAGCCAGCTGGCCTTGAACGCGCTAACGTAGCCGTCGAGCAGGTCGCCGCCCTCGCGGCCGGCGGCCAGCGCTTCGACCACCGCTTCGGCGGCGAGCATGCCCGACTTCATGGCGGTGTGGCTGCCCTTGATCTTGGAGAAGTTCAGGGTGCCGAGGTCGCAACCGATCAGCGCGCCACCGTTGAAGACCATCTTCGGCAGCGAGTTCAGGCCGCCCTTGCAGATGGCGCGGGCGCCGTAGCTGATGCGCTTGCCGCCTTCTAGGTACTGGCTCATCACTGGATGATGCTTGAGGCGCTGGAACTCGTCGAATGGCGACAGGTACGGGTTGGCGTAGGACAGGTCGACGATCAGGCCGACCACCACCTGGTTGTTTTCCAGGTGATAAAGGAACGAGCCGCCGGTGTTCTCGGCGCTCATCACATCCAGCGGCCAGCCGGCGGTGTGCACCACCAGGCCCTGCTCGTGTTTGGCCGGGTCGATTTCCCAGATTTCCTTCAGGCCGATGCCGTAGTGCTGGACGTCCGACTCGTTGTCGAGGTCGAAGCGCTTGATCAGCTGCTTGCCGATGTGGCCACGGCAGCCTTCGGCGAACAGGGTGTACTTGGCGCGCAGTTCCATGCCCGGGGTATACAGGCCGTCTTTCGGGTTGCCTTCGCGGTCGACCCCGAGGTCGCCGGTGACGATGCCGCGGACCACGCCATTGTCGTCGAACAGCGCTTCCTGGGCGGCGAAGCCCGGGTAGATTTCCACGCCCAGGTTCTCGGCCTGCTGGGCCAGCCAGCGGCACAGGTTGCCCAGGGAAATGATGTAGTTGCCCTGGTTGTGCATGGTCTTGGGCACGAACAGGTCTGGGACCTTGGTCGAGCTGCCGGCATCCTTGAGCACGTAGATGTCGTCGCGCTTCACTTCGGTGTTCAGCGGCGCGCCGAGTTCTTTCCAGTCGGGGAACAGCTCGTTCAGGGCACGCGGTTCGAACACCGCGCCGGAAAGAATGTGAGCACCTACTTCGGAGCCTTTTTCCACCACGCAGACGCTGATTTCGCTACCGGCTTCGGCGGCCTTCTGCTTCAGGCGGCAGGCGGCGGACAGGCCCGCCGGGCCTGCGCCGACGATGACCACGTCGAATTCCATGTATTCGCGTTCCACTGGTTCTCTCCTACTCATCAAGGCTCATGCTGTTGCTTGGTCTTATTGGGTGCGCGGGGCATTCACAGCGGTTCGGCGCAATGGCGGAACTGTAGCTGGGCAAATGACGGACTACACCGTTTTGTCTTGGCCGCGCATTATATCTACACCACTTGGCGGGTCCAATACAAACGTTTGTTTGAATTTGCCGCAGGCCAGTAAAATCACAGGTACGCGGCTGGAGGGTGACCGATTTGCCGTATTGACCGGATTGGGTGTTACGGTCAAGATACGAGCGGTTTTACGTTCGCCGTAGGCTTGCAGCCGGGCGCAGGTACACCTCTAAAGACCAGGTGTGGAGCAGGGTTTTGCGGCCTTGGGCCAGTTTGTAGTGGAGTTTACACGCCACGACAGGAAATGACCCGTGAGTATTTGCCGCAAGAGTCCGGACAAGACTGTTCGGTCACGGTGAAGTTACTGCCTCCCCGTACGTTTTTAGAGGTGCCCTTGTACCCACGCGCATCGCCGGGCTCTGCCCCAGGCGACTATCTATTCACCGGAGAGTAACGAGGAATCCATGAAGGTTCTTGTAGCTGTCAAACGAGTGGTCGACTACAACGTCAAGGTTCGCGTCAAAGCGGACAACTCCGGCGTCGACCTTGCTAACGTCAAGATGTCCATGAACCCCTTCTGCGAAATCGCTGTGGAAGAAGCCGTGCGCCTGAAGGAAAAGGGCGTTGCGACCGAGATCGTCGTGGTTTCCGTCGGCCCGACCACTGCCCAGGAGCAACTGCGTACTGCCCTGGCCCTGGGTGCCGACCGTGCCATCCTGGTCGAAGCCGCAGACGAACTGAACTCCCTGGCCGTGGCCAAGGCGCTGAAAGCCGTTGTCGACAAAGAGCAGCCGCAGCTGGTCATCCTCGGCAAGCAGGCCATCGACAGTGACAACAACCAGACCGGCCAGATGCTGGCGGCGCTGACTGGCTATGCCCAGGGTACCTTCGCCTCCAAGGTCGAAGTCGCTGGCGACAAGCTGAACGTCACCCGTGAAATCGACGGCGGCCTGCAGACCGTTGCGCTGAACCTGCCAGCCATCGTCACCACCGACCTGCGCCTGAACGAGCCACGCTACGCGTCGCTGCCGAACATCATGAAGGCCAAGAAGAAGCCGCTGGAGACCGTTACTCCAGATGCGCTGGGCGTGTCCCTCGCCTCCACCAACAAGACCCTGAAGGTTGAAGCCCCGGCTGCCCGCAGCGCTGGCATCAAGGTCAAATCGGTGGCCGAACTGGTCGAGAAGCTGAAGAACGAAGCGAAGGTAATCTAAATGACTATCCTGGTTGTCGCTGAATACGAGAACGGTGCCGTAGCCCCGGCCACCCTGAACACTGTCGCTGCTGCCGCCAAGATCGGTGGTGATGTGCACGTGCTGGTCGCTGGCCAGAACGTCGGCGGCGTTGCCGAAGCCGCTGCCAAGATCGCCGGTGTGGCCAAGGTGCTGGTCGCCGATAACGCTGCCTATGCCCACGTGCTGCCAGAGAACGTTGCGCCGCTGATCGTCGAGCTGGCGAGCGGCTACAGCCACGTGCTGGCCCCGGCCACCACCAACGGCAAGAACATCCTGCCACACGTTGCCGCGCTGCTGGACGTGGACCAGATCTCCGAGATCATCTCGGTCGAGTCCGCCGACACCTTCAAGCGCCCGATCTATGCCGGTAACGCCATTGCCACCGTGCAATCGAGCGCGGCCATCAAGGTCATCACCGTGCGTACCACCGGCTTCGACGCCGTGGCCGCCGAAGGTGGTTCGGCTGCGGTAGAAGCTGTAGGCGCTGCGCACAACGCCGGCATCTCGGCCTTCGTTGGCGAAGAGCTGGCCAAGTCCGACCGCCCAGAGCTGACCGCTGCCAAGATCGTCGTTTCCGGCGGCCGCGGCATGGGTAACGGTGACAACTTCAAGCACCTGTACGCCCTGGCCGACAAGCTCGGCGCTGCTGTCGGTGCCTCGCGCGCCGCGGTCGACGCCGGCTTCGTGCCCAACGACATGCAGGTCGGCCAGACCGGTAAGATCGTTGCGCCGCAGCTATACATCGCCGTCGGTATCTCCGGCGCAATCCAGCACCTGGCCGGCATGAAGGACTCCAAGGTGATCGTTGCGATCAACAAGGACGAAGAAGCGCCGATCTTCCAGGTAGCCGACTACGGCCTGGTCGCTGACCTGTTCGAAGCGGTTCCGGAGCTGGAAAAGCTGGTCTGATCCGCCTGCTTCACTTATAAAGAACCCGGCCCTCGCCATGAGGGCCGGGTTTTTTTTGTGGTCTGTTTCGGCCCTGTCGCCGGCAAGCCAGTTCCCACAGGTACAGCGCAGTTCTCAAGGGCGGTGCTGTACCTGTGGGACCTGGCTTGCCGGCGACAGGGCCGGGCCAAGCAATGCAAGGAGTAAGCAATGGTGCTGCGTAAAGCAGGCAGGGCGCTGGCATGTGTGGCGCTGTTGGTGTCGCCACTGGCCATGGCCGCAGGCAAGTGCGAACGCCTGGTGGCAACCGGCAGCCCCGATGCGCCACCCTATTCATGGCAGGACCCGAAAGACCCGAAACACCTGATCGGTGCCAACGTCGACCTGTTGCGCCAGGTAGCCGGTGAGCTGGGTGTGAAGGTAGAGGTGCTGAGCGCCGGCCGCCGTGACCAGGCGCTGGAGGAGGTGCGCAGCGGGCGCATGGACCTGCTGCTCGATACCCCCATGCAGGTCGAACAACTGACCGCGCTGGACTATATCCATCCGCCGTTGCAGCTCAACGAGTACCTGGTTTGGACACGCCATGATGCCCAACTGACCTTCGATGGCCCGGCGGACCTGGCCAAGTACCAGGGCAGTTTGTCCGAGCGCGCTCGGCTGACCCCTGCCTTCAGCACTTTCGCCAAGGCCCAGCTCAAACTGGTGCCGGCGCAAAACCTGACTCAGGCGTTTCAGAAACTGGTGCTCGGCCAGGTGGACTATGTGCTGGCCGGTCGCTATTCAGGCATGGCCATGGCCCAGAGCCTGGGCATGAGCAATGACCTGATCGCCCGCGGCTTGCCGGTGGATCGGCCGGGCCTGTACCTGGCCCTGTCGCACAATTCGGCCTGCAATGACAGCTGGCTGCGTGGGCAATTGGCGAAAAAACTGACAGAATTGCCGATCTCCGGTGCGTCCGAGGCCGTCCTGCAGCGCAATGTCGAGCGCTGGAAAGCACAGTTGCAGGTACCGGCGGACGCCCCCAAACACTAGGAAGATTGCGTGAGAACCCAACAACTGATCCTTGTCCTGGCCGTGCTTGGCCTGGCTGGCTGCGCCAATGACCCGGCCCCTGACGAGCAGATGCGCATTTCCGAGCAGGCACTGGAGCAGGCCAGGGCCGTCGGTGCCACCGAGCAGGTCGAAACCCTGAAGCTGGCGGAAGACAAGCTGGCCCGGGCCAAGACCAACATGCTCAGCGAAGACTACCGCGACGCGCGCATGCGCGCCGAGCAGGCCGAGCTGGATGCGCGCCTGGCCGAAGCCCAGGTGCTGAACCAGAAGAGCGAAGAGCAACTGCAGCTGCTGCAATCGCGGGTCAAGCGCCTGCGCCAGCAACTGGAGGTGCAGCCATGAGCCGCCGTACGCCATTGGTCGCGCTGGCAGTGCTGGCACTGGCAGCAGGCTTGCAGGGTTGCGCCAGCCAGCGCAGCACTGCCGCGCTGGATGATGCTGCTGCCGCCTTCCAGGAGGTCAAGAATGATTCCGATGTGCTGCGCAGTGCGCCGCGTGACGTGATCCGCGCGGGCGAGTCGCTGGCCCGCGCCGAGCGCCTGTCCAGCTACATCGGCAGCGGTTCCGATGTGCGGCATTACGCCTACCTCAGCCAGCGTTACAGCGAGATTGCCAGCGAGCATGCCAAGCTGGCGCTGAACCAGGAGCGCCAGGCCAAGCTCGACCTCGAGCGTCAGCGCCTGCAGCTGGCCTTGCGCGAGGCCAAGCTGGCCAGCGTGCAGCAGCAGGGCCAGTGGGTCGAGTCGCAGATCGCTGCGCTGGCCTCGGAGCAGGCCGACCGTGGCCTGGTGATGACCCTGGGCGATGTACTGTTCGATACCGGCCGTGCCGACCTGAAGAACTCGGCCAGCCGTACCGTGCTCAAGCTGGTGCAGTTCCTTCAGCTCAACCCGCGCCGGGTGGTGCGTATCGAGGGCTATACCGACAGCACTGGTGCTACGGAGGACAACCTGAAGCTGTCGCGTGACCGGGCGCAGGCCGTGGCCGACATGTTGGTGGACCTGGGTATCGACGAAAAGCGCCTGCAGGTCGAGGGCTATGGCGACCTGTACCCGATCGAGGCCAATGCCTCGGAGCGGGGCAGGGCGCAGAACCGCCGGGTGGAGATCGTGTTCTCCGATGACAAGGGCAAGCTCGCGCCGGCACGCTGACCCTCGATAACCTCGGGGCCGCTTTGCGGCCCTTCGCGGGCTCGCCCGCTCCCACAGGTAGGTCGCGGTGGCCATGAGTTGCCGCGATCCCTGTGGGAGCGGGCAAGCCCGCGAACACCGGCGTAGCCGGTGCCATGCAGCGCATCGGCGCTTTCAGGGCGGCCCCGGCTATCTGTCGGCATAATCGTTTCGATAGCTGTCACGCAATTGTATTGTTGACTATCCTGCCATCTGTCCCAGTACACTTTGCAACTGTTACGGTATCCTCTACCGTCAGTGAGTCGCACAAGAATAACGAGCCCGTCCGCGTGTCGAGATCCAGCCATGACCAACCTGCTGCTGTACCAGCGTATCGCCCAGCAACTGGCCGATGACATCCGTCGCGGTGTCTACCAGCCAGGCGAGCGGGTACCTTCCGTGCGCAAGATGAGCGCCCAGCTCAATGTCAGCCATGCCACGGTGCTGCAGGCCTATGCCAACCTCGAAGACCAGGGGCTGATTCGTGCGCGGCCGCAGTCCGGCTACTATGTGCACCAGACCCCAGCCCTGACCGCGCAGACTCCAGACATCGCCCGGGTGGAGCGCCCCGGCCTGGTCACCCGCGCCAGTATCATCCAGCAGGTGCTGACCGAGGCGCGCCGCGAGGGGGTGTTTCCGTTCGGTGCCGCAGTGCCGCATGTGGATTACCTGCCAGTGCGTGCCCTGCACCAGCAGATTGCCAAGGTGACGCGCTTTCATAGCCCGCGCGCGTTCAGCTACATGTTCAGCCCTGGTTTCGAGCCGCTGCGCCGGCAAATCGCCATTCGTATGCGCGATGCCGGGGTGCTGGTCGACCCGCGTGAGGTGATCGTGACCCATGGCTGTGTCGATGCGCTGCAGATGTCGCTGCGTGTATTGACCCGCCCGGGTGACTTGATCGCCGCCGAATCACCCACCTACTACGGCTTGCTGCAGTTGGCAGACCTGCTGGGCCTGAAGGTGATAGAGATCCCCAGTGATCCGTCCACCGGCATCAGCCTTGAAGCCTTGCAGCTGGCGGCCAACCAGTGGTCGATCAAGGCCCTGGTGCTGACCGCGCGCCTGAGCAATCCGCTGGGCGGCACCGTCCCGGAAGAGCGGCAGAAGCACTTGCTGCGTCTGGCATCGGACTTCGATATCCAGATCGTCGAGGATGACATCTATGGCGAGCTGATGTTCGAGCAGGGGAAGACCAAGGCGCTGAAGGCGTTCGACCGGCTGGACCGGGTGATCTACTGTTCTAGCTTCTCCAAGACCCTGTCCCCCGGTGTGCGTGTTGGCTGGATGATCGCTGGGCGCTACCAAGGCGAAATCCAGCGCCTGCAGACGTTCACCACGCACTCGGCCTGCAGCGTGACGCAGATGGGCGTGGCAGCCTACCTGGAGAATGGCGGGTACGACCGGCACCTGCGCTACATTCGCCAGGAGTACCGCAAGAACCTCAGCGCCTATCAGCTGGCAGTGCAGCAACACTTCCCCGAGGGTACCCAGATGACCCGGCCGACGGGTGGTTTCATCCTGTGGGTGAGCCTGCCAGGGCGAGTCAATACTCAGGAGCTGCATGTGCGGGCGCTGGAGCAGGGCATCAGCATTGCACCGGGGTTGATCTTCAGTAATACCGAACAGTTCAACCACTGCATCCGTCTTAATTGCGGCATACCCTGGAACAAGGAAGCGGAACGGGCGGTGATTACGCTCGGCTTGCTGGCCCAGCAGTTGTGCAGGGAGTCTGCGCCCACGCTTTTGTAAGGCTTGCCAGGGCGCTGCGGAACAGGGAGCATACGCACTTTTCCTGCCCAGCCTGTCATTTGCCATGAATGCTTCGCGCCGTTTTGCCCTGCTCTTGTGCCTCGTGCCGCTCTGCTGCCTGGGTAGTGTTGCCCAGGCTGCGCAGCCGACAGGCCAGGCGCAGGCCACCCAAGGCAAGCCGCCGCAAAAGGCCGTAGCCAAGCCTGGCCAGAAGCAGCCGGTGAAAAAAACCGGCAACAGCAAGGCAAAGCCGACACGCAAGCCTGTGAGCAAGGCGGTTGCCAAGCCGCTGTCCAAGCCAAAGCTCGACCTCAGCCTGCCCGTCGAGATGGTCAATGATCTTGAGCCGAATGTCGGCACCCCGTCTCCGATCCAGCGCCGCAAAGCTTTGCTGCCGCCGATGTTCACGGAAAAGCCCGAGACCAGTGACAGCCCCTTCCAGCTCAATGGTCGGCTGATCAGCAATGAAATGCAGCTGCAACTGCGCAATGACAGCCGTCACGATGTGGAAGGGGCGGCGATCGATTTCGAGTACCGCCAGTAGCCAGTGAACTGACTGCCGAGTCACTGCAGATTTCATCGTGCCAGTAATTTCAAACGCCCGTTTGAGCGGTTACTATCGGGGACGTTCGTCCCGTTTTGTTCCAGGGAGCCCTGATTTTGGTGAATGACCATGAATTGCCGTGAGGGGTGTGGTGCCTGCTGCATCGCCCCGTCCATCACCTCTGCGATGCCACGCATGCCCAATGGCAAACCGGCGGGTGAGCGCTGCCTGCACTTGACTGCCAGCAACCTTTGCGACTTGTTCGGCAAGCCCGAGCGGCCGGCGGTGTGTGGGGGCTTCAAGGCCGATGTCGAGGTGTGCGGCAGTGACCGTGACGAGGCAATCAGGATTCTTGGTTGGTGGGAGCAGATGACGGCGGCGTGACAGGCTGGATCTTCGACAACAAGGATAAACATGATGAGATCGTTCAAGCGTATTGCACTGCTGTGTGGCATGGGTGTTCTGCTGTCGCCTGCGGCCTGGGCCGAAAACTGGCAGTTGGCCAAGGACGAAGACGGGATCAAGGTCTCCCTCAGTGAAGTAGCTGGTTCCAAGTATAAGGCCTACCGTGGCGTGACCGTGATCAAGGCGCCGTTGGCCAGGGTGCTGGCGCTGCAGGAAGACGTGGCCGGGGCCTGCGCCTGGGTGCACGAGTGCAAGTCGCAGAAGCTGCTCAAGCATGAAGGTGACCAGAGTTGGACCTACACCCAGTTCAATACGCCATGGCCGGTGACGCCGCGCGATTCCGTGCTGCATGTCACCACGGTCAAGGAGGCTGATGGCAGCCTGATCCGTAATCTGGTCGAAGAACCTACCTATATCCCGGAAGAGAAGGGTTTCGTGCGGGTGGCGAAGGTCGAAGGCTTCTGGAAGCTGGTGCCCAAAGGCGACAGTACCGAAGTGACTTACCAGGTGCACACCGAGCCGGGTGGCAGCGTACCGGCAATGGTGGCCAACAAGTTCGTGGTGGATGCGCCGTTCAATACCCTGAAAGGGTTGCGTGAGCGGGCTGAGAAGAACTGAGGCTTAAAGCGGCGCGCGGTCTCTGTGGGAGCGGCCTTGCGTCGCGAAAGGGGCGCGGAGCGGCCCCAGGATCTCTGATTTACTGCAATATTGCCGGGGCCGCTTTGCGGCCCTTTCGCGACGCAAGGCCGCTCCCACAAGGGTCGAATTGCGGCCGGCAGGATCTGCAATAAAAAAGGCTGCCCGAGGGCAGCCTTCTTGCGTTCGGCTATTGAAGCTTACTTGCGGTCTTGCAGTGCAACGATGTCGCGCTTCTGCTCGCCGGTGTACAGCTGGCGCGGGCGGCCGATCTTGTACGGGCTGGAGAGCATTTCTTTCCAGTGCGAGATCCAGCCCACGGTACGTGCCAGG
The DNA here is from genome assembly GCF_000935045.1 of Pseudomonas sp. 10-1B. GTDB lineage: Bacteria > Pseudomonadota > Gammaproteobacteria > Pseudomonadales > Pseudomonadaceae > Aquipseudomonas. Next base: position 17,754 of record NZ_JYKS01000030.1, read on the forward strand.
GCGAAGATCACGGTGAACATGCTGGTCGGAATGCCGATCGCCTTGAGGATGATCCCCGAGTAGAAGTCGACGTTCGGGTACAGCGAGCGCTCGATGAAGTAAGGATCGGTCAGGGCGATCTCTTCCAGGCGCATGGCCAGTTCCAGCTGCGGATCGTTCTTGATGCCCAGCTCGCGCAGGACTTCGTCGCAGGTCTGCTTCATCACGGTGGCGCGCGGGTCGCGGTTCTTGTACACGCGGTGACCGAAGCCCATGAGCTTGAACGGGTCGTTCTTGTCCTTGGCCTTGGCGATGAACTTGTCGATGTTCGAGACATCGCCGATTTCATCCAGCATGGTCAGTACCGCTTCGTTCGCACCGCCGTGGGCCGGGCCCCACAGTGCGGCGATACCGGCGGCGATACAGGCGAACGGGTTGGCACCCGACGAGCCGGCCAGGCGAACGGTGGAGGTGGAGGCGTTCTGCTCGTGGTCGGCGTGGAGGATGAAGATCCGGTCCATCGCCTTGGCCAGCACCGGGCTGATCGGTTTGATCTCGCACGGGGTGTTGAACATCATGTGCAGGAAGTTTTCCGCGTACGACAGGTCGTTGCGCGGGTACATCATCGGCTGGCCCATGGAGTACTTGTAAACCATCGCGGCCAGGGTCGGCATCTTGGCGACCAGGCGCACCGCGGAAATTTCGCGGTGTTGCGGGTTATTGATGTCCAGGGAGTCGTGATAGAACGCCGACAGGGCGCCGACCACGCCGCACATCACCGCCATCGGGTGGGCGTCGCGGCGGAAGCCGTTGAAGAAGGACTTCAGCTGCTCGTGAACCATGGTGTGGTTCTTCACGGTGCTGACGAACTGGGCCTTCTGCTCGGCATTCGGCAGTTCGCCGTTGAGCAGCAGGTAGCAGGTTTCCAGGTAGTCGGACTGTTCGGCGAGTTGCTCGATCGGGTAGCCGCGGTGCAGCAGGATCCCTTTGTCGCCGTCAATATAGGTGATCTTCGACTCGCACGAGGCAGTCGCCATGAAACCAGGGTCGAAGGTGAAGTGACCAGTGGCCCCCAACCCGCGGACGTCGATTACATCAGGACCAACGGTGCCGGTTAAAATGGGCAGCTCGACGGGGGCAGCGCCCTCGATGACCAACTGCGCTTTTTTGTCAGCCATGTGGCCTCCTATTAATGCTTGAAATCATCAGACAGACCCCCCACGCAGGGCCCGCACCACTATAGAGGGATAAATTCAGATGTCAATTTGCCTAAAGGCTTGTTGAAACAGGCATTGAGGCCTGGTTTTTCGCGAAATTCTCGCCCATTTACGCCTTTTGTTCATTAAAGGCAATGCGCTATTTGGGCTACCCCGTCACGTTGTCATAAGCAGCCTAACTGTCTATACTCGCAACCCGACCGCCAGGGGCTTGCAAGCCCGAACTGCTGGGGGTCGCCGTTCCCTGGGTGGTGGGTACCTGACCAGTACACTTACCAACAACTTTGCCCTGATTCGCTAGGGGCTCTTCAGTGTGAAAAAAGCCGTGAAAAGCCAACGACCTGTAAACCTAGACCTAAGGACCATCAAGCTCCCCGTCACCGCGTACACGTCCATCCTGCACCGTATCTCCGGCGTCATCCTGTTCCTCGGCCTTGCCATCATGCTTTATGCACTGGGCAAGTCGCTGGGTTCCGAGGAAGGCTTCGGTGAGGTGAAGGCGTGTCTGACCAGCCCGCTGGCCAAATTCGTGACCTGGGGCCTGCTGTCTGCCCTGCTTTATCACCTCGTGGCAGGTGTTCGTCACCTGATCATGGACATGGGTATCGGTGAGACGCTGGAAGGCGGCAAGCTGGGCTCGAAAATCGTGATCGTCATCTCCGTGGTGCTGATCGTTCTGGTGGGAGTTTGGGTATGGTAACCAATGTCACGAACCTGTCGCGTTCGGGCCTCTATGACTGGATGGCGCAGCGCGTTTCTGCGGTCGTTCTCGCGGCTTACTTCCTCTTCCTGATCGGCTACGTGGTCGCCCACCCAGGCATCGACTACACCCAGTGGCATGGTCTGTTCTCCAACAACGCGATGCGAATCTTCAGCTTGCTGGCCCTCGTTGCCCTGGGCGCTCACGCCTGGGTCGGCATGTGGACCATTGCAACCGACTACCTGACGCCTATGTCGTTCGGCAAGTCGGCAACTGCGATTCGTTTCCTGTTCCAGGCGGTATGCGGCGTTGCGATGTTCGCTTACTTCGTCTGGGGTGTGCAGATTCTCTGGGGTATCTGATCCATGGCTAGCATTCCAACCATTTCCTTCGACGCCATCATCATCGGTGGCGGCGGCGCCGGCATGCGCGCTGCGCTGCAACTGGCTCAAGGCGGCCACAAGACTGCCGTAGTCACCAAGGTCTTCCCGACCCGTTCGCACACTGTATCTGCCCAGGGCGGCATCACCTGCGCCATCGCTTCGGCCGACCCGAACGACGACTGGCGCTGGCACATGTACGATACCGTCAAAGGCTCCGACTACATCGGTGACCAGGACGCTATCGAATACATGTGTCAGGAAGGCCCGGCTGCGGTATTCGAGCTGGACCACATGGGCCTGCCGTTCTCGCGTACCGAAACCGGCCGTATCTACCAGCGTCCGTTCGGTGGCCAGTCCAAGGACTTCGGTAAAGGTGGCCAGGCCGCCCGTACCTGTGCCGCTTCCGACCGTACCGGTCACGCGCTGCTGCACACCTTGTACCAGGGCAACCTGAAAGCCGGTACCACCTTCCTCAACGAGTACTATGCCGTTGACCTGGTGAAGAACCAGGAAGGCGCCTTTGTCGGTGTGATCGCGATCTGCATCGAAACCGGCGAAACCATGTACATCAAGTCCAAGGCCACCGTTCTGGCCACGGGCGGTGCGGGCCGTATCTACGCGTCCACCACCAACGCCCTGATCAATACCGGTGACGGTATCGGCATGGCCCTGCGTGCCGGTGTACCGGTGCAGGACATCGAGATGTGGCAGTTCCACCCGACCGGCATCGCCGGCGCCGGTGTACTGGTTACCGAAGGTTGCCGCGGTGAAGGTGGTTACCTGATCAACGCCCACGGCGAGCGCTTCATGGAGCGTTACGCGCCGAACGCCAAAGACCTGGCCGGCCGCGACGTGGTTGCCCGTTCCATGGTCAAGGAAATCATCGCCGGCAACGGCGTGGGCCCGAACAAGGACCACGTACTGCTGAAGCTGGATCACCTGGGCGAGGAAGTGCTGCACAGCCGCCTGCCAGGTATCTGCGAGCTGTCCAAGACCTTCGCTCACGTCGACCCGGTGGTCGCGCCGGTCCCGGTTGTTCCAACCTGCCACTACATGATGGGCGGCGTTGCCACCAACATTCATGGCCAGGCCATCACCATGGACGAAGAAGGCAAGGATCACATCATTCCTGGCCTGTTCGCCGTAGGTGAAGTGGCGTGCGTATCGGTTCACGGTGCCAACCGCCTGGGCGGCAACTCGCTGCTCGACCTGGTGGTGTTCGGCCGTGCTGCCGGCCTGCACCTGGAAAAGGCGCTGAGCGACGGCATCGAGCACCTCGACGCCAGCGACACCGACATCGACGTTGCCCTGAACCGCCTGAACAAGCTCAACGAGCGCTCCACTGGCGAAGACGTTGCCACCCTGAAGCGCGAGCTGCAGAGCTGCATGCAGAACTACTTCGGTGTATTCCGTACTGGCGAATACATGCTGAAGGGTATCGAGCAGCTGGCCGGTCTGCGTGACCGTATCGCCAACGTCAAGATCAACGACAAGTCCCAGGCCTTCAACACCGCGCGTATCGAAGCGCTGGAGCTGCAGAACCTGCTGGAAGTCGCCGAAGCTACCGCCATCGCGGCCGAAGCCCGTAAAGAGTCCCGCGGTGCGCACGCCCGTGAAGACTTCGAAGACCGTGACGACGAAAACTGGCTGTGCCACACCCTGTACTACCCGGGTGAGAAGCGCGTTGCCAAGCGCGGCGTCAACTTTGCGCCGAAGACTGTTCCAGCCTTCGAACCAAAAGTCCGGACTTACTAAGGGTGGCTGCTATGTTGAAAGTCGAAGTTTACCGTTACAACCCCGACACCGACTCGGCCCCGAAAATGGAGTCGTTCGACGTCGATACCGGCGGCAAGGACCTGATGGTTCTCGATGTATTGGCGCTGATCAAGGAAAAGGACGAGGGTTTCTCGTACCGTCGCTCCTGCCGTGAAGGCGTGTGCGGTTCCGACGGCATGAACATGAACGGCAAGAACGGCCTGGCCTGCATTACCCCGCTGTCGGGTGTGGTCAAGGGCAACAAGCTGGTTCTGCGCCCGCTGCCAGGCCTGCCGGTCATTCGTGACCTGGTCGTCGATATGAGCATCTTCTACAAGCAGTACGAGAAGGTGAAGCCGTTCCTGCAGAACGATACCCCGGCACCGGCCATCGAGCGCCTGCAGTCGCCGGAAGACCGCGACAAGCTGGACGGCCTGTACGAGTGCATCCTGTGCGCTTGCTGCTCGACTTCCTGCCCGTCGTTCTGGTGGAACCCGGACAAGTTCCTGGGCCCCGCTGCTTTGCTGCAGGCCTACCGCTTCCTGGCCGACAGCCGTGACACCAAGACTCAGGAGCGCCTGGCGTCCCTGGATGACCCGTTCAGCGTATTCCGCTGCCGCGGGATCATGAACTGCGTAAACGTTTGCCCGAAGGGTCTGAACCCGACCAAGGCAATCGGTCACGTACGTAACATGCTGCTGCAAAGCGGCACCTGATACAAAGTGTTGTACCTGCAGTAAGCCGAGGTGCGGGTGGTGAGCCCGCACCGAGGTAAAACCCGAGCAAGGGCCCACAAAGCCCGCGCTCATTACCTATGAAGATATGAGACCAGCAGGGGCTTTCCGGGCTGGTACCCGGAAAATCAGCAGGATCCAAGTGGCGTGGTTCAGTCGCTGTATTCGGACTTTTCCAGGTTTGCTGTGGCTCTCGCCGATCAGTCCCCTAACCGAGGGTGACCAAGCATGCAAGAAAGCGTGATGCAGCGCATGTGGGAAAGCGCCCACCTTTCAGGTGGTAACGCTGCATATGTGGAAGAGCTCTACGAGCTCTACCTGCACGACCCTAACGCTGTGCCAGAAGAGTGGCGCACCTACTTCCAGAAGTTGCCCGCCGACGGCAGCACCGCTACCGATGTATCGCACTCGACAATCCGCGACCATTTCGTACTGCTGGCAAAGAACCAGCGCCGCGCCCAACCGGTGTCCGCCGGGAGCGTGAGCAGTGAACACGAGAAGAAGCAGGTTGAAGTTCTGCGACTGATCCAGGCCTATCGTATGCGCGGCCATCAGGCTGCCAAGCTCGACCCGTTGGGGTTGTGGCAGCGCCCTGCGCCCGTAGACCTGTCGATCAATCACTACGGCTTGACCAATGCCGATCTTGATTCGACTTTCCGTGCCGGCGACCTGTTCATCGGCAAAGAGGAAGCGAGCCTACGCGAGATCTTCGAGGCGCTCCAGAAGACATATTGTCGCACCATTGGCGCCGAATTCACCCACATCACCGATTCCGAGCAGCGCAGCTGGTTCCAGCAGCGCCTGGAAAGCGTGCGCGGTCGTCCGGAATTCTCCGCCGACGTGCAAGCCCACCTGCTCGAGCGCGTGACCGCCGGTGAAGGCCTTGAGAAGTACCTGGGCACCAAGTACCCGGGCACCAAGCGCTTCGGCCTCGAAGGTGGCGAAAGCCTGATCCCGATGCTGGACGAAATGATCCAGCGTTCCGGCTCCTACGGCACCAAGGAAGTCGTGATCGGCATGGCCCACCGTGGCCGCCTGAACGTGCTGGTGAACACCTTCGGCAAGAACCCGCGCGAGCTGTTCGACGAGTTCGAAGGCAAGAAGATGAACGAGCTGGGCTCCGGTGACGTGAAGTATCACCAGGGCTTCTCCTCGAACGTGATGACCCCGGGTGGCGAAGTGCACCTGGCCATGGCGTTCAACCCGTCCCACCTGGAAATCGTCTCGCCAGTGGTCGAGGGTTCGGTTCGTGCTCGCCAGGACCGCCGCAACGACACCGTTGGCGACAAGGTGCTGCCGATCTCGATTCACGGTGACGCTGCATTCGCCGGCCAGGGCGTGGTCATGGAAACCTTCCAGATGTCGCAGACCCGCGGTTTCAAGACCGGCGGCACCGTGCACATCGTGATCAACAACCAGGTTGGTTTCACCATCAGCAACCCGCTGGACGCGCGCTCCACCGAGTACGCTACCGACGTGGCCAAGATGATCCAGGCGCCGATCCTGCACGTGAACGGCGATGACCCGGAAGCGGTGATGTTCGTCACCCAGCTGGCCATCGACTACCGCATGCAATTCAAGCGTGACGTGGTCATCGACCTGGTCTGCTACCGCCGCCGCGGCCATAACGAAGCCGACGAGCCGAATGGCACCCAGCCTTTGATGTATCAGCAGATCTCCAAGCAGCGCACTACCCGTGAGCTGTATGCCGAGGCGCTGATCCAGGCTGGCCGTATCGATGCCGAGCGTGCCCAGGCCAAGGTCGACGAGTACCGCAACGCGCTGGACAACGGCCTGCACGTTGTGAAAAGCCTGGTCAAGGAGCCGAACCGCGAGCTGTTCGTCGACTGGCGCCCGTACCTGGGCCATGCCTGGACCGCACGTCACGACACCCGCTTCGACCTCAAGACCCTGCAGGACCTGTCGGCCAAGCTGCTGGAGATCCCGGAAGGCTTCGTCGTCCAGCGCCAGGTATCGAAGATCTACGAAGACCGCCAGAAGATGCAGGCCGGTGGCTTGCCGATCAACTGGGGTTATGCAGAGACCATGGCGTACGCCACCCTGCAGTTCGAAGGCCACCCGATCCGCATGACCGGCCAGGACATCGGCCGTGGCACCTTCTCGCACCGTCACGCGGTGCTGCACAACCAGAAGGACGCCAGCACCTACGTACCGCTGAAGAACCTGTTCCCGGGCCAGCCGATGTTCGAGCTGTACGACTCCTTCCTTTCGGAAGAAGCGGTACTGGCCTTCGAATACGGCTACTCGACCACCACGCCGAACGCGCTGGTGATCTGGGAAGCCCAGTTCGGCGACTTCGCCAACGGTGCGCAAGTGGTGATCGACCAGTTCATCACCAGCGGCGAGCACAAGTGGGGCCGTCTGTGCGGTCTGACCATGCTGCTGCCACACGGTTATGAAGGGCAGGGCCCGGAGCACTCCTCCGCGCGTCTGGAGCGTTACCTGCAGCTGTGCGCCGAGCACAACATCCAGGTCTGCGTGCCGACCACCCCGGCCCAGATCTACCACCTGCTGCGTCGCCAGGTCATCCGTCCGCTGCGCAAGCCGCTGATCGTCCTGACGCCGAAGTCGCTGCTGCGCCACAAGCTGGCCATCTCGACCCTGGAAGACCTGGCAGAAGGCTCGTTCCAGACCGTGATCCCGGAAATCGACAGCCTCGATCCGGCCAAGGTCGAACGCCTGGTCCTGTGCGGCGGCAAGGTTTACTACGACCTGCTGGAAAAACGCCGTGCCGAAGGCCGCGAAGACATCGCCATCGTGCGTATCGAGCAGCTGTATCCGTTCCCTGAGGACGACCTGGTCGAAATCCTGGCGCCTTACACCAACCTCAAGCATGCGGTCTGGTGTCAGGAAGAGCCGATGAACCAGGGCGCCTGGTACAGCAGCCAGCACCACATGCGCCGTATCCTGGGCCGCCACAACAAGGCACTGGTCCTGGAATACGCCGGCCGCGACGCTTCCGCCGCGCCAGCCTGTGGTTACGCATCGAAGCACGCCGAACAGCAGGAAAAACTGCTGCAAGACGCCTTCACTGTCTAACGCCTTCGCGCACCTGAAACCGAATTTAAGGAAACACTGATAATGGCTATCGAGATCAAAGCCCCAACCTTCCCGGAATCGGTTGCCGATGGCACCGTTGCCACCTGGCACAAGAAGCCGGGCGACGCCGTCAAGCGTGACGAGCTGATCGTCGACATCGAGACCGACAAGGTCGTCCTGGAAGTACTGGCCACCGCTGACGGCGTGCTGGGCGACATCGTCAAGGGCGAGGGCGACACCGTCCTGTCCGACGAAGTACTGGGTTCGATCGTTGAAGGCGGTGCTGCCGCTGCTGCTCCAGCTGCCGCCCCGGCCGCTGCTGCTCCGGCTGCCGCTGCCGCCGACGCTGGCGAAGACGACCCGGTTGCCGCCCCGGCCGCGCGCAAGCTGGCTGAAGAGAACGGCATCGACCTGGCTACCGTTGCCGGCACCGGCAAAGGTGGTCGCATCACCAAGGAAGACGTCGTTGCCGCCGTCGCCAACAAGAAGTCGGCGCCTGCTCCGGCTGCCAAGCCGGCTGCCGCTGCCGCTGCTGCCCCGGTTGTCGTCGCTGCTGGCGACCGCACCGAGAAGCGCGTGCCGATGACCCGCCTGCGCGCCAAGATCGCCGAGCGCCTGGTCGAAGCCCAGTCGAGCATGGCCATGCTGACCACCTTCAACGAAGTGGACATGACCGAAGTCATGGCCTTGCGTTCGAAGTACAAGGACCTGTTCGAGAAGACCCACAACGGCGTACGCCTGGGCTTCATGTCGTTCTTCGTCAAGGCCGCTACCGAAGCGCTGAAGCGCTTCCCGGCGGTCAACGCCTCGATCGACGGCAACGACATCGTCTACCACGGCTATGCCGACGTCGGCGTTGCCGTGTCCAGCGACCGTGGCCTGGTGGTGCCTGTTCTGCGTAACGCCGAGTCGATGAGCCTGGCGGAAATCGAAAACGGCATCGCCACCTTCGGCAAGAAGGCCCGTGACGGCAAGCTGGCCATCGAAGAGATGACCGGCGGCACCTTCACCATCACCAACGGTGGTACCTTCGGCTCGATGATGTCGACCCCGATCGTCAACCCGCCGCAGGCCGCTATCCTCGGCATGCACAACATCATCCAGCGTCCGATGGCCATCAATGGCCAGGTCGTGATTCGCCCGATGATGTACCTGGCGCTGTCGTACGATCACCGCCTGATCGACGGCAAGGAAGCGGTAACCTTCCTGGTCACCATCAAGAACCTGCTGGAAGATCCGTCTCGCCTGCTGCTGGACATCTAATCGCGCAGCTGTAAGCTGCAAGCCGCAAGCTTCAAGCTGAAGCCTGCTGGTCTTGCGGCTTGCAGCTTGCCGCTTGAAGCTAAAAAGGAATCTTTTATGACCCAGAAATTCGACGTAGTGGTGATTGGTGCAGGTCCTGGCGGCTATGTGGCTGCCATCAAGGCCGCACAACTTGGTCTGAAGACTGCCTGTATCGAGAAGTACACCGACGCCGAGGGCAAGCTGGCCCTGGGCGGCACCTGCCTGAACGTAGGCTGCATTCCTTCCAAGGCGCTGCTGGACAGCTCCTGGAAGTACAAGGAAGCCAAAGAGAGCTTCAACGTCCACGGTATCTCCACTGGTGAAGTGAAGATGGACGTCGCCGCGATGGTTGGCCGCAAGGCTGGCATCGTCAAGAACCTGACCGGTGGCGTTGCCACCCTGTTCAAGGCCAACGGCGTCACTTCGATCCAGGGCCACGGCAAGCTGCTGGCTGGCAAGAAAGTCGAAGTCACCAAGGCTGACGGCACCACCGAAGTCATCGAAGCCGAGAACGTGATCCTGGCTTCCGGCTCGCGCCCGATCGACATTCCGCCGGCTCCGGTCGACCAGAACGTCATCGTCGATTCCACCGGCGCCCTGGAGTTCCAGGCCGTACCGAAGCGCCTGGGCGTGATCGGTGCTGGCGTGATCGGCCTGGAGCTGGGCTCGGTATGGGCTCGTCTGGGTGCTGAAGTCACTGTCCTGGAAGCCCTGGACACCTTCCTGATGGCTGCCGACGCTGCTGTGTCGAAAGAAGCCCAGAAGACCCTGACCAAGCAAGGCCTGGACATCAAGCTGGGCGCGCGCGTCACCGGCTCGAAAGTCAACGGCAACGAAGTCGAAGTGACCTACACCGACGCCAATGGCGAGCAGAAGATCACCTTCGACAAGCTGATCGTCGCGGTCGGCCGTCGCCCGGTGACCACCGACCTGCTGGCTTCCGACAGCGGCGTGACCATCGACGAGCGTGGCTACATCTTCGTCGACGACTACTGCGCCACCAGCGTGCCGGGCGTATACGCCATCGGTGACGTGGTACGCGGCATGATGCTGGCGCACAAGGCCTCGGAAGAGGGCATCATGGTGGTCGAGCGCATCAAGGGCCACAAAGCCCAGATGAATTACGACCTGATCCCGTCGGTCATCTACACCCACCCGGAAATCGCGTGGGTCGGCAAGACCGAACAGTCCTTGAAGGCCGAGGGTGTTGAGGTTAACGTAGGCACCTTCCCGTTCGCGGCCAGCGGCCGTGCGATGGCAGCCAACGACACCGGTGGTTTCGTCAAGGTCATCGCCGATGCCAAGACCGACCGCGTGCTGGGTGTACACGTGATTGGCCCATCGGCTGCCGAACTGGTGCAGCAGGGCGCAATCGCAATGGAATTCGGCACCAGTGCCGAGGATCTGGGCATGATGGTCTTCAGCCATCCAACCCTGTCCGAAGCGTTGCATGAAGCAGCGCTGGCGGTGAATGGCGGCGCCATTCACGTGGCCAACCGTAAGAAGCGTTAATTATAAGAAACCACGGCGGGCTGCCCGTCGTGAGTCTTGCGTGCATGACTCACCGCGGAAAGTCCGCCGGACCGGATCACACGGGAAAACCCGGGGTCAACGGTCACAGGTGGTGCGGCGCCAGTGATGGCGCAGCGCCGAAGCGCAGTACCTAACGAAGACGGTAAAAAGCATGAATCTTCACGAGTATCAGGGTAAGCAGCTGTTCGCTGAATACGGCCTGCCAGTTTCCAAGGGTTTCGCTGTCGATACCCCTGAGCAAGCGGCAGAAGCCTGCGACAAGATCGGCGGGAACGAGTGGGTTGTAAAAGCCCAGGTTCACGCGGGTGGTCGCGGTAAAGCGGGCGGCGTCAAGCTGGTTCGCAGCAAAGAAGACGCCAAGGCGTTCGCTGCACAGTGGTTGGGCAAGAATCTGGTTACCTACCAGACCGATGCCAACGGTCAACCCGTCTCCAAGATTCTGGTCGAATCCTGCACTGACATCGCCAAAGAGCTGTACCTGGGCGCTGTAGTCGATCGTTCGAGCCGCCGTATCGTGTTCATGGCTTCCACCGAAGGTGGCGTGGACATCGAGAAAGTCGCTCACGAAACGCCTGAAAAAATCCTCAAGGCCACCATCGACCCGCTGGTCGGCGCTCAGCCGTTCCAAGGTCGCGAGCTGGCGTTCCAGCTGGGCCTGGAAGGCAAGCAAGTTCAACAGTTCGCCAAGATCTTCGTGGGCCTGGCCAAGCTGTTCAAGGATCACGACCTGGCGCTGCTGGAAGTGAACCCGCTGGTGATCAAGGCCGACGGCGACCTGCACTGCCTCGATGCCAAGATCAACATCGACGCCAACGCCATGTACCGTCAGCCCAAGCTGAAAACCTTCCACGACCCGTCGCAGGACGACGCCCGTGAAGCCCACGCCGCCAAGTTCGAACTGAACTACGTTGCCCTCGAAGGCAACATCGGCTGCATGGTCAACGGTGCCGGCCTGGCCATGGGTACCATGGACATCGTCAACCTGCACGGCGGCAAGCCGGCCAACTTCCTGGACGTTGGCGGTGGTGCTACCAAAGAGCGCGTTACCGAAGCGTTCAAGATCATTCTGTCCGACAGCAATGTCGCGGCCGTTCTGGTCAACATCTTCGGCGGCATCGTTCGCTGCGACATGATTGCCGAAGGCATCATCGGTGCAGTGAAAGAAGTCGGCGTCAAGGTTCCGGTCGTTGTTCGCCTCGAAGGCAACAACGCCGAACTGGGCGCTAAAGTACTGGCAGAAAGCGGTTTGAACATCATTGCGGCAACCAGCCTGACCGACGCTGCTCAACAAGTTGTCAAAGCTGCGGAGGGCAAGTAATGAGCGTCCTGATCAATAAAGACACCAAAGTCATCTGCCAGGGCTTCACCGGCTCGCAGGGTACTTTCCACTCCGAACAAGCCATCGCCTACGGCACCAAGATGGTCGGCGGCGTAACCCCAGGCAAGGGTGGTACCACCCACCTGGGCCTGCCGGTGTTCAACACCGTCAAGGAAGCCGTGGAAGCTACCGGCGCTGACGCTTCGGTCATCTACGTTCCGGCTCCGTTCTGCAAAGACTCGATCCTGGAAGCGGCCTTCGGCGGCATCAAGCTGATCGTGTGCATCACCGAAGGCATTCCTACCCTGGACATGCTGGATGCCAAGGTCAAGTGCGACGAGCTGGGCGTGACCCTGATCGGCCCTAACTGCCCAGGTGTCATCACCCCGGGCGAGTGCAAGATCGGCATCATGCCAGGCCACATCCACCTACCAGGCAAGGTCGGTATCGTTTCGCGCTCCGGCACCCTGACCTACGAAGCGGTCAAGCAGACCACCGACGCCGGCTTCGGCCAGTCGACCTGCGTGGGTATCGGTGGCGACCCGATCCCAGGCTCCAACTTCATCGACATCCTGAAGCTGTTCCAGGAAGACCCGAAGACCGAAGCGATCGTCATGATCGGTGAGATCGGCGGTTCGGCTGAAGAAGAAGCCGCGGCCTACATCAAGGCCAACGTAACCAAGCCTGTGGTTTCCTACATCGCCGGTGTTACCGCACCTGCGGGCAAGCGCATGGGCCACGCTGGCGCCATCATCTCCGGCGGCAAGGGCACTGCGGACGAGAAGTTCGCCGCTCTGCAGGACGCTGGTGTGAAGACCGTGCGTTCCCTGGCTGACATCGGCAAGGCCCTGGCCGAGCTGACTGGCTGGGAAGTCAAGAAGTAATACTGCAACACCCCCCACGCGCACAAAGGCCACCTTCGGGTGGCCTTTGTCGTTTGTGGGGTTTGAGTATTCCTGTGCCGGCCTCTTCGCGGGCTGCCCGCTCCCACAGAAGATCGCCACATTCAGAACCTGTGGTGATCCCTGTGGGAGCGGGCAAGCCCGCGAAGAGGCCAGAACAGGCGCTGTGGATTTTTCGATAGGTTTGATAGGAATTTTCACGCAGACGAATGTTTCAATTCGAGGATAATTCCTACTGTCCTCGGTCGCACAGACGACAAACACATACGCACATCGGACAAGCAGCACTGTGCCAGTGCGTTTGACTGTCAAAACAGTTACATTACGCGTTCACTCTGTGCCCGTACCCCAAAAGGGAACGACACGCTAAACGGGTCTGGCCTATCAAGCCGGGCAGCATTTCCCTCACCCATAGGGAAATCCCCTCTCGAATCCCGATTTCAGCAGTGTGGTACTACCTTAAATGAAAGTTCTCAAAGGCCAGGATATCCTGGCGCTTGGCTTTATGACGTTTGCGCTTTTCGTAGGCGCTGGCAACATCATCTTCCCGCCTATCGTCGGCTTGCAGTCCGGTCCGCACGTGTGGATGGCCGCCCTGGGCTTCCTGGTGACCGCCGTGGGCCTGCCGGTCATCACCGTGGTCGCACTGGCCAAGGTCGGTGGCGGCATGGATGCCCTGAGCAGCCCGATCGGCAAGTTCTTCGGTGGCCTGCTGGCCGCCGTGTGCTACCTGTCGGTCGGCCCATTGTTCGCCACCCCACGCACCGCGACCGTTTCGTTCGAAGTGGGCGTTGCGCCGCTGACCGGTGAAAGCCCGCTGGCGCTGTTCATCTACAGCCTGGTGTACTTCGCCGTGGTGCTGGCCGTGTCCATGTACCCGGGCAAGCTGCTCGACACCGTGGGCCGCTTCCTGGCGCCGCTGAAGATCATCGCCCTGGCCGTGCTGGGCATCGCTGCCTTCGCGCTGCCGGCCGGTACCATTGGTGAAGCGCAGCCGGCCTATGCCGCTGCTGCCTTCTCCAAGGGCTTCTCCGATGGTTACTTGACCATGGACACCCTGGGTGCCCTGGTATTCGGTATCGTCATCGTCAACGCCATCCGCTCGCGCGGTGTCGAGTCGCCGAAGTTGATCACCCGTTATGCCATCATCGCTGGCCTGATCGCCGGTGTCGGCCTGGCCCTGGTGTACATCAGCCTGTTCCGCCTGGGCGCCACCAGCCACGATATCGCAGCTGATGCCACCAACGGTGCGGCGGTTCTGCATGCTTATGTGCAGCATACCTTCGGCTCGCTGGGCAGCGGCTTCCTCGCCGTGCTGATCGCGTTGGCCTGCCTGGTGACCGCGGTTGGCCTGACCTGCGCCTGTGCCGAGTACTTCAGCCAGATGCTGCCACTGTCGTACCGTGCACTGGTGGTGATCCTGGCCGGCTTCTCGCTGCTGATCTCCAACCTTGGCCTGACCAAGCTGATCATGTTCTCGATTCCGGTGCTCACCGCCATCTATCCGCCGTGCATCGTGGTGGTTGGTCTGAGCTTCGTGAAGGAGCTGTGGAACTCGCCGACCCGTATCCTGGCGCCGGTGATGCTGGTGTCGCTGCTGTTCGGCATGGTCGATGCGATCAAGGGCAGCAGCATTGCCCACGTGCTGCCGGACTTCATGGCGCACCTGCCGCTGAGCGACCAGGGCCTGGCCTGGCTGGTGCCTTCGGTGGTGACCCTGGCCGGCGCCGTGGCGTGCGACCGCGTGCTGGGCAAGCCGCGCGAGGCGCTGGCCTGACCGGCATAGTTGAAGCCTGAGGGCGGCACCGGCCACAAGCCAAAAGGGTGCGCGCCAAGGGTGGAAACCGCAAAGCCCCGTATCCGAAAGGATGCGGGGCTTTTTTTATAGTCTGTATCGGCCTCTTCGCGGCTAAAGCCGCTCCCACAGGAGATCACCACATTCAGAACCTGTGGTGATCTCCTGTGGGAGCGGGTTTACCCGCGAAGAGGCCAGCACAGGCAATACATATTTCCCTGCAGAGGTGTGCCTTTTGCCGCTTGCCAGCGTCGAAACCCGGTCCCTATCCTTTAGGCACCTGGCGCTCTTGGGAACCCTGCATGAACTTCATCCAAAGCAACCTCAATAACCTGCTGGCCATTGCCTGGTTCGCCCTGTGCTGGGGCGGCTACACCCGCTATGCCATCTGGAAGGGCCGCGACACCGCCTGCCTGGCCAGCGTGCTGCACCTGTACCGCGAAGACTGGATGCGCCGGATGCTACTGCGCGACAACCGTATTGCCGATGCCAGCGTGATCGGTAACCTCGAGCGCAACGCGTCGTTCTTCGCCTCCAGCACCCTGATCATCCTCGCCGGTATCCTCACCGTGCTCGGCGCTTCGGACCGGGCGCTGTCGCTGCTGGCCGACCTGCCGCTGGTGCAGCAGGCCTCGCAGGGCATGTCGGAGGTCAAGCTGTTGTGCCTGGCGATGGTCTTCGTCTACGCCTTCTTCACATTCAGCTGGTGCATGCGCCAATACAACTTCGCCGCGGTCCTGGTGGGCTCGGCACCGATGATTGGCGAACGGCAAGTCAATGAACTAGAACGCAAGGCGTTCGCCTCGCGGGCAGCGCGAGTGCTGTCGCTTGCCGCCAACCAGTTCAACTTCGGCCTGCGTTCGTATTACTTCGGCATGGCCATGTTGAGCTGGTTCATAAGCCCGTGGTTGTTCATGGTCATGAGTGTCGGGGTCGTGCTGATCCTGTACCGCCGTGAGTTCCATTCGGATGTATTGGATGTGATGGTGTTCACACCCACCGAAAGTACCCCTCCAGAACCGCCCAAGGAAAATACGCTGTCTGGAGCCTGAAACGTTTAATCCGTAATTGCAGGCACAAAAAAACCCGACAATGTCGGGTTTTTTTGTTTTAGCCGATTACTGCTTGGCAGGTTCGGCCGGAGCAGCTGGCGCGGTTTCCGGCGCCGGAGTAGCCGGTGCGGCTTCTTCGGCAGCCTTCTGCTCGGCTTCGGCCTGATCTTTGGCAGCTTCGGCGTTTTCCTTGGCCGCTTCGTTCATCTTATCCTGAGCTTCACCCATCTTCTCCTGGGCTTGTTCAGCATGTTCTTGTGCGTCCTGGGCTTTGTCTTCGCTCGCTTTATCGCAAGCGGCCAGGCCCATGGCAGCAGCCAGCATCAGAGCAAAAGCAAAAGGTTTACGCATGGGTGTGTTTCTCCTTGGTGGAATAAGTGACTTGTTCCTTCGAGTGCCACTATGCGGAATTAGTTCAACGAAGATTACAGATATATAACGCCCCGTTCTATATAGACTTTTTAATGAATTTATGCCGTTTCGCCGCGGCGGGTGGTAGCAGCCAATGAGTGATTCAACCTTGACGGCCATGGCCGAGCGTTTTCTCTCGGCCCTTAAACATTGTCAGTTGTTGCAGATGCGTGTAGCGCAGGCCGATGGCGATGGCATGACCCTGGTCCTGCCCTGGTCCCCGGCCATCGTCGGCAACCCGCAGACCGGTGCCATACATGGTGGGGCGCTGACCACACTGATGGACACCACCTGCGGCATGGCCACGCTGTGCGTGCTGCCGCGCTTCGAGGTGTGCCCGACCCTGGACTTGCGCATCGACTACATGCACCCGGCCGAAGCCGGCAAGGACATCTACAGCCATGCCCAGTGCTACCGGGTCACCCGCGATGTGATCTTCACCCGTGGGAGCGCCTACCAGGACGACCCCACCCAGCCGATCTGCCAGGTGGTGGGCACGTTCATGCGCCTGGGTCAGGAGATCAAGGGCGGCATCCGTTTCGGCAACAGCCTGAAGGAGGGTGGGGCATGATTCCTCACGCGGTTCGCCAACAGCTCAACGCTGCCCATGCCCAAGGTGATTACCGGCCATTGCTGGCGTTGATTCCCTACGCCGGGCTGATCGGCATCGAATGCGAGCGCCAGGGCGATGACCTGCTGTTCCGCCTGCCGGCCAGCCAGGACAATATCGGCAACCCGCTGCTGCCGGCGATCCATGGCGGGGTGATCGCGGGCTTCATGGAGCTGTCGGCAGCGCTGTACCTGCTGATCTACAGCGAGAGCGCGAGTATTCCGAAGATCATCGATTTCTCCATCGACTACCTGCGCGCCGGGCATTTTCGCGATACCTACGCCCAGTGCCAGCTGTGGCGCCAGGGACGGCGGGTGACCAACGTGGCCATCACCGCCTGGCAGGGTGACAAGCAGTCGCCGATTGCCACAGCTCGCGCGCATTTCAAGATCGAACCGGAAAAGCCCTTGAAATCATCCGGGCAGCCCCCATCTGCATGACATCCGCCGTTAACGCAGGCCGAACCGGCCGCCAGGCGCCAATTGCCATCAGATCGGAGTTTTGAAGACCATGAGTGTGGAGACTCAAAAAGAAACGCTGGGCTTCCAGACCGAGGTAAAGCAGCTGCTGCACCTCATGATCCATTCCCTGTACTCGAACAAGGAGATCTTCCTGCGTGAATTGATCTCCAACGCCTCCGACGCCGCCGACAAGCTGCGCTTCGAGGCCCTGGCCAAGCCAGAGCTGTTCGAAGGCGATGCCGACCTGAAGATTCGCCTGAGCTTCGACAAGGACGCCGGTACCGTCACCCTCGAGGACAACGGCATCGGCATGAACCGCGAAGACGTCATCGCGCACTTGGGTACCATTGCCAAGTCAGGCACTGCCGACTTCATGAAGAACCTCACCGGTGATCAGAAGAAGGACTCGCACCTGATCGGCCAGTTCGGCGTGGGTTTCTACTCCGCGTTCATCGTTGCCGACAAGGTCGACGTCTACAGCCGTCGTGCCGGCCAGCCGGCTGCCGAAGGCGTGCACTGGTCGTCGAAAGGCGAGGGCGAGTTCGAAGTCGCCACCATCGACAAGCCACAGCGTGGTACCCGCATCGTCCTGCACCTGAAGAAGGGCGAGCAGGAGTTCGCCGATGGCTGGCGCCTGCGCAACGTGGTCAAGAAGTACTCCGACCATATTGCCCTGCCGATCCAGCTGCCAAAAGAGCAGGCTGCCGCTGAGGGCGAAGAGCAGCCGGCCGAAGAATGGGAAACCGTCAACCGCGCCAGCGCCCTGTGGACCCGTCCGCGTACCGAGATCAAGGACGAGGAATACCAGGAGTTCTACAAGCACATCGGCCATGACTTCGAAAACCCGCTGGCCTGGAGCCACAACAAGGTCGAAGGCAAGCTCGAGTACAACTCGCTGCTGTACGTGCCAGCCCGCGCACCGTTCGACCTGTACCAGCGCGAAGCGCCACGCGGCCTGAAGCTGTACGTGCAGCGCGTGTTCATCATGGACCAGGCCGAGTCGTTCCTGCCGCTGTACCTGCGCTTCATCAAGGGCGTGGTCGATTCCAACGACCTGTCGCTGAACGTGTCCCGCGAGATCCTGCAGAAAGATCCGATCATCGATTCGATGAAGACCGCGCTGACCAAGCGCGTGCTGGACATGCTGGAGAAGCTTTCGAAGAACGAACCCGAGCAGTACAAGGGCTTCTGGAAAAACTTTGGCCAGGTACTGAAGGAAGGCCCGGCCGAGGACTTCGCCAACAAGGAGAAGATCGCCGGCCTGCTGCGCTTCGCCTCCACCCAGGACGACAGCGGCGAGCAGAGCGTCGCCCTGGCCGACTACCTGGCCCGCGCCAAGGAAGGCCAGGACAAGATCTACTACCTCACCGGCGAGTCGTACGCGCAGGTCAAGAACAGCCCGCACCTGGAAGTCTTCCGCAAGAAAGGCATCGAAGTGCTGCTGCTGACCGACCGCATCGACGAGTGGCTGATGAGCTACCTCAACGAGTTCGACGGCAAGGCCTTCGTCGACGTCGCCCGTGGCGACCTGGACCTGGGCAACCTGGATTCGGAAGAAGACAAGAAAGCCCAGGAAGAAGTCGCCAAGGATAAAGAAGGCCTGGTCGAACGCCTGAAAGGCGCGCTGGGTGACAGCGTGGCTGAAGTGCGCGTGTCGCACCGCCTGACCGACTCGCCAGCGATTTTGGCCATCGGTGAGCAGGACCTGGGTCTGCAGATGCGCCAGATTCTGGAAGCCAGCGGGCAGAAGGTGCCGGAGTCCAAGCCGATCTTCGAGTTCAACCCGACCCACCCGCTGATCGAAAAGCTGGACAACGAGCAGAGCGAAGACCGCTTCGCCGAGCTGTCGCACATCCTCTTCGATCAGGCGGCCTTGGCGGCCGGTGACAGCCTGAAGGACCCGGCAGCTTACGTTCGTCGCCTGAACAAGCTGTTGGTCGAGCTGTCTGCTTGAGTTGATGCAGAGGAAAGCCCGCTTCGGCGGGCTTTTTTATGACGAGTGCCAAAGGAGTGCTTGATGAGCAAAGTAATCGTCGAATCGCTGGTCTATCACCTGTCCGGCAAGACCTATGAAAGCCGCCTGGTCTATGAGCCGGGTGCGCTGGGGCGGCCAGGCCTGGTGATGGCGCCGAACTGGATGGGCATTGGCGAAGGGGCCGAGCGCATCGCCAAGGAAGTGGCCGAGAAGGGCTATGTGGTACTGATTGCCGACCTGTACGGGCAATCGGTGCGCCCGTCCAACGCCGACGAGGCCGGCGCGGCGATGATGCCGTTGAAGAACGACCGTGGCGAACTGCGCAAGCGCATGCAGGAGGCCCTGGCGCAATTGCTGGGGCAATCGAAGGCGCTGCTGGAGCCTGGCAAGGTCGCCACCTTCGGCTTCTGTTTCGGTGGCTGCTGTGCGCTGGAGCTGGCCCGTACCGGCGCCGACTTGCGCGCGGCGGTGTCGCTCCATGGCACCCTGGACACGCCGAACCCGGAAGATGCCAAGCGCATCAAGGGCTCGGTGCTGGTGCTGCATGGTGCTTCCGACCCGCTGGTGCCAAAAGAGCAGTTGCCGGCGTTCGAGGACGAAATGAATGCGGCCAAGGTTGACTGGCAGTTGCTGAGCTATGGCGGGGCAGTGCACTCGTTCACCGACCCGAATGCTAATGTGCCGGGCAAGATGCAGTATGACCGGCGTACCTCCGAGCGGGCGTTCCGTTCGATGCATAACCTGCTGACTGAAGTGTTCCAGCGCTGAGATCGCAGGGGGCCGCTTTGCGGCCCATCGCCGGCAAGCCAGCTCCCACAGGTACAGCGTACGCCGCTCTTGTGGGAGCAACTGTCTTGTATTGCCTGGGCTGGCCTCATCGCCGGCAAGCCAGCTCCCACAGGTACTGCACAGGGCTTGAG
>NZ_JYKS01000031.1 GCF_000935045.1 Pseudomonas sp. 10-1B
GCGGCGCTCGATTTGCGCACCACCATCAATCCCAAGACACACACACGGACCCAACCGAAATCTCAACCCTTCTCAGCCGGTGCCGAACTCAGCTCGAACGGGCTGCTGCTACGCCGCTGGTTACGGTCTTCACGTGGCGTTGCGCCAAAGAAGTTGCGGTAGGCACTGGAAAAATGCGGCCCCGACGAGAAGCCGCAGGACAGCCCGATCTGGATGATCGACTTGCTGGTCTGCATCAGCATCTGCCGCGCCTTGTTCAGCCGCAGCTCCAGGTAATACTGGCTCGGCACGCGGTTCAGGTACTGCTTGAAGATACGCTCCAGCTGCCGGCGCGACACGCACACATGCTGGGCGATTTCGTCGGTGGTCAGCGGCTCTTCGATGTTGGCCTCCATCAGCAGCACCGCCTGGGTCAGCTTGGGATGGCTCGAGCCCAGGCGGTTCTGCAGCGGAATGCGCTGGCGCTCGCCACCTTCACGAATGCGCTCGACCACCAGCTCTTCCGACACTGCCCCGGCCAGCTCAGCACCGTGGTCACGGGCCAGCACCGCCAGCAGCAGGTCGGTCACGGCCATGCCGCCGCAGGCGGTCAGGCGGTCGCGATCCCAATCGAACAGGTGGCTGGTGGCGATGACCTTGGGGAAGCGCTCGGCAAAATCATCCTGCCAGCGCCAATGCACCGCAGCGCGGTAACCGTCGAGCAGGCCCAGCATCGCCAGTGGATAAACCCCGGCAGACAGGCCGCCGATCATGCAGCCACTGCGCGCCAGCTGCTTGAGTGCCGTCGACAATGCCGCACCCACCGCAGGCGGCTGTTCATCGGCCACCAGGAACAGCTTGTGGCAACCGTCTAGGCGGCCGTTCCATGGCTCGCCCGGCAGGCGCCAACTGCCGTCTTGCGCCGGCTCTGCCTGCAGGAAGGCCAGCTCGTAGACCACGTCCGGGTGCACCCGCTGCGCCACCTGCAACACTTCCTCGGCCAATGCCAGGGTCAAGGGCCTGGTGCTGGGCCAGATGAGAAAACCGATTCGCTGGGTGGTCATAGGGCGTGGTCCGAAACCTGAGGTCGTTCGAGTCTGTGCGCCGGGTCAGGCTGCGCTCGCCGCGCAGCATGCCCTATTCTGGTGCAAAAATGCAGCTTTTACTTCAGGCTGCCGGAGAGGAACTGCTTCAGGCGCTCCGACTGCGGGTTGGCCAGCACTTCGCGCGGGCAGCCGGTTTCTTCCACCAGGCCCTTGTGCAGGAACACCAGCTGGTTGGACACCTCGCGGGCAAAGCCCATCTCGTGAGTCACCACCACCATGGTCCGGCCTTCCTGGGCCAGCGCCTGCATGACCTTGAGCACATCGCCCACCAGTTCCGGGTCCAGCGCCGAGGTCGGTTCGTCGAACAGCATCACCTCGGGCTCCATGGCCAGCGCTCGGGCAATCGCTACACGCTGCTGCTCGCCACCGGACATATGCCCCGGGAAGGCATCCTTGCGATGGGCGACACCGACCTTGGCCAGGTAGTGCTCGGCCTTTTCCAGGGCCTCCTTCTTGTTCACGCCCAGCACATGCACCGGTGCTTCGATGATGTTTTCCAGCGCAGTCATGTGCGACCACAGGTTGAAGTGCTGGAACACCATCGACAGGCGCGAACGCATGCGCTGCAGCTGGCGCGGGTCGGCAG
This sequence comes from Pseudomonas sp. 10-1B, assembly GCF_000935045.1. GTDB lineage: Bacteria > Pseudomonadota > Gammaproteobacteria > Pseudomonadales > Pseudomonadaceae > Aquipseudomonas. Next base: position 1,672 of record NZ_JYKS01000031.1, read on the forward strand.
CCTTCAGCGCACCGTCCTTGCCGGCGACCAGCTTCAGCTCTTCGTTGTTGAGCAGGATCTTGCCGGCATGCGGCTGCTCCAGCAGGTTGATGCAGCGCAGGAAGGTCGACTTGCCCGAACCGCTGGAGCCGATGATGCTGATGACGTCGCCGGCCTTGGCCGCCAGGGACACGCCCTTGAGCACTTCATGGCTGCCGTAGCGCTTGTGCAGGTCTTGGACTTCGAGTTTGTACATGCTGTCGATTCTCACAAAGCGGTCAGTGCTTGCGCGGCGCCAGGTAGCCGAGCCAGCGGCGTTCGGCCATCTTGAACAGGCGCACCAGGATGAAGGTCAGGCACAGGTAGAACACGCCCGCCGTGATGTAGGCCTCGAAAGGCAGGTAGTACTGGGCATTGACCGTGCGCGCGGCACCGGTGATGTCGATCAGGGTGACGATCGACGCCAGGCTGGTGGTCTGCAGCATCATGATCACTTCGTTGCTGTACTGCGGCAGCGCCCGGCGCAGGGCCGACGGCAGCAGGATGCGCCGGTACATCTTCATGCGCGACATGCCCATGGCCTTGGCCGCCTCGATCTCGCCATGCGGCGTGGCCTTGAGGCTGCCGGCGATGATTTCGGCGGTGTAGGCACTGGTGTTGATGCCGAACGCCAGGCAGGCACAGAAGGTGGCGCTGGACAGCAGCGGCCAGAACACGCTTTCGCGCACCGCCTCGAACTGGGCCAGGCCGTAGTAGATCAGGAACAGCTGCACCAGCATCGGCGTGCCGCGGATCACGTAGGTGTACAGCCATGCGCTCATGTTGACCAGCGGCTGCTTGGACACCCGCATCAGGCCCAGCGGAATGGCCGCCAGCAGGCCGAAGAACAGCGAAATCGCCAGCAGTTTGAGGGTGGTCAGCAGGCCGCCCAAGTACAGCGGCATGGCCTCCCAGACGACGTTGTAGTCGAAGATCATAGTTCAGCCACCTTGACGCCCACCGAGTAGCGGCGCTCGAGATACTTCAGGGCCAGCAGCGAGACGCTGGTCAGCACCAGGTACAGCGCCGCCACTGCCAGGAAGAAGGTGAACGGCTCGCGCGTGGCATCGGCCGCCTGCTTGGCCTTGAACATCATGTCCTGCAGGCCGACCACCGAGATCAGCGCAGTGGCCTTGGTCAGCACCAGCCAGTTGTTGGTGAAGCCGGGGATCGCCAGGCGAATCATTTGCGGCACCTGGATGCGGAAGAACACTTGGCGGGGGCTCATGCCATAGGCCACGCCCGCCTCGGCCTGGCCCTTGGGGATGCCCAGGAAAGCGCCGCGGAAGGTTTCCGACAGGTAGGCACCAAAGATGAAGCCCAGGGTACCGATACCCGCGGCCAGCGGGTTCAGGTCGATATAGTCGTCATAGCCGAGCAGCGGCGCCACCCGGTTGATGATGTCTTGCCCGCCGTAGAAGATCAGCAGGATCAGGACCAGGTCCGGAATGCCACGGATCACCGTGGAATACAGATCGCCCAGCCAGGCCAGCCAGCGCACTGGCGACAAGCGCAGCGCCACACCGATCAGGCCGAGCACGATGGCCAGGGCCATCGACGACAGGGCGAGCTGCAGCGTCAGCCACGCCCCGTCGAGGATGACTGCCCCGTAGCCTTTCAACATGATGAGGTCCTCGACCTAGAGAATGAAAAATGGTGCAAACCTCAGAGCCTCTGCTGTTTGCACCATTGCACAGGTGAAACCCGACGTCTTAGTTCGAGTCTGGACCGTAGATATCGAAGTTGAAGTACTTCTTCTCGATCTCTTTGTACTTGCCGTTGGCACGGATGGCATCGATGGCCGCGTTGATACGGTCGGCATTGGCCTTGTCGCCCTTGCGCACGGCAATGCCGACGCCATCACCGAAGTACTTCACGTCGGTGAACGACGGGCCGACGAAGGCGAAGCCCTTGCCAGCGTCGGTTTTCAGGAAGCCGTCTTCCAGCAGGGTGGCGTCGGCCACGGTGCCGTCGAGGCGGCCGGCAGCCACGTCGAGGTAGATTTCGTTCTGGGTGCCGTAAGGGACCACGGTGGCGCCTTTGGGGGCCAGCACTTCCTTGGCGAAGCGGTCGTGGATCGAGCCGCGCTGCACGCCGATCTTCTTGCCTTTGAGTTCATCCAGGCTGTCGCTGACAGCGGTGCCTTCCTTCATGACCAGGCGCGCCGGGGTGAGGTAGTAGCGCTTGGTAAAGTCGACCGATTTCTTGCGGTCCTCGGTGATCGACATGGACGACAGGATGGCGTCGATCTTGCGCACTTTCAGCGCCGGGATCAGGCCGTCGAATTCCTGCTCGACCCAGGTGCACTTGGCTTTCATCTCTTCGCACAGGGCATTGCCGATGTCGTAGTCGAAACCGGCGATGCTGCCGTCAGGTTGCTTGAAGGCGAAGGGTGGGTAGGCAGCCTCGATGCCGATCTTCAGCGGTTTTTCATCGGCCTGCGACACCAGGGAAAACACGGACAGCGCCAGGGCGCCAAGCAGTGCGAGCTTCTTCATCAGGTAACTCCATCGGTACGGGGCAATACAAGGCAGGTAACAGCTGCCCGATATGCGAATGGGTACAACGCGAGCCGCGCAGGGTATCGACCAAGGTCGCAGACCACGAGCGAGTGAGTGGCATTTTAACGACAGCCCGATAGTCGATATTTCTTCAAAGCGACAACTACTTACAGAAGCGCCTGAAACCGCAGCGGGCGATGTTGACAGCCGTTGCAAAATATGCAAAAGCGCAAGAAATAGAACCTATAGACCTAGCAATTCCTGGGCCTATTATTGGCAAAGCCTTGTAGCACGGCAAGTGTAGCGTGCTGTGTTGCAAAAAATGGTTAGGTTGACGCACTGAAACAGTGCCGAAATTGTTTCCGGACGCCCCGATCTTGTGCAGAAACGGTGACAGAATAGTTACCGATGAATGTCGGGTAACAGTAAAGCAAAAAACCCCGCCGGTTGCCCGGGCGGGGTTTTCTGCTGGCGTGCACCGATCGGTGTGGGAGCGGGCATGCCCGCGAAGCAGCCGACGCGGTGGATGGCACCGGCTGCGCCGATGTTCGCGGGCATGCCCGCTCCCACAGGCTTCGATATCAGGCCGAAACCAGGCTCATCGCCTTGTGGGTATCGATCAGGTGCTGCACCACACCCGGGTCGGCCAGGGTCGAGATATCGCCCAGGGCATCGTACTCACCCGTGGCAATCTTGCGCAGGATACGGCGCATGATCTTGCCCGAACGGGTCTTCGGCAGCCCCGGCGCCCACTGGATCACATCCGGCGAGGCGATCGGGCCGATTTCCTTGCGCACCCAGTTCTTCAGCTCCAGGCGCAGCTGCTCGCTGGCCTCGACGCCGGCATTGAGGGTGACATACACATAGATGCCCTGCCCCTTGATGTCGTGCGGCACGCCCACCACCGCGGCCTCGGCGACCTTGGCATGGGCCACCATGGCGCTTTCGATCTCGGCGGTACCCATGCGGTGGCCGGACACGTTGAGCACGTCATCCACGCGGCCAGTGATCCAGTAGTAGCCATCCTCGTCGCGGCGCGCGCCGTCGCCGGTGAAGTACATGCCACGGAAGGTCTTGAAGTAGGTATCGACGAAACGGTCATGGTCGCCGTACAGCGAACGCGACTGGCCCGGCCAGGAATCGAGAATCACCAGGTTGCCTTCGGCGGCGCCGTCGATCAGGTTGCCAAGGTTGTCCACCAACGCCGGCACCACGCCGAAGAACGGGCGGGTCGCCGAGCCCGGCTTGAGGCCGGTGGCGCCCGGCAACGGGCTGATCAGGATGCCGCCGGTCTCGGTCTGCCACCAGGTGTCGACGATCGGGCAACGCTCCTTGCCCACGGTCTTGTAGTACCAGTTCCAGGCCTCGGGGTTGATCGGCTCACCCACCGAGCCAAGCAGACGCAGGCTGGAGCCATCGGCACCGGCAACCGCCGCCTCGCCTTCGGCCATCATCGCGCGGATGGCGGTTGGCGCGGTGTAGAGGATGTTGACCTTGTGCTTGTCGATGATCTTCGACACACGAGTGATGTCCGGGTAGTTCGGCACGCCCTCGAACAGCAGGGTGGTGGCACCGTTGGCCAGCGGACCGTAGACGATGTAGCTGTGGCCGGTAACCCAACCCACGTCGGCGGTGCACCAGTACACCTCGCCCGGGCGATAGTCGAATACCCGCTCATGGGTCAGTGCGGCATACACCAGGTAGCCGCCGGTGGTGTGCAGCACACCCTTCGGCTTGCCGGTGGAGCCAGAGGTATAAAGGATGAACAGCGCTTCTTCGGCACCCATCTCTTTTGGCGCGCAGTGGCTGGAGGCCACTTTCATCAGGTCTTCGTACCAGATGTCGCGGTGCTGGTGCCAGGCAATGTCGCCGCCGGTGCGCTTGCACACGATGATCTTCTGCACACTGCTGGTTTCGGGGTTGGTCAGGGCCAGGTCGACGTTGGCCTTGAGCGGGGTACGACGGCCGCCGCGCACGCCTTCGTCGGCGGTGATCACCACCTTGGACTTGCAGTCGATGATACGGCCAGCCAGCGCCTCGGGGGAGAAGCCACCGAACACTACCGAGTGGATCGCACCGATACGGGCACAAGCCAGCATGGCGACCACGGCCTCGGGGATCATCGGCATATAGATGGTGACCACGTCACCCCGGTGCACGTCCTGGCCACGCAGGGCGTTGGCGAACTTGCAGACCTGCTCGTGCAGTTCGCGGTAGGTGATGTTGCGGTGTTCGGAAGGGTCGTCGCCTTCCCAGATGATGGCCAACTGGTCGCCGCGCTCTTCGAGGTGGCGGTCCAGGCAGTTGGAGGAAACGTTCAGAGTGCCGTCGGCGAACCATTTGATGTCGACGTGGTGGTCGTCGAAGGAGGTCTGCTTGACCTTGGTGAACGGCTTGATCCAGTCGATACGCTGGGCCTGCTCGCGCCAGAAGCCGTCCGGGTTGATCACCGATTGCTGGTACATGGCCTTGTAGGTGGCCTCGTCGGTCAGGGTAGTGGCCGCAACCTCGGGACGAACGGGATACAGTGGAGCCGCACTCATCTGTGTTACCTCGGTGTAATAGTTGTTTTTGTATGGAACCGTTTGTAACTGTACCAGAGCGGCAAAAGCCATTCGACGTTGGTAGTAATTTGGCACGCCCGTTCCGACAAGACGCTCTGGCATGCGCATTACAGCCCGAAGTGAAAAAAACCGAGGGGATTTACCAGAGGATTGTTACAGATTCTGTCAAAACACTTTATCAAAACACCCACTGTTTCAGCCTTGGTCAGCGCCATAAAATTCACCTCGCCAGCAACGGCAAGGCGATTAACAACTGGTAACAGCCCCCACGAAGGCAAGCGTTAATCTCCCTCTAATCCCGATAGTTAAAACTTGCTGTACTCGCGGCGCCATAAGCGCCGCGTGCCCCCTCACGACCTTAGACAGGTAAATAGAAAATGAAAGCTTTACTGGTATTGGTACTTGGCAGTCTTTGCGGCGCGGCGATGGCCGGCGAAGCCAAAGAAGCCGAGCAGATTCCGGTTGAACAGTACAGTTACTCGCAGCACCTGGACATTGCTCGCGTCATCTCCATGAGCGAAGTGCCCAATGTGTGCGAAGTCGTGCCAGCCCGCATGACCTACGAGGACTCCAAGGGCCAGAAGCACATTCTCGAATACCGCGTGATGGGGAACGGCTGCTCCAACGGCTAATCCTTGAGATTTGGGCCCCTGCGGGGCCCTTCGCGGGCTCGCCCGCTCCCACAAGTACTGTGCACAGCTTTCAAGCGCTGCGCAGTACTTGTGGGAGCGGGCAAGCCCGCGAAGAATATTGCGCAAGATTAACAGGCTATTAATTACCTGCGTTAATCTGCCGACTTGCCCAAGGAATAATCCCTCAACTTGTTGGCAATCGTGGTATGCGAAACGCCCAATCTTTTGCCTAAAGCCCGGCTACTGGGAAACTCCCCCATCAAACTTTCCAGCACCGCTTTTTCAAAGCGCCCGACAATCTGCGAAAGATCCCCATCCAGCGAAAACTCACCCAATGGTTGCCGCACGCCATAATCCGGCAAGCGAATATGCTCGCTTTTAACCACACCGCCGTCGCATAACGAAACCGCTTGGAACAACACGTTTTCCAACTGCCTTACATTGCCCGGCCAATGGTATTGCCCAAGTTTGTCCATCGCCGCCGGCGCCAGGCGCGGCATGGCGCAGCCGATCTGTCGGCTGGCCTGGTCGAGAAAGTGCTGCACCAGCCCTTCCAGGCCATCCATGCATTCGCGCAAGGGCGGAATGTGCAGCGACAATACGTTGAGCCGGTGATACAGGTCCTGGCGAAACTCGCCACGGGCACACAACTCGGACAAATCCACCTGGGTCGCGCAGATCACCCGTACATCCAGGTACACCTCTTCATCGCTGCCTACTCGGCGGAAGCAACCGTCCTGCAGAAAACGCAGCAACTTCACCTGCAGGCGCGGGCTCATTTCCCCTACCCCGTCGAGGAACAGCGTGCCGCCTGCGGTCAACTCCAACAGCCCCAGCTTGCCCTCGGCCCGCGCCCCTTCGAACGCCCCGGGGCCGTAACCGAACAACTCGGTCTCGGCCATCGATTCGGGCAACCCGGCGCAGTTGAGCGCCATCAGCGGCGACTGGCCGCGCGGGCTGGCCAGGTGGCAGGCGCGCGCCAGCAGTTCCTTGCCGGTACCGGTCTCGCCTTCGATCAGCAATGGTGCATCCAGCGGCGCCATGCGCCGCGCCTCACGCACCACCGCAGCCATTACCCGCGAGCTCTGGAAGATGCTGTCGAAACCACGCAACTCCTGCTTGCGCACGTTGTAGATGCGCTCGCCGATGCGGTCGGCACGGTGCAGGGTGAGCACTGCGCCGGCCAGCGCCTCGCTGTCATCGTGTTCGGACTGCAGCGGCGCGATATCAGCCAGGAACACATCGCCCTTGACCTTGATGCGCAGGCCGTTGATGCGCGACTTGTTGGCCCGCACCAGCTCCGGCAGGTCGAAGTCTTCCACATAACGCGCCAGCGGCATGCCCGGCACCTCGTCCACCCGCACCCCCAGCAACTGCGCCGCCGCACGGTTGGCAGCGACGATACTGCCCCCCATGTCGATCGACAGCACCGGGAAGTCCAGCGCCCCCAGCAGCGCGTTCAGCTCCATGTGCCGCCGCTCGCTAGGCATCAGCCCCACGCGCTTGACACCGAACACCCCGGCAATCGCCTCGAACTTCGGCCGCAACGCCTGGAACTGCAGGTTGATCAGGTTCGGGCAATGCAGGTAGATGGCGTTGCCATGGTCACCGCCCACCTCGCCGCGCAGCACGTTGATGCCGTACTCCACCAGCAGGTTAAGGATGTCGCGCAGGATGCCAATGCGGTTCTGGCAATGCACTTTGATACGCATGAGGGCTCTCGAAGCGCCAATGTTTTTCAACACCGCGCAGAAAAATCGTAAAGATAAGCTGACAAAAACTGCGAAAGCATCAGCCAGATGCCTCGGATTTTCCGACACCTGCGGAATTTTGTAAAATTATCGTTACGAAAACACCGAGGAAAACCAACCCCGGCACCGACCTGCCTCCGTGCAAAGCGGGCAGTGAAGGGTTATTCCTTAGGCATGTCCTGCACATAACAAGAAAAGCCCTCACCAGGAGAGCCACATGAAACAGACGCAATACGTGGCACGCGAGCCCGATGCGCATGGTTTTATCGATTACCCGCAGCAAGAGCATGCGGTATGGAACACCCTGATCACCCGCCAGTTGAAAGTGATCGAAGGCCGCGCATGCCAGGAATACCTGGACGGCATCGACCAGCTCAAGCTGCCTCATGACCGTATCCCGCAACTGGGCGAGATCAACAAGGTGCTGGGTGCCACCACCGGCTGGCAGGTTGCCCGGGTACCGGCACTGATCCCTTTCCAGACCTTCTTCGAACTGCTGGCCAGCAAGCGCTTCCCGGTCGCCACCTTCATCCGCACCCCGGAAGAGCTGGACTACCTGCAAGAGCCCGATATCTTCCACGAGATCTTCGGCCATTGCCCGCTGCTGACCAACCCCTGGTTCGCCGAATTCACCCACACTTACGGCAAGCTCGGCCTGGCTGCGACCAAGGAACAACGCGTGTACCTGGCGCGCCTGTACTGGATGACCATCGAGTTTGGCCTGATGGAAACCGCGCAGGGCCGCAAGATCTACGGCGGTGGCATCCTCTCGTCGCCGAAAGAGACCGTCTACAGTCTGTCTGGCGAGCCTGAACACCAGGCCTTCGACCCGATCGAAGCCATGCGCACACCGTACCGCATCGACATCCTGCAGCCGGTGTATTTCGTACTGCCGAACATGAAGCGCCTGTTCGACCTGGCCCACGAAGACATCATGGGCATGGTCCATGAAGCCATGCAGCTGGGCCTGCACGCACCGAAGTTTCCACCCAAGGTCGCTGCCTGAGCGACCTTGCCGATAACAACTCGAACCGGAAAACACCTCATGAATGCCTTGAACCAAGCCCATTGCGAAGCCTGCCGCGCCGACGCGCCGAAAGTCACCGACGAAGAACTGGCCGAGCTGATTCGCGAAATCCCGGACTGGAACATCGAAGTACGTGACGGCCACATGGAACTGGAGCGCGTGTTCCTGTTCAAGAACTTCAAGCACGCCCTGGCGTTCACCAATGCCGTTGGCGAGATCGCCGAGGCCGAAGGCCACCACCCGGGGCTGCTGACCGAGTGGGGCAAGGTTACCGTGACCTGGTGGAGCCACTCGATCAAAGGCCTGCACCGCAATGACTTCATCATGTGCGCGCGCACTGACAAGGTTGCGGAATCGGCTGAAGGCCGCAAATAACCGCCTGGAAAGTGGGGCCGCTGCGCGCCCCTTCGCGGGCAGGCCCGCTCCCACAGAGACCGCGTACTCCCTGATTTTCGCGGTTCATGTGGGAGCGGGCGTGCCCGCGAAGGGGCGCGCAGCGGCCCCGGTTTTTTGTAGGTAAACCGTCCGCTGTTCGCCCGCAAAACCGACAAACGACCGGTAAAAAATCCAAACTGTCATTCAGACTTGTGTATCCTGCCCCAGCTTTGCGAAGCTTCAACCGCGCCTGGCGCAGACTTTTCACTCACACTTGCGAGGAACGACGAGATGCATGAAATCCCGAATCTTCCCTTCCCAAGCCTGAACCCAGAAGAGCCATCCGTGACCGTTCACGCCGAACCGGCAGCTGCCGTCGAGCAGGATGGTGACGATCAATCCAGCGCTGACCAGGAATAACTGCGCATCCCCGACTGTGTGAAAACGGCTGACCTGCGGGCTACCCCCGTCATCACGTTTTCACACCGTCCAGAACCTCTGCCATGAAGGCCTCCATGCCCGACTCACCGCGCCCCCTTGCGGTCACCCTGCAAGTCGTCTCCATCGTCCTCTTCACCTTCATCGGCTACCTCAACATCGGCATCCCGCTGGCGGTACTGCCTGGCTATGTGCACAACGACCTGGGCTTCAGTGCCGTGGTCGCCGGCCTGGTGATCAGCGTGCAATACCTCGCCACCCTGCTCAGCCGCCCTACCGCCAGCCGCATCATCGACAACCACGGTAGCAAGAAGGCAGTCATGTATGGCCTGGCCGGCTGCGGCTTGAGTGGCGTATTCATGCTGGCCTGCGCCTTCCTCACCCAGCTGCCCTGGCTGAGCCTGGCCTGCCTGCTGGTCGGCCGCCTGGTGCTGGGCAGCGCGGAAAGCCTGGTGGGCTCGGGTGCGATCGGCTGGGGCATCGGCCGGGTGGGCGCTGCAAACACTGCCAAGGTCATCTCCTGGAACGGCATCGCCAGCTACGGCGCACTGGCCATCGGCGCCCCGCTGGGCGTGCTGATGGTCAAGGGCCTGGGGCTGTGGAGCATGGGCATCAGCATCATCCTGCTGTGCGCGCTCGGCCTGTTGCTGGCCTGGCCCAAGCAGGCCGCACCTATCGTCAGCGGGGTACGCCTGCCGTTCCTGCGGGTACTGGGCAAGGTGTTCCCGCATGGCTCGGGGCTGGCCCTGGGCTCGATCGGCTTTGGCACCATCGCCACGTTCATCACCCTGTATTACGCCAGCCATGGCTGGGCCAACGCGGCGCTGACCCTGAGCCTGTTCGGTGCCAGTTTCATCAGTGCGCGGCTGCTGTTCGGCAACCTGATCAACCGGATTGGCGGTTTTCGGGTGGCGATCGCCTGCCTGGCGATAGAGACCATGGGGCTGCTGATGCTGTGGCTGGCGCCCAACGCCGAACTGGCCTTGGCTGGTGCGGCACTTAGCGGCTTTGGTTTCTCGCTGGTGTTTCCGGCGCTGGGGGTAGAGGCAGTGAACCAGGTGTCGGCGGCCAACCGCGGGGCCGCGGTGGGGGCGTATTCGCTGTTCATCGATTTGTCGCTGGGGGTGACCGGGCCGCTGGTGGGCGCGGTGGCGGCGGGGTTCGGGTTTGCTTCGATGTTTCTGTTTGCGGCGGCTGCGGCGGCTTGTGGGTTGGTGTTGAGCCTGTATCTGTACCGGCAGGCGCGAAAACCGAGAAACAGAGTGCAAGAATCCTGAATGTGTAGCGGCTGCACTGGCCCTATCGCCGGCAAGCCAGCTCCCACAAGTACTCCACAGCTTTCAAGTGCGGTGCAATCCCTGTGAGAGCAACTGTCTTGTATTGCCTGGGCTGGCCTCATCGCCGGCAAGCCAGCTCCCACAGGTACTGCACAGGGCTTGAGATCGATGCGGTCGAGGTGGGAGCTGGCTTGCCGGCGATGGGCTGCAAAGCAGCCCCCGAGGCCCTGAAACCTAGCGCTGGGCGTACTGCAAAACTACTTCCAGCGGGTGGCGCATCTTCCGCTCGGTCATGCGCTTGACCTGGCTACGGCACGAATAACCAGTTGCCAGCGGCTCGCCCTCCTTGTCCAGCTTGGTCGCCCAGCTCTGCTCGAAGATGGTCCGCGAGGTTTCCTGGTTGCGCGCTTCGTGTCCATAGGTACCGGACATGCCGCAGCAACCGGTAGCTTCGGTCACCAGCTTCAGCCCCAGGCGGGCGAACACCTGCTCCCACTGTTTGGTGCTGGCCGGCACGTTGGTCTTCTCGGTGCAATGCGCCATCAGGCGGAAGTTGCCCGGCGCGGTCGGCGCCTGCTCCGGCAACACATCCATCAACCACTCCTGCGGCAACAGCACCTGCGGGCAACCGTCCAGGCCCGGTACCTTCTGGTACTCCTGGCGATACACCAGGGTCATTGCCGGGTCCAGGCCCACCAGCGGCACGCCGCAGTCGGCCAAGGCCTTGAGCTGGGTGGCGTTGCGGATCGCCGCTTTGCCGAACGCGCCGAGGAACCCCTGTACATGCAGCGGCTTGCCATTGGCGCTGTACGGCGCCAGGAACACCCGGTGACCCAAGCGGTGCGCCAGGTCGATGAAGGCCGACAGCAACGGCGTCTCGAAGTAACGGGTAAAGGCATCCTGCACCAGCACGATGCTGCGCTCACGCTGGGCCGGGGTCAGTTCACGCAGCGCCGGCACGCTGGCCACGCCGACACGGCAACGGGTCAGGGTGGCCTGGAAGTTGAAGCGGCTGATCAGCGGGCTGTCGACCATGCCGACCTTGTCGGCCAGCAGCTTGCTCACCCACTTCGAGCCCATTACCGCGTTGTACAGGCCCGGCGCATGCGCCAGGTACGGGATGGTGAACTCCAGCGAGCCAATCAGATAGTCACGCAGCGGGCGCTGGTAGCGGCCGTGGTACAGCTCGAGGAAGCGCGAGCGGAAGTCGGGCACGTTGACCTTGATAGGGCACTGCCCGGCGCACGACTTGCACGCCAGGCAACCGGCCATGGCGTCGTACACTTCATGGGAGAAGTCTTCCTGCCCCTGGCTGCGTGCGCGGTTGTTGCGCAGGCGCGTCGGCAGGCCCTTGAGCCACGAAACCTTGTTACGCGCTGCCGCCAGCACGTCGATGTTCGCCTCGCCTTGCAGGCGCAGCCATTCGCGCATCAGCGAGGCACGGCCCTTGGGCGAATGCTGGCGTTCACGGGTAGCCTTCCACGACGGGCACATGGCGTCATTGGGGTCGTAGTTGTAGCAGGCGCCATTGCCGTTGCAGTGCACGGCGCTGGGGAAGTCCTGCCAGACGCGCTCGTCGATGGTACGGTCGAGGTCACCGCGCAGGGTCACGCCATCCACCGGGGTCAGGCCTTCGCCGCTACCTGGTGGGGTGCAGATCTTGCCCGGGTTGAGCTGGTTGTATGGGTCGAAAGCGCCTTTCAGGCGCTGCAGCGCCGGGTACAGCTCGCCGAAGTACTCCGGCACATATTCCGAGCGCAGGCCCTTGCCGTGCTCACCCCACAGCAGGCCGCCGTAGCTTTTGGTCAGCGCCGCCACCGCATCGGAAATCGGCTTGACCAGCGCGGCCTGGGCCGGGTCCTTCATGTCCAGCGCCGGGCGCACGTGCAGCACGCCGGCGTCGACGTGGCCGAACATGCCGTAGGCCAGGCCGTAGCCATCGAGCAAGGCGCGGAAGTCGGCAATGTAGTCGGCCAGTTGCTCTGGCGGTACCGCGGTGTCTTCCACGAACGGCTGCGGGCGCACTTCGCCCTCGACGTTGCCCAGCAGGCCTACCGAGCGCTTGCGCATTACATAGACACGGGTAACGGCCTCGGCGCCTTCAGCCAAGGTATGCCCAAGGCGCTCGACGCTGGTGTCCGCCTGCAGGTGCTCGACAAAGGCCTGCACCCGAGCATTGACCTCGGCCGGCTCGTCACCGCAGAACTCCACCAGGTTGATACCCAGGGTCGGGCGCTCGGGGTCGGCCGGGAAGTACTCGGCAACGCTGTGCCAGACGATGTCCTTCATCGCCAGCATCAGCACCTTGGAATCGACCGTCTCGATCGACAGCGGTTTGTGCGCCATCAGCGCGTTGGCGTCACGCAGGGCATCCATGAAGCTGGTGTAGCGCACATTGACCAGCACCGCGTACTTGGGGATCGGCAGCACGTTGAGCTTGGCTTCGACCACGTAGCCCAGCGAGCCCTCGGCACCACACAGCACGCTGTTGAGGTTGAAGCGGCCCTGCTCGTCGCGCAGGTGCGCCAGGTCGTAGCCGGTCAGGCAACGGTTGAGCTTGGGGAAGGTGGTTTCGATCAGTTCGGCCTGGGTTTCCTGAATGTCCCGCGCCATGCGGTACACCTCGCCAACCCGGCCAGGCGCTGCGCAGGCCTGCTCCAGCGCGGCATCGTCGATCGGCAGGCTGTGCAGGCGCTCGCCACCGAGCAGCACACTGTGCAGCTCCAGCACGTGGTCGCGGGTCTTGCCGTAGGTGCAGCTGCCCTGGCCACTGGCGTCGGTGTTGATCATGCCGCCGACGGTGGCGCGGTTGGAGGTGGACAGCTCGGGGGCGAAGAACAGCCCGTGCGGCTTGAGCGCGGCGTTGAGCTGGTCCTTGACCGTACCGGCCTGCACCCGCACCCAACGCTCCTCGACGTTGATTTCGAGGATCTTGTTCATGTGCCGCGACAGGTCGACGACGATACCGTCGGTCAGCGACTGGCCGTTGGTGCCAGTGCCACCGCCACGCGGGGTCAGCTTGACCTGCTGGAAGCGCGCCTCGCCCATCAGCGTGGCGACCCGCGCCACATCGTCGGCGTCCAGCGGGAACACCGCCGCCTGCGGCAAGCGCTGGTAGATCGAGTTGTCGGTGGCCAGCACCGTGCGGGTGCCGTAGTCGGCACTGATCTGGCCACGGAAGCCACTATTGCGCAGGGCTTCGAGGAATTCGGGGTAGTTGGCGCTCGGTGCAACGGTCGGCAGCTGGGCGATCATCGAAGGATGGCCTCTTGATATTGGCTAATTCACGGGATTCCTGTCGTTCCGGCATGGGTGGTGGCATGCAAGGATGACGTATAGGCCAATGTTCCTGTAGTTTCGCTTCAGGGGCAAACGGATAATCCTGCCGCTATCGATGACTTTTATGAATGAATTACCGCCACCTGACACCGTCCATGTCGCTGCTGCTGGCATTCGAGGCCGCCGCCCGACATGAAAGCTACACCCGTGCCGCTGCCGAACTGTCGCTGACCCAGAGCGCGGTCAGCCGCCAGGTGCAGGCGCTGGAACAGCAACTGGGCCTGACCCTGTTCCGCCGCGAGGGCCGCCAGGTCCAGCTGACCGATGTCGGCCGCCTGTACCAGCGCGAACTCAGCGAGGCACTGGGGCGCATCCGCAGCGCTACCCTGCAGGCACTGGCCTACCAGTCGGGGGTGGGCACCTTGCGCCTGGCCACCCTGCCCACCTTCGGCTCGAAATGGCTGTTGCCGCGGCTGTATGCGTTCTACAACGCCCACCCGGGCATGCTGGTGCACATTCATTCCCGTATCGAAGCCATCAACTTCGACACCAGCGAGATCGATGCCGCCATCGGCGTGGCCAGCCACGACCTGCCGGGGCTGATCTGCCATCGCCTGCATGCCGAGGAGCTGGTGGTGATCCTGCCGCCGGAGGCCGGTGCGGACAGCCAGGGCTGGAGCCCGGCACGGATCAGCGAAGAAGTACTGCTGAATGTGGCCAACAACCCGCATGCCTGGGGCGAATGGTTTTCGCACCATGCCCTGCCGCACCGGGCGATGCGCCTGGGGCCGAGCTTCGAGCTGACCTCGCACCTGATCCAGGCGGTGCGCGCCGGCATCGGTATCGGCCTGGTGCCGCGCATATTGGTGGAGGAGGAGCTGGCCAAGGGTGAGTTGTACAGCCCGGGGGTGGCGTTTGCCAGCCAGCGTAGTTATTACCTGATCTACCCGCCTAGGAATGAGGCGTTGCCGTCGTTGCGGGCATTCCGGGGGTGGTTGCTGGAGCAGATCTGATCTGTTGCCTGGTCGGGCCTCTTCGCGGGCAAGCCCGCTCCTACAGGTATAGCGCTGCTCTCAGGGCCGGTGATACCCCTGTAGGAGCGGGCTTGCCCGCGAAGAGGCCCAACCAGACAACAAAAAACCCGAAGCCAGTCTCCCGGCCTCGGGTTTCCATATCACCTTCAGCGCCTTACTTGGCTACGGTTCCAGCAGCCCCACCGGCATGCATCCGGCGCCGCGACTTGACCATATAGACCACGAACATCGCGAACAGCCATACCGGGATCGCATACACCGAAACCTGGATGCCCGGGATCATCAGCATGATGCCGAGGATCAGCACCACGAACGCCAGCACCACATAGTTGCCGTACGGGTACCACAGCGCCTTGAACAGCGGCTTCTGGCCGGTGCTATCGAGGTGCTGGCGGAACTTCAGGTGCGAGTAGCTGATCATCGCCCAGTTGATCACCAGGGTCGCTACCACCAGCGACATCAGCAGCTCCAGCGCGTTGGACGGCATCAGGTAGTTGAGCAGCACCGCGATCAGGGTCACGGCCGCCGACACCAGGATCGAACGCACTGGCACGCCACGCTTGTCGACCTTGGCCAGTGCCGCCGGGGCATCACCCTGCTCGGCCATGCCCAGCAGCATGCGGGCGTTGCAGTAGGTGCCGCTGTTGTACACCGACAGTGCCGCGGTCAGGACCACGAAGTTCAACAGGTGAGCAGCCACGTCACTGCCCAGCAGCGAGAACACCTGCACGAACGGGCTGCTGCCGTAGCTGCCACCCGAGGCGTCGATGCTGGCGACCAGGTTGTCCCATGGGGTCAGCGACAGCAGCACCACCAGGGCGCCGACATAAAAGATCAGAATACGGTAGATGACCTGGTTGATCGCCTTGGGGATCACGGTCTTCGGCTTGTCGGCCTCGGCCGCGGTGAAGCCGAGCATTTCCAGGCCACCGAAGGAGAACATGATGAACGCCAGGGCCATCACCAAGCCGCTGATACCGTTGGGGAAGAAGCCGCCATGCGACCACAGGTTGGCCACGGTCGCGTCAGGGCCGCCGCTGCCGCTGGTGAGCAGGTAGGCACCCAGGCCAATCATGCTGACGATGGCCACGACCTTGATGATGGCGAACCAGAATTCGGCTTCACCGAAGAACTTCACGTTCATCAGGTTGATGGCGTTGATCAGCACGAAGAACGCTGCCGCCGTGACCCAGGTGGGGATCTCCGGCCACCAGTAGTGAACATACTTGCCGACCGCCGAAAGCTCCGACATGCCCACCAGGATGTACAGCACCCAGCAGTTCCAGCCCGACAGGAAGCCGGCGAAACCACCCCAGTAGGTGTGGGCGAAATGGCTGAACGAGCCGGCCACCGGCTCTTCGACGATCATTTCGCCCAACTGGCGCATGATCATGAAGGCGATGAAGCCGCAGATGGCGTAGCCAAGGATCATCGACGGGCCGGCGGATTTCATCACGCCTGCCGAGCCGAGGAATAGACCGGTACCAATCGCACCGCCGAGAGCGATCAACTGGATATGGCGGTTCTTCAGGCCCCGCTTGAGCTCGCCTGAATGCATGTTTTGTCCACTCATGAACGAAGTCACCTGCATTGTTTTTATCTGTGACGGAATCGGACCCACCGCGCTCGTGGCGCAGCGGAATGGGCAAGGTGGTTACCTTGGATTTCTTGACCCCAGGTGCCGCCGAAGCGGATCAACCAGGCGTGATCAAGAGTGCGCGGTACGCAAAGGAGTCACAGGTAAAACGCGGCGCACTGTATACCCCTGCGAGCGCGCAGGCGTCAACGCGTTGCATCGTTTCCTTGGGAAAAAACGCAGCGATCCTGTGGTACAGGCCTTGAAAGGCGGAGTGATCGGCGTACATGGCGCCTCCATTTGTTGTTTTGTCAGCCAGGCTCTGTGGACTGGCTTTTTGCACACGGCAATGGCGGCTATAACACCGTGGGGCGGGGGTTTGGGCAAGATAGGCAGGAGCCAGGAGGGTGGCTTTGGCACACGAGCAGCGGCAAGGTTTTTTTACAAGATCGGGTCAATTCTGAAATCAGGACTGAAATCAGCCACATTCGTACAAATTTCTTTACATGGCGGTTCAAGAACTTGCCAGTCGTCCGAAAAATTCTTTTTCTTCAATATCTTGGGGCCGCTTTGCGGCCCCAAATTCTCACACGCATAAAAAAACCAGCCCGAAGGCTGGTTCTCTTACCGCAAAGGCCAATCAGCCACGCGGCTTGCCACGACCACGGCCTGCCGGCTTGTCACCATCAGGCTTGCTCGGACGCTTGCGCATCTCGCTCGGGCGCTCGGCAACCGTGCTGCCACGGCCAGGTTTACGCGGGGCCTCTTCACGTGGCTGGCGCGCCGGACGTTCGCCGGCAGCAGCGCCTTCGTGGGCCGGGCGCAGGTTGCGTACACGCTCGCCACGGCCCAGCGGGCGGGTCGATTTGCGCTGCAGGCGCTCCATCTTGTCCTTGGCCTTGAGCTTCATGGCGGGCAGCGCGACCGGCTGCAGCCCCACTTCAGCGGCGAGGATGTCGATTTCGCCCTGGGTCATTTCACGCCAGCGCCCCATCGGCAGGTCGGAGTTGAGGAACACCGGGCCGAAACGCACACGTTTCAGGCGGCTGACCACCATACCCTGCGACTCCCACAGGCGACGCACCTCACGGTTACGGCCTTCCATCACCACGCAGTGGTACCAGTGGTTGAAGCCTTCGCCACCCGGCGCCTTCTGGATGTCGGTGAACTTGGCCGGGCCGTCTTCCAGCATCACGCCGGCCTTCAGGCGCTCGAGCATTTCGTCGTCGACTTCACCACGCACACGTACTGCGTACTCACGGTCCATCTCGTAGGACGGGTGCATCAGGCGGTTGGCCAGTTCACCGTCGGTAGTGAACAGCAGCAGGCCAGTGGTGTTGATGTCCAGGCGGCCGATGTTGATCCAGCGGCCTTCTTTGGGCCGTGGCAGGCGGTCGAACACGGTCGGGCGGCCTTCCGGGTCATCGCGGGTGCAGATTTCGCCATCGGGCTTGTTGTACATGATCACCCGGCGGGTGGCCTCGGCGGCTTCCTCGCGTTTGATCAACTTGCCATCTACGGCAATGGCGTCGTGCAGGTCGACGCGCTGGCCGAGGGTGGCCTCGACGCCGTTGACCTTGATCCGGCCCTGGCTGATCCAGGCCTCGACGTCACGGCGCGAACCCACGCCAATGCGTGCCAGCACTTTCTGCAGTTTTTCGCCGGATGGCGGGGTGATTTCGGTATCTTGCAGGTCTTGCTCACTCATCTGGGCACCTCCCGGTGTAGGAATGAAATCAGGTTTTTGGCGACGAACGCGCCAAAAGGCCGCGCATCATACGCGGTTCGGCGGGGGAACGCACTGCAGGGTAGAGGGTTTTGTGGGCTTTGGCAGAGGTTTCTGCCTAATGGTGATGTGTTGGCTGTGCCGGCCTCTTCGCGGGCAAGCCCGCTCCTACAGGGATATCACAGGCCCTGATGGCGACGCGGTCCCTTGCAGGAGCGGGTTTACCCGCGAAGAGGCCGGTACAGGCAACAGCAGAATCAGGGCGGTATCTTGCCCTCTTCTTCCACAGAGGCCTCAGGCTCCTCTCCACGCAAATCATCAAAATCAGTCTTCAGCCCTTCTTCCATGGCATCCAGTTCCACCAGCAAGCTGCGGAAGCTGGTCTCCTCCTTCGGCTCGGCGACCTCCTCCTCTTCCCCAAGGCTGGCATCAGCCAGCGCCTGCAGGTGCGCCGGCACTGGCGCATCGTCCGGGTCGAGCACAGGCTCGGGCTCCATTTCACGCAGCTCGGCCAAGGCCGGCAACTCGTCCAGGCTCTTGAGGTTGAAATGATCGAGAAATGCCTTGGTGGTGGCGAACATCGCCGGCCGCCCGGGCACTTCCCGGTAGCCGACCACGCGAATCCACTCGCGCTCCATCATGGTCTTGATGATATTGCTGTTCACCGCCACACCCCGCACGTCCTCGATCTCGCCACGGGTGATCGGCTGGCGGTAGGCGATCAATGCCAGGGTTTCGAGCAACGCACGCGAATAGCGCTGCGGGCGCTCCTCCCACAGGCGGCCGACCCAGGGGGCATAGTCCTCGCGGATCTGCAGGCGGTAGCCGCTGGCCACCTCCTTGAGCTCGAATGCACGGCCAGCGCACGACTTGCCCAGCACCTCCAGGGCCTGCTTGAACACCTTGGGCTCGGGGCGCTCGGCCTCTTCGAACAGCTCGTACAGGCGCTCCAGGGATTGCGGCTTGCCCGAAGCCAGCAAAAAGGCTTCGATCAGCGACGCCAGGTCGCGGGGTTCATTCAGGTTCATCAGGTTCTTCAACAAGCGCCGGGCGAAGCCGCACGTGGATGGCGGCGAAAGGTTCATTCTGCACCAGTTCGATCAGCGATTCCTTCACCAGCTCAAGAATCGCCATGAAGGTCACCACTACCCCCAACTTGCCTTCATCGACGCCAAACAGCTCGACGAACGGCACGAAAGCACCGCCCTTGAGGCGCTCCAGCACCTGGCTCATGCGCTCGCGGGTGGACAGGGTCTCGCGGGTGATCTGGTGGCTTTCGAACAGGTCGTTGCGGCGCATCACTTCGGCCATGGACACCAACAGCTCCTCCAGGCTGACCTGGGGCAGCAGCTTGCGCACCTTGGCCTGCGGCGCTTCCAGGCGCGGCACCAGCACCTCGCGGCCCACCCGTGGCAGTTCATCGATGCCCTCGGCGGCAGCCTTGAAGCGTTCGTACTCCTGCAAGCGGCGGATCAGCTCGGCGCGCGGGTCGCCCTCCTCTTCCTCCGCCTCGGCCGAGCGCGGCAGCAGCATGCGCGACTTGATCTCGGCGAGCATGGCGGCCATCACCAGGTATTCGGCAGCCAGCTCCAGGCGCACGCTTTTCATCAGCTCGACATAGCCCATGTACTGGCGAGTAATCTCGGCCACCGGGATGTCGAGGATGTCGATGTTCTGCTTGCGGATTAGGTACAGCAACAGGTCCAGCGGGCCTTCGAAGGCTTCGAGGATGACTTCCAGCGCGTCCGGCGGGATGTACAGGTCCAGTGGCAGCTCGGTCAGGGCTTCGCCGTAGACCAGGGCCAGTTGCAGTTGCCGAGGCGACTCGGCCTGCTCGGCCGGTGCCTCGGGCGTTTCCACCTGGCTCACGCGCTGACCAGGAACGGCGTGGGGTCGCCACAGCCTTCGCGGATCAGTTCCGGCTCGTCGCCGGACAGGTCGATGATGGTCGACGCCTTGAGGTCGCCGAAACCGCCGTCGATCACCAGGTCGACGTGATGCTCCAGGCGCTCACGGATTTCATAAGGGTCGGTCATCGGCTCGTCGTCACCGGGCAGGATCAGGCTCACGCTCATCAGCGGCTCGCCCAGCTCGGCCAACAAGGCCAGGGTGATGGCGTGGGCCGGCACGCGCAGGCCGATGGTGCGACGTTTATCGTGCAACAGCAGGCGCGGCACTTCGCGCGTGCCGTTGAGAATGAACGTGTAAGGCCCCGGCACATGCGCCTTGAGCAAACGGAACGTGCCGGTGTCGACCTTGGCGTACAGCCCCAGCTGCGACATGTCGCAGCACATCAGGGTGAAGTTGTGCGTCTTGTCCAGCCCGCGCAGGCGCCGCACCCGCTCGATCGCCGCCTTGTCGCCGATCTGGCAACCCAGCGCATAGGCCGAATCCGTCGGATACACCACCACGCCACCCTTGCGGATGATCTCGACGGCCTGTTTTATCAGGCGCGCCTGCGGGTTCTCCGGATGAATCTGGAAAAATTGGCTCACGTAGTCGTCCTGTTCATACCGCCAAAGGCTGTTCATGGCTGAATCGGCGCCACAGAGGTGGCAGGTCCTCGGGCAAAGGCCGGTAGGCACCGATCTCGCCCCAGGTGCCGGGGCCGTGGAAGTCACTGCCAGCACTTGCCAGCAGGCCGAACTCACGGGTGAGGATGGACATCGTGCCCACCTGCTCGGCCGGCATCATCCCGTTGACCACTTCAAGTGCCTGCCCGCCTGCCTGAATATAGTCGGCAATCAGCCTTCTGCGCTTGCTGCGGGTCAGGTCGTAGTGCATGGGATGCGCCAGGCTCACCCAAGCGTTGGACTGGCGCAAGGTAGCGACGGTTTCATCGAGGCTCGGCCAGTGCTGCTTGACATCGCCCAGTTTGCCGGCACCCAGCCACTTGCGAAACGCCTCGCCGCGGTCCTTGACGTGCCCGGCGCGCACCAGGTATTCGGCAAAATGCGGGCGCGCCGGGGCGTTGCCACTGTCGCCCAGCTCATGCTGCACGGCGCGGGCACCCTCGAGGGTACCGGGCATGCCCTTGGCCGCCAGCCGTTTGTCGATTTCTTCGGCCCGCAGCCAGCGGCCGCGGTGCAGCGCTTCGATCGCCGCCAGCAAGGGAGGCGCGTCAAGCGGGAAGTCATAACCCAGTACATGGATGGTCGCACCACCCCAGGTGCACGACAGCTCCACCCCGCTGACCCAGCGCATGCCCCGTTCACTGCAGGCCTGGCGCGCTTCGGGCAGGCCTTCGAGGGTGTCATGGTCAGTCAGTGCCAGCGTGCGCACCCCGTGCTCATGGGCCCGGGCGACCAGCGCCGAGGGCGACAGGGCGCCATCGGAGGCCGTGCTGTGACAGTGCAGATCAACATTCATGGAGGAGCGCTTTCGCTGGAATCGATGTTTGTTATTATGCCGTCACATCCTGATTCTGGCTGCCATTGTGAAACAATTCATCGATTTCATCCCGCTGCTGCTGTTCTTCATCGTCTACAAGCTCGACCCGCGCCCCATGGAGGTCGCCGGCCACAGTTTCGAATTCGGCGGCATCTACAGCGCCACGGCCATGCTGATCATCAGCTCGCTGGTGGTGTACGGCGCGCTGTTCCTGCGCCAGCGCAAGCTGGAAAAGGGCCAGTGGCTGACCCTGGTGGCCTGCCTGGTATTCGGCGGCCTGACCCTGGCCTTCCACAGCGAGACCTTCCTCAAGTGGAAGGCGCCGGTGGTCAACTGGCTGTTCGCCCTGGGCTTTGCCGGCAGCCACTTCATCGGTGACCGGGTACTGATCAAACGCATCATGGGCCACGCCCTGACCCTGCCCGATGCCATCTGGACCCGCCTGAACCTGGCCTGGATCGTCTTCTTCCTGTTCTGCGGCGCGGCCAACCTGTTCGTTGCCTTCACCTTCCAGGACTTCTGGGTCGACTTCAAGGTGTTCGGCAGCCTGGGCATGACCGTGATCTTCCTGGTGGCGCAAGGCGTGTACCTGTCGCGCCACCTGCACGACGACCCTTCTCCCTCCAAACCCAAGGATTGACATGCTCTACGCCATCATCGCCAGCGACGTCGCGAACTCCCTGGAAAAGCGCCTGGCTGCCCGCCCGGCGCATATCGAACGCCTGCAGCAACTGAAGGCCGAAGGCCGCGTGGTGCTGGCCGGCCCGCACCCGGCCATCGACAGCAACGACCCGGGCGCAGCGGGTTTCAGCGGTAGCCTGATCGTTGCCGAGTTCGATTCGCTGGCTGCGGCGCAGGCCTGGGCCGATGCCGACCCGTACATTGCTGCCGGCGTGTACGACAAGGTCGTGGTCAAGCCGTTCAAGCAAGTGCTGCCTTGATCTGAGACCGCGTCAGCTTCTTCGCGGGCTTGCCCGCTCCCACAGGTACCCCACAAGCCTCAAGATCTGTGGTGTACCTGTGGGAGCGGGCAAGCCCGCGAAGAAGTTGACACGGTGCTGCAGTTATACTGTTGCCATCAGTCTGCGGTATCTTTGCCACTGGCGGGCCGAATAGCCGCCGTCAATGGTTGAATTGAGTGAGTCATGAGCGAGCTGTTACTGATTGATGATGACCAAGAGCTGTGCGAGCTGCTCGGCAGCTGGCTGACCCAGGAAGGGTTTACCGTACGTGCCTGCCACGATGGCCACAGCGCACGCCAGGCCCTGGCCGAGCACGCCCCTGCCGCCGTGGTGCTCGATGTGATGCTGCCCGACGGCAGTGGCCTGGAACTGCTCAAGCAATTACGCAGCGAGCATGCCGAGCTGCCGGTGCTGATGCTCTCGGCCCGTGGCGAGCCGCTGGACCGCATCCTCGGCCTGGAGCTGGGTGCCGACGACTACCTGGCCAAGCCCTGCGACCCGCGCGAGCTCACTGCGCGCCTGCGCGCAGTACTGCGCCGCAGCCACCCCACCGCGACCACCAGCCAGGTAGAACTGGGTGACCTGGTCTACAGCCCTGCCCGTGGCGTGGCCAGCATCGATGGCCGCGAAATGACCCTGACCCTGTCCGAGAGCCGCATTCTCGAGGCCTTGCTGCGCCAGCCCGGCGAACCGCTGGACAAGCAGGAACTGGCGCAGATCGGCCTGGGCCGCAAGCTGACCCTGTACGACCGCAGCCTGGACATGCATGTCAGCAACCTGCGCAAGAAGATCGGCCCACACGCCGATGGCCGGCCACGCATCGTGGCGCTGCGTAGCCGTGGCTACTACTACTGCCTGTAAACAGCTGCAAGCTACGAGCTGCAAGCTACAAGAAAGAGCAAGATCGCGATCGGCTTCACTTGCAGCTTGAAGCTTGCAGCTGTTCTTTACCGAGCCTTTACCATCCACTGACTGCGCTTGACGGTGATCTCCCTAGACTGTGCTCATCCGGTAACCACCGGCCTATGAAAGGAGAGACACCATGCGCAAGACCCTTATCGCCCTGATGTTCGCCGCTGCCCTGCCAACTGTGGCCATGGCCATGCCTGACGGCGGCTCGCGCCACGGCGGCCCGCATCATCGCGGTGACGCGCCTTTCCAGCAACTGGACCTGAGCCGCGACCAGCGCCAGCAGATCGGCAAGCTGATGGGCGAGCAGATGAAACAACGCCGCGACATCACCGAGCGCTACCTGTCCAAGCTGCCGGCCGCCGACCAGAAAGCCATGAAGGACGAACTGCAGGCCAGCCGCGACAAAACCGACAGCGCGGTGCGCAACCTGCTCAAGCCTGAGCAGCAGAAGAAGTTCGACGAACTGCAGAAGGAACGTGCCGCGAAAAAGGCCGAGTGGCAGGAGTTCCAGGCCTGGAAAGCTGAAAAAGGCAACAAGGCCCAGTAAGCTGTCCGCCCAATGCCCGGCTCGCCTCAGTGCGGGCCGGGCTTTTATCGTTTACTGGAGGTGCACTTGCGTTCTCTGTTCTGGCGCATCCTGGCCAGTTTCTGGCTGGCCATCACCCTGGTTGCAGGCCTGTCGATCCTGCTGGGTCACATGCTCAACCAGGACACCTGGATCCTCAGCCGCCACCCGGGCCTGAATACCCTGGCCAGCAAGTGGGCCAAGCACTACGAACAGGAAGGCCTGGCTTCGGCACAGCACTTCCTGGAGCGGCGCAAAGACCGCTACAAGATCGACGTACAAGTGCTGGACGACAGTGGCGAGGCTGTGGTGCCCGGCACCTTCCCGCGCCGTGCGGCGGCCTTCGAGGCACGCCAGCACAATGACCAGCGGCGCCTGCCGTGGCGCCGGCTGACCGAGGAATACACCAGCCCCGACACCGGCGAAACCTACCTGCTGATCTACCGCATCCCCCACCCGGCGCTGGATGCCTGGCACCGCGAAAGCCTGCTGTGGCCGCTCAGCGCCCTGGGGATTGCCCTGGTAGTGCTGACCCTGTTCAGCCTGCTGGTGACCCTGTCCATCACCCGTCCGCTGAGCCGCCTGCGCGGTGCCGTACATGATTTGGGCCAGACCACCTACCAGCAGAACAGCCTGGCGCGCCTGGCAGCGCGACGCGACGAGTTCGGCGTGCTGGCCAAGGACTTCAACAAGATGGGCGCGCGCCTGCAAAGCACCATCGGCAGCCAGCGCCAGTTGCTGCGCGATGTGTCCCATGAGCTGCGCTCACCGCTGGCCAGGCTGCGTATCGCCCTGGCCCTGGCCGAACGCGCCGGGCCCGAGCAGCGGGAAACCTTGTGGCCGCGCCTGACCCGCGAATGCGACCGCCTGGAAGACCTGATCAGCGAAATCCTCGCCCTGGCCCGGGTCGATGCCGAACAGGCCCATGCCGAGCCGGTCGACCTCAACGCCCTGCTCGGCAGCGTGCGCAAGGACGCCTTGCTCAGCGCGCCGGACCAGGACGTGCGCCTGGAGGCGCAGCCGGGGTTGACCCTGCAGGGTTGGCCAACGCTGATCGAGCGGGCCGTGGACAACCTGCTGCGCAATGCCCTGCGCTTCAACCCGGTGGGCCAGCCAGTCGAAATCAGCGCCATGCGCGAGCAGCAGCGTATCGTGATCAGCGTGCGTGACCATGGGCCGGGGGCGGCAGCGGAGCACCTGGCGCAGTTGGGTGAGCCGTTCTTCCGTGCGCCGGGGCAGGAAGCGCCGGGGCATGGGCTGGGGCTGGCGATTGCGCGCAAGGCGGCGGAGCGGCATGGCGGTAGCTTGGTCTTGGACAACCACCCGCAGGGTGGGTTTGTGGCTCGGTTGGAGTTGCCCTTGGCTGAGACGACTGGCAGTTGAAGTGATGTAAAGGCATCCGGCCTCTTCGCGGGTAAACCCGCTCCTACAGGGCAGCGCAGACCTGTGTAGGAGCGGGCTTGCCCGCGAAGAGGCCAGCAGCCCTGATACCACAATCAGCCCAAGAAGGTGTTACTCGCCCCAACCGCTAACGAAATCGGCAGTCTCCAGAATGGGCGCAGTACGCGGTTCGGCCAGCGGCGTACCGACATACAGGTACCCGATCAACTCTTCGTTCTCGGCCAATCCCAAGCCCTTGTGCACATGCGCATCGAAGGCCATGTCACCGGTACGCCACACCGCGCCGATACCCTGCGCATGCGCCGCAATCAGAATGCCGTGCGCCGCACAACCCGCCGCCAGGCGTTGCTCGGACTTGGGCACCTTGAAGTGTTCCTGCAACTTGGCAATCACCACGATCAGCAACGGCGCCCGCAACGGCATGGCGCGGGCCTTGTCCAGTGCGGCTTGGCTAGCATCGCCCTTGTTCTGCACGGCTTCGGCGAACAACTCGCCCAGCCGCTCACGGCCCTGGCCTTCGATGGTAAGGAAACGCCACGGCCGCAGCTGGCCGTGGTCCGGGGCGCGCAGGGCAGCCTGGAACAACGCCTCACGCTGGGCGGCATTGGGCGCCGGGTCGGTCAGACGTGGCACGGAAACACGGTTGAGCAATGCGTCGAGAGCCTCCATCGGCTACCCTCCTGGCAGTTGAATGTGCCGCCATTCTCAAGCTGCAAGCTATAAGCTGCAAGCTTCAAGCAGAAGCAAGCCGGCGTACCTTGGCTTTTCTTGCAGCTTGTAGCTCGCGGCTTGCAGCTGACCACCCCATAGGTAGAATGGCGCCCTTCCGTTTCGAGTCAGAGCAGATCACATGGCGTTGCCGACCTTAAGGATCATTGGTTTCATCATCGGCATCTTCCTGATTACCCTCGCCGTCGGCATGGCCGTGCCGATGGCCACCCTGGTGATCTTCGAACGCACCGGTGACATGCCGTCGTTCCTCTGGTCGAGCCTGATCACCTTCATCGCCGGCCTGGCCCTGGTGGTCCAGGGCCGCCCCGAACATGTGCACCTGCGCCCGCGTGACATGTACCTGCTGACGGTCAGCAGTTGGCTGGTGGTGTGCGTGTTCGCCGCCCTGCCGTTCCTGCTGACCCAGCACATCAGCTACACCGACGCCTTCTTCGAAAGCATGTCGGGCATCACCGCCACCGGCGCCACCGTGCTCAGCGGGCTCGATAGCATGTCGCCGGGCATCCTCATGTGGCGCTCGATGCTGCACTGGCTCGGCGGCATCGGCTTCATCGCCATGGCCGTGGCGATCCTGCCGCTGCTGCGCATCGGTGGCATGCGCCTGTTCCAGACCGAGTCATCGGACCGCTCGGAAAAGGTCATGCCCCGCTCGCACATGGTCGCCAAGTCGATCGTGGCCGTGTACGTGGGCTTCTCGATACTGGGCTCACTGGCATTCTGGTGGGCCGGCATGAGCCCGTTCGATGCGATCAACCACGCCATGTCGGCGATCTCTACTGGCGGCTTCTCCACTTCGGACCAATCACTGGCCAAGTGGGACATCCCGGCCGTGCACTGGGTCGCGGTGGTGGTGATGATCATGGGCAGCCTGCCGTTCACGCTTTATGTGGCGACCCTGCGTGGCAACCACAGGGCGCTGCTGCGCGACCAGCAGGTGCAGGGCTTGCTGGGCATGCTGGTGGTCACCTGGCTGGTGCTTGGCACCTGGTACTGGGCCACCACCAAACTGCCTTGGCTTGACGCGCTGCGCCACGTCGCCCTGAACGTGACCTCGGTGGTCACCACCACCGGCTTCGCCTTGGGTGACTACAGCCTGTGGGGCAACTTCTCGCTGATGCTGTTCTTCTACCTGGGCTTCGTCGGCGGCTGCTCCGGCTCCACCGCGGGCGGTATCAAGATCTTCCGTTTCCAGGTGGCCTACATCCTGCTCAAGGCCAACCTCAACCAGCTGATCCACCCGCGCGCGGTGATCAAGCAGAAGTACAACGGCCACCGCCTCGACGAAGACATCGTGCGTTCGATCCTGACGTTCTCGTTCTTCTTCGCCATCACCATCTGCGTGATGGCCTTGCTGCTGTCATTGCTTGGCGTGGACTGGATGACCGCCTTGACCGGTGCCGCCGGCACCGTCTCGGGTGTGGGCCCGGGCCTGGGTGAAGTGATCGGGCCGTCGGGCAACTACGCCACGCTGCCGGACACGGCCAAGTGGATTCTCGCGGCCGGCATGCTGCTCGGCCGCCTGGAGATCATCACGGTGCTGGTGTTGTGCATGCCGGCGTTCTGGCGTCACTGACCCCCTCGGTTTCCGTGCCCAGGCGGGCGCGGTACTCGCTGGGGGTGGCATCGAACCAGCGACGGAACGCCCGGTAGAAGTTGCTGGGGTCGGCAAAGCCCAGCAGGTAGGCAGTTTCCAGCAGGGTCATGCCTGGCTGGGCCAGGTACTGCTCGGCTAGTTCCCGGCGGGTGTCGTCGAGCAAGGCCTGAAAACTGGTGCCCTCTTCCTGCAACCGCCGCTGCAACGTGCGCTGCGACAGGTGCAGGGCCTGGGCCAGGGTTTCGCGCTTGGGCTCGCCCTGCGGCAGGATGCGGCACAGCACCTGGCGCACGCGGTGGGTGACCCGGCTTTCGGAAAAACGTGCCAGATACTCCCCGGCAAAACGGTCATGCAGCACCGCCATGGCTTCGTTGGCGGTCGGCAGCGGTGCCTCCATGTCGGCACGCTCGAACACCAGCGCATCGTGCGGCGCACCGAACACCAGCGGCGAATGGAACGCCACCTTGTACGGTTCGACGTTCTTTGGCTGCGGCCCCTGCACCAGCACCCGCCGCGGCTGCACCGGCCGGCCGCTGAGCCATTTGCACAGCGCCAGGGCGCAGGCCAGTGACGCTTCGGCACTGTGCCGGGTCGGCGGCAGGTGGTCGCCATGCACGGTCAGGATCAGGGAATAGCCCTCGGGGCCGAGGACGAAGCTCAGGTCGGAGCTTTCGGCGATGATGCGCTGGTAACGCACCAGGCGCTGGAAGCCCTCGGCCAGGGTGCGGCTGGACATCAACGCATAACCCACCACATGGAACGACGCCGGGCGCACCACCCGCGCCATGTTCAGGCCGATGGCCTCGTTGCCCGACAGCTCCACCGCCAGCTGCCAGAGCCGGGTCATGGAGTCCTGGGGGAAACGCGCGTCGGGGTCGTCGAGGGCAGCGAAGTCCAGCCCCAACTGCTTGAACATGGCCTGGCAATCGAGCCCTTCCAGTTCGAGTGCCTTCACAATCCCTGATGCCCAGCTGGCTGACGTGGTTCTTTCGCTCATGACAGGCTTCTTATGCTGACCGCTCCTGCGGTGAACCCCAAGGATACTCAATTGGCGCCTATTGTCACTGGTAGGCTCCGCCAATCACTCTAGACTCGAATCAGGCTCCACGCCGTGCATCTTGTCCAGAAGTATTAATCCCGGAGCACTGCCATGAACCGCACAGCGCAGTTTCGCAGTTTTGCCGAGTTCTATCCTTACTACCTTGGGGAGCACAGCAACCCCACCTGCCGTCGGCTGCACTTTGTCGGCACCAGCCTGGTGATTGCCCTGCTGGCCTATACCGTCGGCAGTGGCAAATGGTTGCTATTGCTGGGCGTGCCGCTGTTCGGCTACGGCTTTGCCTGGGTCGGGCATTTCTTTTTCGAAAAGAACCGGCCAGCGACCTTTACCTATCCGCTGTACAGCCTGATGGGGGATTTCGTGATGTTCCGGGATATCCTGCTAGGCAAGCTCAAGCTGTAGATTTTTCGGGGCCGCTTTGCGGCCCATGGCCCTCAACCCCTAAGCCGGCTCGCGCACCGCCGCTGCCTGTGCTTCACGTGCCTGCGCCTCCGCCAGCCGATACAGTTCGATGCTGCCATCCCAATGCTCGATCAGCGCCGTGCATGACTCCACCCAATCCCCGCAATTGAGGTACTCCACCTCCCCTACCTGGCGGATCTCGGCATGGTGGATGTGCCCACACACCACCCCATGAAAGCCACGGCGGGTGCACTCATGGGCAATGGCATCCTCGAAATCGCTGATGAAGTTCACCGCCCCCTTGACCTTGTGCTTCAGGTAGGCCGACAGCGACCAGTAACCATAGCCATACCGCGCCCGCCAATGGTTGAGCCAGCGGTTGAGCACCAGGGTGAACTCGTAGGCGCGATCCCCCAGGAACGCCAGCCAACGGTGATAGCGGGTAATCACATCGAACTGGTCGCCATGGATCACCAGCAGGCGGCGGCCATCGGCGGTCAGGTGCTCGGCCTCGTCCACCAGCTGGATATTGCCCAGCATCAGCTTGGAGTAACGGCGCAGGAACTCGTCATGGTTGCCGGTGACGTAGATCACCTCGGTGCCGCGCTTGCTCATGGTCAGCAAGCGGCGGATCACGTTGGTGTGGGCCTGCGGCCAGTAGATCCCGCCGCGCAGCTTCCAGCCATCGATGATATCCCCCACCAGGTAGATGCGGTCGGCCTGGTAGCCCTTGAGGAACTGCGACAGGTGCTCGGCCTGGCAGTCACGGGTGCCCAGGTGCACATCGGAGATCCACAAGGTACGCACGCGTTGCTTGCGCGAGGGACGGGACAGTTCGGCATGGGTCATGGGCAGGCTCCGGCGCAGTTTGCTGGAGACTGGCAGGCGCGGATGACAGTGCGGTGGCAAAACGGTTACCAGTGATGGTCTGCAGGGAATGAGGCACAATGGGCCCCTGCCCTGCGAGGACGCTCCCATGACCGCCGGCCCGATCCTCTCGCTGCGCCATTACCGCGACAGCCTGATCGCCCATAGCCACGAACACCCGCAACTGGTGTTCGGCTTGCGCGGCCGCCTGGAGTTCGAGGTTCAGGGGCAAGGCGCCGGGATCGATCGCCAGGGGCTGATCGTGGTGCCTGCAGGTGCACATCACACCTGCGCCAGCAATACCGGCAGCGATTGCCTGGTGCTCGATGTGCCAGGGGAGCATTGGTTGCACGAGCAGTTGGGCGCGCATGCCGATGCCAGCCGCCGCCTGCTCGACCGCCCTGCCGCCCTGGGCCTGGATGACCGCCAGCAGCAGTTGGTGGACTGGCTGGCGGCCAGCCCCATGGACGACCCGCTGATTGCCCGGCAAGGTGCGACGCTGCTGCTGGCCAGCCTCAACCCCACGGCGGCCGCGAGCGTTCGCGCCAGCCAGCGCCTGCCCTATGCCGCCTTCGATGCACATATCGAGCGGCATGCGGCCTACCCACTGCAGGTTGCTGATCTGGCGCGCATCGCCGGGCTGTCCAGTGCCCGGCTGCATGCGCGGTTTACCGCTGAGTGCGGGATTACACCGATGGACTACATTCGCCAACGGCGCCTGCTCAAGGCGCGGCGGCTGGTGGTGCAGACCGCGTTGCCGATGGGGGAGATTGCCGCGCAGGTGGGGTACAGCTCGCAGAGTGCGTTTTCCGCGGCGATGTTGCGGGCGTTCGGGTGTACGCCTTTGGCACTGCGACGAGAGCCTGGCGACAACTGACAGCAGTCTTGCGACAGAATGCGTTTGCCTGAGCCTATACACTTTGCCTGTGCCGGCCTCTTCGCGGGCACGCCCGCTCCCACAGGTACTGCGCAACCTTTCAAGGCAGCGAAAATCCTGTGGGAGCGGGTTCACCCGCGAAGAGGCCGGCACTGTCAGTAGAGATCTTGAGCAAGGACCCCTCATGAACCACCGCACCGCCCTCGGCGCCCTGCACATCGGCGCGCTGTTCTTCGGCCTCACCGGCGTCTTCGGCAAGCTTGCCGCCACTGCCAGCCCGGCGATCATCGTCTTTGGCCGCGCCGCCTTCGCCGTCATCGCCCTGGCCCTGTTCGCCAGCCTGGCCGGCCCGGGCTGGCAACGCCTGAGCGGCCGGGACGCGCGCCGCCTGCTGCTCGGCGGCGTGCTGCTGGCCGGCCATTGGGTCAGCTTCTTCATCGCCGTCAAAGTCAGCGGCGTGGCCATCGCCACCCTCGGCTTCGCCAGCTTCCCGGCCTTTACCGTGATCCTCGAAGGGCTGCTGTTCCGCGAACGCATTCGCCGCAACGAGGCCGTGCTGGTATTGCTGGTCAGCATCGGCCTGGTACTGGTCACGCCGGCCTTCGACCTGGCCAGCCAAGCCACCGGCGGCCTGCTCTGGGCGCTGCTCTCGGGGCTGCTGTTCTCGCTGCTGTCACTCACCAACCGCGCTGGCTCCGGGCGCTTGCCTGCGGTACAGGCAGCGCTGTGGCAGAACCTGGTGGTGGGCTTGTGCCTGCTGCCGTTCGCAGCACCGGGCCTGGCCGGCGTAGCCGCAATGGACTGGCTGTGGATCGCCTTGCTCGGCATTTTCTGCACGGGTGTGGCGCACAGCCTGTTCGTCGCCAGCCTGGCGGTGATCAAGGCGCGCACCGCCGCCGTGGTGTTCGGCATGGAGCCGGTCTACGGCATTGCCGTGGCCTGGGCGGTGTTCGCCGAAACCCCGACCCTACGCATGCTGCTGGGCGGCGCGCTGATCATCTTCGCCATCGTGCTGTCCAGCCGCCTGGCCGCCGAGCAACCACCCAGACAGCGGCCACTGGCCGAGGGCGCCTGATCAGCGGTCGTTGTGGCCGAGGTCGCGTTGCGGGTCGATCTGGTCGCGCACCCGTTGCTTGAGCAGCTTGGCCTCGGGGAAGCCACCGTCGGCCTTGCGCTCCCAGATCTGCACGCCATTGCAGGTGATGCGGAAGATGCCGCCGGTGCCCGGCTCCAGCGCCACCCGGCCAAGGTCGTCGGCGAAGGTGCTGAGCAGTTCCTGGGCCAGCCAGGCGGCGCGCAGCAGCCATTGGCACTGGGTGCAATATGTGATGACGATTTCCGGCTTGCTGTCGGCCATGGTGAAACATCTCCAGGTGAGGGGCCGCTTATACTAGCGGGCTTTCGCCCACGGTTTGAGACTCACGATGCACCGTTCGCTGCTCTGTCTTCTGCTCACCCTCACCTGCCTCGCAGCAATCGCCGCCGAGCCCGCCAGGCCCAAGGTCGGCCTGGTGCTGTCTGGCGGCGCCGCCCGTGGCCTGGCCCACATCGGTGTGCTCAAGGCCCTGGAGGAACAGGGGGTGCGCATCGATGCCATCGCCGGCACCAGCATGGGCGCGGTGGTCGGTGGGCTGTATGCCTCGGGCTACAGTGTCGAGGAGCTGGAAAAGCTCGCCACTACCCTTGACTGGCAACAGGCACTGTCCGACGCCCCGCCACGCAAGGACGTGCCGTTCCGGCGCAAGCAGGATGACCGCGACTTCCTGGTCAAGCAGAAACTCAGCTTTCGCGACGACGGTAGCCTGGGCCTGCCGCTGGGGGTGATCCAGGGTCAGAACCTGGCGCTGCTGCTGGAAAGCAAGCTGGCGCATACCGCCGACACCCGTGACTTCGACAAACTGCCCATCCCCTTCCGCGCGGTGGCCACCGACATTGCCAGTGGTGAAAAAGTGGTATTCCGCCGCGGCCACCTGCCCCAGGTGATCCGCGCCAGCATGTCGATCCCCGCGGTGTTCGCCCCAGTCGAGCTGGATGGCCGGCTGCTGGTGGACGGCGGCATGGTCGACAACATTCCGCTCGATGTGGCCCGTGAGATGGGCGTGGACCTGGCCATCGTGGTCGACATCGGCACGCCGCTGCGCGACCGCAAGCAATTGCTGACCGTGGTCGACGTGCTGAACCAGTCGATCACCCTGATGACCCGGCGCAACTCGGAGGAACAACTGGCCAGCCTGCACCACGACGATATCCTCATCCAGCCACCGCTGGCCGCCTTCGGCGTGACCGATTTCGGCCAAGCCCAGGAAATGATCGACGCCGGCTACCGCGCCACCCGCCTGCTCGACCCGCGCCTGGCCGCCCTGCGCCAGCTCGAGGGCGACAGCAGCCTGGCCGTGGCTCGCTCGCCGCGCCAGCGCACGCCGGTGATCAGCACGATCAGGATCGAGAACGACTCCAAGGTCAGCGACGACGTCATCCGCTCGTACATCCGCCAGCCGATCGGTGCACCGCTGGAACTGGGCCGCCTGCAGACCGACATGGGCACGCTGTACGGCCTGGATTACTTCGACCGGGTGCAGTACCGCGTGGTGCACAAGGGCGACGACAACACCCTGGTGATCAATGCCCGTGGCCGACGCGGCGGCACCGACTACCTGCGCCTGGGCCTTAACCTGTCGGACGACCTGCGCGGCGATAGCGCCTTCAACCTGGGCGCCAGCTACCGCGTCAACGGCATCAACAGCCTCGGCGCCGAGTGGTTGACCCGTGGCCAGATCGGCGACCAGCAAGAGCTGTACAGCGAGTTCTACCAGCCGCTGGACGTGGGTTCGCGCTACTTCGTCGCACCATACCTGGACTTTGGCTCGCAGAACATCGAGGCCACCCTGGACAACGACCCCGTCGCCGAGTACCGCCTGGAGCGCTACGGTTTTGGCCTTAACCTGGGCCGGCAGATCGGCAACAGCGGTGAAGTGCGCCTGGGCGTGGGCAAGGCCTGGGGCGAGGCCGAGGTGCGCATCGGCGACCAGGACCTGCCCAAGGTCAGTTTCAACGAAGGCTTCTACGAGCTGAAATACTCGTTCGATACCCTCGACAACCTGTACTTCCCGCACCAGGGCGAGGACATAGGCCTGACCTTGCGCAAGTACGACAAATCGTTGGACTCCGACCAGGATTACCGGCAGTGGCTGTTCAGCCTGGACAAGGCCATCAGCAGTGGGCCGAACACCTTCGTGTTGGGTGGGCGCTACGGGCGTACGCTGGACGACACCGAAGTGGTGACCTCGAGCTTCGTTATGGGCGGGGCGCGCGAGCTGTCAGGCTTCCGCCAGGACTCGGTATCAGGGCAGAACGTGAGCCTGCTGCGCATGGTCTACTACCGCCGCCTGACGCCGCGGGCCTATGTGCCGCTGGACTTCCCGCTGTACATCGGCGGCTCGCTGGAGCGCGGGCGGGCGTGGAACAACGACAACGAGTTCGACAGTGGCTATATCAATGCGGCGAGTATCTTCCTGGGGCTGGAAACGCCGCTGGGGCCGTTGAATCTCACTTACGGGGCCAACAGTGCGCATGAGCAGGCGGTGTACCTGAACCTGGGGCATACCTTCTAGGGCCTCATCGCCGGCAAGCCAGCTCCCACAGGTACTGCATATGACTTGCGGTCGATGCGGTTGGTTTGGGAGCAACTGTCTTGTATTGCCTGGACTGGCCTCATCGCCGGCAAGCCAGCTCCCACAGGGACCGCACAGGGCCTGAGGCGAATGCGGTCGAGGTGGGAGCTGGCTTGCCGGCGAAAGGGCCGCAAAGCGGCC
This sequence comes from Pseudomonas sp. 10-1B, assembly GCF_000935045.1. Taxonomy (GTDB): domain Bacteria; phylum Pseudomonadota; class Gammaproteobacteria; order Pseudomonadales; family Pseudomonadaceae; genus Aquipseudomonas. The sequence continues at coordinate 36,444 of NZ_JYKS01000031.1, forward strand.
CCAATGGCCGTTCAGGACTTCTCGAGGTTGGCCAGGATCTTCGCATGCACCCGCATGCACACCTGCAGGTCGGCCTCGTCAACCCCGGTAAACAGCTCGATCCGCAGCTGATTGGCAATGGTTTCGATCTGCTCGATCAGCGGCTTGGCCGGCGGGCACAGCAGGATCTTTTTCGCCCGCCGGTCCTCCAGCACCGCCTGCCGACGCACCAGCCCCTGCGCCTCCAGGCTGTCGAGCAGACGCGCCAGGGTCGGGCCTTCGACGCCCACGCTCTGGGCCAGCTCACGCTGGGTAGGGGCTTCTTCGAAACGGGCCAGGTGCAGCAACACCAGCCAACGCGCCTGGGACAGGTTGAGCCCGGCCAGGCGGCGGTCCAGTTCGGCACGCCAACCCCGGGACATCTGGGCCAGCTGCATGCCGAAGCGGTGTTGGTTGTCGTTCAGGGGCATAAGCAACTCATTGAGCAGATCTAATTATTAGGCAGCTAACCATGCCCGGCCCCACGAGGCAAGGCTCGGCCACGGTGGAATGTTCGATAATCGTCAAAAATCATGACAAAGGTCAGCAGATGGCGGGTTTGCCCTCGAACTCGCTACTGGTCACAGTTCGAACTCGGCCGCCAGCGCCGCCCGCACGCAATACAGCACGCCTTCTGGCACCCGCGCCCCGAACAGCGGCGCAATCGCCGCCACCGGTGGCAGCTCGCCCTCGCCATCGAGGAAGGCATCCTGCACTTCCATCAGCAGGTCTTCCGGCAGGTCGAGGGCCTGGTCCAGGCTCAGTTCCTGGCGGCCCAACGCCTCGGCCAGCAGACTGTAGACGTTCTTCTCGCTGCAGTTGAGCTGCCCGGCGATCTGCGCCGGGGTCATGCCGGCGCGGGCCAGGCTGACCAGCTCGTGGCGCAGGTCCAGCACCACCTTCGGCGCCTCCTCGGTACCGCCACTGTTGTTCAGCACTTCGAGGAAGGCCTGGCCATAACGCTCCAGCTTGCGCGCGCCCACACCGCTGACCTGGGCCATGTCGCTGAGGCTGACCGGCTGGCTGCGCAGCATCTCCAGCAGCGTCGAGTCGGGGAAAATGACGTAGGGCGGCACGCTGTGCTCCTCGGCAAGCTTGCGTCGCAGGGTGCGCAGCGCTTCCCACAGTTCGCGCTCTTCAGCACGTACCAGTTGGCTGGCCGGGCTGCCACCGCTGGAAGACGAGGCCTTGGAGGCGGTCTGCGGCTTGAGGTCACGGCGCAGCTGCAAGGTCACCTCACCACGCAGCAGCGGCCGGCAGCTATCGGACAGGCGCAGGCCGCCGTAGCCTTCCAGGTCGATGTCGACCAGGCCGCGTGCTACCAGCTGGCGGAACAGCGAACGCCATTCGACCTCGGCCAGGCCCTTGCCGACGCCGAACACCGAAAGCTTCTCGTGACCGAAGTTGCGCACCTTCTCGGTGTCCTTGCCCAACAGCACGTCGACCAGATGGCCTACGCCATAGCGCTGGCCGGTGCGGAACACCGCCGACAGCGCCTGCCGGGCCGGCTCGGTGGCATCCCAGGTCTGCACCTTGTCGACACAGTTGTCGCAGTGCCCGCAGGGCTGTTCGAGGATTTCGTCGAAATAGGCCAGCAGCGACTGGCGGCGGCAACGGGTTTCTTCGCACAGGGCCAGCATGGCGTCGAGCTTGTGCTGTTCGATGCGCTTGTGGCGCTCGTCACCTTCGGAGTTCTGCAGCATCTGCTTGAGCATCACCATGTCCTGCAGGCCGTAGGCCATCCAGGCATCGGACGGCAGGCCGTCACGGCCGGCACGGCCGGTTTCCTGGTAGTAGGCCTCGAGCGACTTGGGCAGGTCGAGGTGGGCGACGAAGCGCACGTTGGGCTTGTCGATGCCCATGCCGAAGGCGATGGTGGCGACCATGATCAGCCCTTCCTCGTTGAGGAAGCGGTGCTGGTTGGCCGCACGCGTCTCGGCGGCCAGGCCGGCGTGATAGGGCAGCGCCGGGAAGCCCTGGTCGCAGAGGAAGGCGGCGGTTTCGTCGACCTTCTTGCGCGACAGGCAGTAGACGATGCCGGCGTTGCCGCGGCGCTCGCCAAGGAAGGCCATCAGTTGCTTGCGCGGCGCCTCCTTGGGCACGATGCGATAGAAGATGTTGGGCCGGTCGAAGCTCGACAGAAAACGCTCGGCGCCTTGCAGGTGCAGGCGCTGGACAATCTCCTCGCGGGTGCGCATGTCGGCGGTGGCGGTCAGGGCGATCCGCGGCACATGCGGGAACAGCTCGGCCAACTGGCCCAGTTGCAAGTACTCGGGGCGGAAATCGTGGCCCCATTGCGACACACAGTGGGCCTCGTCGATGGCAAACAACGAGATGTCCAGGTCACGCAGGAAGTCGAGCATGCGTGGCTGCACCAGGCGCTCCGGCGCCAGGTACAGCATCTTCACCTCGCCACGGCGCAGGCGCCCGGCCAGTTCACGCTGCTGCTCCGGCGTCAGCGTGGAGTTGAGCGCGGCAGCCGGCACGCCCAGTTCATCGAGCGTGGCGACCTGGTCGTCCATCAGCGCGATCAGCGGCGAGACCACCACCGTCAGGCCCGGGCGCAGCAGCCCCGGTACCTGGAAACACAGCGACTTGCCGCCACCGGTGGGCATCAGCACCAGGGCATCGCCGCCATTGGCCACGCATTCGATGATCGCTGCCTGGCGCCCGCGGAAACTGTCGTAGCCGAAGATGTCCTTGAGAACGCGCTGAGCCTGTTCGAGCATGTGCAACTCCACAAATCGCCGTACCATCCTGGACACAGGCTGGACGAAAAACCCGCCCCGCACACGCCGAATGCGTAAGCGGTTTTTGCCAGGCAGCTGGCAAAACCTGCCCCTGGATGAAAAATCGCGGAGTATACCGCAGCACCGCACTGCGCAGGGCACTACCACGATAGACGTTCCCTTTGCCCCGCTGCCGCTGCAAGGTGCTAGAATTCGTTATCGTTTATTCCCCCAAGGTAGCCCTGTAATGTCCTTCGCCGAGCAACTGACCCGCCTGCAAGCCTTCCTCGACGCCGATGAGCTGCACGAAGAAGCGCTGGACTATGTCGCCGCCCACGGCTACCTCACCGCCCTGTCGATCAACGCCGAGGAAGTACCCGAGCGCGAATGGATCGACGCCCTGTTCGCAGAAGAACCGCACTACGCCAGCGACGCCCAGCGTACCGAGATCGAAGCTACCTTGGTGGCCCTCAAGGCACACATCGCCCGCCAGCTGGCCAGTGACGACGAATTCGAACTGCCGTGCGACCTCGACCTGACCGACGAGCCGGACGATTCCGACCTGCGCGGCTGGTGCATCGGCTTCATGGAAGGCGTGTTCCTGCGTGAAGAGGCCTGGTTCGAGAACGCCGAGGAAGAAGTCAGCGAGATGCTGCTGCCGATCATGGTCGGCTCGGGCCTGTTCGACGAGCAACCGGAATTCGCCGACATCGCCAGCAACGCCAACCTGCAGGATGACATGATCGTACAGATCCCCGAAGCGCTGACCGCGCTGTTCCTGCTGCTGCACGCCCCTGACGAAAAACCGGCGCTGCTCAAGCCACGCCACCATTGATTCGCCTGTGCGCTACCTGCTGCTGGCCATCGGCTGGCTCAGCGTCGCACTAGGGGTGCTGGGGATCTTCCTGCCGGTATTGCCCACCACCCCGTTCCTGCTATTGGCGGCAGCCTGCTTTGCCCGCAGCTCGCCGCGCTTTCATCACTGGCTGGTCCATCACCCCAAGCTGGGGCCGTGGATCCGTGACTACCTCAGTGGTGAAGGCATCCCCCTCAAGGGCAAGGTCTACGCCATCGGCCTGATGTGGGCCAGCATTGGTCTTTCGTGTTACCTGGTCCCCCTGTTCTGGGCGCGCACCTTCATGTTGACCAGCGCCGTGCTGGTAAGCCTGTATATCCTTCGGCAGAAAACCCTGCAAAAGCCCAGGTGACAATTTATTGTCGCCAAATATCACTTTCGCCTAACTGGCATTCCCCTTATCCGAAATAATTCTGGAACTTGGCGAAAGCCTTGTGCTTATTGGCTTTATAGGTTTTTTACGCGCCTGTATCCAGCACTTTCACGCAAGCCAATTAGACAATATTGATCTATAATATCAACTTGATATGAATAAATCTTCTTATCTATCTCATTGAATGTACTTAGCTGTGTTGTTAAAAACCTGCAACACTATAAGCGATATCTTTATCGTCATTTTTTTGGCGATCAGCAGGATCATTTCAAGATCAGGGAGATGTACCATGCGCGTTTTGAACCCCATCACCAGTGCATTACTGTTGGCCCTGGCGAGTGCCAACGTACAGGCGATGTCGATCACCGAAGCGGTCCAAAGCGCCGTGGACTACCACCCGCAAGTCAGCTCCAACCGCAACAGCAAGCTGTCGGCCGATGAGGACGTGAAGTTTGCGCGTGGTGGCTACTACCCTTCCGTGGATTTGGTCGCGGGCTACGGCCGCCAGCGGTCGGACAACGTCAATACCCGGGCAGAAGGTAACCATAACAAGGAAACCCTCAACTACACCCAGTCCGAACTGCGCCTGCGGCAGATGATCTTCGATGGCTTCAACACCTCGAACGAAGTGGGCCGCACCGAGGCGGTCTCCACCTCTCGCGCCTACTACACCCAGGCAGTTGCCCAGGATGTCGCCCTGCGCGCGGTCGAGGTGTATCTGGAAGTGCTCAAGCGCCGTGAACTGGTGACCCTGGCCAAGAACAACCTGCAAGCCCACCTGCGGGTCAACGACCAGATCGGCCTGCGCAACGAGCGCGGCGTCGGCAGCACCGCCGACCTTGACCAGTCCCGCGCACGTCGCGCCCTGGCGGAAAACAACCTGGACACCGCCGAAGTCGACCTGGCCGATGCCGAGGCCAACTTCTTCAGCGTCATCGGCCGGATGCCGGACGAACTGGAAAGCCCGCAGAGCATCAAGGGCGAGGTGCCAGGCAGCCTCGACGAAGCGCGCAACGGCATGCGCCAGAACAACCCTTACATCAAGTCTGCCCAGGCTGACGTGAACGCCGCCGAGCAGCAATACGAAGTGGGCAAGTCGACCTTCTACCCACGCTTCGACGCCATTCTGGCCACTGGTGCCAACAACAACACCGGCGGCGAAAAAGGCCACAACAACAACGACTGGCAAGCTGGCGTCGAGATGAACTACAACCTGTTCCGCGGCGGCAGCGACAAGGCCCGCCTGCAGTCCGATGCGCACAAGATCAACCAGGCCCTGGACATCCGCAACAACGCCCTGCGCGAGCTGACCGAGAACCTGAGCCTGGCGTGGAACGCCATGAACAACGCGAGCAAGCAGCTGCCGACCGCGCGCGAATACGCCGAGACCACCAAGCGCGTGCGTGCTGCCTACCAGGACCAGTTCGGCCTGGGCCAGCGTACCTTGCTCGACGTGCTCGACAGTGAGAACGAGCTGTACAACGCCGACCGCCGCTACACCGAGGTGCGTTATACCGAGGAGTTCTCGCGCTACCGGGTACTGGCAACCATGGGTGAGTTGCTGAGCAAGCAGCGTATTTCGCTGCCGCCAGAAGCGCTGGCGACCACCGAAGTGCGCACCGAGGCGCGTTTGCCTGAGATGCGTTGATCGGCTTGAGATTGCCGGGGCCGCGTTGCGGCCCATCGCCGGCAAGCCAGCTCCCACAGGTTTGGCGCTGAGATTTGGAAATACGCGGTCTCTGTGGGAGCGGGCGTGCCCGCGAAGGGCTGCAAAGCAGCCCCCAGTCCTCACTCGGTACCATGGTTGCGCTGGAACGTCTCCTTCCCCATGGCCCTGATCTGCCCTTCGATCAAGGCCTCGAATGGCGCCAGCAGCGCATCGAAACAGGCAGGTCGCTCCAGCGCATTCAACGCCCCCACCACCGCCTCGATGGTCGACAACGCCCCCGCCTCCGGCGCTTTGCGCAACCGGTAGCGTGAAGGCGCGACCGCCCCCAGCGTCACCCGCGGCAACGCCTCCAGCACCGGGTTCAGGTACAGCAGCTTGCGCGCCTTGCGCCAGGTGCCGTCGGGCACGATCAGCAGCAAGGGCTTGGCATCCGCCTTGTCATAGGCGCTCAGCACCTGGGCGTCATCGCCCGGGAACAGCAGTGCCGGCCGGTAGCCGGGCGTGGCCAGCAACTGATCCAGGTCATCGAACACCTCGCCTACCCGCAGCTCGGCGTTGTTCAGGCCAAGGGCGGCCAGGCGCGCGGTGTTCAGGGCGTGGGAGGTTTCACTGGGGTGCTGCAACAGGATGACGCGGGTACGGCTGTCGAGTGCGGGGATCAGTGGGCAAAGGCAATGGTCGAGCGGGCGCTGGCAGCGCTCGCAGCGGGGTCTGGGCATCGGGTTCTCCTTGGCGAGGACATTTTGCCACAGAACCGGGGCCCGCTTTGCGGGCCCTGTAGGAGTGGGCTTGCCCGCGAACACGGGCAAAGCCCGTGCCAGCCTCCGCGTTGCCTGCTTCGCGGGCAAGCCCGCTCCTACAAGCGATTGGGCCGCAAGGCGGCCCCCGCGATTTCAGCGGTTGAACCGCTCCGCCAGGCTATGCAGGTACTCCGCCATACGCTCCAGGTCCTGGCTGATTTCCGCCCCCTGCCTGGCCTGCCCGGCACTCTGATCGCACAGATGGGCAATCCTCACGATCTGCTGGTTGATGTCCTCGGCCACATGGCTCTGTTGCTCCGACGCCGTCGCCATCTGCTGGCTCATGCCCGTGATGCGGCTGACCGCCTGGGCAATCCCGCTCAACGCCGCCTGCACTGCCTCGACACTGTGCACGCTGTCCCGCGAGATCTGCTCGCCACGGCTGGCGGTGCTCACCGCGCGCTCGGCCCCTGCACGCAACGACGCGATAATCTGGTGGATCTCCTCAGTCGAGGCGCGGGTGCGCTGGGCCAGCGAACGCACTTCGTCGGCCACCACGGCAAAGCCGCGCCCCTGCTCGCCGGCGCGCGCCGCTTCAATGGCGGCGTTGAGCGCCAGCAGGTTGGTCTGCTCGGCAATCGAGGTGATCACATCCACCACGCTGCCAATCGACTGCGTCTGCTCGGCCAGGGCATTGACCGCCTGGCCGATGTCATTGACCGCATCGTTCATGCTGCCCATGGCTTTCAGGCTCTTGAGGGCCAGCTCACTGCCTTGCTGCGCCAGCTGGTCGGCGTCGCCCGCCGCATGCGCCGTGCTCTGCACGTTGTGGGTGACCTGCTGAATGGTCGCGGCCATCTGCGCGATGGCCGTGGCGGACTGGTCGGTCTCGTTGCGCTGGCGGTCGAGCATCTGCGCCTGGGCATCGGACAGGTCGGACGACTGCGCCGCCCGCGACTTCACCCCGACCCCAGCGTCCACCAGACGAGTCAGGGCCGTTTGCAGGCGCGCCTCCTCACTAATGATGGCCAGGTCGAGCTGGCCCTGCAGGCCCGGGTTGTCGCTGTAGGTCAGCGCCACCAGCGGACTGGTGAAGGCCTTGGGGTGCTCGGCCAGCGTGCGACGAATGGCCTGGTTCTGCCGGTGTTCGACCAGATACCAGGCCAGCAGCAGGCTGGCCATCAGCACCCCGAGCGCCGCGTAAGGCGGCAGCCACAGGTAACCCGCTGCCGATAGCAGGCCTGCACCGAGCAGCGGCCAGCCGTGGCTCAGGCCATGCCCTAACCGAGCCACCCACGGTACCGGCGCGCGGCCGCCGCGCAAGCGTGCGTACAACGCCTCGGCGCGGTGGATCTGCTCGCGCGTGGGCACCGAGCGCACCGACTCATAGCCACTGATGCGGCCCTGTTCGTAGATCGCCGTGACATAGGCGCTGACCCAGTAGTAGTCACCGTTTTTCGCCCGGTTCTTGATCACGCCCATCCATGGTTTGCCTTGCTTGATGGTCTCCCACATATGGCCGAACACCGCTGGCGGCATATCCGGGTGGCGCACCAGGTTGTGGGGTTGGCCGACCAGCTCGTCGTAGGTGAACCCGCTGATCGCCACAAAGGCGTCGTTGCAGTAGGTGATGCGGCTGTTGAGGTCCGTGGTGGAAATCAGGCGTTGATCGCTGGAGAAGGTTCTTTCGTGCTCAGTGACGGGCAAATTCATGCGCATCTGGGCGATCCTTGGGGCTGGAAAGGAAGAGTAATCAACAACGCATGATTGATATGTAGCAGAACGCCATTAGGCTGGCGGCCCCACAACGACAAAAATTTAACGCCTGCCGACAGCCTGCATTTCCTTCAGCCGACATTGAGCTGGCTTTTCAACAGGTCGCGGAAGGTCTGGATCAATGGCTCGCGGCTTCGCCCACGACGAATGATCAGCGAAAACGGTGCCTGGTAGCCAAAGGTGGAAGGCGACAGTACGCGCAAGTCCCCCTTGTCGACCCAGGCCTGCGCATAGTGCTCGGGCAGGTAGCCGATATAGGCCCCGGAAAGAATCAAGATCAACTGCGCCTCCATGCTCTCCACCGTCGCCGCGCTGTGCTTGAAGCCATGCCGGGCCAGTTCGGCCTGGCTCCAGTAACCGCGCCCGACCATGCGCTGCTGGGTCACCACCTGCTCGGGGATGCGCCGCTCGCCATACAACGGGTGGCGGCTGCTGCAGTACAGCCAGTGCTGTTCTCGGTACAACGGCTGGTAGAGCAGGCCGCTCATGCGTGAGGAAAACGCGCCGATGGCCAGGTCCAGGCGGTTGTCCTGCACGCCCAGTTGCAGCTCGTACGGGCTGGACACCGACAAGTGCAGGTGTACTGCCGGGTGTTCCTGGCTGTAGGCACCGATGGCCTCGGCCAGCGGCAAGGCCCGGTCACCGACCGTGGAGTCGATCACGCCCAGGTTGAGAGTGCCGCGCAACTCGCCCTTGAGGGCCGCGGCATATTGCTCGAAGCCATCCAGTTCGGCCAGCAGGCGCAAGGTTTCCTGGTGGAACAGCTCGCCCTTGCTGGTCAGGCTGAAACCGCCCCGGCCACGGTGACACAGCACGATACCCAGGGCGCCTTCCAGCTGGCTCATATAGGTGCTGATGGCCGAGGTCGACAGGTTCAACTCGCGCTGGGCATTGGCGAAGCCCTGGTGGCGCACCACACTGACGAAGATGCGCAGCAGTTTCAGGTCGGGCAGGGTCGAGGCCATGGTGCAACGGTTCCGCAACGGTATTTGCGCGCAGTCTAACCGCTCCTTCAGCCTTTAGTTCAGAAAATCATGAACTAAGTTTTTGCCGGTAGCGATTCTTCCCCGGCACTACCTTCAGCAGACTTGGCCGAAATGTCCCTGCCCGCCGGCAGTACCACACTTGAAAGGCGCGCGGCGGCACAGGTTCGAACAAACAGAACAATCGACCGACTGATGAGGCCCACCGTGGACAAGATCCTCCACCAACCACTGGGCGGCAACGAAATGCCGCGTTTCGGCGGCATCGCCACCATGCTCCGTCTTCCCCACCTGCAAAGCGCCGAAGGCCTGGATGCTGCCTTCATCGGCGTGCCCCTGGACATCGGTACATCGCTGCGCTCCGGCACCCGCTTCGGCCCACGGCAGATCCGCGCCGAATCGGTGATGATCCGCCCGTACAACATGGCCACCGGGGCTGCACCGTTCGACTCGCTGTCGGTGGCCGACATCGGTGACGTGGCGATCAACACCTTCAACCTGCTGGACGCCGTGCGCATCATCGAAGAAGCGTATGACGAGATCCTCGAGCACAACATCATCCCGCTGACGCTGGGTGGCGACCACACCATCACCCTGCCGATCCTTCGTGCGCTGCACAAGAAGCACGGCAAGATCGGCCTGGTGCACATCGACGCCCACGCCGACGTCAACGACCACATGTTCGGCGAGAAGATCGCCCACGGCACCACCTTCCGCCGCGCCGTGGAAGAAGGCCTGCTCGATTGCGACCGCGTGGTGCAGATCGGCCTGCGCGCCCAGGGCTACACCGCCGACGACTTCAACTGGAGCCGCCGCCAGGGCTTTCGCGTGGTCCAGGCCGAAGAATGCTGGCACAAATCGCTGGCGCCATTGATGGCCGAAGTGCGGGAAAAGGTCGGCGGCGGCCCAGTTTACCTGTCGTTCGACATCGACGGCATCGACCCGGCCTGGGCGCCTGGCACTGGCACCCCGGAAATCGGCGGCTTGACCACCATCCAGGCGATGGAGATCATTCGCGGCTGCCACGGCCTGGACCTGATCGGCTGTGACCTCGTCGAAGTCTCCCCGCCTTACGACACCACCGGCAATACCTCGCTGCTTGGCGCCAACCTGCTGTTCGAGATGCTTTGCGTGCTGCCAGGTGTAGTGCGCCGCTGAGCGGCTGCAACATCTCCCCCTGTGGGAGCGGGCGAGCCCGCGAAGGGGCCAGCACTGACAACATCTGTGCATGGCAAGGGCTGCGCCCTTGTTCGCGGGCACGCCCGCTCCCACAGGGGTTAAGTGCAAGTCTCTAGAAAGTACCACGGCAGGAGCCATGCGGGAGGGCCACTGAGGCCCGCCAACACACGACAAGACCGCCGGGCGCCGTGAACCCCGCCCGCGTGGTCGATCTCGCCATAATAAAGATAATCGGGAGACCCCCAATGGCCTTGGACATCATTGTTGTAATGATCTACACCGCCGGCATGCTCGGGCTTGGCTGGTATGGCATGCGGCGCGCGAAAACCCATGAGGACTATCTGGTGGCCGGGCGCAACCTCGGCCCGGTCCTGTACATGGGTACCATGGCCACCACCGTGCTCGGTGGCGCGTCCACCGTCGGCACCGTGCGCCTGGGCTATGTCCACGGCATCTCCGGTTTCTGGCTGTGCGCGGCCCTGGGCCTGGGCATCATCGCCATCAACCTGTTCCTGGCCAAACCGTTGCTGCGCCTGCGCATCTTCACCGTGACCCAGGTGCTGGAGCAGCGCTACAACCCGACCGCACGCCAGGCCAGCGCCGTAATCATGCTGGCTTACGCGCTGATGATCGGCGTCACCTCGACCCTGGCCATGGCCACCGTATTGCAGGTGCTGCTGGACCTGCCGTTCTGGGCCTCGCTGCTGCTCGGCGGCGGTGTGGTGGTGCTGTACTCCACCATTGGCGGCATGTGGTCGCTGACCCTGACCGACATCGTCCAGTTCGTGATCAAGACCGTCGGCCTGATGTTCATCCTGCTGCCGGTGTGCCTGTACAAGGCCGGTGGCTGGGACACCCTGGTGGCCAAGCTGCCGGCGGCCAGCTTCCAGCTGACCACCATCGGCTGGGACACCATCATCACCTACTTCCTGATCTACTTCTTCGGCATCCTCATCGGCCAGGACATCTGGCAGCGGGTGTTCACTGCCCGTGACGAGAAGGTTTGCCAACGTGCCGGTACCACCGCTGGTGTGTACTGCGTGCTGTACGGCCTGGCCTGCGCTGCGATCGGCATGGCCGCACACGTGCTGATGCCCGACCTGGCCAACCCGAACAATGCCTTTGCCGAGATGATCAAGACCACCCTGCCCGATGGCATCCGTGGCCTGCTGATGGCAGCGGCCCTGGCGGCGATGATGTCCACCGCCAGTGCCGGCCTGCTGGCCGCGTCCACCACCGTGACCGAAGACCTGCTGCCCAAGCTGCGCGGTGGCAAGCAATCGAGCCTGGGTATCAGCCGTCTGTTCACCCTGCTCACCGGGCTGGTGGTGCTGGGTATCGCGCTGATGGTGAACGATGTGATCAACGCCCTGACCCTGGCCTACAACCTGCTGGTCGGCGGCATGCTGATCCCGCTGATCGGGGCGATTTTCTGGAAGCGCGCGACCACCGCCGGGGCCATCGCCAGCATGTCGCTGGGCTTTGCCACCGCGCTGCTGTTCATGTTCAAGGATGGTCTGGAGGCTAACACGCCGATCTATTACAGCCTGGCGGTTGGGCTGGTGAGCTTTGTGGTGGTAAGCCTGATGTCGCGTAAATCGGCGGCTGCGGTGAAGCTGGCCTGATAGAGCTCGGCCGCCTGTACTGGCCTCTTCGCGGGCAAGCCCGCTCCTACAATGGAATACGCCCCCTGTAGGAGCGGGCTTGCCCGCGAAGAGGCCAGTACAGGCAACAGATTTTCTTCAGACACAAAAAGGCCGCTGTATCCATCCAGATACAGCGGCCTTTGTCCTTATCAGCGACTCAGCGACGACGCGGTTGGCGTTTGCGCTGCTCTTCATCAGTCGGGATCGGCACCGGCTGCAAGGGTGGTGGAATCAGCCCCAGGGCGACAGCCAGGTCGTGGAGCCAGTTGGACAGTGGTTTATTCATAGTGCCCCCTTGACGGGTCAGCCTCACGGCGAATCAATCCTGCGATGCTTCATACAGATCATAGCCCGATGTCCTGTATTACGCATGCCTCTACTCTTACAGATAAGGGCCATTTTGACGCGGATCAAGCCGAACCGGCGCATTCCGACGATTGGTTAATCGTTTCGCTTTGTTGCAGGTCGATCCACGCCTGCAGATTCGCCCCGCGCATGCCCTGGCGCCACATCAACCAGGTGACTGCCTGATCGAACGGCGCCTGCAAGCGATGCACCCGCACCCGGTCGCGCCCGGGCAGGCTGTCGAGCATCGACTGCGCCATCATGGCCACCCCCGCACCAGCGATCACGCAGGCCAGCATGCTCTGGTACGACTCGATCTCCATCACCCGGCCCATGGGCGTATGAGCATGGGCATACCAGGCCTCCAGGCGCATGCGGTACGAGCAGCCCTGGCGGAAGGTGAATACCGCCTTGCCCGCGACATCCTTGGCGCTGTGCACTGCCGGGTGCTCGGGGCTGGTGATCAGTACCAATTGCTCATCGCACAGCGGCACGCCATCCAGGCCGGCCAGGCTCAGTGGCCCATCCACCAAGGCAGCATCCAGGCTGTGGCTGAGCAAGCCTTCGAGCAGCTCGCCACTGGGCGCTGCGCGCACCTGCAGGTTCACTGCCGGGTAAGCCTGGTGATAGCGCGCCAGCAACGCCGGCAAATGGATCGCCGCCGTGCTGTACATGGTCCCCAACACAAAATCGCCGGCCGGCTGGCCGCCCCGCACGGCCGCCAGCGCCTCGTCACGCAAGGCCGCCATGCGGTTGGCGTAGTCCAGCAGCACCTTGCCTGCTGGTGATAGCTGCAAACGCTGGCGCTCGCGCAGGAACAGCTCGACACCCAATTGCTCCTCCAGTTGGCGCAGGCGCGTCGATAGGTTCGACGGCACCCGATGCAGGCGCTCGGCGGCACGGTAATGGACCCCTCCTCGGCAACCGCCTGGAAGATACGCAGTTGGCTGAACTCCACGAGCATTCTCCAAAACAGAACAACTTGATCATCATTATTCAATTTTATTGAAAACTAAAGCGCCCTAACCTGCCAGTCATCGCTTATATCCGCGCAGGAGACCTGTCATGTCGCCACTCATTCAACTGCTGGCCAGCGCCGTGGCGCTGATGATGGCCATGGGCATCGGCCGCTTCGCCCTCACCCCGCAGTTGCCGCAACTGATCGCCGAAGGCCAGTTCGACCTGACGGTCGCCGGGCTGGTCGCAGCAGCCAACTACCTGGGCTATTTCGTCGGTGCGGTGGACGCCATGTTCGCCCGCTCAGCAGGCCAGGTGCGCCTGCGCCTGCAGGGTGGGCTGTGGCTGTGCGTGCTGCTGACCCTGGCCTCATGGGCCGCCGACGGGTTCTGGGGCCACCTGCTGCTGCGCTTTGGCACCGGCGTGGCCAGTGCCTGGGTGCTGGTGATGATCACCAGCCTCAGCCAGCAGTTGGCCACTGCCCACAACCGCCAGCGCCTGGGTGCCTTGGTGTTCGCCGGGCCTGGGCTGGGTATCGCCGTGACCGGCCTGCTGGCACTCATGGCGCACTTGCTGGGGCTGGGCTCGGCGGCGCTGTGGCTGATCTATGCCGTGGCTGCACTGGCGATGCTGCTGGCCGCCCGGCCTTGGCTGCCACAGGCACTGCAAGCGGCACCCGCCCCAGCACGGCACGGTCCCACCCGCAGTGTCGGTATCGGCCGCCTCGGGTTGGTATATGCGCTGTACGGGGTGGGCTACATCCTGCCGGCGACATTCCTGTCACAGATGGCCAACCAGCAGTTCCACGGGCAGTGGCTGGCCGACCTGTTCTGGCCGTCGTTCGGCCTGGCGGCGGCGCTGGGTGTGCTGTTGGTGAGCCTGCGGCGCGGCGGCCGCACCTCGGCCTGGCTGGCCGCTACCCTGTGGCTACAAGGGCTGGGTGTGCTGGCTTGCCTGATGGGCGGGGGTGTCGGGCTGGCGCTGGGCGTGGTGCTGTGCGGCGGGCCGTTCCTGGCCTGTATGCAATTGGTGATGCAGCGCTCGCGGGAGCTGGCGCCGCATGCTACGCAGCGCAATGCCGGGCTGCTGACGGCGTGTTTTGCCCTGGGGCAGTTGAGCGGGCCGCTGCTGGCGGCGCTCAGCAGCCATTACAGCGGTGGGTTGCAGCCGGCGCTGATGGTGGCGGCGGGCGGGTTGGGGGTGGCTGGGGGGTTGGTGCTGATTACCAGCGGAGCACAACAGGTGGGTGCCTGTCAGGCCAGGATTACACCCTGAATTTTGATTGTCTGATCCGGCCTCTTCGCGGGTTCACCCGCGAAGAGGCCGGGCCAGGCAATACATCACCCGACCAACCGCCGCAGTTGCTGCTTCACCCAAGGCTCGGCACTCACCAGGATCACCCCCAGCAGCACCATCAACGCCCCGACCACGAAGTTTACGCTCAGCGGCTCATCCAGCAACAACACACCAAAGGTCACCCCGAACAGCGGGGTGATGAACGAGAATACCGCCAGGTTCGACGCCAGGTACTTGCGCAGCAGCCAGAACCAGGTCAGGTAGCTGATGAACGACACCACAATACCCTGGAACAGCACGCTGCCCATCGCCAGCGGGGTCAGCGACACCGCACCGATCTGCCCGCTGAGCAGGGCAATCAGCAACAGCCCGGCAAAGCCGACCGCCAACTGATAGAACAAGGTCAAGGTCGCCGGCGCTTCCGAAAGCCGCGAGCAACGCACCACCACGGTGGTCGCGCCCCAAGCCAGCCCGGCGATCACGCCAAAGGCGTCGCCCAGCAAGGTACGGCCATCCATGTGCTCGAAAGACATGCCGCCGGCAAAGGCCATGGCAATGCCACCGAAGGCCAGCAGAATTCCCAACCATTGCAGCAGCCGCAAGCGCTCACTGGGCAGCCGGAAATGCAGGCCCAACGCGGTGAATACCGGGGCGGTATAGAGGAACACCGACATATGCGCCGCCGACGTCAGCTTCAGGCCCTCGGCAATGAACAGGAATTCCACGCCGAACAGCCCGCCTGCCACCAACCCGGCGCGCCAGGTGCTGCCGACCTGCTCCCAGCCCCCACGCCAGCACAGCATCAGGCCCACCAGCACGGCAGCGATGCCATTGCGCAGGGCTGCCTGCATCACCGGGGCGATGTCGACTGCAGCGGTCTTGATCAGTACCTGCTGGCAGCCCCAGATCAGGCACAGCGCCAGCATCACCTGGAAGGCGAAGGCGTCAGGGTTCTTGCGGACCGCACTCATGGGCGGGCCTGTGGGGTAGTCATTGGCATGGCAAGGGCTCGGCAGCGTTCAGGAACTACCGATTATCGGTTTTCCATGGCCGCCCTTGCCAGCCTCAAAACGACATCAAGCGATCTGGGCCTTCGCCGACACCTGCTCGAAAGTGGTCTCATCCAGCGCATCTTCCTGCTCATCCAGCACCTGGCGCGGGTGCTCGAAGCCGGGGATGCTGCTGTCGATCAGGCTCATCAGGCGCGAACCACGTTCGGTCAGCACGAAATTTTCGCCATTGCCGCCGTCTTCTTCGGCTCGGCTTTCGATGAAGCCGCGCTCGAACAGCAGCTTCTCATACTCGCAAGCACGGGTTTTCAGGTGGTCCAGGTCGCCCACCGGATCTCCCTTGGCGGCCAGTGCCGCGGCGTGCTGCTCGGCATAGGGGCGTGGCGTGAAGCTGTGACCGGCGCCGTTCTGCACCTCGTGCAACAAGCGTTCGATCAGGTCCCAGTCGTAGGCGATGCTCATGGCTACGGGCTCCTGCTGTGGACGGAAGGGGTACACAGGTTGGGACCTGCCGGCATTGCCGGGCGTTCCGAAAGATCTCAGCGCTGGCGTTGTTGCGCTTGCATGTACTGCCGCAGCAACTGGTTTATCCGGGTCTGGTAGCCGCTGCCCTGCTCTTTGAACCAGGCTAGGACATCGGAGTCCAGGCGAATGGTCACCGTCTGCTTTGCCGGAACGCGCAGTTCGGCCTGGCGAAAAAAGTCCTGGTCCAGCTCTGGGATATCCGAAGTGTCGATATCCTTGTCGTCCTGTCGAGC
Source organism: Pseudomonas sp. 10-1B (assembly GCF_000935045.1). Lineage (GTDB taxonomy): Bacteria > Pseudomonadota > Gammaproteobacteria > Pseudomonadales > Pseudomonadaceae > Aquipseudomonas. The sequence continues at coordinate 52,779 of NZ_JYKS01000031.1, forward strand.
CAGGCGGCTCCAGTCAGTTCTCGATGATTTGGTCATAGTGTCTGGCCTCCCGTTTGGTGGCTTTTCTTGCGGAAATGATACGCACCACCTCACCCCGCCTCTCCGTATACACGACGACGCCAATCAGCGCCTTTAGCCATCCGAGGCTGACCCAACGCTCTTCAGCACATCCCACATCCTCATCACGCCGGGTCAGCATGGGATGATTGAACATGTCTGGAACGTCGGCAAAGTCGATGCCGTGCTTGCGGATATTGATCTGGTTTTTCGCTTCGTCCCACTCAAAAAACATAGGACGCCATGTATTTACAGACGTACATACAGTACTCCCTCTTTTCCACCGAGACTAGAGCGATGCAGCACGCTGCTCAATGGCATTTGAGGCAAATGGATACGCTTCAGAAACGGACTACCGTCACAGTGGAAATTATCCACCGGTCGCGAGCCCTGAACTTCCCTGCGCCCACAGCCCTCCACCGCGCATAGCCACCGCTGGAGGTAGAAAGGATGAAACCGCTGCTACCGATTGCCTGCGCCACCGCCCTGTTCTGCGCCCTGCCCGCCTGGGCCTGCACACCGGAAGAAGCGACGCAGAAACGTGAAGAGCTGGCCGGGTTGGTTACCCAGTTGACCGAGCAGAACCCGCAGAAGGCCAAGGAGATCAATGACGAACTTCAGGGGATGGACCTGGGGACGGCGAGCAAGGACTTGCCCGACAAGTGTCAGTTGATTGACAAGCGGATCAAGGAATTGAAGCAGGCGGAAAAGAAGGCTGAATGAAGTGGAGCCGTTGAAAGGCGCACTTTGTGGGAGCGGGCGTGCCCGCGAACACCGGCGCAGCCGGTGCCACCCACCGCGTTGGATTCTTCGCGGGCACGCCCGCTCCCACAGAGGCCGCGTCACGCTTACGAATTGAGTTCTCTGCGCGACAGCGCAGCCCATAGGGCTGGGTGATCTCCCACAAGAACGCGATTGCCTGCAGTATCGCCTTACTCAGCCGCAGGCTTGCGCTTTTTCAGCGGTGCCAGGCCGTCAGCGCTGGCCAGCGGCGCGTTGGCCTTCGGCTTGGCGGTAGGCTTGCGCTTGGCCGCCGTCTTCTTGTCGCCAGACTTCTTCTCGACCTTCTTCTTCTTGCTGCCGGCCGCCTTGCCCGAGGCCTTGACCTTCTTCGGCCCGCTGTAGGCGCCCTTCACTTCCTTGATCACCCGGCGCTCGAACTGCTGCTTGAGGTAGCGCTCGATGCTCGACATCAGGTTCCAGTCGTTGTGGGTGATCAGCGAGATCGCCAAGCCTTCGCCACCGGCACGGCCGGTACGGCCCACACGGTGCACGTACTCGTCGCCGCTGCGCGGCATGTCGAAGTTGATCACCAAGTCCAGGCCGTCGATGTCCAGGCCACGGGCCGCCACATCGGTGGCCACCAGCACCTTGGAGCTGCCCTGCTTGAAGCGCTCGATGGCCAGCTTGCGGTCCTTCTGGTCTTTCTCGCCATGCAGCACGAAAGCCTTCACGTCCTTGGCCACCAGGTGGCCATAGATGCGGTCGGCCAGGGCGCGGGTATTGGTGAAGATGATCGCCTTGTCGAAGGTCTCGTTGGCCAACAGCCACTGCACGATCTGCTCTTTGTGCTGGTCGTGGTCAGCGGTGATGATCTGCTGGCGGGTGCCTTCGGCCAGCTGCGAGACGCTGTTGAGCATCAGGTGCTCAGGGTCTTTGAGCACCTTGCCGATGATGTCGCGCAGGGCCGCGCCACCGGTGGTGGCGGAGAACAGCAAGGTTTGCTGGCGGTTCTCGCATTCCTTGCACAGGCGCTCCATGTCTTCGGCGAAGCCCATATCGAGCATGCGGTCGGCTTCGTCGAGGATCAGCACCTGCACGTGGGACAGGTCGAGGTTACCGGCATTGAGTTGCTCCAGCAGGCGGCCCGGGGTGCCGATCAGCACGTCCGGCACCTTGCGCAGCATGGCGGCCTGCTCCTTGAAGTCTTCGCCACCGGTGACCAGGCCCGACTTGATGTAGGTGAACTGCGAGAACAGTTGCACCTGCTTGAGGGTCTGCTGGGCCAGTTCGCGGGTTGGCAACAGGATCAGCGCACGAATCTCCACGCGGCGCTCGCGCAGGTCGACCAGGCGGTTGAGCAGCGGCAGCACGAAGGCCGCGGTCTTGCCGCTGCCGGTCTGTGCGGTCACACGCAGGTCACGCCCTTGCAGGGCCAGGGGGATGGCCGCGGCCTGCACCGGGGTTGGCTCGACAAAGTTAAGCTCGGCCACGGCTTTAAGCAGGCGTTCATGCAGGGCGAATTGGGAGAACACGGAGGTAACCTCAGGCAAGTGCGGGAAATTCAAGTTGCATAGGGTAACGTTTTCTGTCGCTGGAGCCGAATTTCTTTTGGCAACTTTGCTGCTATCCGCGTTCTAATGGCACTTCGTTTCGCAAAAAGACTGTAAGCAAGCTTATGGATATCCAAAGAATCTGGCGTGACTCCCTCGACCTGTGGGGCACCCTCGACCAACATCCGATACTGCACGCCACCATCGGCCTGGCGGTGCTGCTGCTGATTTCCCTGATCATCGGTCGCCTGGCCCGCTTCCTGGTGCTGCATGGCGCCCGCCTGCTGGCCCGCCAGTCGGCGCTGAAGTGGCTGGACGACCTGCGCCACAACAAAGTGTTCCACCGGCTGGCGCAAACCACGCCATCACTGGTGCTGCAATTTGGTCTGAAACTGGTGCCGGAGCTGTCCGACACCGCCCAGCACTTCCTTGGCAACGTCGCCCTGGCCTTTACCCTGCTGTTCATGACCATGGCGCTGTCGTGCCTGCTGGATGCCCTGCTGGATATCTATGCCCGCACCGAGCACGCCCGCACCCGCTCGATCAAGGGCTACGTGCAACTGGCCAAGATGATGCTGTGGATCTTCGCCTCCATCGTCATCATCGCCACCCTGATCGACCGTTCGCCGCTGTTGCTGCTGTCCGGCCTGGGTGCCATGTCGGCGGTACTGCTGTTGGTGTACAAGGACACCCTGCTGTCGTTCGTCGCCAGCGTGCAGCTGACCAGCAACGATATGCTGCATGTAGGTGACTGGATCGAAATGCCGCAGGTAGGTGCCGATGGCGACGTGGTGGATATCACCCTGCACACGGTCAAGGTGCAGAACTTCGACAAGACCATCGTCTCTGTCCCCACCTGGCGCCTGATGAGCGAGTCGTTCCGCAACTACCGCGGCATGCAGCAGTCCGGTGGCCGACGGATCAAGCGCAGCCTGTTCATTGATGCGGCTGGGGTACGCTTCCTCACCCGCGAAGAAGAGCAGCGCCTGAGCCAGGTGAGCCTGCTTGGCGACTACCTGGCCGGCAAGCGCCAGGAGTTGCAAAACTGGAACGAAGCCTTGGGCCCTGTGGCCGAGCTGTCGGCCAACCGCCGCAAGCTGACCAACATCGGCACCTTCCGCGCATTTGCCCTGGCGTATTTGAAGAACCACCCCAACGTGCACCCGAACATGACGTGCATGGTGCGGCAGATGCAGACCACGGCTGAAGGCGTGCCGCTGGAGATCTACTGCTTCACCACCACTACGGTGTGGGCGGAGTACGAGCGAATCCAGGGGGATATCTTCGATTACTTGCTGGCGGTGTTGCCGGAGTTCGGCTTGAGCTTGTATCAGCAGCCGAGTGGCAATGACATGCGGGCGGGGTTGAGCGGGCGTGTCGCGCAAGAGCCTGTGCCGCGTCGCCTGGAAGAGATGAGCGAGGCTTGAGATTGCCGGGGCTGCTTTGCAGCCCATCGCCGGCAAGCCAGCTCCCACAGGTACTGAGCAGATTTCAATATCTGTGGTGATCCAGTGGGAGCTGGCTTGCCGGCGATAGGGCCAGGACAGGCACCACAAGACTCAAGTCATGTGCAGTACCCGCGAAGAGGCCAGCAGCTACCCCGCATACCCCAGCAGGTACAACAACCCGGTCAAGGTCACCAGCGAAGCCACGGTCGACAACAGGATCGTCCGTGAAATCAGCCCCGCCTCGCGGTTGTAATACTCCGCCAGCATGAACGGCCCGGTGCCGGTCGGCAGTGCCGCCAGCAGCACCGCCGAAGCCGCCCACATGCTCGGCAGGCTGAATACCTTGAACGCCAGCACCCAGGTCAACGCCGGCTGCCCCACCAGTTTCAGCCCCACCAATGGCCATGGGCTGGCCTGTGTACCTGTGCGTTTTTCCGCCAGGAAAGCGCCCAGCGATATCAAGGCGCAAGGCGTGGTGGCCAACGCCAGCATGTCGAGAAAATGCATCACCGGCTCGGCCAACCCCAGGCCAGTCATGGCCCAGCCAGCCCCCGCCAGCGGCGAAATCACCAGCGGGTTCTTCGCCAGCGCCTTGCTCACCACCAGGATGGCGCGGCCGATCTGCCGTTCTTCCTGCAGCCCGACCTCGATCAAGGTCAGCGAAATGGCGAACACCAGGCACACCACGATCAACGACGAAATCAGCGCTGGCTGCAAACCCGCCTGGCCGAACAGCAGCAGGCACAGCGGGATGCCGATGTAGCCGGTATTGGCATACCCCGCACTGAGCCCATCGATGCTCGATGCCACCAGCCCATGGCCGCTGTACAGCCGCCACGCCAGCGTGATCATGAACATGGCCAGGGCACCCGCGCCAAAGGCGACGATAAACCCCGGGTGCCAGATCTCGCTCCAGGTGGCGGTAGCGGTCACCTTGAACAGCAGCGCCGGCAGGCACAGCCAGACCACCATCTTGTTGATCTCGGCGGCGGCCTTGTCACCCAGCTTGTTGGTCTTGCGGCACAGGTAGCCGACCAGGATCAAGGCGAAGATCGGCGCGACGATGACGAAAATGGTGTGCATGTCAGGCCTTGCCGGCCAACGGCGTCTGCGCGCGCCCGCCCAAACGGCTCATCCACACCGACGCCAGGATGATCGCGCCGCCGATGAACAGCCGCCCCAGCGGCTCGTGCTGGTTCCAGATCAGCAGGTTCAGTAGCAACCCTACCGGCACATGCAGGTTGTTCATCACCGCCAGCGTGGCGCCAGAGACCAGGCACGCGCCCTTGTTCCACCAGTACAGGCCCAATGCCGTCGGGCACAGGCCCAGGAACAGCAGCACCAGCCATTGCACATCGGTGCTCGGCAAATGCTGGGCATTGCCGAACAGCAGGAAGGCCGGCAGCACCACCAGCAAGGCGCCGAGGTAGAAGTAGCCGAAACGGGCGTAATGCGGCAGGTCGCTGGGGTTGCGTGCGACCAGGTGACGGTACAGCACCTGGCCGGCGGCGTAGGTGAAATTGGCCAGTTGCAGCAGCAGGAAGCCGATGAAGAACTCGCCGCTGATGCTGTCGAAGCGGATCACCGCGGCACCGGCCACGGCCACCAGGGCGGCCAGCAGCGCCCACGGGTTGAAACGCCGGTTCATGGCGTCTTCGATCAGTGTCACGTGCAGCGGTGTGAGGATGGTGAACAGCAGCACCTCCGGCACCGTGAGTACACGAAAGCTGAGGTACAGGCAGACGTAGGTGATGCCGTACTGCAGCGCACCGATCAGCAGCATCGAGCGCATGAAGCGCGGCTCGACCTGGCGCCAGCGGGTCAGCGGCAGGAACACCAGGCCCGCCAGCACCACGCGTACCAGCACGGCGAAATAACTGTCGACATGCCCGGCCAGGTACTCGCCGATCAGGTTGAAGGAAAACGCCTGGATCAGCGCGACGATTATCAGGTAGCCCATGGTTGCCTCTCGTGGATCAAGGCCGCGACCTTAGCGGGTTGCGGTAAATGAGTTCAACCATGAGGAATGTGGGGGCAGTATTGGCCCTATCGCCGGCAAGCCAGCTCCCACATGTACCCCACAGACTTCAAGGCCTGTGGTGACCCTGTGGGAGCCGGCTTGCCGGCGATAGGGCCGGTACAGGTATCCAATTGATCCCAAGCGAAAAAATGCCCGGCCATAAGGACCGGGCAGATACACCCAAAGGAGCAAAAACAGGTGTCAGGGTTGGGAATTCGTTGACCCTCAGGCCACCGCCGCCAGCTTGGCCTTGGCCTGGTTGATGCCCTTCTCGTGGAACTCGCCGCTCATGTTCAGGCCTTCGGCGTGGATGAAATCCACATCGTGAATACCGATGAAGGCCATCACCTGGCGCAGGTACGGTTCCTGGTGGTCGCTGGTGGCACCGGCATGCAGGCCGCCACGGGCAGTCAGGACGATGGCGCGCTTGCCGGTCAGCAGGCCCTGTGGGCCAGTAGGGGTGTACTTGAAGGTGATGCCGGCGCGCAGTACGTGGTCCAGCCAGGCCTTGAGGGTGCTGGGGATGGTGAAGTTGTACATCGGCGCGGCCATCACCAGCACGTCAGCTGCGAGCAATTCATCAGTCAGTTCGTTGGATCGCGTCAGGGCCTCCAGCTCGGCGGCACTACGCTGTTCTTCCGGCTTCATCCAGCCACCCAGCAGGTTGGCATCCAGGTGCGGCACCGGGTTCACGGCCAAATCGCGTACGGTGACCTGATCAGCCGGGTGGGCGGCCTGCCATTGCTGGATGAAATCACGGGTCAGCTGACGGGAAACGGAATCCTGCTGGCGGGCGCTGCTTTCGATGATCAGTACGCGGGACATGGGTGCCTCCATCGGCAAAAGGGTTGCGATTCGATGGAGGTGAGATTAAGGCTTGACCTATCGATAAAAAAGCGTAAAAAGTGGGTTCAATCAATCGATTTATCAGGTCATTCCGCGCTGCAGTTCAAGGCGATTCGCAGCTTGATGATCTGCCGGTTGAACTTCGCGGTGACATCGACGCTTTTACCTGCAGGCACGTTCACCCGGCGCACCCGCGGTGCCTCCGGGCCGTTGCGGAAGGTCACCTTGCACGCTGCCGGCACTTGCCCATAGTTGTTGAGGGTGATGGCGCCAATGTCGTACGCCGTGTCATAGGCGGTGTAATCGAGCTTGACCCCGGTCAGCTCCTTCTCCACATCGATGGGATAGGCCATGGCCCCGAGGGGCAGGCACATCAGTATTGCCGCACAACATTTCTTCATGGGCGTTCTCCTTGAAAGAGCGCAGCTTAGGACAACAGGAGCGAAAGATGAAAGCGCCGCGCGTAACCCTTGACCAGTGGCGAACCCTGCAAGCAGTGGTCGATCACGGCGGGTTTGCCCAGGCCGCCGAGGCACTGCACCGCTCGCAGTCATCGGTCAGTTACACCGTGGCCCGCATGCAGGAACAACTGGGCGTGCCCCTGCTGCGTATCGACGGCCGCAAGGCAGTGCTGACCGAGGCCGGCAACGTCCTGCTGCGGCGCTCACGTCACCTGGTCAAGCAGGCCAGCCAGCTCGAAGACCTCGCCCACCACATGGAACAGGGCTGGGAGGCCGAAGTGCGCCTGGTGGTCGATGCCGCCTATCCCAGCGCCCGCCTGGTGCGCGCCCTGGCCGCGTTCATGCCGCAAAGCCGCGGTTGCCGGGTGCGCCTGCGCGAAGAGGTGCTGTCTGGGGTCGAAGAAGTGATGCATGAAGGCATCGCCGACCTTGCCATCAGCAGCTACAACATTGGCGGCTACCTGGGCGCCGAACTGAGTGCGGTGGAGTTCGTCGCCGTCGCCCACCCCGAGCACAGCCTGCACCGCCTGGGCCGGGAACTCACCTTCCAGGACCTGGAAAGCCAGTTGCAGGTGGTGATCCGCGACTCCGGCCGCGCCCAGCCGCGCGATGTCGGCTGGCTGGGCGCCGAACAGCGCTGGACCGTCGGCAGCCTGGGCACCGCCGCCACCTTCGTCAGCAGCGGCCTGGGCTTTGCCTGGCTGCCCCGGCACATGATCGAGCGCGAGCTGCGCGAAGGTGTGCTCAAGCCATTGCCGCTGGATCAGGGTGGCAGCCGCCATCCACTGTTCTACCTTTATTCGAGCAAAGAGAAGACCCTGGGCCCGGCCACGCAGATTCTCATCGACCTGCTGCGCAACTTCGACACCGCGCCACTGGACGTGCCCTTCGCAGCCCCCCCACAAGCCTGAGAGGACCGCGCCCATGGCCTATTTCGAACACGAAGGATGCACACTGCATTACGAGGAATATGGCCAGGGCGCCCCGCTGGTGTTGCTGCATGGCCTGGGCTCCAGTTGCCAGGACTGGGAGTTGCAGGTACCGGTGCTCAGCCGCGATTACCGGGTGATCCTCATGGACATCCGCGGCCACGGCCGCTCCGACAAGCCCCGCGACGGTTACCAGATCGCCACCTTCAGTGCCGACCTGCTGGCTTTGCTCGAACGCCTGCACACCGGCCCGGTGCACATCGTCGGCCTGTCCATGGGCGGCATGGTCGGTTTCCAGTTCGCCGTCGACCACCCGCAGTGGCTGCGCAGCCTGTGCATCGTCAACAGCGCCCCCGAGGTCAAGCGCCGCACCCGCAGTGACTGGGTCTGGTGGCTAAAGCGTTGGGGCCTGGCGCGCCTGCTCAGTGTCGAAACCGTCGGCAAGGGCTTGGCCGAACGCCTGTTCCCCAAACCTCAACAAGCCGAGCTGCGGCAGAAGATGGCCCAGCGCTGGGCACGCAACGACAAGCGTGCCTACCTGAAAAGCTTCGACGCCATCGTCGACTGGGGCGTGCAGGAACGCATCGGACAGATCCGCTGTCCTACCCTGGTGATCGCCGCCGACCACGATTACACCCCGATACAACTGAAAGAGCGCTACGTCGCCCTGATACCCCAGGCAAGGCTGGTAGTCATCGACGATTCCCGGCACGCTACGCCCCTCGATCAACCCGAGGTCTTCAACCAGACCCTGTTGCAGTTCCTCGCAGCCGCCTCCACCTCTCAAGGATCTTTGAGCCCATGCTGAAAAAACTCCTGCTCACCGCCTGCTCGGTCGCCTTCGCCACCAGCGTCATGGCTTCCGACAAGACCCCGCACGTAGTGCTGGACACCAGCTTCGGCCAGGTCGAAATCGAGCTGAATGCCGAGAAGGCGCCGCTCAGTACCAAGAACTTCCTCGAGTACGTCGACAGCGGCTTCTACAACAACACCATCTTCCACCGGGTGATCCCGGGCTTCATGGTCCAGGGCGGTGGTTTCACTGACCAGATGGTGCAGAAGAACACCAACGACCCGATCAAGAACGAAGCCAGCAACGGCCTGCTGAACACCCGCGGCACCCTGTCGATGGCGCGTACCTCGGACCCGAACTCGGCCACCAGCCAGTTCTTCATCAACGTGGCCGACAACGACTTCCTAAACCCGGGGCGTGACCGTGGCTACGCCGTGTTCGGCAAGGTGACCAAGGGCATGGAAGTGGTCGACCAGATCGTCAATTCGCCGACCACCATCAAGAAAGGCATGCGCGATGTACCGGCCGACCCGGTCTATATCAAGTCGGCCAAACGCATCGACTGACCCCAGCGTCACAAGGATGTGAACCACCTGCGGGTCGGATGGAACAGGAGTGTCGTCACCCATGCTGTACCGTCGTTTCGAGCAACTGATCGATATCTTTCGCGAGGCACCGAGCGAGGCGCCACCCAACCAGGTGTGGCCGTTCTACCTGTATTACCTGCGCCAGGTATGGCCAAGCTTTTTGGCCCTGCTGGTGGTCGGCCTGGTCGCCTCGCTGATCGAGGTGGCGATGTTCAGCTACCTCAGCCGCATCATCGACCTGGCTCAGGGCACGCCCAATGCCAACTTCTTCAGCGACCACAGTGGTGAACTGATCTGGATGCTGGTGGTGATCCTGCTGCTGCGGCCGTTGTTCTTCGGCCTGCACGACCTGCTGGTGCACCAGACCATCAACCCCGGTATGACCAGCTTGATCCGCTGGCAAAACCACACCTACGTGCTCAAGCAGAGCCTGAACTTCTTCCAGAGCGACTTCGCCGGGCGCATCGCCCAGCGCATCATGCAGACCGGCAACTCGTTGCGCGACTCTGCGGTGCAGGCGGTGGATGCGCTGTGGCACGTGCTGATCTACGCCATCACCTCGCTGGTGCTGTTCGCCGAGGCCGACTGGCGCCTGATGCTGCCACTGCTGACGTGGATCGCCAGCTACATCGCTGCGCTGTTCTACTTCGTGCCACGGGTCAAGGAGCGCTCGGTGATCTCCTCCGACGCCCGCTCCAAGCTGATGGGGCGCATCGTCGACGGCTACACCAACATCGCCACCCTCAAGCTGTTCGCCCACACCGACTACGAGCAACAGTACGCCCGCGAGGCGATCCGCGAGCAAACCGAAAAAACCCAGCTGGCTTCGCGGGTGATCACCAGCATGGACGTGGTCATCACCACCCTCAACGGCCTGCTGGTGGTCGTCACCACGGGCCTGGCGCTGTGGCTGTGGAGCCAGTCGCTGATCACCGTTGGCGCCATTGCCCTGGCCACCGGCCTGGTGATCCGTATCGTCAACATGTCGGGCTGGATCATGTGGGTGGTCAACGGCATCTTCGAGAATATCGGCATGGTCCAGGACGGCTTACAGACCATCGCCCAGCCGGTCACCGTCACCGACCAGCCCAATGCCCCGGCACTGAAAGTCAGCCGTGGCGCGGTGCGTTTCGACGATGTCGACTTCCATTACGGCAAGGCTGCCAACGTCATCGAAGGGCTGAACCTGGACATCCGCCCAGGCGAGAAAATCGGCTTGATCGGCCCGTCCGGGGCCGGTAAGTCGACCCTGGTCAACCTGCTGCTGCGGCTGTACGACGTGCAGGGCGGGCGCATCCTCATCGACGGCCAGGACATTGCCGAGGTGAGCCAGGCCAGCCTGCGCGCGCAGATCGGCATGATCACCCAGGACACCTCGCTGCTGCACCGCTCGATCCGCGACAACCTGCTGTATGGCCGCCCCACTGCCAGCGAGGCGGAATTGCACGAAGCAGTACGCCGCGCCCGCGCCGACGAGTTCATCCCGCAGCTGTCGGACGCCCAGGGCCGCAGCGGTTTCGATGCCCATGTGGGTGAGCGCGGGGTGAAGCTGTCGGGTGGCCAGCGCCAGCGCATCGCCATTGCCCGGGTGTTGCTGAAGAATGCGCCGATCCTGATCATGGACGAGGCCACCTCGGCGCTGGACTCGGAGGTCGAGGCGGCGATCCAGGAAAGCCTTGAGACCCTGATGCAGGGCAAGACGGTGATCGCCATTGCCCACCGGCTTTCCACCATTGCACGGATGGACCGGCTGGTGGTGCTGGACAAGGGGCGGATTGTGGAAATTGGCAGCCACAGTGAACTGCTGCAGCAGCAAGGGCTGTATGCCCGGTTGTGGCATCACCAGACCGGGGGGTTTGTGGGGGTTGACTGAATACTGTGCCGGCCTCTTCGCGGGTAAACCCGCTCCTACAACGATCGCGATACCGATGTAGGAGCGGGTTTACCCGCGAATAGGCCGGCACAGGTGATGCAAATGGGTCAGTCCCGCCGGTAAGGCAACATCCCCCGCGCCTCCTCGGCATACCCCCTTACCCCTTCCCGCTCCTGCTGCAGAAAATCCTCCACCGCCCGCCGCAAGCCGGGGTGCAGCAGGTAGTGCCACGACCGTGTCAACACCGGCTCGAACCCGCGAATCAGCTTGTGCTCGCCCTGCGCCCCGGCATCGAAACGCTGCAAGCCCTCGGCAATGGCAAAGTCCATGCCCTGGTAGAAACACGTCTCGAAATGCAACCGGTCGAATTCGTCCAGGCAGCCCCAGTAACGCCCAAACAGGCTGTCGCCCCCCACCAGGCTCAGGGCCATGGCCACATCACGCCCGCCCTGGCGGGCCATCACCACGCGCAGTGCCTCGGGCATGCGCTCGGCCAGCAAGCTGAAAAAATCGCGCGTCAGGTAAGGCGCGCGGCGGCGCACCGCGTAGGTGTTGGCGTAGCAGCGATAGACGAAATCCCACTGCACCTCCGTCAGCTCGCTACCGAGATACCAAGCGAATTCGATGCCCTGTCCGGCCACCTGTTCACGCTCCTTGCGCATCTGCTTGCGCTTGCGCGAACTCAGGTTGTCGAGAAAGTCCTGGAAGTCGCGGTAACCCCGGTTTTGCCAGTGAAACTGGCAACCCAGGCGTTCCATCCAGCCCGGCAGGCCAAGCAGTTGCTCGTCCAGTGCCGGGTCGGTGAAGTTGATGTGCACGCCAGACAGCCCGCCCTTGCCCAGGTACTCCGGCAGGGCCTGCAGCACCAGCAGGCCATCTGTGGGGTCGGCGGCGAGCAGGCGCGGACCGCTGACCGGGTTGAACGGTACGGCACCTAGCAGCTTTGGGTAGTAGGCGATGCCGGCCCGCTCACAGGCATCGGCCCAGCCATGATCGAACACATATTCGCCAAACGAGTGCCACTTGCGATACGCCGGCAGCAACGCCCGCACCTGCCCGTCACGCTCCAGCACCAGGTGCTCGGCGGCCCAGCCGGTGTTGCGCGCAACGCTGCCGCTATCCTCCATCGCGCTGAGGAAGGCATGGCGCAGGAATGGTTGCCCGGCCGGCACCAGGGCATCCCAGGTGGCCGCCGGAAGATCACGCAAATGGGCAAGGCTGTACAGGCTGGTCACGATTTCGGCTCGCTGTCTGAAGGCCCTCAGTATCCCCAAGGAAGGCCCGCCACTCAAATGACGAACACCGGGCCGGCTCCTTTCATGCTCAATCACTTAACAACAGTGCCACTAATTAGACATTAATCTGTCACTCCCCCTCGCAATACTTGCGCCTGTTTTTCGGAACCTCAGAACCTGTCTATTCAGGCCCTTTCCGAAGACATGCCAATGCAGGGGCAGGCGCTCGAGCCTCCCCCATCTTATTCAGTAGGGAGAACCTTATGCGTCTTGTTTCTACACTTACCGGAGTGAGCCTCACCGGCATGATGCTGGCTCTGAGTACTCCGGCCAGTGCGGCTGTCGACGCCAAGCTGCTCGAAATGCTCCGCGCCAACGGCTCGATCAACCAGGCGCAGTACAACGAACTGCAGGCTGACCTGGCTCAAGAAACCAAGGAAAAGGCCGCTCAGAAAGCTCAGTCGGAACGCATGAGCTCCTTCGAACAGAAAGTGGCATGGGCCGCCAAGACCCAGATCAAGGGTGACGTGCGCCTGCGTTACGAAGACGTCAACGTCGACGACCCGAACAGCAGCAGCGGCAACCAGGACCGACAGCGTGTACGTGCCCGCGTGGGCTTCTACAGCGAGATCAACCCGCAGGTCGACGCAGGCGTGCGTGTGGCCACCGGCAGCAGTGCCGACCGCCGCTCGACCAACCAGAGCCTCGATAATTACTTCGACAAGAAATCGCTGTGGGTCGACCTGGCCTACCTCGACTGGCACCCGACTGCCGTGCCCAACTTGCACCTGATCGGCGGCAAGATGCCTCAGCCATGGGTCAGCATGGGCGACATCATCTGGGATAGCGACATCAACCCGGAAGGCGTGGCGGCCACCTACAAAGCCGACTTGGGCGGTGCCGAGGTATTCGCCAGCGCCGGTCAGTACACCCTCAAGGACAACGTGGATGGCGATGGCGTGCAGTACAAGCATGACGCCCAGGTGTACCACGGCCAGCTGGGGGCCAAATTCGCACCGGCAGACGTGCTGAAACTGACGGTAGGTGCCAGCATCTACGGGTACGACAACGACAAGGAAGCCGCCATTCTGCAGTCGTTCGGCAACACCACCAACGAGTTCAACCTGGTGGAAGGCTTTGGCCAGCTGGACTTCACTGGCTTTGCCATTCCGTTGTCGGCCTATGGCCAATACGTCAAGAACACCGATAGCACCGATGGTGAGGACCAGGCCTGGTTGGCTGGCCTGAAGACCAAGGTCGGCGCCTGGAGCCTGGACTACAACTACCGCGACGTGCAGCGTAACGCAGTGGTCAGCCTGTTCACCGATTCCGATTTCGGCAACGGCTTCACCGGTTCGCGCGGTCACAAGTTCAAGGTCGGTTACGAAATCGACAAGAACTTCTCGCTGGGGGCTGCCTACCTGATGGCCAAGACCGACCTGTCGCAATTGCCCAATAGCAATGCTGATGTAGACACGCTGCAGGTAGACCTGGAAGCCAAGTTCTAAGCTGCAATTTCCTCTGCTTCACCCTGAAGCGGGAAATGCCGACCCCATCCGGCGTTTCCCGCTTTTTTTTTGCCTGGCAGAAATGCATCCGGCCCAATCGCCGGCAAGCCAGCTCCCACAGGTACCCCACAGTTTCAAGACCTGTGGGGTACCTGTGGGAGCTGGCTTGCCGGCGATTGGGCCAGTACAGGTACTACAAAAATCAGCGCTTGCGCAGAATCACGCTACCAATCGAATATCCCGCACCAAACGAGCTCAATACCCCCAGCGAGCCCTTGGCCAGGTCATCCTGGTACAGGTGGAAGGCAATCACCGACCCCGCCGAACTGGTGTTGGCATAGCGGTCCAGAATCACCGGTGCATCTTCCTCGGCCACTTCACGCCCCAGCAGCTTCTTGACGATCAGGTGGTTCATGCTGAGGTTGGCCTGGTGCAGCCAGAAGCGCTTCACATCGTTCGGTTGCAGGCCATTTTCCTGCAGGTGCTCACCGATCAATTCGGCCACCTTCGGGCACACCTCGCGGAACACCTTGCGGCCTTCCTGGATGAACAACTTGTCCGCCGCGCCTTCGCCCTCTTCCGCCGCGCGGTTGAGGAAGCCGAAGTTGTTGCGGATGTTGTTGGAGAACTCGGTCCACAGCTTGCTGCTGACGATGTCGAACTGGTGCGCCGAGGTGGCCTGGTCGGCACGCTCGAGCAACACCGCGGTGGCGGCATCGCCAAAAATGAAGTGGCTATCGCGGTCACGGAAGTTCAGGTGCCCGGTGCATACCTCCGGGTTGACCATCAGCACCGCACGCGCCTGGCCCAGGGCCACGCTGTTGGCGGCGGTCTGGATGCCGAAGGTGGCCGACGAGCAGGCCACGTTCATGTCGAAGGCAAAGCCCTGGATGCCCAGCGCCTGCTGCACTTCGATGGCGATGGCCGGGTACGGGCGCTGCAGGTTGGAGCAGGCGACGATCACCCCGTCGACATCGGCCGCCGTGCGGCCGGCGCGCTCCAGGGCCTGGCGGGCGGCGGCCACGGCCATTTCGCAGAGTACCGACGGCTCGTCGTTGGAGCGCTCCGGCAGGCGCGGCTTCATGCGCTGCGGATCGAGAATGCCGGCCTTGTCCATGACGAAGCGGCTCTTGATGCCCGAGGCCTTTTCGATGAACGCAGCGTCCGACAGCGGTGCCGCTTCGACTTCTCCGCGCTCGATGGCGGCGGCGTTGTCCTGGTTGAACTGCTGCGACCAGGTGTTGAAGGAGGCCACCAGTTCTTCGTTGGAAATGCTCTGGGCCGGGGTGTACAGGCCGGTGCCGCTGATCACGACGTTATGCACGGTCGTTCCTCTGGTCAAAGGCCATCGCCACGGGGCGCTGGCTGGAAATATGACAGGTTAATGGCACTTTAGTACCAATTTGGAGGCGAGGGCTGCGCCCTCGTTCGCGGGTGAACCCGCTCCTACAAGGGACCGCACCGCCCCGAAGACATTGCATACCTGTGTAGGAGCGGGTTCACTCGCGAAGGGCCGCAAAGCGGCCCCAAACTCCCTGAAGTGTGCCACAAATCAAGGAAGTTAGCCCTCCACCTGACTCCACTGCTTGCTCAATCTTTTGTCGGAAATCGGTACCTTGGTCCCCAGCTGCTGGGCAAACAGCGACACCCGGTACTCCTCCAACCACCAGCGGTACAAGGTCAGTTGCTCATCGCGTTTGCCCTCCTGGGCATGCTTGTCGGCACGAGCCTTGTATTGCGCCCACAGGTTGGCCAGCTCGCCGCTCCACACGCGGTCCTTCTGCACTTGCGAACCGAGCTTCTCCAGGCGCAGTTCCACCGCCTTCAGGTAACGCGGCAGCTCCTTGAACCAAGCCCCCGGCGTTTCGCGCACAAAGCCCGGGTACACCAGGTTGCCCAGCTGTTGCTTGATATCGTTCAGCGCAACTGCCTGGCTCAGATCGATCTTGCCCTTGAAGCGCTTCTGCAACCCATGCCACAGCTTCAGCACTTCCAGGGCTTGGCGTGCCAGGCGTTCGGCATGCTCGGCCCAGCTGCCGCGCTTGCGTTCGGCCAGCCCGGCCAAGGCCGCGCCGTCACGTGGCAGCGGTTGCTCGCCTTCGAGGATGCAACTGTCCAGGCTGGCCAGCAGAATGTCCTCCACCAATGCCTCGACCCGGCCCATCTCACGGTACAGCAGGCCCAACTCGGTCAGCCCCGGCAGCTTGCCGCGCAGGTATTTGGCCGGCTCGGCTAGTTGCTGCAGCAACAGCCGTTGCAAGGCACGACGGTGCTGGAACTCGGCTTCGGCCTGGGTCGAGAAACGCCCTTCGCGCACAGTGCCGTTGTCTTCCACCAGCGCCGGGTACACGGTCATCGACAGGCCGGCGATCTTCTGCTGGGCAGTCTGTTTCACTTCACTGAAGGCCTTGGCCTGTACTGGCTGTTCGCTCTTGGCGTCACGCGGCACGGCCAGCGCTGCCTGGCTGGCGGCAGCAAAGCGCGCGGTCAGCTCGGCCAGGTCGCGGCCCTCACCGAGGAACTTGCCCTGGCCATCGACCACTTCGATATTCATGCGCAGATGGCCTTCGACCAGGTTGACCGACTCGTCCCAAGCCTCGTCGGACACACGCGCACCGGTCATGCGCAGCAGCTCCTGGCCCAAGGCCTGCGGCAACGCCCCTTGGCCGAAGACCATGCGCGCCAGCGAGGCCTTGACGAAGTCTGGCACCGGCACGAAGTTCTTGCGCAGGGCCTTGGGCAAGTTGCGCACCAAGGCTACGCACTTGGCTTCCAGCAGGCCCGGCACCAGCCATTCCAGGCGCTCGCCCGGCAGGCTCGGCAGCAGCGGCGCCGGCACCCGCACGGTCACGCCATCGCGGGGGTGACCGGGCTCGAAGTGGTAGCTCAGCGGCAGGCGCAGCTCGCCTACCTGCAGGCTGTCGGGGTACTGCGCGGCGGTGACTTCGCTGGCCTCGCGGGCCAGCACGTCTTCCTCGCGCATGATCAGCAGGTTGGCGTCCTTCTGGCTGCCCATGCGGTACCAGCTGTCGAAGGTCGCGGTCTGGTGGATTTCCGCCGGCAGGCGCGCCTCGTAGAAGGCGTACAGGGTTTCCTCATCGGCGAGAATGTCGCGGCGGCGGGCCTTGGCCTCCAGTTCGTCGAGTTCTTCCAGCAGGCGCTTGTTGGCCGCCAGGCACTTGGCCCGCGACTGGATTTCGCCACCGACCAGGCCTTCGCGGATGAACAACTCGCGCGAGGTGACCGGGTCGATCGGGCCGAAATGCACCGGGCGGCGGCCGACCAGGATCAGGCCGTACAGGGTGATCTGTTCATAGGCCACCACCTGCCCGCGCTTCTTCTCCCAGTGCGGTTCGAAGTGGTTCTTCTTGACCAGGTGCCCGGCCAGCGGCTCGATCCAGTCCGGCTCGATCTTGGCCACCATGCGCGCATACAGCTTGGTGGTCTCGACCAGTTCAGCAGCCATTACCCACTGCGGGCGCTTGCGCCCCAGGCCCGAAGACGGGTGCACCCAGAAGCGCCGCTGGCGGGCCCCCTGGTAGTCGCCCTCTTCGGTCTTGTGGCCGATCTGGCTGAGCAGGCCGCTGAGGATGGCCTTGTGCATCTTCTGGTAATCGGACGGTTCCTTGTTCACCGTCAACTGCAGGTCACGGCAGATCAGCGCCAACTGACGATGGGCATCGCGCCACTCGCGCAGGCGCAAGTAGTTCAGGAAGTTCTTGCGGCACCAGTTGCGCAGCGGGTTGGCGGTCAGTGCCTGGCGCTGCTCTTCAAAGCCACGCCACAGGTTGACCAGCGCGGCGAAGTCGGAATCCACGTCCTTCCATTGCGCATGTGCCTGGTCGGCGGCCTGCTGGCGCTCTGGCGGGCGCTCGCGCGGGTCCTGCACCGACAACGCACTGGTCACGATCAGCACTTCCTGCAGGCTGCCCAGGCGCGCGCCTTCGAGCAGCATGCGACCCAGGCGCGGGTCGATCGGCAGGCGCGCCAGCTGGCGGCCGATCGGGGTCAACTGGTTTTCGCGGTTGACCGCCGACAGCTCCTGCAACAGGTTGAAACCGTCGCTGATGGCCTTGCCATCCGGCGGTTCGATGAACGGGAAGGCATCGATCGCGCCCAGGCGCAGGTGCAGCATCTGCAGGATCACCGCCGCCAGGTTGGTACGCAGGATCTCCGGGTCGGTGAACGCTGGCCGGCTGTTGAAGTCTTCTTCGCTGTACAGGCGCACACAGATGCCCGGCTCGACCCGCCCACAGCGGCCTTTGCGCTGGTTGGCACTGGCCTGCGACACCGCCTCGATGGGCAGGCGCTGGACCTTGGCGCGGTAGCTGTAGCGGCTGATGCGCGCGGTACCGGTATCGATCACGTAGCGGATGCCAGGCACGGTCAGCGAGGTTTCGGCGACGTTGGTGGCCAGCACCACGCGGCGCCCGGTGTGCGGCTGGAAGATGCGCTGCTGCTCTGCCGGTGACAGGCGCGCGTACAGTGGCAAAATCTCGGTGTGGCGCAGTTGCGCCTTGCGCAGGATCTCGGCAGCATCGCGGATTTCCCGCTCGCCCGGCAGGAAGATCAGCACATCGCCCGGGCCCTTGCCCTCACTGCGTTCGTGCTGCGCCAGCTCGTCCAGGGTGGCGAGGATGGCCTGGTCGACGGTGAGGTCGTCCTCGATCTGGTTCCCCTCTTCGTCCTGCTCGCTGGTCAGCGGGCGGTACCAGGTTTCCACCGGGAAGGTGCGGCCCGACACCTCGATGATCGGGGCGCCATCGAAGTGCTTGGAGAAGCGCTCCAGGTCGATGGTCGCCGAGGTGATGATCAGCTTCAGCTCCGGGCGCCGGTGCAGCAGGGTCTTCAGGTAACCGAGCAGGAAGTCGATGTTCAGGCTGCGCTCGTGGGCTTCGTCGACGATGATCGTATCGTAGCGTTCGAGGAAGCGGTCGTGCTGGGTTTCGGCCAGCAGGATACCGTCGGTCATCAGCTTGACCAGGGTGTTGGCGTCGCTCTGGTCTTCGAAGCGCACCTGGTAACCGACCAGCCCGCCCAGCGGCGTGCCCAGTTCTTCGGCGACCCGCGCGGCAACGCTGCGCGCGGCGATCCGGCGTGGCTGGGTGTGGGCGATAAGGCCATGGCTGCCACGCCCCAGCTCGAGGCAGATCTTCGGCAGCTGGGTGGTCTTGCCCGAGCCGGTTTCACCGGCGATCACCAACACCTGGTGTTCGGCCAGGGCCTTCTTGATTTCGTCACGCTTGGCGGCGATCGGCAGGTTGTCGTCGTAGCGCACGGTCGGCACGCTGTGCTGGCGTGCAGTGACCTGGGCGCAGGAGGCCTGGACCCTCTCCACCCACTGCGCCAGCTTCGCCTCATCGGGGCGCTTGCGCAGTTCATGCAGTTGCCGACGCAGGCGATGGCGGTCGGCAATCATGGCGTGGTCGAGGTTTTGCAGCAGTTTGTCGATGGCGTGGTCAGTCATGGGGCTTTTTAGTGATGCAGGTGAGCCTGCTTTTTCATGATCGGCATTCGAAGGATGCGCGATTGTCGCAGATTTGCCGGTTCTCTGCTGCCTGTGCCGGCCTCTTCGCGGGCTTGCCCGCTCCCACAGGATCACCACCAACCTGAAGATTGTGGGGGACCTGTGGGAGCGGGCAAGCCCGCGAAGAGGCCAGCACAGGCAACCAAATGTTTAGCCAGGCACGATGTAAAGGTTGCCATTCACTGCTTTAATCAACCTTACGCCGCATGTGAGTATCAAAGGCATGACTCCCGCCCAGCCCATCGCCCCACCGTCGTCCCGCCCTTCGCTAGCGAAGGCCAGGCGCCGTGCCGGGGAAAATCCGCTGGTGCACATCATCCTCGCCTTCTGGGCCCTGTGGCACTGCCGCCACGCGCGCCCACCGGACACTTCGCTCACGCCATTGTGACCAAACCCGGCCACCTTCTGGCCGTTTGACTCAGTTGGGCCGCCTGCTTGCGCGGTGGCCCTGTGCGCCCGTGAGCGAATCCACCATGCACTTTGCCCCTGTAGAGCAGGCCAGCCGTTTCCTGGCCGACAACCCCGATATCGAGCTGTTCGAACTGTTCATCCTCGACGCCAACGGCGTACCGCGCGGCAAGCTGCTGCACCGCGAGGAACTGCTAGCTGTGTACCAGAGCGGCCGGCCGCTGCCCAGCACCATCCTCGGCCTGACCCTGAACGGCGACGACGTGGAAAACTCCGGCCTGGTCTGGGACGTTGGCGACATCGACTGCCGCGCCTACCCGCTGGAAGGCAGCCTGGTACGCCTGCCCTGGCGGCGGGTGCCGACCGCCGCTGTGCAGGTGAGCATGCACCCGAGCGAGGGCCTGCCGGCCAGCATCGCCGACCCGCGCCACGTGCTGCTGCGCACCATTGAGGCGCTGAAGGCCGACGGCTACCACCCGGTGATGGCCTGCGAGCTGGAGTTCTACCTGCTCGACCAGCAGCGCGATGCCCAGGGCCGCCCGCAACCGGCGCTGGACAATGACGGCGGCCGCCCACGCAGCACCCAGGTGTATGGCCTGCGCGAACTGGAGCAGATCGAGCCGTTCCTCGCCGACCTGTACGCTGCCTGCAAGGCCCAGGGCATCCCGGCGCGCACGGCAATTTCCGAGTACGCCCCCGGCCAGGTGGAAATCACCCTCGAACATGGCGACGCGCTGCAGGCGATGGACCAGGCGGTGCGCTACAAGCGCCTGGTAAAAGGCGTGGCCCATGCCCACGGCATGCAGGCCTGCTTCATGGCCAAGCCATTCGCGCAACTGGCCGGCACCGGCATGCACATGCACCTGAGCCTGGCCGACAGCGCCGGCAACAACCTGTTCGCCAGCGACGACAAGGCCGGCACGCCGCTGCTGCGCCAGGCCGTGGCCGGCATGCTGCGCCACCTGCGCGACTCGCTGTTGCTGTTCTGCCCCAACGCCAACTCGTTCCGCCGCTTCCAGGCCAACAGCTATGCACCGCTGGCACCGACCTGGGGCGTCGACAACCGCACCGTGAGCCTGCGCGTGCCGGGTGGCCCGGCCAACAGCCGGCATGTGGAACACCGCATTTGCGGTGCCGACGCCAACCCTTACCTGGCTGCTGCGGCAATCCTCGCCGCCAGCCACCGCGGCATCCGCGAACAGCTGGACCCGGGCGCACCGGTGGAAGGCAACGGCTATGCCCAGGCCACCGAACACCTGCCCACCGACTGGCTGACGGCGCTCGACGCCCTGCAACATTCCCATTGGGCTCGCGAAGCACTAGGCGAGGACTTCCTTGGCGTGTACCTGAAGGTCAAGCGCGCCGAGTACCGCCAGTTCATGGCCGAAGTCAGCGAACAGGACTGGCGCTGGTACCTGCACCAGGCCTGAGCCCCTACATAACAAGGAACACCATGAACGCAGCATTGAACCAAGGCCCGGCGCAGCGCGCACCGTCCTACTACAGCGCCACCCTCAACGACCACAGCGAGTACCCGCAACTCAAGGGCACGGTGCAGGTGGACGTCGCCATCATCGGCGGCGGCTTCACCGGCGTGGCCACGGCGGTGGAGCTGGCCGAGCGTGGCCTGAAGGTGGCCATCATCGAAACCAACCGCATCGGCTGGGGCGCCAGCGGGCGCAATGGCGGCCAGGTCACCGGTAGCCTGTCAGGCGACGAGGCCATGCGCACACAGATGCGCAACCGCCTGGGTAGCGATGTCGACGATTTCATCTGGCACCTGCGCTGGCGCGGGCACCAGGTGATCGAGCAGCGGGTGGCGCGCTATGGCATCGACTGCGACCTCAAGCGTGGCCACCTGCATGCGGCGATGAAGCCCTCGCACATGAACGAACTGCGCGCATTCGAGGCCGAGGCCCGGCGCCGGGGCATGGGCGAGCAGGTGCAGTTGCTGGACCGCGATGGCGTGGCTGAGCACCTGCAGAGCCCACTGTACCTCGGCGCCCTGAAGAACCTGCGCAACCTGCACCTGCACCCGCTGAACCTGTGCCTGGGCGAAGCCCGTGCCGCGCATAGCCTGGGTGCACTGATTTTCGAGAACTCCGAAGTGCTGGACATCGTCCACGGTCCACGCCCGGCGGTGGTCACCGCCCACGGCCGGGTCGAGGCGCGTCAGGTGATGCTGGCCGGCGATGTCTATCACAAACTGGAAAAGCGCCAGCTCAAGGGCAAGATCTTCCCGGCCATGGGCGGCATCGTCACCACCGCGCCGCTGGGTGAACTGGCCGAGCAGATCAACCCACAGGACCTGGCGGTGTACGACTGCCGCTTCGTGCTCGACTACTACCGGCTGACCGCCGACAAGCGCCTGCTGTTCGGCGGTGGCGCCAACTATTCCGGCCGTGACTCACGGGACATCGAAGGCGAACTGCGCCCGTGCATCGAACGCACCTTCCCGGCGCTGAAGGGGGTGCCGATCGAGTTCCAGTGGAGCTGCGCCATGGGCATCGTGGTCAACCGCATCCCACAACTGGGCAAGCTGTCGGACAACGTGTGGTATTGCCAGGGTTACTCGGGGCACGGCATTGCCACCAGCCACATCATGGGCGAAATCATGGCCGAGGCGTTGACCGGGACGCTGGAGAAGTTCGACACCTTCGCCCAGTGCAAGCATGTGCGAGTGCCGATGGGGGATTTGCTGGGGAATCCGCTGCTGGCGGCGGGGATGTGGTACTACCAGATGCTGGAAAAACTGCGTTGAATTCACCGGCCTCATCGCCGGCAAGCCAGCTCCCACAGGTACCCCACAGTTCTTGAAGCCTGTGGAGTTCCTGTGGGAGCTGGCTTGCCGGCGATGAGGCCAGTAAAGCCAACCGAGATCAAGAAAGTCAGGCGATCTTCTTCAAGCCCTGCTTCTTCAGCTCTTCATCGCGCAGTTCACGGCGCAGGATCTTGCCCACGTTGGTGGTCGGCAGCGCATCGCGGAACTCGATCTGGCGCGGCACCTTGTAGCCGGTAACGTTGGCACGCATGTGCTCCATCACTTGCTCCTTGGTCACGGTCATGCCCGGCTTGACCACGATGAACACCTTGATCACTTCACCAGATTTCTCGTCCGGCACGCCGATGGCCGCGCACTGCAGCACGCCCGGCAAGGCTGCCAGCACGTCTTCCAGCTCGTTGGGGTACACGTTGAAACCCGAGACCAGGATCATGTCCTTCTTGCGGTCGACGATGCGCATGTAGCCGTCCGCCTGGATCAGGGCGATGTCACCGGTCTTCAGCCAGCCTTCGCTGTCGAGGATCTCGGCAGTGGCGTCCTCGCGCTGCCAGTAGCCCTTCATCACCTGCGGGCCCTTGACGCACAGCTCGCCTACCTCGCCCAGCGGCAACTCGTTGCCGGCGTCGTCGACGATCTTGCATAAGGTCGACGGTACCGGAATACCGATGGTGCCAACCTGGTTGGCCTCTGCCGGGTTCACCGCAGCCACCGGGCTGGTCTCGGTCATGCCGTAGCCTTCACAGATGGCGCAACCGGTCACGGCCTTCCAGCGTTCGGCCACGCTCAACTGCAGGGCCATGCCGCCGGACAGGGTGATCTTCAGCGCCGAGAAGTCCAGGGCGCGGAAGGCCTCGTTGTTGCACAGGGCAACGAACAGGGTGTTGAGGCCGACGAAGCCGCTGAACTTCCACTTGCCCAGTTCCTTGACCATGGCCGGCAGGTCACGCGGGTTGCTGATCAGCACGTTGTGGTTGCCGATCAGCATCATCGCCATGCAATGGAAGGTAAAGGCGTAGATGTGGTACAGCGGCAGCGGGGTGATGAGGATTTCGCAGCCTTCGTGCAGGTTCGAGCCCATCAGCGCCCGGCACTGCAGCATGTTGGCCACCAGGTTGCGGTGGGTCAGCATCGCGCCCTTGGCCACGCCGGTGGTGCCGCCGGTGTACTGCAGCACCGCCACGTCGTTGGCCTGCGGGTTGGCCTCGGTCACCGGCTGGCCCTTGCCCAGCGCCAGAGTGTCGTTGAAGCGTACGGCACGCGGCAGGTTGTAGGCCGGCACCATCTTCTTCACGTACTTGATCACACTGTTGATCAGCAGGCGCTTGAGCGGCGGCAGCAGGTCGGCCACTTCGGTGACGATGACGTGCTTGACCTGGGTCTTGGGTACCACCTTCTCGGCCAGGTGAGCCATGTTGGCCAGGCACACCAGGGCCTTGGCGCCGGAGTCGTTGAACTGGTGCTCCATCTCTCGCGCGGTGTACAGCGGGTTGGTGTTGACCACGATCAGCCCGGCGCGCATGGCACCGAAGACCGCGACCGGGTATTGCAGGACATTGGGCAGTTGCACGGCAATGCGATCACCCGGCTTGAGGTCGGTATGCTGCTGCAGCCAGGCGGCAAACGCCCCCGACAGCGCATACAACTCGCCATAAGTGATAGTCTTGCCCAGGTTGCTAAAGGCCGGTTTGTCGGCAAAGCGTTGGCAGGATTGCTTGAGTACCGCCTGGATATTGGGGAATTCGTCAGGATTGATTTCCGCCGTAATCCCGGCTGGGTACTTATCCTTCCAAAAATTTTCGATCATGGAAGCCCACTCCTTCAGCAACAGCGAAGTTCGATTCACGCGTCGATGCGCTTATTATTGATATGAGATGACGGCTCGTTGCAAACCGAATCATCTGAAAGCGGGCCGAGAGTAACAGCTTTGCCTGGGGTCGCCTAGAGGCCAAAACAGGCCTTATGGTCACAAAAATGACTCAATGAACAATACAGGTCATTTTTAGAGTAATTATCCAAAATGTCGCAGATCGAGCTGTAATTGGCATTTTAGAGCGGTTTAAAGGCATTCGCGGGTGAACCCGCTCCCACACAGGTACTGCACAGGCCTTGAGAACTGTGAGGTCCCTGTGGGAGCGGGTTCACCCGCGAAGAAGCCAGCGCCGAACTCAAGCGATGTCACGCAACTCCCGCCGCAGAATCTTGCCCACCGGCGTCATCGGCAGCGACTCGCGCAGCACGATGTGCTTGGGCACCTTGTAGCCGGTGAAGTTGGCCTTGCAGTAGGCCTTGAGCTCATCCACGCTCAACCCACCCTCACGCGGCACCACGAACAGCTTCACCGCCTCGCCGGAGCGCTCGTCCGGCACGCCGATGGCCGCGCAGTTGGCGACCTTGGGGTGGCCCATCACCACGTCCTCGATCTCGTTGGGGTACACGTTGAAGCCCGAGACGATGATCATGTCCTTCTTGCGGTCGACGATGCGGGTGAAGCCGTCCGGGTCGATCACCGCGATATCGCCAGTCTTGAACCAGCCCTGCGCGTCCAGGGCCTGGGCCGTGGCCTCGGGCTGCTGCCAATACCCCTTCATCACCTGCGGGCCCTTGATGCACAACTCGCCGCGCTCGCCCAACGGCAGCTCGTTGCCGTCGTCGTCGATCACCTTGAACGCAGTGCCCGCCACCGGGATGCCCACCGTGCCCAGGCGTGCCAGCTGGCCATAGGGGTTGGTGCTGGCCACCGGCGAGGTCTCGGTCAGGCCGTAACCTTCGACGATGCGGCACCCGGTAAGCGCTTCCCAGCGCTCGGCGGTGGCCTTGACCAACGCCGTGCCGCCGGAGTTGGTGACCTTCAACGCCGAGAAGTCCAGCTGGCGGAAGCCCGGGTGGTCCATCAACGCGACGAACAGGGTATTCAAGCCCAGCAAGGCAGAGAAACGCCACTTGCCCAGCTCCTTGATGAAGCCAGGAATATCCCGCGGGTTGGTGATCAGCACGTTGTGGTTGCCGGTGACCATCATGCACATGCAGTTCGCGGTAAAAGCATAGATGTGATACAGCGGCAACGGGGCGATCATCACCTCCTGGCCGTCCTTGAGCAGCTTCTGCCCGTCCGGCCCGTGCTGAGAGAAACAGGCCAGCACCTGCAGCATGTTGGCCACCAGGTTGCCGTGGGTGAGCATGGCGCCCTTGGCCAGGCCGGTGGTACCGCCGGTGTATTGCAGCACGGCGATATCGTCCAGGCTCAGCGGCACCGGCTTGTGCGACAGTTCGCGGCCCTGGCGCAGCACCTGCTTGAACGGCACCGCCTGCGGCAGTTGGTAGGCTGGCACCATCTTCTTCAGCTTGTCGACCACGGTGTTGACCAGCCAACCCTTGGCGGTGGGCAGCAGATCGCCCATCTTCGCCTCGATCAGGTACTCGATACCGGTGTCGGGCAGCACTTCCTGCACGCGCTTGCCGAACATGTTCAGGTACACCAGCGCACGTGCGCCGCTGTCCTTGAACTGGTGGCGCATCTCGCGCTCGGTGTACAGCGGGTTGGTGTTGACCACGATCAAACCGGCGCGCATGGCGCCAAATACAGCGATCGGATATTGCAGCACGTTGGGCATCTGCACCGCGATACGGTCGCCAGGGACCAGGTCGGTGTGCTGCTGCAACCAGGCGGCGAAGGCCGCCGAATGGCGCTCCAGCTCCGCGTAGGTCAAGGTCACCCCCAGGTTGCTGAATGCCGGGCGATCGGCAAAGCGCTTGCAAGAGCGCTCGAATACCTCGACGACCGAGGCGTAGGCATTGATGTCGATGGTGGAAGGCACGCCCGCCGGGCGCTTGTCATTCCAGAAGTCGGCTTGCATTTATTATTGTTCCTCTGCCTGGACCAGCACTGCGTCCTTTAGTCCTTTACCTGATCGCCCGAAGGCAAAAAGGCGTTGATCCGACGTTAACAGGTAAGCCCAAGGTGGCATATACGCCAAGTGCCGCCATTAACATTGTGAATCTTATTTGTGCCCTTCCTGCAATCCGGCCGGTTGTGCATACACTGTTCGGGTAACCGTGCGCACAAGGACCCGCCATGCCCCACGACGCCTTCTGGCTGCCCGCCAGCGAGCACTGCAGCCTGTACGTGCACCAATGGCTGCCGGCCACGCCGGTAAAAGCCGTGGTGCTGCTGGCCCATGGCATGGCCGAGCATGCCGGGCGCTACCAGCGCCTGGGGCATGCCCTGAGCGAGGCAGGCTTTGCCCTGTTCGCCGCCGACCAGCGCGGCCACGGGCGCACCGCCGAGCTGGGCAGCCTCGGCCTGTTCGCCCGCCATCATGGCTGGAATGCCGTGGTCAACGACCTCGGGCTGCTGGCCCAGCACATCGGCCAGCAGTACCCGTGCACACCGCTGTTCCTGTTTGGCCACAGCATGGGCAGCTACATTGCCCAGGCCTACCTGCTGCACCACAGCGCCAGCCTGCACGGGGCGATCCTCAGCGGCTCCAACTACCAGCCGGCGACACTGTACCGGGTGGCGCGGCTGGTTGCCCGGCTGGAGGCCTGGCGCCAGGGGCCGCTGGGCAAGAGTGCGCTGATCGAGTGGTTGTCGTTCGGCTCGTTCAACAAGGCCTTCAAGCCCAACCGCACGGCGTTCGACTGGCTCAGCCGCGATCCGGCCGAGGTCGACCTGTACGTCAACGACCCGCTGTGCGGCTTTCGCTGCAGCAACCAGTTGTGGCTCGACCTGCTGCAAGGCTTGGCGCAGATCAGCCAGCCGAGTAACCTCGCGCAGATCGATCCGAACCTGCCCATGCTGGTGATCGGGGGTGAATGTGATCCGGTCAGCGCCGGCAAGCGTCTCACCCATCTGGCCGACGCCCTGCGCGCGACCGGCAATCGACATGTACAGCTGCGCGTCTACCCCGAGGCGCGGCATGAAGTACTCAACGAAACCAACCGTGACGAGGTCACCGCCGACATTCTCGGCTGGCTTGAACAGGCGCTGGCCCTTGGCCGCCCTGTGCGCAGTGAATGATAGCCGCCCTCGCCTACTGCTTAAGGAAGCCCCGATGTCCCAGGTCACCAATACGCCTTACGAAGCCCTCGAAGTAGGTCAGAAGGCGGAATACAAGAAGTCCGTCGAAGAACGCGACATCCAGCTGTTCGCCGCGATGTCCGGTGACCACAACCCGGTGCACCTGGATGCCGAGTTCGCCGCCAAGAGCATGTTCCGCGAGCGCATCGCCCACGGCATGTTCAGTGGCGCGCTGATCAGTGCCGCGGTGGCCTGCACCCTGCCCGGCCCTGGCACCATCTACCTGGGCCAGAAAATGAGCTTCCAGAAGCCGGTGAAAATTGGCGATACCCTGACCGTACGCCTGGAAATCCTCGAAAAGCTGCCCAAGTTCAAGGTGCGCATCGCCACCAACGTATACAACCAGAACGACGAGCTGGTGGTAGAAGGTGAGGCCGAGATCCTGGCGCCGCGCAAGCAGCAGACCGTAGAGCTGGTGTCGCCGCCGAATTTTGTGGCTAGCTGAAGTTTGCTGTAGCCAGTACCGGCCCTATCGCCGGCAAGCCACACACAGGATCACCATAATGTCTGATTCTGTGGTGATCCTGTGGGAGCTGGCTTGCCGGCGATAGGGCCGGTACTGCCAACATCATTCAAGAGCCTGTAGCCGCCGCTCGATATGCCGCCGCTCCGGCGCTTGCCGGGTCAGCGCCAATGCCTGCCGCCAGGCCGCCCGTGCCTGCTCCAGCTGCCCCAACTGGTAATGCAATTCACCCCGCGCCGCATGCGCCAGGTGATAATCCAGCAGTTCACCGCGTTGCAGAATCCCTTCGATTTCCCGCAGGCCAACCTCCGGCCCATCGCGTTTCGCCAGCGCCACGGCCCGGTTCAGTGCCACCACGGCTGACGGCCAATGCCGCTGCAGCACGTCATACAGCCCGACAATCTCCGCCCAGTCCGTCGCCTCGGCCGTCGCCGCTTCGGCATGCACCGCAGCAATCGCCGCCTGCACGGTATAGGCACCGAACGCCCGGCTTTGCAGGGCTTGGCGCACCAGTTCACAGCCTTCGGCGATGCGTTGCCGATCCCACAGACGACGGTCCTGCTGTTCCAACACCACCAGGTTGCCCTGGGCATCGGTGCGCGCTCGCTGCCGGGACGCCTGCAGCAACATCAGCGCCAGCAGGCCGACCGCCTCCGGGTCTGGCAACAACTGCACCAGCAGTCGCGCCAGGCGAATGGCTTCATCGCTCAGTTCCTGCTGCAACAGTACCTCGCCCGAGGACGCCGAATAACCCTCGTTGAACACCAGGTAGATCACCCGCAGCACGCTCTCCAGGCGCTCGGGCAGCTCGTTCAGTTCCGGTACCTGATAAGGGATACCGGCATCGCGGATCTTGGCCTTGGCGCGGACGATGCGTTGGGCAATGGTGGCTGGGCTTTGCAGGAAAGCGCGGGCGATCTGCTCGGTGGTCAGGTCGCAGACCTCGCGCAGGGTCAGCGGCACCTGGGCATCGGCAGACAGTGCCGGGTGGCAGCAGGTGAAGATCAGCCGCAGGCGATCGTCCGCCAGCAGCTCTTCATCGCTGGGGTCTTGCGCCTGGCCTTCGAGCAGCATGCTCAGGTCCGCCTGGGAACGGTCGAAGCGGGCGCGCCGGCGCAGGGCATCGATGGCCTTGAAGCGCCCGGTGGAAACCAGCCACGCCCGCGGGTTATCGGGAATGCCGTCACGCTGCCAGCGCTCGACGGCGATGAAGAAGGCATCGTGCATGGCCTCCTCGGCCAGGTCGAAATCACCCAGCAAGCGGATCAGCGTGGCCAGGATACGCCGCGACTCCCGCCGGTACACCGCCTCGACTTCGGTACGCACTTGCGCCAGTGCCGCCATCAGTCGGGCATCCGCTGGGTCACCACCTCCACCAGGCGGTCCAGGCTTTCTCCCCAGCCCTGGTGGAAGCCCATTTCTTCATGGGCAAGGCTGTCGGCGGCACTCCAATGCCAGGCGCGGGCGGTGTAGCGGGTCTTGCCCTGCTCCTCGTCAAAGCTGATCACGGCGGTCATGAAAGCCTTGTCCGAAGGCACCCAACCGGGGCCAAAGGCATCGGTGAACACCAGCCGGCGCGGTGCGGCAATTTCCAGGAACACGCCCTGGGTCGGGTACTCACTGCCATCCGAAGCACGCATCAGGGTGCGGAACAGGCCACCGACCCACAACTGCATCTCGCACTCTGGGGTGGTCATGCCGTGTGGACCCCACCACTGCATCAGCCACTGAGGTTCGGTCCAGGCACGGAACACCTTGGCCGGCGGCGCGTCGATCAGGCGGCTGATGGACAACTCGTGTTGCGCTTGCGCAGGTTGGGCAAGGCTCATGCTGGTCGTTCTCCGTTGCTGTCAGGGTTGCAGTTCGCGCACCGGTCGCACCTCGACACTGCCGACCCGTGCGGCGGGGATGCCCTTGGCGATGTTCAGCGCTTCGTTCAAGTCGCGGGCCTCCACCAGGTAAAAGCCGGCCAACTGCTCCTTGGTTTCGGCGAACGGGCCGTCGGTCAGGCTCATGTGCCCGTTGCGCATGCGCACCGTGGTGGCGGTCTGCACCGGCTTCAGCGCCTCGGCCGCCAACATTCGCCCGGAGCCTTGGATGGCTTCGGCGTACGCCATGCATTCGGCGTCTTCCGGGCTGTCGGGCAGGCTGTGCAGCAGCCCCTCGTCACAATAGACCAGACACAGGTATTTCATGGTCGCCTCCAGGGCATTGGCAAGGTGCGTTTGGCGATAACGGCTCAGGGCTTGAGATCGAACAGGGCTTTCTGGGTTTGCATGTCGAACGGCGCCGACCAGTGTTCGTGGATCACCTGCCACTGGCCACCTTGACGACGATAGCCCACGGTGGCGCGCATGAAGCCGCACTGGCTCTCGTCGTCTGCCGGGCCACAGCGGTTCAGCCAGTGGGCCAGGGCCAGATCGCCGTCGGCATGCACGGTCAGTTGGGCGAGCTCGAAGACCATGGCACCGGGGCACATGCCCATGCACATTTCCCAGTGCGCCGTATAGGCGGCCTTGCCTTTGAATTGCAGGGCCTGGATGGCATCGAAGGCGACGATGTCATCGGCGTAGGGGGCGGTGATGTTGGGGATGTCACGATCGCGCACGGCCTGCATCCAGCGCTCGATCAGTTGGCGGATCTCGGTTTCGGCTGCGGTGCTCATCGGGGGTTCCTCCGACAGGTCATAGATGGTTGGGCACGCGAAGCAGCGTGCCTTCACCTATGGTCGAACATGAGGCGGAGAAATCGACAGAGCTTGAAGATTATTCTGAATGCTGATGGCCTCATCGCCGGCAAGCCAGCCCCCACAAGGGCCGCGCAGTATTCAAATGCTGCGAAGATCCTGTGGGAGCTGGCTTGCCGGCGATGAGGCCATCAGCAACTACATCAATAACCGGTCGATCACCCCTGCTGGCAGCCCTCACCCATGGCACGGTACTGGATGGTGTGCACCTGGCCCTGGTGGTCTTCGTAGGTCATGGTCGCAGGTACCACTTCGCAGACATTGGGGATGGTCGACAGGTTGATCACCCGCTTGATGTCCAGGTTCATGGAGTAGTCGTACTGCTGGACCACAGGCTCGCTGGAGACTGGTTTGGCCTCATCGGCGAGGGCGAACGAGGACATACCGACCAATGCAAGAATCAGTAATGGTTTCATGTGGGTTTGCCTTTTGAGCATTCAAGCTGATCGATTGACTTCTATTGCGGAGAAGTTGCCATCTACGCTGAAGATGGCACGAAGTACCGATCCCGCTTCGTACTGCCAGGGGGGATGTATGAAAGTCTACTCCCGGCCTGGAATAGTTGAACCCCGAAGTCGGATATTCACCCTTGCCGGTTTTGCAACAATCTGCGACAAAATGGCTGCAGATCATCGGGCCAGAGCCTTTGGCCACCTTTCAGGGTAGGACTCGCCATTTCTGAAAATTTGTCATGTTCGACACTTTCGGACACTGAACGCCGGCTGCTGGACCACTTTTACCGCCAGCATGGCTCGCGCATGCGTGCGGCGGGCGATGCTGAACTGTGGGTGGCGCGGGCACCAGGCATCATCGCAGGGTTGAGCCTGAGCGCGGTGGGTGACGGCTTCTGGCTGACCGGGTTGTTCGTCGCCCCGCAGCGGCGCAGCCAAGGGGTGGCTGGGCGTTTGCTGGAGGCAGCGCTGGCACACGCCGGCGGGCCCACCTGGCTGTTCTGCCACCCGGACCTGGCGCCCTTCTACCAGCGCCTGGGCTTCGACATGGCCGGGCAACTGCCCGAATCCCTGGCCAGCCGCCTGCAACGCTACCAGCGCAGCAAACGCCTGGTAGCGCTGGTGCGGGGTCAGTCGTCGCTGGCGTCGAGCCCGGGGAACAGCACCTCGGTATAGCCGAACTTGGCGAAGTCCTGAATGCGCGACGGGTACAGCCGGCCGATCAGGTGGTCGCATTCGTGCTGCACCACCCGCGCATGGAAACCGTCGGCAAAGCGGTTGATCGGCTGGCCCTGGGGGTCGATGCCTTGGTAGCAGATGTGCTTGAAACGCGGCACCACGCCACGCAGGCCGGGCACCGACAAACAGCCCTCCCAGCCGTCCTCGACCTCGGTGGAGGTCGGCGTGATCACCGGGTTGAGCAGAATGGTCTGCGGTACCGCTTCGGCATCCGGGTAGCGCTCGCTGCGCTCGAAGCCGAAGATCACCAGTTGCAGGTCGACGCCGATCTGTGGCGCAGCCAGGCCCACACCGCCCACATGGCGCATGGTTTCGAACATGTCGTCGATCAGCTGCTGCAGTTCGGCGCTGCCGAGCATGTGTTCGGGCACTGGCGGGGCGATGCGCAGCAAGCGTTCGTCGCCCATCTTGAGAATGTCACGGATCATCGGGGGTTCGGCTCGGCGGTATGGGGTTCGCTCGGTTTCGGGTGCTCGTGGCCCAGTACCGTCAAGGTTTCCTTGGGCTTGTCGCCGTCGAAGTCCTTCTCGCCAGGGTTCTTGCCCTCGGCTGACATGTGTTCGATCACCGCGTTCATTTCGGCGCCGAGCAGGAGCACGGCGGCCGAGATATAGAAATACAGCAACAACACGATGATTGCACCAATGCTGCCGTACATGGCGTTGTAGTCGGCAAAGGTTTTCACGTAATAGGCAAAGCCCAGCGAGGCCACGATCCACACCACCACTGCCAACACCGAGCCGGGTGTGATGAAGCGAAACTTCTGTTTCACATCAGGCATCACGTAGTAGATCAGCGCCACGGCGACCATCAACAGGATCACGATGACCGGCCAGCGCAAAACGGTCCACAAGGTGACGATGAACTCCTGCATGCCGACCTGGGAGGCGATCCATTCCATTACCTGCGGGCCCAGCACCATCAGCGCCGCCGCCGCCAGCAGCATGCCGGCCAGGCCGACGGTATAGAAGATGGAAAGCGGGATGCGCTTCCACACCGGGCGGCCTTCGGGCACGTCGTAGGCGGCGTTCATCGCGCTCATCATCAGGCGCACGCCGGCCGAGGCGGTCCACAAGGCAATCACGATACCCACCGATAGCAGCCCACCCTTGGACTGCTGCAACTGGTCGATCACCGGGTTTACCTGCTCCAGCGCCTGGGGCGGCAATACCAGTTCCGATTGCAGGCGCAACCACGAGAAGAAGTCGGGCAGATGCAGGAAGCCGATCAGGGCTATCAGGAACAGCAGGAAGGGGAACAGCGAGAACAGCGCCTGGTAAGCCAGGGCCGAGGCATAGGTAGACATCTCATCGTCGAGGAATTCCTTGACGGTGCGTACCAGCACGCGGTGCAGAGGCAGGCCCTGCAGGGCGGGAAAAATCATAGCGTCTCCTTTCGCCGCTCGATCGATTCACCAGACAAGTCTAATAGACCATGCCGCTGCTGTGCTGCTCCCGGCGTTTCAAGAAAAAACCAAGGTGCCTGCAGCGGCCTCTTCGCGGGTGAACCCGCTCCCACAGCAATGATGCATCCGTGGGAGCGGGTTTACCCGCGAAAAGGCCAGTGCAGGCTCGGATCAAGGCTTTTTCACCGCGTCCTTGATATCACCCTTGATCTGCTGACCTTCACCTTTGATTTCCTGCGCCTTGCCCTCGGCCCGCAGCTTGTCGTTGTCGGTCACCTTGCCAACACCCTGCTTGATGTTGCCGATCGCTTCGTTGGCCAAGCCTTTCGCTTTGTCTTTGGTACCGCTCATGGCAAAACTCCTGCAATGGGGGACACGTGGACCGTGTCGACAGTCGGTGGACCGAACACCTTCGCCAGGAGTTTCAACGGATTTTCCATCGATAAGCCGAGCGGCGACTGGCCTCTTCGCGGTGGCTGTGGTGAATCCTGTGGGAGCGGGCTTGCCCGCGAAGAGGCCAGCACAGGCACAGCAAGTTACAAACCTTGCCCCGCCCCGTGCCACCCCTCACAATGCAGGCCTTCATAGCGTCAACCCGCAGGAACCTGCATGAAACTCGACAAACCCGCCGCCATCGCCCGGCGCAACGAAGCACTGGCCCGGCCGGTACTGAACAGCAGCAACACCCTGTTCGCCATCCTGGACAACAAACGCAACCTGTGGTGGTTCGAAGTGCCGGTGGCGCTGCTGGGCAAGGGCCAGGCCGACTGGGTCAACCTGCTGCTGCACACGCCAGAAAGCGACGAACTGCAGCACCTGAAGGTGCCCACCAACTTCCTCAAGGCTCACCTGGAGCAGATGGAAGTGCGCAAGCCCGGCAAGCGCCGCTCGACCATCAGCCTGGCCCTCAGCGCCGACCGCGACTCGCTGCTGCGCGACACCCGCCCGGGTGGCGAGCAGCTGGACTTCCGTACCTTCGTGCAGGCCTGATCAGGCCTTCTCGATACGATCGTCATGGATGACGATACGGCCCTGCTTGAACAACCCGCCAATGGCCTTCTTGAAGTTGCCCTTGCTGACGTTGAACAGCTTGCTGATCAGCGCCGGGTCGCTCTTGTCGCACACGCCCAACACCCCGCCTTCGGCCTCCAGGCGCGCCATGATCTGCTCTTGCAGGCTATCGGCCAGGGCCGCGCCGACCGGTTGCAGGCTCAGGGCGATCTTGCCGTCGTGGCGCACTTCCTTGATGAAGCCCTTCTCGTGCATGCCCGAACGCAGGAACTTGAACACCTCGTTCTTGTGGATCAGGCCCCAGTGGCGGTTATTGATGATGGCCTTGAAGCCCATCGGCGTTTCGCCGGCCACCAGCAGCTCCACCGGCTGCCCGACGTTGTAGTCGGCCGGGGTGACGTCGAGATAGCGGTCCAGCCGTGAAGTGGCGGTGATGCGGCGGGTGCGCTTGTCGAGGTAGACGTGTACCACGCAGTAATCGCCGATCTTCAACGGCCGCGCCTCTTCCGAGTACGGCATCAGCAGGTCCTTGGACAGGCCCCAGTCGAGGAAAATGCCGGCACCGTTGATGTCCTTGACCTTGAGGCTGGCGAACTCGCCGACCTGCACCTTGGGCTTTTCGGTGGTGGCGATCAGCTGGTCTTCGCTGTCCAGGTAGATGAACACGTTCAGCCAGTCATCGACTTCGGTCTCGGCGTTTTTCGGGATGTAGCGCCCAGGCAGCAGGATCTCGCCATCGGCGCCACCGTCCAGGTACAGACCGAAGTCCACGTGTTTCACGATTTGCAAACTGTTGTAACGCCCAAGCAGAGCCATTTCCGATGATCCTCAAGACAAGGGGGCTATTCTACACCTGAAGCCAGCGTATCGCCCGACCGCTGATGCGCTGGAGCCGCCAGCCTCCCCTTACGCTACCGACTGGCCGCCATTGCAAGGATCAGCACATGCCCCCACGCCTGTCCAAAGCCCTGCTGCTAACCATCGGTTTCGCCCTGGCCCTGGCGGCCTGCAGCCGCATCGACCTGGCCTACCGCAACCTCGACCGCCTGGTGCCGTGGTCGCTGGGCGACTACCTGGACATGAACCGTGAGCAAAAGGCCTTGCTCGACGCTCGGCTCAAACAGCACCTGGCCTGGCATTGCAAGACCCAGCTGCCCGGCTACCTCGACTGGCTCGACCGGGTACGCGGCATGGTCGCCAATGACCAGGTGACTGACCAGGCCCTGCAGCAACGCACCCGCGAAGTCCGCCAGGCGATTGGCCGGGTTGCCGCGCAGGTCACCCCTTCGGCCACCGAGTTGTTGCGCGGCATGAGCGATGCCCAGGTAGCGGAAATGCGTGAAGCCTTCCGCGATGACATCAGCGAACGGCAGAAGCGCTATGTGGATACCCCACTGCCCAAGCAGATCGCCCGCCGTACCGAACGCATGGAAAAACGCCTGACACCCTGGTTTGGCGAACTGACCCCGGTGCAGAAGCAACGGGTGCAGGCCTGGTCGCAGGCGCTGGGTGACCAGAACCGCGAATGGATCGCCAACCGCGCTCACTGGCAGCAGCAATTGTTGCTGGCGATGAACCAGCGCAATGACGCCAGCTTCGAGCCGCGCCTGGCGACATTGTTGCAGCGCAAGGAGAGTTTATGGACGCCGGAGTACCGGGCGGCGTTTCAGAATACCGAGCAACAGGCGCGCAGTTTGCTGGTGGACCTGGTGCAGCAGAGCACGCCGCAGCAGCGGCGCTTCTTGCAGGAGCGGTTGGGCAAGGTGCGCACCGATTTCAGTGAACTGAAGTGTTTGAAGGAATGAATGTGAAAAGCAGGCCTGGCCTCTTCGCGGGCAAGCCCGCTCCTACAGGGATTGCGTAACCTGTGTAGGAGCGGGTTTACCCGCGAATGGGCCAGGCCTGCAACAGCAAAATCACCGCCCCTTGCGCCGATACGGAAACACATCGATCACCTTCCCCTCCCGTATCGCCGCCTGCAGCCCCTTCCAGTAATCCGCGTCATACAACTCCCCATGCAAACGGCTGAACAAGCGCCGCTGGCCGATATCGGCGAACAGGAACGGTGGAAACTCCTCGGGAAACACGTCATGCGGGCCGATCGAGTACCACGGCTCGCCCGACATCTCGTCTTCCGGGTAACGCGGCGGCGGGATATGGCGGAAGTTCACCTCGGTCAGGAAGCTGATCTCGTCGTAGTCGTAGAACACCACCCGGCCATGGCGGGTAACGCCGAAGTTCTTCAGCAGCATGTCGCCGGGGAAGATGTTCGCCGCCGCCAGTTGCTTGATGGCCAGGCCGTAATCTTCCAGCGCTTCCAGCACCTGGCCTTCACTGGCGTTCTCCAGGTAAAGGTTCAGCGGCGTCATGCGCCGTTCGGTCCAGCAATGGCGGATCAGCACCGTATCGCCCTCCAGCGCCACCGTGGAAGGCGCCACCTCCAGCAGTTCGGCCAGGCACTCCGGGTCGAACTTGCCACGCGGAAAGCGGAAATCGGCGAACTCCTGGGTATCGGCCATGCGCCCCACGCGGTCGACGCTTTTCACCAGCCGGTACTTGTCGATCACCGTGGCGCGGTCGACAGTCTTGGACGGCGAAAAGCGGTCCTTGATGATCTTGAACACGGTGTTGAAGCCCGGCAGGGTGAATACGCTCATGACCATGCCACGCACCCCGGGCGCCATGATGAAACGATCATCGCTGGCGGCCAGATGGTTGATCAACGCCCGGTAGAACTCTGACTTGCCGTGCTTGTAGAAACCGATCGAGGTGTACAGCTCGGCGATGTGCTTGCCCGGCAAGATACGCTTGAGGAAGTTGACGAACTCTGCCGGCACCGGCACATCGACCATGAAGTACGAGCGGGTGAAGGAAAAGATGATCGACACCTCGGCCTCGTCGGTGATCAGCGCATCGGCCTCGATGCCATGGCCTTCACGGTGCAGCAGCGGGATCACCAGCGGCCATTGCTCGTCGCTGTTGTACAGGCGGCCGACCAGGTAGGCGCCCTTGTTGCGATAAAGCACCGGCACGAACAACTCCACGGCCAGCGCCGGGTCCTTGCACACCCAGTCGGGCAGGCATTCGCGCAGTTGTTCTTCCAGGCGCGTCAGGTCACCTTCCAGGTCGCCATAAGGCACATCGAACGGGTAATCGGCGAACAGCGCACGCAACAAGCTCTTCAGGCTGCCTTCAAGCCGATAGGTGCGGGTTTGCGCGGCGCGCTCGCGGCCGCGCATGGATGGCCGGGTGGTGTGGATGAACATGCAGCCGTCGCTGATCTGGTCGTGGCTGAACAGGCTGCAGAACAGCGAGTTGTACCAGGTCTCGGACAGCTCATCGTCCAGCCTGGGGTCGATCAGGTGGATATAGGCGTTTTTCACCAGCGGCCACTGTTCCACGTCCAGCAGCACTTGTGCGGCAAAGGCCTGGCGCAGCCAGCCGTTGACCTCGGCGACTTTCTCTTCATAGAGGTTGATGCGGGCAGCAGCGGCCTGCTGGATGTCCTGCCAGCGCGCCTGCTCGAAGCGCTGGCGGGCACCGAGGGTGATGCGCTGGAAATGGTCGCGGTAGTCGTCGAAGCCAGCGAGGATCATCCGAGCGATTTCGACGGCGGGCCAGGGTTGGGACATGCGGGGGAAGCCTCGGTGCAATGTTGAGATACAGAGCTTAGCCCCCTGCGCCATTCTAGGCTGTTTCTTCCGGCCTCTTCGCGGGCACGCCCGCTCCCACAGGTACACCACAGATCTCAAGGGCTGTGATTTACCTGTGGGAGCGGGCGTGCCGGCGATTAGGCCAAGCCAGGTTTACACCGCAAGAAAGCACAAGAATCCGCCCTCCCCCTGGCGTACACTCGCGCCCCTGCCCTGCCTCCGGAGACCGTTGTGAGCCCCATCGCCCTAGCCCGCCTGCTGACCCTTGCCGCCGTCTGGGGGGCGAGTTTCCTGTTCATGCGCATCATCGCCCCCGAGCTGGGCACGCTGCCGACCGCGTTTTTCCGCGTGTCCATCGCCTGTCTGGGCCTGGTCGCCATCGTGGCGGCCGCCCGCGTGCGCTGGGACTTCCAGGGCAAGCTCGGCGCCTGCCTGGTGCTGGGCATGATCAACTCCGGCATCCCTGCCACCTTCTATTCCGTGGCCGCCCAGGTATTGCCAGCAGGCTATTCGGCGATCTTCAACGCCACCACACCGCTGATGGGCGTGCTGGTGGGCGTGCTGTTCTTCCGCGAACCGATGACCCTGGCCAAGCTCTGCGGCATCTTCCTTGGCTTGTTCGGGGTCGGCATCCTCAGCGGCGCCGGGCCGGTGGCACTGGACATGGCCCTGCTGCAAGGCGCCCTGGCCTGCCTGGCAGCGACCACCTGCTACGGTTTTGCCGGCTTTCTCGCACGCCGCTGGATCAGTGGCCTGGACAGTCGTCTGTCGGCGCTGGGCAGCATGCTCGGCGCCACGCTGATGCTGAGCCCGTTGTTCGCCTGGAGCGCGCTGAGCCAGCCGCCCGCCAGGTGGGGCGGCTGGCAAGTGTGGTTGTCACTACTGGGCCTGGGTCTGCTGTGCACTGCCTTCGCCTATATCCTGTACTTCCGCCTGCTGGAGGAAATCGGCCCGGTCAAGGCCAGTACCGTGACCTTCCTGATTCCGGTATTCGGCGTGTTGTGGGGGGCGTGGCTGCTGGACGAGCCGCTGTCGATGGCACACCTGTACGGCGGGCTGTTGATTGGCGTGGCACTGTGGCTGGTGCTGCGCCCGGCGCGGGCTTGATAGTGCTTGCCACAACATCTTGGGCGCCTATGAGATCGAGCGCCGCCCGCGCGGCGCATCGCGAGCTGGCGCTCGCTCCTACGTTTGTTTCGGGCCAGTAACGCCTGTGACAAGCGCGCGCGCCCGCCTTGTCCGTACGACGCAATATCGAGCCATGCACCAAGGCGTTCGCGCGCAAATCCCCCAGGCATAATTGGCCCGAAACAAACGTAGGAGCGAGCGCCAGCTCGCGATGCGCCGCGCGGGCGGCGCTCGATCGCACAGGCGCCGAAAATGTTGTGGCAAACACTTGGTGGCCTTCCCCCTATCTCCCGGCAAGCGCCCACACCCGCCCTCTGTTTCACCCCTGAAACAATTACGTAACGTTGTTTCCTACGCCGTTACCAGAAACGCCCTACTTCTTCGCACCTTCATTTTGAAGTGCCCTCGCGCTGTGCAATTTCGTGCCATATAAAAAACCATGTTTCATATATAAAACGTGACGTTTTTTGCCGAGTTCTTTCAACCCATTAATAAACAAGCACTTTTCCAATTGAATGGGCGTATTCACCCACCTGGCATTGTTCATGCACTAAACGGCGTACCACCTATAAAACAGACCAGAGAGCACTCCAATGGCTGTGAAAGAGATGTACGCAATTGCCCAGCGCTGGGATACCCCATCTCCCCAAGGCGCCCCGGCACCGACGGAAATCGAGTTTCACAACGTCGGCAAATGCTTCAAGAGCAAAGGCCAGGTCGAAGCGCCCTTCGCCATCCGTGACGTGAATTTCAAGATCCGCCGTGGCGAAGTGGTGTCGATCATCGGCCCATCCGGCTGCGGCAAGAGCACCATCCTCAACATGGGCTCTGGCCTGTACCGCCCAAGCGAGGGCGAGGTGCGAGTCGGTGGCGAGGTGGTGAACGGCCCGGTATCCAGGGTCGCCTTCATGCTGCAGAAAGACCTCCTGATGCCCTGGCGCAGCATCCGCCGCAATGTCGAACTGGGCCTGGAGATCCAGGGCATGCCGGCCGCCAAGCGCCAGCCGATCTCCGAGGATCTGCTCAAACGCTGCCACCTTCAAGGCTTTGCCGACCACTACCCGTTCCAGTTGTCAGGTGGCATGCGCCAGCGCGCCGCCCTGGCCCGCACCCTGGCCATCGACCCGCAGGTGCTGTTCCTCGACGAGCCGTTCTCGGCCCTCGACGCCCAGACCAAGATGATCCTGCAGCAGGACCTGGCGCGGATGCTGTTCGAAGAAAAGAAGACCGCGCTGTTCATCACCCATGACCTGGTCGAGGCGATCGCCCTGTCCGACCGCCTGCTGGTGATGAGCGCGCGTCCCGGCACCATCATCGAAGAAATCGAAATCGACCTGCCGTTTCGCGATAACCCGCTGGAGCGCCGCAAGCTGCCCGAGATCGGCCCCCTGGCCGGGCGCCTGATGGAGCTGCTGAAAGTCGGCGAAGACACCGAGCTGCATTGAGCAACGCCCCAACGGTCCATCCATCGACTCAGGAGTAAGCATGT
Source organism: Pseudomonas sp. 10-1B (assembly GCF_000935045.1). Classification (GTDB taxonomy): domain Bacteria; phylum Pseudomonadota; class Gammaproteobacteria; order Pseudomonadales; family Pseudomonadaceae; genus Aquipseudomonas. Next base: position 93,688 of record NZ_JYKS01000031.1, read on the forward strand.
TCACGTCATTCTTCAAACGCCTGGCACCTGGCGCCCTGCTGGCCCTGGGCCTGAGCCTGCAGGCCCAGGCCGAGCCGACCAAGGTCACCTACCTGCTGCCGGCACCGCCCAGCTCGCCGGCCTTCGCCCCCTGGATCATCGCCAAGGAAAAGGGCTACTACAGCGACCGCGAGCTGGACGTCACCTTCATCGCCGCCAAGGGCGGCGTCGATGTGGCCAAGCAGATCGGTGCCGGCAATGCCATGGTCGGCGGCGCCATCGGCGATACCCCGATCATCGTCCGCGCCAATGGCATCCCGGTGCGCGCCGTGGCCGTGCTCGGGGCGGGTGGGGTCACCATGATCGCCACCAACGCCGACGAGCACATCCGCTCGGTGAGCCAGCTCAAGGGCAAGACCCTGACCGTGATGTCCTATTCCGACACCACCTACTACGCCCTGCTCGCCTCGCTGCGCAAGGCAGGCCTGGGCAAGAACGACGTGGACATCCAGGCCGCCGGGCCATCCGGTGTCTGGCAACTGTTCTCGGCGAACAAATCCCAAGCCATGGCCGCCGTGCCGGACTGGGTGGTCAACGCCGAAGAGGCCGGGCTCAAGCTCGAACTGATCCCCCGCGAACAGATCTTCGAAAGCATGGCCCAGGCCATCCTCGCCTCCGACGACGCCATCGCCCAGCACCCCGAAGTGGTCCGCGGCGTGGTCCAGGCCACCCTGCAAGGCATGCGCGACATCATCCAGGATCCGAAGGCCGCCGCCGCCACCTTCGCCCGCGCCGTACCGGCCTACGCCGGCAAGGAAGCCTCGCTGGAGAAGACCCTGCGCCTCTACGTGCAGCACGTCTATGCCGGCCAGCCGGTGCTCGGCCGCATCGACCCGGCACGCCTGGACACCGTGCGCAAGTTCTATGTCAGCGAAGGCATCGTGAGCAAAGAGCCAGCGCTCGACGAGCTCTACAGCAACCAGTTCATCGAAACCAATACCGCGGCCAAATGACGGCCAACGCAACCAAGGTAATCGCCCGATGAGAAACCTCAACACCTCCGTGCTCGGCAGTGTCGCCCTGCTGGTCCTCTTCCTCGTACTCTGGCAGTGGGGGCCGGGACTGCTCGGCATGCCCGAGTTCGTCATGCCGCAGCTCAGCCGCGTCGCCCAGGAAAGCCAACTGATGTGGCAGACCGGCGACCTGCTGCAGCACACCCTGATCACCGCCTTCGAGATCATCGTCGGCTTCGCCCTGGGCGCCCTGCTGGGCGTGATGATCGGGGTATCGCTGGGCCTTTCGCCCTCGGCCGAAGCCATGCTCTCGCCGTACATCCTGGCCCTGCAGATCGCCCCCAAGGTGGCCTTCGCCCCGCTGTTCGTGATGTGGCTGGGCTACACCATCTACCCGAAGATCCTGATCGCCATCCTGATCGTGTTCTTCCCGGTGATGATCAACGTGCTCTCGGCCATCCGCACGGTCGACCCCGACATGATCAACCTGGTGCGCACCATGAACGCCAGCCGCTGGCAGATCTTCCGCCTGGTGGAATTCCCTTCGGCGATGGCCGCGCTGTTCTCCGGCCTGCGCATCGCCTCGACCCTGGCCGTGATCGGGGTGACCGTCGGCGAACTGGTCGGCGGCAACCAGGGCCTGGGCTTCCTGCTGGTGGACGCCGAAGGCCAGGGCAACACCGCCGGGGTATTCGTCGCCATCGTCATGCTCACCCTGATCGGCGTGCTCGCCTACGGCGCGGTGGTCTGGGCCGAGAAGCGCGTCCTGCATTACCTCCCCAAAGCCATGCTGAGTACCCAATGATGACTTCCTTCAAAAACCTGCTCGAAGGCCGTCGCGTACTGGTCACCGGCGGCGCCAGGGGCCTGGGTTATGCCTTCGCCCAAGCCATCGCCCAGGCCGGTGCGCGCGTGGTGATCGCCGACATCCTCGCCGGCCGTGTGCAGCAGGCCGCGTGCGACCTGACCGCCCAAGGCCTGGATGTCAGCGGCGTGACCCTGGACCTGGCCAGCCCCGCGTCCATCGACGCCTGCGTCGAGCGCACGGTCAAGCGCCTGGGTGGCCTCGACGGCCTGGTCAACAACGCCTCGATCACCAACTCCGGCGGCAAAAGCTGCGAGGAGCTGGACATCGAGACCTGGGACCAGGTCATGCAAGTCAACGTCCGTGGTACCTGGCTGATGACCCGTGCCTGCCTGCCGGCCTTGCGTGCCAGTGGTCATGGGGCGGTGATCAACCTGGCCTCCGACACCCCGCTGTGGGGTGCGCCGAACCTGCTGGCCTATGTCGCCAGCAAGGGCGCGGTCATCGCCATGACCCGCAGCCTGGCCCGCGAGCTGGGCAACGACAACATCACCGTCAATGCCATCGCCCCCGGCCTGGTGCTGGTCGAGGCCACCGCCTACGTGCCCGAGGCCCGCCACCGCCTGTACACCGAACAACGGGCCATCCAGCGCCCGCAACTGCCCGACGACGTCAGTGGTGCAGTGCTGTTCGCCCTGTCCGACCTGTCGCGTTTCATCACTGGACAAACCCTGCCGGTCAACGGCGGGTTCGTCATGCCCTGAGCAAAGGAGAAGACCATGACCGACCTTTCTGCCCAACACGACACCCCCAAGTCCTGGGAACAACCTGCCGGCACCGACCTGGCCGGCTGGATGCAGACGCGCATCGCCCGCTACGAGACCCGCCGCTACGACTGGGATGCGCTGAAGTTCCAAGCCGACTACGACCCCAAGTTCCGCCGCGCGCAGATGCGCTACGTGGGCACCGGCGGCACCGGTGTCGGCAGCGACATGAACACCATCCCCTCCGAACACTTCACCTTCTCCACCATGGTCATCCCGGCCGGCCATGAAGGCCCGCCCCACCTGCACACCGACGTCGAAGAAGTGTTCTTCGTGCTGCGCGGCAAGCTCAAGGTGATCATCGAGAAGGACGGCGAGCGCTACGAGACCGTGCTCACCGACCGCGACCTGATTTCGGTGCCGCCAGGGGTCTACCGCGAGGAGATCAACATTGGCGACGAAGACGCCCTGATGTGCGTGATGCTCGGCGCCAAGAAGCCGGTGACCCCAACCTATCCGCCAGCCCACCCGCTGGCCTCGATCAAGCGCGGCTGAACCATGGACCCGGTCATCGACAATCCCGTCGCGCCGTTGCTGCGGCAACTGCAGCACGGCTTCGCCGAGCGCGTGCTGGGCCTGGGCGGCGGCCAGCAGGCCGTGCGCGAGGCAGGCAGCGGTGCGGCCATCGTGTTGCTGCACGGCATCGGCTCGGGCGCTGCGTCGTGGCTACAGGTAGCCCTGGCGCTCGGCCAGCGGGCGCGGGTCATCGCCTGGGACGCCCCCGGCTATGGCCAGTCCGCGCCCTTGCCGATGGCCGCACCCAAGGCCTGCGACTACGCCGGGCGCCTGGCGCAACTGCTCGACGCCATGGACATCGAGCGTTGCGTGCTGGTCGGGCATTCCCTGGGCGCGCTGAGCGCAGCGGCGTTCGCCCAGGCCCAGCCCGAGCGGGTCAGCCGCCTGGTGCTGCTCAGCCCGGCTCGTGGCTACGGCGCGCCCGAACTGGCTGAGCAAGGCCGAACGGTACGTGCCAAGCGGCTGGACAACCTGCAGCGCCTGGGCATCGCAGGCATGGCCCAGGCACGCAGCACGCACATGCTCTCGGCTACCGCCAGCGCCACGGCCCAGGCCTGGGTGCAGTGGAACATGGCGCGCCTGCAAGCGCATGGCTACCGCCAGGCGGTAGAGCTGCTGTGCGGCGACGACCTGCTGCGCTACAGCCGCCAGGCCGCGCCCTGCGAAGTGCACTGCGGCAGCGCCGACGGCATCACCCGGCCCGAAGACTGCCAGGCCGTGGCCGATGCCTTCGCTGCGCCCTTCACCCTGATTGCCGGTGCCGGCCATGCCTGCGCCATCGAACAACCCGATGCGGTGACCGGGCGCCTGGCCCTGGCACTGGCCGCTTCCCCTACAGGTACTGTGCTATGAACGATACGGATTCGTTGAAAGACAACCAGGACAAGTACATCGTCCCCGGCCTCGAGCGCGGCCTGCTGCTGTTGTGCGAATTCAGCCGGCAGAACCGTACCCTGACCGCCCCGGAGCTGGCCCGGCGCCTGGCACTGCCGCGCTCGACCATCTTCCGCCTGCTGACCACCCTGGAAACCATGGGCTTCGTCACCCGCAGCGGCAACGAGTACCGCCTGGGCATGTCGGTACTGCGCCTGGGCTTCGAATACCTGGCGTCGCTGGAACTGACCGAACTGGGCCAGCCGCTGCTGGCCCACCTGTGCGACCGCCTGAACTACCCGAGCAACCTGGTGGTGCGCGACGGCCGCTCGATCGTCTACGTGGCCAAGGTCTCGCCGCCTTCGGTGTTCTCCACCGCGGTCACCGTCGGCACCCGCCTGCCCGCCCATGCCACGGTGCTCGGGCGCATCCTCCTGGCCGACCTGAGCCTGGCCGAGCTGCGCGAGCTGTACCCGGAAGAACACCTGGAACAGCACTCGCCCTGCACGCCGAAAACCGTGCTGGAGCTGTTCGACCTGGTCCAGGCCGACCGCCTGCGCGGTTATGTCAGCGGCGAGGGCTTCTTCGAGTCGACCATCTCCACCGTCGCCGCCCCGGTGCGCGATGCCAGTGGCCGGGTGGCCGCCGCCCTGGGGGTGACCATCCCCACCGTGCAGATCAGCCACGTCAATTTCGACAACCTGCTCGGCCAGGTGCGTGGCAGCGCCGACGAGCTGTCCAGGCTGCTCAACTACACGCCCCAGAGCGGCCAAGGCCGTGTCACTGCGCTGATGAGGGACTGAGATGAGCCTCTACCAACTGCATGAGCGAACCGCCATCGTCACTGGCGGCTCTTCCGGCATCGGCCTGGCCTGCGTCGAGCTGCTGCTCGAAGCCGGCGCCCGCGTGGCCTTCTGCGGGCGTGACGCCGAGCGGCTGCGCCGCACCGAGGCAGATCTGCGCGAACGCTTCCCCGAAGCGCGCCTGCTCGCCCAGGTATGCGATGTGCTCGACCCCGCCGCGGTGCAGGCCTTCGCCGCCGCCAGCCTGGCCGCGCTCGGCCCGGCCCAGGTGCTGGTCAACAACGCCGGGCAAGGCCGGGTCTCGACCTTCGCCGACACCAGCGACGCAGCCTGGAGCGACGAGCTGCACCTGAAGTTCTTCTCGGTGATCCACCCGGTGCGTGCCTTCATGGCCCAGTTGCAGAGCCAGGCCGGCGCTTCCATCGTCTGCGTCAACTCGCTGCTGGCCAGCCAGCCGGAGCCGCACATGGTCGCCACCTCGGCCGCCCGGGCGGGGCTGAAGAACCTGGTGCGCTCGATGGCTTTCGAATTCGCCGAACACGATATCCGCGTCAACGGCATTCTCATCGGCCTGGTCGAGTCGGGGCAATGGCGCCGACGCTTCGAGGCCCGCGAAGAACGCGAGCTGGACTGGGCGCAATGGACCGCCCGCCTGGCCCAACGCAAACACATTCCCCTGGGTCGCCTGGGCCTGCCCAAAGAGGCAGCCCAAGCCATCCTGTTCCTGGCTTCGCCCCTGTCGGCCTACACCACTGGCAGCCATATCGATGTATCCGGAGGCCTGTCCCGCCATGCGTAATGAAAACACTGTCACCGTCGGCGCCGTCATCACCGCCTTTCTCGAACAATGCGAGGTCAAGGCCGCGTTCGGCGTGATTTCGATCCACAACATGCCGATCCTCGATGCCTTCGCCGTGCGCGGCAACATCCGCTTCGTCATGGCCCGCGGCGAAGCCGGCGCCACCAACATGGCCGATGCCTATGCTCGCACCAGCGGCGGCCTGGGCGTGTGCCTGACCTCCACCGGCACTGCCGCCGGCAACGCCGCCGGGGCCATGGTCGAGGCGCTGACCGCCGGCACCCCACTGCTGCACATCACCGGGCAGATCGAAACCCCCTACCTGGACCAGGAGCTGGCCTACATCCACGAGGCCCGCGACCAACTCACCATGCTCAAGGCCGTGTCCAAGGCTGCCTTCCGCGTGCGCAGCGTGGAGACCGCGCTGAGCACCCTGAAACTGGCGGTGCAGACCGCCCTGACCGCGCCCACCGGCCCGGTCAGCGTGGAAATCCCGATCGACATCCAGTCCACCTTCATCCCCATGCCCAGCGACCTGTCGCCGCTGCCGGTACCGGTCGCGGTACCCGCCGCCGACGCCCTGGACCTGGTCGCCGAACGCCTGGCCAGCGCCACCCGCCCGCTGCTCTGGCTCGGTGGCGGTGCCCGCCACGCCGGGCCACAGGTCAAGCGCCTGCTGGACATGGGCGTGGGGGTGATCACCTCGACCCAGGGCCGCGGCGTGGTCAACGAAGACGACGAACGCTGCCTGGGCGCCTTCTCGCAGAACAAACTGGTCGAAGGCTTCATGCAAACCTGCGACGCCCTGGTGGTGGCCGGCTCGCGCCTGCGCAGCAACGAGACCTTCAAATACGCCTTGAAGCTGCCGCGCACCACCCTGCGCATCGACGCCAACCCAGCCATCGAAGGCCGCAGCTACCCCAGTGACCTGTTCATCTGCGGCGATTCGGCGCTGGCCCTCGACGGCCTGGCCGACCGCCTGCAAGGTCGGCTGCGCATCGACCCGAACTTCCTGCCCGAGCTCAAGGCCGTGCGCGAACAGGCGCGGGCGCAACTGGTCGCCGACCTCGGCCCTTATTCGGCCATGGTCGAACAGTTGCAGGCCCTGACCGGGCGCAACTTCTCCTGGGTGCGCGACGTGACCCTTTCCAACAGCATCTGGGGCAACCGCCTGCTCAACCTCTACCACCCGCTGGCCGGCGTGCATGCCCTGGGCGGCGGTATCGGCCAGGGCCTGGCGATGGGCATCGGCGCGGCGGTGGCGGCGGCGGAAACGGCGCCAGGGCGCAAGGTATTCGCCCTGGCCGGCGACGGCGGCTTCATCCTCAACCTGGGCGAACTGGCAACCCTGGTGCAGGAAAACGCCAACGTGGTGATCCTGCTGATGAACGACCAACGCTACGGGGTGATCCGCAACATCCAGGACGCCATCTATGGTGCCCGCCATGCCTATGTCGAGCTGCACACCCCGGACTACGCCAAGCTCGCCGAGTCCATCGGCCTGCGCCATGGTCTGGTCCGCGACCTGACGGACTTCGGCCCGCTGCTGGAAAGTGCCTTGGGCGAAAGCGGCCCGTTCCTGCTGGAGGTGGACATGCTCAGCGTCGGCGGCTTCGCCACTCAGTTCGCCGGCCCGCCCAACAGCGAAACCAAGGCCCAGAAGGCCACGGCCTGAGGAACCTGCCATGTTGCATATCACCATGATCGGTTGCGGCGCCATCGGCGTCGGCGTGCTCGAACTGCTGGAGCAGGACCCGCAGCTGTGCGTCGACGCGGTCATCGCCTCGGCCGGCTCCGAAGACCTGGTGCGCCAGCGCCTGGGCAGCTTCCGCCAGCCGCCCGAAGTACTCACCGCCCTACCCGCCGAGGCACGCCCCGACTTGCTGGTCGAGTGCGCCGGGCACCGGGCCATCGAGGACCATGTGCTGCCAGCCCTGGAGCGCGGCATCGCCTGCCTGATCGTCTCGGTCGGCGCATTGTCGCAAGTCGGCCTGGTCGAACGCCTGGAAGCGGCAGCGGCGCGCGGCAACACGCGGATCGAACTGTTGCCCGGCGCCATCGGCGGCATCGATGCCCTGTCGGCGGCCAAGGTCGGCGGCCTGGACTCGGTGGACTACACCGGACGCAAGCCGGCGCAAGCCTGGAAGAACACCCCGGCCGAACAGGTCTGCGACCTGGACAGCCTGCGCGAGGCCACGGTGATCTTCGAAGGCAGCGCGCGCGAAGCCGCGCGCCTGTACCCGAAGAACGCCAACGTCGCCGCCACCCTGTCGCTGGCCGGCCTGGGCCTGGACCGCACCCGGGTGACCCTGGTCGCCGACCCGCACAGCGAGGACAACGTCCATCACTTCGAAGCCCGTGGTGCCTTCGGCGGCTTCGAGATGAGCCTGCGTGGCAAGCCGCTGCAGGCCAACCCGAAAACCTCGGCCCTGACCGTCTACAGCGTGGTCCGGGCCCTGGGCAACCACGCCCACGCCATTTCCATCTAGGGGACTGCCAATGACTCTGGAACAGACCTTACCCATCTGCATCGCCGGTACCTGGCGCCTGGGCGGTGGCGAGCGCTATGCCACCTGCTACCCGGCCACCGGCGAGCCGGTGGCCTGGCTCAACGCCGCCAGCCTCGACGATGTCGAGCAAGCCGTGCAAGGCGCGCATAAAGCCTTCCTCGACAGTGGCTGGGCCCAGCGCAAGCCCCACGAGCGTGCCGCGGTGCTGTATCGCATCGCCGAACTGATCCGCCAGCGCAGCGAGGAACTGGCACAGCTGCAACGCCAGGACAACGGCAAGCCGATCAATGAAACCCGGGCCCTGGTGGCCAGCGCGGCCGGCACCTTCCAGTTTTTCGCCGCTGCCTGCGAAACCCTGGAAGAAACCATCACCCCGTCACGCGGCGATTTCGTCAGCATGAGCGTGTACGAACCGATGGGCGTGGTGGCGGCGATCACCCCGTGGAACTCGCCGATAGCCAGCGAAGCGCAGAAAGTCGCCCCGGCCCTGGCCGCCGGCAATGCGGTGGTGATCAAACCGGCCGAGATCACCCCGCTGCTGGCCCTGCAGCTGGCGCGCATCTGCGAGGATGCCGGCCTGCCCAAAGGCCTGGTCAGCGTGCTGCCAGGCAAGGGCTCGCTGCTCGGCGATGCGCTGACTCGGCACCCACTGGTAAAGCGCGTGTCGTTCACCGGCGGTACCCGCACTGGCAAGCACATCGCCCATATCGCCGCGGACAAAATGATGCCGGTGTCCCTGGAGCTGGGCGGCAAGTCGCCGACCATCGTCCTCGACGACGCCGACCTGGAGCATGCCGTGGCCGGTGTGCTGTACGGCATCTTCAGCTCATCGGGCGAAGCCTGCATCGCCGGTTCGCGGCTGTTCGTGGCGCGTGCGCTGTACGAGCCGTTCATGGCCCGCCTGAGCGCAGCCGCCGCGCAATTGCGCCTCGGCGACCCTGCCGACGAAAGCACGCAGATGGGGCCGTTGATCAGTGCCGCGCACCGTGAATCCGTAGAGCGCTACGTCGCCCTGGGCCTGGCCGAAGGCGGTCGCTTGCGCCTGGGCGGCGAACGCCCCAGCGGTGGCCTGTTCGACCACGGCTACTTCTACCCGCCGACCATCCTCGAAGGCCTGGGCAACCACCAGCAGGTGTGCCAGGAAGAAATCTTCGGCCCGGTGCTGGTAGCCATGCCCTTCGACAACGAAGCCGAACTGCTCGAACAGGCCAACGACAGCCTGTACGCCCTTGCTGCCGGGATCTGGAGCCGCGACTACAAGCGCGCCTGGGCCCTGGGCCGCAAGCTCCAGGCCGGCACGGTGTGGATCAACACCTACAAGCAGTTCTCCATCTCGACCCCGTTCGGCGGCTGGCGCGACAGCGGCCTGGGCCGGGAAAAGGGCCGGCTCGGCATCCTGCAGTACATGGAACAGAAAAGCCTCTACTGGGGCATGAACCAACAACCACTGGCCTGGGCCGGTGTGGAGGCAAGGCCATGAGCGTACTGGGCATCGACGAAGTCACCTATGGTGTGGAAGACCTGGACACCTGCGTGCGCTTCTTCGCCGACTGGGGCCTGACCCAGGTCAGCGAACAAGCTGACGAGGTGATCTTCGAAACCCTCAACGGTTGCCGGGTGGTGCTCGCCCACCTGGACAAACCCGGCCTGCCGCCGGCCATCGAGCCAGGCTCGACCGTGCGCGAGGTGGTCTGGGGTGTGCAGAGCGAAGCCGACCTGGCGCTGTACAGCCAGCGCATCGCCAACGACCCAGGCTTCGTCGAAGGCGACGGCCGCATCGGCTGCACCGACCCCAATGGCCTGGCGATTCGCCTGCAGGTCACCCGCAAACGCCCGCTGGACCTCGAATGCAGCGGCCACAACACCTGGCAGGTCAAGGGCCGAATCAACAAGCCCGCGCCGGTCTATGAGCGCGCCACGCCCATCGAAGTCGGCCACGTGGTGTTCTTCGTCAAGGACATCAATGCCTGCGAGGCCTTCTACCACGAGCGCTTCGGCTTCCAGGCCTCGGACCGCTACCCCAACCGCGGCGCCTTCCTGCGCACCGCCGAGGAAGGCGGCCACCACGACCTGTTCATGCTGCAGCTGCCAGCACCGCGCGCAGGCCTCAACCACGTGGCCTTCACCGTGCGCGACCTGCACGAGGTGTTCGGCGGCGGCATGCACATCTCCCGCTGCGGCTGGAGCACCGAGATCGGCCCAGGCCGCCACCCGGTGTCGTCGGCGTTCTTCTGGTACTTCAAGAACCCCGCCGGTGCACTGGTCGAGTACTACGCCGATGAAGACCAACTGACCGGCGACTGGCAGCCCCGCGAATTCGAGCCGGGGCCGACGGTGTTCGCCGAATGGGCGATCGCCGGCGGCATCGATGGCCACACCCGGCGCCAGCAGCATGCCGAGGCGCCGCAAGGCAAGTTTCTCACCGACAAGCCCAAGGAGCAGGGTAAGCCATGAGCGAATCGATGCTGTTGACGGTGCTGCTCCGGCACGACCAGTCGAAGAACCTGGAGCAGATCCAGGGCCATATGAAGCAGGTGGGTTGGTGGGACAGCTTTCCGCCCGAGGGCGTGGAGGTGGTGTCCTGGACCGTGGCCATGGGCCTGGGTCAGATCGTCACCCTGCGCCTGCCGCCGAGCCTGCTGAGCAAGGTCAATGTGGAACTGGAGCGCGCCGCCTGGGGCGTGTTCCGCACCGAATGCTACCCGACGTACGACTTTGTCCCAGTTCGCGAAACGATCCGCGAACGGGTCCGCAATGGAGGCCAATGACATGACTGACACCGAACGCTACCTGCAACCCCATCAGGCCCGCAAACGGCCCAACACCCCGTTCGAAGACCTGCTCGGCGACTCTATCGAGCGCGCCTACGGCGGTGGCGTGAGCGAGTTGAGCGAGCTGCTGGCACACCTGAACCTGGCTGGCCCGCCTTGCCCGCTGACCACCGGAGAGTGGACCGAGGATGCCTATAAAACCCTGATGGCTCGGCTGGGCGAATGACCCACCGGAGGTAGAACAAGATGAACATGCACGTAACCGTCGACCCTGTTGAGCAACACCTGGCCAATGGCCTGAAAGACCTCTGGTTCCCGGTCCTGCCGTCGGAACTGGTAGGCGACAAGCCCGTCTCGATCCGCCGCCTGGGCTACAAGATCGCCCTGTGGCGTGACAACGACGGCAGTGTCCATGCCCTCGAGGACCACTGCCCGCACCGTGGCGCGCCGCTGTCTCAGGGGCCGGTGCTGGGCGACCGCCTGCAATGCCCGTATCACGGCGTCGAAGTGCGCTGCGACGGCACCGTCGTCAAGGTCCCCGGCAGCCCCGGCTGCAAGCTCGAAGGCAGCCGCCCGACGCGGATGTTCCATACCCGCGAGGCAGCGGGGGCGATCTTCCTGTTCAACGCAACCGACCCGCACCTGGAGACTCCACCAGAGCTGGTGCTGCCCGAGCAGCTGACCTCCCCCGAGTGGAGCAGCTTCCTCTGCTACACCGAATGGAAAGGCGACTACCGCTACGTGCTGGACAATGTCATGGACCCGATGCACGGGACCTACCTGCACAAGATGTCCCACTCCATGAGCGAAGGCGAAGCCACCGCCAAGTTCGTCACCCGCGATACCGAGCAGGGCTTCTTCTTCGAAAAGGAAGGCCAGCGCGGGGTCAACTTCGACTGGACCGAATTCCTCGACAACGGCTGCCACTGGCTGCGCCTGGAGATCCCCTACCCCAAGACCGGCGGCCCGGGCGGCAACTTCACCATCATCGGCAGCTATACCCCCAGCAGCCGCGCCTTGTCCGCCGTGTTCCACTGGCGCGCGCGACCACTGACCGGCTGGCAGCGCGACACCTGGCGCTTCCTCTACAAGAACCGCCTGGAGGCCCGTCACTGGGCGGTGCTGGAGCAGGACCGGGTGTTGCTGGAGTTCATGGAGCCAGACGCCAACCAGCGCGAGAACCTCTACCAGCATGACCTGGGCGTGGTGCGCCTGCGCCGCTACCTCAAGGGCAAGGCCAAGGAGCAACTGGCCCTGATCGAAGCGAAACAGCTATGAGCCAGGCCGTACAGCGAATCCAGGCCCCGGGCCTGGACGAGCTGGCCACGGCCAGCTGGTCCAACGCCCTGTTGATCGGCAACGAGCTGGTGATGTCCGGCATGACCGCCCATCCGGCAACGCGCCAGGCCGCCGAAACCGGCGCGCCGCTGGATGCCTACACCCAGACCCTGCAGGTCCTGGGCAAGGCCAAGGCGCTGGTCGAGGCCGCTGGCGGGCATGTCGGCAACCTGTACCGGTTGACGGTGTACGTCACCCGGATCGCCGACAAGGACGCCGTCGGCCGCGCGCGTCGCGACTTCTTCGAGGGGTTCGCCTGCTACCCCACCTCCACCCTCGTCGAAGTCAGCGCCTTGGTGTTCCCTGAACTGCTGGTGGAAATCGAAGCCAGCGCCCGGCTCGACATTGACTTGCGCACTGCGCCATCGAGGTGACCGATGTCCAACTCCCCCACCCTCACCGCGCTGGTCCATACCCTGCGCCATGAAGCCGAAGGCATCCTCAGCGTCGAACTGCGCCCCTGGGGCGATACTGTGTTCCCACCGTTCGAAGCAGGCTCGCACATCGACCTGCACCTGCCCAATGGCCTGGTGCGCAGCTACTCGCTGCTCAACTCGCCAAGCGACCAGGGCCGCTATGTCGTCGGTATCCTGCGCGACCGCAACAGCCGCGGTGGCTCGAAGTTCGTCCACGAACAACTGCGGGTCGGCACCCAGCTGAACATCTCGCCACCGCGCAATAACTTCCCCCTCGACCCACAGGCCAGCCACAGCGTGCTGGTGGCCGGCGGCATCGGCATCACGCCGATCTACTGCATGTTCCGCCAGCTGCTGGCCCTGGGCAAATCCGCCGAGCTGATCTACTGCGCCCGCTCGCGCAAGGAAGCGGCGCTGCTGGAAGAACTCAGCGGCCTCGGCGCCAAGGTGGTCTACCACTTCAACGACGAGAAGAACGCCATGCCGAACCTGGCCAGCTACCTGGCCGGCCGCCCGAGCGACACGCACTTCTACTGCTGCGGCCCGACGCCGATGCTCGACGCCTTCGAAAGCACCTGCGAAAGCCTCGGCTACCCGCATGCACACATCGAACGCTTCACCGCCGCCGAACTGCCGCCATCGGAAGATGCCCAGGACAGCTATAGCGTCGAGTTGAAGAAGTCTGGCAAGACGCTCGCTGTCGAACCGGGGCTGAACCTGCTCGATCTGCTGCTCGAAGCGGGGTGCGATGTCGAGTACAGCTGCCGCGAAGGCGTCTGTGGCTCCTGCGAGACCCGGGTACTGGAGGGTGACATCGACCATCGCGACGGAGTGCTGACCAAGGCCGAACGGGCTGCGAATACCTCGATGATGGTGTGCGTTTCCGGCTGCAAGAGCCGACGCCTGGTGCTCGATCTTTAAACGGACTGCCTGCGCGCTATTGGCCGACCATAAAGAGTCGGCCTTTTTTTTAGTTCGCCACAGCATTTTTAGCGTCGGTGAGATCGAGCGCCACCTCAGAACCCAAACCAAGCACCTGGTAGCCCTCACCCTATCTCCCCGCCCCCCCTGCTATTTATTCGCCGGCAAAACAAAACAGCCTCATTAACGTTCATTGTGCACTTTGGACGCACCACAACAGCACCGCCTTGTTACGTTCTTTCCAACCGTTCCAAATACGGTACAAATCAACACGTTTCAAATATAAATAATTGATTCAACTGATTTTTTTAAAAATACCAACACACCCCTGCACTGGCACAGTTCCTGCTCTTTCTTCCCCGTATTCATAGCTCAAACAGCATCTCATATATAAAACAATAAAAACCCAACCTTCCAGTTATCCGCGTGCCACATCAACTTCCCAAGGTTTGCCTGTTTCAAGGCCGGGACCAGTGTTGCCAGCGGAAACTGCTCAACCTTGTGGGGCATCGATATGAACAAATATGTGATAAGCCTGGGCCTGATCATCGGCAGTTGCGCCGCTTTCGCCTCCGAGCCTGGCCCTGCGGCACCGGACCAGCCACCTGCGGTGAAAAAACCGTTCCCGCACATCGCCTGGCGTAGCGACGATGGCGAGAGTTCGCTGGATATCGGTGGCGCCCTGCGGGTGAACTACCGGGACGAACATTGGGACACCACCGAGAACAACGGGCGCTTTCTCTTCGATACCTTCCGCGTGGATGTCCAGGCCAGCCACAAGCGCCTGTTCAGCGATGTCGGCTACTGGTTCCAGGACGACGGCAAACACTCGATCGACCGGGGCTTCGTCGGCTACCGCTTCAGCCCCCAGGCCAACCTGCAATTAGGCGCACCGTTCAAGCCCTTCGGCCTGGAGCCCTACCCACAGTTCGGCTGGAGCTATCACATCCCGTTCTTCATGGGCTACGGTGTCAGCGCTGGCACGGGCCTCAAGTACAGTTACAAAGACGCGCAATGGGACCTGCAACTCGGTTATTTCCCACGCATGCTGCCGTCGGGCATCCGTTACTCGCCGGAAGTCGGCCGCTACAGCGATCTGGACGACAATGCCGTGCCCTTCACCCAGTCGCGCCAGGACAACGAAAAACGCAACCAGCTCAACGCTCGCGTTGCCCGCACCTTCAGCGGCGATGGCTGGAAAACCGAGCTCGGTGCGTCGCTGGCCACCGCCGAGCTGTACAACGCCACCACCCATGACGACGGTGACTACTGGGCTGCCGGCGTACATGCCCTGTTCAACCACGGGCCCTGGACCGTGACCGGCCAGGCGATCCGCTATGAGTACGACCCGAAGAACCCCGCCGGTGTCAGTGACGATGCCGTGCTGATGGGCGGCAACGGCCTGACCCCGGCCTACCTGATCGCCTCGAAGGCGACCATCGCCGCGCTCAACGTCGGCTATGACGTGTTCACGCCGAAGCTGGGCCAGTTGAAGAAGATCAAGTTCTACACCGACTACAGCCGCATGATGAAAGATGAAAGTGGCTGGGACGATTCGCAGATGTTCACCGTCGGCGCGCAGTTTCTGGCGATGCCGATCATGGCCTGGGTCGACCTGACCTGGGCGCGCAATGCCAACCCATTTGGCGGGGCAGAAAACGGCACGGGATGGACCAGTACCAGCTCGGTAGGCAGCAATGACTGGTATTACCGGACCAATATCAATATCGGCTACTACTTCTGAGTGTTGTATTGAGCGCACCAGCCCTATCGCCGGCAAGCCAGCTCCCACAGGCTCCCTACTGTACCTGTGGGAGCCGGCTTGCCGGCGATAGGGCCAGTGAAGACAACACACAAAAAGGGCATTACCATAAGCCGCCCTCCTGTAGCTGACCCCCGAACATGTCCTGCGACTACAAGATCGTGCTCTGGCGCCTGCAACAGGATGCCCACGGCTACCCACCTGCCTCGGTCGAAGGCCTCTGGGCAAGGCGTACCGCCAACGGTTACCAGGTCGACAGCATCCCCTTCCATGTTTACGGCATCGCCCCCGGCGACATCATCAGCACCACCGAAGAAGGGGAACAATCCTGGTTCCAAGCCCTGCAACATAGCGCAGGTTCATCGGTATTTCGCATCCGGGTGAAGGCCGCCGCTGATCTTGAGCAGGTTCGCACGGCAGTCGAGGAATTCGGCTGCCAGTGCCAAATCGAACCCGCAGTCAGGATGCTGGCCGTCGAACTACCGCCAACTCGTACCCTCGACACCCTGCTCTACTACTTGCTGACCCAGCGCGATGCCGGCACCCTGGACTTCGAGGAAGGCGTGCTGCGCCACCCCATCCCCGAAGAGTTCCGCTAGGGTTTAGGCCTCGGCCAAGCGCGCGGCGGGCTTGCGGAACACGAACAGCAGGCCCACCACGATCAGCCCCATGCCCAGCAAGCTGAGCGGTGCCAGGCGGTTACCAAAGATCAGCAAGTCCATCACTGCGGTAACCGCCGGCACCAGGTAGAACAGGCTGGTGACATTGACCAGGTTGCCCTTGGCGATCAGCCGGTACAGCAGCAAGGTGGCCAGCAGCGAAACCACCAACCCCATCCACAGCAACGCCCCGACGAAGCCACCGGTCCATTGCACATGCAACGGCTGCAACGGCGCGAACAGCGCGCACATGGCAAAGCCGGCCAGATACTGCAGCGGCAGTGTACCCATGGGGTTATCGGTGATGCGCTTTTGCAGGATCGAGCCAAAGGTCATGCTGGCCAGCGCCAGCAGGGCGAACAACATCCCCGCCAGCGATACCCCACCCAGGTTGATGCCTTGGTAGACCACCATGATCAAGCCGCCCAGCCCCAACGCCAGGCCGAACAAACGGCTCCAGGAGCGCTGACGCTCCATCAGCACCACGGTAAGGATAGGTTGTACCCCCATGACCGTGGCCATGACGCCGGGTGTGACGTGGGTGTTGAGCGCCAACAGATAGAAGATCTGGTAAGCGCCGAGTAGCACACACCCGGTGCCCAGGGCACGCAGGATGGCCCCGCGACTGCGCGGCCAGCGCAGCCCCAGCAGCGGGCCGATCAGCAGCAGGCCGGCCAGGGCCAGCGCCGAGCGCAACAGCAGGAAGGCGAACGGGCTGGCATGCGCCAGGCCCAGCTTGGAGACGATCGCCCCACTGCTCCACAGCAGGACGAACAGGCTGGTAGTGGCCGCCGAGGCCACGGATGCTTTGGTAAAGACAGACATGTATTGCCACCTGATATTAGGCGAATAAGCCAAACGGACGGCGTGCGCTTCAGCGTGGGAAGTAGCCGACCGTGTTCAGTAGGTTGCGTGTGCGAAAGGGTACGGCCAGAAGCCGATCAGCCCAGCACGACCACGCAAGGAGGCGGAGCTACGCCGCCTACGACGCCACTGACAGGTGGTGGGTAGTGACTGATCATGGCCGGCTGCTGGCTGCCACGCACGACCATGCCCGCGACTGGCGCGATGGCAAAGCTGGTGGTGGAAGGGTTGGCTGGCATGAGCAGGTCTTCAGGGAAGATAAGTGTTTCGGAATATAGCGGTGAATTAGGGGATGGGCAATAGCTGACTTTATATGTTGCCTGGGCTGGCCTCTTCGCGGGTGAACCCGCTCCCACATGGTGCATCACCCCTTTCAAGGGATGTGGAAATCCTATGGGAGCGGGTTCACCCGCGAAGAGGCCGGGCCTGCTATCAGAACAACCAGCGGTAAAGCAGATACGCCACCACCACCGCCAGCACCGGCCGCAGCACACGGTAGGCCTTGGGGTTGGCGCGTTTGAACTGCTTCACATGGCCACTGATCTTGTTGCTGAAGCGCTTGCTCCAGGCATAGGCCTGGTTGATCCCGCCCACGCGTTCGTCATCGGTGTTCTGCGGCGCGGTGGCGCGGCCGAGGAAGGCGCTGACCTGGCGGTTGATGCGGGTCATCAGCGGGCTGCTCAGCGGGCGTTCGATGTCGCAGAACAGGATCACCCGGGTAACGTCGGTCTCGTTCTTGACCCAGTGCACGTAGGTTTCATCGAACATCACATCCTCGCCGTCACGCCAGGCGTAGGGCTGGCCGTCGACGTAGATGCGGCAGGCATCCGAGTTGGGCGTGGCCAGGCCCAGGTGATAGCGCAGGGAACCGGCGAACGGGTCGCGGTGCGGGTTCAGGTGGCTGCCGCCGGGCAACAGAGCGAACATCGCGCCCTTGACGTTAGGGATGCTGCTGACCAGCTCGACGGTGCGCGGGCACAGGGCTTCGGCCGATGGCAGCGGTTTGTCGTACCACTTCAGGTAGAAGCGCTTCCAGCCTTTCTTGAAGAACGAACCGAAGCCGGCATCGTTGTCCTTCTCGGCGGCACGGATGTAGCCCTCGTCGAACAGGCGCATGGCCTCTTCGCGGATTTCCTGCCAGTTGTCCTTCAGCACGTCCAGCTCGGGGAAGCGCTGGCGGTCCAGGTACGGCTTGGATGGCACGCCGGAAAACAGGTACATCAGGCTGTTATAAGGGGCGAACAGCGCCGAATGGTTGACGAACTGGCGCAACACCGGCAGGCGGGCCTTGCCGCGCAGGTGAACGAACAGCACACTGCCGAAAAACACCAGCAAGACACCCGCCTTGGCTGCAAAGGAAAAGGTCATGCTTTCACTCCTTGGGGAAGAGACAGGGCTGCGCGGCCTGCTCTCCTGAAAATCATCCGGCCATCATAAACCGATCCCGCCGAGGTAAAAACAACCTGGGCGGGATCTCACTGATGAAGATTTTGCAATGAACCAAGCCGCCGAACGTTGCGCCGGATCAGCGGCAGGGCCGATTACTGCTGGTTTTCCTGCTCGCTGAACATGTCGCTGAACAGCATGCTCGACAGGTAACGCTCACCCGAATCCGGCAGGATTACGACGATGGTCTTACCTTGCATTTCCGGTTTTTCTGCCAGGCGCACGGCCGCCGCCATCGCCGCGCCACAGGAAATACCGCAGAGAATGCCCTCTTCCCGCATCAGGCGGATGGCCATGGCCTTGGACTCTTCATCGGTCACCGTCTCTACCTGGTCGACGATCGACAGGTCGAGGTTCTTTGGCACGAAGCCGGCACCGATACCCTGGATCTTGTGCGGGCTGGGCTTGAGCTCTTCGCCGGCCAGGGTCTGGCTGATCAGCGGCGAAGCCACGGGTTCCACGGCCACCGACAGGATCGCCTTGCCTTGGGTATGCTTGATGTAGCGCGACACGCCGGTGATGGTGCCCCCGGTGCCCACGCCCGCCACCAGCACGTCGACCGCGCCGTCGGTGTCGTTCCAGATTTCCGGGCCGGTGGTCTTTTCATGGATCGCCGGGTTGGCCGGGTTTTCGAACTGGCCCGGCAGGAAGTACTGGGCCGGGTCGGAGGCGACGATTTCGTTGGCCTTCTCGATGGCGCCTTTCATGCCCTTGGCCGGGTCGGTCAGCACCAGTTCGGCGCCCAGCGCCTTCAAGACCTTGCGCCGTTCCAGGCTCATCGAGGCGGGCATGGTCAGCATCAGCTTGTAGCCACGGGCGGCGGCGACGAAGGCCAGGCCGATGCCAGTGTTGCCCGAGGTGGGCTCGACAATGGTCATGCCCGGCTTGAGCTTGCCGCTGCTCTCGGCATCCCAGACCATGCTCGCGCCGATGCGGCACTTGACCGAATAGCCCGGGTTGCGCCCTTCGATCTTGGCCAGGATGGTCACGCCGCGCGGGGCGATGCGGTTGATCTGCACCAGCGGCGTGTTGCCGATGGAGTGGGCGTTGTCTGCAAAGATACGGCTCATGGCAGGGGTCCTTGGCATGAAAAAAAGCAGGGAAAGACCTCAAGGGTAAGCCTGGGCCGATGGCCCGTAAAGCCTGTTCGAACTCCCTGGCCAAGCCCGCGGTCAACCACACAAGCCGCTTTGGAGAACCTGCGATGAAAGGTCGCTACCGCTGGCCGCTGGTCGGCCTGGCCAGCCTGGTCATGCTGCTGATAGCCCTGCACCTGGCCCTGCCCTACCTGGTGCGCGACTACCTGAACGACAAGCTGGCCGACATGGGCGACTACCGTGGCCAGGTGGCCGACGTGGACCTGGCCTGGTGGCGCGGTGCGTACCAGATCAACGGGCTGAAGATCGTCAAGACCACTGGCAAGGTCCCGGTGCCGTTTCTCGACGCACCGCTGATCGACCTGTCGGTGAGCTGGCATTCGCTGATCTACGACAAGGCCGTGGTGGCCGAGGTGACCTTCGAGCGCCCGGTGCTGAACTTCGTCGACGGGGGCAGCAAGCAGGCGTCGCAAACCGGCCAGGGTACCGACTGGCGCCAGCAACTGGACAAACTGCTGCCGATCACCCTCAACGAAGTGCACATCGAAAATGGCACCCTGACCTTTCGCAATTTCAACTCGAAACCGCCAGTCGACCTCAAGGCCACCCGGCTGGACGCGCAGATCCGTAACCTGACCAATGTCCGTGACGAAAAAGGCCGCCGCGATGCGAGCTTCGAGGCCACTGCGCTCATAGCCGGCGATGCCAAGATGGAGAGCCGTGCCACCTTCGACCCGTTCAGTGATTTCGATGACTTCGAGTTTCGGCTTCGCGCCACCGGCATCGAACTGCGCAAGCTCAACGACTTCGCCAGCGCCTATGGAAAATTCGACTTCAATGCCGGGCATGGCGATGTGGTCATCGAGGCCCAGGCCGAGAACGGCCGGTTGAACGGCTATATAAAGCCACTGCTGCGCGATGTCGATGTGTTCGACTGGCAGCAGGACGTCGAGGAAAAGGACAAGGGCTTTTTCCGTTCGGTTTGGGAGGCGCTGGTAGGCGCGACCGAGACCGTGCTGAAGAACCAGCCGAAGAACCAGTTCGCCACCCGTGTAGAACTGAGCGGCAGCGTGCACAAGCAGGATATCAGCGCCTTCGAGGCATTCTTGCAGATACTGCGCAACGGCTTTATCCAGGCGTTCAATGCGCGCTATGAGCAGCCGGCACCGAAGTCCGGCTGAGCGGACGTGACGGGGCATTCAGGGACTGAATACCCGGTCTGCGTTTGCAGCCGCCTAGCCCCGCGTTATAGTCGGTAACAAATCGAAAATAGGTGTTGGGCCTTTCGCGGGCACGCCCGCTCCCACAGGTACCCCACAGTTCCAGATACTTGTGCAATACCTGTGGGAGCGGGCGTGCCCGCGAAGAGGCCAGTACAGGCTTACAACAGAGGACAGCCCCCATGAAGTTCGAAGGCACCCGCGACTACGTCGCCACAGACGACCTGAAACTGGCGGTAAACGCGGCCATCACCCTCGAACGCCCGCTGCTGGTCAAGGGCGAGCCCGGCACCGGCAAGACCATGCTCGCCGAACAGTTGGCGGCCTCGCTCGGTGCGCGCCTGATCACCTGGCACATCAAGT
This sequence comes from Pseudomonas sp. 10-1B, assembly GCF_000935045.1. Taxonomy (GTDB): domain Bacteria; phylum Pseudomonadota; class Gammaproteobacteria; order Pseudomonadales; family Pseudomonadaceae; genus Aquipseudomonas. The sequence goes on from NZ_JYKS01000031.1 coordinate 114,667, forward strand.
CCACCACCAAGGCCCACCAGGGCCTGTACGAGTACGACGCAGTCAGCCGCCTGCGTGACTCGCAGCTGGGCGTGGACAAAGTCCACGATGTGCGCAACTACCTGAAAAAGGGCAAGCTCTGGGAGGCCTTCGAGGCCGAAGAGCGGGTCATCCTGCTGATCGACGAAATCGACAAGGCCGACATCGAGTTCCCCAACGACCTGCTGCAAGAGCTCGACAAGATGGAGTTCTACGTCTACGAAATCGACGAGACCATCAAGGCCAGGCAGCGCCCGATCATCATCATCACCTCCAACAACGAAAAGGAGCTGCCGGACGCCTTCCTGCGCCGCTGCTTCTTCCACTACATCGCCTTCCCCGACCGCGGGACCCTGCAGCGCATCGTCGATGTGCACTACCCCAACATCAGCCAGTCGCTGGTCAGCGAGGCGCTGGATGTGTTCTTCGACGTGCGCAAGGTACCGGGCCTGAAGAAAAAGCCGTCCACCTCCGAGCTGGTCGACTGGCTCAAGTTGCTGATGGCCGACAACATCGGCGAAGCCGTGCTGCGTGAACGCGACCCGACCAAGGCCATTCCGCCGCTGGCCGGTGCGCTGGTGAAGAACGAGCAGGACGTACAGTTGCTCGAGCGCCTGGCCTTCATGAGCCGGCGCGGCAACCGCTGACAGGAGCCGGGCCATGCTGCTCAACCTGTTCAATGAAATGCGCGCGGCCAAGGTGCCGGTGTCGGTACGCGAACTGCTCGACCTGCACCAGGCCCTGCAAAAGCACGTGGTGTTCGCCGACATGGACGAGTTCTACTACCTCGCCCGCGCCATCCTGGTGAAGGACGAACGCCACTTCGACAAGTTCGACCGGGCCTTCGCCGCCTACTTCAAGGGCCTGGAAAACCTCGACCGGCACATCGAGGCGCTGATCCCCGAAGACTGGCTGCGCAAGGAGTTCGAGCGTTCGCTGAGCGATGAAGAACGTGCGCAGATCCAGTCCCTGGGTGGCCTGGACAAGCTGATCGAGGAATTCAAGAAACGCCTCGAAGAACAGAAGGAACGCCACGCCGGCGGCAACAAGTGGATCGGCACCGGCGGTACCAGCCCGTTCGGCTCGGGCGGTTTCAACCCCGAAGGCATCCGCGTGGGCGAGGCCGGCAAGCGCCAGGGCAAGGCGGTGAAGGTGTGGGACCAGCGCGAGTACAAGAACCTCGACGACCAGGTGGAGCTGGGCACGCGCAACATCAAGCTGGCCCTGCGCCGGCTGCGCAAGTTCGCCCGCGAAGGCGCCGCCGAAGAGCTGGACATCGACGGCACCATCGACCATACGGCGCGTGACGCCGGGCTGTTGAACATCCAGATGCGCCCCGAGCGGCGCAACACGGTGAAACTGCTGTTGCTGTTCGACATCGGCGGCTCGATGGATGCCCACGTCAAGGTCTGCGAAGAGCTGTTCTCGGCGTGCAAGACCGAGTTCAAGCACCTGGAGTACTACTACTTCCACAACTTCGTGTACGAGTCGGTGTGGAAGAACAACCTGCGCCGTACCTCGGAGCGGTATTCCACCTTCGACCTGCTGCACAAGTACGGCGATGACTACAAGGTGGTGTTCGTCGGCGACGCGGCCATGGCGCCCTACGAGATCACCCAGCCGGGTGGCAGTGTGGAGCACTGGAACGAAGAAGCCGGGTACGTGTGGATGCAGCGCTTCATGGAGAAGTTCAGGAAGATCATCTGGATCAACCCGTATCCGAAGCAGGCCTGGGACTACACCGCCTCGACCCATCTGGTGCGGGATTTGATCGAAGACAAGATGTACCCGCTGACCTTGCAGGGGTTGGAGGAAGGCATGCGCTACCTGTCCAAGTGAGGTTGCCTGTACCGGCCCATTCGCGGGTAAACCCGCTCCTACAAGGGATTGCACAGGCCAGAGACCAGCATCGTCCTGTGTAGGAGCGGGTTCACCCGCGAAGAGGCCAGAGGCCTTACAACCAACGGTCCAGGTAAAGCTTATGGTGCCGCCAGGCCTCGTCCTGCACCACCGCCCGGAACCGCACCACCGCCCCCGGCATGCACTGCGCCAGTTGCGCCAGCGCCAGCGGCGTCAATGCCCCCAGCCGCGGGTACCCACCAATGGTCTGGCGGTCATTGAGCAGCACAATCGGCTGCCCATCCGGCGGCACCTGCACCGCCCCCAGCGGAATCCCTTCGGAAATCATCGGTGCGCCCTGGTAGACCAGCTGCGGCCCCAGCAAACGGATGCCCATGCGGTCGGCCCGGCTGTCCAGGGTCCACTCGCGGTTGAACGCTTCGAACAGGCTGGTACCGCTGAAATCGCCGATCTGCGCGCCCATCACCAAGTCCAGCACAGGCTTTGGTTCATAGCGCGGGCGTAGCGCTTCTGGCACCTCGCGCAGGGTCGCTGTAGTGCCAAAAAATGCCAGCGCCTGGCCTTTGCCAAGCGCACGACCCTGGCCATCGATACCGCCCAGCTCCTCCCGCACGACGGTGGCACAACTGCCCAGCACATTCTCGCCGTGAAAGCCGCCAGGTGACGCCAGGTAAGCCCGCACGCCCTGCTTCGGCTGCTTCAAGGTCAAGCGCTGCCCCTTGGCCAAGGCAAAGCTGCGCCAGGGCGCCAATGGCTGATCATCGACCCGCGCATCCAGGTCGGCACCGGCAAGGGCCAACACACAATCCTGTTCGGCCACCACACAGAAACCACCCAGCGCCACCTCGACCACCGGCGCACCCAGCGGGTTGCCCAGCAGCCAGTTGGCCCAGTGCATCGCCACCCAATCCAGCGCCCCGCCCTGGGTCACGCCCAGGTGGCGCACGCCGAAGCGCCCGGCGTCCTGCAACTGGCACAGCGGCGTACTGGCCTCGATTTTCAGCTGTTTCATCCTTGCGCCTCCACATCACCGCCCAAGGCCAGGAATTCGCTGCGCGAAACCGCCACGAAGCGCACCCGGTCGCCGGGTTGCAACAGGCTGTAGCCTTCACGCGCCCGATCGAACAACCGCACCGGGGTACGGCCGATCAGGTTCCAGCCGCCCGGCGATACCGCCGGATACGCCGCCGTCTGGCGCTCGGCAATGCCGACACTGCCAGCCGCCACACGCTTGCGCGGCGTGCTCAGGCGCGGGCTGGCCAGGCGCTCATCCACGAGGCCCATGAAGCCGAAACCGGGGGCAAAGCCCAGGGCAAACACCGGGTATTCGCGTTCACTGTGCAAGCGAATCACCTCGGCTTCGCTCAATCCGCTGCGGGCAGCCAGCAAAGGCAGCTCAGGGCCGACGCTGGCGTCGTACCACACCGGGATCTCATGGCGACGGCCGCCGCTGCCGGTATCCGGCCGTAGCCCTTCCAGCGCCTGGGTGATCAGCGCCCTCGCCTCGCCCGGCGGCAGGTCGAACTGCAGCATCAGCGTGGTATAGGACGGCACCAGGTCCAGCAGGTGCTCGCCGAACGCCGTGCTCAAGCGCTGGCTGGCGGCGAGCATCCACGGCATGTTGGCCTCGTCGATACGGTCGAACAGGCGCACCATCAGGCTGTCGATGGCCACGACTTCGATGCGCGGTTTCATCGCGACTCCAGGGCATCGAGGGCCTGGCGAATCTGCCGCACCGCTGCCACCGAACTGTCGTTGTCGCCGTGCACGCAGAGGGTGCTGGCCTCGAGCTTCAACGCACTGCCATCGTCAGCCACCAAGTTGTCGCCACGGGCCAGGCGCACCGCCTGCTCCACCACCAGCACCGGGTCGTGGTGCACCGCACCCGGCAGGCGCCGCGATACCAAGTGGCCACTGGCGGTGTAGGCGCGGTCAGCGAACGCCTCGAACCACAGCGGCACGCCGACTTCATCGCCCAAGGCCTGGGCGGCGCGGTTGTCGGCAGTGGCCATGAGCATCAGTGGCAGGTTGCTGTCGTAAGCTGCGACGGCTTCCAGCACGGTACGCAGCTTGAGCGGGTCGGCCATCATGTCGTTGTACAGCGCACCATGGGGCTTCACGTAGGCCACGCGGCCACCCAGCACCTTGCAGATGCCATCCAGCGCACCGATCTGGTAGTGCAGCAGGTCGCGGATTTCCTCCGGGCTGCAGGCCATGGAGCGGCGGCCGAAGCCGACCAGGTCCGGGTAGGCCGGATGCGCGCCGATGTTCACCCCATGCTCCAATGCCAGGGCCACTGTACGGCGCATGATGCCAGGGTCGCCGGCGTGATAGCCGCAGGCGATGTTGGCGCAATCGATATAGGGCATGACCTCGGCATCCAGGCCCATGCGCCAGCTGCCGAAACTCTCGCCCATGTCGCAATTGAGTAGCAGGCGCTCCACCACTCGGCCTCCCTTATCGTTGTTCATATGCCTACCTTACCGCGCCTGCAGCTGTTTGCCGCGAGTTTCCGGCAGGCTCAGGGCCGCCAGGATCACCACGCCATAGGAGACTGCGGAGAACACACCGATACCCAGGCCCAGCGGCACGCTCTGGCCAAGCATGCCGATCAGCAACGGGAACAATGCCGCGATGACCTTGCCGATGTTGTAGCAGAAGCCCTGCCCCGAACCACGAATGCGCGTAGGGAACAGTTCGGTCAGGAATGCGCCCATGCCACTGAAGATGCCCGAAGCGAAGAAGCCCAGCGGGAAGCCCAGCCATAGCATCACACCGTCGCTGACCGGCATCTGCGTGTACAGCAGCACGATGACGAACGAGCCCACGGCGAACAGGATGAAGTTCTTCTTGCGCCCCAGCAGGTCGGACAGGTACGCACTGATCACATAGCCGACATAGGAGCCGACGATCACCATGGCCAGGTAGCCGCCAGTGCCCAGCACGCTCAGCCCGCGCTCGTTCTTGAGGAAGGTCGGCAACCAAGAAGTGATGGCGTAGTAGCCGCCCAGCGCGCCGGTGGTCAACAAGGACGCACGTACGGTGGTCCAGAGCATGCCCGGGGCGAAAATTTCGTAGAATTGCGACGGTGCCTCGGCGTTTTCCACCGCCTTGGCTTGGCGATACACCTCGGGGTCCTTGACCAGACGGCGCACGAAAATCACGAACACCGCCGGCACCAGCCCCAGCAGGAACAGCGCACGCCAGGCCTGCTCTGCCGGCAGCCAGGAGAACAGCAGCGCGTAGAGGATCGCCGTGAGGCCCCAACCGATGGCCCAGCCGGATTGCACCATGCCCACCGCCTTGCCACGGTCCTGGGCGCGGATCACTTCGCCGATCAGTACTGCCCCGGCAGTCCACTCACCGCCGAAGCCAAAGCCCATCAGGGTGCGGGCGATCAGCAACTGCTCGTAGTTCTGGGCGAAGCCGCAGAGGAAGGTGAAGAAGGCGAACCACAGCACCGTCAGTTGCAGGGTACGCACCCGGCCGATACGGTCGGAGAGGATACCGGCCACCCAGCCACCCACGGCCGAGGCGATCAGCGTGCTGGTGTGGATCAATCCGGCTTCGGTGGTGGTGATGCCCCACAGCATGATCAGCGTAGGGATGACGAAGCTGAGCATCTGCGTGTCCATGCCGTCCAGGCCATAGCCGATCTTGCAGCTCCAGAAGGTGCGCCGTTGCTGTGAGTCGATGTCGCGGTACCAGGCGAAGGGCCCGGACGAAGAGGGGGAACTGACCTGCTGCACGCCGGTGGGGTTCATGCTTGCCTCGGCTTGTTGGTATTGTTTTATGGGCGACATAAAGGGTCGCGGCCTGGGCGCCATTGTTCAGAGGCCGCGCCACCTGCGTCCAACGAGAAAAACCGCCGGTCTGGAACAAGAAAAACTGATCATGAACCTTCGCTTCCTCGAAACCTTCGTCTGGGTCGCCCGGCTCAAGAGCTTCCGCCTGACCGCGGAAAAGCTGTTCACCACCCAGGCCTCGGTATCCAGCCGCATCGCCGCGCTGGAGGCAGACCTGGGCGTGAAGCTGCTGCTGCGCGATTCACGCGGCGTCAGCCTGACCCCTGAGGGCGGCAAGGTGCTGGAATATGCCGAGCGCATGCTGGAAACCGCCAAGGCCATGAAACAGTCGCTGGACAGCGACCGGGCCAAGGTCGGGCGCATTCGCATCGGGGTGATGGATACGGTGATCCATACCTGGATGAGCGCACTGGTGGCGGAGCTGACCGAACGCTACCCGCAGGTGGAAATCGAGCTGGTGGCCGACACCGCGCTGAACCTGCGCGAGCAGCTGCAGAAGGGCTTTCTGGACGTGATCCTGCAGACCGACCTGCTGCGCGAGCAATCGATCCGCAGCCTGGACCTGGCGCGCTACCCGATGGGCTGGGTGGTGGCCGCTGGCTCCCACCTGCAGCGTGGCTACGCTTCGCTCGCCGAGCTGGGGCGTGAGCGCATCATCACCTTCTCCAAGAACTCGCGGCCGCACCAGGAGGTACTGAGCCTGCTGCAGGGCGCGGGGGCCGAGACGCCACGGTTGAACTGCGTGAACTCGGTGGCAGCGATCACCCGCTTGTTGCGCGACGGGTTCGGCATTGGTGCGCTGCCACCAGCGCTGGTGGACGCGGAGTTGAGCCGGGGCGAGCTGGTGTTGCTGCAAGGGTTGCAACCGCCGCCGAGCCTGGAGCTGGTGGTGGCCTGGCAGACCGGGGTGGCGCTGGTGGATGAAGTGGTCGGGGTTTGCCGGCAGGTGCTGGAAAGGTATGCGCGGGATGTGGGGGGGCAGCGGATTGTGCTGGTCTGACCGATTTGGGGTGCTTGTGCCGGCCCTTTCGCGGGCTTGCCCGCTCCCACAGGATGCTCATAGGCCTTGAGAGCTGTGCAATACCTGTGGGAGCGGGCAAGCCCGCGAAGAGGCCGGTACAGGCGCTGCGATAATCAGCGCCAGCTCTCTTTCACCGCCCTGCGCCGCCCGCCAAGGATCACCCAGCCAATCCCCAGCAACAGGCTTTCGACCACGAAGGCCAGCACGAACCCGGCCCCAAGCCCCCAGCCAATCGCCTCGGGCACCAGCAAGATCTGGTAGCTGTAGCCATTGAGGGTTTCTTCCCGCAACCGCGGGTCGGCCTGCACCAGCACATGCCAGGTACGCTGCATCCATGAACCTTGCAACGCCTGCCATTCGTTCTCCAGCAGTTCATTGCGGATCATCAGGCTTTCGATGCTGTTGGCATCACTGTTGAACACCGGGTCGTCACTGCTGCGGTAATGCCGCAGCAGTGCCTGCAGATCGCCGTTGAAGAAGCGCTCGGCGGTTTGCCGAAAGCCGTCGAGCGCCTCGCGTGATTCGAACAGGTGCGCCTCGACCCGCAGGCCGTAGTCCTTGACCAGCCCCGGGACCTGGATGCCGGCCAGCAGGCCGACGGTGAACAACAGCAACCGCAGGTAACTTCTGAACATGCAGCGTCCTTAGCTCTGGCCGTGCGCTGTGCACTCTCCGTGCCGCCACAAGGCCCATTGACCCGGCTCGTAGCGGTGCCAGGTCTCGTTCTCGGTCAGGGCCTCGGTGGCGATCACCGTGACCACGTCATTGGGGGTGGTTTCGGTATGAAAATCGACGATCAGGTCGACATCCTTCAAGCGTGCCGCGCCAAACGGCGCACGCCGGGTAATGTGCACCAGCTTGGTCGAGCAGAAGCAGAACAGCCAGTCGCCGTCGCTGAGCATGCAGTTGAACACGCCCTGCCCACGGTAGCCAGCGCAGGCTTCGACCAGCACCGGCAGCAATTGCTCCACCGGCACCGGCTCGGGGAAGGCGCTGCGGATGCGGTTGAGCAAGTCGCAGAAGGCCGCTTCGCTGTCAGTGTCGCCCACCGGCCGGTAGAAACTGGCCTGGCCCTTGAAGTCGCCCAGCTGGCCGTTGTGCGCGAAGCACCAGTTACGGCCCCACATTTCCCGCACGAACGGGTGGGTGTTGGACAGGCACACCTTGCCGACGTTGGCCTGGCGGATATGGCCGATGACCACTTCGCTCTTGATCGGGTAGCGCTGCACCAGGTTGGCCACTTCCGACTCGCTGCTGGCGGCAGGGTCCTGGAACAGGCGCAGGCCACGGCCTTCGTAGAAGCCGATGCCCCAGCCGTCGCGGTGCGGGCCGGTACGGCCACCGCGTTGCATCAGGCCGGTGAAGCTGAAGACGATATCGGTGGGGACGTTGGCACTCATGCCCAGCAGTTCGCACATAGGCGTGTCTCCACTTACAGACGGGGCTCGACCCGGCCATTGCCAGGAGGGGCAACCGGGGGCGGGTCGTCACGGTAACGGTCGCGGCGCTCGGCGGCCAGCGGGGCCTGCGCGGCAAGCTCATCATCTTCGCTCGCCTGGCGCCTGGCGGCGGCCTCGGCCTGCGCACGGCGCTCGCGGGCGCGTTTTTCCAGCGGCCAGCGCACCAGCACGAAGAGCAAATACAGGCCGAAGGCGATCATGCCGTACATGGCGAAGTCGGACACCGCGCGCCAGGCGTTGTTGCCGACCTTGAAGGCCACATCCAGGGCGGTGATGGCGATGGCCGGGGCGAAGCTTTCCTTGACCGGGTCGACGATGGTCGGGGTCAGCAGCAGCACGGCCAGCAGCACCCGCAGCGGTTCGCGCAGCCAGCGCCACATCCAGCCGGTGAGCTTGAAGCCCACCAGCAGGCAGCCCAGGGCGGCAACAGCGTAGAGGCCCCAGGCGAGGGTGTAGTCGTTCTCGGTCATGGTGTTCGTGCAAGCCAGGCAAAGAGATGCCTATGATAAACACTTTTCCGGGCGCAGACAGCGTTTGCCTGTAGCGGCCTCTTCGCGGGCAAGCCCGCTCCTACAGGGACCGCACCGTTCCCAAGGCTGTCGCAGACCTGTAGGAGCGGGCTTGCCCGCGAAGAGGCCGGCACAGGCAACCCCAACCAAGAGATCCTCAATGCCAACCAAGCCCCAACCCCCGATTGCCCGAGCCGACCAGGCCGCCGACCCGTACGCCTGGCTGCAACAGCGCGACACCCCCGAGGTGCTCGCCTACCTGCAGGCCGAAAACGCCTATCAGGAAGCCTGCCTGGCCGACCAGGCGCCGCTGCGCGAGCAATTGTTCGAAGAGATCAAGGGCCGCATCCAGGAAACCGACCTGTCGCTGCCGACGCCCTGGGGCCCCTACCTGTACTACACCCGCACCACCGCGGGTGACGAATACCCGCGCCACTACCGCTGCCCGCGCCCGGCCGACGATTCCAATACCGTCGATGAAAGCCAGGAGCAACTGCTGCTCGACCCCAACGCCCTGGCCAACGGCGGCTTCCTGGCCCTCGGCGCGTTCAACGTCAGCCCCGACCACCGCCTGCTGGCCTACAGCCTCGATACCAGTGGCGACGAAATCTATACGCTGTACGTCAAGGACCTGGACACCGGCAACGTCACCACCCTGCCCTTCGACGACTGCGACGGCAGCCTGACCTGGGCCAACGACAGCCAGACGCTGTTCTTCGCCGAGTTGGACGACACTCACCGGCCATGGCGCCTGCGTCGCCACACGCTGGGCACCGACGGCGCGCAGACCGTGTTCGAAGAGCCCGACGGGCGCTTCTTCCTGCACTGCTACCGCACCAGTTCCGAGCGCCAGTTGGTACTGCTGCTGAACAGCAAGACCACCAGCGAGGCCTGGGTGCTGGATGCCGAAACCCCGCAGGCGCCGTTCACCTGCCTGGCGCCGCGTGTCGAAGGCCACGAGTACTTCCCCGACCATGGCCAGCTCGACGGCCAGTGGCGCTGGTTCATCCGCACCAACCAGGACGGCATCAACTTCGCCCTGTACCACGCCCCGGTTGCGCCGGTGCCAAGCCGGGAACAATGGCAGGTGCTGGTGGCGCACCGTGACACGATCATGCTCGAGGGCCTTAGCCTGAATGCCGGCGCCCTGACCCTGAGCCTGCGCGAAGGCGGCCTGCCAATCATCGAAGTGCGCCCACAGGGCCTGCCGAGCTACCGCGTCGAGCTGCCCGATGCGGCCTACAGCCTGTACGTGCAGGACAGCCTGGAGTTCGCCAGTCCGCGCCTGCGCCTGCGCTACGAAGCCCTCAACCGCCCGGCCCAGGTGCGCCAGCTGGAGCTGGCCACAGGCGCCCAGGCAGTGCTCAAGCAAACCCCGGTGCTGGGTGCGTTCGATGCCGACGACTATATCAGCGAGCGCCTGTGGGCCAGCGCGCCGGACGGCACCCAGGTGCCGATCAGCCTGGTGCGCCGTCGCCAGGACCTGGGCCAGCGCGTGCCGCTGTACCTGTACGGCTACGGCGCCTATGGCGAAAGCCTCGACCCGTGGTTCTCGCATGCGCGCCTGAGCCTGCTGGAGCGCGGCGTGGCCTTTGCCATCGCGCATGTGCGCGGCGGCGGCGAACTGGGCGAGGCCTGGTACCGCGCAGGCAAGCAGGAACACAAGCACAACAGCTTCAGCGACTTCATCGCCTGCGCCGAACACCTGATCGCAGAGGGCGTGACCAGCGCTGATCGCCTGGCCATCAGTGGCGGCAGCGCGGGTGGCCTGCTGATGGGGGCGGTGCTCAACCTGCGCCCAGAACTGTTCCGCTGCGCGATTGCCGAAGTGCCGTTCGTCGACGTGCTCAACACCATGCTCGACCCCGAGCTGCCGCTGACCGTGACCGAGTATGACGAATGGGGCAACCCTGAGGAGCCTGAGGTTTACGAGCGGATCAAGGCTTATGCGCCGTACGAGAACGTGAAGCAGCAGGCCTACCCGGCCATGCTGGTGGTGGCGGGTTACAACGACAGCCGCGTGCAGTACTGGGAAGCGGCCAAGTGGGTGGCACGGTTGCGCACGCGCAAGACCGACAGCAACCTGCTGCTGCTAAAGACCGAGATGGGTGCCGGGCATGGCGGGATGAGCGGGCGCTATCAGGGGTTGAAGGATGTGGCCCTGGAATATGCGTTCGTGTTTGGCGAGTTGGGTGTGGAGTAAAACCCAGATTCAAGCACCCGCGCGATCCCTGTGGGAGCGGGCATGCCCGCGAAGAATCCAACGCGGTGGCTGGCACCGGCTGCGCCGGTGTTCGCGGGCACGCCCGCTCCCACAAGGGCCGGTGCAGGCCAGCGATGTTCAATCATCCTCCACCACCGGCTTCGCAGGCTCTGGCCGCAACCCCGGCAACGGCTGGTCCTTCGGCGGCCCAGGCACCGGCATCGGCGGCAACAACGGCGCCCCCGGCTGGCTGTCATAGGCCTTGGGCGGCGTACTCGGGGTTATCTGCGGGTATGGCGTGGGCGTCGGCGTACCCGGTGCACCAGGCACCGGCGTGGTCAGCCGGGGTGGCGTGCTGGCGGCTTCGGCCATGGGCAGGCCCGCCACCAACAACGCGGTGAGGATCGCGTGAAACATCAGCAACCTCCTGTCGGGAACCTTCCTACAGGCTACGCCGATATTCAGGTTTTCGCCTGTCCGCCTGCCCTGCAAGCGCGCTAGACTCAGTGGCATAACCGTCATCTGCCTGATCAGAACAAAGGAAACACCATGAGCTCCACCTCTTCCGCTGCCGCCACCGCGCGCCTCGACCGCATCCTGGCCGATGCCAAGCGCGACAAGGAAATGGGCTACCGCGACAAGGCCCTGAGAATGTACCCGCACGTCTGCGGCCGCTGCGCCCGCGAGTTCTCCGGCAAGCGCCTGAGCGAGCTGACCGTGCACCACCGTGACCACAACCACGACAACAACCCGCAGGACGGCTCCAACTGGGAGCTGCTGTGCCTGTACTGCCACGACAACGAGCACTCGCGCTACACCGACCAGCAGTACTTCAGCGAAGGCTCCACCAGTACTCCGAGCATCGCCAAGGCCACCCACAACCCGTTCGCCGGGCTGGCGGGCATGCTGAAGAAAGACTGACCATCGATTCGCCCCCCACTGCTACCGGGCAGCCCGTATAATCGCGCTTTTTTCGCGAAGGGCCCCGGTACGTGGCAAACAAACGATACAGCTGCATCGGCCTGTTCAACCCCAAGTCGGCAGAAAACGTCGGCTCGGTGATGCGCGCCGCGGGTTGCTATGGCGTCAATTCGGTGTTCTACACCGGCAAAAGGTACGAACGCGCCCGTGACTTCGTCACCGACACCAAGCGCGTGCACTACGACATCCCACTGATCGGCATCGATGACCTGCAACGCATCATCCCGCTGGGCTGCACGCCGGTGGCTGTGGAGCTGGTGGAAGGTGCGCGGCCCTTGCCGGAATATACCCACCCGGACCGGGCCATCTACATCTTCGGGCCTGAGGATGGCTCGCTGAGCGCGGATGTGCGCGGGTGGTGCGAAGAGACCATCTACATTCCCACCGAAGGTTGCATGAACCTGGCGGCGACGGTGAATGTGGTGCTGTATGACCGCATGGCCAAGGGGCTGAATACCCGTTCGGGGCCCAAGTTCAAATAATAAAAAGGCCGCCACTGCGCTAGCAGGGCCGGCCCTTTCGCGGGCAAGCCCGCTCCTACAACAGCGGGCAGCGTGAACCCCCGTAGGAGCGGGTTTACCCGCGAAAGGGCCGGCCCTGCGAACACAAGGCAGCCAGGTGCCGAACTCCGTCAGAACAGCACCGGTCTTGCTCAGGTCACGAAGCGTTGATCCAGATGGTCTTAAGCTCCGTGTACTGGTCATGCGCCCAGATGGACTTGTCGCGCCCACCGAAGCCGGACTCCTTGTAGCCACCGAACGGCGTCGAGGCATCGCCCTCGCCGAAGCAGTTGACCGTGACCACGCCAGCGCGAATTTCGCGCGACAGGCGCAGGGCGTTGCGCAGGCTGCCGGTGTAGGCCGAGGCGGCCAGGCCGTAGACGGTGTCGTTGGCGATCTCGATCGCTTCGTCAATGGTCTCGAAGCTGGTCACGCTCAACACCGGCCCGAAGATCTCCTCGACGAACAGCTTGCTGTCACGGCCAACGTTGTCGACGATGGTCGGCTGCACGAACACGCCTTCCTCGGTTTCGCCACCCTGGACGACGCTGAGTTTGTGCTCGGCGGCATATTCCAGGTACGACTTGACCTTCTCGAAGTGCGACTTGCTGACCATGGCGCCCAGGCGGTTGTCCGGGTCCAGCGGGTCGCCCAGTTTCCAGTCCTTCAGGTGCTTGGCGATCAGGCCCAGCAACTGGTCCTTGACGTCCTTGTGCACGATCAGGCGCGACGACGCCGAGCAGTTCTCGCCCATGTTCCAGAACGCACCGGCGGTGACGAACTGGGCCACTTCGTCCAGGTCTTCGCAGTCGTTCATGACCACGGCCGGGTTCTTGCCACCCAGCTCCAGGACGATGCGCTTGAGGTTGGACTCGGCGGCGTATTTCAGGAACAGGCGGCCAGTGTCGGTGGAGCCGGTGAAGCTGACCATCGGGATGTCCATGTGGCGGCCAATGGCCTCGCCCACTTCACGGCCACCACCAGGCACCAGGTTGAACACACCGGCCGGGATACCGGCTTCATGGGCCAGCTCGGCCACGCGCAGGGCGCTGAGGGTGGTTTCCTTGGCCGGCTTGACCACGATCGAGCAACCGGCGGCCAGCGACGGGGCGATCTTCCAGGCCAGCATCAGCAGCGGGAAGTTCCATGGCAGCACCAGGCCGACCACGCCAATCGCTTCACGCACCACCATGGTCACCGCGGCATTGCCGGTGGGGGCAGTGTTGTCGTAGATCTTGTCGATCAGTTCGGCATGCCAACGGATGGTGTGGATGGTTTCCGGCACGTCGACGTTCTGGCACTCGCTGACCGGCTTGCCGCTGTCCAGGCTTTCCAGCACCGCCAGCTCGTGGGCGTTGTCTTCCAGCAACTGGGCGAACTTCAGCAGGATGTGCTTGCGCTCGCCTGGCTGAAGTTTCGACCATGAGCCGTCTTCGAATACACGCTTCGCAGCTGCCACGGCCACGTTGACGTCGTTCACGTCGCAAGCGGCGACTTCGGCCAGTTGCTTGCCGGTGGCCGGGTTGGTGGTGACAAACGTCTTGCCCGAGATTGCATCGCGGAATTCGCCGTCGATGAACGCCTTGGTGCGCAGTTGCAGGTCGGCGGCAATGGCCGCGTATTGTTCCTTGCTCAGCAAATCAGCCATTTTTCCTTCCTCCTTATTGGATCTGGGCGATGGTGGCTTTCAGCTCGGTGACTACGCGCTGCAGTTCCTGCTTCTCGGCAGCATCCAGGTCGTACAGCGGCTTGCGCACGCCGCCGGTGCTCAGGCCGTTGAGGGCGCAGCCGTACTTGATCGACTGGACGAACTTGCCACCTTCGAGGAAGTCCATCAGCGGCATCATGGCGGCCATGATCTTGCGGCCTTTGTCGAAGTCCTTCTCGATCACGCAGGCCTCGTACAGGGCCACGTGCTCGCGCGGGATGAAGTTGGAGCCGGCGCAGACCCAGCTCTTGGCGCCCCAGGCAAAGAATTCCAGGGCCTGGTCGTCCCAGCCGCACGACAGCTGGATGTTCGGGCGCTTGATGGCCAGGCGGTGCAGCTGGGCCATGTCACCGGAGCTTTCCTTGATGGCGACGATGTTCTTCACGTCAGCCACGGCATCGAAGAACTCCTCGCCCATGCTCACGCTCATGCGGCCTGGGTAGTTGTAGAGCATGATCGGCAGGCCGGCGGCGGCGTCGACGGCTTTGACGTGCAGGGCGATTTCCTGCTGGGTCGGCAGCGCGTATGGCGGGGTGCCCACCAGCAGCGCGTCGGCCTTGATTTCCTTGGCGTGCTGGGCGAAGGCCACGGCGTCTTCGGTGCGGATGCCACCGGTGCCGACGATCAGTGGCAGGCGGCCATTGAGCACGTCCTTGGCCTGGGCGGCCAGTTCGATGCGCTCCTGGGTGGTGTGGGCGTAGTACTCGCCGGTGGAACCACCGATGATCACGCCGTGGATTTTTGCCTCGACCAGGTATTCGAGGACTTCGGCGAACGCCGCCTTGTCGATCGAGCCGTCCGCAGCCAGCGGAGTGATTGCCGGGGTGTAGATGCCTTCGAATTTCACGGTAGGTTCTCCAGTGCGTTGCTCAGTGTTGTAAAGGCCACAGCACAACCACGCTGCGGCGGGTTGCATGGGTTCAGTTCAGTGAAGCCGCTTGTTGCAGGTTCAGCGAACGGGTTTCCGGGGCCAGGGCAACCGAGAAGGCCAGGCCGACGAAAGTCACGACGGCGGCGGCATACATGGTGGCGCCGATGCCATAGCTGTCGAGGGCGATGGGCACCAGCCAGGTGCCGACCGCGGCACCGACCCGCGACATGGAAGTGCCCACGCCCACGGCGCCGGCACGGATTTCGGTGGGGAACAGTTCGTTGGGGTAGACCAGCTGCAGCACCTGGGCGCCACCGATGAACAGTGCATAGGCACCGAACAGCGCCAGGATGAGCATCTCGCTGCCGTTGCTGAAGGCGCCCAGGCCGAGCAACGCCAGCCCCGACCAGAAGAAGCTGTGCAGCAGCGTGGTGCGACGGCCGATGGTGTTCAGCAAGCGGGTGCCGATGATGCAGCCGACCACGAACAGGCAGGTGATGGCCACCGAGCCGATCGACGCCCAATCACCTTTCAGGTTGAGCGCGCCCAACACTTTCGGGGCGAAAGCGTACACGGCGAACACCGGGATCACCGAACAGGTCCAGAACATGGTGACGAACAGCATGCGCTTGCCGTAGCCGGAGTGCAGCAGGCTGAGGAACGACAGCTTGCGGGCCTTGGGCTCTTCCGGCAGGTTCTTCAGCGAGAAGCCGCTGCCATACACGCGTTTTATCACCTGCTCGGCTTCCGCCGAACGCCCCTTGCTGATCAGCCAGCGCGGGGATTCCGGGGTACCCAGGCGAATGGCGAACAGCAGCGCGCCGATCACCGCGGCACTGGCCAGCACCAGGCGCCATGCATCGTCGCCGCCGTGGCGCAGGATCGCCTCACCGACCATATAGGCCGTGGCCGCACCGGCAAACCACAGCACGGTCAGGGTGGCCAGGCGTGGGCCACGGTTCTTCTTCGGCAGGAACTCCACCAGCAGCGAGGTGGCGACCGGGTATTCGATGCCCACCGCGATGCCGATGGCAAAGCGCAGCAGGAACAGGGCCATCGCCGACTCCACCCAGAACTGCGCGAGCGAGGCCAGGACGAACAGGGTCGGGCCGACGAAGAACACGCGCTTGCGGCCGAAACGGTCAGTCAACCAGCCACCGAAGAAGCCGCCGAAGAAAATACCGATCAGCGCCGAGGCGGCGATCATGCCCTGCCAGAAGCTGCTCAAGCTGAGGCCGACAGACATCTGCACCATGGCCACGCCGATGATGCTCAGGACATAGCCATCGACGAACGAGCCGCCACCAGAACGCAGGGTCAGCAACTGGTGGAACTTGTTGATCGGTACATCTTCAATCGAAATATTCGGACTTGTCATTATTGGTTCCTGCTACTTCTTCTACATGCACATATTCAAGGCGAGCGCATCCGCGAAACTGAAAACAGCGTTCAGCCCCGGGTGATCGGAATACTCATCTCGATCATCGAATTCGGGCAAAGCGAGCCCGTGCCGGCAAACTACAAGCCGGCGTTGAATGGTTTATGGCCTAACTGGGATAACGGTCAGCTTTCTTTGCCAGCGCGGAATTGCCCCCACATCAGGTTGGCGTTCAACCCCAGGGAAACCAGGGGCTGCGGTGGATTCGCACAAGGCCCGGGGGCATTGAGCAGAAACTCGATCAGTTCGTTCTTGTCACCAGCCAGCCAGTCGGCCAGCAACTTGCCGGTGACGGTGCCACGGGTAACGCCCAGGCCGTTACAGCACAAGGCGCCCACCACATTGGGTGCCAACTTGCCAAAGAAGCCCATGTGGTTACGCGACAATGCCAGTGCACCGCCCCAGGTATATTCAAAGTTCACCCCGGGCAACATCGGGAAGCGGCGGGCGAACGATTCACGGTGGCGCTGGACGAAGCGCTCCAGGTACTTGCGGTTGCTGCGCCCATCGGGGTTGTAGCTGAAGCTGTTGCGGATCAGCAGGCGGTTGTCGACGGTACGGCGCATGGTGGTGCCGAACGGGTCGGCCGGGATCACGCCCCAGTAGGGTTTGCCGCCCAGACGCGCCTGCTCTTCCTCGGTCAGCGGGCGGGTGATACTGCCGTAGGTGAATACCGGCAACATGCGGCCCTTGAGGAAGCCGAAGCTCATGCCGAAGGCGTTGGTGGTGAGCACCAGCTTGTCAGCGGTGATCGAACCGTTGGCGTGGCGCAGCACCACCTTGTCGCCGTACTCGACGTCGGTGATCGGCGTGTGTTCGTACAGTGATACGTTGCCCGGCAGGCTGTCGGCCAGGCCTTTGACCAGCGCCGAGGGCTGTAGCAAGGCGGTGCCCGGGGTGAACAGGCCTTTGCGGTAGAAGTGCGTGCCGATGTGCTCGGGCAGGTCGCGGCCTTCGATCACTTCGTAGGGCTGGCCGAGCTTGTCCAGGCCACGGCGGTAGGCGTCCAGCACGGCGATGCCGCGGTCTTCGATGGCCGCCTGGTATTTGCCGCAGTGGCGGAACTGGCACTCGATGTCGTAGCGCTCGATCAGCTCCTTGAGATACGCCTGGCCGCCCAGGTTGAGCTTGAGCACGGTCTTGGCGATGTCGATGTCGCCAATGTAGTCCTCGGCGCCGATGTCGTGCGGCAGGTCGATGGCGAAACCGGCGTTGCGCCCGGAGGTGCCGAAGCCGACCTCCTGGGCCTCGACCAGCACGATCTCATCGTCCGGAAAGTTCGTTGCCAACTGCCGCGCCGCGGCCAGGCCGGTGAAACCGGCACCGACCACCACCCAGCGCGCCTGGCTGTGACCACTGTGGGCCGGCCTTGGCGTGCGAGGCTTGCTCAGGTGATACCAGCCACAGGTGGCATCATCGGCGGGTAACGAACTTATTCTTGTCATGTCACTAACCTGGATCTCGTTGTCGGACGTGGGGTCAACGCCAGCGGCAATGACCGGGGTAACTCATATCTGAATCGGCACATCCAGCCCTTGCGGTGCGGCGTACTCGGCCATGCGCCGGCGCGACAGCTCGAAGTGCTCGCGCACCAGCTGCCCGGCGGCCTGCGGGTCGCGGCGCTCGATGGCCTGGATCATCTGTTCGTGCTGCTCGCAGGCGATTTCGAGGTCGCGCTGCATGTCATCGGTGGTCGGGTGGCGGTAGAAGATCTTGCCCAGCCGGGTGTGGTCGATCAGCAGGCGACGCAGGCTCGGCAGCAGGTAGTCGTTGTGCGCCATCTTGCCGATTTCCAGGTGGAAGGCGTCGTTGTAGAGCACGCGGTTTTCCACGTCGCGCTCTTCGATGGCCCGGCGGAACAGGGCCTGGATGCCTTTGAGCACTTCGATTTCTTCGCTGCTGGCATAGGTGGCGGCCAACTGGGTGGTGGCAACGTAGATAAGCGGGGCGGCGACGTAGAAGCTGTGCAGCGACTCGTGGTTCATGGCGGCGACACGTGGCGCGCGGTTGGCCTCCAGCTCGATGTAGCCTTCGGCGGCGATCTGGCGCAGCAGCTCGCGGACTGGCGGGCGGGACAGGCCGAACTCGTCGCACAGGGCCAGTTCGTCCACCACCGCGCCTGGGGCCAGTTCCATGCTGAGGATCCGGCGGCGCAGCGCTTCGGCGAGGACGGCTTTGCGGTCCTGTGGCACTTCTGCACTGACGGGTTGGACAATGGCTTTCATGGCGGCCTTCTTTGTTGTCATAGCACTATGTCTACTATTTGTATAACGACTATAGGGCACTGTTAGACAATGTGTCTACAGCATTTTCGATGAACGGCAAAATCTGTCTGGGCCTTGGTTTTAAAGGGCTCCAGCGGGTACAGGGGTGAGATTAAACACCCTTGAAGCTGCATTGCCAAACCGGACAGAAAATTCTCCAGATCAGACAAACACCCAGAATTTCACCGCTTGCACCGGCCCTATCGCCGGCAAGCCAGCTCCCACAGGGACTGCACAGGACCTGAAAGCTGTGGGGTCCCTGTAGGAGCTGGCTTGCCGGCGATAGGGCCAGCAGCACAAACAAAAAAGCCACCTGCAGGCAGGTGGCTCTCTGTCATTCACACCGGTCAGGCAGCCGCCAAGGCCTCCCGCTGTGCATGCCGCTTGCTGGTAATCACCCCCAGCACCAGGATCACCAACGCCAGCGCCAGGGTCAGCGACACCTCCATACGGTGCTTGGGCATGACGAACATGGTGCCTAGGGCAAAGATGATGAAGCCGATCACCGCATAGGTCAGCCACGGATACAGCCACATGCGAAAGGCGATCTCGACGTTCTGCCGCTGCAGGATGGCGCGCATGCGCAGTTGCGAGAAGGCAATCGCCAGGTACACCAGCAACGCAATCGACCCGGAGCTGGCCAGCAGGAAGGCAAACACCTCAGCCGGGGCGAAGTAGTTGACGATGGTCGCCAGCATGCCGATCAGCGTGCTGCCGATCACCGCCGCACGCGGTACGCCCACCTTCGAGGTACGCTGGATGAAACCTGGCGCATCACCGCGCTTGCTCAGCGAGTAGAGCATCCGCGACGAGATGTAGATCGACGAGTTCAGGCAACTGGCCACCGCCACCAGCACCACCATGTCCACCAGTTGCTTGGCGTAGGGGATGTTCATGATTTCCAGCGCGCGCTGGTACGAGCCCTGCACCGGCAGCAGCGGGTCGTTCCATGGCACCACCGAGATGATCACGAAGATCGACAGCAGGTAGAACACACTGATACGCCAGATTACCGAGCGGGTGGCCTTGGCGATGTTGCGTGCCGGGTCTTTCGATTCAGAGGCGGCGATGGTCACCGCTTCGGTGCCCAGGTAGCTGAACATGGTGGTCAGCAAGGCGCCGATGATTGCCGTCCAGCCATTGGGCATGAAGCCGCCCTGTTGTTCCAGCAACAGTGGCAGGCCACTGACTTCGCGACCGGGCAACACACCGGCCAGGGCGGCGGCGCCCAAGGCGATGAAGGCGACGATGGCGATGACCTTGAGCATGGCGAACCAGAACTCGAATTCGCCGTACTTGGCCACGCTGAACAGATTGGTGGCGGTCAGCAGCACGGTCATGCTCAGGGCGAAGAACCAGGCATCGATGTGCGGGAACCAGTTATTGAGGACCACGCCGGCGGCGATGGCCTCGATGGGGATCACCAGCACCCAGAACCACCAGTACAGCCAGCCGATGGTAAAGCCGGCCCAGCGGCCGATGGCGCGGTCGGCATAGGTGGAGAACGAGCCGGTATCGGGGCTGGCGACGGCCATCTCCCCGAGCATGCGCATCACCAGCACCACCAGCGCCCCGGCCAGGGCGTAGGCGACGATGGCCGAGGGGCCTGCCGCCGCGATGGCGTGCCCGGAGCCGATGAACAACCCGGCACCGATCACCCCGGCGATGGACAGCATGGTTACATGGCGTTGCTTGAAGCCTTGCGCCAGCTGATTGCCGGCGCCACTCGCGCTTGTCATTGTCATCCTGATCCCTGCTTTTGTTTTCTTTGTGGGGACGTGAAGCTCCTGGATCGAAACCCAGCGTGGATGAGCTTCGCGCCCGGTCACGGTACGCCAGCGGGGGGGCGGTCAAGTTGCCTGGATCCGCCACGGAGTTGACCATAGATGACATTCACCCTCTTGAAACAGGCATGACAGAGCCTTCGCGCGACACCGGGATGTCGCTCGGCGTACCGACTGAACGATGGCGGCGGCCGGCAGGTCAGTTGCTTACACTTCACAAGGAGGGCTTGCCATGCTCGATATCCACTCTGCTGCGACTTCGCAGCACAATGTCCGTGGCCTGGAACGGGTCGGTTCGCTGGCCGGAGGGGCGCTGATGTTCAGCAAGGGGTTGCGCCATGGTGGCCTGGTCGGCTTGCTGCAGATGGTGGTCGGTGGGCTGGCGGTGGCGCGCGGGGTCAGCGGGCACTGCTCGACCAAGGCCTGGTGGCAGCGGCATCGGCAGGAGTATCAGCGGTTGCGTGCGGACATCGAGCGCAGTGCGGCAGAGCTGGAGGTGTTGAAGGCCAGTGCCAGGGCGGCTACAGAGGGGGTGACAGTGACCGGGAAGGATCCGTTGACTGGCAGTTGATTTTGCATTGCCTGTGCCGGCCTCTTCGCGGGCACGCCCGCTCCCACAGGGGTTCCTCATTGCTGTGGGAACATCGCAGGCCTGTGCAGTACCTGTGGGAGCGGGCGTGCCCGCGAAGAGGCCAGTACAGGCGATAGAGATGTCTAACGCAGCGCCTTGGTCTGCAGCACCTCGGAGCGTCGCCCCAGCACGTTCTCGCTGATCTGCACGAACTCTTCGGTGCTGACGCTGGGCAGGCGCATCAACCCGCGCACCACATCGTCCAGCGAACGCTTGGCCTGGGTATGAATGCGGATTTCCTTGTCCAGTGCCTGCAGCAGCAACACCCCGCGGGCCACCTGGGCCGGGCTCGCGTGCTCGCCCCTGAGCCGGGTGACCTTGGCGCCCCGCTTGCTCAGGCGTGCCTGCCAGGCCTGGTAACGGTCATCGCTCATGCCCCCCGAACGGCGCAGCAACTCGCTGGCGTAATAGTCGGTCAGGCTCTCCACCAGCCAGTCACTGCCGTCGCGCCCACGAATCTGCGCAAACAACTGCACCACTTCGCGCAACAACGGGCTGCTGCCATTCTCACTGACCATCGGCCGGGCACTGTGCAGGTACAACGAACCCTGCGCCGCCATGGCTCCGCGCCACATGCCGTCACGGGCACCGACCAGCAATAGTTTCGGCGGGTTGCGCGGGAACACCGCCTGCAACTGCGGCCAGATGAACGTCAGCAAGGTCAGGCTGTCCATGCGCCGCATGCCCTGCCCCACCGGCGCGGCCACGGTCACCTCGGTATCGCCCAGGCGGGCCCGGCGGCTGCCCAGGTCGCCGGCGAGCATCCAGCCGGTCGGGCGGTCGAACAGGCGCGAAACGTTGTCGATGCGGAACTTGTCCTTGCCGATGCGCGGCCAGGAGGTCTCGATGCTCTTCCAGCCCTCGGGCAGGTCG
Source organism: Pseudomonas sp. 10-1B (assembly GCF_000935045.1). Lineage (GTDB taxonomy): Bacteria > Pseudomonadota > Gammaproteobacteria > Pseudomonadales > Pseudomonadaceae > Aquipseudomonas. The sequence goes on from NZ_JYKS01000031.1 coordinate 136,594, forward strand.
AACGACAGGCGCGTCACCAGCTCGGTGCCGTCCTGCTGGTCGAGGCGCGCCGGCGGTACCAATTGGTCGCCGAGGAACAGCGCCCAGTGCGGGGTAATGCGCGACGAATAGGCACCGCTGCTGAGCTGCTGGTCCAGTTGCACACGGTAGCTGAGGCTGGTCTTGCCGGCTGCCGGCTGCCACACGCCGCGCTGGCCTTGCAACTGCCATTGGCCATCGGCCTGGAAGCCACTGTAGACCCCCGCCTTGCCCAGGTCGAAGTCCAGGCTGCGCACGGCGCTGCCTTCGCCCAGGGTCAGGCGCACTTCAGCCTGGCCACTGGCAGGTAACAGACGCACCTGGTAGTCGAGATCGACCCTTTTCGCCCAGGCCGGCGAACAGGCCATCAGGCCCAATAGCAACAACAGCTGGCAACGCATACAGAAACTCCTTGTTTCCCCGTGGCAGCGGGCCGCGCCGGTCAGCTGGCGCGGAAGATCAGGTGGTCTTCCCAGTCGTCTTCGTCCACATCGTGCTCACTGAGCATACGCCCCGACTGGGAAATGCGCTGTTCATGGACTTGCTGGCGGTCGCCGCAGACCAAGTGGTGCCAGGCCGGCAGGTCCTTGCCCTCACTGACCAGGCGGTAGCCGCAGGTGCTCGGCAACCACTTGAACTGGTCGGCCTTGCCCGGGGTGAGCTGGATGCAGTCGGGCACGTGGGCGAAGCGGTTGGGGTAGTCGCTGCACTGGCAGCTATCGAGGTCCAGCAGCTTGCAGGCGATGCGCGTGTAATAAACGCTGTTGTCGTCCTCGTCCTCGAGCTTTTGCAGGCAGCACAGGCCGCAGCCGTCGCACAGCGACTCCCACTCTTGCGGGCTGAGTTGTTCGAGGGTCTTGCGCCGCCAGAACGGCGCGCTATCAGCGATCATCACACGGGTTTCCTGCATTCATCCTGGGGCCACGGCGCGCGGCGGCGCCAGTCTAGAGCCTGGCCTTCGGCAAAGCCAGACCGCTTGTCAGTCACGACGGGACGCAGTAGCGTGCGCTTTTCCCGTCCTTTTGCAGGAGCCGCCATGAGCGCCACCCCCCGCATTGCCGATTACGCCATCAACGAGCAGTTCATCAACCGCTGGTCGCCACGCGCCTTCACCGCCGAGCCGATCAGCGAAGAGACCCTGCTGAGCTTCCTCGAAGCCGCACGCTGGGCACCGTCGGCGTACAACTCGCAGCCTTGGCGCTTCCTGTATGCCCGCCGCGACACGCCGAACTGGGAGCGCTACCTGAACCTGCTGGTGCCGTTCAACCGCAGCTGGGCGCAACAGGCGTCGGCGCTGGTGCTGATCATTTCCAAGACCACCTTCGCCGCCCCGGGCGCCACTGAAGAAAAACCAGCCCTGTGGCACACCTTCGACACCGGTTCCGCCTGGGGGCACCTGGCCCTGCAAGCCAGCATCAGCGGCTGGCACACCCATGGCATGGCCGGCTTCGACCAGGAACTGGCACGCCAGGAACTGAAGGTTCCGGAAGGCTACGTGCTGCATGCCATGGTGGCGATCGGCAAGCTGGGTGACAAGGCCAGCCTGGACGAGGCACTGCAGGCGCGCGAAGTGCCGAGCCCGCGCAAGCCGTTGAGCGAGCTGGCTGCCGAGGGTGATTTCAGCCTGTAAGGTTTGGGTAGCTTGTACTGGCCCCTTCGCGGGCAAGCCCGCTCCTACAACGATCTGCGCCAGCAGTGCGGTCGCTGTAGGAGCGGGCTTGCCCGCGAAAGGGCCGGCACAGGCACTACAAATCAATACCCCCGGTCGAAATCCACTTCACCCCGCAACCCCTGCCCCGCCGCATACGCCTGCACATTCTCGACGAACAACCGCACCATCGCCGCCGGCGAGGTGGGCGCCGAGCTGTGCCCGGTGAGCAGCAGGCCCCACGCGGTCCAGAACGGGTGCTGCCTGGGCAGCGGCTCCTGCCGGCACACATCGATCACCGCCCCAGCCAGGTGCCCCTGCTTCAACGCTTCTACTAGGTCAGCATCGACCACTGCCACACCACGCCCGGCATTGATGAACAGCGCCGTGGGCTGGAAGCACTTGAACAGCGCCGCGTCGTACAGGTCATGGGTGGCCGGGGTATCCGGCAGCAGGTTGAGCACGTAATCGACCTGGCCGAGCATACGCGGCAGGTCGGCCAGCGCCGCCACCTCGACGAACGGCGCCTGTTCACGGGCGCTGCTGGCGACGCCGTACAACACCACACCAAACGGCTGGAGGAACTCGGCCACCCGCTGGCCAATGTCGCCAGTGCCGACGATCAGTACCTTGCGCCCTTCCAGGCTACGCCCCGGGCGGTCGTCCCAACGCCGTTCCACCTGGCTGACCAGGCGCGACAGCACCTCGCGCTCATGGCCGAGCATGTAGGTAAGCATGTACTCGGCCATCACTTGGCCGAAGATGCCCACCGCACGGCTCAGGCGATAGTCACGCGGCAGGCCCTGGGCCAGCAACGGGGTGATGCCGGCCCAGGTGGATTGCACCCAGCCCGGCTTGTGGCCCTGGCGCAGCAGGCTTGCCAGCAGGTCCGGCTGGCCCAGCCACACCGGGCACTGCGGCGCCTGGCGGGCCAGTTCGGCGGAGTCGCCACTGGTCAGGATTTCCAGTTCAGGCGCGGCTTCACGCAGAAGCTCGGCGTATCGAGCATGATCATGCTCAGCAATCAGTACACGCATGGTCAGGCCGGGTCGTTACGACGCAGCAGTTCTTCGGGCAGGTGCTCGATGTAGTCGTCTTCCGGCGGCGGCATCTGCAGGTGGTAGCCTTGGCTGTCGAGGTTCTCCAGCACCTTGGCGATGTCCTCGCGGGCCAGCTTGCGCTCGGGGGTAAGCACCAGGTCGAAGGCGTGCATGGGGGTGCCGAAGAACGGCAGCAGGCCTTCGGGCACGCGCTCCAGGCCCTCGGCCTTGAGCACGTACAGGTACATTTCGTTCTTGCGGGGGCTCTTGTAGATCGAGCAGATACGTTTCATCGGGTTTCTCCGGCGCCTGCCAGGCTGTCCAGCAGGGCCTGGCCCATGCGCTCGCGGCGCCAGCCGCGCAGCGAATCGGGCAGTTGGTAGGGGCCATTGGGGTAACCGCTCTTGAGCAGCGCTTCCAGGGCTTTCTTGCGCAGCATGAGTTCGGGGGCAATGCCCAGCCGTTCGCCTTCGGCCTGGCCGATGGCACGCAGTTGCTTGAGGATGCCGGCAGCCTCGATCGGCAGCGGCTCGGGCAGCGCCTGCGGCCACTGCTCGGCGGGCAGGCTGGCGGCGCGCTTGATCAGTTGGATGAGGAACTCTCCGTCCTGGCGAATGGTGCGCGGGTGCATCTCGTCGATCTTGGCCAGCGCCGAGAGGTTGTTCGGCTGGTTCTTGGCCATGGGCCACAACGAGTGTTCCTTGAGGATGCGGTTGCGCGGCACATCGCGGTTGCGCGCTTCGCGCTCGCGCCAGGCACACAGCTCACGCAGCACCGCCAGTTGCTGGGGGGCCAGCTTCCAGGCCAGCTTGATGTCGCGGTACAGGCTCTCGGGCTCGACTTCGCGGCGCAGTTGCGCGACCAGCTCGGCGCCGTCCTCCAGCACCCAGGCGTACTTGTCGTCGGACAGGCGTGGGCGCAGGGCAGTGAACAGCTCGGCCAGGTGCACGGCATCCTCGGCGGCATAGCTGACCTGGGTTTCGGAGAGCGGACGCTGCAGCCAGTCGGAGCGGGTTTCGCCCTTGGGCAGCTCGATACCCAGCACGTCCTGCACCAGGCGCGAATAGCCCATGGAGAAGCCCAGGTTCAGGTAGCCGGCGGCCAGCTGCGTATCGAACAACGGCTGTGGCAGCTTGCCGGTCAGGCGCAGCAGCACTTCGAGGTCTTCGCTGCAGGCATGCAGCACCTTGACCACGCCGCTGTCTTCCAGCAGCTCGGCCAGGGGTTGCCAGTTGCCGATCAGCAGCGGATCGATCAGGAAGGCGCGCTGGCCGTCACCGACCTGGATCAGCCCGGCTTTCGGGTAGAAGGTGTCGACCCGCATGAATTCGGTGTCGACGGCGACGAAGGGCAGTTCGTGCCAGGCCCGGCAGTGTTCGGCCAGGCTCTGGTCGTCACGGATCCAGTGTATTTCGATGGCCACGAGGCTCTCCCACTAACATTGGCGCGCAGTATATACGGCGCGGGCCCTGCTGGTGAAACCTGAGCCATCCTTGATATCGATCAGTGGTGCTGTTGTGCATGCCTGGCCCTGTGGGAGCGGGCATGCCCGCGAAGCAGGCGACGCGGTGGATGGCACGGGCTTCGCCCGTGTTCGCGGGCACGCCCGCTCCCACAGTTCAGCGCTTGGCCGCCAGCCACGGCCGGCAGCTGGCGAACATGTCCAGCGACTGCTGGTAGACCTCGGTGTGCACCTGCAACAGGCCAAGCATCGAGTGAAACAGGTTGTCCTGCGACAGCGGGGCATCGCTGAGCTTGGCCAGGCAGTCGGTGTCGACGCCAAAGTCCTCCTTGTAGCTGTCGGAGAACCAGGTCAGCAGCGGCACGTGCTTCTGCTGTTCAGGGGCGATGGCGTATGGCGTGCCATGCAGGAACAGGTTGTACTCACCCAGCGACTCGCCATGGTCGGCCAGGTAGATCATGGCCGTGTCGACCTTGTCCTGCTTGCTGCGCAGGATGGGGATCAGCTCATCCAGGCGTTGCAGCAGGATCAGACCGTGGTATTCCCTGATTCAGAGCACTCGCTGTCTGAACATTTCATCAGTTGCAGCCTTATGTACGGATGACTGTTCAGCCACTCGTATTCCTCGATGAAGGCAAATCCTTGACGCTGGTAGAAGCGCACTGCGCGCGCGTTCTCGGGAGAAACGCCTAGGACGATGTGCGCAAAGCCAAGCTTCGTCGCCCGCGCCTTGACTTGCTGCACCAGGCGCTGCGCAATATCAGTGCCCCGCCATTGAGGGTTGACCCACATGCCGATCAGAGTGAAACGCCGCCGCTCATCAAGGCTGGCACCTACCATGCCGACAGGCATTTCCTGCTCAAGCGCCAACCAAAAATAGGGGGGATGTTGTGATGAGGCTAGAACCTTCCAGCGCTCGTCGCTATTGTTGGCGGCATCCTCATAGCGGACACCGAATGCAGTGGGCGAGGCTGACAATGCCTGCAGTCGAATGGACCTCAGTATTTCCCAATCCTGAGGTTCAGTTTCCCGGATGATCATGCTGCAACACTCCTAAAAGTTCGCAATGCCACTACGTGTAAGAATCCTGCGCTACTCATCCAGAATCGGCGCGCGGGCATGCATGATCCGTGTGTTATCAAATACCCTAATCCCTAGACTGCCAGTGCACATGGTAAGCACTGAGGTAAACCAGGCTGTAGATGACGACGATCGCCGAAATAGCCTGACCATCGCCCAATCATCAGAAACACGCAAATTAACTTAATGAGCGATCAGAGCCATTGACATCACTCCGCACTCGCACACACCGGAACGCCATACCCCTATGTAACCGTCGAGCGATGCGATAGATCAACACATTTATCTCTAGACACTTATATTTGGGAAGCGCCTGTAGGAAGCACCTACATATGACGTAAGAATTTTCTTGCCATATAAACAAGAGGCGGCGGCAAAAACTAAGTGCAACACCGTACCGGATTGGTCAGGTGCTGCACTCAGTTTTTGCCGCCGCCCACTTTAGATAACGAAATTCTGACCTATGTGGATGCAATCGGGTTGGAAGGCCGGACCTGGCAGAATTCTGGTCGGCTCGCTGAAAATCAGGCCTGGGTCGGGAGAATTCTGGCCTTGGCGTACGGCTCACGATCAATGTCCAGCACTTCCACGCACAGCTGGATGTCCAGCCCGGCCTGCTCGGGGATGGCGTCACGCAGCACGTTCAGCAAGCTGTCGGACAGTTGCGTCTTCACCTCCGACGAGCGCCCGCTGAGGATGGCCAGGCGCACATGGGCAAAGGCGCGTTCGCTGGGCGAGGTGCCCACGCGAAACTGGCTGAAGGCCTGGGCGCGGCTCTTGATGTCGGCCTCGTCGGCGAACTGGCCACTGCTGACCAGGGCGTGGTTCAGGCGTAGCAGCAAAGTATCGACGTTCAAGTCGCGCAGGTTGTCGCTGTATTCCAGGTTCAGGTGAGGCATGGCGCAGGTTCCGGGTCACTGGAGAGAGGCGACAGACTACCCCAGTCCCCTACCTGCGCAAAGACGACTATCCTCAAAGGTCAGGACCATTCGCCAACCCCCCGACAGAGGTGAAGAAATGCCAGTTCCGCATGATCTGCTCGCTGACCTGCACATTACCGCTGACAATTTCCAGGCACTGATGGACAAGGACCAGACGCTGCATTCACTGCACAAGGAATACAACGCCAAGGACAAGGAGGTGGTCGCCGCCGAAGGCAACGGTACCAACGACGAAGCCGTCAACCGCCTGCGCAAGGAGCGGCTGCTGATCAAGGACAAGATCGAACGGATCATTCATCCGCCCAAATCCTGATTCATTGCGTAGGCCTGCACAGCCACTGTGGGAGCAACTGTCTTGTATTGCCTGGACTGGCCTCATCGCCGGCAAGCCAGCTCCCACATGAACCGCGCAAACTGTTTAGATTTTGAGGAAGACAGTTGCTCCCACCTCGACCACATAGGCCTCAAGCCCTGTGCAGCACCTGTGGGAGCTGGCTTGCCGGCAATGAGGCCAGTCCAGGCAATACAAGACTGTTGCCCCACAAGACTGCGTTTTAACTAGCCAGCCGCTGAAGCCTTCAGGGCACCATCCAAGTCCTCGATCAGGTCGCGGTAGTCCTCGATCCCCACCGACAGCCGCAGCAGGTTCTCGCTGATCCCCATCAGGCCCTTCTGCTCCGGGCTCAGCGAGCAGTGCGACATGCTCCAGGAGTGGTTGATCATGCTCTCCACCCCGCCCAGCGAGTCGGCCAGCACAAAGATCTGCAGCGCTTCCACCAGGCGGTTGAGTGCCGCCCGGTCGCCCTTGACCCTCATCGCCACCACCGCCCCGCCGCTGCGCATCTGGCGCTTGCACAGTTCATGCTGCGGGTGGCTTTCCAGCCCTGGGTAATACACCTGCTCGACCTGCGCATGGCTTTCGAGGAAGCGCGCCAGCTGCAGGGCATTGGCACACTGGCGCTCCATACGCACATCCAGGGTCTTCAGGCCGCGCAGGGCCAGGTAGCAGTCGAACGGCCCCTGCACCGCGCCAATCGCCATGCTGATACGGCGCAGGCGCGCCAGCAGCGCATCGTTGGCTGCCACCACCACACCACCGGTCAGGTCGGAGTGGCCGCCGATGTACTTGCTGGCCGAGTGCATCACCAGGTCCACGCCCAGGGTGATCGGGCGCTGGTTCCAGGGCGAGCAGAAGGTATTGTCGATGCAGGTGAGGATGCCCCGCGCCTTGGCCAGGTCGCACACCGCCTTGATATCGACCAGGTGCAGCAACGGGTTGGTCGGCGATTCGATCCAGATCAGCTGGGTTTCTGGCTTGATGGCGGCGGCCACCGCCTCGAGGTCGTTGAGGTCGACATAGGTGGTGGTCAGGCCCGAGGTGCGGCTGCGGAAGTCTTCCAGGATGCGGAAGGTGCCACCGTACACGCCGTTCATCACCACCACATGGGCGTCCTTGGGCAGCAGTTCGAGCACCGTCGCCGTGGCGTTCACGCCAGACGCACAGGCGACCGCGCCTACACCTTCTTCCAGGGCGGCGACACAGGTTTCGTAGGCATGCCGGGTGGGGTTGCCGACCCGGCTGTAGGAGTATTCCGGCTTGTCGTCCAGGCTGCGCTTGGTGAACGAGCTGGCGGTGACGATGGCCGGGAAAATAGCGTTATCGGCGACGCTGAACTGGTCGCCGGCGTGGATGGTACGGGTGGCAAAATTGCGCGGCTTTTCGGACATGGTCAGGCCCATTGGCAAAGTTAAGGCTGCCACTATCGCACAACACAATTGTTCCGGCCTTGGGGTAATCTGTGAAATATTTTTCTCCACGGCCACTGCGCGATATGGACAGTTTCGACCAGCACATTCTTACCCTGCTTCAGCGCGACGCCTCGATCTCGCTCAAGGACCTGGCCGAGGCCGTCAACCTGTCCACCACACCGTGCTGGAAGCGGGTCAAGCGCCTGGAGGAAGACGGCTACATCCTCGGCCGCGTCGCCCTGCTCGACCCCGAACGCCTGGGGCTGGGGTTGACGGTGTTCGTCCAGCTCAAGACCCAGCGCCACGACAGTGCCTGGCTGGAGCAGTTTGCCGCGACCGTGACCGGGTTCGAGGAGGTGATGGAGTTCTACCGCATGTCGGGGGACTGGGATTACATGTTGCGGGTGGTGGTGGGGGATATTGCGGCGTATGACCGGTTTTATAAAAAGCTGATCACCAGTACCGATGGGCTGTCGAACATCACGTCCAGTTTTGCCATGGAACAGATGAAGTACACCACGGCCTATCCGGTGCACCGTTCCTGATTCCTGTATGGCAGTACTGGCCCTATCGCCGGCAAGCCAGCTCCCACAGGGACCTCACAGAGCCCGAGCCTTGTGCAGTACCTGTGGGAGCTGGCTTGCCGGCGATAGGGCCCTTTCAAGCAACCAATCAGTCCGAAGCCAACACCGCCGCAATCCGGTTCCCGGGCTTGGCTTTCTCGACCTTGATCGCCACGAACTTCGAGGTCGGCGTATAGGTGCCCTCGCCATAACTTTCCAGCGGCACCAACGGGTTGGTCTCCGGGTAATAGGCCGCGGCCTGCCCCTCGGGCACGTCGTACGCCACCAGGCGGAACCCTGACACGCGCCGCTCCACACCATCCTCCCACAGCGACACCAGGTCCACCTGCTCGCCCGGCTCGAAGCCCAGGCGGCGGATGTCGGCCTCGTTGACGAACACCACTTCGCGCAGGCCGAACACCCCGCGGTAGCGGTCGTCCAGGCCATACAGGGTGGTGTTGTACTGGTCGTGCGAACGCAGGGTCTGCAGGATCAGGTCGGGCTTGTCACCACGGGCCAGCACCTTGGCATTCACTAACTGCTCCGGCAGCTTGTGCGGGCTGAAACGCGCCTTGCCGGTAGCCGTGCGCCAGGTACGGTCAGCGGCGTTGTTGCCCAGGTGGAAACCACCCGGGTGCTGCAGGCGCTCGTTGAAATCGGCAAAGCCGGGGATTACATCGGCAATCATGCTGCGGATGCGGCCGTAGTCGGCCACGGCATATTCCCAATCGATCGGCTGTTTACCCAGGGTCGCCTGGGCCATGCCGGCGATGATCCACGGCTCCGAGCGCAAATGCGGCGAGCGTGGGCGCAACTGGCCGTGGGAAATGTGCACCATGCTGAAGGTGTCCTCCACGGTCACGCCTTGCGGCCCGCTGGCCTGCATGTCGATTTCGGTGCGGCCCAGGCATGGCAGGATCAAGGCATCGCGGCCGGTGACCAGGTGCGAGCGGTTGAGCTTGGTGGAAATCTGCACGGTCAGCGCACATTTGCGCATGGCTGCATGGGTACGTGGGGTGTCTGGCGTGGCCTGGGCAAAGTTGCCACCGAGGCCGATGAACACCTTGGCCTGCCCCTCCTCCATGGCCTTGATCGCCAGCACCGCATTGTGCCCGTGGGCGCGCGGCACACGGAACTGGAAGCGTTTTTCGATGGCATCGAGCAGCGCTGGCTTGGGCTTTTCGTCGATGCCCATGGTGCGGTCGCCCTGCACGTTGCTGTGGCCACGCACCGGCGACAGGCCGGCGCCGGGCTTGCCAACGTTGCCGCGCAACAGCTGCAGGTTGACGATTTCCTGTACGGTCGGTATCGAATGGCGGTGCTGGGTGACGCCCATGGCCCAGCACATGATCACCCGCTCGGCCTTGCGGTACATGCGCGCAGCCAGCTCGATCTCGGCCTGGGTCAGCCCCGACTGGTCGACGATATGCTCCCAGGGCGTGGCATCCACGATTTCCAGGTAAGCGTCGACGCCGCTGGTGTGCTCGGCGATGAAGGCATGGTCGAACACCGCCGGCTGGCCGTTGGCCTGGGCCTCACGTTCCCACTGCAACAAATACTTGGCGATGCCACGCATCACCGCCATGTCGCCACCCAGGGCCGGGCGGAAGTAGGCGGTGTTGGTCGGCTCGGAACCATTGCTGAGCATCTCGAACGGGTGCTGCGGGTGCTGAAAGCGCTCCAGGCCGCGTTCTTTCAGCGGGTTGAAGCACACCACCTGGGCACCGCGCTTCACCGCCTCGCGCAGCGGTTCGAGCATGCGCGGGTGATTGGTGCCAGGGTTCTGGCCGATGACGAAGATCGCGTCGGCCAGCTCCAGGTCGTGGAACACCACGGTGCCTTTGCCTACGCCGAGGGTTTCCGACATGCCTGCGCCGCTGGCCTCGTGGCACATGTTGGAGCAGTCGGGGAAGTTGTTGGTGCCGTAGGCGCGAACGAACAATTGGTAGAGGAACGCCGCCTCGTTGCTGGCCCGCCCCGAGGTGTAGAACTCGGCCTCATCGGGCGATGCGAGTGCGCGCAGGTGCTGGGCAATCAGGGCGAAGGCTTCTTCCCAGCTGGTTTCGACATAGTGGTCGGTGGCCGCGTCATAGCGCATCGGGTGGGTCAAGCGGCCCTGGTACTCCAGCCAGTAGTCGGTCTGCTCGGCCAGGGCGCTGACGCTGTACTTGGCGAAGAACGCCGGGTCCACCGAGCGGCCAGTGGCTTCCCAGTTGACCGCCTTGGCACCGTTTTCGCAGAACTTGACCATGTCGTTTTCCGGCGACTCGCCCCAGGCGCAGCCGGGGCAGTCGAAGCCGCCGTTCTGGTTGGTCTTGAGCATGGCCCGCAGGTTCTTGAAGGCATTTTCGCTGCCCAGCCAGCTCTTGGTCACGCTTTTCAGCGCCCCCCAGCCGGCGGCGGCGCCTTTGTAGTCCCTGATGTGTTCGTCCTGGCTCATGCGATGAATCCTCACGCGCGGTGCTTTTTTTCAGCCTATGGAGCGTGGGGTAGGGGCGTCCAATCGAAAGATCTTACGGCGTGATAGATGGTTTCGATCATGGGCCGGGAATGGGGTTGCAGCATTCGCGGGCACGCCCGCTCCCACAGGATTACCTTGAACCTCAGCCCTGCGGTTTGCCTGTGGGAGCGGGCATGCCCGCGAATGATGCGGTGCGGTCCAGGCTTTGAAATGCTTGGCCTGCAGCTTGATAGAGACCATCGATCATGCAGTCGGGCAAAGCAATTTGACGGGCCCGCAGCCAGGTTATAGCTTGGAGTCGTGTCCCCACCCATTCTAAATTCGAGCGCGAACGTGGAACAGAACAGTCGGCCCCTGATCGACGGCTTCAACCGGAAAATCGACTACCTGCGGATGTCGGTCACCGACCGCTGCGACTTCCGTTGTGTCTACTGCATGGCCGAAGACATGCAGTTTTTGCCGCGCCAGCAGATCCTCAGCCTCGAAGAACTGTTCCAGGTGGCCGAGCGCTTCGTCGCCCTTGGCACCCGCAAGATCCGCCTCACCGGTGGCGAGCCACTGGTGCGCCAGGGTATCGTTGAGCTGTGCGGGCGCATCGCCGCCCTGCCCGGCCTGCGCGAGCTGTGCCTGACCAGCAACGGCTCGCAACTCGGGCGCCTGGCCCAGCCGCTGTTCGACGCCGGCGTGTCGCGCCTGAACATCAGCCTCGACAGCCTGGATGCCGCGCGTTTCAAGCAACTGACCCGCACCGGCGACCTGCACCAGGTAATCGCCGGTATCGACGCCGCCCGCCAGGCCGGGTTCAAGCGTACCAAGCTCAACTGCGTGGTGCTCAAGGGCCGCAACGACCATGAGCTGGTCGACCTGGTGCGCTTTGCCATCGACCGCGAGCTGGACATCACCTTCATCGAAGAAATGCCGCTGGGGGTGATCAGCGAACATCAGCGCGGCGAGTCATTCTGCTCCAGCGACGAAGTACGTGCGCGTCTGGCCGAACAGTTCACCCTGATCGAATCGACCGAGTCGTCCCAAGGCCCGGCCCGTTACTGGCGCTTGGCCGAAGCGGCCAGCACCCGCGTCGGCTTCATTTCGCCGCACAGCCATAACTTCTGCGCCACCTGCAACCGCGTGCGCCTCACCGTCGAGGGCCGCCTGCTGCTGTGCCTGGGCAACGAACACTCGGTAGACCTCAAGCACGTGCTGCGCGCCCACCCGGGCAACCCTGAACGCCTGGAAAAGGCCATCCGCGATTCACTGCACCTCAAACCCTATCGCCATCACTTCGAAGTGGGTGGCGAGGTGCAGATCCTGCGCTTCATGAACATGACCGGCGGCTAGGCAGCCGTCTCTGGATTTCCATGATCGTCCACCCTACTCCTGATGTGCTGCGTGTGTTGTTCACCCTGAAGGGTTCGATCGTCAAGCGCATTGCGCTGCGCTGCCTGATGGTGACCCTGCTGGCCGCACTGATCGTGCTGGTCGAACGGCACTTCCCAGCGTTTTTCTACCCGGTCAGCGCCACACCCTTCACCTTGCTGGGCCTGTCACTGTCGATTTTCATGAGCTTTCGCAACAACGCCTGCTACGACCGCTGGTGGGAGGGGCGCAAGGCCTGGGGCAAGCTGATCATCGAAACCCGCTCGTTCGTACGTGAAAGCGTGGTGATCGCCGACCCGGCACTGCGTGCCGAGCTGCTGCGCAGCCTGTGCGGTTTTGCCCATGCGTTGAATGCGCGGCTGCGCAACGAGGATGAATTGGCGGCCGCGCGGCCGTGGCTGCCCCGGCCCGACGCGATCAGCCCGCACAACGTGTGCGATGCCATTCTGGGTGATGTTGGCGGGCAATGTTCGCGGCTGGCTGAACGGGAGCAGATCAGTGATTGGCGCTACAGCCTGCTGGAACAACGGCTGGTGGGCCTGAGCGAGGTGCAGGCCACCTGCGAGCGGATCAAGGGCACGCCATTGCCGTTCCCCTATACGCTGTTGCTGCACCGCACCATCTACATTTTCTGCCTGCTGCTACCGTTTGCCCTGGCCGAGCCGCTGGGCTGGCTGGCGCCGCTGTTCACTACCATCGTCGGGTACACGTTCTTTGGGCTGGATGCGATAGGCAACGAACTGGAAGACCCGTTCGGGCGCGATGAGAACGACCTGCCGACCGATGCCCTGGTACGCACGGTGGAGCGCGATGTGCTGGCGGGGTTGGGGGAACAGCAGTTGCCGCCGGCGTTGTTGCCGGTGGGGCATGTGTTGAGCTAAGGGCCCTATCGCCGGCAAGCCAGCTCCCACCTCGACCGCATGGGCCTCAAGCCCTGTGCAGTACCTGTGGGAGCTGGCTTGCCGGCGATGAGGCCAGTCCAGGCAATACAAGACAGTTGCTCCCACAGGTGTATCACAGGTTCTGAAATCTGTGTGGTCCCTGTGGGAGCTGGCTTGCCGGCGATAGGGCCGGTACAGGCTGAAGGTCAGCCCCGGCTCGCACAGGCCTCGATCGGCAGCAGGTGCTTGACGAAATTGCACGGCCGGTGCCGCGCATCCAGCTGTTCCACCAGGATTCCCTCCCACGCCGTACGGCAGGCCCCGGTGGACCCTGGCAGGCAGCACACCAGCGTCCGGTTGGACAACCCGGCCAAGGCCCGGCTCTGCACGGTCGAAGTGCCGATATCCAGAATCGACAAAGCCCGGAACAACTCGCCAAAGCCATCGATACGTTTGTCCAGCAGGCACTCGACCGCCTCCGGCGTGCTGTCGCGCCCGGTAAAGCCGGTGCCACCAGTGATCAGCACCACCTGCACCTGTTCATCGGCAATCCAGGTGGCGACCTGGGCGCGGATCTTGTATAGGTCATCCCTGAGCAGCGCCCGCGCCACCAGGCGGTGACCGATCTCTACCGAACGGCTGGCCAGCAGTTCGCCAGAGGTGTCATTGTCGTAGGTACGGGTGTCGCTGACAGTCAGCACGGCGATGTTCAGCGGTACGAAGACCGCATCGGGTTGGACGCGCACGATTGAAGCTCCTTGAATGTATTTTGGTCACGCTAGAGGCATGGCCCCCGCGGCGTCCAATCGATATGGCGAACTGTTCCATCGACAAGGTCTATCGCTGCCTGTACTGGCCCTATCGCCGGCAAGCCAGCTCCCACAGGGATATCACTGCCCTCAAGGCCTGCGCCGTACCTGTGGGGGCTTGCCGGCGATAGGGCCAGTACAGGCAACATCAAAAAATGGCCAGCCACCGCAGACTTGGTTAAGGTCAACACACTCAGCACGCCAGGCATTTCCATGGACATCAAACAGCTCAAGTTCCTCATCGCCCTCGACAAGACCCGCCACTTCGGCCAGGCGGCGGCGCTGTGCCATATCACCCAGCCGACCCTGTCCATGCGCCTGCGCAACCTGGAAGACGAACTGGACCTGGTGCTGGTCAAGCGTGGCCAGCGCTTCGAAGGCTTCACCGAGGCCGGCGAACGCATCCTGGCCTGGGCCCGCACCTTGCTCGCCGCCCACGACGGCCTGCAGGCCGAAGCCGCCAGCTGCCGTGGCCAGGTGGTCGGCAGCCTGCGCCTGGGCACGGTGCCCCTGGCCAGCTTCAACCCCATGCACCTGTTGCTGCCACTGCGGGAAAAATACCCCGAACTGCACTTCCAGCTCAGTTCGTTGAGCTCGGAACAGATCATCGACGGGCTCAGCCGCAACCAGCTCGACCTGGGCATCTGCTACCTGGACCAGATCAACACCAGCTTCTTCGAAGTGATCGAGCTGGACATCACCACCATGGGCCTGCTGCATGACACCCGGCACTTCCAGTTCGCCAGCGACACCCTGTGCTGGGACGAGCTTGGCGATATTCCGCTGGGGTTGCTGAGCAAAGGCATGCACTACCGCCAGTCGCTGGACCTGAGCTTCCGCAGCCGCGGCCTGGAGCCGAATGCGGTGCTGGAAAGCGACTCGACCTTCCAACTGATCCAGGCCATCAACACCGGCATGTGCTGCGCGATCATGCCGCTGCACTGCGGCCTGGAGGACCTCAGCGAGCACCTGCGCATCCTGCCGGTGGCCGACGCCGCCATCCACAGCCCGGTCGGCCTGCTGCTGCGCCGCAGCGAGCCGCGTTCGGCGATTGCCGAGCAGTGCTTTGACGAGGCGCGGGCGCTGTTTCAGGCCAACTGATCGCTGGTCGCCTGGCGATACTGACGCGGGGTAAAGCCGGTCAGTTGCTTGAACTGGCGGCTGAAGGCGCTGTGGTCGGTATAGCCACAGCACATTGCCACTTCGGTGATCGGCAGTTCCGAATGCAGCAGGCGGTGGGCATGCTCCAGGCGCGCCTTGTGAATCATCTGCCGCGGCGTGAGGTGGAACACCCGCTTGCAGTAGCGCTCCAGCTGGGCCACGGAAATACCGGCGATACGGGTCAGCTCACGCATGCTGATCGGCTGGTGGAAATGCAGGCGAATGTACTCGTCCACCGCCGCCAGGCGTTGGTAGGCGGGGTGGCTGTCGGCGGCTGACTGCAGGTCGACCGAAATGCCGACCAGGCCGATGATTTCGCAGGCAGGGTTGTACAGCGGGCGCTTGTGGGTCAGGCACCAGCCGGGCTCGCGGCTACCGTACAGGTGCAGCTCCAGCTGGTCTTCCAGCACCAGGCCTTCCTTGAGCACGCGGCGGTCCTGCTCGGTGTAGCCGGGGCCCAGCTGTGCCGGGAACACTTCGGCGCTGGTCTTGCCCAGCAGCGGCTGCAAGCGCTTGAGGCCGCAGCGCTGGACCAGGGTGTTGTTGGCCAGCACGTAGCGGGCGGCCGGGTCCTTGATGAAGATCGCGGCGTTGGGGATAGCGTCGAGGATCGGCAGTAGCAGGGATACACCGGCTAGCAGGGCCTCGAGGGTGGCGGGGCGGTGCTGGTCGAGGGACTGGTAGAGGGTTGCCAAGGGATTGTCGGTCATCTTCGGTTCTCTGCTGGCAGCGCCTGCCTCTTCGCGGGCTCGCCCGCTCCCACAGGTGCCCCACAAATTTCAAACCCTGTGCTGTATCTGTGGGAGCGGGCATGCCCGCGAAGAGGCAGGCACTGCGATTACATCTCTACAGCCCTTATGCGGTATGGCTTTCAGCCTATCCAGCGCCCTTCCAGCGCGCCACTGCTTTTTTGCAACTATGCCGATTTCGTCATCCCCCTTGCAGAAAAGCATCAAGAACCGTCGCCCCGATCGGTCCACTCTATGCCCCACGCAAGCCGCCCAAGTCCTACAAGAGCGCGGCCTGAAAAGCCGCATCTCGTGACATCAGACCTGCCTATCCAAAACCTACAAAAAGGCGAACCCATGTCAGGCAAATTCAAGAAACAGTTGTCATTGCTGGACCTCACCTTCATCGGCCTAGGCGCCATCTTCGGCTCCGGCTGGCTGTTCGCCGCCAGCCACGTCTCGGCCATCGCCGGCCCGGCCGGCATCCTCTCCTGGTTCCTCGGCGGCTTCGCCGTATTGCTGCTGGGCATCGTCTATTGCGAGCTCGGCGCCGCCCTGCCCCGCGCTGGTGGCGTGGTGCGCTACCCGGTGTACTCGCACGGCCCGCTGCTGGGCTACCTGATGGGCTTCATCACCCTGATCGCCTTTTCCAGCCTGATCGCCATCGAAGTGGTCGCCTCGCGCCAATACGCCGCCGCCTGGTTTCCCGGGCTGACCAAGGCCGGCTCCAGCGACCCGACCGTGCTCGGCTGGCTGGTGCAGTTCGCCCTACTGGGGCTGTTCTTCTTCCTCAACTACCGCAGCGTGAAAACCTTCGCCAAGGCCAACAACCTGGTCAGCGTGTTCAAGTTCATCGTGCCGCTGCTGGTGATCGGCGTGCTGTTCACCTTCTTCAAGCCGGAAAACTTCGAGGTCCAGGGCTTTGCTCCATTCGGCTTGTCCGGGGTGGAAATGGCCGTGTCGGCCGGTGGCATCATCTTCGCCTACCTGGGCCTGACGCCAATCATTTCAGTAGCCAGCGAGGTGAAGAACCCGCAGCGCACCATCCCGATTGCGCTGATCCTCTCGGTGCTGCTGTCCACCGCGATTTACGCCCTGCTGCAGTTGGCCTTCCTTGGCAGCGTGCCGACCGAAATGCTGGCCGACGGCTGGGCCAGCGTGACCAAGCAACTGGCCCTGCCCTACCGTGACATCGCCCTGGCCCTGGGTGTGGGCTGGCTGGCCTACCTAGTGGTGGCCGACGCGGTGATCTCGCCCAGCGGCTGCGGCAACATCTACATGAACGCCACCCCACGCGTGGTCTATGGCTGGGCGCAGACCGGCACCTTCTTCAAGTACTTCACCCGCATCGACGCAGAGTCCGGCATCCCGCGCCCTGCGCTGTGGCTTACCTTTGGCCTGTCGGTGTTCTGGACCCTGCCATTCCCGTCGTGGGAGGCGCTGATCAACGTGGTTTCCGCGGCCCTGGTACTGAGCTACGCCGTTGCCCCGGTCACCGTCGCCGCCCTGCGCCGCAACGCACCGGGTATGCCACGCCCGTTCCGGGTCAAGGGCATGGGCGTGCTCGGCCCGCTGTCTTTCATCATCGCTGCGCTGATCGTCTACTGGTCCGGCTGGAACACCGTGTCGTGGCTGCTGGCCCTGCAGATCGTGATGTTCGTGCTGTACCTGCTGTGCAGACGCTTCGTGCCCACCCAGCACCTGTCGCTGGCCCAGCAAGTGCGCTCGTCGGCGTGGCTGATCGGCTTCTACGCGGTGACCATCCTGCTGTCGTGGCTGGGCAGCTTCGGTGGCCTGGGGGTGCTCGGCCACCCGTTCGACACCGTGGCCGTGGCCATCTGCGCACTGGGCATCTACTACTGGGGCGCGGCCACTGGTGTGCCTGCCCACCTGGTGCGCTTGGAAGGCGAGGATGAAAGCGAAGCTAGTCATGAGCCGCTGGTAGCCCAACGTCCCGCCGCACTGGCTCGGTGAAGGCTACTGGCCCTATCGCCGGCAAGCCAGCTCCCACAAGTACTGCACAAGCCTTAGGAACAGTGGAGCACCTGTGGGAGCCGGCTTGCCGGCAATGAGGCCCGCACAAACAGCACAAGACTTGGCTCCCACAAGTACTGCACAAGCCTTAGGAACAGTGGAGCACCTGTGGGAGCCGGCTTGCCGGCGATGAGGCCCGCACAAACAGCACAAGACTTGGCTCCCACAGGTACTGCACAAGCATTAGGAACAGTGGAGCACCTGTGGGAGCCGGCTTGCCGGCAATGAGGCCCGCACAAACAGCACAAGACTTGGCTCCCACAGGTACTGCACAAGCATTAGGAACAGTGGAGCACCTGTGGGAGCTGGCTTGCCGGCGATGAAGCCCGAACAAACAGCACAAGACTTGCTGATCAAAGAATGGACAAGCTCATGAAACAGATTCACGTCATCGACTCGCACACCGGCGGCGAACCCACTCGCCTGGTAATGAAAGGCTTCCCGCAACTGCACGGCCGCAGCATGGCCGAACAGCGCGACGAACTGCGCGAGCTGCACGACCAGTGGCGGCGGGCCTGCCTGCTGGAACCACGCGGCAACGATGTGCTGGTCGGTGCGCTGTACTGCCCAGCGGTATCGTCCGACGCCACCTGTGGGGTGATCTTCTTCAACAACGCGGGTTACCTGAACATGTGCGGCCACGGCACCATCGGCCTGGTCGCCTCGCTGCAACACCTGGGCCTGATCGCACCGGGCGTGCACAAGATCGACACCCCGGTAGGCCAGGTCAGCGCCACCTTGCATGAAGACGGCGCCGTCACCGTTGGCAACGTGCCCTCCTACCGCTACCGCCAGCAGGTGGCGGTAGATGTGCCCGGCCATGGCGTGGTGCACGGCGACATTGCCTGGGGTGGCAACTGGTTCTTCCTGGTCGCCGAACACGGCCAGCGCATCGAACTGGACAACCGCGAAGCGCTGATCGAGTACACCTGGGCCATGCTCAAGGCCCTCGAAGCGCAGGGCATCACCGGCGAAAACGGCGCGCCCATCGACCACGTCGAGCTGTTCGCCGACGACGCTAACGCCGACAGCCGCAACTTCGTGATGTGCCCCGGCAAAGCCTACGACCGCTCGCCCTGCGGCACCGGCACCAGTGCCAAGCTGGCCTGCCTGGCCGCCGACGGCAAGCTTGGCGAAGGCCAGACCTGGGTACAGGCCAGCATCACCGGCAGCCAGTTCCATGGCCGCTTCGAGCATGACGGCGAGCGTATTCGCCCATTCATCACCGGCCGCGCCTACATGACCGCCGACAGCACCCTGCTGATCGACGAACAAGACCCGTTCGCCTGGGGCATCTGACCCCGGCCATTTCTTACCAACCCGAATTTCGCCAGGAGTAACGACAATGACCAACAACATCTTCACCGGCACCATGCCCGCCCTGATGACCCCATGCACCGCCGAGCGCAAGCCGGACTTCGATGCCCTGGTGCGCAAGGGCCGCGAACTGATCGAGGCCGGCATGAGCGCCGTGGTGTACTGCGGCTCGATGGGTGACTGGCCGCTGCTGACCGAGGCCGAGCGCCAGGAAGGCGTGGCACGCCTGGTGGCTGCCGGCATCCCCACCATCGTCGGCACTGGCGCGGTGAACACCCGTGAAGCGGTATCTCACGCCGCGCACGCAGCCAAAGTCGGCGCCGCCGGCCTGATGGTCATCCCCCGCGTGCTCAGCCGCGGCGCCTCGCTGATCGCCCAGAAGCACCACTTCTCGGCCATCCTCGCCGCCGCGCCGAAGCTGCCGGCAGTTATCTACAACAGCCCGTACTACGGCTTCGCCACCCGCGCCGACCTGTTCTTCGAGCTGCGCCGCGAATTCCCCAACCTGATCGGCTTCAAGGAGTTCGGCGGTGGCGCCGACCTGCGCTACGCCGCCGAGCACATCACCTCCAAGGATGACGACGTGACCCTGATGGTCGGCGTCGACACCCAGGTGGTGCATGGTTTCGTCAACTGCAACGCCACCGGCGCCATCACCGGCATCGGCAACGCCCTGCCACGGGAAGTGCTGCAGCTGGTGAGCCTGAGCAAGCAGGCGGCCAAGGGCGACGCCCGCGCCCGCCGCCTGGCGCGTGAGCTGGAGGCGGCACTGGCTGTGCTGTCATCGTTCGATGAGGGCTGCGACCTGGTGCTGTACTACAAGCACCTGATGGTGCTCAACGGCGACACCGAATACAGCCTGCACTTCAACGACACCGATGCCCTGACCGACGCCCAGCGCAACTATGCCGAGCAGCAGTACGCGCTGTTCCGCAGCTGGTACGCCAGCTGGTCGGCCGAGCAGAACCTGGCCTGAACAGCCACTGCTTGACTCTGTGGGAGCGGGCATGCCCGCGAAGCAGGCTCCGCGGTGCATGGCACCGGCTGCGCCGGTGTTCGCGGGCACGCCCGCTCCCACATTGATCGGCGTATGCAGGTCAATTGCAGGAGCGGCCTTGTGTCGCGAAAGGGGCGCATAGCGCCCCCACAATCCAGAATTTTTCTCCCAAGGAGGCTCCATGACCCTGACAGGCAACCTGCTGATCGGCCAGACGCCGGTAACCGGCAGCCGCGAAGCCATCCGTGCCATCGACCCGGCCACCGGTCAAACGCTGGAACCGGCCTACCTCGGCGGCACCGGCGAACACGTGGCCCAAGCCTGCGCCCTGGCCTGGGCGGCGTTCGATGCCTACCGCGAAACCTCGCTCGAACAACGGGCACAATTTCTCGAAACCATCGCCGCCGAGATCGAAGCCCTTGGCGATGCCCTGATCGACCGCGCCGTGGCTGAAACCGGCCTGCCCAAGGCGCGCATCCAAGGCGAGCGGGGCCGCACCTGCACCCAACTGCGCACCTTCGCCCGAGTGGTGCGGGCCGGTGAATGGCTGGACGTGCGGGTCGATAACGCCCTGCCCGAACGCCAACCCCTGCCACGCGCTGACCTGCGCCAGCGCCAGGTGGCGCTGGGGCCGGTGGCGGTGTTCGGCGCCAGCAATTTCCCATTGGCGTTCTCGGTGGCCGGTGGCGACACCGCCTCGGCATTGGCGGCTGGCTGCCCGGTGGTAGTCAAGGCCCACAGTGCCCACCCGGGCACCAGTGAGCTGGTCGGCCAAGCAGTGGCACAAGCGGTGAAACAATGCGGCTTGCCGGCTGGCGTGTTCTCACTGTTGTACGGCGCGGGCCGTGAAGTCGGTATTGCGCTGGTCAGCGACCCGCGCATAAAGGCCGTTGGCTTTACCGGCTCGCGCAGCGGGGGTGTCGCACTGTGCCAAGCAGCCCAGGCCCGCCCAGAGCCGATCCCGGTGTACGCCGAAATGAGCTCGATCAACCCGGTGTTCCTGTTCGATGCCGCCCTGCAAGCCCGCGCCGAGGCACTGGCGCAAGGCTTCGTCGCCTCGCTGACCCAGGGGGCAGGCCAGTTCTGCACCAACCCCGGCCTGGTGATCGCCCGCCAGGGGCCGGCGTTGCAGCGTTTCATCAGCGCCGCCAGCGAACACGTGCGCCAAGCCGCCGCGCAAACCATGCTCACCCCGGGCATCTTCAGTGCCTACCAGGCCGGTATCGGTGCCCTGACGGAAAACGCCAATGCTCAGGCCGCAGCCCATGGCCAGGCCGGGCAAGGCCCCAACCAGTGCCAGGCGCAGCTGTTCGTGACCCAGGCCGAAGCCTTCCTGGCCGACCCGGCGTTGCAGGCCGAGGTGTTCGGTGCAGCGTCGCTGGTGGTGGCGTGCGCCAACGATGAGCAGGTGCGCCAGGTAGCCGAGCACCTCGATGGCCAGCTGACCGCCACCCTGCAACTGGACGAGGCCGACATCGACAGCGCCCGCGCCCTGCTGCCCACCCTGGAACGCAAGGCCGGGCGCATTCTGGTCAATGGCTGGCCAACCGGCGTCGAGGTATGCGATGCCATGGTGCATGGCGGGCCGTTCCCGGCCACCTCCGATGCCCGCACCACCTCGGTAGGCACGGCGGCGATCCTGCGCTTCCTGCGCCCGGTGTGCTACCAGGACTTCCCTGATGCCCTGCTGCCCCAGGCGCTGAAAAACGGCAACCCGCTGCAGTTGCGGCGCCTGCTTGACGGTAAACGGGAAGGCTGAGCATGGTCGAAACCGCTGAAACCGACATCGCCGTAGTCGGCGCCGGTATTGTCGGCGTCGCCTGCGCCCTGCAACTGGCCCGCCAGGGCCGCCGGGTAACGCTGGTCGACCGCCAGCCACCCGGGCACGGCGCGTCCTACGGCAATGCCGGGCACCTGGCCACTGAGCAAGTATTCCCGATTGCCGACCTGTCGATCCTCAAGCGCCTGCCGCGCATGCTGCTCGACCCGATGGGCCCGCTGCGCCTGGACTGGAAGTACCTGCCCAAGGCCATGCCATGGTTCACCCGGCTGCTGCTCAACCTGCGCCCGGCAGCGTTCCAGCGCAGTGTGGCCGGCATCCGCGCATTGAATGAAGGCAGCCTGGGCGCCTGGCAGCGTCTGTTGGGCTCGATCGGGCGCAGCGAACTGTTCCAGGAGGATGGCTCGTTGCTGGTGTTCGAACGGCCAGAATCGCGGCAGGCGCTGGAGGCCTTGCGTGCGCGCATGCAGCAGCAGGCAGTATCCGTGGATTTCTGGTCGGCGGATTCTGTACGCGAAGCGGCGCCACAGCTGAACCCGTCATTGCTAGGTGGGCTGTTTTTTCCGAAGACCGGACACTTCATCGACCCGTACCGGGTGGTCTGCGAATTGTTCGAAGCGGCCAAGGCCAGCGGCGTGCGTTTTGTCCAGGCACAGGTCGAGGGTGGCCAGTTGCGCAGCGACGGGGTCAGCCTGGCCAGCAACCAGGGCACGCTCAATGCACGCCAGGTGCTGGTCAGCTGTGGCGCGCATTCAGCACGACTGACCGCCGCACTGACCGGCAAGCGGGTACCGCTGGACACCGAGCGGGGCTACCACCTGATGCTGCCTGGCGAGCAGCAGCGCTTGCCGTTTGCGGTCACCTCGCTAGAGCGCAAGTTCATCATGACGCCCATGGCCGAAGGCTTGCGCCTGGCGGGCACGGTGGAATTCGCTGGGCTGGATGCGCCGCCTAGCATGCAGCGGGCGTGGCAGTTGCACCGCTTGAGCAAGGGCTTGTTCCGCCAGGAGTTGAGTGTTGAAGGGGCGACGCCGTGGATGGGCTTCCGGCCCTCGTTGCCGGACTCGCTGCCGGTGATCGACCGGGTGTGTGATGGGCGGGTGCTGTTGGCGTTCGGGCATCAGCACCTGGGGTTGACCCAGGCGGCGGTGACGGCGGAGTGGGTGGGACGGTTGGCTGAGCGGGCCGAAGGGGCCGGGATGTCGGCTTACCGGTTGGATCGGTTTTAGCTTCGGGGGCCGCTGTGCGGCCCAATCGCGACACAAGGCCGCTCCCACCTCGACCGTATAGGCCTCAAGCCCTGTGCAGTACCTGTGGGAGCCGGCTTGCCGGCGATAGGGCCGGAGCAGGCAATATCAATCTTCTTTCTTGCCCAGGGCAAACCGGCAAACCTGCCCGCCCCTGAGCATGCACTCCTCATGGCTGACCTCGGCCCCACCCAAGGCCCCGATCAGCGCCAGATCCAGCTCGCACACCACCGGATGCACCTTGGCCAGATGATGGAACACGCAATTGTGCGCAACGATCTGCGGCTCGCCCGCCGAACGGAAGAACACCTGTGCCTCATATCCGGCATTGTTCATGTGCTCGACGATGCGCGCTTCATCCACCACCTGGTGCTCCAGGTCCGCCGCCAGCTTGCGCCCCAGCTGGCGCATCAGCGCCAGCAGCGCCTCCTGGCCCATCAAGCCTGCCACTTCACCGATCAGCAGGTTGGCCAGCAGCGGGTACTGGCGGGGGAACAGTTCGCGGGCATGTTCGGTCAGCTCGTGCAACTGCTCCGGGCGACGTCCGGTGGGCCGGGTAGCGCCGCGCTTGACCAGGCCGTCGCGCTCCAGCGCGGCCAGGTGCTGGCGCACCGCCGTGCGGGTGATGGCCAGGGCCTGCGCCAGGTCGTCGATGCTCATGCCGGCCGGCTGGTGCAACAACGCGTGGAGCAGGTCCTGTTGGGTACGGCCCAGGCCTTCGAGCATCAGAACTTGTCCGGGAACTGTTTGACCAGCGCCGCGGCCAGGGCGTCGGACAGGGTCAGGATATGCTCACGCATCATCGCCCAGGTACGCGCCTCACCGGCATAGTCAGCGGCCGCCAGCTGGTCGATCTGCGCCACATGGTGGCCGCCGTGGGCGCTGAGCAGCGTCAGCAGGGTCGCTTCGGGCAGATACGGGTTGGCCTTGGCCAGGAAGGCGGCGATGGCCTTGGCATTGCTGGTCAGCTCGTCGACGGCAGCTTGCTGGCCCTTCTTGTCCTTGCCAACGGTTGCATCGCTGTAATGCTTGATCGCGCCCCAATGGCCGGCCAGCAGTTTCAGCAACTGGTCGGCGGCGGGCTGGCCGTACAACGGGGCGATGCTGTTCGCGATCCTGGTGGCATCGGTGACCACTTCCTTGGCGGCGACTTCGGCCTGCCTGGCGTTGCCTGCCTGGTTGGCGACAGCGTAGTTGCGGACCCAGAAGATGTGCTCGACCCACAGGTCGCGCAGGGCCATGCGCGTGGTCAATGCAGCGGATTCAGCGGGGGTTGCGGCGGGCGTAGCGGTGGAGTGGCTCTGGCTCCATGCCGGCTGGGCGCACAGGGCGAGCAGCAGTAGCGCGGCAATCTTGATGTCCATGACGGCACCCTCCTGGAGGGGATCGACTGACAAGATTAATTTAAGCATCAAAATATGTTTTTATTGGTTGCTGTGAAGGTTTCCGATCAGTGGTTTCCTGTGCCGGCCTCTTCGCGGGCTTGCCCGCTCCCACTGGTACACCACAGTGTTCGGAGCTGTGGCGTACCGGTGGGAGCGGGCAAGCCCGCGAAGAGGCCGGCACAGGCAAAAAAAAACCACGAGGTCTCCCCCGTGGCTTCTTTCACAACAATGGCCGATTACAGCGCCATGT
>NZ_JYKS01000032.1 GCF_000935045.1 Pseudomonas sp. 10-1B
GTATACCGCCGCCCTGACCACGCCACTCGATCAGCCGCCATCGGCCAGCTCGGCGGTAACCTTCAGCTTGCTTGACTTGTGGGAGGCCGAGCTGACCGGTGTCGTACTGCTTGATCTGCATAGCGCAGGGCAACAGGCCGTAGCACTGTATATCCCCGAGGACAGCACAACGCCACTCAAGGAGTTCCCCGACCTTCACGCCTTGCAGGCCGAGTTGCGCGACCGCCTTCAGACCAATATCGGCTATTTGGACAAGCACCTCGCAGAACGCGACAAGGCAATGATAAGTGCCCGCCTCAGGGAACGGCTCACGCCACTGAACTGGAGCGTGCGCGGCATCCTGGAACACATTGCCGACCCGCATGCCGCCTTGCACCCGGTTGCAGCACGCTTCAGCCACGCGTTCCAGGGTGTGATGGCTTTCCAGAAAGCCCAGCGCCATGAAAAGGATGCCCTGTTCCACGCGGTCCCTACCGAAATCGTCGACCGGCGTACGGCCAAGGCCCACCTGGAGTTGATTGCCGGGCGCGGGTTGATGGCCTTGAACATCGCCGGTTTCTTCGTGCCCGGTTTGGGAGAGTTCATGCTCGCCGTGTGCGTGGCACAACTGGCGGCCGAGGTGTATGACGGCATCGAAGCCTGGGAAAACGACGAACGGGACACCGCGTACACCTACATGGTCGATGTGATCGAGAACGTGGCGATCATGGCCGCCCTTGGCGCCGCAGCCAGCGCCTTGAAAGGCACCAACAGCGGCGACCCTGGCGGCGTCGAGGAGCCGCCGCTGGTCGAAGATCCCGACGATGAACGGCCCGCAGTCGAACGCATCCCGGTGGAGACGCCTTCCTTCATCGAAGAGCTGGAAGACGTCGAAACAGCCGATGGCGAGGTTCACTTGTGGAAGCCTGACCTTGCGCCCTACCGGAGCAACCAGGTGCTGCCAGCCGGCCTGGAGGCGGACGAGCTCGGCCTTGTTCAACATGATGGCAGGCAGTGGCTGACCCTACCTGGAGAGCACTATATCGTCGGGCGAGCACCTGCTACGGGCGAATATTGCATCCAGCACCCTCAAGACCCGTACCGATACCAACCGCCGCTGCGGCATAACGGCGCCGGCGCTTGGCTGCACCGGGCAGATGACCCACTGAGCTGGTCGGGGCTCGAACTGCTGCGGCGTATTGGCCACCTGAGCGCCCACTTCGACGACCAGACTCTACAACGCCTGGTCGCAGTCAGCGGTAGCCGCGAAGAGGCACTCCGCCGGGCCTTGACCGAAAGCCAGCGGCTGCCGGCCTTGCTGGAAGATACCCTGCTACGTTTCAAGCTGGACCAAACCATTCGCCTGCGTCTCACCGGCGGCACGCAGCCGTCCGGGTTCAGCGCTGCTTACGCTGGCCTACCTCATCAACTGGAGCCGGGCGCCGCAACCATCCAGCAGGCCTACCCGCGCCTGCCGGCCGCTGTCGCCAATGAACTGGCCCGCGCCGCAAGTACCAGCGAATTGCAGGTGCTCGGCACCGGCAAGGTGCCACTGCGCCTCGGCGAGGAAATCCGTGTTTACCAGCAACAGATTCGACTGACCCGTGCCTATGAGGGGCTGTACCTGTGCAGTGAGCCAAACTGGGATACCGATCGGCTGATCCTGCATACACTCGCCAGCTTGCCGGGCTGGCCAGCCGAAACCAGGGTCAAACTACTGCAGCACCTGTCGTGGCCTGCCCAGGAACATGCGCTAGGCCCGCTGGATAGTCCACCCCATACCATCACCCACGCCGAGGCGGGCTACATCGTCCACGACGAACGCCAGCCGGATGCCCTGATCGTGCCCCATCCAAGCCTCTACGCCGCACTGTACGAGGTACTTCCAGCAGTCATGATCCGACTGGGTGTCGCCGATGAGCAAGCGCTGCAACGACTGATACAGGACAGCCCCTTGTTGCCCCGCCCGGCCCTGAGGACTGTACTCGGGATGCAGCCTGTACGCCCCGGCTACCGTTCGCCCATGCGCTTGGCCGACGGGCGCCTTGGCTACCCGTTGGGCGGCGGCCGACCACGCGCCACCAGTATCTCCCGGCAGACATTGCTGAGTTCGATTCGCCAGGTTGGCCAACACGTGGGGGTGCCCAGGCCAGCCGAACATCTGCTGACAGCGCTGGAAAACCGTAATCTGAACCGTAGCCAGATCAATGACATGCTCAGGGGCCTGCTGGAGCAACGCGACCAATTGCAGAGCAGACTGGACGATTGGCGCCAACTGGCCGCACTGTCGCCAAACCAGAGTCCGCATGACCTGGAGCGCTCGCTGAATGCTATTACGCAGCACTGGTACGACAATGCCTTGCGCAACAGCGCAACCCCCTCGCCTCTTCGGCTGGAGCGCCTGTCATTGCTGGACTTTCCGCTCTTGTTGCCAGCGTTCTTCAGCGCCAGCGTCACTGACCTGTGCCTGATCGAAACGCTGCCGGAAAACTATGAGGGGTGGAACCAGCACGGCCCGCAGTTGAGCAGCCTGCTTCGCCAGTTCGCCAACCTAAGGTCGCTGGAGGTCACTCGCGCCTACCACGCTGATGCTTTGCCCTCACCCTTCCAGTTCAGCCTGCCGGTGATTGCCGAACATTTGCCAATGCTCGAATCGCTCAGCCTGATCAACCAGAACACCTCGTTATCCTCGACCGATATCGATAGCCTGGTCGGCCTGACCCGTTTACGCCGGCTGGACCTCAGCGGCAACCGACTGTCCGAGCAGTATCCACCACATTTCAACCAACTGACCCTGGACTACCTCGGCCTCGACAACATGGCGCTGGACCATTGGCCAGAAGGGCTACAGACCGAAACCGTGACCCGTGTACGCCACATTGGCCTGCGCTACAACCATATCAGGGTGCTACCACGGTTCTTGAGTGACAGTCAGCTCCCGCCCGCCGAGCAGGCCCTGGTCTCGCTGCAGGGCAACCCGATCTTCGACGATGATCTGCTGCGAGTCGTCCTCAGCGAGGATGGGCGCGCTTCGCGCTTGGAAATTGACCAGTCAGACGCATTCCGGACACGCCTGGCCGGCTTGCTGGATCAACGCCAGGAGCTACGCGACAGCATCGACAACTATGTGAATGCTTCCAGCTCGGCCGCCCCGGTCACCCAAGCCATGCTGGCTAGCAGAACCCGTATCGCCGCCGAACTGAACGCGTTCTGGCATTACCAGGAAACAGGACTGTCCCGCGCTGCATTGCGCCTGACCGACTTCTCCCTCGAACTATTCCCGCGGTCCTTGCCAAGCTTTTTCACCGAACGCGTGCATAACCTGGTACTGGAGCGGGTCAGCGGCTCGACTGCACAGCTCGAAGTGTTGCTGGCACGCTTCCCTGGGATCACGCGCCTGACCATCGACAACTACCAACGGGCCGAGCAGACGTTGCCCAGAGCGTTGCTGTGTTTGCCTGGCCTGACAGACCTGGCCTTGCGCAGTACAGGCCTGGTGGTCGACCAATCTGTGCTCGACACACTGGGCCAGTTGCACAATCTCGGCTCGCTAGACCTTTCCGACAACCGCATGGGCACGATCACCAGCGTCCCGCCATCGCTGCGCACATTACGCCGCCTGGACCTGAACGGCATGGCGCTGGAACAGTGGCCAGCATGGGTGGACAGTTTGCTTCCCTTGGAGATGCTGGACCTCAGTGACAATCGCCTCACCGATCTACCACCCCACATTCTGGCCAATCTGGACAACGACTTCCCGATCAGCTCAATCCTGCTGTTCAGCAACCCGCTGACCGAGGACACAGTCGCCAGAGTGCGCACATCGTCAGAAAGCCAGCGCAGCTTTACCTTCGCCATCGACCCATTTGACAGCCTGAGCGACTCATCGGGAGAGGACGAGGCCGTCGGACACTTCCACCTTCCTTATCTGGACCCCGCTGCCGACGTACCCAAGGTGGAAGACTGGCTGCTTGCCTCAAACGTAGAGAACGAGGGCTTGAGAAGTAGCTGGGCGGCCCTTCAGTCGGGCGGCTCGGCAGGAAACCTCCTGGCACTCATAGGTCGTCTGCGCAACTCGGCCCCCTACCTGAATGGCAAAACCCGCGCGGCATTCTGTGCGCGGGTGCGTAAGGTGCTGGTCAGCGCCTTAGTCAACCCGGACGATCTTGCCCTGTTCAATCATCACGCCAGCGAAGCGCTGCTACGGGAAGACGGCGAACAGACCTGCCATGACGGTGCATTGCTGGTTTTCCAAAATATCGAGTTGTACATCGCCAACCAGCGCCTGCAGATCGATGCCGCGGATACCGAAGCCAACCTCTACCGAGAACTGCGTCGCCTGTACCGCTTGCAGGCACTGGATGAGATTGCCGAACGCGAAGCTGCCGGACGGGATGAAGCGGAGTTGCGCCTTACTTACCGTCGGGAACTGAACATTTCGCTGGACCTCGGGCAACCGTATGACCCCTTGCTCTACGCGATCAACGCCTCAATGGATGAGCTGGCTTCGGCAGAGTTGCAGGTCCAGCGCGGCGAGCTGGGTGAGGACTTCCTGAACTTTGCCGCTGGCAACCACAGGTGGGTCCAGCACTTGCGCCAAGCCCATGCCGATCGCTTTGCAGAAATCGAGCAGGCCTACCAGGTACAGGTATCCGAGCTTCCAGATCAGTACCCGGAACAGCCCATCGATGCGCTGGAGCAACAGTTCAGAGCGCTGGAGCGTAACAAGCGGGCGCGCGAGTCGCGTCTGATTCACGAGCTCACCTCCTTGGCCGACCCTGATCGCCGGCCACGCTCGGCTACCGAGTAGCCCAGGCAGGCTGCGCGGTGTCCGGGCAGGACGCCGCGCAGGCATGCACAGGGAGGTTAACGGCCGTACCGCTCGCGGCCCCATGCCAGCAATGCTTCAAGCAGTTTGCGCAGTACCTCCTGCGTCGGCTGGGCAAGGTCCTTGCGGTAAGCGAAGGGCTCCCGCTCTTCCATGTAGGTGTGTTGTGCCAGCTCCAACTGCACAGCGTGAATATGCTGGGCCGGATTACCATAGTGACGGGTGATGTGGCCGCCCTTGAAGCGCCCGTTGAGGACGTGACTGTAGCCCTGGGCGGCAGCACACACGCCTCGCAGCCGCTCGGCCAGCTCCGGTTCGCAGCTGGCGCCGTTGAAGGTGCCCAGATTGAAGTCCGGCAGCTTGCCATCGAAAAGGTGCGGGATCAGCGAACGGATAGAGTGGGCGTCCCACAGCAGGGCGTAGCCAAACTGCTGACGTAGCCGGTCCAGCTCGCTCCGGATCGTGTTGTGATAAGGGCGCCAGATCGCTTCCAGATAGGTCTTGCGCTCTTCGGCGGTCGGCTCCAGCCCCTCCTTGAACAGCGGCTCGCCATCGAACAGTGTGGCCGGATACAGGCCAGTGGTGGCGCCGGCGTACAACGGTTTGTCGTCATCCGGGCGGTTCAGGTCGATGACGAAGCGCGAATACTCCGCCGCCACCACGCTGACGCCCATGTCGCGGGCGAAGTCGTACAGCTGTGGGATATGCCAGTCAGTGTCCGGCAAGCTGCGCGCCTGGTCGACCAGGCCGTCGCGCACGGCGTCGGTCAGGCGCAGGCCGGCGTGGGGCATGCTGATCAGCAACGGCAAACGACCCTGGTGGAAACTCAGTACCTTGTCCATCTTGCCTCACTCAATTGGAAATCTCGTGGCCCTTGCGCACCACGCGCTTGGGCAGGTCACCGCCCAGCCAGTAGGCCAGGTCGGCAGGGCGCTCGATTTGCCAGGCGACGAAGTCGGCCACCTTGCCAGCCTCCAGCGAGCCATGGCTGTCGCCCAGGCCCAGCGCCGTGGCGGCATGCACGGTGACGCCGGCCAGGGCTTCTTCCGGGGTCATGCGGAAACAGGTGCAGCCCATGTTCAGCATCAGCCGCAGCGACAAGCCTGGCGAGGTGCCGGGGTTGAGGTCGCTGGCCAGGGCAATCTTCACCCCGTGGCGGCGCAACGCGTCCATCGGCGGCAGCTGGGTTTCGCGCAGGAAGTAGAAGGCGCCCGGCAACAGCACCGCGACCGTGCCGGCCTCGGCCATGGCAATGGCGTCCTCCTCGGTCATGAATTCCAGGTGGTCGGCCGACAGCGCCTGATAACGCGCCGCCAGGCTGGAACCATGCAACGACGATAGCTGTTCGGCGTGCAGCTTGACCGGCAGGCCCAGCTCGCGCGCCTTGATGAACAGCCGCTCGACCTGGGCCGGGGAGAACGCCAGGTGCTCGCAGAAGGCATCCACCGCGTCCACCAGGCCTTCGGCGGCCAGGGCCGGCAGCATTTCGTCGCAGATGTGCGTGATGTAGTCGTCGGCCCGGCCGGCGTACTCCGCTGGCAAGGCGTGGGCAGCCAGGCAGGTGGCACGCACCGTCAGCGGCAGCTCGTCGGCCAGGCGCCGGGCCACGCGCAGCATCTTGCGCTCGTTGGCCAGGTCCAGGCCGTAGCCGGACTTGATCTCGAGCGTGGTCACGCCATCGCGCATCAGCGCCTGGACCCGCTGGCGGGCACTGGCGAACAGCACGTCCTCGCTGGCCGCGCGGGTGGCCCGCACGGTGCTGGCGATGCCCCCGCCCTGCGCGGCGATTTCGGCATAGCTGACACCCTGCAGGCGCTGCTCGAACTCGCCGCTGCGGTTGCCACCGAAAACCGCGTGGGTGTGGCAGTCGATCAGCCCCGGGGTGACCCAGGCGCCGCCCAGGTCCACCGTGCGGTCGGCCGCGACCGGCGCCAGCTCGGCGCGTGGGCCGATCCACTCGATCAGCCCGGCGCTGGTGACGATCGCCGCGTCCTCGATGGCCGAGTAACGGCCCTCGGCCATGGTTGCCACATGGCAGTGCTGCCAGAGGGTTCTCATACGCAATCTCCTGTACTAGCGGTGCAGCTCGACCGGCTCCGCTGCCGGTTTGCCCTGCCCTGTCCGCGGCTTGCACCACAGCAGGTAGGACGCTACCAGGAACACCACCCAGACCACGCCGACGAGCAACGCTGCCTGGGTATCCGGGAAGTAGCCGAGCACACCAAAGATGAACACCATGAACGCAATGGCCATGGCCGGGCCATAGGGCCAGAACGGTACCGGGAACTGTAGCTGGGCCACCTCGTCACGGCTCATGCTGCGGCGCATGGCCACCTGGGTGAGCAGGATCATCAGCCATACCCACACGGTGGCGAAGGTGGCGATCGAGGCGATCAGCAGGAACACGTTCTCGGGGATCAGGTAGTTGAGCAGCACGCCGATCAGCAGCGCGGCGCCCATCACCAGCACGGTCATCCACGGCACGCCGTGTTTCGACAGCTTGCTGAAGCCGCGCGGGGCGTGGCCTTGCTGGGCCAGGCCATACATCATGCGGCCGGCGCCGAAGATGTCGCTGTTGATCGCCGAAATCGCGGCGGAAATCACCACGATGTTCAGCACGGCGGCGGCAGAGCCAATTCCCAGGTTGCTGAAGATCTGCACGAACGGGCTGCCCTGGCTGCCGATTTGCGGCCAAGGGTAAAGGCACATCAGCACGAACAGGGTGAGCACGTAGAACAGCAGGATGCGCAGCGGCACGGCGTTGATCGCCTTGGGGATCACGCGCTGCGGGTCCTTGGCTTCACCGGCGGTGACGCCGATGATCTCGATGCCGCCGAAGGCGAACATCACCACGGCGAACGAGGCGATCAGGCCGCCGACGCCATTGGGCATGAAGCCACCGTGCTCGACCAGGTTGCTCACGCCCACGGCATGCCCGCTACCCACCTGGCTGAAGCCGAAGGCCATGATGCCCAGGCCAGCCAGGATCATGGCGACGATGGCGCCGACCTTGAGCAGCGACAGCCAGAACTCCATCTCGCCGAACACTTTGACGTTGCACAGGTTGAGGCCGCCGATCAGGAAGACGATGCCCAGCACCCAGATCCAGCGGGCCACTTCCGGGAACCAGAAGCCCATGTAGATACCGAAGGCGGTGACGTCGGCGATGGCGACGATGACCATTTCGAAGGCGTAGGTCCAGCCGAGGATGAAGCCGGCCATGGGGCCGAGGTAGGTGCTGGCGTAGTGGCCGAAGGAACCGGTCACCGGGTTGTGCACGGCCATTTCACCGAGGGCGCGCATGACCATGAATACCGCGGCGCCACCGATCAGGTAGGCCAGCAGCACGGCCGGGCCGGCCATCTGGATGGCCGAGGCGGAGCCGTAGAACAGCCCGGTGCCGATGGCGGAACCGAGGGCCATGAAACGGATGTGGCGGGCACTTAGCCCACGCTTGAGACCTTGAGCTTGTTGCATGTCACGTCCTTGAGTTGTTCTTGTGGTCGTGAGATCGAAGGGGGCTGCCTTGCAGCCCAATCGCCGGCAAGCCAGCTCCCACAGGGAATAGTGTGTTGCACCTCCTCTGTGGGAGCCGGCTTGCCGGCGATTGGGCCGCATGGCGGCCCCAGGGGCATTACAGGCTTGGCAGCACACCGGCCGGCAGCAAACCGGTCAGGCTACCCTTGGCCAACAGTTCCACGGCCTTTTCAATGTCGGGCGCGAAGAAACGGTCACGGTCGTAGTGCGGCACTTCGCTGCGCAGCGCCTGGCGCGCCTGCTCCAGCTTGGCCGAGGTTTTCAGGCCCTTGCGCAGGTCCAGGCCTTGGCAGGCGCCCAGCCATTCGATGGCCAGCACGCCACGGGTGTTTTCGGCCATTTCCCACAGGCGCTTGCCGGCAGCCGGGGCCATCGACACATGGTCTTCCTGGTTGGCCGAGGTCGGCAGGCTGTCCACGCTGTGCGGGTGCGACAGCGCCTTGTTCTCGCTGGCCAGGGCGGCAGCGGTGACCTGGGCGATCATGAAGCCAGAGTTGACCCCGCCGTTTTCCACCAGGAACGGCGGCAGCTGGGACATGTGCTTGTCCATCATCAACGAGATGCGGCGCTCGCTGAGCGAGCCGATTTCGGCGATGGCCAGGGCGATGTTGTCGGCAGCCATGGCCACCGGTTCGGCGTGGAAGTTACCGCCGGAGATCACGTCACCTTCGGCAGCGAACACCAGCGGGTTGTCCGACACGGCGTTGGCTTCGATGCCCAGCACTTCGGCGGCCTGGCGCAACTGGGTCAGGCAGGCGCCCATGACCTGCGGCTGGCAGCGCAGCGAGTATGGGTCCTGGACCTTGTCGCAGTTCTTGTGCGACAGCGACACTTCGCTGGAGTCGCCCAGCAGGTCACGGAAGCAGGCGGCGGTGTCGATCTGGCCGCGCTGGCCACGCACTTCGTGGACGCGCGCATCGAACGGCGAGCGCGAGCCCAGCGCGGCTTCGACGCTCAGGCCACCGCAGGCGATGGCCGCAGCGTACAAGTCTTCGGCCTGGAACAGGCCGCGCAGGGCATAGGCGGTGGATGCCTGGGTGCCGTTGAGCAGGGCCAGGCCCTCTTTGGCGGCCAGGGTCAGCGGTTCGAGGCCGGCGACGGCCAGGGCTTCGGTGGCAGGCAGCCACTGGCCCTTGTAGCGGGCCTTGCCTTCGCCCAGCAGCACCAGCGACATGTGCGCCAGTGGCGCCAGGTCACCGGATGCACCCACTGAACCTTTCAGTGGGATGTGCGGATAGACTTCGGCATTGACCAGGGCGATCAGCGCGTCGATGACTTTGCGGCGGATGCCGGAGAAGCCACGGCTGAGGCTGTTGATCTTCAGCACCATGATCAGCCGCACCAGGCTGTCATCCAGCGGCGCGCCGACACCGGCGGCGTGGGACAGCACCAGCGAGCGCTGCAGGTTTTCCAAGTCGTGGCTGGCGATGCGGGTCGAAGCCAGCAGGCCGAAACCGGTGTTGATGCCGTAGGCGGTGCGGTCTTCGGCAATGATCTGCTCGACGCAGGCGACGCTGGCATCGATCGCTGGCGCGGCGCTGGCGTCCAGTTGCAGGCGCACGGGCGCGGCGTGGATCGCGCGCAGCTGGGCCAGGGTCAGGGTGCCGGGCTTGAGGGTAAATTCGGTCACTTCGCTACTCCAATCGCGTGGAGCCGCAGGCCCGTCTGTGGATGCCTGCGTGCCCCTTCTTGTTGTTCAGTATCACCCCT
Organism: Pseudomonas sp. 10-1B; assembly: GCF_000935045.1. GTDB lineage: Bacteria > Pseudomonadota > Gammaproteobacteria > Pseudomonadales > Pseudomonadaceae > Aquipseudomonas. The sequence continues at coordinate 10,055 of NZ_JYKS01000032.1, forward strand.
TGCAGGGTGCGAGCCAAAGCGTGGCGATCAGCCGGTGATCATCGGCAGGTCCAGGCCCTGCTCCTTGGCGCAGTCGATGGCGATGTCATAACCGGCATCGGCGTGGCGCATCACGCCAGTCCCCGGGTCGTTGGTCAGGACGCGGGCAATACGCTCGGCGGCTTCATCGGTGCCGTCGCAGACGATGACCATGCCCGAGTGCTGGGAGAAGCCCATGCCCACGCCGCCACCGTGGTGCAGCGATACCCAGGTGGCGCCGCCAGCGGTGTTCAGCAGGGCGTTGAGCAGCGGCCAGTCGGACACAGCGTCCGAGCCATCACGCATGGCTTCGGTTTCGCGGTTGGGGCTGGATACCGAGCCGGAGTCCAGGTGGTCGCGGCCGATCACCACCGGTGCCGACAGCTCGCCGCTGCGGACCATTTCGTTGAAGGCCAGGCCCAGTTTGGCGCGCAGACCCAGGCCAACCCAGCAGATACGTGCCGGCAGGCCCTGGAAGCTGATGCGCTCACGGGCCATGTCCAGCCAGCGGTGCAGGTGGGCGTCGTCGGGGATCAGCTCCTTGACCTTGGCGTCGGTCTTGTAGATGTCCTCGGCATCGCCGGACAGCGCCGCCCAGCGGAACGGGCCAATACCGCGGCAGAACAGCGGGCGGATGTAGGCCGGCACGAAGCCGGGGAAGTCGAAGGCATTGGCCACGCCCTCTTCCTTGGCCATCTGGCGGATGTTGTTGCCATAGTCGAAGGTCGGGATGCCCTGCTTCTGGAAGTCGAGCATGGCTTGCACGTGCACGGCCATCGACTGCTTGGCGGCCTTGACCACTGCAGCCGGCTCGGTCTGCGCGCGGTCGCGGTACTGTTCCCAGGTCCAGCCGGCAGGCAGGTAGCCGTTCAGCGGGTCGTGGGCGCTGGTCTGGTCGGTGACCATGTCCGGGCGCACGCCGCGCTTGACCAGTTCCGGCAGGATTTCGGCGGCGTTGCCGTGCAGGGCAATGGAGATGGCCTTGCCTTCGGCGGTGTACTTGGCGATGCGTGCCAGAGCGTCGTCCAGGTCAGTGGCCTGCTCGTCGACGTAGCGGGTTTCCAGGCGGAAGTCGATGCGGCTCTGCTGGCATTCGATGTTCAGCGAGCAGGCGCCGGCCAGGGTCGCGGCCAATGGCTGGGCGCCGCCCATGCCGCCCAGGCCAGCGGTGAGTACCCACTTGCCTTTCAGGCTGCCGCCGTAGTGCTGGCGACCGGCTTCGACGAAGGTTTCGTAGGTGCCCTGGACGATGCCCTGGCTGCCGATGTAGATCCAGCTGCCGGCGGTCATCTGACCGTACATGGCCAGGCCCTTGGCGTCCAGTTCGTTGAAGTGCTCCCAGTTGGCCCAGTGCGGTACCAGGTTGGAGTTGGCGATCAGCACGCGCGGGGCGTTGCTGTGGGTCTTGAACACGCCGACCGGCTTGCCCGACTGCACCAGCAGGGTTTCGTCATCTTCCAGGCGGGTCAGGGTTTCGACGATCTTGTCGTAGCAGGCCCAGTTACGCGCGGCGCGGCCGATACCGCCGTACACCACCAGTTCTTTCGGGTTTTCCGCGACCTGCGGGTCGAGGTTGTTCATCAGCATGCGCAGTGGCGCTTCGGTCAGCCAGCTTTTGGCGGTCAGCTTGTTGCCACGTGGGGCACGGATTTCAACGTCACGGTATTTGTTGTTGTCGGTCACGGAAAAGGTCCTCTGCGGTCATGCGCGGGCGGGGATGTCGTGGTCAATATACAAACACACCTTTACTTGTATGTACAAGCATGGACAACCAAAATATTCGCAGCTTTCCGCTGGACGGCTGAAAAAGCTGGGGCCGCTTTGCGGCCCTATCGCGACACAAGGCCGCTCCCACAAGGGACCGCGTCAGCCAGAGCATGCGCGGTCCCCTGTGGGAGCGGCCTTGTGTCGCGATAGGGCTGCGCAGCAGCCCCGGCTATCTCAACGTGAAATGAGTTCGATCAGACAGCACCGCCCCTGCACATCCAGCCCCAGCAACTCATCGTTGCCCTCCAGCCGCAGGCAGTCATACAACCCCAACCGCTGCGTCTCATGCCCGGCCATTGCCACTTCAACCTGATTGCTCGCGGCAAACAGCAACAGCGTCGAAGCCGAGCTATACAACCGGCTGGTACCATCCAGCCACTGCAACCGCGCGCGATAACGCTGCGGTGCATAGATCAGGTTGAAATCGCGAATCGCCCCGCCCAGCAGCTTGCAGCTGACCTGGCTCTCACCGCTGAAGGCGAAGGCATCGAACGCCAGCAACGGCCGGCTGGCCTGGCCGTCGACCAACAGGCGCATGCCGTCGCCCTGCAGCACGGTGATGATCCGCTGGTAGCCGGCGAAGGTGGAAAAGCCGCCGGACTCCTCGATATCGGCAATCGACAGGCGCCAGCCAAAGCCTTCCAGACCCTCGCCACTGTCGCGGGTAATCTCTTCGGTGAAACCGCCACCGTTCTTCCACGGCATGCGCGGGTAATCCTGCGCACGCAACAACTGCAACTGGCTCATTTACTGAAACGTCCTTCCAGGCGATGACGGGAACCGGGGTGGATCAGCCGCGCAGCGGTCACCGGCTGGCGGCCGGACCAGGTGCGACGGCGGATCAGCAGGCAAGGTTCGCCCCGCTCGATCTGCAACAGTCGGCACTCTTCCGGCTCGGCCAGAATCGCCTCGACCACATGTTCACCCTCGGTCAGCGGCGCCACCTGGGACAGGTAGGCGTAAGGCGTCTGCCGGGTGAAATCCTGCTTGAGGTACTCCGGGGCAATGGCGGCGTTGACGTAGCGGTCCTCGATCTGCACCGGCACACCGTTCTCGAAATGCACGATCAGCGAATGGAACACCCGCTGGCCTTCGCGCATATCCAGGGCCAGGGCCCGCTCGGAACCGGCCGCTTCCTCGGTAAGGGTGATCACCTGGCAGCTATGCTGGTGGCCACGCGCAGCAATTTCGTCGGCAATGTTGTTGACCTCGAACAGCGCCGAACGGCCCTTGGGCTCGGCCACGAAGGTGCCGACCCCCTGCATGCGCACCAGCAGGCCTTCGGCAGTCAGTTCGCGCAGCGCGCGGTTGATGGTCATGCGGCTGAAGCCCAGCTCGCTGACCAGCTCGCTCTCCGAGGGAACCCGGTGATGCGGCGGCCAGCTGCCGTTGTCGATCTGTTGGATGATCATCTGTTTGACCCGGGCATACAGCGGCGCCGGGCCCTCGCCCATCTGGGCAACCAGCGCGGAGACAGGAGGTGTCGGCACGGCGTTGAGTCCTTTGCAATGGAATGAGCGGTAGCTTGCCGCAGTTTACCCGGCAGGCAAACACCTGTATATGTATATACAAGTTAACAATAACAGGATTTCACCGATGTCCGCCTACTTCGCCGAACGCGCCCTGCTGCCTACGGGCTGGGCCAGCCATGTCCGCATCGAGGTCGCCAGCGACGGTCACGTGGCCCGTATCGAGCCGGGTGCTTCGGCCGAAGGCGCCGAGCGGCTGGCCGGGCCGCTGCTGCCCGGCATGCCCAACCTGCACTCGCATGCCTTCCAGCGCGCCATGGCCGGCCTGGCGGAAGTCGCCGGCAACCCCAACGACAGTTTCTGGACCTGGCGCGAGCTGATGTACCGCCTGGTCGGCCAGATCAGCCCGGAACAGCTGCAGGTCATCGCTCGCCAGCTGTACATCGAGATGCTCAAGGCCGGCTACACCTCGGTGGCGGAATTCCACTACGTGCACCACAACCAGGCCGGCAAGCCTTATGCCGACCCAGCCGAACTGTCCCGGCGCATCAGCGCGGCCGCGGCCGACAGCGGCATTGGCCTGACCTTGCTGCCGGTGCTGTACAGCCATGCCGGGTTCGGCGGCCAGGCACCGAACGACGGGCAGCGGCGCTTCATCAACTCCAGCGAACAATACCTGCAATTGCAGGCGCAACTCGCCCCCGTGCTGGCCGCGCAACCCGCGCAACGACTGGGCCTGTGCTTCCACTCGCTGCGGGCGGTGACGCCGGGGCAGGTCGCCGAGGTACTGGCAGCCAGCGACAAGCAATGCCCGGTGCATATCCATATCGCCGAGCAGCAGAAGGAAGTCGACGACTGCCTGGCCTGGAGCGGCCTGCGTCCGCTGCAGTGGCTGTACGAGCATGTCGAGGTGGACCCGCGCTGGTGCCTGGTCCACGCCACCCACGCCGAGCCGGACGAAGTCACCGCCATGGCCCGCAGTGGCGCGGTGGCCGGGCTATGCCTGACTACCGAGGCCAACCTGGGTGACGGGATTTTCCCGGCGGTGGACTTCCTGGCGCAGGGTGGACGCATGGGCATTGGCTCGGACAGCCATGTGTCGCTGAGCGTGGTGGAGGAGTTGCGCTGGCTGGAATATGGCCAGCGCCTGCGTGACCAGCGGCGCAACCGCTTGTATCGCGGTGACCAGCCGATGGTTGGGCGCACGCTGTATGACGCCGCACTGGCGGGTGGTGCGCAGGCACTGGGGCAGGCGGTCGGCGAACTGGCCGTGGGCAAGCGTGCCGACTGGCTGGTGCTCGATGGGCAGGACCCTTACATCGCCATGGCCGATGGCGATGCCATCCTCAATCGCTGGTTGTTTGCCGGCGGGGATCGCCAGGTGCGCGATGTGATGGTGAATGGGCAGTGGGTAGTGCGCCAGGGGCGGCATGCGCAGGAAGAGCAAAGTGCGCGGGCGTTTGCCGAGGTGTTGCGGCAGCTGTTGGGCTGATTGGCAGCCTGTTCCGGCCCTATCGCCGGCAAGCCAGCTCCCACCTCGATCGCATCAGCCTCAAGCCCCGTGCAGTCCAGAATCACCACAGGTCTTTAGAACTGTGCAGTACCTGTGGGAGCTGGCTCCACCTCGATCGCATCAGCCTCAAGCCCCGTGAAGTCTCTGTGGGAGCTGGCTTGCCGGCGATGAGGCCAGCTGGGCCAACCTCAGTGCATCTTGACGATCTGCTGGTCCGAAGCGCGCCAGATCAGCCGGTTGGTGTCATACCCCTGCTGCCGCGCCCTGGACAGCAAGCTCTCACGCTCCCAGGCCGCCAGCGTCGGCGTGCGCGACAGAATCCACAGGTACTTGCGGTCCGGGCTGCCGACGATGGCCGTGCGGTAGTGATCATCCACATACAGGATCCAGTACTCGCCCCGGGCCACGCCAGGCACCAGCTTGGTGAACCAGTTATCAAACTCGACCCACAGCTTGTCGGTGTGCCCCGGCTCCTGGACGCTTGCATGCCCCTCGGCGCGCAGCCATTCGTCACCCATGGTGCGGCAGCGATTGAGCACGCCAAAGGTGCCATCGGCCTTGAGGTTGTAGTGCGCCTCGGACTGTTCGCAGTCGGCCTGGTAGCGCATGGGCAGACGCGCCAGCTCGTACCATTTGCCCTGGTAGCGCTTGAGGTCGACGTTGCCAGCGGTTTTCGGCGCCAGTGGGTCGTGCACGGAGCCTGCACAACCGCCCAGCAGCAACGCCAGGCATACGCCCATCAGCAGGTATGAACGCCTCATTTGAGACCCTGCCCTGAATACATCAGCACCTTGTCAGCTGCGTACTGCACGCTGATGAAGCTCTTCTCGTCCCCCCAGGTGCAGCTGCTCATGCCCAACGCGCCAGAGCACTCGGTCGGCGTGCCGAGCAACTGCTCGACCTCGGCCTTGTTCATACCGGCCTTGATCTTGGAATAGTTTTCCTGGTTGACTTTGCTGCAGGCAGTCAGGACGACGCACAGCGACAACAGGGCGAGGGAACGCAGCGACATGAAAGGACACTCCTGGAGACGGGGTACAGGCGAGTGGCCTGCCGGGACCTTCGACGGGAAAAACCCTCCCAGGTTCCCTGCCCCACCCCCTTTACCCCTACACCATTGGTCGGATGGCCACTACTTCGCGATTAATCACAAAGCATTAATCATCGCTCAATAAAAAAGGCCGCCCCCTGTAGGAGCGGCCTTGCATCGCGATAGCAGCCTCAGAACCGAGACCCAGGCTCGAGCAGGAAGTCCATCTCTTCGCTGGTACTAGGCCGTTCCAGCACCAGGTTACGGTGCGGGAAGCGCCCGAACCGGGCGATCACCCGCTGGTGCTGCTCGGCATAGTCGAGGAAGCCTTCGAACAGCCGGCGGTTGGCCTCGGGCTGCTCTTCCAGCAGTACCTGGTAACGCTCGACGCACAGGTTCTGCCAGTCCAGCACCTCGGCATGCTCCAGCACCAACAGCACGAACACCCGCTGGATCGGCAGCAACTGGTAGTCCCAGCCCTTCTGCAGGCCCTGCATGGCCACCACCTGGGCCCGCCGGTCGCCTTCGAAGGCGCGCGGCGTGTCGCGGTAGATCATGCGCGGCAGCTGGTCCAGCAAGATCAGCAGCCCCAGCCAGCCCTGCGGGCTTTGCTGCCACTCGTCGAGCCCGCCCGCCAGGGCATGCTCGACCAGTTCGCCAAACAGCGCCTGGGCCTCGGCATCGTGATGCTTGCCGAACCACAGCGTACTCTTCTCGTCAGCCACGGCCTGGGGACTGGTGCCCCAACCGAACCACCACTCCAGCAACGGCTGCCAAGGTGCGAGCATGACTTACTCCTTGTGATAGGCGGTGACGCGCTCGACCTCTTCCTTCGAGCCGAGGATTACCGACACGCGCTGGTGCAGGCTTTCTGGCTGAATGTCGAGGATGCGATCGTAACCGTTGGTGGAAGCGCCGCCGGCCTGCTCGATGATGAACGACATCGGGTTGGCTTCGTACATCAGGCGCAGCTTGCCCGGCTTGCTCGGCTCGCGGGCGTCACGGGGGTACATGAACAGGCCGCCACGGGTCAGGATGCGGTGCACATCGGCCACCATCGAGGCGATCCAGCGCATGTTGTAGTTCTTCTTCAGCGGGCCGGTCTCGCCTGCCAGCAGTTCGCCCACGTAGCGCTGTACCGGGGCTTCCCAGTGGCGCTGGTTGGACATGTTGATGGCGAACTCGGCGGTGCTTTCCGGCACGCGGATGTTCTCGTGGGTCAACACGAAGCTGCCCAGCTCGCGGTCCAGGGTGAAGCCCTTGACGCCGTTGCCCAGGGTCAGAATCAGCATGGTCTGCGGGCCGTAGATGGCGTAACCGGCGGCGACCTGCTGGGTGCCTGGCTGCAGGAAGGCCTTTTCGTTCAGGGTTTCGTTCTGGCTCAGGTACTCGTTAGGGCAACGCAGTACCGAGAAGATGGTGCCGACCGAGACGTTGACGTCGATGTTGGACGAGCCGTCCAGCGGGTCGAAGACCAGCAGGTAGGCGCCTTTCGGGTACTTGCCCGGGATCTGGTAGGCGTTGTCCATTTCTTCGGAGGCCATGCCGGCCAGGTGGCCGCCCCATTCGTTGGCTTCCAGCAGGATATCGTTGGAAATCACGTCCAGTTTCTTCTGGACTTCGCCTTGCACGTTTTCGGTGCCCATGCTGCCCAGCACACCACCGAGGGCGCCTTTGGACACGTGATGGCTGATTTCCTTGCACGCACGCGCCACCACTTCGATCAGGAAGCGCAGATCGGCAGGGGTATTGTTGCTGCGGGTCTGCTCAATCAGATAGCGACTCAGGGTAACGCGGGACATGTATGGCTCCGAACGGATTGGGGGAAGAAAAACCCCCGCAGTTTACAGGGAGAGTGGCGGGCTAGCGAGCGATGAGACTCGCCACGGCTCTCTGACGGCACAATAGGTCGGTAGTTCAGCGCGCGCCAGGCCCGGTGGTCTGGTTGTAGGCCCCTTCGCGGGCACGCCCGCTCCCACAGGTTCTGCACAGGCCTCTAGAGCCAGCAGTCCCTGTGGGAGCGGGCGTGCCCGCGAAAGGGCCAGCACAGGCTTGCTTCAATCCAGCGCCTTCCAGATCTCGCTGGCATATTCCCGAATGGTCCGGTCCGAGGAGAACCAGCCCATCCGCGCGGTATTCAACACCGCCATGCGCCACCACTCCTGCGGCGTGTGCCACAACTCCTCGACCCGGCACTGGGCATCCCAGTAGGCATCGAAGTCGGCACACACCAGGAAGCGGTCATGGGCCACCAGCCCGTCGATGAGCGCGGTGTAGCGTGAAGGGTCATCCGGCGAGAACACACCGCTGCGGATGACCTGCAGCACGTCGCTCAACCGGCTGGACGCTGCAATCGCCGCACTGGCACCGAAGTCCCCGGCCTTGCGCCGCGCTTCTACCTGCTGCGCCGTGAGGCCGAAGATGAACATGTTGTCGGCCCCCACCTGCTCGCACATCTCCACGTTGGCGCCATCCAGGGTGCCGATGGTCAGCGCGCCGTTCAGGCCGAACTTCATGTTGCTGGTCCCGGACGCTTCGTAACCCGCGGTGGATATCTGCTCGGACAGGTCCGCCGCCGGAATGATGCTCTCGGCCAGGCTGACGTTGTAGTTGGGCAGGAACACCACCTTCAGCAAACCGCGCACGGTCGGGTCGTTGTTCACTACCCGGGCGATGTCGTTGGCCAGCTTGATGATCAACTTGGCCTGGTGGTAACTGGCTGCGGCCTTGCCGGCGAAGATCTTCACCCGTGGCACCCAATTGGTGCCTGGGTCGTTACGCATGGCCTGGTACAGCGCCACGGTATGCAGCAGGTTGAGCAACTGGCGCTTGTACTCGTGAATGCGCTTGACCTGTACGTCGAACAGCGCCTCGGGGTTGACCGTGACGCCTAGGCGGTCCTGGATGATGCTGGCCAGGGCGCGCTTGCTGTGCAGGCGCTGGGCGGCAAAGGCCTTGCGGAAGCTGCCCTTCTCGGCGAACGGCACCAGGCTGCTCAGGCGGCCTTCCGGGTCGTCCAGCAGCTCGGCGCCCAGCGCCTCGACCAGCATCGCCGTCAGTTGCGGGTTGGCCTGGTACAGCCAGCGGCGGAAGGTAATGCCGTTGGTCTTGTTGTTGATACGCTGCGGGTAGAGCTTGTGCAGCTCGGAGAACACCGTGCTTTTCATCAACTTGCTGTGCAGCGCCGAAACACCGTTGACACTGTGCGAGCCAAGGAACGCCAGGTTGCCCATGCGCACCCGGCGGCCGTTGTCTTCCTCGATCAACGACACCGCGCGCAGCACGTCGAAATCGTGCAGGCCTTTGGCCCGCAACGCGTCGATGTGATAGGCATTGATCAGGTAGATGATCTGCATGTGCCGCGGCAGCATGCGCTCCATCAGCGCTACCGGCCAGGTTTCCAGGGCCTCGGGCAACAGCGTGTGGTTGGTGTAGGCGAGCGTGCCGACGGTCAGCTCCCAAGCCTTTTCCCAAGGCACTTCATGCTGATCCACCAGCAACCGCATCAGCTCCGCCACGGCAATCGAAGGGTGGGTGTCGTTGAGCTGGATGGCCGCCGCCTCGGGCAGGTTGAGCAGGTCTTTGTGCATGTTCAGGTGGCGGCGCAGCAAGTCTTGCAGCGAAGCCGACACAAAGAAGTATTCCTGGCGCAGGCGCAGTTCCTGCCCGGCCTCGGTACTGTCGGCCGGGTACAGCACCCGCGAAATACTCTCGGCCCGCGCCACCTCGGCCACGGCCCCCAGGTGGTCCCCCGCATTGAAGCGCTCCAGGTGCAGCTCTTCCAGCGCCCGCGCACGCCACAGGCGCAGGGTGTTGACGCTGGCCCCGCGCCAGCCGACCACCGGTGTGTCGTAGGCCACCGCCCGCACCGTTTCGCCCGGCCACCACACCTGACGCTGGTCGCCGTGGCTATTGTGCACCGTTTCGACGCTGCCACCAAAGCTGATCGGGTAGATCACCTCAGCACGCTCGAACTCCCAGGGGTTGCCGAAGTCCAGCCAGTTCTCGGTCTGCTCCTGCTGCCAGCCATCGACCACCGCCTGACGGAACAAGCCATGTTCATAGCGGATACCATAGCCGTGGGCGGCAATGCCCAGGGTCGACATACTCTCCATGAAACACGCCGCCAGGCGGCCCAGGCCGCCATTGCCCAGCGCGGCATCGGGTTCGAGCAGGCGAATGCGCTCCAGGTCCACGTCCAGCCCTTCCAGGGCATCACGGGCGATGTCCAGCAACCCCAGGTTGCTCAGGCTGTCGTACAGCAAACGCCCGATGAGGAATTCGAGGGAGAGGTAATAGACCCGCTTCTGGCTGCGGCGGTAGGCCTGGCGGGTGTGGTCCATCCAGTGATCGACCATGTGATCGCGCGCGGCCAGGGCAATGGCCTCGAACCAGTCGTGGTCGAAGGCATGCTCCGGGTCCTTGCCAACCGCGTAGGTCAGCTTGTCCAGTACAGCGGCGCGAAATTCGGCCACCTCGGCGTCACGAGCTTTGGGTTCCTGGGACATGCGGCATCCTCTGGCAAGTTGACGAAAGCGGAGGGAGATTTTTGAGACTAGACCCTTCGACAGGGAGTGGAAGTTACGGTTCGCAGTTTTCATGCCCACTCTGCGATTCCGGCAAAAGGTTGTTCACAATTTGAACAACTCCGGTATGATCGCGCGCCCCAAGACCGTGATCCACCCCTATAAAGATGAAAACGACCCTGATCGCCGCCGCCGAAGTCGACCGCCTGGAGACTTGGCAGCGCTATGCCAGCCATATGTGCCATGGCTGCCATTCAACCTGCTGCACCCTGCCGGTGGAGGTGAAGATCAAGGATCTGATCCGTATCGGCGTGGTCGACGAGTTCGAGAAAGACGAACCGCCGAAGAACGTGGCCAAGCGCCTGCAAAAAGAAGGCATCATCGAACGCTTCAACCAGAAGTCGGGAATCTTCACCCTGACCCGGATGAGCAACGATGATTGCATGTACCTGGATCGTAAGAGCCGGCTGTGCACCATTTATGACAAGCGCCCGGATACGTGCCGCAACCACCCCAAGGTCGGGCCGCGGCCGGGGTATTGTGCTTACAAGCCGAAGGTGGTTGGGCGCTAAGCGTTAGCCTTCAAGGGCCTCTTCGCGGGCTTGCCCGCTCCCACAGGATCTCCACAACATTCAAGACCTGTGCAGTACCTGTGGGAGCGGGCAAGCCCGCGAAGGGGCCAATGCAAACCCAGCAGGCAAAAAAACGCCCCCGGCCTTTCGACCGGGGGCGTTTTCATTCAGCCTGAGCTAACTCAGTTCTTGGCTTTCTTGGCTGCGCGGGTACGCTCGCCTTCGTCCAGGATCTTCTTGCGCAGGCGGATCGACTTAGGAGTCACTTCGCACAGCTCGTCGTCCTGGATGAATTCCAGGGCCTGTTCCAGGGTGTGACGAACCGGCGGTACCAGGGCGATGACTTCGTCCTTGCCCGAAGCACGCATGTTGTCGAGCTTCTTGCCTTTGGTCGGGTTCACGCCCAGGTCGTTGTCGCGGCTGTTCAGGCCGATAATCTGACCGTTGTAGATCTCCTGGCCGTGCTCGACGAACAGCTTGCCGCGCGCCTGCAGGGTTTCCAGGGAGTAGGTCAGCGCCTTGCCAGTCTCGACCGAAACCAGTACACCGTTGAGGCGGCCGGACATCTGGCCCGACTTCATGGTGTCGTAGCGATCGAAGATCGAGGTCAGGATACCTGCACCGTTGGTCAGGGTCAGGAACTGGTTACGGAAACCGATCAGACCACGGGCTGGAATGTTGTATTCCAGGCGAACACGGCCCTTGCCATCCGGCACCATGTTGGTCAGGTCGCCCTTACGCAGGCCCATCTCTTCCATGACCTTGCCCTGGGATTCTTCAGGGATGTCGATGGTGACGTTCTCGAACGGTTCCTGCTTGACGCCGTCGACTTCGCGGATGATCACTTCAGGACGACCTACAGCCATCTCAAAGCCTTCACGACGCATGGTTTCGATCAGTACCGACAGGTGCAGTTCGCCACGGCCCGATACCTTGAACTTGTCAGGGGAATCGGTTTCCTGAACGCGCAGGGCAACGTTGTACAGCAGCTCTTTGTCCAGACGGTCCTTGATGTTGCGGCTGGTGACGAACTTGCCTTCCTTGCCGCAGAACGGCGAGTCGTTGACCTGGAAGGTCATCGAAACGGTCGGCTCGTCAACGGTCAGCGGCTTCATCGCTTCGACCGCATCCGGGGCGCACAGGGTGTCGGAGATGAACAGCTCGTCGAAACCGCTGATGCAGACGATGTCGCCAGCCTGGGCTTCTTCGACGTCGACGCGGTGCAGGCCGTGGTGGCCCATCAGCTTCAGGATACGGCCGTTACGCTTCTTGCCGTTGGTGTCGATGGCGACAACCGGGGTGTTCGGCTTGACGCGACCACGGGCAATACGGCCAACGCCGATAACACCGAGGAAGCTGTTGTAGTCCAGTGCGGAGATCTGCATCTGGAACGGGCCGTCACGGTCAACCGAAGGTGCAGGCACGTTGTCGACGATCGACTGGTACAGCGCAGTCATGTCCTCGCCCATTTCGGTGTGGTCCAGGCCGGCAATGCCGTTCAGGGCCGAGGCGTAGACGACTTTGAAGTCCAGCTGTTCGTCGGTGGCACCGAGGTTGTCGAACAGGTCGAAGATCTGGTCCAGAACCCAGTCAGGACGCGCACCTGGGCGGTCAACCTTGTTGATCACCACGATCGGCTTCAGGCCAGCTTCGAACGCTTTCTTGGTCACGAAGCGGGTTTGTGGCATCGGGCCGTCTTGTGCGTCGACCAGCAGCAGCACGGAGTCGACCATCGACATCACGCGCTCTACCTCGCCACCGAAGTCGGCGTGGCCGGGGGTGTCGACGATGTTGATGTGGTAGCCGTTCCAGTTGATGGCGGTGTTTTTCGCCAGGATGGTAATGCCGCGCTCTTTTTCCTGGTCGTTGGAGTCCATCACGCGCTCGTCGTTGAGCTCGTTACGCTCCAGGGTGCCGGACTGGCGCAGGAGTTTGTCGACCAGGGTGGTTTTACCATGGTCAACGTGGGCGATGATGGCGATGTTACGCAGATTTTCGATCACAAGTGTATCTCGATCAGAGGATTCGGTTGCCGCCAGTGTAGGCGGCGAATATGTACGGTTTGAGGCTCAGCGGGCCCGATGGTCGGGAGGGCGATGGCGGATGCTGCCGCCATACAGCCCTGGCGTCTTATGCCGGACGATAAACACGCACATTGGCATGTCCCTCACTGAGCAGGTGGTGTGCGTGCAAACGGCTCATCACACCTTTGTCGCAATACAGCAAGTACTGGCGGTTGGCGTCCAGTTGCTTGAACTTGCTGTTGATGGCGTAGAACGGCATTACCTGGACTTCGACGCCCTCGATCACCAGGGGTTCGTCCTCCTGGGCATCGGGGTGACGAATGTCGATGACGATCTGGCCGGGCAGCGCCTCGGTCACTTCCTCGATTTCGACATCCTTGCCCAGTTCGTCGATCACATGGTCGATGGAGATCAGCTTGGCACGTTCCAGGGCGCGCTCCAGCACGGCCATGTCGAACTGCTTCTCTTCATGCTCCATGCGGTGACGCTTGGCGTGGGTGGTCGGGTTTACCGAGATCACGCCGCAATATTCTGGCATGTGCTTGGCGAAATCGGCGGTGCCGATCGTGTAGGCCTGGTCGATGATGTCCTGCTTGTGGCTGGCCAGTAACGGGCGCAGCACCAGCTTGTCGGTGGCCGAGTCGATGATCGCCAGGTTCGGCAGGGTCTGGCTGGACACCTGGGAAATCGCCTCGCCGGTGACCAGCGCGTCGATCTCCAGGCGGTCGGCCATGTGCGCGGCAGCGCGCAGCATCATGCGCTTGAGAGTCACGCCCATGTAGCTGTTGTCGACCTTGTTGAGGATCTCGCCGACCACTTCTTCGAACGGCACGCTGATGAACAGCACGCGCTGGCTGCTGCCGTACTTCTTCCACAGGTAGTGGGCCACTTCCATCACGCCCAGTTCGTGGGCGCGGCCGCCGAGGTTGAAGAAGCAGAAGTGGGTCATCAGGCCGCGGCGCATCATCTGATAGGCCGCCACGGTGGAGTCGAAGCCGCCGGACATCAACACCAGGGTCTGCTCCAGGGCGCCCAGCGGATAACCGCCGATGCCCTGGTGCTGGTTGTGGATCACGTACAGGCGCTGGTCGCGGATTTCGATGCGCACCAGCACTTCGGGGTGCTTCAGCTCGATGCCGGCGGCACCGCACTGCTGGCGCAGCTGGCTGCCGACGTAGCGGTCGACATCCATCGAGGTGAAGTCGTGGTGGCCACCGCGCTTGCAGCGCACGGCGAAGTGCTTGCCGGGCAGCAGGTGGCCGAAGTGGTGCTTGCACTTGGCGACGATATCGTCGAAGTCACCCAGCGGGTATTCCTCTACCTGCAGGAAGTGGGTGATACCCGGGGTGCAGGTGAGGCGCTCGATCATCTCGCGCTGGACTTTCTCGTCTTCGACGCGGGTGACCACTTCGAGGTTGTCCCAGACACCATCGACCGCGAGCTCAGGGTCGAGGTCCTTGAGCACGTTGCGGATGTTCTTGCCGAGCTGGCGGATGAAGCGCTTGCGCACCGGCCGGCTCTTGATGGTGATTTCTGGGAAGACTTTGACGATAAGTTTCATTGGTTAACAGCGCGCGCAGGGCCTGCCGAAAATGAGGGGCGCGAATTATAGCGGAAATTGCTCAGGATTTGACCAACTTTTGTACAGAAGGTCGGATTTATATTGCCTGTACCGGCCTCATCGCCGGCAAGCCAGCTCTCACAGGCCATCCACAGCCCTCAAGACCTGCGCTCTACCTGTGGGAGCTGGCTTGCCGGCGATGAGGCCCTCAAAGAAAGCACACAATTCACCCAATGCACCTTATTGGTGCGCCCATACTGAAAATCGCATCGTAAGGGTGCACTTTTCCCCGCCAGCCCACCGCCAAATGCCCGCAAACGCCTCCTTTTATCCCCCGCTCGCCATTTTCGGGCACTGGCATGCAATTTGCTCCCTTGTGAGGCAGGTAAGCTTGGCCGACTATCCGCGCCCGGCAACACCCTTTTTCCAGGGCAGCGGCCCACCGCGCTCTAGACCATCCGGAGGACAACATGTCGAAGTCGGTTCAACTCATCAAAGATCATGACGTCAAGTGGATTGATCTGCGTTTCACGGACACCAAAGGCATTCAGCATCACGTGACCATGCCCGCGCGTGACGCTCTGGACGAAGACTTCTTCGAAGTCGGCAAGATGTTCGACGGTTCCTCCATCGCTGGCTGGAAAGGCATCGAAGCCTCCGACATGATCCTGATGCCGGTCGACGACACTGCCGTACTGGACCCGTTCACCGAAGAGCCGACCCTGATCCTCACCTGCGACATCGTCGACCCGTCGAGCATGCAAGGCTACGATCGCGACCCACGCGGGATCGCCAAGCGCGCCGAAGAGTACCTGAAGAGCACCGGCATCGGTGACACCGTGTTCGCAGGCCCGGAGCCTGAGTTCTTCATCTTCGACGAAGTGAAGTTCCAGTCGGACATCTCCGGTTCGATGTTCAAGATCTTCTCCGAGCAAGGCTCGTGGATGACCGGCGCTGACGTGGAAGGCGGCAACAAAGGCCACCGTCCTGGCGTGAAAGGCGGCTACTTCCCGGTCCCGCCGTTCGACCACGACCACGAAATCCGTACTGCCATGTGCAACGCACTGGAAGAAATGGGCCAGACCGTCGAAGTTCACCACCACGAAGTGGCGACAGCCGGCCAGAACGAAATCGGCGTCAAGTTCAACACCCTGGTGAAGAAGGCTGACGAAGTACAGGCGCTGAAATACGTCGTGCACAACGTTGCCGACGCCTACGGCCGTACCGCCACCTTCATGCCGAAGCCGCTGTACGGCGACAACGGCTCGGGCATGCACGTGCACATGTCGATCTGGAAAGACGGCAAGAACACCTTCGCAGGTGAAGGCTATGCCGGCCTGTCCGACACTGCCCTGTACTTCATCGGCGGTATCATCAAGCACGGCAAGGCCCTGAACGGCTTCACCAACCCGTCGACCAACTCCTACAAGCGTCTGGTCCCAGGCTTCGAAGCCCCGGTAATGCTGGCCTACTCGGCTCGCAACCGTTCCGCCTCGATCCGTATTCCTTACGTCGGCAGCCCGAAAGCCCGTCGTATCGAAGCACGCTTCCCGGACCCATCGGCCAACCCGTACCTGGCCTTCGCGGCCCTGCTGATGGCTGGCCTGGACGGCATCCAGAACAAGATCCACCCAGGCGATGCTGCCGACAAGAACCTGTACGACCTGCCACCAGAAGAGGCCAAGGACATCCCGCAAGTATGCGGCAGCCTGAAAGAAGCCCTGGAAGAGCTGGACAAAGGCCGTGCGTTCCTGACCAAGGGCGGCGTGTTCTCCGACGACTTCATCGATGCCTTCATCGAGCTGAAGAGCGAAGAAGAGATCAAGGTCCGTACCTTCGTGCACCCGCTGGAATACGAGCTGTACTACAGCTGCTGATCTGATCGGCGCCTGGCGCCGATGACATCATCGAGACGGCCTCCTTCGGGAGGCCGTTTTCGTTTCTGCGTCACACAGTAACCCTACCCGCCACGCTATGCTCTAACTTGGTGCACGATTAAGCGGCACGCCCCTATTTGCTCCCCAATCTGGTTCAAGTGAAACGCTTCATCCAGAGTTTCTGATCCGAATTCGCGCAGATCCAGGCCTTTATCGGCAAATCCCGCTTCTTTTCGGAGCTTTGGTTTGTTTCTTGCATTTTTTGTAGAAAGACTCGCATCAGCGGACCCACCCCGCGCCCGGCCCTGACCACACCAGTGCCAGGCAAGCGCCAAAAGAGGTCAACGACGCCTTATGACCATCAGCGATGCACAGCACCGTCTGCTTCTGGACAACCTGACCACCGCCACGCTGCTGCTCAATGCCGAGTTGCGCCTGGAGTACATGAACCCGGCCGCGGAAATGCTGCTGGCGGTCAGTGGCCAGCGCAGCCATGGGCAATTCATCAGCGAGTTGTTCACCGAATCGACCGAAGCGCTCAGCTCGTTGCGCCAGGCGGTCGAGCAGGCGCATCCGTTCACCAAGCGTGAAGCGCAGCTCACTTCGCTGACCGGGCAGACCATCACCGTCGACTACGCGGTAACGCCGATCCTGCACCAGGGCCAGACCCTGCTGCTGCTGGAGGTGCACCCACGTGACCGGCTGCTGCGCATCACCAAGGAAGAGGCCCAGCTGAGCAAGCAGGAAACCACCAAGATGCTGGTGCGCGGCCTGGCCCACGAAATCAAGAACCCGCTCGGTGGCATCCGCGGCGCAGCCCAGCTTCTGGCCCGCGAGTTGCCCGAAGAAGGCCTGCGCGACTACACCAACGTGATCATCGAAGAGGCCGACCGCCTGCGCAACCTGGTCGACCGCATGCTCGGCTCGAACAAGCTGCCGTCGCTGGCCATGACTAACATCCATGAAGTGCTGGAGCGGGTGTGCAGCCTGGTCGAGGCCGAAAGCCAGGGCTGCATCACTTTGGTGCGCGATTACGACCCCAGCCTGCCGGACGTGCTGATCGACCGCGAACAGATGATCCAGGCCGTGCTCAACATCGTGCGCAACGCCATGCAGGCGATCAGCTCGCAGAACGAGCTGCGCCTGGGCCGCATCACCCTGCGCAGCCGCGCCCTGCGCCAGTTCACCATCGGCCATGTGCGTCATCGCCTGGTGGCGCGGGTAGAGATCATCGACAACGGCCCGGGCATTCCGCCGGAACTGCAGGACACCCTCTTCTATCCCATGGTCAGCGGCCGCCCGGACGGTACCGGGCTGGGCCTGGCCATCACTCAGAACATCATCAGCCAGCACCAGGGCCTGATCGAGTGTGAAAGCCATGCAGGCCACACCGCCTTCTCGATCTACCTGCCCCTGGAACAAGGAGCCACCGCCTCATGAGCCGAAGTGAAACCGTATGGATCGTCGACGATGATCGCTCCATCCGCTGGGTCCTGGAAAAAGCCCTGCAACAGGAAGGCATGACCACCCAGAGCTTCGACAGCGCAGACGGTGTCATGGGCCGCCTGGCACGCCAGCAGCCGGATGTGATCATTTCCGACATCCGCATGCCCGGCACCAGCGGCCTCGACCTGCTGGCACAGATCCGCGAGCAGCACCCGCGCCTGCCGGTCATCATCATGACCGCCCATTCCGACCTGGACAGCGCCGTGGCCTCGTACCAGGGCGGTGCCTTCGAATACCTGCCCAAGCCGTTCGACGTGGACGAGGCGGTTTCGCTGGTCAAGCGCGCCAACCAGCACGCCCAGGAGCAGCAGGGGCTGGATGTGCCGCAGAGCCTGGCGCGCACGCCGGAAATCATCGGTGAAGCACCGGCGATGCAGGAGGTGTTCCGTGCCATCGGTCGCCTCAGCCACTCCAATATCACCGTGCTGATCAACGGTGAGTCCGGTACCGGCAAGGAGCTGGTAGCCCATGCCCTGCACCGCCACAGCCCACGCGCGGCGTCACCGTTCATTGCCCTGAACATGGCCGCCATCCCCAAGGACCTGATGGAGTCCGAGCTGTTCGGCCACGAAAAAGGCGCCTTCACTGGCGCTGCCAACCTGCGCCGGGGCCGCTTCGAGCAGGCCGATGGCGGTACCTTGTTCCTCGACGAGATCGGTGACATGCCCGCCGACACCCAAACCCGCCTGCTGCGGGTGCTGGCCGATGGCGAGTTCTACCGCGTCGGCGGCCACGTGCCGGTCAAGGTCGACGTGCGCATCATTGCCGCCACCCACCAGAACCTGGAGTCGCTGGTGCAGGCTGGCAAGTTCCGCGAAGACTTGTTCCACCGCCTCAACGTGATCCGCATCCACATCCCGAGGCTGGCCGACCGCCGCGAAGACATCCCTGCCCTCGCCCGCCACTTCCTCGCCCGCGCCGCTCAGGAGCTGGCAGTCGAGCCGAAGATCCTCAAGCCGGAAACCGAAGAGTTCATCCGCAACCTGCCCTGGCCGGGCAACGTGCGGCAGATGGAGAACACCTGCCGCTGGATCACCGTGATGGCCTCCAGCCGCGAGGTGCTGATTGGCGACCTGCCGCCAGAACTGCTGAACCTGCCACAGGACGCCGCACCGGTGACCAACTGGGAGCAGGCGCTGCGCCAGTGGGCCGACCAGGCATTGGCGCGTGGGCAGTCGAACCTGCTGGACAGTGCGGTGCCGAGCTTTGAGCGGATCATGATCGAGACGGCGCTCAAGCACACCGCCGGGCGGCGGCGGGATGCGGCGCTGCTGCTGGGTTGGGGGCGCAATACCCTGACGCGCAAGATCAAGGAACTGGGGATGAATGTGGCTGGGGGAGATGAAGAGGAAGGTGATGAGCACTGATTAAGCGTTTCGCCTGCCAGACCCCTGGGGCTGCTTTGCAGCCCATCGCAGGCAAGCCAGCTCCCACAGGTACCGCGCAAATCCTGAAATCTGCGCGGTACCTGTGGGAGCTGGCTTGCCTGCGATGGGCCGCAAAGCGGCCCCAACCATTTCAGCCTCCCGATGCACCGATCCTGTGCCCGATGCACCTCACAAAGGCACAAATCCCCTCAAAACCCGGCCAAATCCCCCTGAAAGCCCAATATCCACGGGCTTTGCAAAACTGGCACGCCCCCTGCAATAGCTAATACATCTCCAGTTTCGGGGTCCTCGGTACAGGCAGGCCGGGAAAACCCCTCTTTTATTCGCGACATCGCCCGTTTTGGGGACCCTGGTACAGGCAGGCCGGGATATCCCCTCTTTTATTCGTGCAGTTTCACCTGCACCCGCCAGCGCCCAGCGTCCTTTGCACCCATCCATTCGCCGTGCAAGGGGCGCGCGGCCACCACCGTCAGCAACAAACCTTCTTCGCTCTTGCGCACGCGCCAGCTGACCGGCTTGCCCTGCAAGCTCAGTTGCCCATGCTGGGCCTTGCCCTGGGCCTGGAACAACAGCGCGACCGTACCTTCCACGTGCTCGCCATGCAGCTGGGGCTCTTCGTTGAACCACAGGTCCAGGCCATCCTGCACCACCTCCACCTGCTGCAGCTCACGCTCGTCGGGCGCGGTCAGGCGGCCGATCATCAGCCCGACCATCAAGCCGACAATCGCCAACGACAGCATCACCCGAGGGAACGCCTTCGAACGCACGTCCGGTTCAGGGGTAGAATGCCCGTCATCTTCACGCTTGGAGCCGTGCATGTTTCACGTCATCCTCTTTCAACCAGAAATTCCGCCGAATACCGGCAACATCATTCGCCTGTGCGCCAACAGCGGCTGCGACCTGCACCTGATCGAACCCATCAGCTTCGAACTGGATGACAAGCGCCTGCGTCGTGCGGGGCTGGATTACCACGAGTATGCCACGCTCAAGCGCCACGAGAGCCTGGCCGGATGCCTGGAAAGCCTGGGCAACCCGCGGCTGTTCGCCTTTACCACCAAGGGCTCGCACCCGTTCCACGAAGTGGCCTACCAGCCCGGCGATGCCTTCCTGTTCGGGCCCGAGAGCCGTGGGCTACCGGCCGAAGTGCTGGACAGCCTGCCGGCCGAACAACGCCTGCGCCTGCCGATGCGGCCGGGGTGCCGTAGCCTGAACCTGTCCAATACCGTGGCGGTGACGGTGTATGAGGCGTGGCGGCAGAATGGGTTTGCCGGGAGTTGATCTCTAACCTGACCCGGCCCTTTCGCGGGCAAGCCCGCTCCTACAGTGATTGTGTGACCCCTGTAGGAGCGGGCTTGCCCGCGAAAGGGCCAGTGCAGGCAACAAAAAAGCGCCCCGAGAGGCGCTTTTTTGATTCCAGCAAACTTACTGCACAGTCGGCGCTTCGCCAGCTTCCTGCATACGCTGCATTTCTTGCGCGTACAGGGCGTCGAAGTTGACCGGCGACAGCATCAGGGCCGGGAACGAACCGCGGGTCACCAGGCTGTCCAGGGTTTCACGGGCGTACGGGAACAGGATGTTCGGGCAGAACGCACCCAGGGTGTGGCTCATCGAAGCCGCGTCCAGGTTCTTGATCAGGAAGATACCTGCCTGCTGCACTTCAGCGATGAAGGCCACTTCGTCACCGTTCTTGACGGTGACCGACAGGGTCAGCACCACCTCGTGGAAGTCGCCTTCCAGGGCTTTCTGCTTGGTGTTCAGGTCCAGGGCAACGCTCGGCTCCCAGGTCTGGCGGAAGATCTGCGGGCTTTTCGGGGCTTCGAACGACAGGTCGCGCACATAGATGCGCTGCATGGAGAACTGGGGGCTGTTGTCTTCTGCAGCAGCGCCGTTGGTCTGTTGGTCAGTCATGGCAGATCCTTATCCTAATGTTTTTGAATGCAGTGCAAAATCAGGCCGCCAGCAGCGCGTCGAGCTTGCCGGCGCGCTCCAGGGCATAGAGGTCATCGCATCCACCGACATGGGTGCTGCCGATCCAGATCTGCGGTACCGAAGTACGGCCGGCCTTCTGGCTCATCTCGGCACGCAGCTGCGGCTTGCCGTCGACCTTGATTTCATCGAAGGCCACGCCCTTGCTCTCGAGCAGGTACTTGGCACGCATGCAGTAGGGGCAGTAGTCGCTGGAATAGACGATGACGGGCTTCATATCACTTCACCAGGGGCAGGTTATCGGCTTTCCAGCTGGAAACGCCACCGCTCAGTTTGGCGGCGTTGTAACCAGCCTTGAGCAGCTCGCGGCAGATGGTGCCGGACTGCTGGCCCATCGCGTCGACGACGATCAGGGTCTTCTCTTTGTGCTTGTCCAGCTCGGTCATGCGGTTGACCAACTTGTCCTGCGGGATGTTCACCGCACCGACGATGTGACCGGCGGAGTATTCCTTGGGCGGGCGGATGTCGACCACCAGGGCTTTTTCGGCATTGACCAGGGCCGTCAGCTGGCCGTTGCTCAGGCTTTGGCCGCCGCGACGGATTTCGTTGACCAGCAATGCGACCAGCAAAACAACGAAGATCGCCACCAGGATGTAGTGGTTTGTCGCAAATTGAATCAGGTTAGCAACCATCTGGGGTGTTCCACGCGATTGAAAATGCCGGCCAGTATACACAGCCCCTCAATGCCACCAAAGCCCGACGGGCCGGCCGGAAAACCACCTTCACATCGCTGGCACGCATGCGCCGGTCGGGGGAATGGGAGGAATATTCGCCGCAGGTGGCGCATTTGCCCTAAAATGCGTGTCTTTATCATCTTTGAACAACCGTGAGTTTGATTGATGACGAGTACGCCCAAACCCCTGGTCCTGATCATCCTGGATGGCTTCGGCCACAGCGAAAGCCCCGAATACAACGCCATCTACGCCGCCAACACGCCGGTCTATGACCGCCTGCGCGCCAGCCAGCCGCATGGCCTCATTTCCGGTTCGGGCATGGATGTCGGCCTGCCGGACGGGCAGATGGGCAACTCCGAAGTCGGTCACATGAACCTCGGCGCAGGCCGCGTCGTCTACCAGGACTTCACCCGGGTGACCAAGGCCATCCGCGACGGCGAGTTCTTCGAAAACCCGGTGCTTACCGGTGCGGTGGACAAGGCAGCCGGTGCCGGCAAGGCCGTGCATATCCTCGGCCTGCTGTCCGATGGCGGCGTACACAGCCACCAGGACCACTTGGTGGCGATGGCCGAACTGGCCGCGCAGCGCGGTGCCGAAAAGATCTACCTGCACGCCTTCCTCGATGGCCGCGACACCCCGCCACGCAGCGCGCAGTCGTCCATCGAACTGCTCGACGCCACCTTCGCCAAACTGGGCAAGGGCCGCATCGCCAGCCTGATCGGTCGCTACTACGCCATGGACCGCGACAACCGCTGGGACCGCGTCAGCGCCGCCTACAACCTGATCGTCGACAGCACCGCCGAATACACCGCGGACACCGCCCTGGCAGGCCTGGAAGCGGCCTACGCCCGCGACGAGAGCGACGAGTTCGTCAAGGCCACGCGCATCGGCGCAGCGGTCAAGGTCGAAGACGGCGATGCAGTGATCTTCATGAACTTCCGCGCCGACCGCGCCCGCGAGCTGTCGCGTGCATTCGTCGAACCAGACTTCACTGAATTCCCCCGTGCGCGCCTGCCGAAGATGGCGGCCTACATCGGCCTGACCCAGTACTCGGCGAAGATCCCGGCACCGGCAGCCTTTGCCCCGTCCAGCCTGAACAACGTGCTGGGCGAGTACCTGGCGAAGAACGGCAAGACCCAGCTGCGTATCGCCGAAACCGAGAAGTACGCCCACGTCACCTTCTTCTTCTCCGGTGGCCGCGAAGAGCCGTTCGAAGGCGAAGAGCGCATCCTGATCCCGTCGCCGAAGGTCGCTACCTATGACCTGCAACCGGAAATGAGCGCACCGGAAGTCACCGACCGCATCGTCGACGCCATCGAGCAGCAGCGCTATGACGTGATCGTGGTCAACTACGCCAACGGCGACATGGTCGGCCATACCGGCGTGTTCGACGCCGCGGTGAAGGCCGTCGAGGCCCTGGATGGCTGCGTCGGCCGCATCGTCGATGCGCTGGACAAGGTCGGCGGCGAAGCACTGATCACCGCCGACCACGGCAATGTCGAGCAGATGGAAGACGAGTGCACTGGCCAGGCGCATACCGCGCACACCACCGAGCCGGTACCGTTCATCTATGTGGGCAAGCGCAACCTCAAGGTGCGCGACGGCGGCGTGCTGGCCGACGTGGCGCCGACCATGCTCAAGCTGCTGGGGCTGGAAAAGCCGGTGGAAATGACCGGTACGTCCATCCTGGTAGACGCCTGATTCCGTGCATGGGGCCGCGTTGCGGCCCAATCGCCGGCAAGCCACAGGTTCGGTGTCAGCCACAGCTCCCTGTGGGAGCTGGCTTGCCGGCGATTGGGCTGCAAAGCAGCCCCTGTACACATGAATTCCAGACAAACGCCCCGCCGCACCCACAGCGAGGCGTTTTTTTTGCCCGCCCACGCGGGCATACTAGGCCAGTCTCCATCCTTGGTACGCCAAACCCCATGCTTCGCGCCCTGATCCTCCTAGCCCTGTCTTGCCTGCTCAGCCCGGCCTTCGCCGATGAGCGTGCGCAGACCCAGCAGCAACTGGACGCCACCCGCCAGGACATTGCCGAGCTCAAGAAAACGCTGGGCAAGCTCCAGGAAGAAAAAGCCGGTGTGCAAAAGGACCTCAAAGCCACCGAGACCGACATCGGCAACCTCGAAAAGCAGGTGGAGGCTCTGCAGCAAGAACTAAAAAAGACCGAGGGCGAGCTGGAGCGCCTTGATACCGAGAAAAAAAAACTCCAGAGCGCCCGCGTTGAACAACAGCGACTGATCGCCATCCAGGCCCGTTCGGCCTACCAGAACGGCCGCGAGGAATACCTCAAGCTGCTGCTCAACCAGCAGAACCCCGAGAAGTTCGCCCGCACCCTCACCTATTACGACTACCTGAGCAAGGCGCGCCTGGAGCAACTGCGCACCTTCAATGAAACCCTGCGCCAGCTGGCCAACGTCGAGCAGGAAATCTCCACCCAGCAGCAACAGCTGCTGGCCCAGCGTGCCGATCTCGACAGCCGCCGCCAGGCACTGGAAACCGAGCGCGGCAAGCGCCAGCAGGTGCTGGCCAAGCTCAACAGCGACGTGAAAGACCGCGGCCAGAAGCTGCAGGCCCGTGAGCAGGACCAGGCCGACCTGGCCAAAGTGCTCAAGACCATCGAGGAAACCCTGGCCCGCCAGGCCCGCGAGGCCGAGGAAGCACGCAAGAAAGCCTTGCTGGCCCAGCAGGAAGCGGAAAAACGCCGCCAGCAGCAAGCCTTGGCCGCCGCCGCTGCCCGCAACCCAGCCCGCGAACCCGTGGAACCGCCGAAAAAGGCCCGTACCACCCTGGGCCCGATGGTTTCCAGCGACGGCGCGAGCTACGGCGGTGCATTTTCTGCCGCGCGGGGCAAACTTCCCTGGCCAGTCAATGGTCGATTGCTGGCACGCTTCGGCGATGCCCGCGGCAGCGATGCCCGGGCCAAGTGGGACGGGGTGATGATCAGCGCCAACCCGGGCACGCAGGTGCGCGCCGTGCACGGCGGGCGCGTGGTGTTCGCCGACTGGTTGCGCGGTGCCGGGCTTCTGGTCATTCTCGACCATGGCAACGGTTACCTGAGCCTGTACGGCCATAACCAGAGCCTGCTCAAGAACGCCGGCGATATCGTCAAGGCCGGTGAAGCCATTTCCACCGTTGGCGACAGCGGTGGCCAGGACACGGCAGGCTTGTACTTCGCCATCCGCCAGCAGGGCCGGCCTACCGACCCTTCGCAGTGGTGCCGGGGCTAGTCAAATTTCTACGGCGCAGCCCACATGCTGCGCCGATGCTCCGCAGGGAGCGCTTACAGGATCAGGAGTTCGTTCGACATGCTGCACTCGCCTCGTCTCACCCAGCTGGCCCTGTCCATCGCCCTGGCGGTCGGCGCGCCCCTGGCCACTGCCGCGGAGCCGGCCAAGGCGGCTGCAGTGCCGGCCACCGAGGTGACCGCCAAGGCGCCACTGCCGCTGGAAGAACTGCGCACCTTCGCCGAGGTCATGGACCGCATCAAGGCTGCCTATGTGGAGCCGGTGGACGACAAGACCCTGCTGGAAAACGCCATCAAAGGCATGCTCAGCAACCTCGACCCGCACTCGGCCTACCTCGGCCCCGAAGACTTCCAGGAGCTGCAGGAAAGCACCAGCGGCGAGTTCGGCGGGCTGGGCATCGAAGTGGGCCAGGAAGATGGCTTCATCAAGGTAGTCTCGCCGATCGATGACACCCCGGCCTCGCGCGCCGGCGTCCAGGCCGGCGACCTGATCGTCAAGATCAATGGCGCCCCGACCCGTGGCCAGACCATGACCGAAGCGGTCGACAAGATGCGCGGCAAGGTGGGCGAGAAGATCACCCTGACCCTGGTACGCGACGGCGGCAACCCCTTCGACGTGACCCTGACCCGCGCGGTCATCCAGGTCAAGAGCGTGAAGAGCCAGCTGCTGGAGAACGACTACGGCTACATCCGTATCACCCAGTTCCAGGTCAAGACCGGCGACGAAGTGGGCAAGGCTCTGGCCAAGCTGCGCAAGGACAACGGCAAGAAGCTGCGCGGGGTGGTGCTCGACCTGCGCAACAACCCGGGCGGCGTGCTGCAATCGGCGGTGGAAGTGGCCGACCACTTCCTGACCAAGGGCCTGATCGTCTACACCAAGGGCCGCATCGCCAACTCCGAGCTGCGCTTCTCGGCCGACCCGGCCGACGCCAGCGAAGGCGTGCCATTGGTGGTGCTGATCAACGGCGGCAGCGCCTCGGCCTCGGAAATCGTCGCTGGCGCCCTGCAAGACCAGAAACGCGCCGTGCTGATGGGCACCGACAGCTTCGGCAAGGGCTCGGTACAAACCGTGCTGCCCTTGGCCAATGACCGCGCCCTGAAGCTGACCACCGCGCTGTACTTCACCCCCAACGGCCGCTCGATCCAGGCCCAGGGCATCGTCCCCGACATCGAAGTGCGCCAGGCCAAGCTTACCGCCGAAGCCGACACCGACAACTTCAAGGAAGCCGACCTGCAGGGCCACCTGGGCAACGGTAACGGCGGCGCCGACCGCCCGACCGGCAGCAGCAAACGCAAGGAGCGCCCACAGGACGATGACTTCCAGCTGAGCCAGGCGTTGAGCCTGCTCAAAGGCCTCAACATCACCTCGGGCAAGTGATCCAGCCCATGCGGTATCTGCTGTGCCTGCTGTTCTGCCTGCTGGCCGGGGTCGCGCAAGCCGCGCCGGCCGGCAAGGCCTACATGAGCATCATCATCGACGACCTCGGCCAGAGCCCCGAGCGTGACAGCCGCACCCTGGCCCTCCCCGGCCCGGTGACCATGGCGATCATGCCCGACACCCCGCATGCCACGGACTTCGCCCGCCAGGCGCACAAGGCCGGCAAGACGGTGATCCTGCACATGCCCATGGACCCGGCTACCGGAGCTTATGCCTGGCACCCTGGCATTACCATCGAAGAACTGGCCCGGCGCCTGGACGCAGCCCTGGCCAAGGTCCCTTATGCCGCCGGCATCAACAACCACATGGGCAGCCGCATGACCGCCCAGCGCGGGCCGATGGCCTGGCTGATGGGCGAGCTGCAACGGCGTCACCTGTTCTTCGTCGACAGCCGTACCAGTGCGGCTACCGTAGCGGCTGCCGAAGCACAGGCGCAAGGATTGGCCCACGTTTCACGGGATGTCTTTCTTGATGACGTGCGCACCACCGCGGCGATTAGCGCGCAGTTGCAGCAGGGTATCGCCCTTGCCCGCAAGCAAGGCTCGGCGGTGCTGATCGGGCACCCTTATCCACAGACCCTGGAAGTGCTGGAGCGCGAACTGCCACGGCTCAAGGGCCAGGGCATCGAGCTGATCCGGCTGCAGCAGATGATCGCCGTGCGCAGCAACCAGGCGATGCCGGGGCATGGCAGGAACGGGCGCTACAGCAACCGCTGAGAAGCTGGGGCTGCTTTGCAGCCCTTCGCGGGCAAGCCCGCTCCTACAGGAACCGAGCAGGTTTCAAAGCCTGTGACAATCCTGTGGGAGCGGGCTTGCCCGCGAAGGGCCGCAAAGCGGCCCCCTGACGATAATCAGCTATACACCCGCCCCAGCAACTGCCGGTGGCTCTCGAACTGATCCAGCACGTCACGCACGATCTGCTCGGGCGCAAAGCCCATCAGGTCGTACTCCTGGCTGCCGTCGTGCAGGTACACCTCGGCACGATAGAAGCGCTGACGTACTTCCGGCTCGCCTTCCACCGGTGCCTCGCTCGGTGCAGCCAGATAGCCGTCCAGGCTCACTTCGTAAACGAACGGGTTACCCTCGTCCATCATCACTCGCAGGCCCATCATGTTGCGCGACTGGCCAACGCGGGTTTCCACCTCGAAGCCCAACGTCTGCAGATGCGCGGCGGCTTCTTTCAGCGCCGGGCTGACCTGCTTGTCCATGAAGCGCTGGACCACGGCCTGGGTCGGCTGCAGTTCCAGCTGGGTCAGGCGCTCGCTGAAGCCGCGACGGCCACGGGCGGCCAGTTCGGCACGCTCCTGCTCGACCGCCACGTCCTGCTTCATGGCCTTGTACAGGCCGAACATGAACAGCACCAGCACCACCGAGAACGGCAGGCCTGCCAACACCACCATGGTCTGCATGGCCTCGAAGTTACCGGCGAACAGCAGGCCGATGGTGACCAGGGTGATGACCACCGACCAGAACACCACCATCCAGTGCGGGGCGTCTTCGTCGACCTTGCCGCCTTTGCACGACAGATTGGCCATCATCACCGCGCCGGAGTCGGCCGGGGTGAGGAACAGCACGAAGCCGACGAATACCGCCACACCGATCACGATCTTGGCCGCCGGGAAGTATTCCAGCAGTTGGTAGATCGACATCGACGGCTGCTCCAGCGCGGTCTTGCCCAGCTCCACCGCGCCCTGATTGATCACCAGGTCCAGCGCGGTGTTGCCGAAGATCGACAGCCAGGCCAGGGTGAAGCCCAGCGGGATCAGCAGCACGCCCATCACCAGTTGGCGCACGGTGCGGCCCTTGGAGATACGGGCAATGAACATGCCGACGAATGGGCCCCAGGAAATCCACCAGGCCCAGTAGAACACGGTCCACAGGCCCAGCCAGCGCTCGGACTTGCCTGTCTCGCCTTCATACACATAGAGGTCGAAGGTTTTCAGCACGATGCCGTTGAGGTAGTCGCCCACGTTCTGCACCAGGCCGTTGAGCAGGTGCAGGGTCTCGCCGCCCAGCAACACGAAGATCAGCAAGCCGCTGAACAGCACGATGTTCAGGTTGGACAGGCGGCGAATACCGTTTTCCACACCCGAAACAGCTGCCACGGTGGCCACACCAGCCATGACCAGGATCACCACCAGCAGGTTGGTCTTGCTGTGGTCCATGCCAAACAGGTATTCCAGGCCGGAAGCTACCTGCATCGAGCCGATACCCAGGTTGGTCACCAGGCCCAGCAGGGTGACGAACATGCCGAAGATGTCCACGGCATTGCCGGCAGCGCCCTTGACCCAGCGCTCACCTACCAGCGGGTACAGCGCCGAACGCAGGGCCAGCGGCTGGTTGTGGCGGTAGGCGAAGTAACCCACGGCCAGGCCGACCAGGGCGTAGATCGCCCAGCCGTGCAGACCCCAGTGCAGGAAAGTCAACTGCAGGCCCTGGCGCGCGGCCTCGAGGCTGGCCGGGGTACCTTCCGGTGGGTTGAAGTAGTGGTCCAGCGGCTCGGACGCGCCGAAATACAGCAGCGAAATGCCGATACCGGAGGAGAACAGCATGCCGGCCCAGGCGCCATAGCTGAAGTCGGGCTGGTCATCCTTGCCGCCAAGCTTGAGCTTGCCGTAGTCGGAGAAGGCCAGGTAGACGACGAACAGCAGGTAACCGCAGATCACCAGCATGTAGTACCAGCCAAAGGTGCGCGTCAGCCATTTCTGGGCCACGCCCAGCACCTGGCCGGCAGTTTCGGGTACAGCGATCAGCAAGGCAGTCAGAACGAGGATCATCAGCGCGGAGGTGAAGAACACCACGCGATTGACCCGTACCCTCTCGGCGGGGGGTTTGGTTAGGGAGGCAGAACTCATTGCACGAATGCTCCGGGCAGTACGGCTGTGGAGGCTAATCAGTCTTTCCCGAGCAATTGGTGGAATATCCCCACTGCGTCAGGTGTTATAAAAGCACCCTGGAAACCGTGATCCCGAATCGATACGTTGCAAAAAAACAGACAGGTGGCCTGCTGAAAATGCCACGCCTCAACGCGAGGTGCGCGCATTCGTCACAGATCACCCCGCCCGCTCCAAGGGCCTGTCGCAGGGCCAATGGCCGTACGGCAGAATCTGCATTTCGCATCGCACATGCCCGTCAACGCCTTGTATTCCGGGGGTTACGCGATTTCCTGGGGTGTCAATCCGTGCCTTCTCGACGGCCTTAGAAACTGTCAATGGCACAAATTGTCGCAGAGCTTATTCTTTATTGATTGAACGTTCAATCAAAACAAAATAGACTGGTCTTCGCCGAGTCAGCCGCCTGTCGTCTGCTCGCAGGCCTGAGGAGATAGCAAGATGCCCAAGGTCGGTATGCAACCCATCCGCCGCCAGCAGTTGATCGAAGCCACGTTGCAGGCGGTCGATCAGGTCGGTCTGGGGGACGCCAGCATTGCGCTGATTGCCCGTTTGGCCGGTGTGTCGAACGGCATCATCAGTCACTACTTTCGGGACAAGAACGGCCTGATCGCAGCGACGATGGGTTACATCATGAACATGCTCAACGAAGGCGTTCGAGCACGTCGCCAGGCCCTGACGGACGACAGCCCGCGCGCCCACCTGAAAGTGATCATCGAGGGTAACTTCGATGCCAGCCAGGTAAATGGCCCGGCAATGAAAACCTGGTTGGCCTTCTGGGCTTCCAGCATGCACCAGCCCGATTTGCACAGGTTGCAGCGGATCAACGACCACCGCTTGTACTCCAACCTGTGTTGCCAGTTCCGCCGCGTCCTGCCGCTCTACCATGCGCGCAAGGCAGCCCGCGGCCTGGCAGCCTTGATCGACGGATTGTGGCTGCGTGGTGCCCTGTCGGGTGATGCATTCGACACCGACCAGGCGGTACGGATTGCTTACGAATACATGGATCTACAACTGGCTAAGCAGCACACCCTGGGCACAGATGACCAGGCCGCTGACCCAACGCGCACGGCCCTTGCCAACCCGGCAGGAGCGTGACGCGCAAGCCAAACCACACACTGCACTTGCGAGGACACTATGGCCCGTTTCGGAACGCAAAAACTCTACATTGATGGCGCTTACGTCGACTCTGGCAGCGATGCCACTTTCGAAGCCATCAACCCGGCTACCGGCGAAGTCCTCGCCCATGTGCAACGTGCCACCGCGGCTGACGTCGAGAAGGCCGTGGAAAGCGCCGAGCGCGGCCAGAAGGTGTGGGCCGCGATGACCGCCATGCAGCGTTCGCGCATCCTGCGCCGCGCCGTCGACATCCTGCGCGAGCGCAACGACGAGCTGGCCATGCTGGAAACCCTGGACACCGGCAAGTCGTACTCGGAAACCCGCTACGTCGACATCGTCACCGGCGCCGACGTGCTGGAGTACTACGCTGGCCTGGTGCCGGCCATCGAAGGCGAGCAGATCCCGCTGCGTGAATCGTCCTTCGTCTACACCCGCCGCGAGCCGCTGGGCGTGACCGTCGGTATCGGCGCCTGGAACTACCCGATCCAGATCGCCCTGTGGAAGTCCGCCCCGGCCCTGGCTGCCGGCAACGCGATGATCTTCAAGCCGTCGGAAGTCACCTCGCTGACCACCCTGAAACTGGCCGAGATCTACACCGAAGCCGGTCTGCCGAACGGTGTGTTCAACGTTCTCACCGGCAGCGGCCGCGAAGTCGGCACCTGGCTGACCGAGCACCCGCGCATCGAAAAAGTCTCCTTCACAGGCGGCACCACCACCGGCAAGAAGGTCATGGCCAGCGCCTCGAGCTCGTCGCTCAAGGAAGTCACCATGGAGCTGGGCGGCAAGTCGCCGCTGATCATCTGCGCCGACGCCGACCTGGACAAGGCCGCCGACATCGCCATGATGGCCAACTTCTACAGCTCGGGCCAGGTGTGCACCAACGGCACCCGCGTGTTCATCCCGGCTGAAATGAAGGCGGCTTTCGAAGCCAAGATCGTCGAACGCGTTGCCCGCATCCGCGCCGGCAACCCGGAAGACGAAAACACCAACTTCGGCCCGCTGGTCAGCTTCCAGCACATGGAAAGCGTGCTCGGCTACATCGCCAAGGGTAAAGAAGAAGGTGCCCGCGTGCTGTGCGGCGGTGAGCGCCTGACCGCCGGTGATTTCGCCAAGGGCGCGTTCGTCGCCCCGACCGTGTTCACCGACTGCAGCGACGACATGACCATCGTCAAGGAAGAGATCTTCGGCCCGGTGATGAGCATCCTCACCTACGAGACCGAAGAAGAAGTGATCCGCCGTGCCAACGACACCGAATACGGCCTGGCCGCCGGTGTCTGCACCAACGACATCACCCGTGCCCACCGCATCATCCACAAGCTCGAAGCCGGTATCTGCTGGATCAACGCCTGGGGTGAATCGCCGGCCGAAATGCCGGTCGGTGGCTACAAGCAGTCGGGCGTCGGCCGTGAGAACGGTATCAGCTCGCTGGCTCAATACACTCGCATCAAGTCGGTCCAGGTCGAGCTGGGCGGCTATTCGTCGGTCTTCTGACCGACAGCTTCAAGTCGCTAGCTTCAAGCTGCAAGAAAGAGCCGGTCGGCGTATGCCACCGGCCCTTGCAAGCCTCATCCATTCGCGAGCTTCGCACGACTGCTTTTCTTGCAGCTTGTAGCTTGAAGCTTGCCGCTCAAATGGGAGAAACCCATGGAATACGATTACATCATCGTCGGTGCCGGTTCGGCCGGTAACACCCTGGCCACTCGCCTGACCGAAGATGCCGGCGTCACCGTACTGCTGCTGGAAGCCGGTGGCCCCGACTACCGCTTCGACTTCCGCACCCAGATGCCAGCCGCACTGGCCTTCCCGCTGCAGGGCCGCCGCTACAACTGGGCCTACGAGACCGACCCGGAGCCGCACATGGACGGCCGCCGCATGGAATGTGGCCGCGGCAAGGGCCTGGGTGGCTCGTCGCTGATCAACGGCATGTGCTACATCCGTGGTAACGCCATGGACTTCGACGGCTGGGCAGAGCTGCCAGGCCTGGAAGACTGGACCTACCTCGACTGCCTGCCGTACTTCCGCAAGGCCGAAACCCGCGACATCGGCCCGAACGACTACCACGGCGGCGAAGGCCCGGTCAGCGTGACCACGCCAAAAGCCGGCAACAACCCGCTGTTCCACGCCATGGTCGAAGCCGGCGTGCAGGCCGGTTACCCGCGCACCGAAGACCTCAACGGCTACCAGCAGGAAGGCTTCGGTCCGATGGACCGTACCGTGACCAAGCAAGGCCGCCGCTCCAGCACCGCCCGCGGCTACCTGGACCAGTCCAAGAAGCGCCCGAACCTGACCATCGTCACCCATGCCCTGACTGACCGCGTGCTGTTCGACGGCAAGCGCGCTGTCGGCGTGACCTACCTGGTCGGCGACAGCGAAGAGCGTGTCGAAGCCCGCGCACGCAAGGAAGTGATCGTCAGCTCCGGCGCCATCGCTTCGCCGCAGCTGCTGCAACGCTCCGGCGTTGGCCCGCGCGCCCTGCTGGAAAGCCTCGACATCCCGGTGGTGCACGACCTGCCGGGCGTCGGCGAAAACCTGCAGGACCACCTGGAGCTGTACCTGCAGTACGCTTGCACCCAGCCGGTATCGCTGTACCCATCGCTGCTGTGGTGGAACCAGCCAGCCATCGGTGCCGAATGGATGTTCAAGGGCACTGGCATCGGCGCCAGCAACCAGTTCGAGGCCGGCGGTTTCATTCGTACTCGCCCTGAGTTCGAATGGCCGAACATCCAGTATCATTTCCTGCCGGTAGCGATCAACTACAACGGCTCCAACGGGGTGAAGGAGCACGGCTTCCAGGCGCATATGGGCTCGATGCGCTCGCCAAGCCGTGGTCGCGTACAGGCCAAGTCCAAGGACCCGCGCCAACACCCGAGCATCCTGTTCAACTACATGGCCACCGAGCAGGACTGGCAGGAGTTCCGTGACGGCATCCGCCTGACCCGCGAAATCATGGCCCAGCCGGCGCTGGACCCGTACCGCGGCCGCGAGATCAGCCCGGGCGCGCACGTGCAAACCGACGAGGAACTGGACAAGTTCATCCGCGAGCACGCCGAAACCGCCTTCCACCCGTCCTGCTCGTGCAAGATGGGCACCGACGACATGGCGGTGGTCGACAATCAGGGTCGCGTGCACGGCATGCAGGGCCTGCGCGTGGTCGATGCGTCGATCATGCCGATCATCATCACCGGCAACCTCAACGCCACCACGATCATGATCGCCGAGAAGATCTCGGACAAGATCCGTGGCCGCAAGCCGCTGGCGCGCAGCACCGCCAAGTACTACAAGGCCAACGGTGCACCGGTGAAGGGCAAGCCGATGCGTGAAGTGAAGCAGGCGTAAGCCTGCACCGGCCTCTTCGCGGGCGCGCCCGCTCCCACAGGTACTGCATCGCCAGCAAGCCTTGTGATATCCCTGTGGGAGCGGGCAAGCCCGCGAAGAGGCCCGCCCAGGCACTACAACAAAAGGCACCCACCACGGTGCCTTTTGTACATCTGCAGAAACGCTTTACATGCTGCCAATTCATCAGGTTAGAATCGATTGGCACGCGACCTGCTAGCTTTTGCTGAAAAGTACGCTACCAAGTCCCTTTTCCCCGCGCTGTCCCGGAGTACCTGCCTTTGGATGCAAGCACCATCAACAGCCTGTTCCTGATCGGCGCATTGCTGGTGGGCGCAAGTATCCTGGTCAGCTCGCTGTCGTCGCGCCTGGGCATCCCTATCCTGGTCATCATCCTCGCCGTCGGCATGGTCGCTGGTGTAGACGGTGGCGGGATCATCTTCAACAACTACCCGACCGCCTACCTGGTGGGCAACCTGGCACTGGCCGTGATCCTGCTCGACGGTGGCCTGCGCACGCGCGTGGCGAGCTTCCGCGTGGCATTGTGGCCGGCGCTGTCGCTGGCCACCGTCGGTGTGATGATCACCACCGCGCTCACCGGCATGGTGGCTGCCTGGCTGTTCGACCTGAGCCTGATCCAGGGCCTGCTGATCGGTGCCATCGTCGGCTCCACCGACGCCGCGGCGGTGTTCTCGCTGCTCGGCGGCAAAGGCCTGAACGAGCGGGTCACCGCCACCCTGGAAATCGAATCAGGCAGTAACGACCCGATGGCGGTGTTCCTCACCGTCACCCTCATCGACATGATCGCCAGCGGTCAGACCGGCCTGCACTGGAGCTTGCTGGGCCACCTGCTGCGCGAGTTCGGCATCGGCGGGCTGTTGGGCCTGGGCGGCGGCTGGCTGATGCTGCAGCTGGTCAACCGCATCAGCCTGGCTGGCGGCCTGTACCCCATCCTGGTGATAGCCGGCGGCCTGGTAGTGTTCTCGCTGACCAACGCCCTGCATGGCAGCGGCTTCCTTGCCGTGTACCTGTGCGGCCTGGTGCTGGGTAACAAGCCGATCCGCAGCCGCCACGGCATCCTGCACATGCTCGACGGCATGGCCTGGCTGGCCCAGATCGGCATGTTCCTGGTGCTGGGGCTGCTGGTCACGCCCCACGACCTGCTGCCGATCGCCCTGCCCGCGCTGGGCCTGGCGCTGTGGATGATCCTGGTGGCGCGGCCGCTGTCGGTGGTCGCTGCACTGCTACCGTTCAAGGCCTTCCATGGCCGCGAGAAAGGCTTCATTTCCTGGGTTGGCCTGCGCGGCGCGGTACCGATCATTCTGGCGGTATTCCCGCTGATGGCCGGCCTGCCCGACGCCCAGCTGTTCTTCAACCTGGCGTTCTTCATCGTACTGGTGTCACTGCTGGTGCAAGGCACCAGCCTGCCGTGGATGGCCAAGCTGTTGAAAGTGACAGTACCGCCAGACCCGGCGCCGATCTCCCGTTCCGCCCTGGAAGTGCACATCACCAGCGAGTGGGAAATGTTCGTCTACCGCCTGGGTACCGAAAAATGGTGCATCGGCGCCGCCCTGCGCGAGCTGAAAATGCCCGAAGGCACGCGGATCGCCGCACTGTTCCGTGGCGAGCAGTTGCTGCACCCGTCGGGCAGCACCGTGCTGGAAGTGGGCGACATGCTCTGCGTGATCGGCCATGAGCACAACCTGCCGGCCCTGGGCAAACTGTTCAGCCAGGCACCGCAGCGCGGCCTGGACCTGCGCTTCTTTGGCGACTTCGTGCTCGAAGGCGATGCCGAACTGGGTGCGGTGGCGGCACTGTACGGCCTGAAACTCGATGGCCTGGACGCGAAAATGCCACTGGCACAGTTCATCCGACAGAAGGTCGGAGGCGCTCCAGTAGTAGGTGATCAGGTCGAATGGCATGGCACGATCTGGACCGTGGCGACCATCGACGGGAACAAGATCCAGAAAGTGGGCGTCAGATTCCCCGAAGGAACGCGACCCGGACCAGGATTGTTCCTCTAAACTTCGTTTCTGCCGGATCCACAAGTAGTCTGCCTATGTCCCTGCGCGTACACCTTCGCACAGCCCTGCTCGGGCTGTGCCTGTCTCTTTCCTTTGCGGCCATCGCGGCAGAAGCCCCAACCACCGCCGGCATCCAGAACAGCCTCGACAAGATCGCCGAGCGCAAGCTACCCGAAGCCGAGCAGAAAGCCTTGCAGCAGGTGCTGGAGCAAACCCTCAACCTGCTCGCCAGCAAGGAAGACAACGAGAAGAAACTGGCCGCGCTCAAGCAGCAACTGGCCGATGCGCCGAAAGAAACCAGCGACAACCAGCGCGAACTGGCCAAACTCAAGGAAAGCAAGGCGCAGCCGGTGGTCCAGCGCTATGCCAGCCTCAGCGTGCCGCAGTTGGAGCAGATGCTCAGCGAGCGCAGCACCCTGCAGGGCGAGTTGCAGAAGGCGCTGTCCGAAGCCAACAGCCTGATCATCAATTCGCAGACCCGCCCGGAACGCGCCCAGGCCGAAATCAGCAACAGCCAGGCACGCACCCAGCAGATCAACAGCATCCTCAAGAACGGCAAAGACGCCGGCAAACCGATCAACGCCGACCAGCGCAACCAGCTCAATGCCGAGTTGGCCTCGCTCAATGCGCTGACCCTGCTGCGCCGCCAGGAGCTGGCCGGCAACAGCCTGCTGCAAGACCTGGGCAACGCCCGCCACGACCTGCTGATCGAACGCGCCGCGCGCCTGGAGCAGGAAATCCAGGACCTGCAGACGCTGATCAACGACAAGCGCCTGGCCCAGTCCCAGGAAGCGGTCACCCAGCAGTCGATCGAGGCCCAGAAAGCCGGCGGCAGCAGCCTGCTGGCCACCGAAAGCTCGGTCAACCTCAAGCTCTCCGACTACCTGCTCAAGAGCACCGACCGTCTCAACGAACTGACCCAGCAGAACCTGCGTACCAAGCAGCAACTGGACAGCCTGACCCAGGCCGACCAGGCGCTGGACGAGCAGATCAACGTGCTCAAGGGCAGCCTGCTGTTATCGAAGATTCTCTACAAACAGAAACAGACCCTGCCGCACCTGAAGGTCGACCGCAACCTGGCCGACCAGATCGCCGACACCCGCCTGTACCAATTCGAGGTCAACCAGCAACGCGAGCAGATGAGCAACCCGGTCACCTACGTCGACAAGCTGCTGGCCGCGCAGCCGCAGGAAGAGGTGAACCCGCAGCTGCGCAAGGCCTTGCTGGAAGTGGCGATCACCCGCAGCGACCTGCTGGAACGGCTGAACCGCGAGCTGTCGGCGCTGCTCAACGAATCGATCACCCTGCAGCTCAACCAGAAGCAGTTGCTGAGCACCGCGCAGAGCCTGCGCACCACCCTCGACGAGCAGATGTTCTGGATCCCCAGCAACAAACCGCTGGACTGGGACTGGCTGAGTTATGTGCCAGAGCGCCTGGCTGACCAGGTCGCCAACCTGCCGTGGAGCTCGGGCCTGAAGGAACTGGCCGACGGCCTGAGCCAGCGCCCGCTGCTGTTCCTGCCACTGTTGCTGGCGATCGGCGCCCTGCTGTGGCGGCGCAAGTACCTGCACCAACGGCTGGGCAAGGTGCATCAGGATATCGGCCACTTCCGCCGTGACAGCCAGTGGCACACACCCCAGGCGATCCTCATCAACATCCTCCTGGCAATGCCGGTCAGCCTGGGCCTGGCCCTGTGCAGCTACGCCCTGCAGATCGACGCCCGCGGGCAGAACGCCAACCTCGGCGCCGCACTCTGGCAACTGGCCCAGGCCTGGCTGGTGTTCTACACCGCCTACCGCATCCTCGCCCCCGGTGGCGTGGCAGAAATCCACTTCCGCTGGCACAAGCCGCAGGTCGAATTCCTGCGCGGCTGGGTGCGCCGCCTGGGTACCGTGGTGCTGGCGCTGGTCGGCGTGGTGGCGGTGGCCGAGCATCAGCCTTCGGCGCTGGCCGACGATGTGCTGGGCATCGGCGTGGTGCTGACCTGCTACGCGCTGATGGCCTGGCTACTCAGCCGCCTGCTGCTCAGCAGCCCCGCGCACCGCGACACCTCGCTGTTCCGCAAGGCCGTGGGCGTGGCCTTCACCGCCCTGCCCATCGCCCTGTTCGTGGCCGTGTGCTTCGGCTACTACTACACCGCGCTGAAACTCACCGACCGGCTGATCTACACCCTGTACCTGCTGTTGTTCTGGCTGGTGATCGAGGCTGCGTTCGTGCGTGGCCTCTCGGTCGCGGCACGGCGCCTGGCCTACCAGCGCGCGCTCAGCAAGCGGGCGGCGGCCAAGGAAGGGCTGGATGGCGAAGTCATCAGCGAAGAGCCGACCCTGGACATCGAACAGGTCAACCAGCAGTCGCTGCGCCTGATCCGCCTGGCCCTGCTCGGCGGTTTCATCGCCGGCCTGTACTGGGTGTGGTCGGACCTGATCACCGTGTTCGCCTACCTCAACAACTTCGTCCTGTACGAATACACCAGCGGCACCGGTGCCGCCGCCAGCATGGTGCCGATCAGCCTCGGCGACCTGCTGGGCGCGCTGGTGATCGTCGGCATCACCTTTGCCCTGGCCGGCAACTTGCCGGGCCTGCTGGAGGTACTGGTGCTGTCGCGCCTGAACCTGGCCCAGGGTAGCGCCTACGCCACCACCACGCTGTTGTCGTACACCATCGTCGGCGTCGGCATCGTCAGCACCCTGTCGACCCTGGGGGTCAGCTGGGACAAGCTGCAATGGCTGGTGGCCGCGCTGTCGGTAGGCCTGGGCTTCGGCATGCAGGAGATCTTCGCCAACTTCATCTCCGGCATCATGATCCTGTTCGAGCGCCCGGTGCGCATCGGCGACACCATCACCATCGGCAACCTGTCAGGCACGGTCAGCAAGATCCGCATCCGCGCCACCACCATCACCGACTTCGACCGCAAGGACATCATCGTCCCCAACAAGACCTTCATCACCGGCCAGCTGATCAACTGGTCGCTGACCGACACCGTCACCCGGGTGACGCTGAAGCTGGGCATCGACTACGGCTCCGACCTCGACCTGGTGCGCGAGCTGTTGCTCAAGGGCGCACATGAGAACCCGCGGGTGCTCAAGGACCCGGAGCCGATCGTGTACTTCCTCAACTTCGGCGAAAGCTCGCTGGACCACGAGCTGCGCATGCACGTACGCGACCTGGGCGACCGCAACCCGACCCTGGACGAGATCAACCGCTACATCAACCGCGAGTTCAAGGCGCACGACATCAAGATCTCGGTGCGCCAGGTGGAGGTATTCCTGATGGACCCGAAAGGCGGCAAGCAGCAGCTGATTCCCATGGAACAGCCGAAATCGGATGGCACTCAACCTGTGTGAGTGGACTCCATAGGACATGAACGCCCAAAATGCCTGCGAGGGCTTCGCCCTCGATCGCCGGCAAGCCAGCTCCCACAGGCACTGCACATGACTTGAAGTCGGCGTGGTCGGTGTGGGAGCCGGCTTGCCGGCGATGGGCCGCAAAGCGGCCCCCTAGGCATCGATTTCCAGGAGCAGCCCGTGAAAGCCCTCGACCAACTCAGTTTCGACAACCGCTTCGCCCGCCTGGGCGACGCGTTCTCCACCCAGGTGCTGCCCGAACCCATCGCAGACCCGCGCCTGGTGGTAGCGAGCGAGTCGGCCATGGCCCTGCTCGACCTCGACCCCGCCCAGGCCGACCTGGCAGTGTTCGCCGAACTGTTCAGCGGCCACAAGCTGTGGGAAGAAGCCGACCCACGGGCGATGGTCTATTCCGGCCACCAGTTCGGCTCCTACAACCCGCGCCTGGGCGATGGCCGTGGCCTGCTGCTGACCGAAGTACTCAATGACGCCGGCGAACACTGGGACCTGCACCTCAAGGGCGCCGGCCAGACCCCGTACTCACGCATGGGTGACGGCCGCGCCGTGCTGCGCTCGTCGATTCGCGAGTTCCTCGCCTCCGAAGCCCTGCACGCCCTCGGCATCCCCACCAGCCGGGCGCTGTGCGTGATCGGTTCCAGTACCCCGGTATGGCGCGAAACCCGCGAAAGCGCAGCCATGCTCACTCGCCTGGCACAGAGCCACGTGCGCTTCGGCCATTTCGAGTACTTCTACTACACCAAGCAGCCCGAGCAGCAGCGGCTGCTGATCGACCATGTGCTGGAACAGCATTACCCCGAGTGCCGCGATGCCGAACAACCGTACCTGGCCATGTTCCGTACCATCGTCGAGCGCAATGCCGAACTGATCGCCCGCTGGCAGGCCTATGGCTTCTGCCACGGCGTAATGAACACCGACAACATGTCGATCCTTGGCATCACCTTCGACTTCGGCCCTTACGCCTTCCTCGACGATTTCGACGCCAACTTCATCTGCAACCACTCCGACGACCGTGGCCGCTACAGCTACGCCAACCAGGTGCCTATCGCCCACTGGAACCTCAGCGCGCTGGCCCAGGCACTGACCACGGTGATCGAGGTGGAGCCATTGAAGGAAGCGCTGGGGCTGTTCCTGCCGCTGTACCAGGCCCATTACCTGGACCTGATGCGCCGACGCCTGGGCTTGACCAGCGCCGAGGACGACGACATGGCGCTGGTCGAGCGCCTGTTGCAGCGCATGCAGAGCGGTGGCGTGGACTACAACCTGTTCTTCCGCAAACTGGGTGAGCAGCCGGTGGCTGAGGCTTTGCAGGTAGTACGCGACGACTTCATCGACCTGGCCGGCTTCGATGCCTGGGGCGCGGACTACCTGGCCCGCTGCGAGCGAGAGGTCGGTAATGCCGAGGGGCGGCGCGAGCGCATGCATGCGGTAAACCCGCTGTACGTGCTGCGCAATTACCTGGCACAGAAAGCCATCGAAGCAGCTGAAGCGGGGGATTACAGTGAAGTGCGGCAGCTGCACCAGGTGCTGAGCAAACCCTTCGAAGAGCAGCCCGGGATGCAGGCGTATGCCGAACGCCCGCCGGAGTGGGGCAAACACCTGGAAATCAGCTGCTCATCTTGAATTGATGGTGGCTGTACTGGCCCCATCGCCGGCAAGCCAGCTCCCACAGGTACTGCGCCACGCCTGAGGCAAACGGTACCCCTGTGGGAGCTGGCTTGCCGGCGATAGGGCTCGAACAAACAACACAAGGAATTGATATGTCCGAACCACTGGTCATCCCCTGCCCCCACTGCAACGGCCTCAATCGCCTGCCCGCCGAGCGCCTGGGCGACGCGCCGAAATGCGGCCGCTGCAAACAGCAGGTGCTGCTGAGCGCCCCCTTCGAACTCACCGAAGCCAGCTACACCAGCCAGATCAAAGGCGACCTGCCCCTGCTGATCGACGTCTGGGCCGACTGGTGCGGCCCGTGCAAATCTTTCGCCCCCACCTTCGAACAAGCCGCCCGCCAACTGGCCGGCCGCTGCCGCCTGGCCAAGCTCGACAGCGAGGCCAACCGCAACCTGGCCGGGCAACTGGGCATCCGCTCGATCCCCAGCCTGCTGCTGTTCAAGAACGGCCGCGAAGTCAGCCGCCAGGCCGGGGCGTTTCCACTCCAGTCGTTGCTGGAGTGGTTGCGTAGCCAGGGGGTTTAGTTTTCAAGCGCTTGCCAGTAGCGACTCATAGGGAATGCGAAGGCCATCATGCAGGCGCTTGATCATGGAAAGGCTCAGCCCGCGCTTCCCGCTCAATACTTCCGAAACTCGCCCGCTTGGACCGATGTACGGTTCAAGATCTCGTGGCGTAAGCCCCTGCTGATCCATACAAAACTTGATGGCCTCAATGGGATTGGCGGGGTGAATGGGATAGTGCTTGTTCTCGTACACTTCGATCAGTGTCACAAGCACTTCCATTTCATCAGCCTCAGGCGTGCCCGCTTCAGACTGAAAAATGGCTTCGAGGCGCTGGAATGCTGCTCGAAGATCGTCCTCATTACGGATCGGCTTAATATTCACAGATTGTCTCCACGTCAATCTCGTCATAGCGCTTGTGCGTACCGACGAACTTCACCCAGGCAATACCGGCGCGATATTGCATCTCAACCACAAGCCGGTACTTGTTACCCCCGATGTTGAAGACCACGCGGTTGTTGCCACATATGCTGGCGTTGCCAATCTGATCCTTTACATCCTGCGGCGTTCGCCAGACGGCCTTGATCGCTATATCGTGCCAGCTTTCCAAGGGGGCCTTGGCATCCTCAAACCCGGGCAGCTCCCAGAACTTCACCAAGGTGCTTTTGGCAATGACGCGCATCCAAGCAAATCTCCCGTTTTGGGAGATTATGCGTCGGAATCAGAGGTCGTGCAAGGAGGTGGGCTTGATGCCTACTCGCTGCGCTCCAGCAAATCGTGCAACTCGACAAACTGCTGCGTCAGCTTGTGCCTGGGCTCCAGGTGAATCAGCGGCAGGCTGGCATGGTGCGACTCACGCATCTTCACCGAGCTGCCCAGATACACCGGTAGCACCGGCAGCCCTTCGGCCAGCAGTTCGTCGAGCATCTGCTGCGGCAGGCTGGCGCGGGACTGGAACTGGTTGACCACGATGCCTTCGACCAGCAGGTCTTCGTTATGGTCGTCCTTGAGCTCTTCGATCT
Organism: Pseudomonas sp. 10-1B; assembly: GCF_000935045.1. Lineage (GTDB taxonomy): Bacteria > Pseudomonadota > Gammaproteobacteria > Pseudomonadales > Pseudomonadaceae > Aquipseudomonas. Next base: position 52,572 of record NZ_JYKS01000032.1, read on the forward strand.
CCGCCAGCAGGCCATACAGGGCCTGGCGCGAGAAACTATCGCAGTCGAAAGGAATCAGCACGCGATCTGCAGCAATCAGCGCGGAAACCGCATAGAAGTTCAGCGCCGGCGGGGTATCGATGTAGATACGCTCATAGTCCTCGTCCAGCTCGTCGAGCAATTTGCGCAGCTTGTTGATCTTGTGCTTGGCCTCGAGCTTGGGCTGCAGGTCGGCCAGTTCTGGCGTGGCGGTAACCACATGCAGGTTGTCGAACGGGGTTTCGTAGATATCGACCTTGTTCTTCTTGCTGAACGGCCCGCTGGACAGGCTTTGCTTGAAGAAGTCGGCAATACCCATGGGAATGTCCTCGCCGGTCAGGCCAGTGAGGTACTGGGTCGAGTTGGCCTGGGCATCCAGGTCGATCAGCAGGGTCCGGTAGCCTTCATTGGCACTGACCGCCGCCAGGTTGCAGGCGATGCTCGACTTGCCCACGCCACCTTTCTGATTGAACACCACGCGCCGCATGATTGACCTCCGTGTTTCAACGAATGCCCGAGTATGTGGCGGCGCCGCAGCAATGGCCAGTGCCATTTGCCCGGAGCATCAGACTTGTACTGCCTGTCCTGGCCTCATCGCCGGCAAGCCAGCTCCCACAGGGTGACTCAAGAGCGATGCGGTCGGTGTGGGAGCTGGCTTGCCGGCGATGAGGCCAGATCAGGCAACTACATAGATCCGCCAGCCACCTGCCCCGTCAGCAGTTCAGCAAACGCCTTGGCCATGGCCGACCCTCCACGCTCACGCTGCACCAGCCATACGGCCGACATCGCCCCTTCATCGAGCAAGGTGCGATACACCACCCCTTCGATGCGCATGCGCTGGAACGACGCCGGCAGCACCGACACCCCCAGCCCCGCCGACACCAGGCCGATGATGGTCATCGCCTCGCCCGCCTCCTGGGCAAAATGCGGGCTGAACCCCGCCTGCCGCGCCAGGCTCAACAACTGTGCGTGCAAACCGCTGCCGTAACTGCGTGGAAAGAACACGAACGGCTCATGGGCCAGAGCCGCCATGTGCACGCCTTGCTCGGTGCCCTCGGCCAGCGGATGCGAAGCATTGATCACCGCCACCAGCGGCTCACGGAACAATTCGGTGGCCAGCAAGCCTTCCGGCAACGGCATCGGCCGCATCAACCCAACTTCGATGGATTCGTCGAACACCCCTTCGGCGACATCACGGCTGCTCATTTCCTTGAGGTTCAAGTGCACCGCCGGAAAGCGCTGACGGAAAGCATGGATGGCCTTGGGAATCTTCGAAGTGAACGGTGCCGAGGAGGTAAAGCCGATCTTCATCTCGCCCAGCTCACCCAACTGCGCACGCCGGGCCACATCGGCGGCTTTCTCCACCTGCGCCAGTACCTGGCGGGCTTCCTCGAGGAACAGACGCCCCGCCTCGCTCAGCTCGACCCGACGATTGGTACGCTCGAACAACCGGGCCCCCAGCTCCTGCTCCAGCGCCTGGATCTGCTGGCTCAGCGGTGGCTGTGAAATGCCCAGTTGCTGGGCGGCGCGGCCAAAGTGCAGCTCTTCGGCCACGGCGATGAAGTAACGCAGATGGCGCAGTTCCATGATCGGCTCCGAACAGGTCGTTAAACATCTTAAATAGGTCGAACAATATATTGGATCTAATCATTAGCCAGCTATATGCTTTTTTCATTGCGCCAGAGGTACCCGCCCGTGAAAACTGCTGTAGCCCCCCTTCCCGCCGAGCCAGAACCCGCCTCCCTGAACGAAATGTGGATCGAAAAAGGCACCCCCGCCTTCATGAAGACCGTACTGGCCCTGTTCAGCGGCGGCTTCGCCACCTTCGCCCTGCTGTATTGCGTACAGCCGATGATGCCGCTGCTGTCGAAGGAATTCGCCATCAACGCAGCGCAGAGCAGCCTGGTGCTGTCGGTGTCAACGGCGATGCTGGCGTTCGGCCTGCTGATCACCGGCCCCATCTCCGATCGCATCGGGCGCAAACCGGTGATGGTCTTCGCCCTGGTCTGCGCCGCCCTCTCCACCCTGGCCAGCGCGGTGATGCCCAGCTGGGAACTGGTACTGGCCAGCCGCGCCCTGGTCGGCCTGTCGTTGAGCGGCCTGGCGGCAGTGGCGATGACCTACCTGAGCGAAGAGATCCACCCACAGCACATCGGCCTGGCCATGGGCCTGTACATCGGTGGCAATGCCATTGGTGGCATGAGCGGGCGCTTGATCACCGGGGTACTGATCGACTTCGTCAGTTGGCACACCGCAATGCTGACCATCGGCGGCCTGGCCCTGGTAGCCGCGCTGGTGTTCTGGAAAGTGCTGCCCGAATCGCGCAATTTCCGCCCGCAGGCGATGAACCCGCGCAGCCTGCTGGACGGCTTCGTCATGCACTTCAAGGATGCCGGCCTGCCTTGGCTGTTCCTCGAGGCCTTCCTGCTGATGGGGGCCTTCGTCACCCTATTCAACTACATCGGCTACCGCTTGCTGGCCGAGCCCTATCACATGAACCAGGCGCTGGTCGGCTTGCTGTCGGTGGTGTACCTGTCGGGCATCTACAGCTCGGCACAGGTCGGTGCCCTGGCTGACAAGCTGGGCCGACGCAAGGTGTTCTGGGCCAGTATCGTAGTGATGGCGGGCGGCTTGCTGATGACCCTGGCCAGCCCACTGGCGATGGTGATCGTGGGCATGCTGGTGTTCACCTTCGGCTTCTTTGGCGCGCACTCGGTGGCCAGCAGCTGGATCGGCCGGCGGGCGCTGAAGGCCAAGGGGCAGGCGTCGTCGCTGTACCTGTTCAGCTATTACGCCGGGTCGAGCGTGGCCGGTACGGCGGGTGGGGTGTTCTGGCACCAGTGGGGCTGGAATGGCATTGGGCTGTTCATTGGCAGCTTGCTGGCGGTGGCGTTGCTGGTGGCGTTGCACCTGAGCAAGTTACCGCCCAAGACAGCCTGAGCAGGGGGCTGCTTTGCAGCCCATCGCCGGCAAGCCAGCTCCCACAGGATCCCACAAGGCTAATGGCCCGTGAAATACCTGTGGGAGCTGGCTTGCCGGCGATAGGGCCCTCGGATCAGTTGATGATCTCGACAATATCCACATCCACTTCCCGGCTCATCAGGTGCTTCTCCACCTCACCGGTCAGCTTGACCTTGGTCTTGTCATTGAATGGCGTCGGCGGCAGGTCTTCATCGTCGATTTCAACGGTGATGGTGCCGGTGCTGTCCTTGAATTCGTACTTGTCGTCGTTGTTGATCTTCTTGGTCACGAAACCCTGCAGCACCACCGGGGTGTCATCAGCGGCATCGTTTGCGGCAGCCACGGTGGTAACCGATTGCGCGCCAGGGCCGGTGTAGCCAGCAGCCAGGGCGGCAGTGCTGAACAGCGGGGCAAGGATCAGGGCGAGGTAACGAGCTTTCATGAGGATCAGGTCCTGTTTCGGTTTCGATGGGACCAGATTAGCGACGATCGCTGAATTAAAACTTAATGCAACAAAAAGCCCGGCACAGGGCCGGGCGTTTTGTTTCAGCACTCAATTCATTGATGGTACTGCGCCGACAGCTCATGCACAGCATTGATGAACACGCCTGCGTGCTCCGGGTCGACTTCCGGGGTGATGCCGTGGCCCAGGTTGAACACGTGGCCAGTGCCGTGACCGTAGCTGGCGAGGATGCGCGCCACTTCCTGGCGGATAGCCTCAGGCTTGGCGTACAGCACGGTCGGGTCCATGTTGCCTTGCAGCGCCACCTTGTCACCCACGCGGCGGCGGGCGTCGCCGATCTCGCAGGTCCAGTCCAGGCCCAGCGCATCGGCACCGGCTTCGGCGATGCTTTCCAGCCACAGGCCACCGTTCTTGGTGAACAGGATCACCGGTACCTTGCGCCCTTCGTGCTCACGGATCAGGCCACTGACGATCTTGCGCATGTAGGCCAGGGAGAATTCCTGATAGGCCGCTGCCGACAGGTTGCCGCCCCAGGTGTCGAAAATCTGTACGGCCTGGGCACCGGCCAGGATCTGGCCGTTGAGGTAGCTGGTAACCGACTGGGCCAGCTTGTCCAGCAGCAAGTGCAGGGCTTGCGGGTTGTCGTAGGCCATGGCCTTGGTCTTGCGGAAGTCCTTGGACGAGCCGCCTTCGACCATGTAAGTGGCCAAGGTCCATGGGCTGCCGGAGAAGCCGATCAGCGGCACACGGCCATTGAGCTCGCGGCGGATGGTACTGACCGCATCCATCACGTAGCCCAGGTCTTTCTGCGGGTCGGGGATCGGTAGGGCTTCGATGTCGGCCGGGGTGCTGATGACCTTCTTGAAACGCGGGCCTTCGCCGGTTTCGAAGTACAGGCCCAGGCCCATGGCGTCGGGGATGGTGAGGATGTCCGAGAACAGGATCGCCGCATCCAGCGGGTAGCGGTCCAACGGCTGCAGGGTGACTTCGCAGGCGAACTGCGGGTTCATGCACAGGCTCATGAAGTCACCGGCCTTGGCGCGGCTGGCGCGGTACTCCGGCAGATAGCGGCCGGCCTGGCGCATCATCCACACCGGGGTGACGTCTACGGGTTGCTTGAGCAGTGCACGCAGGAAACGATCGTTCTTCAGGGCAGTCATGTCGGCATCCAGCAAAAAAGTGCGGGCATTTTCTCAGACGCCAGCGCAAAAGGCACGGCCGTGGCCATGCGTTTTGTCTATTGGATGCCACAGATCAAGCATTTTTGTATACAAAAGCTTCGCGGGCAAGCCCGCTCCTACAGGAATCGCACGGAACCTGTAGGAGCGGGCTTGCCCGCGAATGCGAACTATCAGACTTCGAGGTAGTCCAGGATACCCTCAGCAGCGGTACGCCCTTCGAAGATCGCCGTCACCACCAGGTCCGAACCGCGCACCATGTCGCCACCGGCAAACACTTTCGGGTTGCTGGTCTGGTGCTTGAACTTGCCCTTCTCCGGCGCCACCACACGGCCTTGGCTGTCCAGCTGGATGCCATGCTGCTCGAACCACGGCGCCGGGCTTGGGCGGAAGCCGAAGGCTATGACCACGGCATCGGCCGGCAGGATCTCTTCGGACCCCGGGATCGGCTCCGGGCTGCGGCGGCCACGGGCATCCGGCTCACCCAGACGGGTCTCGACCACCTTCACGCCTTCGACCTTGTCCTCGCCGACAATGGCGATGGGCTGGCGGTTGTAGAGGAACTTCACGCCCTCTTCCTTGGCGTTCTTCACCTCTTTGCGCGAACCCGGCATGTTGGCCTCGTCACGGCGATAGGCACAGGTCACCGCCTTGGCGCCCTGGCGGATCGAAGTACGGTTGCAGTCCATCGCGGTGTCGCCACCACCCAGCACCACTACCTTCTTGCCCTGCATGTCGACGAAGTCTTCCGGCGACTTCTCGAAGCCCAGGTTGCGGTTGACGTTGGCGATCAGGAAGTCCAGCGCGTCATGCACGCCCGGCAGGTCCTCACCGGGGAAACCGCCCTTCATGTAGGTGTAGGTGCCCATGCCCATGAACACTGCGTCGTACTCGGCGAGCAGTTGTTCCATGGTCACGTCCTTGCCCACTTCGGTATTCAGGCGGAACTCGATGCCCATGCCGGTGAAGACTTCGCGGCGGTTGCTGAGCACGGTCTTTTCCAGCTTGAACTCGGGGATGCCGAAGGTCAGCAGGCCGCCGATTTCCGGGTTCTTGTCGAACACCACCGGGGTCACGCCAGCGCGCACCAGCACATCGGCGCAGCCCAGGCCGGCCGGGCCGGCACCGATGATGGCGACGCGCTTGCCGGTTGGCTTGACCTTGGACATGTCCGGGCGCCAGCCCATGGCGAACGCGGTGTCGGTGATGTACTTCTCCACCGAGCCGATGGTCACCGCGCCAAAGCCGTCATTCAGGGTGCAGGCCCCCTCGCACAGGCGGTCCTGCGGGCATACGCGACCGCACACTTCCGGCAGGGTGTTGGTCTGGTGCGACAGCTCCGCCGCGGCCAGGATGTTGCCCTCGGAAACCAGCTTCAACCAGTTGGGGATGAAGTTGTGTACCGGGCACTTCCACTCGCAATACGGGTTACCGCAGCCCAGGCAGCGGTGAGCCTGCTCCACGGACTGCTGCGGCTTGAACGGTTCGTAGATTTCCACGAACTCCTTCTTGCGCTGGCGCAGCAGCTTTTTCTTCGGGTCCTTGCGGCCCACTTCGATGAACTGGAAGTCGTTGTTCAGACGTTCAGCCATTTTTCAAAACCTCTTTACAGCAGCTGCAAGCTACAAGCTGCAAGCCGCAAGACGATCACTTAAGCCGGGCAAACCTCGTACTGCTGTTACTTGCAGCCCGAGGCTTGCCACTTGCAGCTGTTGTTACTGCGGGTTGGCACGGGTGCTGGACAGCAGTTGCTTCAGGTTGGCTGCCTTCGGCTTGACCAGCCAGAAGCGCCGCACGTAGTCGTCCAGGTTCTCCGAGAGCTCACGCCCCCACTCGCTGCCGGTCTCTTCCACATACTCGGCAAGGACCCGCGCCAGGTGGCTGCGGTAGGCCTCCATCGCTTCGCCACTGATACGCTGGATTTCCACCAGCTCGTGGTTGAGCTTGTCGACGAAGGTATTGTCCATGTCGAGCACGTAGGCGAAGCCGCCAGTCATGCCAGAACCGAAGTTGTAACCGGTCTTGCCCAGAACGCAGACAAAGCCGCCGGTCATGTATTCACAGCAGTGATCGCCAGTGCCCTCGACAACAGCGTGGGCGCCGGAGTTACGCACAGCGAAGCGCTCGCCCGCAGTACCGGCGGCGAACAGCTTGCCACCGGTGGCACCGTACAGGCAGGTGTTGCCGACGATGGCGCTGTGCTGGGTTTCGAACGGGCTGCCGGCTGGCGGCACGATGGTGAGCTTGCCACCGGTCATGCCCTTGCCGACGTAGTCGTTGGCGTCGCCTTCCAGGTGCAGGTTCAGGCCACCGGCGTTCCACACGCCGAAGCTCTGGCCGGCAGTGCCTTTGAAGCGGAAGGTGATCGGCGCCGCAGCCATGCCCTGGTTGCCGTGCAGGCGGGCGATTTCGCCCGACACACGCGCACCGATGGAACGGTCGCAGTTGCAGATGTCGAGGCTGAACTCACCACCAGCCTGGTCGCGGATGGCCGGCAGGGCCATGTCCACCATCTTCTCGGCCAGCTCGCCCTGGTCGAACGGCGGGTTCTTGTCGACTTCGCAGAACTGCGGCTTGTCAGCCGGAATGTGCGAACTGCCCAGCAGCGGCGACAGGTCCAGGTACTGCTGGCGCTCGGTGTCGCCTGGCAGTACGTCGAGCAGGTCGGTACGGCCGATCAACTCGCCGAGGCTGCGCACGCCCAGCTTGGCCAGCCACTCACGCGTTTCCTCGGCGACGAAGGTGAAGAAGTTGATCACCATGTCGACGGTGCCGATGTAGTGGTCCTTGCGCAGCTTGTCGTTCTGCGTGGCTACACCGGTGGCGCAGTTGTTCAAGTGGCAGATGCGCAGGTACTTGCAGCCCAGGGCGATCATCGGCGCGGTGCCGAAGCCGAAGCTTTCGGCGCCGAGGATGGCTGCCTTGATCACGTCCAGGCCAGTCTTCAGGCCGCCATCGGTCTGTACCCGTACCTTGCCGCGCAGGTCGTTGCCGCGCAGGGTCTGGTGGGTTTCGGCCAGGCCCAGCTCCCACGGGGCGCCGGCGTACTTGATCGAGGTCAGCGGCGAAGCGCCGGTACCACCGTCGTAGCCAGAGATGGTGATCAGGTCGGCATAGGCCTTGGCCACGCCAGCGGCGATGGTGCCGACGCCGGCTTCCGCTACCAACTTGACCGACACCAGCGCCTGCGGGTTGACCTGCTTGAGGTCGTAGATCAGCTGGGCCAGGTCTTCGATCGAGTAGATATCGTGGTGCGGCGGTGGCGAGATCAGGGTCACGCCCGGTACCGCATAGCGCAGCTTGGCGATCAGGCCGTTGACCTTGCCGCCTGGCAGCTGGCCGCCCTCGCCGGGCTTGGCGCCCTGGGCAACCTTGATCTGCAGCACTTCGGCGTTGACCAGGTATTCCGGGGTCACACCAAAGCGGCCGGTGGCCACCTGCTTGATCTTCGAGCTGCGGATGGTGCCGTAGCGCGATGGGTCTTCACCGCCCTCACCGGAGTTGGAGCGCGCGCCCAGGCGGTTCATGGCCTCGGCCAGCGCTTCGTGGGCTTCCGGCGACAGTGCGCCCAGCGAGATACCGGCGGAGTCGAAGCGCTTGAGGATGGCCTCCAGCGGCTCGATCTGCTCCAGCGGCAGCGGCTGGTCGGCCACCTTCACCTTCAGCAGGTCGCGGATCATCGACACCGGGCGCTGGTCGACCAGCGTGGTGTATTCCTTGAACTTGGCGTAGTCGCCCTGCTGCACGGCGGCTTGCAGGGTGTTGACCACGTCCGGGTTGTAGGCATGGTACTCGCCACCGTGGACGAACTTCAGCAGGCCACCTTGCTGGATCGGCTTGCGCGCGCTCCAGGCTTCGGCAGCGAGCAGCTTCTGGTCGCTTTCCAGGTCTTCGAAGCGCGCGCCCTTGATGCGGCTGGACACGCCCTTGAAGCTCAGGCCGACCACTTCCTCGGACAGGCCAATGGCTTCGAACAGCTGCGCACCGCGGTACGAGGCGATGGTGGAGATACCCATCTTCGACAGGATCTTCAGCAGGCCCTTCGAGATGCCCTTGCGGTAGTACTTGAAGACTTCGTCCAGGTCGCCCAGCACTTCGCCGGTGCGGATCAGGTCGGCCAGCACTTCGTAGGCCAGGTACGGATACACGGCCGAGGCACCGAAGCCCAGCAGCACGGCGAAGTGGTGCGGGTCGCGAGCGGTAGCGGTTTCCACCAGGATGTTGCTGTCGCAACGCAGGCCCTGTTCGGTCAGGCGGTGATGCACCGCACCAACGGCCAGCGAGGCATGCACCGGCAGCTTGCCCGGGGCGATGTAGCGGTCGCTCAGCACCAGCTGGGTCTTGCCAGCGCGCACGGCTTCTTCGGCCTGGTCGGCGATGTTACGAATGGCCGCTTCCAGGCCGACGCTCTGTTCATAGTTGAGGTCGATCAGCTGGCGGTCGAAGCCTTCGCGCTCCAGGTTCATCAGCGAACGCCACTTGGCGGGCGAGATGACCGGCGAGCTGAGGATTACCCGCGAAGCGTGCTCCGGGGATTCCTGGAAGATGTTGCGCTCGGCGCCCAGGCAGATTTCCAGGGACATGACGATCGCTTCGCGCAGCGGGTCGATCGGCGGGTTGGTCACCTGGGCGAACTGCTGGCGGAAGAAGTCGTACGGCGACCGCACGCGCTGCGACAGCACAGCCATCGGCGTGTCGTCCCCCATCGAGCCGACCGCTTCCTGGCCTTGCTCGCCGAGCGGGCGCAGCACCTGGTCACGCTCTTCGAAGGTGACCTGGAACATCTTCATGTATTGCTTGAGCTGGTCAGCGTCGTAACTGGCCACGCCCTGGTCGTCGGTCAGCGTCGCCTGGATGCGCGTGGCGTGCTGACGCAGCCAGCGCTTGTACGGGTGGCGCGACTTCAGGCGGTTGTCGATGGCGTCGGTGTCGAGGATCTGGCCCGTTTCGGTGTCCACGGCGAGGATCTGCCCTGGGCCGACACGGCCCTTGGCCAGGACTTCCTCAGGCTGGTAACCCCATACGCCGATTTCCGAGGCGATGGTGATGTAGCCATTGGTGGTAGTCACCCAGCGCGCCGGGCGCAGGCCGTTACGGTCGAGCAGGCACACCGCGTGGCGGCCTTCGGTCATGACGATACCGGCCGGGCCATCCCACGGCTCCATGTGCATGGAGTTGTATTCGTAGAAGGCGCGCAGGTCGGCGTCCATGGTCTCGACGTTCTGCCAGGCTGGTGGTACCAGCATGCGCACGCCGCGGAACAGGTCGATGCCGCCGGTGACCATCAGTTCCAGCATGTTGTCCATGCTCGAGGAGTCGGAACCGACGCGGTTGACCAGCGGGCCGAGCTCTTCGAGGTCGGGGATCAGGTCGTTGGCGAACTTGGTGCGACGGGCCATGGCCCAGTTGCGGTTGCCGGTGATGGTGTTGATCTCGCCGTTGTGGGCGAGGAAGCGGAACGGCTGCGCCAGCGGCCATTTCGGCAGGGTATTGGTGGAGAAGCGCTGGTGGAACACGCAGATCGCGGTTTGCAGGCGCTCGTCATCCAGGTCTGGATAGAACGCCGCGAGATCGCGCGGCATCATCAGGCCTTTGTAGATGATGGTCTTATGCGAGAAGCTGCAGATGTAGTGGTCGGCGTCGTGCGCGTTGGCCACCGACGAGCGGCGACGGGCACTGAACAGCTTGATGGCGAATTCCTGGTCGCTCAGGCCTTCACCGCCGATGAACACCTGCTCGATCTGCGGCAGGCGCTCCAGGGCCAGGCGGCCAAGCACGCTGGTGTCGATCGGCACCTTGCGCCAGCCGACCAATGTCAGGCCTGCAGCAAGGATTTCGCGGTCCATGTTGGCGCGGGCGGCTTCAGCTTTGACCGGGTCCTGGTTGAAGAACACCATGCCGACGGCGTACTGCTTGGGCAATTCGACGGCAAAATGCTCCTGGGCCACGGCGCGCAGGAATTGATCGGGCTTCTGCATGAGCAGACCGCAACCGTCACCGGTCTTGCCGTCGGCGTTGATGCCGCCGCGGTGGGTCATGCAAGTCAGTGCTTGCATGGCGGTTTGCAGAAGGTGGTGGCTCGGTTCGCCCGTCATATGGGCAATCAGGCCAAAACCACAGTTGTCCTTGAATTCTTCGGGATGGTACAGACCTGTTTTCATAGACACTTTCTCACCAGGTTCACCTCTCAACGGAGGTAAATCTCTTTTTTAACAACCACTTACCATCCACGCCGATCAAACGCCAGCTTTTTTGCGGTGGTCATGGAAAACCATTGTTGCACAGCGACAGCGATGCCCACAAATTTTCATGTCTCACCATTGAAAATTTATGTCGCAATTTTGAATGTTTTTACGCCATGCGCCGTGATATCGGCTTGGCTTGAGTCTGAAGCGTTTCAGCCATGACTGCAACTAAAGGCTTGTGGCCGGCAGTCCGGGACAGAAAAGCCTGCCGCGCTCAGGCGCAGCAGGCTAGACGAAAAGTCAGGGTCGCTTAGCAACTGGGCGGCTGGGGTGGTGCCGCCCGGCAGGTATCAGCGGGCCGAGGCCAGCTCTTGTTGGACGCTGGCGACGGTACGTGGCCAAGGTTTACCAGCCTGGACCTTCGCTGGCAAGTTCTTGATTGCCGCAACCGCTGCATCACGATTGGCGAAGCTGCCGTAAGTGACGACGTACAGCGGCTTGCCCTGCAGGTTTTTCTTGAAGTAGCGATAGTCGCCACCCTGGGCCTTGACGAACGCCTGGGCCGAGGCTTCAGAGCTGGTACCCAGGATCTGCACCACGTAATTGCCCGGCTTCTGCCCGGTGTACCAGCCGCTGTTGCCACTGCCAGCGGCCGCAGGCTTGGCTGCCGGCTTGGCCACCGCGACCTGGGTGGGCGCCGGGGCAGGCTTGGCAGGCGCAACCGGTTTGGCGGGCTGGGTTGCGACAGGCTTGGGCGCAGGCGCAACCGGCTGCGCCGGCGCACTGGCCACAGGCTGCGCTGGGGCCGGGCCAGCTGGCACACCTTGCGGCGGCGCGATGGTGGTCACGGTGGGCGGCGGGTTGCCAGGTTGCAGGGCGGTATCACCGGCAGGGCTGCCCTCTTCACCCTCGCCCATGCCCGCAGCCTGGGCCAGCGGCTCGCGCATCACCGGCTGCGACTGGCCGACCAGCGGCAGTGGCATTGGCTGGGACGAGCCCGAGAACTCGATGGCCGGGTTGCCGCCATTTGCCCCGCCCTCGCCAAGCGGCAACTGGGCCTGGGCGGTCGGCGCCTCGGTGGGGGCCTTGTCGCCTTTCTTGGGCATCAATACCGCGGCCGCAACGGCGACCACGACCACAGCGGACAGCGCGAGCACATGTTTTTTAGGCATCTTGAACCCCATGGTTGGTCGCTTGGCCGTCGAGCGGCTGGCGATCATGGCTTCGATCAACGTGTCACGGGCGACCTGGTTGATGTTGCCAGGCCAGCCGTCGGAGTTTTCATGGATATCGACGATCTGTTCACGGGTGAACACCTCGATGCCCCGGCCAGCCCCTTCCAGGCGCTGCTCCAGGTACTCGCGGGTTTCTTCCTCGCTGTAGGGGGCAAGTTCGATGATGTGGAAGCGTTCTTCCTCGACATTGAGCTCATCCAGCCCGGCAATCAGCGACGGCTCACCGAACAGGAACACATGCGGGCGCCCTTCCGGTACACCCGCTGCCAATTCCAGCAATGCTTGGAGTGCCGACTCGTCGAGTTGTTCCGCATCATCCACCAGCAAATATACTTCCTGCCCGGTCAGTGCCAGTTGCACCACCTTGGACAGGATCGCCTGCATTTCGGCCTGGGCCACGTCCAGGGATTGCGCGACCTGGCCGAGCACGCTGGCGGCATCGCTGGCACCACGGGCAGACACCACCACGCTCAGTACCGCCTGCTTGTTGGTGCTGGCCACCAAGGCCTGGCGCAGCAACGTCTTGCCACTGCCCAGCGGGCCGCTGACAACCAGCATCAACTGGCTGTAGCGAGCCAGATGGTGCAGTTGGCCAAGCACGGGCTTGCGTTGGGCCGGGAAGAACTTGAAGCCGGGCACGCGGGGCGCGAACGGATCATGGCTCAACTGGTAATGGTCGAGAAAGGCCTCATCGGCATGCAAACTGGTCATTGCGCTGTCACAACCTCAAAGCTGGGCCACGATCGCGCGGTAATCCGCCGACAGCGTGGCCTGAAGAATCTCTTTCGGATAGTCGTCGGTCACCACGGCCTCGCCCATCTGGCGCAGCAGCACCAGACGCAGCCGACCGTCGAGCACCTTCTTGTCGACCGCCATGTGCTCCATGAAATGCGCCGGGGTCATTTCCTGTGGTGGCACCACCGGCAAACCTGCGTCCTGCAACAGGCGGATTCCGCGATCCCGCTCGGCCTGGTCGATCCAGCCAAGACGCATGGACATTTCCAGGGCCATCACCGTGCCCGCCGCAACGGCTTCGCCGTGCAGCCAGACGCCGTAGCCCATGTGGGTTTCAATGGCATGCCCGAAGGTATGCCCCAGGTTCAGCGTGGCGCGCACGCCAGACTCACGCTCGTCGGCCCCCACCACCGCGGCCTTGGCCGCGCAGGAGCGGCGGATGGCTTCGGTCAGGGCTGCAGGGTCGAGGCTGCGCAAGGCCTGCATATTGTCGTCCAGCCAGGCCAGGAACGGCTTGTCGCAGATCAGGCCGTACTTGATCACTTCGGCGAGGCCGGCGGACAGCTCGCGCGCGGGCAGGGTCTTGAGGCTGGTGGTGTCGATCAGTACCGCATTGGGCTGGTAGAAGGCACCGACCATGTTCTTGCCCAACGGGTGGTTGATGCCGGTCTTGCCGCCCACCGAGGAGTCGACCTGGGACAGCAGGGTGGTCGGCACCTGGATGAAGTCGACGCCACGCTGGTAGCAGGCGGCGGCGAAACCAGCCATGTCACCGATCACGCCGCCACCCAGGGCGACCACGGTGGTGCGGCGGTCGTGCCGGGCGCTGAGCAGGCCATCGAAGATCAGCTGCAGGGTTTCCCAGTTCTTGTAGGCTTCGCCATCGGGCAACACCACCGGCAGCACCGAATAGGCACCCAGGGTCTTGCTCAGGCGTTCGAGGTACAAGGGCGCGACGGTCTCGTTGGAAACGATGGCGACCTGCCGCCCGGCAATGTGCGGCGCCAGCAGCTCGGGCTGGTCCAGCAGGCCTTCGCCAATGTAGATCGGGTAGCTACGCTCGCCCAGGTCGACCTTTAGTGTCTGCATGTATCCCCACAATGTACTTGGGCGCGGCGCCGTTCGGGCGACCCACGCGGTAACGTTGAACCTCGCCTCGGCACTGGTGGCCGAGAATAGTCCCGGGCTAACGGGGCGGCAACTGCTGCAAGCGTTCGAGAATATCGATCACCACCATGCGCGGCGGCCGCTCGTCGGTTTCCACCACCAGGTCGGCAATCTCGCGGTAGAGCGGATCGCGGGTTTCCAGCAGGGCGCGCAAGGTCGCCTCGGGATTGGCAGTGCGCAGCAAAGGGCGATTACGGTCGCGTGCGGTGCGACCAACCTGCTGCTCAACCGAGGCATGCAGGTAGATCACCCGCCCTCCCCGGTGCAACGCCTGGCGGTTGGCTTCGCGCATCACCGCGCCACCGCCGGTCGCCAGCACCACGCCGTCGAGCGCGCACAGCTCGGCGATCATCGCTTGCTCGCGGTCACGGAAACCCGGCTCGCCTTCCTTGTCGAAAATCCACGGGATGTTGGCGCCGCATCGCAGTTCGATTTCCTTGTCGGAATCCTTGAACAGCAGGCGCAGCTCTTTGGCCAAAAGGCGTCCAATGGTGCTTTTACCAGCGCCCATGGGCCCCACAAGTATCAAATTTCGCACAGAATCAACGACTCACAGCAATCGCCTGGTCACTCATGATACGCGGAGTCAGGAAGACCAGCAGCTCGGATTTTTTCTCTTGTAGTACATCGCGTCGAAACAGCCGCCCAACATACGGCAGATCGCCGAAAAATGGCACCTTGTCGACCACATTGTTTTGCGAAGTCGAGTACACGCCACCGATCACGATCGTTTCGCCGTCAGCCACGCGAATCTTGGCATTGACCTCGTTCTTGCGGATCGGCGGTACGTTGTTCAAGGCATTGACGTAATCCGGCTCGTCCTTGGTCACCCTGACAGCCATGATCACCTTGTTGTCCGGGGTGATCTGCGGGGTCACCTCCAGCGACAGCGAGGCCTCGCGGAACGATACCGAGGTGGCGCCGCTCTTGCTGGTTTCCTGGTATGGCACCTCGGTACCCTTGAGGATCCTGGCTGTTTCCTTGTCGGCCGTGACCACCTTGGGCTGCGAGATGATCTCGCCGTTGCCGCTTTTTTCCATGGCACTGAGTTCGAGGTCGAGCAGCACGCCTCCGCGCAGCAGCCCCAGGCCGATGCTGCTGCCGGCCCGCTCTACCCCAAGGTCCACGAACAGTTCTTTGCCCGGGCGCGGGATTTCACTGTATAGAGGCCCGCCCCAGCGCACCCCCAGGCTCTTTTCATAATCGACGTTGGCCTCGACGATACGCGCCTCGATCGCCACCTGGCGCACCGGCACGTCCAGCTGCGCCACCAGTTGCCGCAACTCGGCAAGCCGATCGGCAGGCTGGTGCAGCACCAAGGTGTTGGTGCGCTCATCGACACTCAAGCTGCCCCGTCCGGCAAGGGCACTGTCATCCGCCAGGTTCGCCAGCAGCAGTTCCGCCAGCTCGGCGGCCTTGGCGTGGTGGATGGGCAGCAATTCCCGGCGTAGCGGCTGCAACTGTGCGTCCAGCGCCTGGCCCACCCGGGCGTCGAACGAATGCGCGGCAAACTCTGCCGCAGGCGCCACCAATAGCACATTGCCCTCCTGGCGCCGGGCCAGGCCCTTGCTACGCAGCACCAGGTCCAGCGCCTGGTCCCACGGCACATCCTGCAAACGCAAGGTGACACTGCCCTGCACAGCATCACTGGCGACCAGGTTGACGCCGGCATAGTCAGCCAGCACCTGCAACACCGAGCGTACCTCCACGTCCTGGAAGTTCAACGACAGGGGTTCGCCCTGGTAAGACGCCGCCGACGCCAGCGGGGTCGACAGCAGGGTTGCCAACACCCATTTCATCAACGTTTTCATCCTGGTCCGGGGCCTCCTTGCCCAGGCGCTTTGCGAGCGTGATGAACGCCGTGCGTTCGTGCCACACCCCCGCCATGAATAGCCGTTCGCGTACTTCGACCTGGTGTTGGTCGATGCGCGCCACCACACCTTCGTTACGCCCGAGCCGGTCGCCTGGGCGCACGCGATAGAGCCTGCCAGCCGCCATCAACAGTGCTTCGTGCGCGGCCCCGCGCGACAGGCTGCCGACCATCTCCAGCTGCGCCAGCGGCACACTGGCCAGCCCGGCGCTCGACAAGCGCTTCGCCCCGGGCGCAAACGGGTCGAGCGCAGGCGCCGTCGTTGCAGCCCTGGCCGGTATACGCGCGAGCACAGCAGGTGCTGGCATGGGCGCCGGCGCCTGGAAGGCATCGACCTGCAACTGCAAACGCAGCAGCCCGGGCTGGCCATTGGCTGCAGCCAGGCTCATGTCGCCGCTGCGCAGCACACGGGCCTGGCCCAGCCAGTCGTCCAGCCACTGCCGCAGGGCCGCGTAACGCCCCACCACCTGCAGTTCCAGCGGTACCTTGCGAAAACCAACCTGCTGCTCGTCTTCATGTACATCGAGCCGCTCGATGAGCAGGCCATGCGCGTGCCCCGAGGCCGCCAGGCGCTCGAGCAGGTCGCTCATGCCCTCCCCGGCAGCCAGGTGCCAGTGCGCTTCCTGCAACCGCTGTTGAGCAATAGCCACAGACGCCTGGAGCTGCTCCAGTTCGGCCACCTGCGCGGTACTGGCTGACAGCTGTTCGCTCAACTCGGCATGCCTGGCCTGCTCTTGCGCCTGCTGCTGCAACAATGCCGGCAGGCGCACCACGCAACCCAGGCCGAACAGCACCGCCACCACCAGCACGGGCGCTACCTGCCTGAAACGGCTGGAGCGCTCGACCAGCGCCAGCCAGGCGAGCATCTGTGTCGCCCTCATGACCAGAACGCCGAAACACGCGCGGTCAGTAGAAATTCATCACCGCCCGGCAGGCTTCTGATGCGCTTGAGCTCCAGATCGAGCAAAACGCTCGAACGGTCCAGGTCGCGCATGAACTGGGCCACCACGGCGCCGGAGGCGGCTAGCCCGGTCATCTGCAGGTGGCCGTTTTCAAGACTGAGGTCGAGCAGCTGCATACCTGCTGGCAACGCCCCCTCGAGCTCGACGAACATACCGGCCAGAACACCCTGATGCGCGCGCAAGCCCTCCAATGCCACCGAACGGGCGAGTAGCGCCTGATGCTGCGCATGCACATCAGCCAGCGGCTGCAGTTGCTCGGCCAGCAGCCCAAGGGCAACCTGGTGCTGGGTATTGGCCAGCACCTGTTGCTGCCCGCGCTGGCGAGCCAACTGGTCGACCAGCATCACAGCGCACAGGGCCAGCAGCGCAGCGGCAACCAGTTGGGTGCGAAAACGCCGAAGCACTGCCTGGCGCTGCCGCTCGCGCCAAGGCAGAAGGTTCAGCCGCATCATGGCCGCAACCCTCCCAGTGCCAAGGCGCAAGCCAGGATCATTGCACCATCGATGCGCTCCAGACCTGCCAGGCCGGGTACCAGCCGGCATGGCAGGTTCAATTGGGCGCCAAGGCTTTGCAGCCAGCCCGGTTCGATCGGCGCACGGCTGGCGATCAACAGGCTCGCGGGCAAGGGTTCACCGGCCAGCAGGGCAAGCAGACGCTCCGGCAGCAGCCCCGCTAGCGGCGGCCCCCGCAGCTCCAGCTCACGCCGTAGATGCGGCCGCCACGACTGCCAGCCATACAGGGTCGCGCTGTGTGTTTCGAGGCGCAGCAATGCCGAACCTTCGCGGTCGCCCCGCGGTAGCATGCGATGCAGGGCGATGCTGTCGACCTCGACGGCCTCCAGTTGCAGCCCGGCTTCCGCGACAAGCGCTTCGAGCGGCGCCAGCGCACTCTGCCGACAGGCCGCCACCATCACCTCGGTGCATCCCGGTTGAGCGCTGGATGCGCCCATGACCTGAAAATCCAGGGCCAGGTCCTCCAGCGGAAACGGAAACAGCCGCTCGGCATCGGCCAGCAACTGGGCCTCCAAGTCTGCCTCATCCTGCTCCGCCGGCAGGTGGCACGCCTTGCAGATCACCTGGCTGGCCGGCAGCGCCAGCGCCACCCGCTGCTGCCTGAGGCCTGCGCGTCGGTAGGCACGCTGCAGGGCTGCCACCACCACGGCCGGCTCCGCCGCCCAGTCCTTGCCAGCCGGCGGCTCGAACGGTTCCTGTGCCCAGGCAACCACCCGGCAGCGCTGGTTGCGCCGCTGCAGTTGCAATACCCGAACGGCATCAGGGGCAATTTCCACCCCCACGAGTGAACCGGCATCCTTGCCGAAGCGTCCAAGCATCGCGGCTTCCTTGCTGCCTGTCGCAGCTGTCTGTCGCAACCCCGCGCAAACCCTAGGCCCCGGCTACCCATCGAGGCGACGGGTAGCCTGGCCGGTAACCCGGAGAGGCGAAAAAATGCGTATAATGCCCAGCGTTTTTTGGTCCGCCGGACCTGCGTGCAATCCACTCCCAACCTGGACACCGAAAAGCCTTGATACGTCTGCTGAAGTTCTTCTGGTGGTCTTCCGTCGCAGTCATCTGCGCGCTCGTACTCGGTGTGAGCGGTGCGTTTCTGTATCTTAGCCCCAGCCTGCCCTCGGTCGAGTCCCTCAGAAGCATCCAGTTGCAGATCCCCCTCAGGGTGTACAGCAGCGACGGCAAGCTGATTGCCGAGTTCGGCGAAATGCGCCGCTCGCCAATCCGCTTCTCGGAAATTCCACCACAGTTCATTCAGGCGCTTCTGTCAGCCGAGGACGACAATTTCCTCAACCACTACGGTGTCGACCCCAGCAGCCTGATGCGCGCCGCGACTCAGCTGGTGAAAACCGGGCATATCCAGACCGGCGGCAGCACCATCACCATGCAGGTGGCGAAGAACTTCTTCCTCACCAGCGAGCGCAGCTTCTCGCGCAAGACCAACGAGATCTTGCTGGCCCTGCAGATCGAGCGTGAGCTGACCAAGGACGAGATCCTCGAGCTGTACGTGAACAAGATCTACCTGGGTAACCGCGCCTACGGCATCGACGCCGCCGCGCAGGTGTACTACGGCAAGTCGATCCGCGACGTGAGCCTGGCGCAGATGGCGATGATCGCCGGCCTGCCCAAGGCACCGTCGCGCTTCAACCCGCTGGCCAACCCGGTGCGCGCCAAAGAGCGCCGCGACTGGATCCTCGGCCGCATGTACAAGCTGGGCAAGATCGACGAAGCCAGCTACCAGGCCGCCCTGGCCGAGCCGCTCAACGCCAGCTACCACGTGCCCACGCCTGAAGTGAATGCGCCTTACATCGCCGAAATGGCCCGTGCCGAAATGGTCGGCCGTTACGGCAGCGACGCCTATACCGAAGGCTTCCGCGTCACTACCACAGTGCCCAGCGACATGCAGGAAATGGCTAACAAGGCCATCCTCAACGGCCTGTCCGACTACGACGAGCGCCATGGCTATCGCGGCCCCGAAGCACGCTTCCCGGGGCGCACCCAGGCCGCCTGGCTGCAGGAACTGGGCAAACAGCGCACCCTTGGCGGCCTGGAGCCAGCCATCGTCACCGAGGTCGAAAAAACTGGCCTCAAGGTACTGACCCGTGGCGGCCAGGAAGAACTGGTCGCCTGGGACACCATGAAATGGGCGCGCCCGTTCATCAATAGCAACTCCCTGGGCCGTGCGCCGCAGTCCCCGGCAGACGTGGCCCAGGTCGGCGACCTGGTGCGCCTGCAGCGCCTGGAGGATGGCACGCTCAAGCTCAGCCAGGTGCCTGGCGCGCAGAGTGCGCTGGTCACTCTCGACCCTTACAATGGCGCCATCCGCGCGCTGGTCGGCGGCTTCTCGTTCGAACAGAGCAACTACAACCGCGCCATGCAGGCCAAGCGCCAGCCAGGTTCGAGCTTCAAACCGTTCATCTACAGCGCCGCCCTGGACAGCGGCTATACCGCCTCCAGCCTGGTCAACGACGCACCGATCGTGTTCGTCGATGAGTCCGTGGACAAAGTGTGGAGACCGAAGAACGACACCAACACCTTCCTTGGCCCGATCCGCATGCGCGAGGCGTTGTACAAATCGCGCAACCTGGTGTCGATCCGCCTGCTGCAAGCCATGGGCGTGGACCGCACCATCGACTACATTGCCAAGTTCGGCTTCAACAAGCAGGACCTGCCGCGCAACCTGTCGCTGGCACTGGGCACCGCCACCCTGACCCCGATGGAAATCGCCACCGGCTGGAGCACCTTTGCCAACGGCGGCTACAAGATCACCCCGTACCTGATCGAGCGCATCGAGAGCCGCAGCGGCGAGACGCTGTTCACCGCTAACCCGGCCCGCGTACCACAAGGCGCCCAGGACCAGGCGGGCTTGGCCGCACCCGAGCAGCCGATCAGCACCGCAGCCATGCCGGCCGAGGCACCTTCGGCCTTCAGCCAGGTTGCCGCTGCTCCACAAGCGCCGGCCGTGGCCGAACAGATCATCGACGGGCGCACCACCTACATCCTCACCAGCATGTTGCAGGACGTGATCAAGCGCGGTACCGGCCGCCGGGCGCTGGCCCTGGGCCGCACCGACCTGGCAGGCAAGACTGGCACCACCAACGAGTCCAAGGACGCCTGGTTCTCGGGCTACAACGCCGATTACGTGACCACCGTGTGGGTCGGTTTCGACCAACCGGAAACCCTGGGCCGTCGCGAGTATGGCGGCACGGCGGCACTGCCGATCTGGATGAGCTTCATGGGAGCAGCGCTCAAGGATAAGCCCGCGCATCCGCCAGCGGAGCCGGAAGGCATCCTCAGCCTGCGCGTCGACCCGATCAGCGGTCGCGCCGCCTCGCCGAGCACGCCGAATGCCTACTTCGAGCTGTTCAAGGCCGAAGACTCGCCGCCGTCGGTGGACGAGCTGGGCAACGGCGCGGCACCGGGTAGCCCGCTGCCCGCCGACGAAGCGGCGCCGATGGATCTGTTCTAAGGGCCCTCGAAGACAACGCTGACCTTGTGGGAGCGGCTTTAGCCGCGAACACCGGCAAAGCCGGTGGCATCCACCGCACTGGATTCTTCGCGGGTAAACCCGCTCCCACAGGTACTGTGCAGGTTTCGGGCGCACGCCACCCCTGTGGGAGCGGCTTTAGCCGCGAACACCGGCAAAGCCGGTGCCATGCACCGCACTGGATTCTTCGCGGGTAAACCCGCTCCCACAGGTACTGTGCAGGTTTCGGGCGCACGCTACCCCTGTGTGCGGCTTTAGCCGCGAACACCGGCAAGGCCGGTGGCATCCACCGCACTGGATTCTTCGCGGGTAAACCCGCTCCCACAGGTACTGTGCAGGTTTCGGGCGCACGCTATACCTGTGTGCGGCTTTAGCCGCGAACACCGGCAAAGCCGGTGCCATCCACCGCACTGGATTCTTCGCGGGTAAACCCGCTCCCACAGGTACTGTGCAGGTTTCGGGCGCACGCCACCCTTGTGGGAGCGGCTTTAGCCGCGAACACCGGCAAAGCCGGTGCCATTCACAGCGCTGGATTCTTCGCGGCGGTTCGACGCCTCGACACGCCCGCTCCCACAGGTACTGTGCAGGTTTCGGGCTCACGCTATACCTGTGGGAGCTGGCTTGTCGTGGCGACGAACCGCGGCGATGGACTGCAAAGCAGCCCCAAAATCCGACAGACAACAAAAAGCCCCGGCTCATGCGAGCCGGGGCTTTTTGTGTCGCTCAGCGGCTATCAGCCGTTGAACACTTCATCCACGCTGGTCAGCGGGTAGTGCTTCGGATACGGCAGGGTAGCCACGCCGGACTCGATGGCAGCCTTGGCCACAGCGTCGGAGACGACGGTGATCAGACGTGCATCCAGTGGCTTCGGAATGATGTACTCACGGCCGAACTCCAGGCCTTGAACACCGTAAGCGTCGCAGACTTCCTTCGGCACCGGCAGCTTGGCCAGGTCTTTCAGGGCGACGGCGGCGGCGATCTTCATTTCTTCGTTGATGCGCTTGGCGCGAACGTCCAGGGCACCACGGAAGATGAACGGGAAGCCCAGCACGTTGTTGACCTGGTTCGGGTAGTCGGAACGACCGGTAGCCATGATCACGTCGCTGCGGGTGGCATGTGCCAGCTCTGGCGAAATTTCCGGGTCCGGGTTCGAGCAGGCGAACACGATCGGGTTGGCGGCCATCGACTTCAGGCCTTCCGGGCTGAGCAGGTTCGGGCCGGACAGGCCTACGAACACGTCGGCACCGTCGAGGGCGTCGGCCAGGGTGCGCTTGTCGGTGGCGTGGGCGAACTGCGCCTTGTACTGGTTCAGGTCGTCACGGCCAGCGTGGATCACGCCGCTGCGGTCGATCATGTAGATGTTCTCGACCTTGGCACCCATGCTCACCAGCAGCTTCATGCAGGAGATGGCGGCAGCACCGGCACCCAGGCAGACGATCTTGGCGTCTTCGAGTTTCTTGCCAGCGATTTCCAAGGCGTTGATCATGCCGGCCGCGGTCACGATGGCGGTGCCGTGCTGGTCATCGTGGAACACCGGGATGTCGCACTGTTCGATCAGGGTGCGCTCGATTTCGAAGCACTCTGGGGCCTTGATGTCTTCGAGGTTGATACCGCCGAAGGTGATCGAGATGCGGCGAACGGTATCGATGAACGCTTGCGGGCTTTCCGACTCGACTTCGATGTCGAATACGTCGATACCAGCGAAACGCTTGAACAGAACGCCCTTGCCTTCCATGACCGGCTTGGAAGCCAGTGGGCCGAGGTCACCCAGACCGAGGATGGCGGTGCCATCGGAAATCACCGCAACCAGGTTGCCTTTGCCGGTGTATTTGTAGGCCAGCTCCGGATCACGGCCGATTTCACGCACCGGCTCTGCAACACCTGGGCTGTAGGCCAGGGCGAGGTCACGGGCGGTGGCAGTGGGCTTGGAGAGTTCGACGCTCAGTTTCCCCGGACGAGGTTGAGCGTGATATTCGAGAGCGGCGGTTTTCAGGTCTGACATGGTGGGCATTCCGCTATTTACTGTTCTGACGGACCGCCGAGGATACGCAAAGAGCCGGGGAGTCACAAGACTGGTCGGTCACTTGTGTCAAGGCCTTTAGCCTACGACTTTACGCTATAACCCACGGGGCATACGGCTCACAGTGTGTACAATCCAATAGCGAAATGTCTACATCTTTTAGCCTGAAATACGTTCCAACATGCTCGGATCGGTCAATGGCAACACCCAGCGCCGCTGCCCCGGCTTGAGGCCGCCCTTACGGGAACGATCCAGCACCCAACCGCGCGCCTCGACCTGGCGTCCCTTGAGGTTATCGAAGAAGCTGGCCGGGAAGTTGCGCTGCAGACGAGCGGGAACCTGCAGCACCACGCTACTGCCCAGGGCCAGCCAGACCCCGCCACGGTTGCGCTCGATGCCTTCGATACGGCCGCCGACGACCGCGAAGCCCGACTGCCTGACCTCATTCGCCCGCACCACCGGCGAACGCCGCCACAGCCCGGCACCGGCCCTGCGCGCCGCCTGCTCGGCAAGCTGCTGGCAGCCGCTGAGGCGCACGTTGGGGGCAATCGCCACGCGGTAGCCCAAGCCCTCGCTGAGCAATTGTGCTTCCAGATTGTCGCCATTGCGGCCATAGATGTGCGCCAGCGTGCGGCCGTATTTGTCTTTACCCTCGATACCCGGCACCAGCCCGACACGCCCGCCACTGGCGTCGACCAAGGCCTGCAAACGCCGCCTGGCCGCTTCGGCATAGGGCTCACTGGTGCGCCCTTTGCGGCCGATCTCCGGGGTATTGATGCCGATCAGCCGCACGCTGCGACCATCGGCCAGGCGCAAGGTGTCGCCGTCAACCACCTGGCGCACCACTACCCGTTGGGGTTGGTCCGGCAGCGGGCAGAACGCCAAGGCCGGGAAATGCCAGATTGCGCCCACAAAAAAGGCGCCCACAAGAGGCGCCTTCTTCAGCAGCAATGCGAAGCCCGAAGGGTTCGCCATGCGCATGATTACTTCTTGGTACCGAACATACCGAAGCGATCGGCGAACTTCTGTACGCGACCACCGGTGTCCAGGACTTTCTGCTTACCGGTGTAGAACGGGTGGCACAGGTTGCAAACGTCGACCGCCAGGGTGCTGCCCAGGGTCGAACGAGTTTCGAACTTGTTGCCGCAGCTGCAGGTGACTGCAACTACTTCGTAGTTCGGGTGGATACCTTCTTTCATGGTCACTTCCTCGAGCTGCGTGCCGCCACCCAACACCAATTGTTGAATACCGCACGTAATTAGGCGGCGAATAATACCAGAGCACGGCGCCAGTGCAAGTTGTCGCTTGCACCGACCGTCGTCTGCTAGGCTCGCCAGTTCTTGTAATGCCCTCCGAGACTTTCCGCGTGCCCGATGTCATCCTGCGCCTTGCCCTGCCCTCCCCTCTGCGCCGCCTGTTCGACTACAAGGCGCCGGCGAGCATGGCGCGCCAGGCCTTGACCCCGGGCATGCGCATCCGCGTGCCCTTCGGCCGCCGCGAAATGATCGGCGTGCTGGTAGAGGTGTGCGCGCAGAGCGAAGTGCCCGCCGACAAACTGAAGCCGGCCAGCGCCCTGCTCGACCCTGTGTCACCGATCCCGACATCGCTGTTCAAGCTGTGCCTGTGGACCGCCCAGTACTACCAGCACAGCCTGGGCGACACCCTGAGCTGGGCCTTGCCGACGCTGCTGCGCCAGGGCGAGCCCGCCGAAATGCGCCAGGAACGCTTCTGGCACATCGCCCCCGGCGCCCGCCTGGAAGACCCGCGCATCGCTCGCGCGCCGCGCCAGCGCGACGCCCTCAAGACCCTGGCCCAGCACCCGCACGGCGTGGCCCACAGCCTGCTGGCCAAGCTCAACCTGAACAAGGACAGCCTCGACCTGCTGCTAGCCAAGGACCTGGTGCAGATCGAGGTCCGCCGCCATCTGCCGTCGCTACGCCACGAACACTGGCTGGCACAGCCGGAACTGCCGCTCAACGAAGAGCAACGCGATGCCTTCGACGCCGTACGCGAAGGCTTTGGCGGTTTCGCGGCCTTCCTGCTGGCCGGCGTCACCGGCAGCGGCAAGACCGAGGTCTACCTGCAACTGATCCGCGAAACCCTGGAGGCCGGCAAGCAGGCCTTGGTGCTGATCCCGGAAATCAACCTCGGCCCGCAGACCCTGGCGCGCTTCGAACAACGCTTCAACGCCCGCATCGCTCTGCTGCATTCGGCGGTGAACGATCGCGAGCGCCTGGATGCCTGGCTGGCCGCGCGGGACGGCGAGGCCGACATCATCATCGGCACGCGCTCGGCGCTGTTCACACCGATGAAAAACCCCGGCCTGATCATCATCGACGAAGAGCACGACGGCTCCTATAAACAGCAGGAAGGCCTGCGCTACCACGCCCGCGACCTGGCGCTGGTGCGTGCCCAGCAGGAAAACATCCCGATCCTGCTCGGCTCTGCCACGCCGTCGCTGGAAACCCTGCACAACGCCCTGACCGGCCGCTACCGCCTGCTGCGCATGAACCAGCGCGCCGGTGGCGCCCGCCCGCCGCGCATGCTGCGCCTGGATGTGAAGAGCCTGCCACTGGACAGCGGCATCAGCGGCCCGCTGCAGCAAGCCATCCGCCAGACCCTGGAAACCGGCCAGCAGGTGCTGGTGTTCCTCAACCGCCGCGGTTTCGCCCCGACCTTGCTGTGCCACGATTGTGGCTGGCTGTCCGAATGCCCACGTTGCGATGCGCGCATGACCGTGCACCAGCGTTCCGGCGTACTGCGCTGCCACCACTGCGGCTATGACGAACGCCTGCCGCAACAGTGTCCGCAGTGCAACCACGTCGACCTGCGCCCGGTCGGCGCCGGTACCGAACGGGCCGAAGAACGCCTGAAAGTGCTGTTCCCGGATTACCCGATCCTGCGTGTGGACCGCGACAGCACGGCGCGCAAGGACGCCATGCACAACCTGTTCAGCACCATTCAGCGCGGCCAGCCGAGCATCCTCGTCGGCACCCAGATGCTCGCCAAGGGCCACCACTTCCCGCGGGTGACCCTGGTGGCCATCCTCGACGCCGATGGCGGGCTGTTCTCCGGCGACTTCCGCGCCAGCGAGCGCATGGCGCAGCTGATCGTGCAGGTGGCCGGGCGTGCCGGGCGCGCCGAAGAACCTGGCAAGGTCATCATCCAGACCCACCTGGCCGACCACCCGCTGCTGGTGCAACTCACCGAGCAGGGTTACTTCGCCTTTGCCGAACAGGCCCTGGACGAACGCCGCGCCGCCGGGCTACCGCCCTACTCGCACCTGGCCCTGTTGCGCGCCGAAGCGCACAAACCGGGCCAAGCCGAAGGCTTTCTCGACGCAGCCTGCGCCGCTGCCGAGCGCCTGGTGGCCGAACAGCGCCTGCCGGGCATCGAGTTGCTGGGCCCGGTGCCAGCCCCGATGGAGCGCCGTGCCGGGCGCTTCCGTGCGCAACTGTTGATACAGGCCAATACCCGGGCGCCTTTGCATCGACTGATCAGTGCCTGGTTGCTAGTGTTGGAGCAAATGCCGAGCGGGCGCCAGGTGCGCTGGTCGCTGGATGTCGACCCGGTTGATCTTTATTGAGCTGCAAGCGGCAAGCCTCAAGCTGCAAGAAAAAGCCAGTTCGCGGTCTGCTCTTGCTTGCAGCTTGAGGCTTGCCGCTTGCAGCTTGCCGCCCAAAGGTTGGCAACCCGCCCCCAGCCACGGATAATGCCCAGTTTTTCCACCTGCGCATCCAAGCGCTCCACCGCGCTTGCGGTCGAAAAGAGATCCCCATGAAAGACACCATTCGCCAGCTGATCCAGCAAGCCCTCACCCAACTCGTCACCGACGGTGTGCTGCCTGAAGGGCTGTCGCCGGCGATCCAGGTGGAAAACGCCCGGGACAAGACCCACGGCGACTTCGCCAGCAACATCGCCATGATGCTGGCCAAGCCGGCCGGCATGAAGCCGCGCGACCTGGCCGAGAAACTGATCGACGCCCTGCCGACCAGCACCGACATCAGCAAGGTCGAGATCGCCGGCCCCGGCTTCCTCAACTTCTTCCAGAACACCGATGCCCTGGCCAACCGCCTGGATGCCGCTCTGGCCGACGCCCACCTGGGCGCGCGCAAGGCCGGCCCGGCGCAAAAGGTGGTGATCGACATGTCGGCACCCAACCTGGCCAAGGAGATGCACGTCGGCCACCTGCGCTCGACCATCATCGGTGACAGCGTGGCGCGGGTGCTGGAGTTCCTTGGCGACGAGGTGATCCGCCAGAACCACGTGGGCGACTGGGGTACCCAGTTCGGCATGCTGCTGGCCTACCTGGAAGAAAACCCGATCACCAGCGACGAGCTGTCGGACCTGGAAAACTTCTACCGCGCCGCCAAGAAGCGCTTCGACGAATCCGAAGAGTTCGCCACCCGCGCGCGCGGCCTGGTGGTCAAGCTGCAGGCCGGTGACCCGGACTGCATGGCCCTGTGGACGCGCTTCAAGGACATTTCGCTGTCGCACTGCCAGAAGACCTACGAGCTGCTCAACGTCAAGCTGACCATGGCCGACGTGATGGGCGAAAGCGCCTACAACGCCGATCTGGCCAACGTGGTTGCCGACCTCAAGGCCAAGGGCCTGCTGGTCGAAGACCAGGGCGCCCAGTGCGTGTTCCTCGACGAGTTCAAGAACAGCGAAGGCGAGCCACTGCCGGTGATCGTGCAGAAGGCCGACGGCGGCTACCTGTACGCCACCACCGACCTGGCTGCCGTACGCTACCGCAGCAACGTGCTCAAGGCTGACCGCGCCCTGTACTTCGTCGACCAGCGCCAGGCCCTGCACTTCAACCAGGTGTTCGAAGTCGCGCGCCGCGCGGGCTTCGTCGGCCACCCCATGCAGATGGAGCACATGGGCTTCGGCACCATGAACGGCGCCGACGGCCGCCCGTTCAAGACCCGTGACGGCGGTACCGTGAAGCTGATCGACCTGCTCACCGAGGCCAAGGAGCGCGCCTACGCGCTGGTCAAGGAAAAGAACCCGAGCCTGGCCGACGCAGAACTGCGCCACATCGGCGAAGTGGTAGGCATCGGCGCGGTGAAATACGCCGACCTGTCCAAGCACCGTACCAGCGACTACAGCTTCAACTTCGAGCTGATGCTCAACTTCGAAGGCAACACCGCGCCTTACCTGCTGTACGCCTACACCCGCGTGGCCGGCGTATTCCGCAAGCTGGGCAAGGGCTTCGACGAAGTCGATGGCAACATCGTGCTGCAGGCTGCCCATGAGCAGGACCTGGCTGCGCGCCTGGCGCAGTTCGGCGAAATCCTCAACAACGTCGCCGACAAGGGCACGCCGCACGTGCTGTGCAGCTACCTGTACGACCTGGCCGGCCTGTTCTCCAGCTTCTACGAGAACTGCCCGATCCTCGCCGCCGAAACCCCGCAGCAGCAACAAAGCCGCCTGCGTCTGGCGGCCCTGACCGGCCGTACCCTCAAACAAGGTCTGGAACTGCTCGGCCTGGAAACCCTGGAGCGCATGTAAGTTGGCTGCCAAGAAAAAACCCGCCCCCAAGCGCGGCGCCAGCCGTCAGACGGCGCCTGCCAAGCAGCCGATTCCCGGCTGGGTATGGCTGGCGGTAGGCTTGACCGTAGGCGCGTTCATCGTCTTCCTGATGAAGCTGGAGCCGGGAGGCGCAGACATCAAGCGCACCAAGCCCGAGCAGCAGAAGCCGCAGAAAGTGGCCGAAGCCAGCAAGCCCGCGCAGGCCACCCCGCAGCCGCCAGTGAAACCGAAGTACGACTTCTACACGCTGCTGCCGGAGTCCGAGGTGATCGTGCCGCCAGAGGCCGTACCAGAGAAGACGCCACCGGTCCCGGCCCAGCCGGTGACCCCGGTGACGCCGGCAGAAGCGGCGAAGATCGACATGGCACGGGCCCAGGCGGCCTTGATGGGCCAGACCCCGCCACCGGCACCGCCGGTGATCAAGCCGGCGGCGACCACTCAGTTCTTCCTGCAGGCTGGCTCGTTCCGCAAGCAGGCCGATGCCGACAAAGTGCGCGCGCAGATCATCCTGCTGGGCCAGTCGGTGAAGGTGGAATCGGGCACGGTCAAGGAAGAAACCTGGTACCGCGTATTGGTCGGGCCGTTCAGCAACCGTGAACAGCTGACCGTGGCGCAGAAGCAGCTGGCAGGGGCAGGTTTCAGCAACCTGTTGCTGCAACAGCGCCAGACCCGTCAGTAACCTGCATATCGGGCTCTGCGGGAGCGGCCTTTCGCGACACAAGGCCGCTCCCACCTCGACCGTCTAGGCCTCAAGCCCTGTGCAGTCCCTGTGGGAGCTGGCTTGCCGGCGATGAGGCCAGTCCAGGCAATACAAGACCGTTGCCCCCACAATCAGGCTCCTCAACGCCGGCTAGCGTTCACTTCGGACACCTGGCTGTTCAGCGTCCAGAAGTCATACAACACCCCCACCAGGAACAGCCCGCCGGTGAAGAAGTAGATGATCGCGGTCACCCACTTGCCCTGATATAGCCGGTGCAGGCCGAACACGCCGAGGAAGGTCAGCAGGATCCAGGCGATGTTGTAGTCGACGCGCCCCGACTGAAACCTCAGGTCGGCTTCACGATCCATGGACGGGATCAGGAACAGGTCGATCAACCAGCCTATGCCCAGCAGGCCCAGGGTGAAGAACCAGATGGTGCCCGTGATGGGCTTGCCGTAGTAGAAGCGATGCGACCCGGTGAAACCGAAAATCCATAGCAAGTAGCCAATGACCTTGCTGTGGGTGTCGTGGAACGGCGCCCCCTGTTGATAACTGTTCATTCATAGCCCTCGTGGGTTATCCAAAAATTTTCTAAAGAAAAATGTGACTTTTCCGTTGCAGGCCGACGGACGGCGCTTGGACAATCGACCAACGGATCAAAGATTGATCAAAAAGCTGTTATAAAGTTGCGCGCCCAACACATAACTATTCATAAGAGCTTCATCTATGCCGCCTTTACTCAAGACATGGCTGACCCTCTGCCTATTATTGCCCCTGGCTGCCCACGCCACCAATCGTGAGCAACGTCTTCCCAATGGTTTCACCGGCTATACCAGCAACGCCTCGGTGAAACACGCACCGGTCAAGCAGACCGCGCTGCACGCTCGTCCGAGCAATGCCGCCAACAGCCGCGGCGTGCCGGTCGCCGCCATGTCGCCGAAGCAGAGCAGCGATGTGCTCAGCCGTGCGGTGAATGTGCTCGGCACCCCTTATGTCTGGGGTGGCAGCAGCCCAAAAAAAGGCTTCGACTGCAGCGGGCTGGTCAAGTACGCCTTCAACGACGTCGCCGACGTCGACTTGCCGCGCACCTCCAATGCGATGGCCCAGGGCCACGGCGTCAAGGTGGCCAAGGGTGACCTGAAGCCTGGCGACTTGATCTTCTTCAACATCAAGAGCCGCCGGGTGAACCACGTTGCCATCTACCTGGGCAACGACCGCTTCATCCATGCCCCTCGTCGTGGCAAGCGAGTGAGCATCGACACCCTGAGCAAACCCTATTGGCAGAAGCACTATGTGGTGGCCAAGCGGGTGCTGCCGAAAGAGCAGCAGCAGTTGAGCCTGGCCAAGCGCTGATCCCTGCTCTGCCTCCACAGGCCCTATCGCCGGCAAGCCAGCTCCCACAGGATCACCACAACTGTTCAGGATTGTGGTGATCCTGTGGGAGCTGGCTTGCCGGCGATAGGGCCCGAACAAGCACTACAAATCTTCGATCAGGCCCTTCTCTTTCAACCCTCGCAAAGCCCCCTCCATCGTCCGCATTCCCTCTGCACCACCCGCCTGCATCACCGAGCATAACTGCGCCATCCGCCCCTCGCGCATCAGATTACGCACCGCCGGTGTCGCTACCAGCACCTCCCGCGCTGCAACCCGCCCACCACCCACTCGCCTGACCAGCACTTGCGCCACCACCAGGCGCAACGACTCGGCCAGCATCGCCCGCACCAGCGGCTTCTCCTCGGCAGCGAACACCTCGACCAGGCGGTCGATACTGTTGACCGCCGAACGCGTATGCACGGTGGCCAGCACCAGGTGCCCGGTCTCGGCCGCGCGCAGGGCCAGGCGAATGGTTTCCAGGTCGCGCAGCTCACCAATCATGATCACATCGGGGTCCTGGCGCAGCGCACTGCGCAGCCCTTGGGCGAAGCCGCCGCAATGGCGGCCGATCTCGCGCTGATTGACCAGACTGCGCTGGCTGCTGTGGATAACTTCAACAGGGTCTTCGAGCGTGATGATGTGCAGCGCCCGTTCGCGGTTCAGCCGATCGAGCAACGTAGCCAAGGTACTGGATTTGCCACTGCCGGTCGGCCCACCTACCAGGATCAGGCCATCGCTACACTGCGCAACAGCTTGAAACACATCCCCCAGGTCGAGCTCATCCAGCGTCGCGATACGCCCCGGGATCAACCGAAAGGCAACCGCAGGGCCATTCAACTGGCGAAACAGGTTCAACCGAAAGCGCCCAAGCGCAGGCAGCTCCAGCGCCAGGTCCAGTTCATCGCCTTCGGCCCACTGCCGACGTTGGGGGTCATCCAGCACGAGGGCCATGCCCTCGATCAAGCCAGCAGCCTCCAACAGCGGCAAGTCCATGCGTCGCAACTCGCCATCCAGGCGTAGCATCGGGATCTGGCCCGCCGCCAAGTGCAGGTCGGAAGCCCCCGCATCCACGGCCCGGGCCAACAGGTCGGTCACATCCATGAGACTCCCCAAAGGCCTTCAAGTAGGTAGAATGCGGCAGACCACCAAGCCGCCGGCATCGATCCATGTCCACCCTAGCAGACAACCTTTCCGCTATTTCCACCCGCATCGCCAGCGCTGCCCAGGCTGCCGGGCGCGACCCGGCCAGTGTCCAGTTGCTGGCCGTGAGCAAGACCAAGCCCGCCGGTGCCATCCGCGAGATCCACGCCGCCGGCGTGCGCGATGTCGGTGAAAACTACCTACAGGAAGCGCTGACAAAGCAGCAGCAGCTCAGCGACTTGCCCTTGATCTGGCACTTCATCGGCCCCATTCAGTCGAACAAGACCAAGGCCATCGCCGAGCATTTCGACTGGGTACATTCCGTGGACCGCCTGAAAATCGCCCAACGCCTGTCGGAGCAACGCCCTGCCGGGCTGGCACCGCTGAACATCTGCCTGCAGGTGAATGTCAGCGGTGAAGACAGCAAGTCCGGTTGCGCCCCCGCCGACCTGCCAGCCCTGGCCAAGGCGGTGGCCGAGCTGCCCAACCTGCGCCTGCGCGGGCTAATGGCCATCCCCGAACCCAGCGACGATCGCATGGCGCAAGAGGCCGCCTTCGCCACCCTGCGCCAGTTGCAGGAAGGCCTGGGGCTTGGCCTGGACACCCTGTCGATGGGCATGAGCCACGACTTGGAAGCGGCCATTGCACAAGGCGCGACCTGGGTTCGTATCGGCACCGCCCTGTTCGGCGCACGCGACTACGGGCACGCCTGATTCCATGCTTTACTCACTCTTTCCCACAAGGACCTGACATGAGCAAGACACGTATTGCCTTTATCGGCGCCGGCAACATGGCCGCCAGCCTGATCGGCGGCCTGCGTGCCCAGGGCCTGGACGCCTCGCAGATCCGCGCCAGCGACCCGGGCGCCGAGACCCGCAGCCGCATCCAGGCCGAGCACGGCATCGAAACCTTCGAGAACAACGCCCAAGCCATCGACGGCGCCGACGTGATCGTGCTGGCGGTCAAGCCGCAGGTCATGAAGGCCGTGTGCCAGGCCCTGCAGCCAGACCTGCGGGATGGCCAGCTGATCGTTTCCATCGCCGCCGGCATCACCTGCGCCAGCCTGCAAAGCTGGGTGGGCGCACGCCCAGTGGTGCGCTGCATGCCCAACACCCCGGCGCTGCTGCGCCAGGGCGTGAGCGGCCTGTACGCCACCGCAGAAGTATCCAGCGAGCAGCGCCAGCAGGCCGAACAACTGCTGTCGGCCGTGGGCAGCGCCCTGTGGCTGGAGCAGGAGCAGCAACTGGACGCCGTAACCGCAGTATCCGGCAGCGGCCCGGCTTACTTCTTCCTGTTGATCGAGGCCATGACCGCAGCGGGCGAAAAACTGGGCCTGCCACGCGAAACCGCCTCCCAGCTGACCTTGCAGACTGCCCTGGGTGCCGCGCGCATGGCAGTGGCCAGCGATGTCGATGCCGCCGAACTGCGCCGCCGTGTCACCTCGCCCGCTGGCACCACCGAAGCTGCGATCAAGTCGTTCCAGGCCAGCGGCTTCGAAGCCATCGTCGAGCAGGCGCTGCAGGCTGCGGCCACGCGCTCCGCCGAACTGGCCGAACAACTGGGCAAATAAGGAGCCTTAGATGAATGCATTGTCCGGCGCCGCGATCTTCGTGGTGCAAACCCTGGTCAGCCTGTACCTGGTGATCGTCTTGCTGCGTTTCGTCCTGCAGTTGGTCAAGGCCAACTTCTACAACCCGCTGTGCCAGTTCGCGGTACGTGCCACCCAGCCGCTGCTCAAGCCGATCCGCCGCATCATTCCCAGTGTCGGCGGGCTGGACACCTCGTCGCTGCTGCTGTCGGTGGTGATCCAGGCGCTGCTGATGGGCTTCGTGTTGATGGTCACCTACGGCACCTTCGGCGACATCCTGCACCTGCTGATGTGGGCGATCATCGGCATCACCTCGCTGTTCCTGAAAATTTTCTGGGTGGCGATGATCGTCATGGTGATCGTTTCCTGGGTTGCCCCCAACAGTCACAACCCCGCGGCCGAACTGGCCTACCAGATCAGCGAGCCGGTGCTGGCACCGTTCCGCCGCATCGTGCCCAACCTGGGCGGCATGGACATTTCGCCGATCTTCGCCTTCATCGCGATCCAGGTGATCCAGTCGTTCGTCATGCCGCCGCTGGCCGCCTACGCAGGTATGCCACAAGAGCTGTGGCGGATGATCTGAGCCTCGCCAGGCCCAGCTTGCCCCCAGCCGCAAGCCTTTGCTTGCCGCTGGGGGTAGCGCTCTTTAGACTTACGCCTCCGTCAAGCGTGAGCAGGGTCGATGTCCACTGTCTTTCCCGAAGATTCCGTCGGTCTGGTAGTACCGCAAACCGCCCGGTTCGATGAACCGCTGGCCCTGGCCTGTGGCCGCTCCCTGGCCAGTTACGAGCTGGTCTACGAGACCTACGGCACCCTCAATGCCAGCGCGAGCAACGCCGTGCTGATCTGCCATGCCCTGTCCGGCCATCACCATGCCGCTGGCTACCATGCCGTCACCGACCGCAAGCCGGGCTGGTGGGACAGCTGCATCGGTCCCGGCAAGCCGATCGATACCAACCGTTTCTTCGTGGTCAGCCTGAACAACCTCGGTGGTTGCAACGGCAGCACTGGCCCCAGCAGCGTCAACCCGGCCACCGGCAAACCCTACGGCGCCGAGTTCCCGGTACTGACCGTGGAAGACTGGGTGCACAGCCAGGCACGCCTGGCCGACCGCCTGGGTATCCAGCAGTGGGCGGCAATCGTCGGCGGCAGCCTGGGTGGCATGCAGGCGCTGCAGTGGACCATGACCTACCCCGAGCGCGTGCGCCACTGCGTCGATATCGCCTCGGCACCCAAGCTGTCGGCGCAGAACATCGCCTTCAACGAAGTGGCACGCCAGGCCATCCTCACCGACCCCGAATTCCACGGCGGTTCGTTCCAGGACCAGGGCGTGGTGCCCAAGCGCGGCCTGATGCTGGCGCGCATGGTCGGCCACATCACCTACCTGTCCGACGACTCGATGGGTGAAAAATTCGGCCGTGAGCTCAAGAGCGACAAGCTCAACTACGACTTCCACAGCGTCGAATTCCAGGTCGAGAGCTACCTGCGCTACCAGGGCGAGGAGTTTTCCGGCCGTTTCGACGCCAATACCTACCTGCTGATGACCAAGGCGCTGGACTACTTCGACCCGGCCGCGGCCCAGGGCGGCGACCTGGCAGCGACCCTGGCCCACGTCAAGGCAGACTACTGCATCATGTCGTTCACTACCGACTGGCGCTTCTCGCCGGCCCGTTCGCGCGAGATCGTCGACGCCTTGATGGCGGCGCGCAAAAACGTCTGCTACCTGGAGATCGACTCGCCTTACGGGCACGATGCCTTCCTGATCCCCACGCCTCGCTACATGCAGGGTTTCTCGAACTACATGAACCGCATTGCCATCTGAGGACAGCATGAGAGCCGATCTGGAAATCATCCACGACTGGATCCCCGCCGGCAGCCGGGTACTCGACCTGGGCTGCGGCAGCGGCGAACTGCTGGCCTCGCTGCGTGACCGCAAGCAGGTCAGCGGCTATGGCCTGGAGATCGACGCCGACAATATCGCCGCCTGCGTGGCCAAGGGCGTCAACGTCATCGAGCAGGACCTGGACAAAGGCCTGGGCAACTTCGCCAGCAACAGTTTCGACGTGGTGATCATGACCCAGGCCCTGCAGGCCGTGGAGTACCCCGACCGCATCCTCGACGAGATGCTGCGCGTGGGCCGCCAGTGCATCATCACCTTCCCCAACTTCGGCCATTGGCGCTGCCGCTGGTACCTGGCGACCAAGGGCCGCATGCCGGTATCGGACTTCATGCCGTATACCTGGTACAACACGCCGAACATCCACTTCTGCACCTTCACCGACTTCGAAGAGCTGGTGCACGAGCGCCGGGCCAAGGTGCTCGACCGCCTGGCCGTCGACCACTTGCACCGCAATGGGTGGGGTGGCCGGCTTTGGCCTAATCTTCTAGGTGAAATCGGCATCTACCGCGTCAGCAGCCCGGGCCTGCAAGAGCACCAGCTCGCGGTCTGACGCCCACCAGAGGAATCGCCCCATGCGTCGTCTAGCCCTGTTCCTGATCAGCCTGTGCCTGGCCCTGCCGGTACTGGCTGCCGATGCCGCCCGCCCCGAGCGCAAGGAAGTGTTTGGCGACGTGACGGTGCACTACAGCGCATTCACCTCGAGCATGCTGACACCTGAGGTGGCCGCCGCCACAGGCCTTGTGCGTAGCAAGAACCAGGGCGTGCTCAACATTGCCGTACTCAAGGCCAGCAAACCCGCCACGGCGGTGGTCAGCGGCACGGTCAAGGACCTGGCCGGGCGCAGCAGCCCGCTGTCGTTCAAGCAAATTACCGAACAGGGTGCGGTGTACTACATCGCCCAGTTCAAGATCGACCAGGCAGAAACCGTCACCTTCGACCTGAATATCGAAACCGGCGGCGTCAGCAACTCCCTCAGTTTCAACCAGGAAGTCTTCCCAGGCGAATGATGAATTTCCAGCAACTCGTATTGGCCAGCCATAACGCCGGCAAACTCAAGGAACTCCAGGCCATGCTCGGTGCGTCGGTACAGCTGCGTTCGATCGGCGAGTTCAGCCAGGTCGAGCCGGAAGAAACCGGCCTGTCGTTCGTCGAGAATGCCATCCTCAAGGCACGCAATGCCGCACGCATTTCCGGCCTGCCGGCCCTGGCCGACGATTCCGGCCTGGCGGTGGACTTCCTCGGCGGCGCGCCGGGTATCTACTCGGCGCGCTATGCCGATGGCAAGGGTGACGCGGCAAACAACGCCAAGCTGCTCGAAGCCCTGAAAGACGTGCCTGAAGCCGAGCGTGGCGCGCAGTTCGTCTGCGTGCTGGCGCTGGTACGCCATGCCGATGACCCGCTGCCAATCCTGTGCGAAGGCCTGTGGCACGGGCGCATCATGTTCGAGGCCAGCGGCGAGCATGGCTTCGGCTACGACCCGTTGTTCTGGGTGCCGGAGCGCAACTGCTCCAGCGCCGACCTGGCCCCGGTGGACAAGAACCAGCTCAGCCACCGCGCCCGCGCCATGGCCCTGCTGCGCCAACGTCTGGGCCTGGCATGATCGAAACGCTGTCCACCCCCGGCGCGGCGGGCTTTACCAGCCTGCCGCCGCTGGCGCTGTACATCCACATCCCGTGGTGCGTACGCAAATGCCCTTACTGCGACTTCAACTCCCACGCTGCCGGGCCTGAGCTGCCGGAAGACGCCTACGTCGCCGCCCTGCTGGACGACCTCGACCAGGAGCTGGCTGCGGTACAGGGCCGGCCGATCAGCTCGATCTTCTTCGGTGGCGGTACGCCCAGCCTGTTCAGCGCCAATGCCCTTGGCCAGTTGCTGCGCGGCGTGGAGCAACGCATCCCGTTCGCGCCAGACATCGAGATCACCCTGGAAGCCAACCCGGGCACCTTCGAGCAGGACAAGTTCAAGGCCTACCGGCAGACCGGCATCAACCGCCTGTCCATCGGTGTGCAAAGCTTCCAGCCGGCCAAGCTGCAAGCGCTCGGGCGCATTCACAATGGCGATGAAGCGGTCCGTGCTGCCGCTATGGCGCGCGCCGCCGGCTTCGACAACTTCAACATGGACCTGATGCACGGCCTGCCCGACCAGTCGCTGGACGATGCGCTGGGCGACCTGCGCCAGGCCATCGACCTGGGACCGACGCACCTGTCGTGGTACCAACTGACCGTGGAACCGAACACGGTGTTCTGGAACCAGCCGCCAGAGCTGCCCGAGGACGACATCCTCTGGGACATCCAGGAAGCCGGCCAGGCGCTGATGGCCGAGCACGGTTTTCGTCAGTACGAGGTCTCGGCCTATGCCCAGGCAGGCCGCGCCGCGCGTCACAACCTCAACTACTGGCGCTTTGGCGACTTCATCGGCATCGGCGCCGGCGCCCACGGCAAGCTGACCTTCGCCGACGGGCGCATCCTGCGTACCTGGAAAACCCGCCTGCCCAAGGACTACCTGAACCTGGCCAAGCCGTTCAAGGCCGGCGAGAAGCTGTTGCCGGTCGACGAACTGCCATTCGAGTTCCTGATGAACGCCTTGCGCCTGACCGATGGCGTGGAAGCCGAGCTGTTCACCCAACGCACCGGTTTGCCGCTGGAACAACTGCGCGAAGCGCGCCGAGGCGCCGAACAAAAGGGCCTTTTGCAGGTCGAACCGGATCGACTGGTGGCCACGCCAAGGGGCCAGTTGTTCCTCAATGACCTGCTGCAGTATTTCTTGACCTAAGGATGACCCATGGATCTGGTACTTGACCTGCTCGCGACGGTTTCCCGCTGGAGCCGCAGCAACCTGTCGGAGATTTCGCTGGCCTTGGTAGGCTGCCTGCTGGTGCTGTTCGGCACTGATATCAAGGGCTGGGTAGAGCAACGCCTGGGCGGGCTGGCCGGCGCGCTGCGCGTGCCGTTCATGGCGCTGATGGTGATGATCGGCAGCGGCGCGGCGCTTATCTATGTCACACCGTGGGTGGTGAAGGGGCTGAGCCAGTTCAACAACTATGCGCTGGCTCCAGTATTGCTGGTTGTGCTGGTGATCATTGGCGTGGTGGCGGATCGCCGCGGCTGAAGCGCTGGCGCCGGGCCCTTTTAGGAGCAACTGTCTTGCTCAAAACCTAAAGGCTTACGCAACCTTTGTGGGAGCGGGCATGCCCGCGAACACCGGCAAAGCCGGTGCCATACACCGGGTCGCCTGTTTCGCGGGCACGCCCGCTCCCACAGAAGTCCCGAACGGTCTTGGGAACCGGTGTGGAAACCCAAGAGCGAAGGATACTCAGTCCTGTCGCTCAAAAAAAACCGCCTTTCTCAAGGCGGTTTTTTTTCGCCTGCATTCCTGCAAGCATCGGCATATCAAAAGGCCGTATCAGCCAATCAATCCACCTTCTCGAACT
The DNA here is from genome assembly GCF_000935045.1 of Pseudomonas sp. 10-1B. Classification (GTDB taxonomy): domain Bacteria; phylum Pseudomonadota; class Gammaproteobacteria; order Pseudomonadales; family Pseudomonadaceae; genus Aquipseudomonas. Next base: position 91,026 of record NZ_JYKS01000032.1, read on the forward strand.
TCAAGTCCCAAACCCCATGCCCCAGCCGCTCGCCGCGGCGCTCGAACTTGGTGATCGGGCGCTCTTCCGGGCGCGGCACGTAGGTGCCATCGGCCGCACGGTTGCGATAGCCCGGGGCAGCGCTCATCACTTCCAGCATGTACTCGGCATACGGTTCCCAGTCGGTGGCCATATGGAACACGCCACCGGGCTTGAGCTTGCGCCGTACCAGCTCGGCGAACTCCAGCTGGACGATGCGGCGCTTGTGGTGGCGCGCCTTGTGCCAGGGGTCGGGGAAGAACAGCATCAGGCGGTCGAGGCTGTTGTCCGCCACGCAGCGGTTCAGCACTTCGATGGCATCGCAGTCATACACCCGCAGGTTCTTCAGCCCCTGGGTCAGCACACCGTTGAGCAACGCGCCCACGCCCGGGCGGTGCACTTCCACACCGATGAAGTCCTGCTCAGGCGCGGCAGCGGCCATTTCCAGCAGGGAATGGCCCATGCCGAAGCCGATCTCCAGGGTGCGCGGCGCCGAGCGACCGAACACCTGGTCGTAGTCCACCGGGCTGTCGGCCAGCGGCAGGATGTACAGCGGGCCGCCCTGCTCCAGGCCACGTTGCTGGCCTTCGGTCATGCGCCCGGCACGCATCACGAAACTCTTGATGCGGCGGTGCGGGCGGGCTTCGCCGTCGGCGGTGATCGGCGTATCGTGCGATTCAGTCATCAGGGGCTCTTACTTGATCAGACCATCCAGCGGCGAAGAGGCGCTGGCATAGAGTTTCTTCGGCATACGGCCGGCCAGGTAGGCCATGCGACCAGCGACGATGGCGTGCTTCATGGCCTCGGCCATCAGCACTGGCTGTTGGGCGTGGGCGATGGCCGAGTTCATCAGCACCGCCTCGCAGCCCATTTCCATGGCGATGGTGGCGTCGGATGCGGTACCCACCCCGGCATCGACCAGCACCGGCACCTTCGACTCTTCGAGGATGATCTGCAGGTTGTAGGGGTTGCAGATACCCAGGCCAGTACCGATCAGGCCAGCCAGCGGCATGACCGCGATGCAGCCGGCTTCGGCCAGCTGGCGGGCGATGATCGGGTCGTCGCTGGTGTACACCATCACGTCGAAACCGTCCTTGACCAGCACTTCGGCGGCCTTGAGGGTTTCGATCACGTTAGGGAACAGGGTCTTCTGGTCAGCCAGCACCTCCAGCTTGACCAGGTTGTGGCCATCCAGCAGTTCGCGAGCCAGGCGACAGGTGCGCACGGCTTCGACCGCGTCGTAGCAGCCGGCGGTGTTCGGCAGGATGGTGTAGCGGTCCGGTGGCAGCACGTCGAGCAGGTTCGGCTCACCCGGGTTCTGGCCAAGGTTGGTGCGGCGCACGGCAACGGTGACGATCTCGGCACCCGAGGCTTCGATGGCCAGGCGGGTTTCTTCCATGTCACGGTACTTGCCAGTACCGACCAGCAGGCGCGACTGGAAAGTACGCCCGGCCAGGGTGAAGGGCTTGTCGCTACGAACGTTGCTCATCGTTGTTCCTCGGGAAAAGGTTGCTGGGCTTGCATGTGAACCGCCGGGCAGCTGTCAGCCGCCACCAATGGCGTGGACCACTTCGACCTGGTCGCCGTCATTGAGCAGCGTGCTGTCGTGCTGGCTACGCGGCACGATATCCAGGTTCAGTTCCACCGCGACGCGGCGCCCGGTCAGCTCCAGGCGGGCCAGCAGGGCCGCGACGCTTTCGCCAGCAGGCAATTCGTAAGGTTCACCGTTCAGTTGAATGCGCATGCGCACGGCCACCATCGTTCTTTGGGGCCCGCATTCTAGCGCCGAACCGCCCTGCAACCCAAGGGCGGTGCACGCCATTAGTCGCGATTGTGGACCACTCGGTCAGCCCAAGCGCCAGGCTGCCAGGCCCAGGCACAGCCAGCCGGCGAGGAAGCACAGGCCGCCAATGGGGGTGATGATACCGAGCTTGCCCAGGCCACTGAGGGTCAGCACGTACAGGCTACCGGAGAACAGCACGATCCCCAGGGCAAAGAGACCCCCGGCCCAGCCGACCAGGCGCCCGGGCAGGTGCGCCGAGAGCACGGCGACGCCGAAGATCGCCAGGGCATGCACCAGTTGGTAGGTCACGCCGGTGTGGAAGATCGCCAGGTAGTCGGCGGTCAGTCGGTTTTTCAGACCGTGGGCGGCGAAGGCGCCCAAGGCGACACCGGTAAAGCCGAAAAAGGCGGCAAGCATCAGGAAGCTGCGAAGCATGGGACGACTCCTTGTATCGGGTCTGTATAATGGCCCCTTCCACCCGTACGGCCAAGCCATCGCCATGCTGCCAACCCTTCTCCGCCGCCTTTCCCGCGCCCTGCTCTGGTTCGCTGCCGGCAGCATCGTGCTAGTGCTGGTGTTCCGCTGGGTACCACCGCCCGGTACGGCGCTGATGGTCGAGCGCAAGGTACAGTCCTGGGTCAGCGGCGAGCCGATCGACCTGCAGCGTGACTGGACGCCGTGGGAGAATATTTCCGACGAACTCAAGGTCGCGGTCATCGCTGGCGAGGACCAGAAGTTCGCCAGCCATTGGGGCTTCGACATCCCGGCCATCCAGGCGGCGCTGGCCTACAACGAGCGCGGCGGCAGCATTCGCGGTGCCAGCACCCTGACCCAGCAGGTGGCCAAGAACCTGTTCCTGTGGTCCGGGCGCAGTTGGTTCCGTAAAGGGCTGGAGGCCTGGTTCACCGCGCTGATCGAGCTGTTCTGGTCGAAGGAGCGGATTCTCGAGGTGTACCTGAACAGTGCCGAATGGGGTAAAGGCGTATTCGGCGCCCAAGCGGCGGCGCGTTATCACTTTGGCGTCGACGCCAGCCGGCTCAGCCGCCAGCAGGCGGCGCAACTGGCGGCGGTGCTGCCGAGCCCGATCAAGTGGAGCGCCAGCAGGCCGAGTGCCTATGTGGCCAACCGGGCGGGGTGGATTCGCCGGCAGATGAGCCAGCTGGGCGGGCCCAGCTACCTGATGCAGCTCGACTCATCTCGAAAGCTTTGAATACTGTGCCGGCCTCTTCGCGGGTAAACCCGCTCCCACAGGTTCAGCACTGTCCCTGAGGCTTGTGCAGTACCTGTAGGAGCGGGTTTACCCGCGAAGAGGCCGGCAAAGCCAACACAAATAAAAAAGCCGCTTACCCAGTTAGGGCCAGCGGCTTTTCTTTGCAACCAAGGCGTGATCAGACTGCGATCAACGCCTTGACCTTGTTCATCGCATTCTTCTCCAGCTGGCGAATCCGCTCGGCCGAAACGCTGTACTTGTCCGCCAGCTCATGCAACGTGGCTTTCTCTTCCGCCAACCAGCGCTGGTAGAGAATGTCACGGCTACGCTCGTCCAACCCTTGCAGCGCTTCGTGCAGGTTGCTGGTGGAGTTGTCGCTCCAGTCGGCATCCTCCAGCTGCACCGCCGGGTCGTAACGGTGGTCTTCCAGGTAATGCGCAGGCGACTGGAAGGCGCTGTCGTCGTCAGCTTCCGCTGCCGGGTCGAAGGCCATGTCCTGGCCACTGAGGCGGCTTTCCATCTCGCGCACTTCACGCGGCTCGACGCCAAGGCTTTCTGCCACACGATGCACTTCGTCGTTGTTCAGCCAGGCCAGGCGCTTCTTCTGGCTGCGCAGGTTGAAGAACAGCTTGCGCTGGGCCTTGGTGGTGGCCACCTTGACGATGCGCCAGTTGCGCAGGATGAACTCGTGGATCTCTGCCTTGATCCAGTGCACAGCGAAAGACACCAGGCGCACGCCCATTTCCGGGTTGAAGCGCTTGACGGCTTTCATCAGGCCAACGTTGCCTTCCTGAATCAGGTCGGCCTGGGCCAACCCGTAGCCGGCATAGCTACGGGCGATATGTACGACGAAACGCAGGTGGGCCATCACCATTTGCCGAGCGGCCTCGAGATCCTGCTCATAATAGAGACGCTCGGCCAGATCACGCTCCTGCTCGACAGTCAGCAGCGGGATGCTGTTGACCGTGTGCACGTAGGCTTCCAGGTTTGCACCGGGTACCAGGGCATAGGCAGGTTGCAACGATGTGGTCATTCAAGAACCTCCGACTTACAAAACTCGCGCCTTGTGGGCACTGCCAACATTGACCTGGAACAACGGTACAAGTTCCATGATGAAGAAAATGTCAATGCTGGCACATAAAAACTATCGCGGTGCCAGCTCGTTCAGGTGGCGGGCGACTGCGATCCATGCACCGATATACCCCAACAACACCGCTCCGATCAAGAGCGACAGACCATCGGACGCCGGCACCCCACCCAGGGCGAAATCACTGCCGTACAGCCCGGAAAGCCCTACCACCGCCTCGTTCAGCCAGTTCAGGCCAAACGCCAGGATACCCCACGCCAACAGGCCTGCACCCAGGCCGTACAGGGCGCCCATGTACAGGAAGGGCCGGCGTACGTAGGCATCGGTGCCACCGACCAGCTTGATCACTTCGATCTCTGTACGGCGGTTTTCAATGTGTAGACGAATTGTGTTACCGATTACTAACAGCAGGGCGGAAATAAGCATGACCGCCAGGCCGAAGACGAAACGGTCACCCAGCTTGAGGATCGCTGCCAGGCGCTCCACCCACACCAGGTCAAGCTGCGCCACTTCAACCCGCGGCAGCTCCGACAGGCGCTGGCGCAAGGCCTCCAGGGCCGGTTTGTCAACTTCGTTCGGGGTTACCACCACCACGCCAGGCAGCGGGTTGTCGGGCAATTCACGCAAGGCCTCGCCCAGGCCGGACTGTTGCTGGAATTCCTCCAGCGCCTGTTCGCGGCTGACATACTGCGCGTCGGCCACGCCGGGCATGCCCTTGATCTCGTCGCGCAGTGCCTCGCCTTCGCGGCTGCCCGCATCGAGCTTGAGATAGAGCGAGATCTGCGCGGCACGCTGCCAGGAACCGCCAAGCTTCTCGACGTTCTTCAGCAGCAACGACAGGCCCATGGGCATGCTCAGCGCCACCGCCATCACCAGGCAGGTGAAGAAGCTGCCGATAGGCTGCTTGCCCAGCCGCCGCAGGCTGTCGGCCATGCTGGCACGGTGGCTTTCCAGCCAGGCATGCAGCAACGTGCGGAAATCCGGGCCGTCATCATCTTCACCGCGCTTTTTCTTCGCCGGTTGCGGGTCGGCCGGCTTTGGCGCAACCCGCTCGGAAACCTTCGGTGTACGTGTAGTGCTCATTGCCCGGCCTCCCCATCGCCGATCAAGCGGCCGCGCTGCAAGGTCAGCATGCGGTGGCGCATGCGCGCAATCAGTGCCAAGTCGTGGCTGGCGATCAATACCGTGGTACCCAGGCGGTTGATGTCCTCGAACACGCCCATGATCTCCGCGGCCAGGCGCGGGTCGAGGTTGCCGGTGGGTTCGTCGGCCAGCAGCAGGGCCGGCTGGTGAACGATGGCGCGAGCGATACCTACCCGCTGCTGCTGGCCGGTGGACAGATCGGCCGGGAACAGCTCGCCCTTGTCGGCCAGCGACACACGCTCCAGGGCCGAGTCCACACGCTTGGCGATCTCGGCCTTGGACAGGCCGAGAATCTGCAGTGGCAAGGCGATGTTGTTGAACACCGTGCGGTCGAAAAGCAGCTGGTGGTTCTGGAACACCACGCCGATCTGCCGGCGCAGGAACGGGATCTGCGCATTGCTGATCTGGCCCAGGTCCTGCCCAGCCAGCATCAGCTTGCCGCTGGTCGGGCGTTCCATGGCCAGCAGCAGGCGCAGCAAGGTGCTCTTGCCAGCCCCCGAATGGCCGGTGACGAACAGGAATTCGCCCCGGCGCGCCCGGAAACTCAGCTCATGCAAACCCACATGACCATTGGGGTAGCGCTTGGCAACCTGTTCGAATCGGATCATGGTCAGTCTCGCTCGGCGAACAGAGCCTTGACGAACGGCTCGGCTTCGAAGGTGCGCAGGTCGTCGATGCCTTCACCGACACCGATGAAGCGGATCGGCAGCTTGAACTGCTTGGCCAGGGCGAAGATCACCCCGCCCTTGGCGGTGCCATCCAGCTTGGTCAGGGCCAGGCCGGTCAGCTCGACGCTCTGGTTGAAGTACTTGGCCTGGCTGATGGCGTTCTGGCCGGTGCCGGCATCGAGTACCAGCAGCACCTCGTGCGGCGCCTCGGCGTCGAGCTTGCCGATGACCCGGCGCACCTTCTTCAGCTCTTCCATCAGGTTGTCCTTGGTGTGCAGGCGGCCGGCGGTGTCGGCGATCAGCACATCGACACCACGGGCCTTGGCGGCCTGCACGGCGTCGAAAATCACCGAGGCGGAATCGGCCCCGGTGTGCTGGGCGATCACCGGGATCTGGTTGCGCTCGCCCCACACCTGCAACTGCTCGACCGCCGCGGCTCGGAAGGTATCGCCGGCGGCCAGCATCACCTTCTTGCCCTCGAGCTGCAGCTTCTTGGCCAGCTTGCCGATGGTGGTGGTTTTGCCGGCGCCGTTCACGCCGACCACGAGGATCACGTAGGGCTTGTTCTGCGCCTGCACCACCAGCGGCTGCTCGACCGGGCGCAGCAGTGCGGCCAGTTCTTCCTGCAGCGACTTGTACAAGGCATCGGCGTCGGCCAGCTGCTTGCGGGCGACCTTCTGGGTCAGGTTCTGGACGATGGTGGAGGTGGCTTCCACACCGACGTCGGCGGTTAGCAGGCGGGTTTCGATTTCGTCGAGCAGGTCGTCATCGATGACCTTCTTGCCCAGGAACAGGCTGGCCATGCCCTCGCCAATGCTGGCGCTGGTCTTCGACAGGCCCTGCTTGAGGCGGGCGAAGAAGCCGGGTTTGGCTTGTTCGGCCTGCGCAGGCGCAGCTTCGGCCGGTGCCGGGGCTGCAGCCACAGGGGCAGCAGGTTCTGGCGCGGGGCGCTCCGGGATGGCGGGCGGCGCTTTCGGCTCCAGGTCCGGCACCAGGGCCACGGGCTCTTCGGCAACCGGCAGCACCAGGTTGCTGACCGGGGCGGCCGGCTCGACGAATGGGGCAACCTCTACCGGCGCAGCCTGCAAGGGCATGGACGCGACCGGCTGCGGCGCTGGTGCCACCAGCGGCTGGGAAGCGACCGGTTCGGGCTCAGGGGCCTGCAACGGCTGGGAAGCAACCGGTTCGGGTACTGGCGCCTGGACGACCGGGGGCTGGGCGGGTTCGGCGACCGGCTGCGGCTCAGCCAGCGGCGGAATCGCGGGGGCCTGCGGCGCTTCGGCAGCAGAGCCCTCTACCGGAGCGGCTACAGGTTGCTCGACGGCAGCGGCTTCATTCGCGGGCGAGCCCGCCACAGGTTGCTGCGGTTTCTTGCGAAACCAGCTGAACAGGCCTTTCTTTTCACCAGCCTCGGCCGGCGCTTTTTTGTCGTCGTTGGAACCAAACATGGAAGACGGCTATCTCAGGGTAGCGATGGGCCAGCAGTGGCGCATCGGGAATTCTCTCTACGCAGAACAGACTATCTTGAAGCCGGCTGGTTCATGCGCAACGTTTTGTCTTAGTGTCCTGTGGGCCAGAACGGCGACAGGCATGGTCGCCAGGCAACCGGATCAGTATCCTAGCACCTCCTGGCCCGCCGACGCTAAACCCAGCGGGCCGCCGAACAGGTTAAACACCGTATGAATGCTCTAGCCCGCCGCGCCGCTGGCCTGTTGCTCGGCACGCTCTGCCTGCCGCTCGCGGCCTTCGCCGCCGATGTGCAACCCACCCACGAATTCATCCTCGACAACGGCCTGAAAGTGGTCGTGCGCGAGGACCATCGCGCCCCGGTGGTGGTCTCGCAGATCTGGTACAAGGTCGGCTCCAGCTACGAAACCCCGGGCCAGACCGGCCTGTCCCACGCGCTGGAGCACATGATGTTCAAGGGCAGCGCCAAGGTCGGCCCCGGCGAGGCCTCGCGCATCCTGCGTGACCTCGGTGCCGAAGAGAATGCCTTCACCAGCGATGACTACACCGCCTACTACCAGGTGCTGGCCCGCGACCGCCTGCCGGTGGCCCTGGAGCTGGAGGCCGACCGCCTGGCCAGCCTGCGCCTTCCCGCCGACGAGTTCAGCCGTGAAATCGAGGTAATCAAGGAAGAACGCCGCCTGCGTACCGACGATAAGCCCAACTCAAAGGCATTCGAGCTATTCCGCGCCATGGCCTACCCGGCCAGCGGCTACCACACCCCGACCATCGGCTGGATGGCCGACCTGGAGCGCATGAAGGTCGAGGAGCTGCGCCACTGGTACGAATCCTGGTACGCCCCCAACAACGCCACCCTGGTGGTGGTCGGCGATGTCACCGCCGACGAGGTCAAGGGCCTAGCGCAGAAGTACTTCGGCGCCATCCCCAAGCGCGCCGTGCCGCCAGCCAAGCTGCCGCTGGAGCTGGCCGAGCCTGGCCTGCGCCAGCTGACCCTGCACGTACGCACCCAACTGCCCAGCCTGATCTATGGCTTCAACGTGCCCGGCCTGCCTACCGCCAAGGAGCCGCGAACGGTGCACGCCCTGCGCCTGATCTCGGCGCTGCTCGATGGTGGCTACAGCGCGCGCATGCCTGCGCGCCTGGAGCGTGGCCAGGAACTGGTGGCCGGTGCTTCGTCCAGCTACAACGCCTTCACCCGTGGCGACAGCCTGTTCCTGATTTCGGCCACACCGAACGTGCAGAAGCAAAAAAGCCTCGCCGACGTCGAGAAAGGCATCTGGCAGTTGCTTGACGAACTCAAGACCACCCCGCCCAGCGCCGAGGAGCTCGAGCGCGTGCGCGCCCAGGTCATTGCCGGCCTGGTCTATGACCGCGACTCCATCAGCAGCCAGGCCACCACCATTGGCCAACTGGAAACCGTAGGCCTGTCCTGGAAGCTGATCGACAGCGAGCTGGACGAGCTCAAGCGTGTCACCCCGCAGGACATCCAGAACGCCGCGCGCACCTACTTCACCCGCGAACGCCTGAGCGTTGCCCATGTACTGCCCGAGGAGTCCGCCCATGAGTGATCGCCGCGCACCACGCCCAACCCTGCTGGCCACGGGCATTCGTGCCCTGGCGCTGGCAGCTGTGCTGGCCGCCCCGGCCATGGCCGACAATGCCGTCAAGACCGACAGCAGTGCAGCCCGCCCGGCCAACACCCTGCAGTCATTGGCCGAGCTGGATGGCAAGGCACCCAGCCGGCGCCAGTTGAACATCCAGAACTGGACCACCGCCGAGGGCGCGCGGGTGCTGTTCGTCGAAGCCCGCGAACTGCCGATGTTCGACCTGCGCGTCACGTTCGCCGCCGGCAGTAGCCAGGATGGTGGCACGCCAGGGCTGGCCGCCCTGACCAATGCCATGCTCAACGAGGGCGTGGCCGGCAAGGACGTGACCGCCATCGCCGAAGGCTTCGAAGGCCTGGGCGCAGACTTCGGCAACGGCTCCTACCGCGACATGGCCGTGGCCTCGCTGCGCAGCCTCAGCGCCAAGGACAAGCGCGAGCCGGCGCTCAAGCTGTTCACCGAGGTGGCGGGCAAGCCAAGCTTCCCCGAAGACGCCCTCAAACGCATCAAGAACCAGATGCTGGCCGGCTTCGAATACGAGAAGCAGAACCCCGGCAAGATCGCTGGCAAGGCCCTGTTCGGCAAGCTCTACGGCGACCACCCTTATGCCCACCCGAGCGACGGCAGCGCCGAAAGCATCGACGGCATCACCCTGGCACAACTGCGTGCCTTCCACGCCAAGGCCTACACCGCTGGCAATGCGGTCATCGCCCTGGTCGGCGACCTCAGCCGTGCCGAAGCCGAAGCCATTGCCGCCCAGGTGTCCGCCGGCCTGCCCAAAGGCCCGGCGCTGGCGACACCAGCCCAGCCCACCGAACCCAAGGCGGGCCTGACCCACATCGATTTCCCGTCCAAGCAGACCCACCTGATGCTGGCCGAGCTTGGCATCGACCGCCAGGATCCGGACTGGCCGGCACTGTCGCTGGGCAATCAGATCCTCGGTGGCGGTGCTTTCGGCACCCGGCTGATGAGCGAGGTGCGTGAAAAGCGCGGCCTTACCTACGGCGTGTACTCGGTGTTCAGCCCGATGCAGGTGAACGGCCCATTCATGATCAACCTGCAGACCCGTGCCGAACTCAGCGAAGGCACCCTCAAACTGGTCCAGGACATTCTCGCCGATTACCTCAAGACCGGCCCCACCCAGCAAGAGCTGGACGATGCCAAGCGCGAGCTGGCCGGCAGCTTCCCGCTGTCCAATGCCAGCAACGCCAGCATCGTCGGCCAACTGGGCGCCATTGGCTTCTACAACCTGCCGCTGACCTGGCTGGAGGACTTCATGCAGCAGTCCCAGGCCCTCACTGTCGAGCAGGTCAAGGCCGCCATGAACAAACACCTGTCAGCCAATAAACTGGTGATCGTCACCGTTGGCCCGAAAGTGCCGCAAAAACCGCTGCCAGCCCCCACTGACAAGCCCTCCGAGCAACCGCTCGGGGTACCGGAGCACTAATGCCGAGAACCTCCCCTCCCGCCCGCCCGCAACCGGGCCAAAGCAAGGGCCAGGGCCACCTGCGCATCATCGCCGGCGAGTGGCGCAGCCGCCGCCTGCCAGTGCCGGAAGGCGAAGGCCTGCGACCAACGCCAGACCGCGTGCGCGAAACCCTGTTCAACTGGCTGGCGCCCTACATCGAAGGTG
>NZ_JYKS01000033.1 GCF_000935045.1 Pseudomonas sp. 10-1B
CGCGAAGAATCCAGCGCGGTGGATGGCACCGGCTTTGCCGGTGTTCGCGGCTAAAGCCGCTCCTACACGGATAGCGTGAGCCCGAAGCCTGCGCAGTACCTGTGTAGGAGCGGGCTTGCCCGCGAAGAATCCAGCGCGATGGATGGCACCGGCTTTGCCGGTGTTCGCGGCTAAAGCCGCTCCTACACGGGTAGCGTGAGCCCGAAGCCTGCGCAGTACCTGTGTAGGAGCGGGCTTGCCCGCGAAGAATCCAGCGCGATGGATGGCACCGCCTCCGCCGCCGCTCACGCCTGCCTGAGCAGCAGCGCCACCCCCGGGAAATACTGCCCCAGCTCGTTATGCAACTTGCGGTAGGCATACGGGAAGTACCAGGCGATGGCGCAGGCCGTGTGCTTCTGCAGGTCGTCGACCAGGTCCTGCAGCTCCTCGGGGCTGGCATGCTGGCCTGCCTTCCAGGGGCTGATGAACAGCGCCCCAGCCTTCAGCTGGCTGGGGTAGGCCACCTGGTGGGCGAGGGCAGCGGTTTGCTGCAGAGCAGCCGCCATGTCCAGCCGGGCGATTTTTGGCCAGCGCTGGCTGACACTCAGGTACAGCGTCTCGTCGGCACTGCTGATCGACAGGTCGCAGCGCCCTTCGCATTCACCTTCGTCGCGTTGCTTCTTGCCGGCAAACTGTTGCAACGCCGCCAATTCGGCCTGCCAGGCTGCCGCTGCCAGCAGCCCGGCATTGGCAGCGGCACCCTGCCAATACGGGGCTTCGGCGTCACCGGCAAACTGGTTGAAACGGTCGATGCAGTCGACCCAGCGCTCCAGCACCGGGCCGAGGAACTCCAGGCGTGAATTGTTGATGATCTGGCCTCGCATGCTGCGCTCTCCTGTTGTCGTTGTGGTCGCGTTCAGCTGAAGGTGATGGCCATGTGATATCACTGTATTCAGTGTCGCACAAGCTGGCGTATTGGCCATTGCTGCGGACAATGCCTGTTTGGCGGGAATGCCACCCGCTTCGATTGACGCTCCGGGTGCAACCCTCTAACCTTCGCGCGTGTTTCAGGTGCCCTGCCAGCCCGTCTGGGCAGGGTGAAACTGGGAAGCCGGTGGTCGCCAGCATGGCGCGATTCCGGCGCTGCCCCCGCAACGGTAGATGAGTCGCGGCCGCGCAGGGCCACTGGGTGCCAGCACCCGGGAAGGCGCGCAGGCCTGGGCCAAGGCCCGCTCACAAGCCCGGAGACCGGCCTGATACTGCCAACGGCATCACGGAGGGTGATGCGCGGTGCACCGTGGCGTCTGGCTGCGGCTCCTGCGCGTTCTCCGTTTGCCTGCCTACCACCTGTCGCCGCGTGTTCCCGTGGCGCCAGCCAGCGGAGAACCCTGATGAGCGAATCCACCGAACGCGACGAGCGCCACCTGGCGCGCATGCAGCGCAAGAAGGCGATCATCGACGAACGCATCGCCAATTCCCCCAATGAATGCGGCTTGCTGCTGGTCCTGACCGGCAATGGCAAGGGCAAGAGCAGCTCGGCCTTCGGCATGCTCGCGCGCGCCCTGGGCCATGGCATGCAGTGCGGTGTGGTGCAGTTCATCAAGGGCCGTAACAGCACGGGCGAAGAATTGTTCTTCCGCCGTTTCCCCGAACAGGTGCGCTACCACGTGATGGGCGAGGGCTTTACCTGGGAGACCCAGGACCGCCAGCGTGACATCGCCGCCGCCGAAGCGGCCTGGGCCGTGTCGCGCCAGTTGCTGCAGGACCCGAGCGTGCAGTTCGTGGTGCTCGACGAACTGAATATCGCCCTCAAGCACGGCTACCTCGACCTGGACCAGGTGCTGTCCGACATCCAGGCCCGCCCGCCGATGCAGCATGTGATCGTTACCGGCCGTGCCGCCAAGCCGGAAATGATCGAGCTGGCCGATACCGTGACCGAAATGGGCATGCTCAAGCATGCATTCCAGGCGGGCATCCGCGCCCAGAAGGGCGTGGAACTGTGAATCAGCCCCGCCATTGTCCCGCGGTATTGATCGCGGCACCGGCCTCTGGCCAGGGCAAGACCACCGTCACCGCCGCCCTGGCCCGCCTGCACCGCAACCTCGGGCGCAAGGTACGGGTATTCAAATGTGGGCCTGACTTCCTTGACCCGATGATCCTCGAACGGGCCAGCGGTGCGCCGGTGTACCAACTGGACCTTTGGATGATCGGCGCCGAGGAAAGCCGCCGCCTGCTGTGGGACGCAGCTGGCGAGGCCGACCTGATCCTGATCGAAGGGGTGATGGGGCTGTTCGACGGCACCCCGTCCAGCGCCGACCTGGCGCGCCACTTCGGCGTGCCGGTGCTGGCGGTGATCGACGGCACGGCCATGGCCCAGACCTTCGGCGCCCTGGCCTTGGGGCTGGCGCGCTACCAGGCCGACCTGCCGTTCGCCGGCGTGCTGGCCAACCGGGTGGGCAGCCTGCGCCACGCGCAACTGCTGGAAGGCAGCCTGACTGAAGGCCTGCGCTGGTACGGCGGCTTGTCCCGCGAGCGTGGTATCGAGCTGCCCAGCCGCCACTTGGGCCTGGTCCAGGCCAGCGAGCTGAACGACCTGGATGCCCGCCTGGACGCCGCCGCCGAGGCGCTCGGCGCCAGCTGCGACGCGGCCTTGCCACCGCCGGTGAGCTTTGCCGAACCCGCGCCGCAGGCCTGTGCTGCCTCGCTGGCCGGTGTACGTATCGGCGTGGCGCGGGACGAGGCGTTCGCCTTCACCTATGGCGCCAACCTCGACTTGCTGCGCAACCTCGGCGCGCGGCTGGAGTTCTTCTCGCCGCTGCATGACCGCGAACTGCCGGTGGTGGACAGCCTGTACCTGCCGGGCGGCTATCCCGAACTGCACCACCATGCCCTGGCCGCCAATGCACCGATGTGCGCAGCGATCCGTGCCCATTACGCCCAGGGCAAGCCCTTGCTGGCCGAGTGTGGCGGCATGCTGTACCTGCTCGATGCCCTGACCGACGTGGCTGGCGAACGTGCCGAACTACTTGGCCTGCTGCCGGGCGAGGCGACCATGCAGAAGCGCCTGGCGGCCCTGGCCCTGCAGGCGGTGGAGCTGCCGGAAGGTACCCTGCGCGGCCACACCTACCACCACTCATTGACCAGCACCGCGCTGGAGCCTATCGCCCGTGGCCTGAGCCCCAATGGCGGGCGTGGCAACGAAGCGGTGTATCGCCTGGGGCGGCTGACGGCCTCCTATGTGCATTTCTACTTCCCCTCCAACCCGGGTGCGGCGGCGGCGCTGTTGCGACCATGAGCGAACACGCCTACAGCGACGCCGAGCGCGCCGCGATCTACCGGGCCATCGGCGAACGCCGTGACATGCGCCATTTCGCCGGTGGCGAGGTGGCGCCGGAACTGCTTGGCCGCCTGCTGGCCGCCGCGCACCAGGCGCCCAGCGTCGGCCTGATGCAGCCCTGGCGCTTCATCCGCATTACCCGGCGCGACCTGCGCGCTCGTATCCAGGCCCTGGTGGAGGAGGAGCGGGTGCGTACTGCCGAGGCACTGGGTGAACGTTCCGACGACTTCATGAAGCTGAAGGTGGAAGGCATCAATGACTGTGCCGAGTTGCTGGTAGCGGCCTTGATGGACAACCGCGAAGCGCACATCTTCGGCCGCCGCACCCTGCCGGAAATGGACCTGGCTTCGCTGGCCTGTGCCATCCAGAACCTGTGGCTGGCCGCACGTGGCGAAGGCCTGGGCATGGGCTGGGTGTCGCTGTTCGACCCGCAGGCCCTGGCCGCGCTGCTGGGCATGCCCGCCGGGGCCAAGCCGGTGGCGGTACTGTGCCTGGGGCCAGTGAGCGAATTCTACTCGGCACCGATGCTGGTGCTGGAAGACTGGGCCGAAGAGCGGCCGCTGAGCGACATGCTGTTCGAGAACCAATGGGGAGAGCGCCAATGAGCGTCGCCTTGCTGACCGTGGCCGGCGTGGCCCTGGATGCCTTGCTGGGCGAACCGCAGCGACGCCACCCGCTGGTGGCCTTCGGCAACATGGCCAGTAACCTCGAGCGCCGTCTGAACGCCGGTGGCCGCGGTTGGCGCAGCCACGGCGTGAGCGCGTGGTTTCTGGCGGTGGTGCCGCTGACCCTGGTGGCGCTGGTGCTGTCGTGGTTGCCGTACATCGGCTGGCTGGTGGACGTGCTGGCGCTGTACTGCGCCGTCGGGCTGCGCAGCCTGGGCGAGCATGTGCTGCCGGTGGCCAACGCCTTGCGCCAGGGTGATCTGGCAGAGGCGCGGCGCCGGGTCGGCTACCTGGTCAGCCGCGAAACCCAAGAGCTGGACGAGCCCGCCGTGGCCCGAGCGGCTACCGAGTCGGTGCTGGAGAACGGCAGCGATGCAGTGTTCGCCGCGCTGTTCTGGTTCGTGGTGGCCGGTGCGCCGGGCGTAGTGCTGTACCGCCTGAGCAACACGCTGGATGCCATGTGGGGCTACCGCAATCAACGCTTCGAGCGCTTTGGCTGGTGCGCGGCGCGCGTCGATGACGTGCTCAACTATATTCCCGCCAGGCTGGTGGCGCTGACCTATGCGTTGCTCGGCAAGACCCGCCTGGCGCTGGCCTGCTGGCGCAAGCAAGGTCCGCTGTGGGACAGCCCCAATGCCGGGCCGGTGATGGCCGCCGGTGCCGGCGCGCTGGGGGTGGAACTCGGCGGCCCGGCCGTTTACCACGGCGAGTTGCATGAGCGGCCACGTCTGGGGGACGGGCCAATGGCCGACGCCGACGCCATCGAACGCGGCTGGGGCCTGGTGCAGCGCGGCGTGTGGTTGTGGTTGCTGGTGATCTGCCTGGGGGCGTACATCGATGCTTGAACATGGTGGCCGCCTGCTCCGCGCGGTGCGGCAATACGGTATCGCCCGCGAACAGTGGCTCGACCTGTCCAGCGGCATTGCGCCCTGGCCTTTCCCGATTCCGCCGATTCCCATGGATGCCTGGGCGCGCCTGCCGGAGACCGAAGACGGCCTGGAAGACGCCGCCCGCGCGTATTACGGCGCCCGTCAGCTACTGCCGGTGGCCGGTTCCCAGGCCGCGATCCAGGCCTTGCCGCTGCTGCGCACAGCCAGCCGGGTAGGGGTGTTGACGCCGTGCTATGCCGAGCATCCGTATGCCTGGCAACGGGCCGGGCACCAACTGGTGGAACTGGACGAGGCGCAGGTCGAAGCGACGCTCGATAGCCTTGACGTGCTGGTGCTGGTCAACCCCAACAACCCCACCGGCAGGCGGGTGCCGCGCGAGCGCCTGCTCGCCTGGCACGCGCGCTTGGCCGCCCGCGGTGGCTGGCTGCTGGTCGACGAAGCCTTCATGGACAACAGCCCAGCCGATGGCGTGGTCGAGTGTGCCGAGCGCCCGGGCCTGATCGTGCTGCGCTCGTTCGGCAAGTTCTTCGGCTTGGCCGGGGTGCGCCTGGGTTTCGTCGCTGCCGAGCGCAGCCTGTTGCTGCGCCTGGCCGAGCTGCTGGGCCCGTGGACCATCAACGGCCCGACCCGGGTGCTGGCCCAGGCCTGCCTGGCCGATCGGGCCGCCCAGCGCATGCAGGTCGAGCGCTGTGCTGCCGCCAGCCAGCGGTTGGTTGGGCTGTTGCACAGCGCCGGCCTGGCAGCCAGTGGCGGCTGTGACCTGTTCCAGTACGTGCGCAGTGAGCACGCCGCGCAGTTGCATGACTTTCTCGCCCGCCGCGGCATCCTGGTGCGCCTGTTCGAACACCCGCCCGCCGTGCGCCTGGGGTTGCCTGCATGCGCGGCGGACGAACAGCGCCTGGCCCAGGCCCTGGCGGCCTATCAAAAGGAAACGGCATGACCACCCTCATGGTGCAAGGCACCACCTCCGACGCCGGCAAGAGCACGCTGGTGACCGCGCTGTGCCGCTGGCTGTTGCGCCAGGGCGTCGGCGTGGTGCCGTTCAAGCCACAGAACATGGCGCTGAACAGCGCGGTGACCGCCGACGGTGGCGAAATCGGCCGGGCCCAGGCGGTGCAGGCCCAGGCCTGCCGGCTGGCGCCGCACACCGACATGAACCCGGTGCTGCTCAAGCCCAACAGCGATACTGGCGCCCAGGTGATCATCCACGGCCGTGCCGTCACCAGCATGAACGCGGTGGCCTACCACGACTACAAGGCCATCGCCATGCAGGCGGTGCTGGCCTCGCACCAACGCCTGAGCGCTGCCTGGCCAGTGGTCATGGTCGAAGGCGCGGGGTCGCCGGCAGAGATCAACCTGCGCGCCGGCGACATCGCCAACATGGGCTTTGCCGAAGCGGTGGATTGCCCGGTGATCCTGGTTGCCGATATCAACCGCGGCGGTGTGTTCGCCCACTTGGTTGGCACGCTTGAATTGCTGTCGCCCAGCGAACAGGCGCGGGTCAAAGGTTTTGTGATCAACCGCTTCCGCGGCGACATCGCCTTGCTGCAGCCGGGGCTGGACTGGCTGGAGCAACGTACCGGCAAACCGGTGCTGGGTGTGCTGCCCTATGTCACCGACCTGCATCTGGAGGCCGAGGATGGCATCGATGTGCGCCAGGGCGCCAAGCACGAGCGCGTGCTCAAGGTGATCGTGCCGGTGCTGCCGCGCATCAGCAACCACACCGACTTCGACCCGCTGCGCCTGCACCCGCAGGTGGATTTGCAGTTCATCGGCCCAGGCCAGCCGATCCCGGCTGCCGACTTGATCATCCTGCCAGGCTCCAAGAGCGTGCGCGGTGACCTGGCACAGCTGCGTGAACGTGGTTGGGACCAGGCCATCGAGCGGCACCTGCGTTATGGCGGCAAGCTGATCGGTATCTGTGGCGGCCTGCAGATGCTTGGCCGCGAAGTGCACGATCCGCTGGGGCTGGAGGGCGCCGCAGGTTCGAGCCCGGGGCTTGGCCTGCTCGACTATGCCACGGTGCTCGAGGCCGAGAAGCAATTGCGCAACGTTGCCGGTACGCTGAGCCTCGAAGCGGCAGCGGTGGCCGGTTATGAAATTCATGCCGGCGTCACCACCGGGCCTGCCTTGGCGCAGCCTGCCGTGCAACTGGCAGATGGCCGGTGGGACGGTGCTGTCAGCGCCGATGGCCAGATCCTCGCTACCTACCTGCACGGGCTGTTCGAAGGTAGCCAGTCGTGTGCCGCGCTGCTGCGCTGGGCTGGCCTGGAGGATGTGCAGGTTATCGACTACGAAGCTTTGCGTGAGCGCGATATCGAGCGCCTGGCCGACCTGGTGGAAAAGCACCTGGACACCGCGCGCCTGCGCCAACTGTGTGGGGTGGCCTGACATGCGTAACCTGATTCTCGGCGGTGCCCGCTCCGGCAAGAGCCGCCTGGCCGAACAGCTGGCCAGCGCCAGCGGCCTGCCGGTGACCTACATCGCCACCAGCCAGCCGCTGGATGGTGAAATGAACGAACGCGTGCTGCTGCACCGCCAGCGCCGCCCGGATGACTGGGGGCTAATCGAAGAGCCCTTGGCCCTGGCTGCGATATTGCGCGCTGAAGCGGCCGAAGGGCGCTGCCTGCTGGTGGATTGCCTGACCCTGTGGCTGACCAACCTGCTGATGCTCGAGGACGACCAGCGCCTGGCCGAGGAGCGTGATGCCCTGCTGGCCTGCCTGGAACAGTTGCCCGGCACCATTATTCTGGTCAGTAATGAAACAGGCCTGGGCGTGGTGCCCATGGGCGAGCTGACCCGGCGCTATGTCGACCTGGCTGGGTGGTTGCATCAGGCTGTGGCCGAGCGCTGTCAGCGGGTGGTGCTGACGGTGGCGGGGTTGCCGTTGATGCTTAAAGGGCCTGGGTTGTGAGGGAGGGTTTGAGATTGGGTTTGGGCTTACAGGTGCCTGGCTTGGGTTGTGTGGCGCTCGATCTTCCAGGCTCTAAAAATCCCAACCCAGGCATCTCTCAGCCCCAACACCGAGCCCTAAAATTACCACTCAATCACGAACTCCTCCCATGACTAAAACCCAACCCTGGTGGCAAACCCCCTGCCAACCCCTCGACACCACCGCCATGGCCCAGGCCCGCACCCGTCAGCAACAACTGACCAAACCTGCCGGCTCGCTCGGCCAGCTGGAAGGCCTGGCCATTCAGCTGGCTGCTCTGCAAGGCCGTGAACGGCCATCGCTCGACCACGTCGCGATCACCATTTTTGCCGGCGACCACGGCGTGGTCGAAGAGGGCATCTCGGCCTACCCACAAGCGGTGACCGGGCAGATGCTGCGTAACTTCGTCGGCGGCGGCGCGGCGATCAGCGTGCTGGCGCGCCAGCTACAGGCCAGCCTGGAAGTGGTCGACCTGGGCACCGTCGGCCCGCACCTGGAACTACCCGGCGTGCGCCATCTGCACCTGGGGGCCGGCACCGCCAACTTCGCCCGCCAGCCAGCGATGACCGAGGGTCAGCTGCAGGCCGCCTTGCAAGCCGGCCGCGACAGCGCCCTGCGCGCCGCCGAGCAGGGCGCGCAGCTGTTCATCGGTGGCGAGATGGGCATTGGCAACACCACCGCCGCCGCCGCCCTGGCCAGCGTGCTGCTGGGCTGCGCGGCCATCGAACTGAGCGGCCCGGGCACCGGCCTGGACCACGCTGGGGTGCGACACAAGGCCGAGGTCATCGAGCGGGCGCTGCGCCTGCATGACTTGCGTGCCGAAGATCCACTACAGGCCCTGGCCTGTGTCGGCGGTTTCGAAATCGCCGCTTTGGCCGGTGCCTACCTTGGCTGCGCGCAGGCGGGTATCGCGGTGCTGGTGGACGGTTTCATCTGTAGCGTCGCTGCGCTGTTGGCGGTGCGCCTCAACCCGCAGTGCCGGGCCTGGCTGCTGTTCGCCCACCAGGGCGCAGAGCCTGGGCACAAGGCCTTGCTCGCCGCGCTGCAGGCCGAACCGTTGCTGGCCTTGGGCCTGCGCCTGGGTGAGGGCAGTGGTGCAGCCTTGGCGGTGCCGCTGTTGCGCCTGGCCTGTGCGCTGCACGGGCAGATGGCGACCTTTGCCGAGGCCGCGGTGGCGGGCCGCCCGGCATGATCCTCGACCTGCTACGCCACGGTGAAACGGAACAGGGCGGCCTGCGCGGCAGCCTTGACGATGCCCTGACCGACAAGGGCTGGGCGCAGATGCGCAGCGCCGTGGCCGCGGCTGGCCCGTGGCAGGTGCTGGTCAGTTCGCCGCTGCAGCGCTGTGCGCGTTTCGCCGATGAACTGGGGGCGCAACTGAACCTGTCGGTGCAGCGTGAGCCTGCCCTGCAAGAGCTGCATTTCGGCGATTGGGAAGGCCGTAGCGCCGCGCAGATCATGCAAGATCAGGCGGATGAGCTGGGGCGCTTCTGGGCGGATCCTTACGCCTTCACGCCGCCCAATGGTGAGCCGGTTGCGGTGTTTGCCCAGCGTGTACTGGCGGCTGTCGAGCGCCTGGGCCGTCAGCATGCCGGCAAGCGCGTGCTGCTGGTCACCCATGGCGGGGTAATGCGGCTGTTGCTGGCCCAGGCCCGTGGTTTGCCGAGGGAGCAGTTGCTGCAGGTCGAAGTCGGGCATGGCGCGTTGTTGCGGCTGGTGCTGGGCGATGACGGGCAACTGCTGGAGGCGCGCTGAAATGTTGCCGTTGTGGATTGCCTTGCAGTTTCTCAGCAGCCTGCCAGTGAGCCTGCCGGGCATGCCGGCACCGCGCGAGGTGGGGCGTTCGCTATTGTGCTACCCGCTGGTCGGGCTGCTGTTCGGCCTGCTGCTGTGGTTGGCCAGCCACCTGTTGCAGGGCACGCCGGCAGCGCTGCACGCGGCCTTGCTGCTGACGCTGTGGGTGCTGCTTAGTGGCGCCTTGCACCTGGATGGCCTGGCGGATAGCGCCGACGCCTGGCTAGGTGGTTTCGGCGACCGCGAGCGCACCCTGCGGATCATGAAAGACCCACGCAGCGGGCCGATTGCCGTGGTTACCCTGGTGCTGGTGCTGTTGCTGAAGTTTTGCGCCTTGTGGGTGCTGGTCGAGCAGGATATCGGGGCGCAGCTGCTGCTGGCGCCATTGATCGGGCGGGCGGCGATGCTGGGGCTGTTTCTCGGCACGCCCTATGTTCGGCCGGGTGGCTTGGGCCAGGCGCTGGCCGAGCACCTGCCCCGGCGTGCCGCCGGGTGGGTGCTGTTGGGCAGTGCGCTGTTTTGCCTGCTGCTGGGGGGATGGACAGTGGTGCTGGCGCTGGCGGTGTTTACCTGGTTGCGGCAACTGATGTGCCGGCGCCTGGGTGGCACTACCGGAGATACCGCCGGGGCGATGCTGGAGCTGCTAGAACTGGCCATGGTGCTGGGGTTGGCGTTGGGCCTTTGAACGATCGGTCGGTGTGTGCAAAGCCCTGGGGGAACGGCGGTGCGGCGATTCTTTGTGGCTCTTCGCGGGCAAGCCCGCAGGTTTTGCGCTGAGCAAATACCTGTAAGCCCTGATGCGATCCCTGTAGGAGATTCAGCCCATTGAGCTGCGCTGCCGCGCATAGAACTGATGCTGGGCGCTCCGCGAACCCTGTGGGAGCGGGCACGCCCGCGAAGAATCCAACGCGGTGCATGGCACCGGCTGCGCCGGTGTTCGCGGGCACGCCCGCTCCCACAGGGTCCCCGCTAAGTCAGTAAGTTATGTGCAGTTCTATGAGAGCAGCCCCAGTAAGGTCTGCAGAAACCTTGACTGACTGGTGCGCGTGATCTGCCCGCGCTTTACCGGCAATTGGTCGCGGCCATTCGCGAGGAGGATGCCGATACACCGACCAGAGCTTACCGGACCCGCAGGCACGCAAGGCCACTGCGGAGTTCCAGCCGATTCGCCGGCGCTTGAACCCTGGCTGAGGTTTTTCGGCAATCATGAAATCTCTTGCAACACCCGGGACGCGGGTATATACACGTATCCATGCTGACCAGTGAATGCATCTGTACCCACCTGCGTCGTGCCGCCCGTGGGGTGAGCCGGCATTACGACGAAGCCCTTGCCGGCTTCGGGGTCAATGTTGCCCAGTTTTCCCTGTTGCGTCATCTGCAGCGCCTCGATCGGCCGAGTATCACTACCCTGGCCGAGGCCATGGGCCTGGAGCGCAGCACCCTGGGCCGCAACCTGCGGGTGCTGGAGGCTGAAGGGCTGGTGGCCCTGGCCGATGGTGACGACCAGCGCAACCGCGTGGTGCTGCTGACAGATGCCGGTACGCAACTGCTGCGCGCTGCCCATCCAGCGTGGGAACAAGCCCAGACCGAACTGGTGGAGCGGCTGGGGGTAGGGCAGCGGGATGAACTGGTGCGTTTGCTGAACCAACTGGCCTGAAGTGATACGACTATATGCGGGTATATACCCGTAATTACCTTGCGATGTGCTGGAGATAACGACAATGACTTCGGTGTGGCGAACCAGCGGGTGGGTATTGGTGGGGGCGGCATTGATCCTGGCGCTGTCCCTGGGCGTGCGGCATGGGTTCGGTCTGTTCCTGGCGCCGATGAGCGCCGACTTTGGCTGGGGGCGTGAGGTGTTCGCCTTCGCCATTGCCTTGCAGAACCTGATCTGGGGGCTGGCGCAACCGTTCGCTGGTGCCCTGGCCGACCGCCTGGGGGCGGCGCGGGTGGTGATCATCGGTGGCATTCTCTACGCCGCCGGGTTGATGTTGATGGGCATGGCCGATTCGGCCTGGTCGCTGTCGCTGAGTGCTGGCTTGTTGATCGGCATCGGCCTGTCCGGCACCTCGTTCTCGGTCATCCTCGGCGTAGTCGGGCGTGCTGTGCCTGCCGAGAAGCGCAGCATGGCCATGGGTATCGCCAGCGCTGCCGGCTCGTTCGGCCAGTTCGCCATGTTGCCGGGTACTCTTGGCCTGATCCAGTGGCTGGGCTGGTCCGCAGCGTTGTTGGTACTGGGCTTGCTGGTGGCGTTGATCGTGCCCTTCGTCGGCCTGTTGCGCGACCGCCCGCTGCCCAGCCATGGCGCCGAACAGACCCTGGCCCAGGCCCTGCGCGAGGCTTGTTCGCACTCCGGTTTCTGGTTGCTGGCGCTGGGCTTCTTCGTCTGTGGTTTCCAGGTGGTGTTCATTGGCGTGCACTTGCCGGCCTACCTGGTTGATCAGCACCTGGCCGCGACCACCGGTACCACGGTGCTGGCGCTGGTCGGCCTGTTCAATATCGTCGGTACCTTCACTGCCGGCTGGCTAGGCGGGCGCATGTCCAAACCGCGCCTGCTGACTGGGTTGTACCTGCTGCGTGGGGTAGTGATCGTGCTGTTCCTCTGGGCGCCGGTAAGCGAGTTCAGTGCTTACCTGTTCGGCATCGCCATGGGCCTGTTGTGGCTTTCCACGGTGCCGCTGACCAATGGCACCGTGGCCACGGTATTCGGCGTGCGCAACCTGTCCATGCTGGGCGGCATCGTCTTCCTGTTCCACCAGCTGGGTGCGTTCCTGGGCGGCTGGTTGGGTGGGGTGGTGTATGACCGCACCGGCAGCTACGACCTGGTCTGGCAGATTTCCATCCTGCTCAGCCTGCTGGCTGCCGCGCTCAACTGGCCGGTGCGCGAACGCCCGGTTGCCCGCTTGCAGGCCCAGGCCGCATGAACCGCTACCTGGCTCGCGGGCTGCTGGCCATTGCCGCGCTGTTGCTGCTGGCGCTGGTGTGGTGGGGTTGGCACCAGGGGGGCATGGTGTTGATGCAGCTGGGCATGAGTGTTTGTTAGGCGATGGGGGCGCCGATGCACCGGCGGAAAATTGCTGTCAAAGGTCGCAGGTCACAGTGGTACGCCGCGACATTGGCGTTTAACCACTGTTCTGGCTCAACTGCCCACCAGTTGATGTCATAGCCCGCGTTGTCTTGCTCGATGCCGTATTTATCGCGCATCAGCGGGCGTGCTTGAGAAACGCCTTGAGCACATCTTCTTTGGCTGGTAAAGGCTTCTCGGCATCTTCAGCAGAGGTGGCGAACCCTTCTAGGCGCAGGCTTGCTGCATAGTTGGAGCGACGCTTGCTGGCGGCATGGGCTTTCTTGGCTTGCAGACTGATCGGGGCCATTGATTGACTCGCTCAGTGTTGAGGTGCGGGAATTATAACGCAAAGTATGGGTGACAGGTTCGCGAAGCAGGGTGGGCATGAGTATGCGTCTGGCGCTACCCTGCAAGCTCAAGGATTGTCTTGCGGGAGAAACTAACCATGCGTGCACATTGGTTGACGGTGCCGGTGCTGGTTGCGCTTGCCAGCACATCGAGCTGGGCTGCCGATTGCCCGGCGTTGTTGCAGGGCAGCCTGCCGGAGTTGCGGGGCAAGGGGCAGATCGAGTTGTGTCAGCGCTTTGCCGGCAAGCCGCTGGTGGTGGTCAACACGGCCAGTTATTGCGGTTTTGCACCGCAGTTCGAGGGGCTCGAGGCGACCTACAAGGAATATCACGGGCAAGGTCTGGAGATGCTTGGTGTGCCGTCCAACGACTTCAAGCAGGAAGATGCCGATAGCGAGAAGACGGCCAAGGTCTGCTATGCCAACTACGGCGTTACTTTCACCATGACCAAGGCGCAGGCGGTGCGGGGCAAGGACGCGATTCCGCTGTTCACTGAGCTGGCCAGCCAAAGTAGTGCGCCGAAGTGGAATTTCTACAAGTATGTGGTGGACCGTAAGGGCAAGGTGATCGGCAATTTCTCCAGCCTGACCAAGCCGGATGATCCGGCGTTCCGGGCAGCTATCGAAAAGGCCATTGCCTCGCAGCAGTGATCTAGCTGCTCTTGCTCTTGCTTCGGCTTTTGCTTTTGCTTCTAAGCGCGCGATAGTTCAGGCGCCGCAGATTGCGACTTCAGGAGGCCGAGCGAAGGGCATGCGGAGGGAGGTGACGGGCATGGATGCCCGTCAAGCGCTGAGGCCCCATGGATGGGGCCTGCAGCGCGTACTCCCGGGAGCATGCCCGTAGCGAGGGGACCCCGGAGCGAAGCGTAGGGGCCGGATGATGGGAGCGGGCGGTTTTTGGTTACTTTTTGCCAAGACAAAAAGTGACCCGCCGTAAGGGCGGAAAGGTGACTTGGCGCCACCATCGCCAATGAATGTTGACCTCGTTGTTGATGCCCACGTCTGAAGGCGAAAGCGAAAAGCGGCAAAGTGCTGGTTTCGATCTCGCGCATAGTCCATTTGCGATGGCGACGCTAACTCACCTTTTCGCCTTACGGCGAGTCACTTTTTGTCAAACGAACGCGACAAAAAGTAACCAAAAAACGCTGCGCTCCCATCATCCGGCCCCTGCGCTGCGCTCCGGGGTTCCCTCACTCCGGCCTTGCTCCCGGGAGTACGCGCTGCAGGCCCCATCCATGGGGCCTCAGCGCTTGACGGGCATCCATGCCCGTCACCTCCCTCCGCAAGGCCTGCGTTCGGCCTCCTGAAGTCGCGAAGATCAAGATCAAGATCAAGATCAAGATCAAGATCAAGATCAAGAGCAAGAGCAAGAGCAAAGGCAGGTGCGGGCATGAAAAAACCGCCACAAGGGCGGTTTTTCATGCAACGCGTATGAATCAGAAACGGTAGGTGAGGGAAGCACCGATACCGTGAGCGCTGTTCTCATACTTGGCCTGGTAGCTGCCTTTCAAGAGACCTTCCGTTGGCTCACTTGGCAGATTGTTGATCTTGGTGTCCTCTTCCCACAAGTAGGAGTAGGCAATATCGATGGTCATATCGTCGTTCGGACTCCAGCCGGCACCAAAGCTAACCGCCTTGCGGTCTCCGGTAGGAATGCGTGGCGAGCGATCGTGGTTGTTGGTGGGCGATTGGTCGACGGAGAAGCCTGCGCGAAGGGTCCACTCCTTGTTCACCTTATAGGCGGCACCAATGGCGTGTGCCCAAGTGTCATGCCAGTTCTGCTCTTCGTCGATGGTCTGCAGCGGATAGCCCGCTGGCGCTTCGTTCTTTACAACGATGCTTTCCAGGCGACTCCAGCGAGTCCAGGTGCTACCCATATACAGTGTCCAGTGGTCATCCAGTTCATGGGTGACCGAGAAGTCCACGGACTCCGGTGTCTTGATTTTCAGGCTGGCGTCAAATTTGCCGTTGAGGCCCAGGGCCGCAACCGGATAGGAAACACGGGTATCGCCTTCAAGCTTGTAGTCGACCATCGAGTGATAGGTCAGGCCCAGGCGGGTACGGTCCGTCGCTTGTACAAGTACCCCCACGTTGTAACCGATGGCGGTGTCGTCGCCTTTGATCTTGACTTCGCCGTCAGGGCCGCCGCCAATGATCGCTGGAAGGGCGCTGCTGCTCAGGTTCGAGCCCAGTTCACCCTTGATGCGGTTGATGGTGGGGCCAAAACCGATCGAAACCTTGTCGTTGAAGGCATAGCTGATGGTTGGCTGGAAGGTGACAACTTCGACCTTGCTCTTCTTGCCCCAGTAGCGTGCCGCGTCATCGCTACCGTAGTCGGTGATCAGGCCGTATGGCACATACACACCGAAGCCCACGCTCCAGTGATCATCGATTGGCTTGACGTAGTAGCCCATGGGAACACCCACGAACGGGACCATGTCTCCATCGGTTTCCCCCCCGAAATTGCTACCACGGCCCGAAATATCTGACTTGGCAATGACGGCAGCGCCGCCGACTGTGACCTGTTCTCGCTTGAGGCGCGACATGCCTGCTGGGTTGCCGTACACAGTGCTGGCATCTTCGGCAGAAGACGAACGTCCCGCAAAACCGGTTCCCATGCCGCTGATGCTCTGTTCATTCAGCGCGAAACCTGCGGCGAACAATTGGCTGGAAGCAAGCGCAATAGCTACGCCGAGGGAGGTTTTGAGCATTACTTTTTTCATTATTAGAAAACTCCTTGGGATCTCCGGGGCGAAAAGCTACCAACAAATCACGCGCCGCGCTATAGCCTGTATCGCAGGAGATAGAGCGGTTTTGTAGGACAATCCAACCAAAATTCCCTTTTTTCCGGTTACGCTGTAGGAAGCGTCTTAAGATGCCTGTGGCAATTTCTGATCTATGCAGGTATGCCAGGCATGGGTGAAGTCGCGCAGGCGACCCTGAGGGTTGAAAACTTGTCGCCAGATCCGCGCCAGCGCCAATAGATCGTCGGCGGCAGGCAGCGGTGTGGCCTGCTCTTCGACGAGCATCCAGGCAATGGCGGTGGAATAACGCAGGTTGACGGTGAGTTCCAAATGCGGGCCGCCGAGGAAGGCGTGCTGGCTGGCCAGGCCGCGGACCAGGCTGGCCAGGTCGGGGTCACGGGCCAGGTAATCGTCCCACAGCGCCTGGTGACGCTGTTCGCCGATGCGGTACAGGCCGTGCCCACGGCGGTCGTGCAAGGCCGACCCCAGTGCCGACTGGCTGGCGGCGATGCCCAGCAACAAGGCTTCGGCGCTGGCGCATTGACGGTTCAGGTAGACCAGGGTGGGTCGGATCACATACTGACACAATTCATTCGCCGCGATACCCATGATGCCCTCGAGCAGTAAAGGGCCGGACGGGCACTGGAGCTTGGCAGCTGGTGAAGGATCAGGCCCGCCGGAAGCGGTAAGCACCGCTCGAGTTGAAGTGTAGTGTGATAATCGTGGTGTAAAGAGCTGTTTTTAAATCGATTGCTGCCTGACGTATCGGGCTATATGCCCTAAGGCAATTACGCCAAGAACGTTCAGGCAGGCTTGCGATGGCATGATTCAGAGGCTGAATACCGCGGTATTCGCCGCTCACGCGGTGAGCGACTGGCGGGTTCGGGCGATGACTGCCTGCAGCGGTTCGCTGCGGCTGTACTGCTCGGGGTACAGGCGCTCGGTGTGGCAGGCGACGCCGTGTTCGTCTACCAGGGTGAAACTGAAGCTGCCCTTGCGAGGGGCAACGATAAGGCACTTCAACGGCGAGAAGGCCTGGGAGAGGGTGCCAATGGCAGCCTGAATCTGATGATGAGTTTGCATATTGTTGGAGGTTCCTGCTTTAAACACGGGGTTATGATCCGTGCATGATAGAAACGTTCCAGTGACGCCTTTATTAAGGGACGAACGAACCTGACTGGAACAGGGCAGCCAGAGGGGGCGCAATCAAAGGTGGGCGCTTGGGCTGACTGGTAGGTACTTCAGAAGGCAGGCAGCACGCCGTGGCCATGGTTCTAGGCCGTCGGGGTGAGATCCTGATCAATCAGTCACGTGATTCGTGCTTGAACAGCGCGGAGCTGGCGAGTGAATCATCGAAGGGGCCGGTCCTGCTTTCAGCAGGGCCACTCTTGGGAGTGAGTGGGTCTGCAAGGACGCTCGGGGCCAGAATTGACTTTCAGCTTGGTACTAACGGGGTGCACCTTAGCGAAAATGCAGCCGCTTGGCAAGTGTTACACGTTTGTTCCGGTTAGCCGCGCAGTATGGCGCGTATTTGCAGTGCTGGGAAGAGGGGGAAAATGGCCAGTATCCGGGCTGATGTGCCCATTTCGTGCACTCAAGTGAGGGTTTATGGTGCACTTGTTCACATTCGGGGCAGGGCTTGTAACGGCCCGGCAACACGCTGCGACAGCCTCGCCAATGCCTTGACTGGGCGGTTAAGTCAATGAAAAAAAACACTATTTTTAGCTGGTGAAAAAATCGTCAGTTTGACCGAAACCCCCAATTCATGGGGCTTTGCGGGATATGGGAGGGGGTTGTCCACCGAGTTATCCACAGGAACTGTGGATTGTCCCGAGCGCTTGCTCTAGGACGGGCGTGCCAGCAATACGGGGAACTGTCCGACAATCGACATGCTCCGATAGACCGGTTGGTCATCCAGTCGAAAACGTCAAGAAAAGATCATTGAAATTTTTTTTCAATCCTCCACAAATCGACAGGTCAGGGCGCAAAAAAAAGAGTAGAGTGGCGCGCCTTTCGAGTTGCCAAACCTGTCGCTCATGAAGTTTCGCGGTAAACACCTCGCCAGCCCCGCTGCATCGGCGCCTGTACCTGCCCCCAAACGCTTTTCCCTCAAAGTGGCCTTGTGGCTGCTCGACAACCCGCGCCTGGGCGACAAGCCGCAGGTCAAGCACCTGGCCGGGCGCCTGTTGAAACAGCCGGCGCGCCAGGGCGTGGTGGTGGCGCAAAGCCGCCTGGGGCAGATGCTGTGCCGTGATTGTGGCAATGCCCGTGACCGGCGAATTGGCCATGAACTGCTGCGCCAGGCAGCCCGTGCCGGAGATCGACGCGCGCAGCTGGAGTATGCGCGGCTGTGCCAGCACAGCGAGCCGGAGCAGGCGCGCTACTGGCTGGAGCTGGCGGCGGGGCAGGGCTCGCAGGAGGCGCGGCGGCTGCTGCGGCAGTGGTTTCCTGGCTGAGCTCTGTTGCCTGCACGGGCTCTATCGCCGGCAAGCCAGCTCCCACAGGTACCCCACAGATTTCAAGGCCTGTGGAATACCTGTGGGAGCTGGCTTGCCGGCGATAGGGCCGGTACAGGCAACACACCTGCCAGGCTGATAAGCTGCACTGAATTTGCAACAGAGCGATCGGGGTAAGCATGACAGTGGATCTGGCCAGCATTCTGCTGGGCTTGGTGGCAGGTGCTTTACCCTGCCTGGGGTGGGTCATGCAGGTACAGCGCCGCCAGGGCGCGCGGCAAGGCGAGCAGGCCTTGCTCGAAGAGCGCCTCAACGCCGCGCAACTGGCCCAGGCCGGCCTGCAGGCGCAGCTGGACGCCAGCCGCGACGAGGTCAGCGACCTCAGCGAAGCCAACACCGTCAAGCAGACCCAGCTGGCCGCCCAGGGCCGCGAACTGGAACTGCTGCAGATCGACCGCGACAACGCCCGTGACGCCGCCCACGCCTGGAACCTCGAGCGCGCCAACCGCGAAGCCGAGCTGCGCCGCCTGGAAGCACAGAGCGCACGCCTGCAGGCCGAGCTGCGCGAGCAGCAGGAAAGCCACCAGCAGCGTCTGGAAGACCTGCAGGAAGCCCGTGACACCCTGCGCGCCCAGTTCGCCGACATGGCCACCAAGATCTTCGACGAGCGTGAGCAACGCTTCGCCCAGACCAGCCAGCAGCACCTGGGCCAGTTGCTCGACCCGCTCAAGGAACGCATCCAGGCCTTCGAGAAACGCGTGGAGGAAAGCTACCAGCAGGAAGCCCGCGAACGCTTCTCGCTGGGCAAGGAACTGGAGCGCCTGCAACAGCTCAACCTGCGCCTGTCCGACGAAGCCACCAACCTGACCCAGGCCCTGAAGGGCCAGAAAACCCAGGGCAACTGGGGCGAGTTGATCCTCGAGCGGGTACTGGAGCATGCCGGCCTGGAAAAGGGCCGCGAGTACCAGACCCAAGTGAGCCTGAAGAGCGCCGACGGCGAGCGTTTCCAGCCCGATGTGCTGATCATGCTGCCCGGCGACAAGCAGGTGGTGGTGGACGCCAAGGTCAGCCTTACGGCGTACCAGCAGTTCGTCGCCGGCAATGACGAGGCCGCGCTCAAGCAGCACGTGCAATCGCTGCGCAGCCATGTCAAAGGGCTGTCGAGCAAGGACTACAACCGCCTCGAAGGCTTGCACAGCCTGGATTTCGTGCTGCTGTTCGTGCCTATCGAGGCGGCCTTCTCGGCAGCCCTGCAGGCCGAGCCGAACCTGTTCCAGGAAGCCTTCGACCGGCAGATCGTGATCGTCAGCCCCACCACCTTGCTTGCCACCCTACGGGTGATCGACAGCCTGTGGAAGCAGGAACGCCAGGGCCAGAACGCCCGTGAGATCGCCGAGCGTGCCGGCTGGCTGTACGACAAGTTCGTGCTGTTCATCCAGGACCTGGACGAGCTGGGCAACCGCCTGCAGCAGGTGGACAAGGCCTATGCCGCGGCGCGCAACAAACTGTGCGAAGGGCGTGGCAACCTGGTCAGCCGCAGCGAACAGCTCAAGCTGCTGGGGGCGCGTGCCAGCAAGAGCCTGCCGGCAGACCTGCTGGAGCGGGCGCTGTCCGACGAGGCGTTGCCGGACGAAGCGCTTACTGAACCTGGCTCAGATGGCGATTGAGCAGGGCGCGCAGGGCCGCCGGCTTGACTGGCTTGGCCAGGTAGTCCAGGCCTGACGCATGCACCAGGGCGATGGTTTCCTTGCTGCCGTCGGCGCTGATCACCACGCCTGGCACTGGCTCACCCAGGCGTGCACGTAGCCAGCCCATCAGCCCGGTGCCGGTGTCGCCGTCGTCCAGGTGGTAGTCCACCAGCGCCAGGTGCGGGCGCATGCCCTTGGCCAGCAGGGCTTCGCATTCGGCGCGGTTGCGCGCGGTCCACACCTGGCAGCCCCAGCGGCTGAGCAGGCTGTTCATGCCGATCAGGATGCTGTCTTCGTTGTCCACGCACAGCACCTGCAGCCCGGCCAGCGGCTGGCCGCCCTGTTCCACCGGGGCGCTGGGCGCCGGGGCGGCCTGGCGGGCGATCGGCACGCTGACGCGGAACACGGTGCCTTTGCCGGGCCAGGAGCGCACCTCCAGCGTGTGCCCCAGCACCCGGCACAGGCCGTCGGCGATCGCCAGGCCCAGGCCCAGTCCTTTTTCGGCGCGGGTCTGGTGGCTGTCCAGGCGCTTGAACTCCTGGAAGATCACTTGCAGCTTGTCGTCGGCGATGCCCGGGCCGCGGTCCCACACTTCCAGCCACAAGCGCTCGCCCTGGCGCCGCGCGCCGAGCAGGATCGGGCTCTTGCCATAGCGCAGGGCGTTGGTCAGGAAGTTCTGCAGTACCCGGCGCAGCAGTTTCATGTCGCTGTCCACCCGCAGGCGGCTGCCACGCAGGCGGAACTCCAGGCCCTTCTCGGCGGCCAGCACCTTGAACTCGGTGCCCAGGGTGTCGAACAGTTCGTTGAGGGCGAACGGCTTGGCATCCGGGGTGATCTTGCCGTTCTCCAGGCGCGAAATGTCCAGCAGGTCGCCGATCAACTCTTCGGCCGAGCGCAGCGAACTGTCCATGTGCTGTACCAGTTGCTGGGCCTCTTCGTTCATGCCCTCGGCCTGCTGCGACAGCGCGGCGGAGAACAGCCGCGCGGCGTTCAGCGGTTGCATCAGGTCATGGCTGACGGCAGCCAGGAAGCGGGTCTTGGACTGGCTCACCGCCTCGGCGCGGCTCTTGGCTTCGGACAGCGCCTGGTTCAGTTGCGACAGCTCGTGGGTGCGTTCCGCCACCCGTTGCTCCAGGCCTTCGTTGGCGTCGCGCAGGGCCTGCTCGGCCTCGCGGAACGGGGTGATGTCGGTGAAACTCATGACGAAGCCACCACCCGGCATCGGGTTGCCGATCAGCTCGATCACCCGGCCATTGGGGAACAAGCGCTCGGAGGAGTGCGCGCGGCCTTGGCGCATCCAGTGCAGGCGCCGCGCCACATGCACCTGCGCCTCGCCGGGGCCGCACAGGCCGCGCTCGGCGTTGTAGCGGATGATATCGGCAATCGGCCGGCCCACGCTGATCAGCCCGTCAGGGTAGTTGAACAACTCCAGGTAGCGCCGGTTCCAGGCCACCAGGTGCAGGTTCTGGTCGACCACGCTGATGCCCTGGTTGATGTTCTCGATGGCGCCTTGCAGCAGCGCGCGGTTGAACTGCAGCACCTCGCTGGCTTCGTCGGCGATGCGCACCACGTCTTCCAGTTGCATGTCACGGCCTTCGATGGCGGCCTTGACCACGGCGCGGGTCGACGAAGTGCCGAGCACGCCGGCCAGCAGGCGTTCAGTGTGCTCGATCCAGTCGCCGTCGGCATTCTGGTTGGGGTTGAAGCCCTTGCCCTGGCGGTAGGCGAAGCGGATGAAGCTCTGCCGGGCACGCTCCTCGCCGACGAAGCGCGAGGCCAGGGTCAGCAGGTCGTCGATCTGCACCGCCAGCAGCGGCTTGCTGCTGGGGCGGGCGCTGGTTTGCTGGCCGATGAAGCGGCCGGCCTGCCAGTGTTCCGAAACCCGCGTGCGCGACAGCACCGACACCCAGGCGAACAGGGTGAAGTTACCCGCCAGCGACAGCACCACGCCCTGGGTCAGCGGGCTGATCGGCAGGTTCAGCGGGTTGCCGTGCAGCCATGCCAGCCCCGGGAACAGCTGCAGAGGCCAGCCCAGGCTATGCGCGGCAATCGGCAGCACCAAGGTGTAGAACCACAGGAAAATGCCCGCGGCCAGGCCAGCGAACACGCCACGGCGGTTGGCTTGTTTCCAGTACAGCGCGCCGAGCATGGCCGGGGTGAGCTGGGTCACGGCGGCGAAGGCGATCTGGCCGATGGTCGCCAGGCTGGCCGTGGAGCCCAGCAGGCGGTAGCTGACATAGGCCAGCAGCAGGATGACCACGATGGTCACCCGGCGCACCGAGAGCATCCAGTGGCGGAACGCTTCGAACGGTCGCTCGGCATTGGTGCGGCGCAGCAGCCAGGGCAGCAGCATGTCGTTGGAGACCATGGTCGACAGTGCCACGGCCTCGACGATGACCATGCCAGTGGCCGCCGAAGCGCCGCCAATGAACGCCAGCAGGGCCAGGCTCGGGTGCGCCTCGGCCAGCGGCAGGCTGATGACGAACGAGTCGGAAATCACCGTGCCCGGCAGCAGCATCTGCCCGGCCAGGGCAATCGGCACCACGAACAGCGCGGCCAGGGCCAGGTACAAAGGGAACACCCAGCGCGCCATGCGCAGGTCCTGGGGTTCGATGTTTTCCACCACGGTGACGTGGAACTGCCGTGGCAGGCAGATGATCGCCATCATCGCCACGGCGGTCTGCACCACCATCGATGGCCAGTTGATGGTTTCCTGCCAATAGTCCTGCAGGTGGACCGACTGGCGTGCCTGGCTGAACAGGTCGTCGAAGCCGTCATACAGGTTGAAGACGATGAAGATGCCCACGGCGAGGAAGGCCAGCAGCTTGATCAGCGATTCGAAGGCAATCGCCAGGACCATGCCACGGTGGTGTTCGGTCACATCCAGGCTGCGGGTACCGAAGACGATGGCGAACAGTGCCAGCACCAGCGACACCACCAGCGCGGTGTCCTGCACGCGGGTGCCGGTGGCGTCGGCGCTGGCGCCGATCAGCAGGTTGACGCCCAGCACGATGCCTTTCAGCTGCAAGGCGATGTAGGGCAGCACGCCGACCAGGCAGATCAGCGCCACCACCACCGCCAGGGTTTGCGACTTGCCATAGCGCGCGGCGATGAAGTCGGCGATCGAGGTGATGTTCTGCTGTTTGCTGATCAGCACCATCTTCTGCAACACCCATGGCGCGAAGATCAGCAGCAGCACCGGGCCCAGGTAGATCGGCAGGAACGCCCAGAGCTGTTCGGCGGCCTGGCCGACCGCGCCGAAGAAGGTCCAGCTGGTGCAGTACACGGCCAGCGACAGGCTGTACACCCAGGCACGCAGCTTCGGCGGCAACGGCGTGCTGCGGCGGTCGCCGTAGAAGGCGATGGCGAACATGATGGCCATATAGGCCAGGGCGACCACGGCGATCAGCCCGCTGGACAACGACATGAAGACTCCGAAGCAAAAAAGATAACGCGGTCCCGATCAATCAGTCTGGCACGCAGGTGCCGCTTCGTCAGCGCAGACGATGGTCGCAGTGGCAGGTGGTCGCAGGGTTCATCTACAACCTGCATAGGCCTCTTCGCGGGTGAACCCGCTCCTACAGAGGTAACACAGGTTTCAAGACTGGTGATGAACCTGTGGGAGCGGGCGTGCCCGCGAAGAGGCCAGTACAGGCACAATCACCCTCTGCGGGTACCCAGCCAGTAAAACACCCCAGCCAGTATCACCGACAACACCATCAGGTAGAAGACCGCCCCCGGCCACAGATGCACCAGGGCAAACCCCACCATCACCGGCCCCAGCGCCGCTCCCAGGTTGGACAGGTTCTGCGCACCGTAATACACCCCGCGCAGATGCTCCGGGGCGATCAGGTCGATGAACATGTATTCGGCCGGGATCACGATGATCTCGCCCAAGGTGAACACCAGCATCGCCATGCACCAGGCCAGTACCGAGCCGGCCATCGCGAAGCCCAGCAGCCCGGCGATGAACAGGCCCATGCCGGCCAGCAGCCAGGGCATCAGGCGCTGGCGGCTGATTCGCCGGCCAATCAGGTACTGCAGGGCGATCACCGTCACCGCGTTGGTGGTCACCAGGTAGCCGACCAATCGCGCCGCCTCGGCCGGGCTGCTGGTCACCACCAGGTATTGCGACAGGTAGGCGGTGAACTGGCCGAACACCACCGCGCTCAGCACCCCGCCGAGGGTGAAGCACACCAGCCTCCGGTCACGCGCCAGCCCCAGCGCCACCTGGCCGAAGCCGGCCGCGGGTTTGTCGGCACTGGCCTGCAGGCGGCGATCGCCAAGGCGCCAGTAGGCCAGGCACATGGCCAGGCCAAGCAGGGCAGAGGCGATGAACGGCATATGCTCGTTCAGCTCCAGCATGGCCACGCCCAACAGTGGGCCGGCGGCGTAGCCGACGTTGCTCAGGGTGTACTTGATAGCGAACACCTCGGCCCGTTCCTCTATCGGCAGCAGGGCACAGAAGCCCGCCTTGGCGGCGATGTCGACCACGGCCAGGGCCAGGTTGATCAGCACCAGGCAGAGGAAGAACAGCAGCGCCGAACTGCTGGCGACCGCACCGACGAAGGCCAGGGCGAACAGCAGGGTGCTGGCGCTGACCAGCGTGTGGTTGCGCAAGGTGTCGACCAGATGGCCGCCATACAGGCTCAGCAGCGAGGCAATGATCAGCGCGCCGCCGATCAGCAGGCCGATCTGGCTGATCGGCAGCTGGAAGTTGTCGGCGAGGTACACCACCAGGTAAGGCAGGGTGAGGGCGCGGGCGACGGTGAGGGTAAAGGTGGTGGTAAGTAGCAGGCGAACGGTGTGCGGGTAGCGTTTTATGGCGGCGAGCATTGCCACGTCCTTGTTGTGGAATAGCCGAGTCGGAGCATATGCCACTTTGGGGACTGCTTGCACTGGCCTCATCGCCGGCAAGCCAGCTCCCACCTCGACCGCATCGACCTCAAATCCTGTGCAATACCTGTGGGAGCTGGCTTGCCGGCGATGAGGCCAGTCCAGGCAATACAAGAAAGTTGCTCCCACAGGTTGGACTGCACAAATTGTGCGGTCGGCATCTATGCCACTTGGCCATATTTGCACCGGCGCTTGCCAGCCAAAGCATTTCCCATGCAGATTTGTGGCTTGACGCGCCTGGCGCGCCTCCAATTGAAAAGCCACCAGGACCAAGGACGATGAGTCACTCCTCGCAATTCACTTTGCTCGGCAAGCGGCGTTTCCTGCCATTTTTCATCACTCAGTCGCTGGGTGCCTTCAACGACAACCTGTTCAAGCAGTCGCTGATCCTGGCGATTTTGTTCAAGCTCAGCCTGGGCGATGGCGACCGTTCGATCTGGGTCAACCTCTGCGCCTTGCTGTTCATCCTGCCGTTCTTCCTGTTCTCGGCGCTGGGCGGGCAGTTTGGCGAGAAGTTCGCCAAGGATGCGCTGATCCGCGCGATCAAGCTGGCCGAAATCGTGATCATGGCGATCGGTGCGCTCGGCTTCATCACCAACCACCTGGCGCTGATGCTGGTGGCGCTGTTCGGCATGGGCACGCATTCGGCGTTGTTCGGCCCGGTGAAGTACTCGATCCTGCCGCAGGCCCTGCGTGAGGAAGAACTGGTTGGCGGCAACGGCCTGGTTGAAACCGGCACCTTCCTCGCCATCCTCGCAGGCACCATCGGCGCCGG
Organism: Pseudomonas sp. 10-1B; assembly: GCF_000935045.1. Taxonomy (GTDB): domain Bacteria; phylum Pseudomonadota; class Gammaproteobacteria; order Pseudomonadales; family Pseudomonadaceae; genus Aquipseudomonas. Next base: position 25,570 of record NZ_JYKS01000033.1, read on the forward strand.
GATGATGATGTCGGCCGACAGCTATGCCACGGTCGTCGCGGGTGGTGTGGTCGGCACTGCGGTGCTTGGCTACCTGGCCAGCCGCTGGATCCCGCGGGCCGCCGCCGCCTCGCCGCAAATGCCGCTGGACTGGAACATCTTCAAGCAGTCGTGGGCGATCTTGCGCATGGGCCTGGGGCAGCCGCCGGCGGTGTCGCGGTCGATCGTCGGCAACTCGTGGTTCTGGTTCGTCGGCGCCATCTACCTCACGCAGATCCCTGCCTACGCCAAGGACTGGCTGCACGGTGACGGCACGGTGGTGACCCTGGTGCTGACGCTGTTCTCGGTGGGCATCGCCCTTGGTTCGTTGCTGTGCGAACGGCTGAGCGGGCGCAAGGTGGAAATCGGCCTGGTGCCGTTCGGCTCGTTCGGCCTGACCCTGTTCGGCCTGCTGTGGTGGTGGCACTCCGGCGATGTACCGGCTGCGGCGGTGCCGCACGATTGGCTGGCACTGCTGGGTATGGCCCAGGCCTGGTGGATTCTGCTGTCGATCGTCGGCCTGGGCATTTTCGGCGGCTTCTACATCGTGCCGCTGTATGCGCTGATCCAGGCGCGCACGGCCGAAGACCAGCGCGCCCGGGTGATCGCTGCCAACAATATCCTCAATGCCTTGTTCATGGTGGTGTCGGCGGTGCTCACCATCATCCTGCTGGGCCTGGCCGAGTTGAGCATCCCGCAACTGTTCCTGGTGGTGTCGCTGCTCAATATCGCGGTCAATGCCTATATCTTCAGGATCGTGCCCGAGTTCACCATGCGCTTCCTGATCTGGCTGCTCAGCCATTCGATGTACCGCGTGCAGCACCGCGACCTCGAGCGCATCCCCGACCAAGGCGCGGCGTTGCTGGTGTGCAACCATGTGTCGTTCGTCGATGCACTGCTGCTCGGTGGGGCGATCCGCCGGCCGATCCGCTTTGTCATGTACTACAAGATCTACAACCTGCCGGTGCTCAACTTCGTGTTCCGCACCGCAGGCGCTATCCCGATTGCCGGGCGCAACGAAGACCTGGCCACCTACGAACGCGCCTTCGCGCGCATTGCCCAATACCTGGCCGATGGCGAGCTGGTGTGCATCTTCCCGGAGGGCAAGCTGACCGGTGATGGCGAGATCGATGTGTTCAAGGGCGGCGTCAACCGCATTCTCGAAGAAACCCCGGTGCCGGTGATTCCGCTGGCCTTGCAGGGGTTGTGGGGCAGCTTCTTCAGCCGCGACCCGGCCAAGGGCCTGTTCAAGCGTTTGTGGTCGCGGGTGACCATCGTGGCGGGCGCGGCCATTGCGGTGGAAGCGGCGCAGCCAGAAGCGTTGCGTGAGCAGGTCAGCCGTTTGCGCGGCGATCTGCGTTAGCGCAGGAAATCAGCTGGCGCTGACTTTCAGGCCGACCAGGCCGGTAATGATCAGCGCCACGCTGACCAGCCGTACCAGGGCCATGGACTCGCCGAACAGGATGATGCCAGCGATCACCGTACCGACGGCGCCGACACCGGTCCAGATGGCATAGGCGGTGCCCAGCGGCAGTTCCTTCATGGCCAGGCCCAGCAGGCCGAGGCTGATGGCCATGGCGGCGACGGTGAGTACAGTGGGAAGTGGCTTGCTGAAGCCGTCGGTGTATTTCAGGCCGACGGCCCAGCCGACCTCGAACAGGCCGGCGAAGCACAGGATGATCCAGGACATGGTGCGCCCTCCATCGTTGCGAATGATGGGGCCGTCCCCGGAGTGGTCACGCGGTGCGTCGTGAGGTCGTCCTCACAGTGGGCAACATGGTGCACACCTGCAGCCTTCCGGGCAAGCCTGTACCGGCCCTATCGCCGGCAAGCCAGCTCCCACAGGATCACCACAATGCCCGAGCCCGTGCTAATCCTGTGGGAGCCGGCTTGCCGGCGATAGGGCCAGTACAGGCAACATCCATTTCCAAGCCAGCGGTGATCCCTGTGGGAGCGGGCAAGCCCGCGAAGAGGCCCGTACAGGCGCCATCAATGCCTGGCCGGCTCCACGCCTTCAGCCTCGACCGCAGGCTCACCCATACGCCGGAACCAAGTCGACAACAGCGCCCCGGAAATATTGTGCCAAACGCTGAACAACGCACTCGGCACCGCCGCCAGGGGTGAGAAGTGCGCTGCCGCCAGTGCCGCCCCCAGCCCGGAATTCTGCATGCCCACCTCCAGCGCCAGCGATTTGCGCTGGGCCAGTGGCAGCTTGCACAGTTTGCCGGTCAGGTAGCCGAGCAAATAGCCAAAGCTGTTGTGCAGCATCACCACCGCCATGATCAGCAGCCCCGACTCGGCGATCTTCGCCTGGCTGGCCGCTACCACCGCGCACACGATCATCACGATGCTCACCACCGACACCAGCGGCAGCACCTGCACCGCCGCCTGCACCCGGGCACCGAGCAAGCGCTGGGCCAGTACGCCGAGCACGATCGGCAGCATCACCAGCTGCAGGATCGACCAGAACATGTCCATGAAGGACACCGGCAACCAGGCCGAGGCCAGGAACCAGATCAATGCCGGGGTCAGCAGCGGCGCCAGCAGGGTGGTGACCGCCGCGATCGCCACCGCCAGCGCCAGGTCGCCCCGCGACAGCCAGACCATCACGTTCGACGCCGTGCCGCTTGGGCAGCAGCCGACCAGAATCACGCCCACGGCGATTTCCGGCGGCAGGTGGAACAGCTGGCATAGCAGCCAGGCCATGCCCGGCATGATCACGAAATGCGCGACCACCCCCAGCATCACCCGCCAGGGCTGGCGGGCGAGGGCGGCGAAGTCGTCGAGCTTGAGGGTAAGGCCCATGCCGAACATCACCAGGCCCAGCAGCGGCACGATGGCGACCTTGAGGGCGATGAACCATTGCGGTTGCAGGAAGGCCAGCACGGCGAACACCAGCACCCACAGGGCGAAGGTATTGCCGACGAAGCGGCTTAAGGCGGCGAGGGCACGCATGGGCAAGTCCTTTTATATTTATGAATTCAAGAGTTTCACTGACCCTTTCGCGGGCAAGCCCGCTCCTACAAAGGTACGACGATCCCTCGTAGGAGCGGGCTTGCCCGCGAAAGGGCCGGTACTGGCAAAAAATGACTTTCAGGCCAGCACCGGCATTTCAAGACACATCAGACCCCTTGCGGAATCTCCTCGCCACCCAGCGCTTCGAACAGCACCGGCAGGAACTCGGCAAAGGTCATCATCATCAGCTGGAAGCTGGCATCGAACTGCTGCGCAGCCTCATCACCACCATCCTGCTCGGCCTGCTCCTGCAGCAGTTCTTCGAACTTCAGGCGCTTGATCACCATCTTGTCATCGAGAATGAACGACAGCTTGTCCTGCCAGGCCAGAGCCAGCTGGGTCACTACCTTGCCAGTGCTCAGGTGCAGCTGGATTTCCTCGCTGGTCAGGTCCTGGCGCTTGCAGCGCACGATACCGCCGTCTTCGGCAGTGTCGCGCAGTTCGCACTCGTCCAGCACATAGAAGCCTTCGGCGGCTTGCTGCGACTTGACCCAGTCGGTCATGGTGGCGGTTGGCGCGATTTTCACTGTGGCCGGGCGCACCGGCAGCGAACCCATCACTTCACGCAGGGTCGACAGCAGGTCTTCGGCACGCTTGGCGCTGGCCGAGTTGACCAGGATCACGCCCTGGCGCGGGGCGATGGCGGCGAAGATCATCGAGCGGCGGATGAACGCACGCGGCAGGAAGGCCTGGATGATCTCGTCCTTGATCTGGTCGCGTTCCTTTTTGTAGACCTTGCGCATCTGCTCGGTCTCGATCTCTTCGACCTTTTCCTTGACCGCGTCGTTGACCACGCTGCTAGGCAGGATGCGTTCTTCTTTACGTGCCGCAATCAGCAGGTACTCACCGCTGACATGCACCAGGGGAGCGTCTTCGCCTTTGCCGAACGGCGCGACGAAACCATAGGTGGTCAGCTCCTGGCTGGCGCAGGGGCGGGCCGGCTTGCTGGCCAGGGCGGCTTCCAGCGCTTCAGCCTCGAACGGGACATCCTGGGTCAGGCGGTAGGTCAGCAGGTTCTTGAACCACATGAGGGGCAATCTCTCCTTAATGCATAAGGCGGGCATTATTCTCCGAGCGGTGGTCTGAGGCCAGCCCTGTCGCAGTGCCACTAGCCGTTTATGGCGCAAAGAAACGCCCGGCAACGCTAGGTCTTTGAAAGACATGAGGTTTTTTTTGAAAAAAGTTCAAAAAGTGCTTGCCAGGGTGCAGGGCCATCCGTAGAATGCGCGCCACACCGAGACGAAGGGTGATTAGCTCAGCCGGGAGAGCATCTGCCTTACAAGCAGAGGGTCGGCGGTTCGATCCCGTCATCACCCACCACTCGATGTATAGCGCAGCGGTAGTTCAGTCGGTTAGAATACCGGCCTGTCACGCCGGGGGTCGCGGGTTCGAGTCCCGTCCGCTGCGCCATATTCCACTTCCAGGGCCCACTGAACACCCGGAAGTAACAAAGAAAGCGACCTTAGGGTCGCTTTTTTTTTTGTGCCTGATTTTTGGCATTTCATCGAAGTTTGCAAAAACTTCGATAAGTGCTTGCCAGAGCGTCAAGTCGCCCGTAGAATGCGCGCCACACCGAGACACATGGGTGATTAGCTCAGCCGGGAGAGCATCTGCCTTACAAGCAGAGGGTCGGCGGTTCGATCCCGTCATCACCCACCACTCGATGTATAGCGCAGCGGTAGTTCAGTCGGTTAGAATACCGGCCTGTCACGCCGGGGGTCGCGGGTTCGAGTCCCGTCCGCTGCGCCATATTCCACTTCCAGGGCCTACTGAACACCCGGAAGTCACAAAGAAAGCGACCTTAGGGTCGCTTTTTTTGTTTGTGCACCCTGAGAGATTTCATCGCTTATGAAATTTTACTGGGGCTGCTCTGCAGCCCTTCGCGGGCACGCCCGCTCCCACAGTAACCGCATTATCTTTCAGGAGGGCGCTGTACCTGTGGGAGCGGCCTTGTGTCGCGATAGGGGCGCAAAGCGCCCCCAGCAATTTCAGCGGCGAAGCTCCTCTTCGCGCAACGTCAGCACCTCAAACCCATCCTCAGTCACCGCCACCGTATGCTCCCACTGCGCCGACAAGCCATGGTCGCGGGTAATCACCGTCCAGCCATCCTTCAACGTTCGCGTCCCGCGCCCACCTTGGTTGATCATCGGCTCGATGGTGAACACCATCCCCGGCTTCAACTTCATGCCCATGCCGCGCTGGCCAACGTGTAGCACCTCAGGCCCTTCATGCATCTGCTGGCCGATGCCATGCCCGCAATACTCGCGCACCACGCTGTAGCCCGCCGCTTCGGCATGGGCCTGGATGGCATGGCCGATATCGCCCAGCGTCGCTCCAGGGCGCACCTGCTCGATGCCTTTCCACAGCGCGTCATAGGTGCTGTCGACCAAGCGTCGGGCTTCATCGCTGACTTGCCCGATGCTGTACATCTTCGACGAGTCGGCGATATAGCCGCCCTGTTCCAGGGTGATGTCGACGTTGATGATCGAGCCTTCCTTGAGCACTTCATCGACTTTGGGCACACCGTGGCACACCACATGGTCCACCGAAGTATTGAGCGAGTAGGGGAAGCCGTACTGGCCCTTGCTCGCCGGGCGGGCCTTGAGGGTGTCGACGATAAAGGCTTCGGCACGGTCGTTGATCTGCATCGTGGTCACGCCGGGACGGATGAAACCGTCGAGGTCGGCGAATACTTGGGCCAGTAGCTGGCCGGCGCGGCGCATCAGGTCGAGTTGGGCGGGGGTCTTGAGGATCACCTGGGACATTGGGGAGGGCAGTTGCTCATGCTGGAATTTGCCCCAGCATAGCGCCACGGGGCGTCGGCTTGCCACCGCATGGTGCGCTGCCTGTGCCGGCCTCTTCGCGGGCTTGCCCGCTCCCACAGGTACATCATCACCCTGAGGCCTGGTGATATCCCTGTGGGAGCGGGCAAGCCCGCGAAGAGGCCGACACAGCTGGCCCATTAATTGCTGATCCACCTTCATCCCGGGCCATCAACGCCGATAGCCCACACAATTTCACGACAAAGGCGCCGTGTTGCCCAGCTTGCTTCTGCAAGCCGGGGCAGCCGGCGCCTTTTTGCATTTCCGAAAGGGGAGAGCGCCCATGGCCAACAGCGAAGTACGCAGCGTCTGCCCCTATTGCGGCGTCGGTTGCGGCATCGTCATGAGCGTTGCCGATGGCAAGGTCGGCAAGGTCAGCGGCGACAAGCAGCACCCCAGCAACTTCGGCCGCCTGTGCACCAAAGGCCTTACCGCGCACCTGCCGCTGACAGCCGCCGGGCGCCTGGAAGACGCCTATGTGCGCCAGCAGCGCAGCCAGCAACCGGCACGCACCGGCATCGACCAAGCCATCACCGCCGCCGCCACACGCTTGCGCGGCATCATCGACCAGCATGGCCCCGACGCCGTGGCCCTGTATGTGTCCGGGCAGATGTCGCTGGAGGCCCAATACCTGGCCAACAAGCTGGCCAAGGGTTTTATCCGCACCCGCTACATCGAGTCCAACTCGCGCCTGTGCATGGCCAGCGCCGGCAGCGGCTACAAGCTGTCGCTCGGTGCCGACGGCCCACCCGGCAGCTACCAGGACTTCGAGCACGCCGAGGTGTTCCTGGTGATCGGCGCCAACATGGCCGACTGCCACCCGATCCTGTTCCTGCGCATGCTCGACCGGGTCAAGGCCGGGGCCAAACTGATCGTTGTCGACCCGCGGCGCAGCGCCACCGCCGACAAGGCCGACCTGTTCCTGCAGGTGCGCCCCGGCAGCGACATGGCCTTGCTCAACGGCCTGTTGCACCTGCTGCAGCGCAATGGCCATACCGACCCCGACTTCATCGCCCGCTATACCGAAGGCTGGGACGAACTACCGGCCTTCCTCGACGACTATACCCCCGAGCGCGTAGCCGCTATCACCGGCCTGGCCGAGGCCGACATCATCAAGGCCGCCGAATGGATCGGCAGCGCCAGCGAATGGATGAGCTGCTGGACCATGGGCCTTAACCAGAGCATCCACGGTACCTGGCACACCAACGCCATCTGCAACCTGCACCTGGCCACCGGCGCCATCTGCCGCCCCGGCAGCGGGCCATTCTCGCTGACCGGGCAGCCCAATGCCATGGGCGGCCGCGAGATGGGCTACATGGGGCCCGGCCTGCCAGGCCAGCGCTCGGCACTGGTGGCGGCGGATCGCGCCTTCGTCGAGGCGCAGTGGGGCCTGCAACCCGGCAGCCTGCGCGCGGAGGGGGGCGAGGGTACGGTGGCGCTGTTCGAGCAGATGAACAGCGGTGAGGTAAAAGCCTGCTGGATCATCTGCAGCAACCCGGTGGCCAGCGTCGCCAACCGCCAGCAGGTAATCGACGGCCTGCGCGAGGCCGAACTGGTGATCACCCAGGACGCCTTTCTCGACACCGAAACCAACCGCTATGCCGACATCCTCCTGCCAGCCGCGCTGTGGGCCGAAGGCGAGGGTGTGATGATCAACAGCGAGCGCAACCTGACCCTGATGCCGCGCGCCGTCGAACCACCGGGGCAAAGCCTGGCGGACTGGCAGATCATTGCCCGGGTCGCCTGCGCCATGGGCTACACCGAAGCCTTCGATTACCCCGATGCCGAAGCGGTGTACGAGGAGATCCGCCGCTTCCACAACCCGGCGACTGGCTACGACCTGCGTGGCATTGGCTATGCCGAATTGCGCGAGCAGCCGCGCCAGTGGCCCTGCGCGCCAGGCCGCGACAACCCGCGCAGCCCCTTGCGCTACCGCAATGACGGCAGCAGCCAGGCGCTGCTGCATGATGCCCAGGGCGAATGCCCGGAGTTGGCCTTCCCGACGGCCAGCGGCAAGGCCCGCTTCTTCGCTCGGCCCTGGTTGCCGGCAGCGGAACTGCCGGATGCCGACTACCCCATGGTGCTGAATACCGGCCGCGTGCAGCACCAGTGGCACACCCTGACCAAGACCGGCAAGGTGCCGGCGCTGAACAAGCTGGAGCCCGGCCCCTTCGTCGAAATCCACCCTGACGATGCCACACGGCTGGGCATCGCCGAAAAGGACCAGGTGGCCATTCGCTCGCGCCGTGGCCAGGCCGTGCTGCCAGCGCGAATCAGCGACCGGGTCATGCCAGGCAACTGCTTCGCGCCATTCCACTGGAACGACCTGATCGGCGAGCAACTGGCGATCAACGCGGTGACCTGCGACGCGGTCGACCCGCTGTCGCTGCAGCCTGCCTTCAAACACTGCGCCGTGGCCCTGGAGCGGGTCGCAGGCGAGCGCATCGAAGCCCTTGACCTGAACACCCCCACTCCGGAGCCAGCCCGCATGCCCACCGCCACCCTTTCTCGTCTGCTTGGCCTGGATACCCTGCCAGCCCCGGTGCTGGCCGAGGAAGAGCGCCATTACCTGCAAGGCTTCCTGCTGGGCCTGGACCAGGCCCACGCGGCAGGTGTGCCCAGCCTGCCGGCCAGTGCGCCGCTGGCCGCCAACCGCCGGTTGTTCGTCGACGGTTTGCTGGCCGGGCTGTTCGCCCAGCCGGCGGCACTGCCCGGTGCCATGCCGGCAGCGCCACGGCATCAGGTGCTGTGGGCCTCGCAGACCGGTAATGGCGAGCTGTTGGCCGAACGCTGTGCCGAGCGCCTGCGCGGTGCCGGCCTGGACGTGCAGCTCAGTTGCATGGAGGCGGTCAGCCCGAGCCAGTTGCAGGGCGCTGCCAGCGTAGTGCTGATCGCCAGCACCTTTGGCGATGGTGACGCACCCGACAGCGCGACGGCGTTCTGGCAGGCCTTGCAGGGCGAGGAGGGCAGCCACTGCGCCGAGCTGCCCTATGCGGTACTGGCCTTGGGCGACTCCAGTTACGATCAGTTCTGTGGCTTTGGCCGCAAGCTCGACCAACGCCTGGCCGAATTGGGTGGCCGGCGCCTGCTGCAGCGGGTGGACTGCGAGCCGGATTTCGACGAAGCCTTCGCCACCTGGCTCGAAGCCCTGCTACCCACCCTGGGCAGCGCCGCTGTACCGCCGCCGCTCAGTGAGCCTGCACCCGTGGCGGCCTACAGCAAGCAACAACCCTGGGCTGCCACCTTGCTGGAGAACCGCCTGCTCAACGGCCCAGGTGCCAGCAAGGAAACCCGCCAACTGGTGTTCGACCTGGGCGGCAGTGGCTTCACCTATGCCGCCGGTGATGCCCTGGGGGTGTGGCCGCGCAACTGCCCGGCCTTGGTCGACGAACTGCTGACGCTGATGCAGCTCGATGGCCAGGTACTGGTCGAGTTGAAGGGTCAACCTGCCATGCCACTGGCCGAAGCCCTGCAAACGCAGCTGGAAATCGCCAAGGTCACGCCACAGCAGCTGCAGGAGTTCGCCAGCAATGCCGCTGACCTGCAGCGCCTGCTGCAGCCTGAATGCAAGGCCGAACTGCAGGACTGGTTGTGGGGGCGGCAGCTGGTCGATGTGCTGCGCGCCTTCCCCCAGCAACTGCCGCTGGCCACCTGGCTCGACTTGCTCAAGCCCTTGCAGCCGCGCCTCTACTCGATCAGTTCCAGCCCGCTGGCACACCCGGGCCAAGTGCACCTGACCGTATCGACGGTGCGTTATGGCGAGCGCAAAGGCGTGTGTTCAAGCTTCCTTGCCGACCGTGCGCAGGCAGTGAAAGTGGCGATCTTCCCGCAGGTGTCGAAGCACTTCCGCCTGCCTGAAGACGACAGCGTGCCGGTGATCATGGTTGGCCCCGGTACCGGCATTGCGCCGTTCCGTGCGTTCCTCGAAGAACGGCAGGCGCGGGGGGCGAAAGGCGGCAACTGGCTGTTCTTCGGCGAACAGTACGCGGCCACCGACTTCTATTACCAGGAGCAGCTGCTGGCCTGGCAGGCGGCAGGGCACTTGCGCCTGGACACGGCGTTCTCGCGGGACCAGGCGCAGAAGATCTATGTACAGCAGCGCATGCTCGAGCAGGGCGCGCAGCTGTGGCAGTGGCTGGAGGCGGGGGCGTACTTCTATGTGTGTGGCGATGCGCAGCGCATGGCCCGGGATGTGGATGCGGCGTTGCGGGCGATCGTGGCCGAGCATGGCGGGATGGATGCGGCTGCGGCTACGGCTTATGTCGAAGGCTTGAGCAAGGCCAAGCGCTATCGGCGGGATGTGTATTGAATGCACCGGGATGGTGGCTTGTGCACTGAGAATGTGCATGCCTGTGCCGGCCTCTTCGCGGGCAAGCCCGCTCCTACACAGGTCTGGAAACCTGTGGAGGCCCTTGTAGGAGCGGGTTTACCCGCGAAGAGGCCAGCACAGCAAACAGGATTGGCACACTCCCTGCTTTACCCCTGATACAACAACGCCCACTGATCAACGGCGATCAACCCGGGCCCTACCGTGATGAATACAGGCAAAGGCGCCTGGAGCTTCGGCTCCAGGCGCTTTTTTTTTGATCGAGGATCGGCTTATGAAGGCAACAGCGAGCAGCGGGCAACGACAGCGACTGGTCATCGTCGGCAACGGCATGGTCGGCCACCATTGTGTCGAACAACTGGTCAGCCGTGGCGCCCTGCAGCGCTTCGAGGTACGGGTGTTCGGCGAAGAGCGCCAACGCGCCTACGACCGCGTGCACCTGTCCGAGTACTTCGGCGGCAGCTGTGCCGAAACCCTGGCCTTGTGCGGGCAGGACTTCTACGGCGCCAACGGCGTGCACCTGCACCTGGGGGAAGCCGTGCTGGAAATCGACCGTGAACGCGGCGAAGTGGTGACTGCCGAGGGCCGCTACGGCTACGACCAACTGGTGCTGGCCACCGGTTCGTACCCCTTCGTGCCGCCGATCGAAGGTTCCAGTGGCAATGCCCGCCTGGTCTATCGCACCCTCGACGACCTCGATGGCATCCGCGCCGCAGCCAGTGAAGCCCGCCGTGGTGTGGTGGTCGGTGGTGGCCTGCTCGGCCTGGAGGCCGCCAACGCGTTGAAGTCCCTCGGCCTGGAAGCGCATGTGGTGGAGTTCGCCCCACGGCTGATGCCGGTGCAGCTGGACGGCGAGGGCGGTGCCGCGCTCAAGGCACAGATCGAAGCCCTGGGCGTGGGCGTGCACCTGTCCCGCGCCACTCAGTCGATCAGCCAGGGTGAAGCCTACCGCTACCGCATGAACTTCGACGGCGGCGAGCACCTGGAAACCGACCTGATCGTGTTTTCCGCCGGTATCCGCCCGCAGGATGCCCTGGGCCGGGCCTGTGGCCTGGAGATTGCCGCCCGCGGTGGCGTGGTGATCGACAACCACTGCCGCAGCAGCGACCCACGCATCTTCGCCATCGGCGAATGCGCCTCGTGGAATGGCAGCGTGTTCGGCCTGGTCGCCCCGGGCTACAGCATGGCGCGCAACCTGGCGGCGTTGCTGATGGGGGAAGCGCAGGTGCCATTCACTGGCGCCGACATGTCGACCAAGCTCAAGTTGCTGGGCGTGGATGTCGGCTCGATCGGCGATGCCCACGGCGCCACGCCGGGGGCGCGCAGCTATCGCTTCATCGACGAAGCCAACAGCGCCTACCGCCGTTTGGTGGTGGATGCCAGCGGCAAGCACGTGCTCGGTGCGGTACTGGTCGGCGACAACAGCTACTATGACACCTTGCTGCAGTACGCCCAGAACGGCATTGCCCTGCCGGCCGACCCGGCGGCGCTGATTTTGCCGCAAAGTGGTGGTGCGCCGGCCCTGGGCGCCGATGCACTGCCCGACAGCGCGACCATCTGCTCTTGCCACAACGTCAGCAAGGGCGCGGTCTGCGCCGCTATCGACAGTGGCTGCAGCGACCTCGCCGCCGTCAAGGGCTGCACCAAGGCCGCTACCGGTTGCGGTGGTTGTGCGGCCTTGCTCAAGCAGGTGTTCGAGCACGAGCTGAGCGCCCGCGGCGTGGCAGTGGACAAGAGCCTGTGCGAGCACTTCGCCTACACCCGCCAGGAGCTGTACGGCCTGGTCCGGGTAGGCGGCATTCGCAGCTTCAACGAACTGCTCGAACGCCACGGCAAGGGCCACGTTGGCTGCGACATCTGCAAGCCGGCGGTGGGCAACATCCTCGCCTCGTGCTGGAACCAGCCGATCATGGACCCAGCGCTGGTACCGCTGCAGGACACCAACGACACCTTCATGGCCAATATGCAGAAGAACGGCACCTACTCGGTGGTGCCGCGCATCCCCGGCGGTGAAATCACCCCGGACAAGCTCATCGTCATCGGCCAGGTGGCCAAGAAGTACGATCTTTACACCAAGATCACCGGCGGCCAGCGCATCGACCTGTTCGGTGCCCAGTTGCACGAGCTGCCGCTGATCTGGGGCGAGCTGATCGAAGCCGGCTTCGAAACCGGCCACGCCTACGGCAAGTCGACCCGCACGGTGAAATCGTGCGTCGGCAGCACCTGGTGCCGCTATGGCGTGCAGGACAGCGTCGGCATGGCCCTGCGCCTGGAAGACCGCTACAAGGGCCTGCGCAGCCCGCACAAGCTCAAGTTCGCGGTGTCTGGCTGCACCCGCGAGTGCGCCGAGGCACAGAGCAAGGACATTGGCGTGATCGCCACCGACAAGGGCTGGAACCTCTACGTGTGCGGCAACGGCGGCATGCGCCCGCGGCATGCCGAGCTGTTCGCCACCGACCTAGACGACGCAACCCTGGTACGCCTGATCGACCGCGTGCTGATGTTCTACATCCGCACCGCCGACAAGTTGCAGCGTACCTCGGTGTGGCGCGAGAGCCTGGAAGGCGGGCTGGATTACCTGAAGCAGGTGATCATCGACGACAGCCTGGGGTTGGCCGCTGAGCTGGAAGCGCAGATGCAGCATGTGGTCGACCAGTATGAATGCGAGTGGGCCAACGCCCTGAACGACCCTGAGAAGCTCAAGCGCTTCCGTACCTTCGTCAACGACCGGCGCGCCGACCCGGACGTGCATTTCGTGCGCGAACGCGAACAACGCCGGCCTGCTGCACCGCTGCACCTGATTCCCACTGTCGAGGAGGCTGTCTGATGAACCTGTCCAATGCTGCTGTGAAAACCCAAGAGAACTGGCAGGCGGTTTGCCAGGCGGATGACCTGGTGGCCGATTCCGGGGTGGTGGTGTGGCTCGATGGGGCCCAGGTGGCCTTGTTCTACCTGCCGGGGCAGGCGCAGCCGCTGTACGCGGTGGCCAACCGCGACCCGCGCTCCGGTGCCAACATCATTGGCCGCGGGCTGGTGGGCAGTGTGCAGGGCGAGTTGGTGGTGGCCGCGCCGTTGTACAAGCAGCACTTCAGCCTGCAGAGCGGCGAGTGCCTGGAGGATGCCGGGCAGCGCCTGCGGGTGTGGCCGGTGCGCCTGAATGGTGAAGCTGTCGAGTTGGCTGTCGCCTGATATTCATCTGCTGCCTGTATCGGCCCTTTCGCGGGCACGCCCGCTCCCACAGGAATACCCACAACAGTCCAGACATGTGCAGTACCTGTGGGAGCGGGCGTGCCCGCGAAGGGGCCAAAGCAGATTATCTGTCAGCAGCAATGCGGTAAGCTTGCGGCCATGAACCTCGACACCCGCATCAAGTACCGCCACCTGCTGTGCTTCCTGGAGATTGCCCGGCAGGGCAGCCTGGCCAGGGCTGCCGATATCCTGGCCATCAGCCAGCCGGCGATTTCCAAGACCCTCAAGGAACTCGAAGACCTGCTCGAAGCACGCCTGTTCGCGCGCAGCCGCCAGGGCGTCGAGCTGACCCCGGCCGGGGCGCGTTTCATGCGCTACGCCGGGCCCAGCGTGCAGGCCCTGCGCGATGGCGTCAGCAGCCTGCGTGGCGAAGCGCGGGCGCCGTCGCAGGTGCGTATCGGCGTGCTGTCCACGGTCGAAGGCCTGCTCATGCCCGAAGTGCTCTGTCGCCTGCACCAGCGCCATGAAGCGCTGGTGATCAGTGTGGTCACCGGGGTCAGCGCGCAGTTGCTTGGCCAACTGCACCTGGGTGAGCTGGAGCTGGTGGTCGGGCGCATGACCGACAGCCCGCAGATCCAGGGCCTGTCGTTCGAGCACCTGTACAGCGAATCGATGAGCCTGGTGGTGCGGCCGGGCCACCCATTGCTGGCCAGCTCGCCAGTGGAACGGGCACAGGTGGGGCGTTACCCGCTGGTGTTGCCGCCCGCGGGCACCACCATCCGCCAGCACGCCGACAGCCTGTTCGTGCAATGCGGCATCCAGATGCCGGCGCAACGTCTGGAAACCCTGTCCCTGGCCCTGAGCCGGCGCTACCTGCTGGGTAGCGAAGCGGTGTGGGTAGCGCCGCGCGACGCGGTGTTGCTCGACCTGCGCCGTGGCGAGCTGGTCGAGCTTGACCTGGGTGTGCGCGAGCCGGGCGGCTCGGTGGGCATCTGCCGTAATGCCGCCTTGCCGCAGAGTTTGCCGGGGCAATGGGTGTGCGAGGTGCTGCGCGAAGTGGCAGGGGAGTACCGCGAAGGCAACTACCCCTGAGTGATGGAAAAGCGGCACAACTGGTCAATACTGGCCAGTGGCTGCAAACGCTAGGATGAATAAGCCTTTAACTACTGAACTTCCTTACCAAAACCCGCTCCTATGCCGGTAGCCATTGGTGATGGCCGCCTGCTAAGCTCGCGGCTTTACCCTGATTGCCCTTATGGCGCATGAACAAGGAAATAGCATGAAACAGCATCGTTTGGCGGCTGCGGTTGCCCTGGTAGGCCTGGTACTGGCTGGCTGTGATCAACAAGCCAGCAGCCCCGAGCTGAAGACTCCGGCACAGAAAGCCTCCTACGGTATCGGCCTGAACATGGGCAAGAGCCTGGCTCAGGAAGGCATGGAAGACCTTGATTCGAAAGCCGTCGCCCTCGGCATCGAAGACGCTGTTGGCAAGAAGGAACAGCGCATCAAGGACGAAGAGCTGGTAGAAGCCTTCACCGCGCTGCAGAAGCGCGCCGAAGAGCGCCTGGCCAAGGCCAGCGAAGAAGCTGCCTCCGCCGGCAAGAAGTTCCTCGAAGAAAACGCCAAGAAGCCAGGCGTGGTCACCACCGCTTCCGGCCTGCAGTATGAAGTGGTCAAGAAGGCCGAAGGCGCGCAGCCCAAGCCGACCGATGTGGTCACTGTCCACTACGAAGGCAAGCTGATCGATGGCAAGGTGTTCGACAGCTCCGTCGAGCGCGGCAGCCCGATCGACCTGCCGGTCAGCGGCGTGATCCCGGGTTGGGTCGAAGGCCTGCAACTGATGCACGTCGGTGAGAAGTACAAGCTGTTCATCCCGGCTGAACTGGCCTACGGCGCACAGAGCCCAAGCCCGCTGATCCCGGCCAACTCGGTGTTGGTGTTCGATCTGGAACTGATCGCCATCAAGGACCCGGCCCAGCTGCAAGGCGCCGAGCCGGAAGCCGAGGCACCGGCCGAAGCCCCTGCTGAAGCGCCTGCCAAGTAATACTGGCTGGCCCACGCAAAACGCCCCGTTCCGACGGGGCGTTTTCGTTTGTGTACCTGGTGGTTGGACGAACCTGTAACTGCTGATACTGTCCGAGGAAATGCAGCTTGCACAAGTACAATGCTTCTGACGCAAATCGTTTGCGCCCCAGGTACCCACGGCATGAAACGACTGTGTAAAAAACGCCCGATCTGACCGGGGCCCTTGCCTGTCAGGCACCTGGGGTCAGAAACTTGGCCCTGTTCACAAGGTTATCCACAATAAATGTGGATAACCTTTTCCCTCTCGGAGGCACCATGAGCGCACCCTGGAATTTCGCCCGCTTCCTGCCCCTGGCCGAGCGCCTGCTCAGCCGTGGCCGGCTGCCGGCCTTGCTGTTCGCGGTGGCCCGCAAGGGCCCGCGCATCGGCCAGCTGCGTGACGACCTGAAGCTGCTGCAGGGGCTGTGCCTGGCCTGGTGGCGCGGCGAATACCGCGCCATCAGCCCCAAGGCACTGGTCACCATCGTGGCCGGCCTGCTGTATTTCGTCAGCCCCATCGATGCCATCCCCGACTGGTTGCTGGGCGTAGGTTTCCTCGATGACATCGCGGTACTCGGTTGGGTGCTCAAGACCGTGGCCGACGAACTGGCGCGTTTCAAGGCCTGGCGCGACAGCCAGGCGCCCGAACGGCTGCGTGTGGTCGAGCGGCTGCCTGCCACCCCCGAAGCGCTGCTGCTGGAGCGCAACAAGTGAAATTGGCCTGATCTGCACAGACTCCCGGAGTTGGTAATATAATTGGCATAAGGATTATGCCTACGGATTACATGCGGTAATCCTTTTGAGGGGTTTGTAATGGGTATTCAGGTCATCAGCCGGGACGGTCAACCCGAGTACGCCGTCGTTCCTTGGGCGCAGTACCAAGCGTTGCTCAAGGCCGCGGGGCAGGCGCCTGCCGAGGCGGTTGTCGTTGAGGAGCAAGGCAGCGCGGCCAGTGCGCCTTTGCCGGCGTTCAGCGAAGTCGCGCAGATTCGCCAGGCCAAGGGCATCGCCCCTGAGCAACTGGCGCGCAATGTGGGGGTAAGCCCGGCTTACCTGGCCATGATCGAGTCGGGCGAACGTCAGCCGGACGCTGCCATTCGCCGCGCCCTGGCCTGGCACCTGGGGGTGGCTGGCTGGAGTGAGCCGTCATGAGCCAGGTCAGGATCAGCCGCCAGCACTGGGATAACCTGCTGGGCGAGCTTGACCTGGCCCGTCGTCAACGTCACTTGCTGACCTACCGAGCGCTGATCGAGCGCTTGCAATTGCCCAGCCCGGCCATGCAGACGCTCACCGCCGCGCTGGAGTACCTGGCGGTGCTGGATGCCCGGGCCGAGCAGCCATTGCGCAGCTCGCTGGTGATCAGCCAGGGCGCCAGCCGTTTGCCACGTACCGGCTTTTTTGAGTGCGTAGAGCGCCTGGGGCGCTTTTCCGGGCCGGTCGATGGCATGGAGGCAGCGTCGTGGCACGCCTCCGAAGTGGTTCGGGTATTCGAGTACAGCTATCCCGAAACGGCCTGAGTCGTTACCTGTTCCGGCCCTATCGCCGGCAAGCCAGCTCCCACAGGTACAGCGCAAGGCTCAAAGCCTGTGGTGAACCTGTGGGAGCTGGCTTGCCGGCGATAGGGCCATGACAGGCAACGCATCCCGGTGAATCAAACCACAAGGCCTGCCATCGGCATCCACCACCTGCAATGCATCCAGATGCTGGTGCCGACCAAACATCTCCAGCAACCCGAAACGGCCTGAACGCGGATCCTTGTGGGAGCGGCCTTGCGTCGCGAAAGGGCTGCGCAGCAGCCCCAGATTCTCAGCTTCGCCGCAAAGAATGCCGGGGCCGCTTTGCGGCCCTATCGCGACACAAGCCAGCTCCCACAGGTACAGCGCAAGGCTCAAAGCCTGTGGTGAACCTGTGGGAGCTGGCTTGCCGGCGATAGGGCCATGACAGGCAACGCATCCCGATGAATCAAACCACAAGGCCTGCCATCGGCATCCACCACCTGCAATGCATCCAGATGCTGGTGCCGACCAAACATCTCCAGCCGCGGATCCTTGTGGGAGCGGCCTTGCGTCGCGAAAGGGCTGCGCAGCAGCCCCAGATTCTCAGCTTTGCCGCAAAGAATGCCGGGGCCGCTTTGCGGCCCTATCGCGACACAAGGCCGCTCCCACAGATACAGCGCAAGGCTCAAAGCCTGTGGTGAACCTGTGGGAGCTGGCTTGCCGGCGATAGGGCCATGACAGGCAACGCATCCCGGTGAATCAAACCACAAGGCCTGCCATCGGCATCCACCACCTGCAATGCATCCAGATGCTGGTGCCGACCAAACATCTCCAGCAACTGCGCAATCGTGGCATTCAGCCGCACCGTCGGCTGTTCAGCCAAGGGCATGCTCATCAGCACCGGTAGCGACTGGCTTTCCCGTATCCCCAGCTCCTGCGGCCGCCCCAGCAGGTAGCCCTGCACCAGGTCTACGCCCATCTCCACCAGCACTGCCAGCTCCTCGGCCAGCTCGATCCCTTCGGCAATCACCTGCGCCTTCGATGCCCGCGCAATCTGCAGGATGGAACCGACGAACTCGCGCTTGAGCGGGTCGCGGTGGATGCCGTCGATGAAGTGCCGGTCGATCTTCACGTATTCGGGGCGCAGCTCCGACCATAAGCGCAGGCTCGAATAACCAGCCCCCAAATCGTCAAGGGCAATCGAGAAGCCCATGTCGCGGTAGTGGTGCAGGGCCGTGGACAGCAGCTGGAAGTCGTCGGTCGGGGTGTGCTCGGTCAGCTCGATCACCACCCGGCTGGGCGGCAGGCCGACCTGTTCGAGCAGCTTGAGGGTCAGGCCGGACGGGTAGTGCGGCTCCAGCAGCGACTCTGGCGAGATGTTGAGAAACAGCTTGCCCTGCAACTGCTGTTCGCTGAAACGCCGGCAGGCACTTTCCCGGCAGGCGGCTTCCAGCTCGGTCAGGCGGCCGGCCTGGCGGGCGACGGTGAACAAGTTGAGCGGCGCGTGCAGCGGGCTGTTGGACGGGCCGCGGCTCAGCGCCTCATGGCCGAACACCCGTTGTTGGCTCAGGCACATGATCGGCTGGAACAGACTGTGAATGCTGCGTTGAGCCAGGATGGCGCTCAAGGCACTGAGCTGTTCGGCAACGGTCATGGCGTATTCCTGAAAGTGAAAGGGCCGGGCGTTTGCACGCCCGGCCCCTCTATTTCACGACAGCGCGATGACTGTTTGATGACAGGTCGCATTAATCTGCCATCATTGGCTTACTTCTTGGCCACCTTGGTGCTCGCACTCAGGTAGTCGATCAGGATGCGACCGGTTTCGGCCAGGTAGGCGTCGTCTTCGGGCTTGGTGTTTTCATCCTCGGTCGGCAGCGCGTCCTCGTCCTCTTTCTTCAGCTCCTTCAGCGGCTCTTCACCCTTGGCCTTGCGGCGGATGTTCTCCAGGGCCAGCTGCTTGGCTTCGATGTCGTCGTGGCGTGCACGGCGCTCCTGCTCGTTGAGGCTGACGGTTTTCTCGGCCATCAGCTTCTGGGTCAGGGCCAGGCGGTCGCGAATGTAGGTGAACTCCGCGTCCTTGCCGCTACGTGCTTCATGCTGCGCCTTGAGCTGGGCCAGGAACGGCTTGAATGGGTCGGCCGCCGACTTGACCACCGGGCGGATGGTATCCCACGGCATGGCCTCGGGCAGGGCACTCTCGCCGATTTCCTTGGTGTCGATGATCGACGGGTAGTCGATGTCCGGCAGCACGCCCTGGTGCTGGGTGCTCTGCCCGGAAACCCGGTAGAACTTGGCCAGGGTCAGCTTCAGCTCGCCATGGTTGAGCGGCTGGATGGTCTGCACGGTGCCCTTGCCGAAGGTCTGGCCACCGATGATCAGCGCGCGGTGGTAGTCCTGCATGGCACCGGCGAAGATCTCCGAGGCCGAGGCCGACAGGCGGTTGACCAGCAGCGCCAGCGGGCCTTTGTAGAAGGCACCGGGGTTTTCGTCTTCCAGTACGTCGACGCGGCCATCGCTGTTGCGCACCAGCACGGTCGGGCCCTTCTCGATGAACAGGCTGGTCAGCTCGGTGGCTTCCTGCAGCGAACCACCGCCGTTGTTGCGCAGGTCGATGACCACGCCGTCGACTTTTTCCTTCTGCAGTTCGGTGAGCAGCTTCTTCACGTCGCGCGTGGTGCTCTTGTACTCCGGGTCACCGGCGCGGTAGGCCTTGAAGTCCAGGTAGAAGGCCGGGATCTCGATGATGCCCAGCTTGTAGTCACGCCCGTCCTGCTTGAGCTTGAGCACCGACTTCTTCGCCGCCTGCTCTTCGAGCTTGACCGCTTCGCGGGTGATCGACACGACCTTGCTGGTCTGGTCGCTTGGCGCATTGCTTGCCGGGATGATTTCCAGGCGCACCACCGAGCCTTTCGGGCCACGGATCAGCTTGACCACTTCGTCCAGGCGCCAGCCGACCACGTCGACCATTTCCTTGTTGCCCTGGGCCACGCCGATGATCTTGTCGGCCGGGGCCACCTGCTTGGTCTTGGCCGCCGGGCCGGCCGGCACCAGGCGCACGATCTTGACCTGGTCGTTGTCGCTTTGCAGCACCGCGCCGATGCCTTCGAGCGACAGGCTCATGTTGATGTCGAAGTTTTCCGCGTTGTCCGGCGACAGGTAGTTGGTGTGCGGGTCGTAGGACTGGGCGAAGGTGTTGATATAGGCCTGGAAGATGTCCTCGGCACGGGTCTGGTCCAGGCGCGACAGCTGGTTCTTGTAGCGCTTGGTCAGGGTTTCCTGGATCTGCTTGGGTTCCTTGCCGGCGATCTTCTGGCGCAGTACCTCGTCTTTCACGCGCTTGCGCCACAGCTCGTCGAGCTGGGCCTGGTCCTTCATCCACGGGGCGTCCTTGCGCTCGACCAGCAAGGTTTCCTTGGCGGTGAAGTCCATCTTGTCCACGCCTTTGTTCAGCTCGGCCAAGGCGAAGTCCAGGCGTTGCTTGACGCGGTCCAGGTAACGTTTGTAGATGGTGAAGCCCGGGTCCAGGTTACCGCTCTTGAGGAAATCGTCGAATTGCGTTTTCCATTTGTCGAATTCGGCGATATCGGCGGCGGTGAAGTAGCTGCGCGATGGGTCCAGCAGCTTGATGTAGCTGTCATAGATGATGAGCGAACGGGCATCGTCCAGCGGCGGCTTGCTGTAGTGGTGGCGCTTGAGCAATTCCACCACGTTGAGGCTGGCGACGATCTCGTCGCGGTCCGGCTGCAGGCTGTCCCACTTGTTGGCGGCCGCCGCATTGCCGCCGAGCGTGAGGCTGCCCAGGCCGATCATCAGGGCCAGGGCGGTGCTTGGGAGGAAATGCTTCATGCTGATTCGACGTGGGGGCAATTGATCACGCATAGTAGGCCGTCTTTTCCGTTCGCCGGTTCCATCGGAGCCGGGCGCATACTGCAAAAAGCCTGGGACATAGCTATCCCAGGCTCGGTCATATGATTCAACTATGGAGGCACTGTGAAGGCATTGCAAGGCGTTGACGGACATGTGGCTTGGGTCGAGGCCGAGCGCCCGGCTTGTGACGCGGGCCAAGTGCGCATTCGCGTGGCTGCGGCGGGGCTGAACCGCGCCGATCTGTTGCAGATGAAAGGTTTGTACCCGCCACCGCCAGGTGCCAGCCCGTACATGGGCCTGGAGTGTTCCGGGGTGGTCGAAGAGGTGGGCGCCGGTGCCGACTGGCGGGTGGGCGACCGCGTTTGCGCGCTGCTGGCCAGTGGCGCCATGGCCGAGGAAGTGGTGGTGGATGCCCGTCACGTGCTGCCGGTGCCCGAAGGCCTGAGCCTGCACGAAGCGGCGGCGTTGCCGGAGGTGTATGCCACCGCCTGGCTGAACATCTTCCAGCTCGGTGCCGTGAAGGCTGGCGAGAAGGTGCTGGTGCACGCTGGCGCCAGCGGCGTGGGCTCGGCCGCCATCCAGCTGTGCAAGGCATTCGGCAGCCCGGTGTGGGTCAGTGTCGGTTCGCAGGACCGCCTGGCCTATTGCCAGGCGCTGGGCGCGGCGGGTGGCGTGGTGCGTAACCAGAACCTGGATGAGCTGGAAGCTATCGGCCCGTTCGATGTGATTCTCGACCCGGTCGGTGCCAGCTACGGCGAACTCAACCTCAAGCTGCTGGCCCGCGACGGGCGCTGGGTGATCATTGGCCTGATGGGCGGGCGCAAGTTCGAGCTGGACTTGGCACAGGTGCTGGGCAAGCGCCTGGAGATTACCGGGTCCACGCTGCGCAACCGTGATGACAGCTTCAAGGCCGAGTTGCTGCGTGAACTGCAGCAGCAGGTGTGGCCGCTGTTCGCCGAAGGGCGCTTGTCGCCGCAATTGGTCGATACCTACCCGGTGGAGTTTGCCCAGGCAGCGTATGCCGAGCTTGAGAGCAACCAGGTGTCGGGTAAGCTGGTGATGGTGATCGACCCTGGCCTGGTGTAAGCAGGTCAGGCCCTTTCGCGGGTAAACCCGCTCCTACATTGGATCGCACAATGTTCGAAATTGTGGCGATCCAATGTAGGAGCGGGTTTACCCGCGAATAGGCCGGCACAGCCCATAAAGACTTTCAGCTCCAGCTCAAGATCGGCCACCCATTGATCTCGGCATGCTCGCGCAACACTGCATCGGGGTTCACCACATGCGGGTGATCCACCTTCAGCAACAACGGCAGGTCATTGCGCGAATCGGAATAGAAGCTCGCCCCCTCCAGGTTCTCCTGCTCCTGGTCCAGCCATTCCAGCAAGCGGGTGATCTTGCCCTCGCGGTAGGTCAGCACCCCATGGGTCTTGCCGGTATACACCCCATTGACCGCCTCCAGTTCGATAGCCAGGTACTCATCCACCCCCAGCCGCGCCGCAATCGGCCCGACCAGGTGGGTGCCGCTCGCCGAAATGATCAGGATACGGTCGCCACGCTTGCGGTGCTCGGCGATGCAGCGGCAGGCGTCGCCGAAAATTATCGGTTCGATGACGTCTTCCACCCACGGCTCGACCAGGTGCTCGACCTCTTCCAGGGTGCGCCCGGCAATCGGTTCCAGGCTGAAGGCCATGTACTCCTCCATCTGCAAGTGGCCTTTGCCGTAGGCCTCCATCAGCTCATGGTCGCGGCGCACGAATGCCTTGCCGTCGACCCAGCCCAGCCGGGCCATCTGCTCGCTCCACAGCGACGCGCAGTCGCCGTGGATCAGGGTTTCGTCCAGATCGAAAATTGCCAGTGCCATGCGTGAATCTCCTTAGGCCACTTCCCGTAGCGCCGTGGGGTCGATCGACAAGCTTACCCGCTGGCCGTCCGCGTGCAGGTCGGCCGGCGAGCGGTTGAGCACGTCGACCACCAGCTCCACCTCGCGCACCCGCACCCGGTAGCGGATCACGTTGCCGAGCAGGCTGTGACTGCGTACTTCGGCGTCCAGTTCACCGTTGACACCCAGGGTGATCGACTCTGGGCGGATCGCCAGGCGGCTGGCCACCGGGCGCTGCAGCAGGCGGCTGGCGCTGTCGGCGTCGAGCAGGTTGTAGTTGCCGATGAAACCGGCGGCGAACAGGTCCACCGGCGCGGTATAGAGGGTTTCGGCATCGCCGCTCTGGACGATGCGCCCCTGGTTCATCAGGAAGATGCGGTCCGACAGGGTCAGCGCCTCTTCCTGGTCGTGGGTGACGAAGATGGTGGTCAGCCCCAGCTCGCGCTGGATAGCGCGAATTTGCTCGCGCAAGTGCTTGCGGATGCGCGCATCCAGCGCCGACAGCGGTTCGTCGAGCAGCAGCAGGCGCGGGCGGGTGACCAGCGAGCGGGCCAGGGCCACGCGCTGGCACTGGCCGCCAGACAACTGGTGCGGGTAACGCCCGGCAAAGTTGCCCAGCTCCACCAGCTCCAGGGCCTCGCGCACCCGCGCCTGGCTTTCATCGGCCTTGACCTTCTGCATGCGCAGGCCAAAGGCGACGTTCTGCTCCACGGTCATGTTGGGGAACAGCGCATAGCTCTGGAACACCATGCCGATGCCACGCTTTTGTGGGCTCAGCGGCACGATGTCGTGGCCGTCGAGCAGGATCTGCCCGTGGTCCACCGGAGTCAGCCCGGCGATGCAGCGCAGCAAGGTGGACTTGCCGCAACCGGACGGGCCGAGCAGGGTGACGAACTCGCCGCGTTCGATGTGGCAGTCGATGTTCTCGAACACCGGGCTGCCGGCGTAGCTTTTTTGCAGTTTCTGTACGCTGACGAAGCTCATGTCAGGTCTTGTCCTTGTTCAGGCGGTTGGCGACCCAGGTCAGTACCAGCACGAAGGCGAAGTACGAGATCACCAGCGCGCTGTTGAAGTGGCCGCTGCTGTTGCGCATGTTGTTCAGGTACACCTGCAGGGTCTCGTAGCGGGTGCCCACCAGCAGGTTGGCGAACACGAATTCGCCGAACAGGAACGAGAACGACAGCAGCAGCGCCACCATCAGGCCTTTGCGCAGGTTTGGCAGCACCACCAGCAACGCTGCCTGCCAGGTGCTGGCGCCCAGCAGTTGGGCGGCATCCATCAGGTCGCGCAGGTTGATCGCCTGCAGGTTGTTGGTGATGGCCCGGTACATGAACGGCAAGGCGATGGTGAAGTAGCAGCCAATCAGGATCCACGGCGTGCCGACCATGGCCATCGGCCCGCTGCCATACAGCTGCAGCAGCCCCACCGACGACACCACCGGCGGTACCGCGAACGGCAGCAGGATGAGGATGTTCATCAGCGCGTCGAGTTTGGGGAAGTGGTAGTGCACCACGAACAGCAGCGGCAGGATCAGCACCACCGACAGCAGCAGCGCGCCGACGCACACCAGCAGTGACTGGCCGAAGGCGGCCAGGAAGCGCGGCTCGCTCCACAGCGCTGCGTACCATTTCAGGGTCAGGCCGCTGGGCAGCAGGCTGGCCGACCAGCTGGTGGCCAGCGAGTAGAGCAGGGTGCCGGCCAGTGGCAGCAAGAGGATCAGGAACAGCAGGTAGACCACGGCACGGTGGTACCAGCCGCCGGAGCGGGCGTCAGCGCGCATGGTAGCTCCTTTTCAGCAGCCATTGATGCACCACCGTGACCAGCGTCATCAGCCCCACCAGGACCATGGCCAGGGCGCTGGCCAGGTTGGGATCGAGGCTGATGTCACCGGCCACCAGCCCGGCGATGCGGATGGGCAGGACGTTGAAGTTGCCGGTGGTCAGGGCGTACACGGTGGCGTAGGCACCCAGGGCGTTGGCCAGCAGGATGACGAAGGTGCCGAGCAGTGCCGGGGTCAGTACGGGCAGGCCGATGTGCCGCCAGTATTGCCAGTGGCTGGCCCCCAGCAGCGCGGCCGACTCGCGCCAGTCTTCGCGCAGGGCGTCGAACGCGGGGTAGAGCAGCAACACGCCAAGCGGGATCTGGAAGTAGGTGTACACCAGGATCAGCCCGCTCTTGGAATAGATGCTGAAATCCTCCAGCAGGCCGACCTGCTTCAACAGCAGGGTCAGCGCGCCGTTGAAACCGAGCAGGATGATGAAGGCGAAGGCCAGTGGTACCCCGGCGAAGTTGCTGGTCATGTTGGCGAAGGCGCTGACGAAGTCGCGCAGCTTCGAGTCCACCTGGCGCAGCGAATAGGCGCCGAGGGTAGCGATGACGATGCCGAACAGGCTCGACCAGAAGCTGATCTCCAGGCTGCGTTGCAGAGCCTGCAGGTAGAACTTCGAGGCGAACACCTTGCTGAAGTTGGCCACGCCCCAGCCTGCTTCCGATTGCAGGCTGCTGACCGCTACCCAAGCCAGCGGGGCGATCTGGAAGATGACGAAGAACACGGCGAATGGCAGCAGGCACAGCAGGGCCAGGTAGCGGCCACGGGCGCCGCTGCTCTTGGCTGTAGTCACTTCAGCAGCTCCCGGCAGACGGTCTTGTCATGCGCCGCGCCGAGCAGTTCGCAGATGGTCCCGCACAGCTCGGTCTGCAATGGCTTGGCGGCCGGGTCCAGGCTGAAGGCGTCGCCGAAGACGAACAGCGGCACTTCGCGCTCCTCGGCCAGCAGGCCGTTGTGCGAGCGATCGTTGTTCATGCCATGGTCGGCGGTGACCAGCACCTGGTAGCCCTCTTCGAGCCAGCCCGGCAGGTAGTCGGCCAGCAGGATGTCGACGCTGCGTGCGGCATTGCGGTACTGGCTGCTGTCCAGGCCGTGGCGGTGGCCGATATCGTCGACGCTCATCGGGTGCACCAGCAGGAAGTTCGGTGCATGGCGGCGGCGCAGGTATTCGCCATCGGCCAGCAGGTGCGAATCGGGGTAGCGGTCGTCCCAGTAGAACAACCCGTGCTGGATCGGCAGCTTTGGCGCGTGGGTATGGCGGTCGCGCTGCGCGTCGAAGGGCGAGCGGTTGTACAGCTCGCTCATCCAGTGATAGGCCGCCGCCGCAGTGCCCAGGTTGGCTTCGCGGGCGTAGTGGAACACGCTGCGCTGGTTGGACAGGCGGTTGACGTTGTTGTGCACGATGCCGCTGTCGATCGGCGGCACGCCGGTGAGGATGCATTCGTACAGTGGCCGTGACAGCGACGGCAGTTCGCATTCCACGCGGTACAGCGCGGCACGGTCGGCCTCGACGTAGGCGTGCAGGTGGCCCATGGCATGGTGCGCGACCTGGTAGTTGAGGCCGTCGAGCAGGACCAGGATGACGTTGTGTTGCATGGTGGCTCCCAATGAGCTGCAAGCTTCAAGCTACAAGCTACAAGAAGAAGCCGGCATGTCGATCACCTGCTTTCACTTGCAGCTTGCAGCTTGAAACTTGAAGCTTCTTCATTCCATCTCGATGATCACTTGCTCCTGCCACTTCTGTGGCAGTGCCTTGGAAGTGGCTTCCCAAACCTCGGCATTCTTGATCGGCTGCGCCGCCTTGTACTGCTCGTTCGGCAGCAGCTTGGCCTGCACATCTTCCGGCAGCTTCAGGTGCTCGGCACGGATCGGCCGTGCATGCCCCTTGGCCAGGTTGATCTGCCCGGCGTCGCTGAAGATGTATTCACGGGTCAGCTTGGCCGCATTCGGGTGCTTGGCGTACTTGTTGATGATCGTGGTATAGCCGGAAATCACCGAGCCATCCGAAGGGATCAGTACTTCAAAACGCTTGGGGTCGATTTGCTCACGGTAGCTCAGGCCGTTGAAGTCCCACACCACGCCGACTTCCACCTCGCCCTTCTCCAGGGTCTGGATGGTCGGGTTGGCCAGCGACAGGCGCTTCTGCTGGGCCAGTTTGGTGAACAACTGCAGGCCCGGCTCGATGTTGCTCTCGTCTCCCTTGTAGGCGATGGCTGCAGCCAGCACGCCGTTGGCGGCCTGGGCAGCGGTGCCGACGTCACCGATGGCGACCTTGTACTTGCCTTTTTCCAGGTCATGCCAGGAGCTTGGGCGTTCGCCTTCCTTGACCAGGTCCTTGTTGATGATGAAGGCAATGGTGCCGGTATAGGCCAGCGCCCAGTAGCCATCCTGGTCCTTGGCCCATACCGGTACCTGGTCCCAGGTGCTTGGCTTGTATGGCTGGCTGACACCCTTGGTCACGGCGATCGGGCCGAAGGCGGCACCGACGTCGCCGATGTCGGCACTGGCGTTGTCCTTCTCGGCGTCGAACTTGGCGATTTCCTGGGCCGAGCTCATGTCGGTATCGCTGTGCTTGAGGCCGTACTTGATGGCCAGGTCTTCCCAGGTGCCTTTCCAGTTGGCCCAGGCATCAGGCATGCCCACGCTGTTGATGGTGCCTTCCTTGCGGGCGGCGTCTTCCAGGGCCTTGAGGTCGGTGTCGGCGGCCATGGCCGTGGTGCACAGGGCGATGGCCGAACCGAGCAGTGACGCCATGAACAACTTTTTCATCCGAAGCTCCTTGATATGGGTGCCTTTAGCGATCGTTGTTATGAGTGAAGCCGTTGTCTGGTGACCGTTGGTCTAGGTCAGCAAAGCTTGAGCCAAGGTAGGTCGCTTGCGTGACAATTTGATGTAGGGCAACGCCTGAAGCGGCTCTGAGACTACAGCGTAGACCACGCAACTAGCCCGGTTTTGCTGCGTTGGCGCGTTTCTGGCAGTGCCTGCTCCGGGCCTTTGTCACGGGATGTTCATCAGCCCTGCCTAGGCTGCACTAATCTTCACAGGCCCCTTTGTGGGGCTGGACTAGTCCAGATAGGTAACCTTTTGATGCAGTCGACCTCCCCGCGTGCGGTAACAGCCATCTGCCATGCCCTGCAGGAGCAGATCGAGCACGGCCTGCTGGCACCGGGCGGCAAGCTGCCGGCCGAGCGCCGGCTCAGCGAGGTATTCGATACCACGCGCATTACCCTGCGTGAGGCGCTGGCGCAGCTGGAAGCCCAAGGCTTGATCTACCGCGAAGAGCGCCGCGGCTGGTTCGTCGCGCCCGAGCGGCTGACCTACGACCTGATCGAGCGCAGCCACTTCCATGCCATGGTGCGCGACCAGGGGCGGGTGGCCAGCACCGAGTTGCTGTCGGCACGGCTGCAGCCGGCCTCGGCGGCCATTTGTGCGCGCTTGCAACTGCCGGCGTTGTCCAGTGTGGTGCGTATCTGCCGGTTACGGCGCATCGATGGGCGGGCGGTGTTGTATGCCGAGCATTACCTCAACCCACGCTACTTCCCGGAGGTTCTCGAACAGGACCTGGCGCAGTCGCTGACCGAGATTTACGGGCGGGTGTATGGCATCGAGTATGGGCAGGTGTGCTTCGAGATCTTGCCCACGGCGTTGCCGGTGGAGGCGGCCGGTGCCTTGAAGGTGTCGGCGGGGAGCCCGGGGTTGCACATTACCCGGGTCAACAGTGACCAGCATGGCCATCTGATCGACTGTGACCTGGAGTATTGGCGGCATGATGCTATCCGCATCCGTGCACAGGCCGGATAAGGTGTTGGCTTCTTCGCGGCGGTTCGACGCCTCGATAAACCCGCTCCTACAGGCCTGTGAGCATCCTGTAGGAGCGGGTTTACCCGCGAAGAGGCCCTAACTGGAGGAAGTGGTTTCTGCCATCCCACCGCCCCCCGCGGTAACCACCTGCACCGACAGCCGCGGCGTCGCCAGGTCCAGCCCCGCTTCGTCCAGCTGCCGCTTCAGCGCCAGGTTGAACGCCCGCGATACCTCCCACTGCTTGATCGGCGCGGTCTTGAACCGCGCCCGCAAGATCGCCGACCCCGACTCGAAGCTCTCCACCCCCTGCAGCTCCAGCGGCGACCAGATGTTGCGGCGCATCAGTGGGTCATTGCGCAGCTTCTGCCCCACCTCGCGAATCAAGGTAATCGCCTGGTCGATGTTCATGCTGTGCGGGATGGCCACGCGGAAGATCGCGTAGCCGAACTCCCGCGAGTAGTTCTTGATGCTCTTGATCTCGCTGAACGGGATGGTATGGACGATGCCGTCGATATCCCGCAGGCGCACGGTGCGGATGGTCAACCCCTCCACCGTGCCCAGGTGCCCGCCCACATCCACGTAGTCGTCGATGGCCAGCGAGTCTTCGATGATGATGAACAGCCCGGTGATCAGGTCGGCCACCAGCGACTGCGCACCAAAGCCGATGGCCAGGCCGATCACACCGGCACCGGCCAGCAGCGGGGTGACGTTCATGCCCATGTTGGCCAGGGCTACGATCACGGCGATGATGAAGATGACCACGAACATCACGTTGCGGATCAACGGCATCATGGTTTGCGCACGGGCGTTGGCCAGGCCGCGGCGCGAGCGTACCAGGGCGTGGTGCACGGCGGTATCGGCAAGGATCCACACCAGCCAGGCGACGATCAGTGTGCCGGCCAGGCCCAGCAGGCGCAGGCTCACCTCGTGGCCGTCGCCCTCGGCGAAGCTGATCATCGACAGGCCCCACACGCGCAGGCCCAGTTCGATGAACACCAGCCAGATGAACAGGTGCACCAGCAGGTAGCCGAAGTTGCGCAGGCGCTCGGCGTATACCGCCTGGCGCTTGTTGGCGCGCTTGGGGTTGGCGGCGTGGCGGCGCACCAGGCCGTTGAGCACCATGCACACCACCACCAGCACCGTGCACATCAGCGACTGGCGCAGCGCGGTACTGGTATCGCCGGCGGAGACGAAGGTGGCGAACAGCGAGATGGCCACCAGGATCAGCGCTGGAATGAACCAGAAGCTGCCGAGGATTTCGATGGTGTCGCTGAGGGTGCGCCGGGTCAGGCGCCGTGACAGCGGCTGGTTGCGAATCAGGTGGGCGATCGGGCGGCGGAAGCGCAGGATGAACAGCCCGGTGCACACGGCCGCGACCACATTGGCCAGGGTCGCCAGGGCATGGGCCAGGTGGGTGCCGAGGGCGACGGTCAGCCGTGGGTCGCTCATCGCTTCGCCAAAGGCGGCGAAGCTGCCGATCAGCCACAGCGGGCGGAACGCCTGGTGGCGCAGGATGTACAGGGCGCGATGGCGGTGCGGGCCGTCGAGCAACGAGAAGGCGATCACGCAGATGGCCGAGAAGCAGGTGCCGACCACCAGCGCGTAGGCCAGCACCATGGCCAGCGACTTGCCCAGCGACGGCGGCAGCACGAAGCTCAGGTACACGGTGAACACCAGTGCCACCAGCCATGGGCCGAGCTTGCGCAAGGCAAAGCGCACCAGGTCCCAGGTACGCGGGTGCTGCGGCAGTTCCTCGCTCAGGCCGAAGCGCAAGCGCACGCGATGGCCGACCCAGTTGAAGGCGTAGGCCAGCACGCTCCACACGGCGATGACGGCGGCAAAGCCGAACAGGATCGCCGGCCACTGGTGCACCGGCACCATCAGTTCCGCCAGTTCGGTCTGGGCTTGGTCTATTTCCGTGGCCCAGCGGTGGAACGGGCTGTCATTGCCGCTGAACTGTTTTTCGAAATCATGCAGGGCGCCGCCGATCAGGCCCAGCACGCCCTGTTCGACGGTGGGTTGCGATTGCTTGGTGGCGTCGCGCAGCTTTTTCAGGTCGGCCAGCAGCTTGGCCCGCTGCTGGTCGTTTTCCAGGTTCTTGATCACCTCGTCCAGCGACTTGCCCAGCGGCTCGCTGGCCTGCGGCTGTGCGGGCGCGCTGCCGCCAAGCAGGCCGGGCAGGCCCGCCGCCTGCAGCGGAGTGATGAACAGTACTAACAGCAGGAACAGGTAACGCAGGAGGGCAGGCACTGGCAAATCTACCTCAGGTCAAACGATTGACCGAGTGTAGAGGTTTATGACGGCAGTTTCTCCAGGATCTTCCAGCAGGTGAGGCCAAAGATGCCCAAGGTGCCGATCCACATCATCAGCACACCGATATTGCGCTCGCGCAGGCTGAAACCGATGGTCAGCAGCATCAGGAACAGGAACACCGGCACGAACAGGGACAGGAACGGGGACATGGACAGCAATCCTTTTGCAATGGGGCCATGTAACAAGCATAGCGGGTTGGGCAGATGGGGGGATTGACCTTGAGCAGGTCTGGCCCTATCGCCGGCAAGCCAGCTCCCACAGGATCACCACAGGCCCAGGCATTGTGAGGGACCTGTGGGAGCTGGCTTGCCGGCGATAGGGCCAGACCTGGCTAATCGAGTCTCAGGGCAACTCGCGGCTACGGTAGAAGGCGGTCAGCACCTTCACCAGGTGGGCCAGGTCATGGCTGCCGCACAGCTCGCGAATCGAATGCATGGCGAAGGTCGGCAAACCGATATCCACCGTGCGCACGCCCAGATGGCTGGCAGCGATCGGCCCGATGGTCGAGCCGCAACCCATGTCGCTGCGCACCACGAAGCTTTGCACCGGCACTTCCTCGGCCATGCACAGGTGGCGGAAGAACCCGGCGGTTTCGCTGTTGGTGGCGTAGCGCTGGTTGTTGTTCACCTTGATCACCGGCCCGGCGTTGAGCTTGGGCCCGTGGTTGCCGTCGTGCTTGTCGGCATAGTTGGGGTGCACGCCATGGGCGTTGTCGGCCGACACCATCAGCGAGCGCTGGATGGTGCGCACGTAGGCATCGCCATCGGGCAGCAGGCGCTGCAGGGTCTGCTCCAGCATCGGGCCGTCGGCGCCACAGGCCGAACAACTGCCGACTTCTTCGTGGTCGTTGCACACCAGCACGCAGGTCTCGTCGCTGTCTGCCGCCAGCAGGGCCTGCAGGCCGGCGTAGCACGACAGCAGGTTGTCCAGGCGGGCGCCGGCGATGAAGTCGCCGTTCAGGCCGATGAGCGCGGCGTCCTGGGTGTCGTAGAAGCTCAGCTCGTAATCCAGCACCACATCGGCGATCAGCTCGTGCTCGCGGGCCAACTGCTCGGTGAGCAGGGCGCGGAAGTCGATGCGTTCGTCACCGGCCACCTGGGCGAGGATCGGCGGCAGTTCGTTCTGTGGGTTGATCGCCCAGCCTTCGTTGGCGGTGCGATTCAGGTGGATGGCCAGGTTGGGGATGATCGCGATCGGCAGCTTGAAGTCGATCAGCTGGCTTTCGACCTTGCCGTCACGGCGGTAGGTGACCCGCCCGGCCAGTGACAGGTCGCGGTCGAACCACGGCGCCAGCAGGGCGCCGCCATACACTTCCACGCCCAGTTGCAGGAAGCCCTGGCGCTGCAGTTCGGGCTGCGGCTTGACCCGCAGGCACGGGCTGTCGGTATGGGCGCCGACCATGCGGATGCCATTCAGCAGCGGCGCCTGCTTGCCCAGCTTGATGGCGATGATCGAAGAGTCGTTACGGGTGACGTAATAGCGACCGCCAGGCACTGTGGCCCAGCTGTCGCGCTCGTCCAGGCGCTGGTAGCCGGCAGCCTCCAGGCGCTGGGCCAGGCTGGCGGTGGCGTGGAAGGGCGTGGGGGAGGCCTTGAGGAAGTCGATAAGGCCAGAATTCAGTGCGTCGCGCATGGCTCACTCCAGACAGCAGTGGCGCGAGTTTAACGCAGAATGTCGACAATTTGTGGCTGCCTCTTCGCGGGCTTGCCCGCTCCCACAGGGATAACACTGCATTCGAAACCTGTGCAGTACCTGTGGGAGCGGGCAAGCCCGCGAAGAGGCCGGTGCAGCCACCGAGAAATCAGAAGGGTGCAGGGCACTCGAACTTCAACCGCTCCCCCGAGACCGGGTGGGTGAAGCTCAGCATCGAGGCATGCAGGCACAGCCGCTCATGTGCTGCCAGGGCCTCGGGGTTGGCATACAGGCGGTCACCCAGCAGCGGATGCCCGATCGACAGCATGTGCACGCGCAACTGGTGCGAGCGCCCGGTAATCGGCGTCAGCTCGACCCGGCAGTGATCACCGCAGCGCTCGACGATGCGCCAGAAGGTCAGCGCATGCTTGCCTTGCTCGTGGTCCACCACATGCCGCGGCTTGGTCGGCGGGTCGTAGCGCAGCGGCAGGTCGATGCTGCCGCTGTCCAGCGCCGGCTGGCCCCAGCACAGCGCGGTATAGGCCTTTTCGGTTTCGCGGTCGTGGAACTGGCGCGACAGCTCGCGATGGCTGTCGGCATCGCGGGCCAGCAGGATGATGCCGGAGGTTTCCCAGTCCAGGCGGTGCACGATCAGCGCGTCGGGGTAGCCGTTTTGCTGCAGGCGGGTGATCAGGCAGTCCTTGTTGTCTTCAGCGCGGCCGGGCACCGACAGCAGCAGGGTCGGTTTGTTGATCACCAGGATGGCGGCGTCTTCGTGCAGGATCTGGATGTTCGACAGCGGCATTGCTTGGTCTCGGTTTTAGCGGGGGAAAACAGCGGGGCCGCTTTGCGGCCCTTCGCGGGCAAGCCCGCTCCTACAAAGGGCATGCATTCCCCTGTAGGAGCGGGCTTGCCCGCGAAGGGCTGCAAAGCAGCCCCAAATTGCCAATTGCGCGGATCAGCGATCCGGCAAGGTGATGTTCAGCTCCAGAATCGAGCAGCTGCCCTGGTTTTCCAGCTCGATATGCACGTCATCGTTGCCGATGTTCACATACTTGCGGATCACTTCCAGCAGTTCTTTCTGCAATGCTGGCAGGTAGTCCGGCTCGCTGCGTTGGCCGCGCTCGTGCGCCACGATGATCTGTAGACGCTCTTTCGCTACCGACGCGCTGGACTGTTTCTGTCTGCCACGAAAGAAGTCAAAAAGGTTCATGGTTTACTTGCCTCCAAACAGGCGCGCGAAGAATCCTTGCTTCGGCACTTCGATGAACCGCAGGGGCTTTTCTTTACCCAGCAGACGGTCGACGGTATCGCTATAGGCCTGGCCGGCATCGCTCTGGTCGTCGAGGATGACCGGGATACCCTGGTTGGAAGCCTTGAGCACTGCCTGGCTCTCGGGGATCACGCCCTTGAGCTTGATCGCCAGGATTTCTTCGACGTCGGCGATGCTCAGCATCTCGCCCTTTTCCACGCGCTCGGGGTGGTAGCGGGTGATCAGCAGGTGTTCCTTGATCGGCTCTTCGCCGTTTTCGGAGCGGCGCGACTTGCTCGACAGGATGCCCAGCATGCGGTCGGAGTCACGCACCGAGGAAACCTCGGGGTTGGTCACCACGATGGCTTCGTCGGCGAAGTACATGGCCAGGTGCGCGCCTTTCTCGATACCGGCCGGCGAGTCGCAGATGACGAACTCGAAGTTTTCCTTCAGCTCCATCAGCACCTTTTCCACGCCTTCCTGGGTCAGCGCGTCCTTGTCGCGGGTCTGGCTGGCGGCCAGCACGAACAGGTTCTCGAGGCGCTTGTCCTTGATCAGGGCCTGCTGCAGGTTGGCTTCGCCGTTGACCACGTTGACGAAGTCGTACACCACGCGGCGTTCGCAGCCCATGATCAGGTCGAGGTTACGCAGGCCCACGTCGAAGTCGACGATGACGGTCTTGTGGCCACGCAGTGCGAGGCCGGTACCAATGGCGGCGCTGGTGGTGGTCTTGCCCACACCCCCCTTGCCGGAAGTAACCACGAGAATCTTGGCCAAGGTGTTTCACCCCTAAAAATAAGTCGGGACAGGTGCCCCGGCAAAATGCAAAAAACGGCAACAGTTAAAGAAAGTTGCTCTGAAAATGACGGCAAGTATCCGTTAAAGACGGGTGATGTTCAACACGTCACCGGACAGGCTGACTTGCACGCTGGTGCCCCACAGCGGGTCGCGGCGCAGGTCTTCGCAGACCTTGTACTGGCCGGCGATGGAGACCATTTCCGCGGTCATCTGCTGGCAGAAGATGCGCGCCTTGGTATTGCCTTTGATGCCGGCCAGGGCCCGGCCGCGCATGGCGCCGTACACATGGATGTTGCCATCGGCCAGAAGTTCCGCACCCGGGCTGACCGAGCTGGTCACCACCAGGTCGCCGCCCTGGGCGTAGATCTGCTGGCCGCCGCGTACTGGCGCAGTGATGATGCGGGTCGGGCGCACCTCGGGTTCAAGGATGGGTGGCGGGGCTGGGGCCGGCTCGGGCTTCTTTACCTCGGGCTCGGGTTCCAGCGGCCGTTCGCGGGCGCCCGACGGCGGCAGCACCGGCAGGTCGATGGCGATGGCGGCGGCGATGTCCTCGATGCGGCTGGCGCGGATGGCCAGGGTGCGCAGGCCGTGGTGGCGGCAGATCCGCATCAAGCCGGGCAGGTCGATTGCCCCCTCGTCGGCCGGCAGCTTGTCCAGTGCCAGCACCAGCGGCGTGTTGCTGAAGAAGTTCGGTGCCTGGGCGACCTTGGCCGCCAACTGGCGGTCGAGGGCTTCAAGGTCATTGCGTGCCAGTTCCAGTACCGTGATGGCGAGCATGCTGCCCTTGAGCTGGAACACGGAGGCGGTGTCGGGTGTGTGGTTTGGGCTCATGGTCTGCATAGACGGCTTGTTGCGGAAAAAGTGCCCTGACTTATAACGAGAACACCGGTTGCCCGCAACATGCGCTGATCCGTTGTAGAATGCGCGGCCTTTGTCTTTCCGGATGCATCAATGGAACGCCCGCGTTTTCGTCCCTATTTCCTTCACCCAAAGTTCTGGGGCCTGTGGCTGGGCCTGGGCCTGCTGTGGCTGGTGGTTCAGTTGCCATACCGGGTCCTGTTGAAAGTCGGTGCCGCGCTGGGTGCCGTGATGTATCGCTTTGCCGGTGAACGGCGGCGCATTGCCGCGCGCAACCTGGAACTGTGCTTCCCGGAGCTGTCTGTCGACGAACGGCAGCGCTTGCTCAAGGCCAATTTCGCCTCCACCGGTATCGCCTTCTTCGAAATGGCCATGAGCTGGTGGTGGCCCAAGGCCAGGCTGGCGCGCCTGGCCCATGTCGAAGGGCTGGAGCACCTGCAGGCCGCCCAGCAGGCGGGGCAGGGCGCGATCCTTATGGCGGTGCACTTCACCACCCTGGAAATCGGCGCCGCGCTGCTGGGCCAGCAGCACACCATCGATGGCATGTACCGCGAGCACGGTAACGCGCTGTTCGACTTCATCCAGCGCAGCGGCCGCGAGCGCCACAACCTCGACTCGCTGGCGGTGGAGCGCGAGGACGTGCGCGGCATGCTCAAGCTGCTGCGTTCGGGCCGGGCGATCTGGTACGCGCCGGACCAGGACTACGGCGCCAAGCAGAGCCTGTTCGTGCCGCTGTTCGGTATCCCGGCGGCGACAGTGACGGCGACCACCAAGTTCGCCCGGCTGGGCAAGGCACAGGTGATCCCGTTCACCCAGAAGCGCCTGGAAGATGGCAGCGGCTATCGTCTGGTAATTCACCCGCCGCTGGCGGACTTCCCCGGCGAAAGCGAAGAGGCCGATTGCCTGCGCATCAACCAGTGGGTCGAGAGCGTGTTGCGCGAGTGCCCCGAGCAGTACCTGTGGGCGCATCGCCGATTCAAGTCGCGGCCCCCAGGGGCGCCACGGCTGTATGAGAAGAAAAAGCGCTGAGTCTTGTTTTGCCTGTGCCGGCCTCTTCGCGGGCGCGCCCGCTCCCACAGGATTTCCACAAGTCCGGCCATTGTGCGGTCTTGTGGGAGCGGGCAAGCCCGCGAAGAGGCCGGGCCTGAAAACAGCTGATCCAGGAAGGAACCCATGGCCCCACCCCCGGTAACTGGTCTCATCCTCTCTGGCGGCGGCGCCCGTGCCGCCTATCAGGTAGGTGTACTTGCCGGCCTAGCCGAGCTGTTGCCCGCTGGCGCGCACAACCCATTCCCGGTCATCGTCGGCACCTCCGCCGGGGCCATAAACGCCGTCACCCTGGCCAGCGGCGCCAACCACTTCAATGAAGCCGTGCAACGGCTTACCGCGTTCTGGCAGAATTTTCGCAGCCACCTGGTCATCCGCAGCGACTGGCCCGGGGTGGTGCGCCAGGCCAGCCGTTTCGTCGGCCATAGCCTGCTTGGCCTGGGCGGCCAGGCGCCGGTGGCGCTGCTGGACAGCAGCCCGCTGCACGGCTTGCTGAAGGCGCACCTGAACCTGGACGGCATCGCTCACGCCTTGGCCGCTGAGCAGTTGCGCGCCGTGGCAGTGACCGCCTTCGGCTACGAGTCCGGCCAGGCGGTGACCTTCTATCAGGGCCGCGGCACCATCGAACCCTGGCTACGCCACCGCCGAATCGGCGTACCCACGCCGTTGACCATCGACCACCTGCTGGCCAGTGCGGCGATTCCGCTGCTGTTCGCCCCGGTGCAGCTGGGCGACGAGTATTACGGTGATGGCGCGGTACGCCAGTCGGCACCGATCAGCCCGGCCTTGCACCTGGGCGCCAGCCGGGTGCTGGTGGTCGGGGTCAGCGGCAACCCGCAGCGGCCAGCGCCGCCGTTGCCGACCCAGCGCGTGTTCAGCGGGCGGCAGCCGAGCCTGGCGCAGATTGGCGGGCACATGCTCAACAGCACCTTCATCGACAGCCTGGAAGACGACATCGAACTGCTGCAGCGCCTGAACCACCTGAGCCGCCTGTTGCCGGCACACCTGGACGCCCGGCGCCTGGGCCTGGCGCCGATCGAGGTGCTGGTGGTAGCGCCCAGCCAGCCGCTGGACGAGATTGCCGCGCGCCACCGGCGCGAGCTGCCGGCGGCGTTGCGCCTGTTCCTGCGTGGGCCGGGGGCTACGCGGACCAGTGGGGCGGGGGTGTTGAGCTATTTGCTGTTCGAGGCCAGCTATTGCAGTGAGCTGATCGAACTGGGACGGCGCGATGCCTTGGCCAAGAAGCGCGAGTTGTGCCAGTTCCTGGGGATTTGATATTGCCTGTGCCGGCCCTATCGCCGGCAAGCCAGCTCCCACAGGACCCCACAATGCCCGGGCCTGCGGTGAGGCCAGTCCAGGCAAGACAGTTGCTACCACAGGAGGGCACCGCCCTTAGGTAATGTGCAGTCCCCTGTGGGAGCCGGCTTGCCGGCGATAGGGCCGGCACAGGCTTACTCGGCTATCTGCAACTTGCGCGCCTGGGTATACACATACCGCACCTTCTCGTACTCGAACGGCGAGTTCAGCTGGCCATAGCGGAAGTTGGTGGTATAGCGCTTGTCTACCACGCGCAGGGCAATGATTTCCGGGTGGTCGCTGCTGGCTTCGGCCACGTTCAGGTAGTTGATCGCCTGCTCACCCGCATAATCCACCACCAGCCCGGTGGTATCGCGCAGGTTCGACGGCCCCAGCCCCGGCAGCATCAGGTACGGCCCGTCCGGTACGCCGTAAAAGCCCAAGGTCTGGCCAAAGTCCTCGCTCTGCCGTGGCAGGCCCATCTTGGTCGCCGGGTCCCACAGGCCACCGACGCCGATGATGGTATTGAACATCAGCCGCGCGGTGATCTGCGCCGAACGCTTGGCCTTCAGTTGCAACACGCTGTTGAACAGGTTCGGCACATCGCCCAGGTTGTTGAAGAAGTTGCTCACCCCGGTGCGCACGAAACGCGGGGTGACGTACTGGTAGCCGTTCACCAGCGGCAGCAGCACCCACTGGTCCAGGCGGTAGTTGAAGTGGTAGATGCGCCGGTTGATCGACTCCAGCGGGTCGTACACGTTCAGCGCTTCCAGGGTGGAGCGTTCGAACTCGCGCTGGTCCAGCCCCGGGTTGAATTTCAGCTCGCGCAGCGGGTCGAGAAAACCATCGGCCTCGGGCGTCAGCGGCGCGGCAGTCACTTGCGGGTCGGCCTCGACCACGCTGGCCCGGGGCGCGGTTTCTGCGCCCAGGGCCTGGCCGGCGGCAAGCAGGGCAGTGGCGAAGAGGAGTTTGTTAACCACGGAAGAACTCCAGCATGGCGTCACTGTTGACGCGGTAATTGAGGTTGCCGCAATGGCCGCCGAGGGGGTAAAGGGTCAGGCGGTCACCGAACACCTTGCGCAGGAAGCCGATGTCGCCGGGGCCGAGGATGACGTCGTCGGCGTTATGCATCACGGCAACCTTCGGGCTGGCCTTCAGGTAATCCTCCAGGGCATACAGGCTGGCCTGGTTGACCAG
The DNA here is from genome assembly GCF_000935045.1 of Pseudomonas sp. 10-1B. GTDB lineage: Bacteria > Pseudomonadota > Gammaproteobacteria > Pseudomonadales > Pseudomonadaceae > Aquipseudomonas. Next base: position 64,272 of record NZ_JYKS01000033.1, read on the forward strand.
TTGCAGGATGCTGTTGCCGTCGGTGCGGGCGCGCCACATGGGGATGACCTGTTCGGTCATGTAGCACTCGAAGTCGCATTGCAGGGCACGCTTGAAGAACGGTGTGAGGCTGCTGCCTTCGGTGATCGGGAACTTCGGCGGAATGATCAGGCCGCGGCGGTTGATCAGGTCGGAGGTGAAGGCGATGTCGGCCGCCGAGAAGCGGAACGAAGTGCCGATCAGCATGGCCATCTGTTCGTTGGACAGGTGCTGTTTCGACTGCTGGAAGTCGTACAGCAGGGCGTCGTTGAGGTCGATGTAGCCCTTGTCCTGGAAGTAGCGGGTGAGTTTGCTCAGCATCAGCTCGTAGAAAGTGGTGCTGCGGTCGATGCCCTTGACCTGGGTTTGCACCAGCTTGTCGAGGTTGTTGATCGAGGTGTACAGGTTGACCGGTGGATTGAGCAGCAGCACGCGCTTGAAGTTGAAGCTGCGACGGGTTTCGTCCAGGTGGCTGACGAAGGCGGCGTCGAGCGCGCCCAGGCTGTAGCCGGTGAGGTAGAAATCACTGACCGGCAGGCGCGGGTGCTGGGCGCGCACGGCTTGCATCACCCGGTACATGTCTTCGGCGTCTTCCTGGCTGATGCCCGGGGTGGCGAAACGCGAGGCGGCGCTCATGAAGTCGTAGCTGGTGGGTGACGACAGTTGCACCACATGGTAGCCGGCCTGGTAGAACAGCTTTTTCAGGTATTCGTTGATGCTGCTGGTGTAGGGCGCGCCGGTGCCGGCGATGATGAAAATCAGCGGCGCCTCGCGATCCTGGCGGGCCAGGCGGTACTTGAGCTTTTTCACCGCCCAGAAGTTGTCGGGCAAGGTGAACTCACGCTCCGGGCGCAGGTTGAGGCTGTAGTCGGACTGGGTGATTTCGTCGTCGCTGGGCAGGGTGGGGCGTTGGTCCGGCGGCGTGGTGGCGATGGTCGCCTCGAACGGGTTGGTCAAGGGGTAGCCATAGCTTGCGGCGTCGATATCTCGCGCCGAAGCGGCCACAGCCATTAGCAGGCTGCCGAGCAAGGCAGCGAGGCGCAAAGATCGAAGCATGTAATCCCCCAAAAGAACGCAAGGTCGAGCAATGTGCAGGCTAGGACCACATCAGGCCGGGCAAAGTTGCCAAGTGCGGTGGTCTTTGGTGTGCTTGCTACCTGCAACATAGCTGCAGGGTGGTGATTTTGCCTTATGAGAACACTTGGGTGATCATCGATTTCGTCAATAGCGATTGTAGGAAAACCAGGATGTCTCGTTCGTTGCCAGCTGTGCTGCTCCTGCTATTCCTGGAGCTGTGGCTCGCGGCCAGTTATGGCGTGCGCTATGGGCTGATGGAGGATGGGCAGTGGGTGGGCCTGTGCAGCACAGCGACGGCATACTGGCAGTGCGAGGTGCGGTCGCTGCTGGGGTTGGGCATTCATCACCAGGTGATGGCCTGGGGTGGGTTGGGCCTGGCGCTGCTGGCGCAGGTGGTTGCTGGTCGTGGCGGCTGGTGGTTGGCGGTATTGGCGCTGGTGTTCGCGGTGCCGGCGCTGGTGCTGTATACCGCCAGCATTGCGGTGTTCGCGTTGGTGCTGGCGGGGTTGCGGTTGGTCAGGCAAACGCAGTGAGGCTGGCAGGGGCCGCTTCGCGCCCCATCGCCGGCAAGCCAGCTCCCACAGGGACCGCACAGGGCTTGCGGCCTATGCGGTCGAGGTGGGAGGTTGGCAGGGGCCGCTTCGCGCCCCATCGCCGGCAAGCCAGCTCCCACAGGGACCGCACAGGGCTTGCGGCCTATGCGGTCGAGGTGGGAGGCTGGCAGGGGCCGCTTCGCGCCCCATCGCCGGCAAGCCAGCTCCCACAGGGACCGCACAGGGCTTGAGGCCTATGCGGTCGAGGTGGGAGGCTGGCAGGGGCCGCTTCGCGCCCCATCGCCGGCAAGCCAGCTCCCACAGGGACCGCACAGGGCTTGCGGCCTATGCGGTCGAGGTGGGAGCTGGCTTGCCGGCGATGGGGCGCGCAGCGGCCCCGGGGGGATCAAACCGATCGCACCCGCAAACTCCGCCACAAAGCCGCTGTCATCAGCACACTCACCACCGCCCAGCCCCAGGCCTGCTGGTTCTCCAACCCCTCCACAAACAACTGTGGCGCCACCCCGGCCCCCACGATGAACGCCAGCAACGCCACCTCCGCCCGTCGCGCCCGCACCGGCCACAGCACATACACCAGCGCCGGCAATGCCAGCGTCGCGCTGGGGAAGCTGCGATAACGCGGGTCGAACACCATCGCCAGCATGCTCACCGCCGCGGCGAACCCCGCCGCCAGCAGCAACCAGCCGGCCCGCACCTGCAGCCAGGCGAACGAACGCTCGCGCCACCCCGCCCGCCGCGCCAGGCCCAGCACGGCATGGGCCAGCACCAGCAGGTTCAGCCCGGCCAGCGACACTGCCCACAGCCATTCCCCGGCAAAGCGCGCATGGGTGCGCATCAGCTCGCCCCACAGCCCCAGGCAGCCGGCCCCGAACGCCGCCAGCAACGGCAGCAGCAAGGCCGCGACAGGTGTGGCGGGGCGCCCGGCCAGCACCAGCATGCTCACCATCAGCAAGGCACTGGCCAGCAACCACTGCGGCCAGTATTGCAGGTTGCTCACCGGCCCTTCGAGCACACCCTTGTCCTGGCGGTCAGCGTCGTACAGCCCCCAGTAACCGCCTACCGCGCCCTCATTGGCACGCTTCCATGGCTGGTCGAACGCTTCGATCAGGTTGTAGTGCCAGCCGTTGGCTTCGGCCATGGCCACGAAGCCGCGAATGAAGCGCGCCTCGTTGACCCGGCTGGGCACCGCCGTCTCGCGCTGGCGGCCTTCGCTGGGCCAGCCGGTTTCGCCGATCAGGATGTCCTTGGGCGCGAAGCGCGTGCCGAATACCCGGCGCACATCGGCCACGTGGGCCAAGGCATCGTCGATGCCGCGCGGGTCGTCTTCCCAATAGGGCAGCAGGTGAATGGTCAGGAAGTCCACCGCCGGCGCCACCTGCGGGTGCTGCAGCCAGAATTCCCACACATCGGCGTAGGTCACCGGCACCTTGACCTGGCTTTTCACCCGGGCGATCAGCTTGGCCAGGTGCGCACCGGTGACCTCCTTGCGCAACAGCGTCTCGTTGCCGACGATCACCGCGCTGACCACGTCGGGGTTGGCGTTGGCGGCGGCGATCAGCAGCTTGATTTCCTTGTCGGTGTCGGCCGGGTGGCTGTTCACCCAGGCACCGAGCATCACCTTCAGCCCATGCTTGCGCGCCAGCGCCGGGATTGCCTCGAGACCGCTCATGGAATAGGTACGGATGCACTGGAATCGCTCAGCCAGCAACGCCAGGTCGGCGTCCATGCGCGCCGGGCGCAGGCGGAACGGCTGGTCGTAGGGCGACTGGTCCTTGTCGAATGGGGTGTACGAGGCGCACTGCAGCTTGTGCGTCGGGCTGGCCGCATCGGGCAGTTGCACGGGCTTGCCAAGCCCGTACCAGAGCCCACCGAGCCCAAGCAGGGCGGTCAGGCAGGCCAGCAGGTACAGCGGCAGCAACAGGCGGGTAGAGCGGGGCATTGGGCGGTCCATCGTCAGGCGCAAAAAGGATAGATAGTAGCCCGGCGCCAAACCGTTGGCATGCAAGGATCGCGCAGGCCGGCACAGATCGATGGCGCTAATGGCACAGTGATGTCGTATATGAGGCGGGTAAAGGTCGCAGCTGGATCAGGTCGCCTTGTGTTGCAGGACGATGATGCAATCTCCAAGACCTGACGAGGGGATGCTTTGATGGCAACTTTGAAAAAAATGCGACGTTTCCTGGGGGTGGGCACCGCCCTGGTACTGGGAATGAGCGCAGCACAGGCAATGGCCAAAGAAGTCAGTATTGGTTACGTGGATGGTTGGGCGGACAGCGTGGCGACCACCAACGTGGCCGCCGAAGTGATCAAGCAGAAACTCGGCTACGACGTGAAGTTGCAGGCCGTGGCTACCGGGATCATGTGGCAGGGTGTGGCGACCGGCAAGCTCGATGCCATGTTGTCGGCCTGGTTGCCGGTGACCCATGGCGAATACTGGGCCAAGAACAAGGACAACGTGGTCGACTACGGCCCGAACTTCAAGGACGCCAAGATCGGCCTGATCGTCCCCGAATACGTCAAGGCGGTGAGCATCGCCGACCTCAAGACCGATGACAGCTTCAAGCAGAAGATCGTCGGTATCGACGCCGGCTCCGGGGTGATGTTGAAGACCGACCAGGCCATCAAGGACTACGACCTGACCGGCTACAAACTGCAGGCAAGTTCCGGCGCGGCGATGACCGCCGAGCTGGGCCGTGCCTATGCCAAGCAGCAGTCGATCGCGGTGACCGGCTGGGTGCCGCACTGGATGTTCGCCAAGTGGAAACTGAAGTTCCTCGAAGACCCGAAAGGTGTGTATGGCGCGGCGGAAACCGTGAACAACATCGGCAGCAAGGAACTGGCGACCAAGGCACCGGAAGTGGCGGAGTTCCTGAAGAAGTTCAGCTGGCAGTCGAAGGACGAGATTGGCGAGGTGATGCTGGCGATCCAGGAAGGTGCCAAGCCTGAGGCGGCGGCCAAGGACTGGGTGGCCAAGCACCCTGATCGGGTGAAGGAGTGGACTGGTAAGTAAGTCCGTAGCCCCTGTAGGAGCGGGTTTACCCGCGAATAGGCCGGGCCCGCCGGCCAATGTTTCTTAGGCGTTCATCGTTGTTGCCGCCACCGCATTCGCGGGTAAACCCGCTCCTACAGGGGCATGAGCAAGCTGTTTTGTTACGCAATCGGTAAAACACCGTTGCATCTAAGACTAAGGTCGTCTGGTTGGCGTCCAGCGGCAGCATAAAGTAAGGGCGTGGGTATCACCCCCTACCTGTGCTGCTAGGACAAAAACAATGAACGACAGCATTTACCTCTCGATACAAAACAGCCCTCGCTTCAAGGAGCTGGTCACCAAGCGCGAACGCTTCGCCTGGATCCTCTCGGCGATCATGCTTGGCCTGTACTGCGCCTTCATCCTTCTGATCGCCTACGGTCCTCAGGTTCTGGGCGCCAAGCTCAGCCCTGATTCGTCGATTACCTGGGGCATCCCCCTGGGCGTCGGCCTGATCGTCTCGGCATTCGTCCTGACCGCCATCTACGTGCGCCGCGCCAACGGCGAATTCGATGAGCTGAACAAGGCCATCCTGAAGGAGGCGCAACAATGATTCGCCACGCCAAAGCCCTGGCCGTACTGGCCTGCGGAGCCTTCGCACCCGCCGTGTGGGCCGCCGATGCCCTGACCGGCGAGGTGCAGAAACAACCGCTGAACGTTTCCGCCATCGCCATGTTCGTGGCCTTCGTCGCCTTCACCCTCGGCATCACCTACTGGGCCTCCAAGCGCAACAAGTCGGCGTCGGACTACTACGCTGCCGGTGGCAAGATCACCGGCTTCCAGAACGGCCTGGCGATTGCCGGTGACTACATGTCGGCCGCCTCGTTCCTGGGTATTTCCGCACTGGTGTTCACCTCCGGCTACGACGGCCTGATCTACTCGATTGGCTTCCTGGTCGGCTGGCCGATCATCCTCTTCCTGATCGCCGAACGCCTGCGCAACCTGGGCAAGTACACCTTCGCCGACGTAGCCTCGTACCGCCTCGGGCAGAAGGAAATCCGTACCCTGTCGGCCTCCGGTTCGCTGGTGGTGGTGGCGTTCTACCTGATCGCGCAGATGGTCGGTGCCGGCAAGCTGATCGAGCTGCTGTTCGGCCTGGACTACCACGTGGCGGTGATCCTGGTGGGTATCCTGATGTGCCTGTACGTGCTGTTCGGCGGCATGCTGGCCACCACTTGGGTACAGATCATCAAGGCGGTGCTGCTGCTGTCCGGTGCCAGCTTCATGGCACTGATGGTGATGAAGCACGTAGGCTTCGACTTCAACACGCTGTTCTCCGAAGCGATCAAGGTGCACGCCAAGGGCGAAGCGATCATGAGCCCGGGCGGCCTGGTCAAGGACCCGATCTCGGCGTTCTCCCTGGGCCTGGCGCTGATGTTCGGTACCGCAGGCCTGCCGCACATCCTGATGCGCTTCTTCACCGTCAGTGATGCCAAGGAAGCGCGCAAGAGCGTGCTGTACGCCACCGGCTTCATCGGCTACTTCTACATCCTCACCTTCATCATCGGCTTTGGCGCCATCCTGCTGGTCAGCACCAACCCGGACTTCAAGGACGCTGCCGGCGCCCTGCTGGGCGGCAACAACATGGCGGCGGTGCACCTGGCCAATGCCGTGGGTGGCAGCGTGTTCCTCGGCTTCATCTCGGCCGTGGCCTTCGCCACCATCCTGGCGGTGGTCGCCGGCCTGACCCTGGCTGGTGCCTCGGCGGTGTCCCACGACCTGTACGCCAGCGTCTGGCGCAAGGGCAAGGCCAACGACAAGGATGAGATCCGTGTGTCGAAGATCACCACCGTCGCCCTCGGCGTGCTGGCGATCGGCCTGGGCATCCTGTTCGAGAAGCAGAACATCGCCTTCATGGTCGGCCTGGCCTTCTCCATCGCCGCCAGCTGCAACTTCCCGGTACTGCTGCTTTCCATGTACTGGAAGAAGCTGACCACCCGCGGCGCGATGATCGGCGGCTGGATGGGCCTGGTAAGCGCGGTGACGCTGATGATCCTCGGCCCGACCATCTGGGTACAGATCCTCGGCCACGAGAAGCCGATCTACCCCTACGAGTACCCGGCGCTGTTCTCGATGGCCATTGCCTTCGTCAGCATCTGGTTCTTCTCGGTCACCGACAAGTCCAAGGCTGCCGAAGACGAGCGTGCGCTGTTCTTCCCGCAATTCGTGCGTTCGCAGACTGGCCTGGGGGCGAGCGGGGCGGTATCCCACTAAGCTGACGGTTCTTGTTTGAAAACAACGCCCCGCTAGTCGGGGCGTTGTCTTTTCTACGTCGGTATTACGTTGCCATCAGAAATTTCAACATGTCGCTCGGAAACGTTCTGTATTTCCACAGCCAGTGAATCCGAATAATCCCACTCAGCCGATCGATTGTCTTCGGCTGATTGACGATTAATCGAATGTTTTATCCACAGGTTTCAAGGAGATATATACGTGAAAGCATTGCTTCTGGCGCTTCCCATCGCAGCCTTGGTCGCTGGCCAGGCCCTGGCTGACGACCCGATCGAGAAACAGGTGCTGATCACCGCGACCGTGCCAACTGCCTCGTTCTACGTCGAGCCGGTGGGCGGCAACTGGATGAACGACCCACAGGACATGGCCTGGAACTCGTTTCAAGGTACCCTGACCCCAGTACGCAAACAGCTGCAGGCCAAAAGCACCATCGGTCCGATCACCGCGCACCTGCTGTCGCCAGCGGTGGTTAGCAGTGGCCTGGATGCCATCGACCTGGACGTGAAGATTGGCGATACCGTGCTGACTACCAACGCTACCGAGATCCTCAGCGCCGCCGCAGCCGCACCGGGCGCTATCGTCGATTTCGAAGTGGCTCCGCAGGTACCGGCGGGCGGCTACAAGCCAGGTGCCTACCAAGGCCTGGTCAGCATGATGTTTGAAACCGCTGTGCCCTGATCCCTGCGCATCCCCTTCAACCGTCTTCCAGCCTCTTCGCCCTTGGTCCGTTCCAGGGGCGAGGCTGGCTTTGTTCCTGGGCAGCGTCATGGTCTCATCCGATATTCTGAAGATTGCGTCGCTTGGCGCTTGCCTGGCCTGGTTGCCGGCAAGTGCCGAGCCGGTAGCCAGCGCCATGGGCGTGGTCAGCCAGGCGCAAGGTTTACCGCGCGAGTTCGAAGCGCATTTTTTCGACGTACCGCTGGCGGTGCGGGTTGACTTGGACGGGCGCTACCTAGGCGATGCCATGGTCGTGCTCAGCCGCGACGAGCATGTGCAACTGCTGGAATTCACCGACTATGCCGAAAGCCGTGAGCCCGCAAGCCTGCGCCGGCGCTGGCAGGAGCGCCTGAGAGGCGGTCGCCCGCTGGGCAACTGCCTGGAGGATTGCCCGGATGGCCTGCAGGCAATTCACTACAGCCTGGTCAATTCGCAATTGTCGTTGCTGACCGACGCCGCAGAGCACGTCGGCGAGGCGGCGCGTTACCATCGTGTGCCCGAGCAGGGCGGCGGGTTGCTGTTGCGCAACCAGCTCAACCTGGTCAGCGATGGCCGCAATACCACTGGGCTGTATGCGCTGCAAGGGCAAGGCAACTGGGATGAATGGAGCACGCTGGCCGATGCCCAGGTTGACCGAGGCAGCGTCACCGGCCAGCAGACCCGGCACCGTATCAGTCAGCTGTACGGCGAACGGTTGCATGAGCAGCATTTCTTCCGTCTGGGCTACTTCACCCCCGGTGCGCAAGGGCTGACGCGTCAGCCTCGGCTGCTGGGGCGGCAGTCCGATACCACCCTTGGCTTGATGCTGGGCAGCAGTGACAGCCTGCTGATCGACAATAGCCAGGCCAGTTCCACCCCGATTCATGTCACCCCCAATCGACCCGGGGTGGCGGAGATCTACCGCAATGGCGTGCTGATCAACAGTCAGCCGGTGCAGCCGGGACTGCAGGTGCTGAACACCCGGGTGCTGCCGGGTGGCATCTATCAGGTCGAGGTGCGCCTGCTCGAGGACGGGCAGGAGACCGCCCGCACCCAGGAGTTCGTCTACAAACCCAACAGTTGGCGCAATGCCGACAGCCGCTGGCGCTACAACCTTTACCTGGGGCAACAGACGCGTCTGCTGAGCAACTGGGACGAGGACGGCGATGACAGCTTGAGCGCTGGGGTGCTGGCCAATTATCTGCTGCACCCGCGAGCGGTCCTCGGAGCCTCCGTACAGCAAGTAGACCAGACCATGCAGTATGGCACCTCACTGGACTGGGACCCGTTCGATCGCCTCAAGCTGTACGGTAACCTCTATCGTACCGATGGCCTGGGGGATGGCTATGACCTGCAACTGATCCACAGTCACGACCTTGGCTCGTTAGTGTTGAGCCACAGCCGTAGTTGGCTGGAGAGCATCAGCCGGCCGACCCATAGCCAGGTGGTGCAGTATGCCGAGCAAAGCCAGACGTCGCTGCTATTCACTCGGCGCCTGGACAGCCGCAGTACCGCGAGCGTGCGGGTCGCGCACAGCACCGGTGCCGCCGAAGGCCTGGGCATCGACTTGGGCTGGTCGTACTACGGCAAGCTGCTGGGTTCGGATGCCAATTGGCGGCTGAGCTTGTTCGACCGACCAGGCACGCGCAGCAGTGGCGATGATCGCAACCGTGGGATCAGCCTGGCGCTGAGCGTGAGCCTGGGCGGGCCAGGCGAGCGGATCGCCGCCAGCATCGGTAGCCGCACCTCGTATGACGGTGGGCGCGACCAGAATGCCTCGCTGTCATACATGCGCGACGTCGACCTGGGTGCACTACGTAGCCTGGGTGCCAGTGCCACGGTGGACCGCTACGGCGCCGGCTTGGGTGCCGATGCGCAGTTCCAGGGACAGGCGTTGTACGGCGATGCCTATGCGCAGAGCTCCTCCTACAACGGTGAGATCAGCGCCGGCCTGAACCTGCAGAGCATTGTCGCCGTGGGCGAGGGCAAGGTGGCCATCACCGGGCAGTACCTGCCCCACGATGCCGGGTTGATCGTCGATGTCGAAAGCGATATCGCCGGCCTGGCGTTACGCGCCGACGGCGAGCATGGCCTTGGCACCACCCTGCAACCAGGGCGCAATGTAGTCCCGGTGCAGGCCTACAAGGCCGGTTACGTGCAGTTCGACCTGGACGGCGACAACGAAACAGCGGTGGTGATCCAGCCCAACAGTTTCGACTACCACCTAAACCGCGGCGGCGTGGCCTATCGCAAGCTCCGGGTGGTGCGCACGGTAACGGTACTGGGGCGCTTGCTCGATGACCAGGGCCGCCCCTTGAGCGGTGCGCAGCTGGTCAACCATGCCAGCCGTAGCGTGTCCGAGAGCGGTGGCTTGTTTGCCGTGGAGATGAGCGAATCCACGCCAACGCTGGAGGTGCGCGAAGGTGGCACATCGTTGTGCCTGCTGGAACTGGATCTGAAGATGCTGAAGCGCGAAGGGGACGTGTTGCTGGCCGGCGACCTGTCGTGCAAGACGGGGCGCCTGGCCCAGGCCGGGCCGACATCGGGAGGGGGAGAGAGTTGAGCAGCATGTTGAAACGTGGTTGGTCGAGTAGCGCAGCGAGCCTGTGCCTGCTCCTGGTTTTATGGGGGCCGCAGGCGCAAGCGCTGGAGGCCACTGTTACCGCGCAGTACCGCGCCCAGGCATCGGGGCGCTTTGAAAACACCACGCCGCTTGCATCTTACTGCCGGCGCTGGCCGGCGGAGTGCACCGGCATCCCGGCGATGCAAATTCCAATCAGCTACAGCAGAACTACCGTTACAGCAGCCCCGGACGTGCGCGATCGTTTTTACATTCAGTTACCTGGGCCGCGCCAAGTGGATGTGTTCCACGAAACAACGGGCGAGAATCATTCGTTGCGTTTCGAGTTGACCGCAGTGAGCCAGCAAGTGACTGGAGGCGACCATTATAGGAACAACCCGGCCTATACGGCCTACGCCAGGGGGGGCTGCCAGTACAGGAAGACGTTCTCATACAACAGAATGCCGGCTATCACCTGGTATCTGTGGACATTGCGAACCCCGCAGGCCCCGACAGGCTGTCACTCGGATCCGGAAGTGGGCAATGCGGGTCAGGTGATTGACATTGACGTCAGTGAAATGGGGGTGGCCTACAACCTGGACATGCCTGCGCCCTATCGCATGAAACCAGGTATCTACACCGGCAGCGTGAGTTACACCATCGGACCAGGCGGCGACTTCGACTTTGGCAATAATGTCCGCAACCTGAACGGCGACAGTCTTACCCTGAATTTCAGGCTCGATGTGCAGCACGCCTTCATTTTCGACTTCCCGCCCGGCTCCGAGCGTGCCGTGCTCGAACCGCCCGGTGGTTGGCAGGCCTGGCTGGGCGGTAGAGGCGCTCCGCAACGGTTGAATCGTGACTTGCCGTTCCGTCTGTGGTCCACCGGCCCATTCAAGGTCTACAAGCTATGCCGCTATAACCTCGCCAGCGGTTGCGGCATTCGTAACGATGCCGGCCATCAGGTACCGGTGGAGATTGCCCTGAGCTTGCCGGGCGGTATACAGCACGCCGGTGGCGCAGTGCAGAAACTGCCTTTGCCGACCGGACGTGGCAATGCCCTGGCGTTCGACTCCGTAACACCGGTGCTCAACCGGCCCGGCCAACTGCATTTCGAGGTGGCCGGCCCGGACGTGCGGACGATGCTCGCCCACCCCGGCAGCCGTTACGAGGGCGAAGTGACGGTAGTTTTCGACGCGCAGCTTTAGCGGCGGGCTGTCTTTAGGACGTTTCCTAATAGCAGCAAGGACGTTTCCTGCATCTTTCACTTCGCATTTTGTGGACTATTGCGGTAGTGGTAATTGGCCATCGCCGTACCCTGGCATGGAGGATCTAACGATGAACCTGTACCGATCACTTTGCCTCGCCATGTTGCTGCTCCCGGCGCTGGCGCATGCCGCGCCGGAGCTGAACGTGGGCGGGCTGTACGACTATCTGGAGGCCGGCAAGAGCACTTTGCTCAAGCGTGTGCGTAACGGCGGTGATGCCACAGCCTTCGTAAAGGTCAGCGTGGTCGAGCTGGTTTATGACAGTAGCGGCGTGCACCGTGAGGTCGAACTAGACGGCCTGGCCCTGGAGCAGCGGGGCCTGGTGGTCAGCCCAGCACGGCTCATCGTGCCTGCCCGGGGCATGCAGGCCGTGCGTCTGCTGTACCGGGGCGAGCGTAATGCCGAACGCTACTACCGCCTGCGCTTCATACCGGTGCTGCCAGAGCTGGGTGATGGCTTTGCCGTGAGCGAGGCAGAAGCCGAGGAATACCGCGACGACCTGAAGGCCGGCGTCAACCTGCTGGCCGGTTATGGCACGCTGCTATTCGTGCGCCCCGACCAGCCCCGTTACCAGACCTTGGTGCACCGAAAAGCCGGGGCTCTGACGGTGAGTAACCAGGGCAATGCCACGGTGGTGCTAGACCACTTCCGCCAATGCCAGACCCTTGATCAGGGTTGCGAGACGGCTACCAAGCACCACTTGCTGCCCGGGCGTACCCGGCAGTTCGATGGCCAGGCCGCCAAGGTGCATCAATTCGAACTGCACGAGGGTGCCGAGCATCAGCAAATGGTGCTGGAAGGGTGAGCGCCCAGTGCCGGGTGTCCACTGAGGTGATTCCAGCCGTGACGCGTGCCACCGGCCAGCCAAGGGAGGAAGACCATGTATAAAGCAGTGGTTGTCGATGACCACCCCTTCATCCGCGCCACGGTGTGCATGCTGTTACGTCAAGAGCGAATAACCGTGGTCGGTCAGGCCGACAATGGTATCGAGGCAATGCGCCTGGTGCGCGAACTGGTGCCGAACCTGGTCATTCTCGATCTGAGTATGCCTGGTCTTGATGGCATTGAAGTGATCGGACGCATCAAGCGCCTGGGGCAAGGTGCCAAGACCCTGGTATTGACCTCGCATCTGCCCGAGGCTTATTCACTACGCTGCCTGCAAGCGGGGGCTGCGGGCTTTGTGTCGAAAACCAACGACCTGGGCGAGTTAAACAAGGCGGTGCGTGCGATCAGGTCAGGGTTTACCTATTTCCCCGAGGTGACACTCAATACCGTGTGTCGTCAGGACCTGGCCTGTACCGAGGCGCAACTGCTTGCCACCCTCAGCGACCGTGAACTTGCGGTGCTGCAGTTGCTGGCGCGCGGCCTGAGCAACAAGGCCATTGGTGAAATCATGCTGCTTAGCAACAAGACCGTCAGTACCTACAAGGGGCGCTTGCTAGAAAAGCTGCGGCTCTCTTCCTTGATCGACATGGCGGATTTCGCTCGTCGCAATCACCTGGTCTGACGTACTGCCGCCGTGCGAATTCTATGCTTGTACCTGCTCTGCTGCCTGTCGTCGTTACCCGCCATGGCACAGCCAATACTTCATGGCCGGGCCGTCCACGACGGGCCGGGTATCGAACCTGATGGCACCGAACTACGTTGGTTGTGGCGCCATCGAGTGTTGCGCCTTGGCGTGCTGGGCCGCGACCAGCCGTCGTTGGACATGCTGGGTACGGGGCGTGTCTATGAAGGCATCACGGCGGATTACACCGGCCTGATTGCAGAGCTGTTGAACCTGGACACAAGCGTGCAGGTATTTGATTCGTTCGAGGCCGCCAGCATGGCTCTGCGCGATGGTTCGATCGATATCATTGGCTCGGTGACCGCGCAGCAGGCGCAGGAAGCCGGCCTGCTGTTGTCACGTCCTTATGCCGAAGACTGGCCACTATTGATGGCCCCTGAGCGGCATACGCTGCTGTCCGCTGAAGCCCCCTTACGTCTGGTGATGGTCGAGGGCTATCGAACCCTGGAGCAAGTTCGCCAGTACTATCCGCAAGTCGAGGTCCAACTGCACCCGACCCCATTCAGCGCCTTGGCTGCACTGGCGCTAGGCCAGGCCGACCTGTTTCTGGGCAACGCCCTGGTTGCCCGTTATGTGCAGGGCGGCAACCCGTTCAGTGGGGTGGAGGAGGTCGGCCCCGGTGCCTTGCCACGCCAGGGTATAGGTTTTGCCATGCTGGATAATGGCACACCGCTAGCTGCCTTGGTCGAACGGGCTCTCGCAGGCATCGATGACGCCGCCCGTGCACGCATGGGCGAACGTTGGAACCCGCTCGCCAGATTCACCCCTGTGTCGCAGCCACTGCAGTTGACTGAGGCCCAGCAGCGCTGGTTGCAAAACAACCCTACGGTTCGGGTGCTGGTGGACGACCAGATGTTGCCCATGAGCTATCGCGACAGCAAGGGCGACCTGCGTGGGTTGACCCTGGACATCCTGCAGATGATGTCGCAGCGAACCGGCCTTGACTTCGAGGTGCAGGTAGTTGGCAGCCTGGAACAGATGATCGGGCAGGTCATCGAGGGCAAGGCCCATTTGATCGCAGGAGTGCCCCACAGCGCGGAGCGCGCCCAGCGGTTATCGTTCAGTTGGGCTTATCTGAGCGCCCCTCGCGTGCTCGTGACCCGCACGGGCGCGTCGGCCGCAATCGACCTTGACCAACTGGCAGGGGGCACCGTCGCGGTGATACTGGGCAGTGCCATGACCGAACTGGTGCGCCGACGTTACCCCAAGGTGCGTCAGCGCCTTGTGCAAGGGCCGCTGGATGCTTTGCGGGCGGTGGCTGATGGGCAGGCCGACGGCGCCATCCTGGCGCTCGATGACGCTCGCCCGATGATCGCCCGGTGGTATCCACGGCGTTTGCAGGTCAACGCCAGCCTGCCCGTGCCTCCGGCCCATTTCGCTTTCGCTGGCGCTCCCGGTGCCGGAGAGCTGCTGGGTATAATGGACCAGGTGCTGCTCAGCTTGTCACCCAATGAGAGCCGCGCGCTAGTACGCCGTTGGCGGCGGCCCGTGATCGTGCCGGACAGCGTCTGGTCGCGTTACCGGGGCAGGGTTCTGTTCGGTTTTGTGGCGGTGTTGGCGATGCTGCTGCTGGCATTGCTGTGGATCCGCTATCTGCGTCGCCTGCACGTCGAGTTGCGCCGTGCCAAACAGGAGGCAGAAGACGCCAGTCAGGCCAAGACGAGTTTTCTTGCCACCATGAGCCACGAGATCCGCACGCCCCTGCATGCGCTGATGGGCATGCTCGAACTGGCACAGCGCAAAACCACCCAAGGTGTATTTGACCCATCGGCCATCGCCGTGGCGACCGAAGCCGCACGCGGCCTGCATGAGCTGATCGGCGATATCCTCGATATCAGCCGCATCGAGACCGGCCATTTGCAACTGGCCGAGCAACGGGTGCGTTTGCGCGAACAGGTCGACCGGGTTGTGCAACTGTTTCGGCAGCAGGCGCGTGACAAGGGCCTGGCCCTGGAACTGAAGATCCAGGGGGTGGCGGATGCCGAGGTGATGCTCGACCCGCTGCGCTTCAAGCAAGTGCTGGCAAACCTGCTGAGCAATGCCATCAAATTCACCCACCAGGGGCATGTCGTGGTTAGCCTGAATGCGGTGCCCAGAGGCGAGCAGTTGGAGGTCTGGCTGCAAGTGCGCGACACCGGTGTGGGCATTGCCGCAGCAGAGTTGGTCAACCTTGGGCAGCCGTTCCGTCAGGCCAGCAACCAGCATCAGTCGCCACGCAGCAGTGCAGGCCTGGGCCTATGCATAAGCCGTAGCCTGTGCGAAATGATGGGCGGGCAGTTGCGCCTGAGCAGTACGTTGGGCAAGGGCACGCGGGCAGTCATTACCCTACATCTGCCGCTGTTGGCGAGTGAGGCATCAGTGATGACGGCAGTGCCTGCTGCAGTTGGCGGCAGCACGCTTCGCTTGCGTGTGCTGGTGGTCGACGATTATCCGGCCAACCGGCTGCTGTTGGCCCAGCAACTTGACTACCTGGGGCATCAGGCGCGAATGGCCGAAGATGGCTTGCAGGCCTTGCGCCTGTGGCTGAAAGAGCATTTCGATGTGGTGATAAGTGATTGCAACATGCCGCGCCTGAACGGCCACAGGCTGGCTCGGGCGATTCGTGAACACGAGCGCCGTAGCGGGCGTTCTCCCTGCACGGTGCTCGGGCTGACCGCCAACGCCCAGCAAATCGAACGGCGCAGGTCGCGGGCTGCCGGTATGGATGGCTGCCTGTTCAAGCCACTGGATCTGGACAGTCTGGTTCAGGCGTTGGGCATCGTTACGGTCTGCCCCGGCGCACCTTCCGCAAGGCTCGCCCCGCTGGATCTGCAACGGCTAATGCAACTGGTCGGCCACGATCAGGCAGCGTTCGAGACCTTGCTTGGCGATCTGCGCACTAGCAACCGCGAGGACCTGCAACAGCTCAGGCGCCGACCATTGTCACCGTCAGCCCTGGCCAGCCTTGCCCATCGGGTCAAGGGTGGCGCGCGCATACTGCGTGCCGAGGGGTTGGTGGCGTTGTGTGAGCATCTTGAACATTGCTGCCAAGCGCAGACTTGGGACCCGCAATCGATAAACTTGGTCGTGCAGGCGTTGGTCGAAGCGATGATGAGCCTGGAGCAGCAACTGGACCGCAGGGCCGCCCCAGGGCTGGCGTCAAATCATGCCGAGCAACAACAACACCAGCAGTATCACCAACACCACGCCGACGATGCCGGACGGGCCATAGCCCCAGCTGCGCGAGTGCGGGAAGACCGGTAAGCCACCAATCAGCAGGAGGATCAGAATGATGATCAGAATTGTGGTCATGACAGAATCCTTGCGTGGTTGAGGGGGCAAGGGCCTTGCACTGCTGGCCTCTTGTAAGTTCGGACCGGCGCCGCTTGGGAAAGATTCCATTTGTGTGTTGCCTGCACTGGCCCGGGGCCGCATCAGGGCTGACAGGTGTTTGCCATAAGATATGCAGCGGCGAGCACCTGGCAACCCTGATGGCTTGCCGGCGATAGGGCCAGTGCAGGCCACGCATATTCATGCCCGCCCATTCACTACCCTGATGAATCCTGCTGTTACCCAGGCCCTTGTTTAGACTCGTTTCACTCCTCATCAAGACAAGGCCAGCCACCATGAAAAACCGCATCATGATCACCGGCGCCGGGTCCGGCCTCGGTCGCGAGATCGCCCTGCGCTGGGCGCGTGAGGGCTGGCGCCTGGCGTTGGCCGATGTCAACGAAGCCGGCCTGCGCGAAACCCTGGAACTGGCCCGTGCGGTTGGCGGCGACGGCTTCACCCAACGCTGCGACGTGCGCGACTACAGCCAGCTGACCGCCCTGGCCCAGGCCTGCACCGAGCAGTTCGGCGGCATCGACATGATCGTCAACAACGCCGGCGTCGCTGCGGGCGGGTTCTTCGCCGAGTTGTCGCTGGAGGACTGGGACTGGCAGATCGCAGTCAACCTGATGGGCGTGGTCAAGGGCTGCAAGGCCTTCCTGCCGCTGCTGGAGCGCAGCAAGGGGCGCATCGTCAACATCGCCTCGATGGCCGCGCTGATGCAGGGCCCGGGCATGAGCAACTACAACGTGGCCAAGGCCGGTGTGCTGGCGTTGTCGGAGAGCCTGCTGGTGGAGCTGCGCCAGCTTGAAGTGGCGGTGCACGTGGTGTGCCCGTCGTTCTTCCAGACCAACCTGCTCGACTCGTTCCGCGGGCCGAACCCGGCGATGAAGGCCCAGGTGGGCAAGCTGCTGGAAGGCTCGCCGATCAGTGCTGCGGACATTGCCGAGTACATTCACCAGCAGGTTGCCGCTGGCGAGTTCCTCATCCTGCCCCACGAGGCCGGGCGCCAGGCCTGGCAGTTGAAACGCCAGGCCCCTGAGCGGCTGTATGACGAGATGGCCGAAATGGCGCTGAAAATGCGTGCAAAAAACCCTTCGCGATGAATGGTCTGTAGGAGAAGTTACTCGGCGATGTAGGGCTCTTCTGAATCGATGCAGAACTATTGAGTAGCTGAATGCCTACGAGGCAGGCTCTGGTTTTCCCTTGGGGTGGAGGATTGGAGCATGCTGGTAATTGGGCGTGAAGTGGGGGAGATCATCGTGATTGGCGATGACATCCGGATCATGGTGGTGGAAACGCGGGACGGGGTGGTGCGCTTTGGGGTGGACGCCCCGCGTGATGTGCCGGTGCATCGCTCGGAGGTGTACAAGCGCATCAAGCAGGGCAAGCAAAGCAAGACCTGATGTTGCCTGTACCGGCCCTTTCGCGGGTAAACCCGCTCCTACAGGATTACCACAAGGCTGAATGTTGTGGCATCCCTGTAGGAGCGGGTTTACCCGCGAAGAGGCCTGGCCTGCTAGTCGAGCAGCTCGCGGGGCACATCGTGCCTGGCCAGCAACTGGCACTGCTGGCTTTCCGGGTCGAACAGGATGAATGCCTGGCCCTTGGCCAATGCCTGGCGTACTCGCAGTACACGGGTTTCCAGCGGGGTGTCGTCGCCGTTGTCGGTGCCGTCGCGGGTGACGAAGTCCTCGATCAGGCGGGTCAGGGTTTCGGCTTGCAGTTGGTCGTAGGGGATCAGCATGGGGGCAGTGTCTAGGGTGTGGATGGGGGCAATGCTACGCGAAACATTGGAGATTTTGGGGCCGTTGTGGGAGCGGGCGCGCCCGCGAAACAGGCGACGCGGTGGCTGGCACCGGCTTTGCCGGTGTTCGCGGGCATGCCCGCTCCCACAAAGATTGCGCAGGCTTTTAGCTTTTGAACAGGGCCCTCAGGCCTTATTACCAACCAGGCTATCCACCGCCGGCACCCGTGTATCGCTCTCCATCTGCGCATCATGCTCCAGCTGGTGGCTAAAGCGTTCCAACGACGCATTGGCCGGCTGCGAGTCGCTGGCGAACACTGGTGGGCTCAGCAGGTACGCCGACAACAACCGGCTCAGCGCTGCCAGGCTGTCGATATGCGTGCGCTCGTAACCATGGGTGGCATCGCAACCAAAGGCCACCAGCGCGGTACGGATATCGTGCCCTGCCGTCACCGCCGAATGGGCATCGCTGAAGTAGTAGCGGAACAGGTCGCGCCGCACCGGCAGGTCGTGGTCGCCGGCCAGTTTCAGCAAGTGCCTGGACAGGTGGTAGTCGTAAGGCCCTGACGAGTCCTGCATGGCCACGCTCACTGCATGCTCGCTGGAGGCCTGCCCGGGCGCCACCGGGGCGATGTCGATGCCGACGAACTCGCTGACGTCCCAGGGCAGGGCGCCGGCTGCACCCGAGCCGGTCTCCTCGGTGATGGTGAACAGCGGGTGGCAGTCGATCAGCGGCTGGCGGCCACTTTCCACCACCGCCTTCAGCGCTGCGAGCAAGGCGGCCACGCCGGCCTTGTCGTCCAGATGGCGGGCGCTGATATGGCCGCTTTCGGTGAACTCGGGCAGTGGGTCGAAGGCCACGAAATCACCAATGCTCACACCCAGCGCTTCGCAGTCGGCGCGGGTGGCGCAGTAGGCGTCCAGGCGAACTTCCACATGTTCCCAGCTGATCGGCATCTGGTCGATGGCGGTGTTGAAGGCATGCCCGCTGGCCATCAATGGCAGCACGCTGCCACGGAACACGCCGGTGTCGGTGAACACGCTGACCCGGCTGCCTTCGGCGAAGCGGCTGGACCAGCAGCCGACCGGCGCCAGGGCCAGGCGGCCGTTGTCCTGCAACTGGCGCACGCTGGCGCCGATGGTGTCGAGGTGGGCGGACACGGCACGGTCAGGCGAGGTTTGCCGGCCCTTGAGCGTGGCGCGGATGGTGCCGCGGCGGGTCAGCTCGAAGGGGATGCCCAGTTCGTCCAGGCGTTCGGCCACGTAGCGCACGATGGTGTCGGTGAAGCCGGTGGGGCTGGGGATGGCGAGCATCTCCAGGAGCACACGCTTGAGGTATTCGAGATCGGGTTCGGGGAGTCGTTCAGACATGAGTACTCCTTGGAAATTGCGTTGGTTTCTTCGCGGGCACGCCCGCTCCCACAGGTCCGCCACAAGTCTCAGGACCTGTGGCGGACCTGTGGGAGCGGGCGTGCCCGCGAAGAGGCCATCAGCGATTACGCCAAAGGCCGGCTATGCGGGAACAGCAGGTCGATGAAGCGCTCGGCCGTGGGCTGCGGTTCGTGGTTGGCCAGGCCCGCACGCTCGTTGGCCTCGATGATCACGTACTCCGGTTGTTCGGCATCGCGCACCATGAAGTCCAGCCCCACCACCGGAATTTCCAGCGCCCGTGCAGCACGCACGGCAGCGTCGGCCAACACCGGGTGCAGGCGTTCGGTAACGTCTTCCAGGGTGCCGCCGGTGTGCAGGTTGGCAGTGCGTCGCACGGCCAGGCGCTGGCCGGCTGGCAATACGTCGTCATAGCCAAGGCCCGCCGCGCGCAGGGTACGTTCGGTCTCGTCGTCCAGCGGTATGCGGCTTTCGCCCCCGGTAGCGGCCTGGCGCCGACGGCTCTGGGCTTCGATCAACTGGCGCACGCTGTGCTTGCCGTCGCCCAGCACCTGCGCGGGGTGGCGAATGGCGGCGGCCACCACTTCGTAGCCGATCACCACGATGCGCAGGTCGAGCCCGGCATGGAAGCTTTCCAGCAGCACACGGCTGTCGAACTGGCGGGCGTGCGCCACGGCGTGGGTGATGTCCTCGATGCAGGTGAGGTTTACCGCCACCCCCTGGCCTTGCTCGCCGTCGACCGGCTTGACCACCACCGCGCCATGCTCGTCGAGAAACGCCAGGTTGTCGTCGGCATTGCCCGCCAACTGTTGCACGGGCACCAGCAGCCCGGCGTTGTGCAGGGCATGCTGGGTCAGGCGCTTGTCCTGGCACAGGGTCATGGTCACGGCACTGGTCAGGTCGCTGAGCGATTCACGGCAGCGAATGCGGCGCCCGCCCAGGCTGAGGGTGAACAAGCCACCAGCAGCGTCGTCGACATGCACCTCGATGCCCCGGCGCAGCGCCTCGTCGACGATGATGCGTGCGTAGGGGTTGAGCCCGGCCTCGGGGCCCGGGCCGAGGAACAGCCGCTCGTTGATGCCATTCTTGCGCTTGACCGCAAAGGTCGGCAGGTTGCGAAAGCCCAGCTTCTGGTACAAGCGCTTGGCCTGGCGGTTGTCGTGCAGCACCGACAGGTCCAGGTAGGCCAGGCCGCGGCTCATGAAGTGTTCGATCAGGTGGCGCACCAGCACTTCACCGACGCCGGGGCGGGTGCACTGCGGGTCCACCGCCAGGCACCACAGGCTGCTGCCGTGCTCGGGGTCGTCGAACGCCTTGGCGTGGTTCAGGCCCATGACGCTGCCGATCACCGCACCGCTGTCGTCGTCCTCGGCCAGCCAGTACACCGGGCCACCCAGGTGCCGGGGCGTGAGCAACTCGGCGTCGACCGGCAGCATGCCGCGCGCCTGGTACAGGGTGTTGATCGCCTGCCAGTCGGCCGGGTTCTGCGCCCGGCGCACGCGGAAGCCGCGGAACACACGCTGCGCCGGGCGATAGTCGGTGAACCACAGGCGCAGGGTGTCGGATGGGTCGAGGAACAGTTGCTGTGGGGCCTGCGCCAGCAGTTGCTGGGGCGCGGCCACGTACAGGGCGATGTCGCGCTCACCGGGGCGTTCGTCCAGCAACTCTGCGGCCAGGCTGACCGGGTCGGGGTAGGTGTGGCCGATCAGCAGCCGGCCCCAGCCGCAGTGCACGGCACGCGGCTGGTCGTGGGGCTGGCTGCCATCGCCGGCCAGGCGCGCCTGCAGGCGCTCGTAGGACGGTGCCTGGCCGCGCAGCAGGCGCTGGCCATAGGCGATTTCGTGGGCTTTCATCGCTCAGATTCCTTGTTCGCTCAACCACAGGTTCAGCGCCGCCAGCTGCCACAGCTTGGAGCCGCGCAGCGGTGTCAGCTGGCCGTGCGGGTTGCTCAGCAGGCGGTCGAGCATGGCCGGGTTGAACAGCCCTCGGTCCTGGCTGGGGTCGGTCAGCAGCTCCCGCACCCAGCCCAGGGTGGCGCCTTCCAGGTGCTTCAGGCCCGGCACTGGGAAGTAGCCCTTCTTGCGGTCGATCACCTCATGCGGGATCACCCGCCGCGCTGCTTGCTTGAGCACCTGCTTGCCACCGTCGGGCAGCTTGAAGCGGGCCGGGATGCGCGCCGACAGCTCCACCAGGCGGTAGTCGAGGAACGGCGTGCGCGCCTCCAGGCCCCAGGCCATGGTCATGTTGTCCACCCGTTTGACCGGGTCGTCCACCAGCATCACCGTGCTGTCCAGGCGCAGCGCCTTGTCCACCGCGTCGCCGGCGCCGGGGCGGGCGAAGTGTTCGCGCACGAAGTCGCCGGCCGCGTCGCTTTCCAGCAGCCAGGGCGCCTGCACGGTGTCACGGTATTCGGCGTGGCTACGGTCGAAGAAGGCCTCGCGGTAGGCGGTAAAGGCATCCTCGGCGCCGTCCACCTGCGGGTACCAGTGGTAGCCGGCGAACAGCTCATCGGCGCCCTGGCCGCTTTGCACGCCCTTGCAGTGCTTGGCCACTTCCCGCGACAGCAGGTAGAAGGCGATGCAGTCGTGGCTGACCATCGGCTCGCTCATGGCGCGGAACGCAGCCGGCAGCTGGTCGATGATTTCGTGCTCGGCAATGCGCAACTGGTGGTGGCGGGTGCCGTAGTGCTTGGCGATCAGGTCGGAGTACTGGAACTCGTCGCCGCGTTCGCCGCCGGCATCTTCGAAGCCGATGGAGAAGGTGGACAGGTCGTCCACGCCCACTTCGCGCAGCAGGCCGACCAGCAGGCTGGAGTCGACACCACCGGACAGCAGCACGCCCACGTCCACCGCCGCCCGTTGGCGAATGGCCACGGCGTCGCGGGTGGCATCGAGCACGCGGGTGGTCCAGGCCTCCAGGTCCAGCTCACGCTCGTCCGGGTTGGCGCCGTATTGAAGCTGCCACCAGGTCTGGCGTTCCACTTCGCCATGGCGGTCGATACGCATCCAGCTGCCGGGCTCGAGCTTTTGCACGTTGGCCAGCAGCGTGCGTGGCGCCGGCACCACGGCGTGGAAGTTCAGGTAGTGGTTGAGCGCCACCGGGTCGAGCATCGGGTCGATGTCGCCGCCCTTGAGCAGGGCCGGCAGGGTCGAGGCGAAGCGCAGGCGCTCGCCGTTGCGCGACAGGTACAGCGGTTTGACGCCCAGGCGGTCACGGGCCAGGAACAGGCGCTGGTTGTCGCGCTCCCAGATGGCCAGGGCGAACATGCCATTGAGCTTGGGTAGCAAGGCGGCGCCCCAGGCATGGTAGCCCTTGAGCAGCACCTCGGTATCGCCGTCTGACCAGAAGTTGTAGCCCAGGGCCTGCAGCTCCTGGCGCAGTTCGGGGAAGTTGTAGATGGCGCCGTTGAAGGCCAGTGACAGGCCCAGGGTGTTGTCGACCATCGGCTGCGCCGAGCCGTCGGACAGGTCCATGATTTTCAGGCGCCGGTGGCCGAGGGCGATCGGGCCCTGGCTATGGAAGCCCCAGGCATCCGGGCCACGGGGCGCCAGATGATGGGTAATGCGCTCTACCGCAGCCAGGTCGGCTGGGCGAGGGGCTTGGTCGATGGGGGTGAAACGCAACTCTCCTGCTAATCCGCACATAAGTCCTTACCGGTTTTTCCGTTGGGGAGGTGATGCCCCGGATTAGGGCACCTTAAGGAACTGACCTGTGTGGTTTGTGAGAGTTTTAGACCAATCTGTTATATGAGACTGCTGTGAGGGCCAATCGCCGGCAAGCCAGCTCCCACAGGTACTGCACAGGGCTTGAGATCGATGCGGTCGAGGTGGGAGCTGGCTTGCCGGCGATTGGGCTGCGCAGCAGCCCCGGCCCCATCACTTCCCCCGAATCATCTTGCGCAACCCAAACCGGTTCGGATGACAAGCCTCCGCCACCGCCCGCGGCAATGGCAGCGGTTCGCCGCACACCCAGGCCGCCACCAGCTCGCCGCTCAACGGCGCCGTGATCAACCCGCGCGAGCCGTGCCCGCTGTTCACATACAACCCGCCCAGCCAAGGGCAGGGCACATCCGGCACCTGCCGTGCATCGCGGCCCAGCACCGCATAGGCCTCGGCAAACGCCTGGTCATCGGCCAGCGGCCCGACGATCGGCAAGTAATCGGGGCTGGTGCAACGGAACGCCGCACGCCCCTGCAACTGCCCAGGGTCCAGCTCTGCCACACCCAGGCGCTGGGCCAGATCAGTGGAAATCTCCTCCAGCAACGCCAGGTTGCCCTGGTGCTCGGCAACCGTCGGCGTCAGGTCTTCGCTGTGGAAATCGAAGCTCGCGCCCAGGGTATGTTCATCACCACGCGGCGGTGCCACATAGCCTTCGGCACAGACGACGGTGCGCAGCGCCCGGCTGCCGTCGGTGCTCGGCAAGCGGGTGATCTGCCCGCGAATGCGTTTGAGCGGCAACTGCGCGCACGGCGCGAAGCGCCGCACGTCGGCGGCAGCGGCCAGGACCACCACTGGCGCGCTGGCCAGCAGGCGCTCACCGGCCCAGGCCTGCCACAGGTCATCGACCTTGCGCAGCTCGATGACCTCCTGATGGGCAAGCAGGCGAATCCGTGGATGCTGCAATTGCTGTTGGCAAAGTGCCGGCGGATGCACCCAACCGCCTTCTGGGTAGTACAGCCCACCGGCAGGTAACCCCACCCCGGCGATGGCTTCAGCTTCTGTACGTTCCAGCGCTTGTAGCAGGTCGCGGTCGAAGGCCGCCGCCAGCTTGCCCTGGCGCTCGGCTTCCTTGCTGTCGAAGGCCAGTTGCAGCACCCCGCAGGCATCCCAGTCACGGCCACGCTGCAGGCGTTCGAGCTGGCGCCGGGTGTAGCCGAAACCGGAAAGGATCATCTGCGACAATGCGGTGCCATGGGCGGACAGTTTGAGGTACAGCACCCCCTGTGGGTTGCCCGAGGCTTCCTGTGCCGGGACAGCGTGGCGCTCCAGCACGGTTACCTGCCAGCCACGCCGGGCCAGGCTGGCGGCGCTGGTGCTGCCGGCTAGGCCGGCACCGATCACCAGCGCTTCGCGCGGCCCCGGCGTGGCGGCCGGGCGCGCGTACCACGGCGCGCCGGGGTTGGGCATGGCACCGATATATTCCCCGCTCATCACTTCCCACTTCTTGCCGATGCCCGGCACCTTCTTCATGGCGAAGCCGGCTTCGACCAGGCTGCGGCGGACCCAGCCGGTGGTGGTGAAAGTGCCCAGGACCGTACCTGGGTGTGACAAGCGCGCCAGTTGCGCGAACAGCTCCGGGGTCCACATGTCGGGGTTCTTCGCCGGGGCGAAGCCATCGAGGAACCACACATCGATCTGTGCATCGAGCTGCGGCAGCTGGTCCAGCACATCACCGATCAGCAGGGTGAGGGTGACCCGGCCATCGGCGAAGGTGAATTGCTGGAAGCCCGGGTGCACCGCCACGTACTGCTCCAGCAACGGCTCGGTGTAGGCCGCCAGCTCTGGCCACAGGCGCACGGCGCGGACCATGTCGGCGTGGCCCAGGGGGTATTTCTCGACACTGACGAAGTGCAGGCGCGCGTCGCCGTGCGCATGCTGGTCGAACAACTGCCAGGCGCAGAAAAAGTTCATGCCGGTGCCAAAACCGGTTTCGCCGATCACCAGGCTGGTGTGCGGTGCAAGGTTGGCGAAACGTTCGGCCAGGCGGGTCTGGCCGAGGAACACGTGCTTGGTTTCTTCGATGCCTTCGTTGACCGCGAAATAGACGTCGTCGTATTGCCGCGAATGAGGGCGGCCCTGGTCGTCCCAGTCGATCTGGGCGTGCTGGAGGAGGGTGGACATGGTTGGCTCGGTTGCAGCGGATGGGCGGGATTTTATGTCATCCCGCAGGTTTGCGCAGGCTGTACCGGCCTCTTCGCGGGTGAACCCGCCCACAGGGATCGCATCAGGGCTGACAGGCGTTGGCCACAAGATATGCAGCGCCTGTGAGACCGAGCGCCGCCCGCGCGGCGCATCGCGAGCTGGCGCTCGCTCCTACGTTTGTTTCGGGCCAGTAACGCCTGTGACAGGCCCGCGCGACCGCCTTGTTCGTACGACGCGATATCGAGCCATGCGCCAAAGCGTTCGCGCGCAAATCCCATAGGAATAATTGGCCCGAAACAAACGTAGGAG
>NZ_JYKS01000034.1 GCF_000935045.1 Pseudomonas sp. 10-1B
TGACGGCACCCTCCTGGAGGGGATCGACTGACAAGATTAATTTAAGCATCAAAATATGTTTTTATTGGTTGCTGTGAAGGTTTCCGATCAGTGGTTTCCTGTGCCGGCCTCTTCGCGGGCTTGCCCGCTCCCACTGGTACACCACAGTGTTCGGAGCTGTGGCGTACCGGTGGGAGCGGGCAAGCCCGCGAAGAGGCCGGCACAGGCAAAAAAAAACCACGAGGTCTCCCCCGTGGCTTCTTTCACAACAATGGCCGATTACAGCGCCATGTCGTTCTCAGGCTTGCTCTCAACCGGCTGGCTCGGTGCAACCGTGGTACCGACGCTCTCGTCGATCACCGGTGGCTTCTGCAACTGCAGCACTTCAGCGGTGTAGTTCCACTCTTTCTGGGTGGCTGCCGCCGATTCGTTCAGCTTGGTGCCGTAGCTAGGCACGATTTCCTTGATCTTGGCCTGCCACTCTGGGGTAGCGACCTTCTCCTTGAACACGGTTTCCAGCACGTTCAGCATGATCGGTGCAGCAGTCGAAGCACCTGGCGAAGCGCCCAGCAGGCCGGCAATGGTGCGGTCTTCGGAAGCGACCACTTCGGTACCCAGCTTCAGCACGCCGCCCTTCTCGGCATCACGCTTGATGATTTGCACGCGCTGGCCGGCCTGCCACAGGCGCCAGTCTTCCTTCTTGGCGTTCGGGAAGTAGGTGCGCAGGGCTTCGAAGCGGTCGTCGTCAGACAGCATCAGCTGGCCAGCGAGGTACTCGACCAGCGGATACTGGTCGATACCGACCTTGGTCATCGGCCACACGTTGTGCGTGGTAGTGCTGCTCAGCAGGTCCAGGTACGAGCCGTTCTTCAGGAACTTGGTCGAGAAGGTGGCGAACGGGCCAAACAGGATCACGCGCTTGCCGTCCAGCACGCGGGTGTCCAGGTGCGGTACCGACATGGGTGGGGCGCCGGTCGAAGCGATGCCATAGGCCTTGGCCATGTGCTGCATGGCCACGGTCGGGTTCTCGGTCACCAGGAACGAGCCACCCACCGGGAAGCCTGCATATTCCTTGGCTTCAGGAATGCCCGACTTCTGCAGCAGCTTCAGCGCGCCGCCGCCGGCACCGATGAACAGGAACTTGGCGTCGGTGGCCGACTCGGTACCGTCCTTCAGGTTCTTGTACTCGACGTGCCAGGAACCATCCTTGTTGCGGGTGATGTCCTGCACTTCGCTGGACAGCTTCAGGTCGAAGTTTTCCTGAGTCTTCAGGTGGCCGACGAACTGGCGGGTGATCTCGCCGAAGTTGACGTCGGTGCCGATCGGCGTCCAGGTCACGGCCAGTTTCTGGTTCGGGTCGCGGCCTTCCATCATCAGCGGCACCCACTTGGCGATCTGCGCGTGGTCCTCGGAGTACTGCATCGAGCGGAACAGCGGGCTGGCCTGCAGCGCGTCGTAACGCTTCTTCAGGAACTTGATGTTGTCATCGCCCCACACGAAGCTCATGTGCGGGGTGGTGTTGATGAACGAGTGCGGGTTCTTCAGCACGCCCTGGCGTACCTGCCACGACCAGAACTGCCGGGAAATCTGGAAGGCTTCGTTGATTTCGATGGCCTTGGCGATGTTGACGTTGCCGTCTTTGTCTTCCGGGGTGTAGTTCAGCTCGGCCAGCGCGGAGTGGCCGGTACCGGCGTTGTTCCAGCCGTTGGAGCTTTCTTCGGCGACAGCGTCCAGGCGCTCGACCATTTCCATCGACCAGCTTGGCTCCAGCTCGTGCAGCCACACAGCCAGGGTGGAGCTCATGATGCCGCCGCCGACCAGCAGCACGTCTACTTTCTTGGTTTCTGCGGCATGCGCTTGCATGAAGCTTGCAGCGACAGCCAGACCCAGCAAGGTCTTGCCAGCTTTCTTGAACATTGATCAATTCCAGTCAGGAGAACAGAGGGAGGGCCTGTGGCTGGCCCAGGTAAAGCGTGTTCTTCAGCGCAGGCTTGTTGTGATCATTGTTCAGCAGCCAGAGAACCAGAAAACGACTCGGCCTTTTGTCGAATTGACCGACAAGGCTGAATCGTTTTTCCGATTGTATCTGAAATGCCAGCACAAACAAATTGCAGGTCCGGGCGTCAAGGCGGCAGGTTGTCCCATGTTCCCAAGGGAAAACGCCCTGCCGATTGCAGTATTGTTCCGACGCCCCTACTATCGCGATCATTTCTCATTCGCACCAGTACGCGCTCGCGCCGGATGCCGCCGTGGTTTCGATACCCGAGTTGAATCGCCCGCTCCATACCCTGTACCACAGCCATTCGCGCTGGTTGCTCGGTTTTCTGTACCGCCGGCTGGGTAGCCGCTGCGATGCCGCCGACCTGGTCCAGGACACCTTCGTGCGCATCCTCAACCGCCCCAGGCAGTTCGATGGGGAACGCGGCGAGCGCTCGTACCTGGCAACCATTGCCCGCGGCCTGTGCGTGGACCACTGGCGCCGGCAGAAGCTGGAGCAGGCCTGGCTGCAGCAGTTGGCCTTGCAACCGGAAGCCGTGCAGCCCTCCCCCGAACAGCGCGCGATCATTGTCGAGACCCTGCACGAGGTGGACGCGATGTTGCTGCGTTTGCCGGGCAAGGTGCGCCAGGCGTTCCTGCTGGCGCAGATCGATGGCCTGGCCTACCGCGATATTGCCGCGCATATCGGCGTTAGCGAACGCATGATCAAGAAGTACCTGGCCCAGGCGTTTCTGCACTGCGCCATTCTCGAAGCCGAACTCGACGGCTTGCTGGTGGAGTGACGTGATGACCGCGCCCGCGCAAAAACTCAGCCACGCCAGCCTGCAGCAAGCCGCGCACTGGTACGTGCAACTGCAGGACGAAAACGTCGCCCCGCAGTTGCTCAAACAGTGGCAGCACTGGCTGGAGCAGCATGGCGACCATCAGGCGGCCTGGCACTATGTGCAACGGGTCGGCCAGCGTTTTGCCCCGCTGCAGGCCGAAGGTGCGGCTGCCGGCCGGGCACTACGCGAGCACGATGCACGCCGCTTCAGCCGACGCAGCGGGCTCAAGTCGCTGCTGGTGCTTGGCGCCAGCTCGCTGCTTGGCTGGCGGGCCTGGCACGGGGCGCCGTTGTCGGGCTGGGATGCCGACATGGCCACCGGCATCGGTGAAGTCCGCGAGACGCGCCTGGCCGATGGCAGCCAGTTGTGGCTGGGAGCGCAGAGTGCCGTGGATATGGAGTTCTCGACGTTCAGCCGGGTACTGAAACTGCGCTTTGGCGAACTATTGGTGGAAACCGCCCACGACCCGCGTCGGCCGTTCTTCGTCGACACCGCGCAAGGGCGCATGCAGGCCTTGGGCACACGCTTTGCGGTGTGCCAACAGGGCGACAACACCCGGCTGGACGTGTATGCCGGTACCGTGGAGGTGTGCACCGCTCAGAGCGGCGAGCGCTGCATCGTGCAGGCGGGCCAGCAGGTGGACTTCAGTGCCCGGGGCATCAGTAGCGCACGCGCGGCGCAAAGCGCGGGTGAGTCGTGGATTCACCACCGCCTGAATGCCGAAGACATGCCATTGGCGCATTTGCTGCAAACGCTCGGGCGCTATCGCCATGGCCATCTGGGCTGGCACCCGGATGTCGCCAAGCTGTCGGTGATGGGGGCATTTCCGCTCGACGATACCGACCGTGCGCTGGAGCTGCTGCAAGCGGCGTTGCCGGTGCGGGTGCGGCGGCTGGCGCCGTGGTGGGTGACGGTCGAGCCGGTTTGATACCGGTACACCGTGCTGGATTCTTCGCGGGCATGCCCGCTCCCACAGGTGCAGCGCCAGCGCAGTACCTGTGGGAGCGGGCGAGCCCGCGAAGCAGGCAACGCGGTATTTGGCTCCAACGGGGTTGGCGAATTCGTTGAAGCATTCAAAAAAATCTGCCCATCCGGTTCCCTTTTTCCAATCTCGTTCGGTTAACCCGGCATAGCCCTCCCAACTCACCCTTTCGATCCCAGAGACCAGCATGCCGACGCCCTTCCATCCCGCGCTTCGCCTGGCGCTTGCCGCGCCACTTTCGCTGTGTGCCGCCGCGCCGTTGATGTTGCCAGCAACCTTGGCCCACGCCGAACAGGCGGCCAGCGCCGAAACCAGCTTCAACATCGCAGCCGGCTCACTCGCCAGCGCCCTCAACCAGTTCAGCAGCCAGGCCGGCATCTACCTGGCCGGCAGCAACGAGCTGGCCGCCGGCAAGACCAGCCAAGGGCTGCAAGGCCGCTACAGCATCGCCCAGGGCCTGGCCCGCCTGCTTCAGGGCAGCGGCCTGCACGCCGTGCCGCAAGGCAGCGCAGGCTATGTATTGCAACCCCTTGCCGATGGCACGGCACTGCAACTGGATGCCACGTCGATCAACGCCGCCGCCCTGCTCGCCAGCAACGGCCAGGGCGATACCGGCTACCGCGCCTTGGCCAGTGCCACGGCCAGCAAAACCAGCAGCGCCCTGGCCGACACCCCGCGCTCGGTTTCGGTAGTGACCCGCCAGCGCATGGATGACCAGCAATCGCAAACCCTCACCGAGGTGCTGGGCTACGTGCCAGGGGTATTCTCGCCGCCGTTTGCCGGCGGTGATGGCCAGGCGGGCGACCTGTTCTTCATCCATGGTTTCAACGCCACCGACTACGGCTATGGCCTGCTGCGCGACGGCCTGCGGGTGCAGGGCAACCGCTACGACACCAGCAGCGAGCCCTACGGCCTGGAGCGGGTAGAAGTGTTTCGCGGCCCGACCTCGATCCTGTATGGCGAGAATGCCCCCGGTGGTGTGGTCAACCTGGTCAGCAAGCGGCCTACCGCCGAGTCTCGCGGTGAAGTGCAGTTGAGCTATGGGTCGCACAACCGCCGTCAACTGGGTGTTGACGTGTCCGGCCCGCTGACCGGTGACGGCAATGTCCTCGGCCGTCTGGTGATGATGGGGCGCAAGTCCGATACACAGGTCGACCACCAGCCCGATGATCGCCTGTATATCGCACCGTCGCTGACCTTGAACTTCGACGATTTCAACAGCCTGACCATGCTGGCCACCTACCAGCGCGACCGCACCTTGATGGAACTGGGCCACCCGGCCGCCGGCACCTTGCTGCACAACCCCAACGGCAAGATCGACAAGGACCAGTTGTCCGGCAACCCGGACTGGGACAACTTCGAGCGGGAAACCTGGAGCCTGGGCTACGAGTTCAGCCACCGCTTCAACGACACCTGGCAGTTCCGCCAGAATTCGCGTTACATGCAGTCGCGCATCGACCGCCAGGAAACGTGGCCAGGCAACCTGAACGACGGCGGCTTCGGCACCACGCTGAGCAATCAGGCCTACGACCGCTACAACAAATCCATCGCCTACTCACTGGACAACCAGTTCGAAGGCCACTTCACCAGCGGCGCGTTCGCCCATACCGTCCTGATGGGGGCGAGCCTGGACCGCACGTCGTTCAACCAGGATTGGGACGCGGGCAGCGGCGGTACCATCAATGTGTTCGACCCGGTCTGGAATGGCAAGCCGAGCACACCCGTCCCCGTGCAGAACGCCCTGCTCGAACAGACCATGTACGGCCTCTACAGCCAACTGCAGACCAAGGTCGACAACTGGGTACTGCTGCTTGGCGGGCGCCTGGACAGGGTCAACAGCCAGTTTCGCAACAAGGCCGGCACGCTCAACGCGCAAGCCGACATGGACAGCTGGGACAGCAAGTTCACCTGGCAGACCGGCGTGATGTACCAGTTCGAAAACGGCCTGTCGCCGTACTTCAGCTACTCCACCGCCTTTGCCCCGACCCAGCAGACCGAAAGCAAGAGCGGCCCGCTGGACCCGACCACCAGCGAACAGTATGAAGTGGGTATCAAGTATGAACCCAAAGGCTGGAACACCGCCCTTACCGCGTCGGTGTACGACCTGCGCAAGAAGGACGATGTGCTGTTCGATTCCGCCGTGGGTGACTACCGCCAGATCGGTGCCAGCCGGGCCAAGGGTGTGGAGCTTGAACTCAACAGTGACCTGAGCGAGAACCTCAACCTCACCGCCGCGTACACCTACACCGATTCGCGTATCACCAAGGACGTGGCAGGGTCGCTGTATGAAGACCACCAGATGACCGGCGTGCCGCGTAACCAGGCCTCGGTGTGGAGCACTTACCGCTTCCGTGACGGGCTGCTCAAAGGCCTGCAGATCGGTGGCGGCGTGCGGCACTTCGACAGCACGTTCGCCTATACCCCGGCGAGCCTGTACGGCAAGCTGGATACCGGCGACGTGACCCTGGTGGATGCCAAGGTCGGATATGAAATCGACGACAACTGGTCGGTCGAGGTCAATGCCCGCAACCTGTTCGACAAGGAGTACGTGGCAGGCTGCAACAACGCCGGGCGCTGCTACTGGGGTGAAGAGCGCACCTTGCTGGGAACGGTTTCACTGCGCTGGTAAGTGGCCCACCAACAAAAACCCCCGGCCATGTACATGACCGGGGGCCTTGGATCACGCCGCAAGCGTCGCGATCAGGGTACCGCCAAGATTACTGCTGCTGAGGCAGTTTATCGATCGGGCCGCAGCCACCGATGATCTTGGAGATGGAAACCGAAGGGTGGAACAGGTAGTCGTAGGAGCAGTTTTTCGGTTGGTTGTAAACCTGGCCAGTGCAACCCGACAGCAGGGCAACACCCGAAACGACAGCAACGGCTACGGTGGCCTTGAACAGCTTTTTCATACTAAGTCCTTTAATGAATCATCTTCGGCCATCGTCTGATGGCGGCCGGATGATACATAACCCACGCATTGGATCCAAGTCGCACTTGGCACTTGTTTGTTGCGGGGATGCAATTAACAACATGCCTGCGCAAGAAATGTCATGATTTTCTGGAAAAACAGCTGTTAGTTGCAATTTCACGACACCCTGTTGTAAAGCGAGGCGGTGGCGACGATAGTTTTGGACCCTGCCTTCGCACTGCCCAACAGGAGTACCCCATGCTCGGCGTCACCGACTACGGCGCGTTCGTCATCGCCTTCATCATCGTCCTGGCCATCCCTGGTCCGGGCAACTTCGCCCTGATCACCGCCACCGGCAAGGGCGGTATCAAGGCTGGCCTGGCCGCGACCTGTGGGGTGATCCTGGGTGACCAGGTGCTGCTGTGGCTGGCCGTGGCCGGCGTCGCCACCCTGCTGGCCGCCTACCCTGCCGCATTCCACGTGGTGCAGTGGGCCGGTGCTGCGTACCTGGCCTACCTGGGCCTGCGCATGCTGCTGAGCAAACCTGGCGGCGCACCGCGCGCCAGCCGCATGGACAACGGCCAGTACCTGCGCCAGACCATGATGATCACCCTGCTCAACCCCAAGGCGATCATGTTCTACATGGCGTTCTTCCCGCTGTTCGTCGACCCGGTGAAGCACCAGGGGCTGGTGACCTTCGGTTTCCTGGCGGCGACGGTGGCAGTGGTGACCTTCCTGTATGGGCTGATTGCCGTGGTGCTGACGCACCAGCTGGCCGAACGCATGCGCGCCAACCCGCGGATTGCCAATATGTTCGAGCGGCTGGCGGGAGCTTGCCTGGTGGGGTTTGGCATTAAACTGGCGGCTATGCGCTGAGGGCCCTGGGGGCTCTTTGCGCCCCATCGCGACGCAAGGCCGCTCCCACAGGGATCTGCCTGATCTGGCCTACATTGGCCCGTTGTGGGAGCGGCCTTGTGTCGCGATGGGCCGCAAAGCGGCCCCCGTCCTACACCGAAACTTCAGAATAATCCCCTTCCCTGTAGGCCATTTCCCAAACATACTGCCAACCCGCTCAAACTGTTGCGACGGATTGTGTCGCGCTCTAGTCTCGGCTTGTCGTTGCAAAATCAACGACCGGCTTTGACAGGCCGACGATTTCCCGCACACGTGCACTGTTTATGGCGGCTGTACGTGGGGCACCCTCGTGTGCGCCGAGTTACTCCGGGATCCTCGGTCTGTCAACCCATGTACAGCTGCCACCCTCTTGTTTGACAGCAAGCTTGCGGCAGCTCCAATGATCCTGGAGATGTGTATGCGCAAGATGGTCCCCGATCCACCCTACTCCCTCGATTCCACCCAGGTGCTGCAAGACACCCTGGTCCAGTCCTCAGAGTACGTACTCTGCGCCCTGTCCGTGGCCCGCCAATCCGTGCAACTCAAGCCCACTGCCCACAGCTCGATCGTGATGCAGGCCGTGATCCATGAAATGGAGGCGGTACAGGGGCTGGTCGAGTCGGCATTGATGCAATTGCAGATGAGGACGCATTTATCTACTGAGCCTTACACCTTGCATTAGCAGGCTAGGCCTCTTCGCGGGCGCGCCCGCTCCCACAGGGATTTCACAACCTCAAACACTGCACAGTACCTGTGGGAGCGGGCATGCCCGCGAAGAGGCCAGCCCAGGCAACCAAGATTCCAGGGAGATAAAAACAATGCCAACCGATGACACCCAAGAACCCACCACCGCCGGCAAGACCTGCTTCTACCAAGGCGAAAACAACACCCACCCGCTGTTCCGCATCGAACCCGGCATCCCCTGCCAGGACGCCCGCGAACAGGCATCCGAACTGATGGGCTACGTGCGCGACCTGGTCATCACTGGCCTGATGGAAGGCGACCAGAAACTGATCTGGGCCGCGCACTACCTGAGCGCGATGGCCAAGGCGCTGCTGGATGATGCTGAGTTGGGGATGATGAAAAAATGAGCGCCGATATGCCAATAGTCGACTTGGATTTGAGCAACACCAAGCGTTTCGAGGCATCCCGATTCCTCGATAGGCCCGCAACGATCAAGGCGTTCCTGCAAGAAGTCATGAAAACCAATGACCCGCAGACTCTGAGGCGAGCATTGATGGAAGTAGCAAAGGCCCGAGACGTTCGGTAGACCGCTATAACCGATAAGGTAAGGCTCAAGCCAACAATGAAGAAGGCCCCGCAGGCCCAAGGCTGCGGGGCGCTAGATGCCAAATGCCTCACGTGGAAACCCGGTTTCTGCGGGAAGGCCAAACGCTGCAAAAGTGCATCCCGGCAATCCTGGTTTGCGATCAACCAGATCCGCAACCTTGTCGATCCAATCTGAATTTGGAGCAAGCTTTTTAAGCAAGAACCAGATTATGCATACCAGCCCGTAAGGCCTTGCCAGGGCGTTTTTATCCAGGTTCAACGTCGCGAAGAACGGGTCAACATGCAGTACGGACAATGGGTTCGACGACACCTGATTCCAGATGCGAGTGTGATGAGCACAACGATTGCGCAGCAGATTGATCTCTTGTAACCAGCGGGCAAATATTTGCGCATGGTCCAATCCAAACCGTGCCAAGACCTGATTCTGATAGCTACCGAGGAGCATCTCGAAGTAGCGAGACAACGTGCCAAAATCCCACGCCTCCACAGCAACCCAAAATGGAACAGGTCTGCCGGAAAGGCGGTGCCAACGGATAGCGTCCTCGTTGCTCCTATTCAGCAGCTCACGCTGTTTAGCCTCCCACTCATTCCACTTGTTTCGGACCTTGCCATGCGAGACGAAGTCTCGAGTGTATTTAGGTTTGATGAATCGGGCATCTGCATACGCCATCGGATCGTGATATCCAACGACGTGAGCAATTACAGTTTTCAGATTGACTTCAAGCCGTTCGATCGCATCGAGCATCAGAAGACGGAGATGCTTGTCAAACCTGTAAAGGTCAACGACGTCATCGAAGCTCGCACCATCAGCAAAAATGTCACGGCGAAGCGGCTTTCCGGTGATCCGGCAGGTTCTGGGCTGGTTGCTCAGTGGGTCTCTATCGAATTCCCGAGCTGGATACCAATACCCGCTCAGCCTGTAGTAGCCCACTTGAGCAAGCTTACGCTCTGCTCTCGTGGAGTCAGCCACGTGCATCCTGCGCTGCTGTAGAAGTGCGACCAAATCTGGATAGGTTCGAAAAGGTTTCGGCGCCAGCAAAATCCATTTCCCAGAAATAAGAAGGCCCGAACGTAATGCCGGACTAAGCCAGCACCAGAGGATCGGGCGCGATTGGTGACCATACTGCCTCCAGCACCTGTAAGCGTCAAGCAATGGTGCTTAGGAAAATGTATCAAAATGGATGCAGAGAACGAAAAAGCCCCGCAGACTTTAATCTGCGGGGCTTCATCTTGTATGGCGGAGAGATAGGGAATCTCCGATCAGGGTTCCAAAGCCCAGCGAACCCAATGAATACGGGACTTTCTAGCGCAGAGTAGTAGAAAATAGTAGTAGAATTCACTCTATTACTCCAACCTCGGTGCTCCCCATGGCAGACCATATTTTTCAGAAAGCAGGCGAGTCAACATGGTATGTGCGTCTCGACGTGCCCAAGGACGTCCGTAAAGCACTTGGTAATCGCCGCGTACTGATCCAGTCACTGAAAACGGGGATGCGATCTGAGGCAATGGTGAATCGCCTCCCCATCCTTGCTCAGTGGAAAGCCGACATTGAGGCTGCAAGGTCTACTCGGAAGGTCCATCGTGAGGGCTGGCAAGACAAGGTTCATGCTAAGGCTGCCGAACATCGCCAGCGAGCTGACACCGCCCTCGTCGAGGGGATACGAAACCCACCCAAGGGATCAAGTAGCCCGACCATCGAAACGGTAACGGCACGTATCGCGCAGCTTGCCGCTGATCAGGCTGAGCTGATAGCACACGTCAGAACCATGGAATCTGAGACTGGAATAACTGGTCTGGCAGATCGTATGGAAGCTCAATTTAGCTCTGAACCTACAAACATGATTGATGGAGTTCAGGCTGCGGACGAAATCACCCAGCATTACATTTCTGAGTTATCTAGGGTGCGGTATGAGTTGTCATCCAGCGAGATTACCGAAGCCAAAACCATCATTATCAATCCTAAAGCCTATAAACCAAGATCGCCAATAACGCCATCCATGATTAATGAATGGGCTATTAGTCTTGTATCTCAAATAGCCTCAGAAAAGACTCGAAATAGTCATCGAGCACGACTGCAACGAATCTCTCAGTATTTGAATACCGAGGGTGCCCCGCTCACATTCGATACGATCCATCAATTTCTCACATCACAATCAGCAGCACGGCAGACACTGGCCAACTACCTATGGTCTGGTCGCGATTTCTGGCGATGGGCAATAAAATACAACGCTCAATTTAGAGAGCACTTCGCCACCCAGCAGTGTCCATTCGACGGCCATACGTTACCAAGAGCTGGTAAGGCGGCTGGCGAATCGTACGTTGCCTTCACCCGTGTCGAAGTAGAAACTCTGTACAAGCTTGCGCGTGAGGATGGCAAAGATGACTTGGCAAATCTGATTGTGATTGGAGCATACACCGGTGCTCGCCTTGAAGAAATAGGTCGCCTTAAATCAGACGACTCAATCATCGACAGCAACGGGGAGCCAATAGGTTTCCGAATCAACCAAGCAAAAACAAGTGCCGGTGTGCGGGATGTGCCGATTCACTCTTCTTTGATCCCCCTATATAAAAAACTCTCGTCTCAGGCGACTGCTAACGATGGCCATCTCTTCAAAGGTGGAAAGAACAAGTATGGCAACCGCCTCGACGGCTTGAGCAAACAGTTTGGTAGACTGAAGAAGAAAGCCAACTTCTCAGACCTTCATGTATTTCATAGCATACGAAAAACAGTCACAACCGAGCTCCATCAAGCTGGCGTAGGTCTGGAGGTACTACCGTACCTTTTGGGACATGAAAATACATCGTTCACCCTCAGCACCTACAGCGGGGGATGTTCATTTGAGCAAAAGTTAGAAGCAATACAAAAGCTCACATACGACTTCGATATATAAAAAACAAATAAACATGTCACAGGTGTCGACTTTTTCATATATAAATGATACAATGAACACATCAAGACAGATGAAGATAGTTATCTCACACAGACAACTTCAGTAACCTCCTTGGTATAACACGCCCAATACAGATTGGGATTTCAATTAATCATAATGTTAGTTGAAAGGTGTTGAATAGTTCATTTTGATACACGCTAGAATTGTTGCTTAGGTCGTGCATTCTCATGACCTCTTTTTATTCTTCAACAATGTGATTGGCTTTCTCTCCTTCCAATCATATTGCGGTGTTTCCTGTCCCTCAATCGGGAGGCACCCCTCACTTCAATAAAGCCCATACCTTCACCTCAGTTAATTGTTGATGCTTGGTATGGGCTTTTTTATCGCCCATACAACCATTTGTGACGCACAAGGAA
Organism: Pseudomonas sp. 10-1B; assembly: GCF_000935045.1. Taxonomy (GTDB): domain Bacteria; phylum Pseudomonadota; class Gammaproteobacteria; order Pseudomonadales; family Pseudomonadaceae; genus Aquipseudomonas. The sequence continues at coordinate 12,183 of NZ_JYKS01000034.1, forward strand.
CAATCACATTACATGAATAAACACAAATGCACTATTTGCAGCACCCGATTAATCAACAAACGTACCGACACTAAAACCTGCTCTGATAAATGCCGCAAACGTCTAAGTCGATTAAACATCAAACACAAACAGAACGAGGAACATTGATATGGGTTTCACACCAGAACGCTTTGAGCGACGCCTGAAAGAATCAGCGTTAAGGCTCAAGGAGCAGCGAAATAAAGACAGGTTCTACAAAAACGAGCCAATGCATAACCCCTGCAATTCTGAACACGCCTCATGTGATCAAGGAATTTTCGACAAGCAGGAATCAGCCCAGCATCCAGCAAGAGCAATGGACGACGCAACATACGTTAATAACATTCTGACGCAGACCCGAACACTACTGAGCAAAGAGAAGGAAACCAATTAATGACTAAAAAACAAACAAACAAGTTATCCATGACGATCGTCCATGGTACACCCCCGGCCTGGGATGCCGCTGAGTTTAATCGTCGTCTACTGATGCGGTTAAATGTTTATGAGAACACTAGTGAGTGTACCGAGATTATCACACACCCTTTAGAGCATGAATTTCTTCAATTAGTCGGAGACAAACTAACTAACGGCTATAGCTTAGACAGACGCTGGGCAGTGCATCATGCTCAACTCTCTCACAGAGTGCAGATGGTGAAGCCAGCAAGCGTACAGTCAGCAGAAAAAGAAAGTCTGAAGGCTGTTGTAAAGTCGGAATATGTACAATACCTCCAAACTCAGCTGAATGAATACAAGGAAAAGCTAACGCAACAGTTGATTGAAGCGGCTGAAGAAAAGGAACGTCGAGCACTGGAACAAGCTAAAGCAAAACGTTTTGCTGATGCTGAGAAAGAAGCCAATACATGCTTTGGTGAACTATCTATCCCTGATGGCTTTCCAGATGAAGTGCCTGATGTATTTACAACGGACATGTGATAGCCATGTTCAATTGTTTGATTATGAACATGACAGAGAACCACATCATTGATGCCTACCAAGGCATTAGTGATGTAACTCTCACCCACATCAAACACCAATACCGGCATTCTATGTTCAAAGTGATGCTGGTATGTCCTACGATCTTTAGCAAATACAAACAGCTACATAAGTGTAAGCATGGGAACATTCCCATCAACCACCTAGTGAGAATTAGTAATGCCTATCGAGATGCGATCAAACACATCTCACCGAGAAAACGGAAAGGATGAATTACAATGAAAACGACAACGTTGCATATCGATATGTTATCCGTTAACGGCAGGATGTATCAATACACCCTCCGGGTTCCATTTGGCATCATCTCAGATATCACAGATGTATTGAAGGATGTAGCATCTGGTGTTAACCAACACCAATGGCCTGTATACGAAACTCACCAGATTGAAGGCTTTAAGCGATTTGCTATCGAACAGGGATGGCTAAGCTGAGGCGAAGCAAATGGAATATGCCCTATAAGGCTCTACAGGGCGATTCGGAGCGTTTTAAGCCGGTACTAGTGGGGATTGGATAGGGAGAGTGCTAAACGTTGCTGTATGGGGCTATTTGGCCCCTTGCCACCCCTCATAGCGAGCAAAATGCACAACCAATAACGCAAGTCAAGCTGAAGTTGACAAATGGCAATAAAAAGTGTATAATGAGCGCATATCAGAGACGGAAAAGGGCACGACCCTCCGTAACGATTGATCTACACGCTGTTCACTCGGGTTACTAAAAGGACCTAAGCCTGTGATCGTGTGGTGCATGGTTGACTCAACCACCTGCCTGAGAGGGTGTGGGTCTCGGTAAGGGCTTTTCGGCGTCGAATCCTCGAATTTTCCCTTACTTAAAGCGCAGATAAATTGGGAGGCTCATAGCGCCGCGGGCTTAACAGCTTGCAAACCAAACGGTAGAGATTTGTCCTTGTGGCATTCAGAGACACCGAGAGTCAGCTGTTCCATCAGCTAAAGAATCTGACGGGTAACGATTATGTGAAGATCGGTTGCCTATCTTGCGTACCATTGTACGTTCTGACGGCATGTCAGCACTTATCGGGGGGAGGATGTAGTAGCAGACCGCTACCTGTCATTCTTAACTGATTTGAAAGTGAATGATCCCTCATGCTCTGCGATTGTCGGAGACTTAGGGAAATTCTATCTTCACTTTCAGAAAGAGGATATTGGTGAAGAAGCAGCAAGAAAGAGTAGTAAAGAAGAAGAGACAAGAAAGAAGATAATATTTATAGCTTACGCTATAGAGTAATATACAGAAGATAAAGCTATAGAAGAGTTGGTAGGCTTTTGGCCTCCCCTTCCCTTTATCCTTTGGTAAAGAAGAATTTATAGATTAAGCCTCTGGGGTCATTTAGTTGTCGATATATTACATCGATGACTGATTGGCCCCAGAGGCTTTTTCTTTGCCTGTGATTCACACAACAAGGATGTATAGGCAAACCCAGTTCACAGGATAGACAATATGATATAGACATTACGCCTGAAGGCATTGTGCTCACTTGTAGCAATTGGTGAATACGTGCATAACACCAATGACAGCGGAATAGAGGACACATCAGCAGTAGTGGTGGCGGCATTTTCCGATATTAATAATGGAATAACACCTGATATTGCCCAATAGCATGGAATGTACAGGCACACCATCAGGGATCGTACAGGTAATTAACAGGAGTGCATACCAAGACAATCTGTTTTATGATAACCCATCAAATCCTCTGCAAGCCTGATTCCATCAGGGTTGAGCGGGTATTCAGTTGAACACGCCCTCTGCCCTCACCGATAAAAATTCCATAGGGCGGCATGTAATTACATATTCCCAATAAACGGTAGGGAAGCACCTCACATACACCTCTAGAACCCTCTACAACGTGATTACAGCGGCTTTCTCATTAGCTTGATGGCGGAGTGCAGTCAAAGCGCAACGCGCCTCAAATCTAGCGAGCGTGTGAATTTAACAATAAAATTAAATCTATAAAAACCACCATTAATTCTGTCACTTCCAATCCAAATCAATTACAATCAAAATGCCAGCACCGCAAAAACATAAAAAGGAGTTTGATTTGAGAAGCATCGTAGCTTTCGCAATTGTGATAAGCACTTTGACGGGGTGTGATTACCTACCGACTGCTGAGAACACCGCAAAGAAGGCTGTCAAAGAATCTTTATTCGATCCTGACAGCGCCAAATTCACAGATGTCTTCAAAGGGACAGGTGACAACAATTATTGCGGATGGGTAAACGCAAAAAATCGTTTTGGTGCATTTGTTGGAAGCACGCCATTCTTCTATGAAGGCATGAGTAGCGGTATCGGTTTTGCTCACCTTGTTCCTGAACCGCTGACAGACAGCGACTTTAAGCGATTGGTTGAACCCGGAACGTTCGACAAAGAGCGTTTCATCAGTCAGTTCGGGAAGATTCGGAACGGGTGTGAGGCCGCCGCAAACTGGGAGCGAGTGTGCGGAGTCAGTTTCCCCCAAGAGACACATCGGCTTTGTGAAGGTATCGGAGAGAAAAACTACACCTCCCGCCTCTATAAAGAGTTTTATAGTAATAACGAGTAAATGAACGTGTATGCGGCACCTGCCACTGCCGCATTACACTGAAATCAGTATGAAGAAGGTCTAATGTCAAGCATTGGCTGAAACGCAATTCTGAATATCTGATTCTCTCCAACCTGAATCCAAGTCGCGACCTCCCTTCTATAGCGAGTATTTCCTGAGCATGGCCCTGCTCCTTGGGGATCAGAACCAACCCCTATAAGCCTCCTGCCCGGCTTTACGTGAAAACTGGCTTTCTCGTTGTTATCCAGTCTCGCGACAAGCTTGCCGTCTATATAAATCCCGAAAAAGCAGTGACCCGCCTGGGCGGCACCTTCACGAACCACTGAGACAGTACCGTCTTTGCCACGGTCCTCAGTTTGGAGTGCTAGCAGCCGATTAGTCGGGGCAGGTATAGCCTCACCAACCGTTGGTGGTGCAGCACAACCTCCTAACAATGTCGCAATCGCGGTAACGGCAATCAAACAGCGCATGAATCCTTTCCTCTGCCTTTCGATAAAGGCAGAAAGCTATCACGGTCTCATTGCGAGAACCAAGCACCCTATCCCACTATCAATTGACTCTACTCAAAAGGTAGTGGCGCCCCTATCTGATAGCAACTATCAAAATACCTATTGATGATAGCTATATGATCCATTATCATAGCTCCATCAAATCGATAGCTAAAGGATAGCGATCATGAAAGCCCATCTCTACCTCCGTGCTTCCACCAAGGATCAGGACGCCAACCGAGCACGTCAGATGCTTGAGGCTTTCGCAAGTGACCACAATCTTACCATTGCAGACGTATACGCTGAGAACATCTCAGGAACCAAGCTAGAGCGTCCAGAACTTTCCCGTTTGCTTGATGCTGCTCAAGCGGGTGACGTGCTGGTAGTAGAATCGGTAGACCGCCTCTCCCGCTTGACCAGTTCTGAGTGGGAATCTCTGAAAGGTACTATCGAGGGCAAAGGACTTCGATTGGTAGTGATCGATCTACCCACCTCTCACCAGTTGGTTGATGGGAATGGCATTACAGGTGCGATAATGAAAGTGATTAACAACATGCTCCTGGACCTCATGGCAACCATGGCACGACTCGACCAAGAGAAACGTGTGGAGCGGATCAAACAAGGTATCGAGAACAAGAAGGCAGCTAACCCTGACTGGAAACCAGCGGGCAAAGGTAAGAACGCTGCTATGTGGGAGAAGGTTACGGGCATCATGGCCAAGCACCCAACCATGACCGCCGACGATGTAGCCAAGCTGGCAGAGTGTGGGGTTGCCACGGTCTATAGAATCAAGAAGGAACTGAAAGCAGCTTCTTAAAACCAGCCTCATACAGCCGTTTACTGTCTACACAGTAGGGTTGCATACACAATACATCAAACGCCTCGCTATGGCCCTACTTGGAGCTGTGGCGGGGCTTCTTTGTATCTGCCACAGGGATTCATAGATTTCCAAGCACCCCGTACTTTCACAGCGGCAGGGTGCTAAGCCGATCCGCTGTCACCCCCGGATTATCGCCCTGTGAATTTTTTGGGTGTTGTAAATGCGAGCTAGCAAATTTTGGCGGGTTGGCTTTTAGCGGAAAATCAACTTTCTGTACATAAAAATCGGAATTATCTGAATCAGCTATGCTATGCGCCTGGACTCAGGGGACGTACAGATGGAAGACAAAGCAACGACAGCGGCGAATGCAATTGAAACTTATATCGCTTAACCAACACGCCATTAGGATGCAATCCAAGCATTTACGTTTTGCTCGGAAATGAAGACATCAGTGCCGCATCAATGAAAAAAGGATAATGCCAACGAATACGGCCAAAATAGTCCATCGGGCAATCCATATCTGAGTGCCATTAGCATCTTCAGCATCGCTAGCCGGTTGCATCTCTTCTACGGTTTTAGCAGTGCTGGATGTATCCGAACCACAATGCTTGCACTTCAATGCAGCAACCTTGATGGTTTCGGCACATATGGGGCAGGCTCGGCAGTCCTTACCGCTCTCGACCACCGCTTCACGCCGCCTACCAGCAATTGTCAGCACAGCGCCTAGGAGCAGCATCAGGCCACCAACAGTGATGTAATTCTGCTGTTGAGCAATCAAGCCAATGTTGTTAACCCGTCCAGTCCCTGACGAAACCGAGACATCCATTGCGAGTGCCCCGATGATCGCAAACAAGCCCAGCACCAGCACCGTAATTCCTAGACCCCGCATAGTCGTCACCTCCCTGAATAAAGGCATAAGGCTATCACTGCGCGAGTCGCACCACCACTGCCCAGAGTGCGGAATTCGCTTGGAGGAGCATTCCTTGCACCCTTGTCAGGCTGCAGAACCCAAGCCCAGACCAGACCGAGAGCCGTAATGGCCCTTTGTGGAGCTATGGCGGGGCGCTATCGTTAGTAGCTGGCGCTGGGATTCATAGATTTCCAAGCATCCCGGTACTTTGACTAAAGCAGGGTGCTAAGCCCCTTTGCTGTCCCGCTCGGACTATCCGACCTAAGATAATTTGAGTTGATCTAAAAACAGACCGGGGATTGTGGGCAGGTTGTTTTTTTTGGGGGGGACTAAGGAAGGTAATAATCCTAAAACCCTAATCCATATTCTTCAAGATAACTATCTAAGAACGCCTACCCGATTTCTTGCATCCATACGCATCTATGAAAGACTTCATGACTAGATATGTTGGATTTTCCTGCAACTGCTCCGGGTGCGTCTCCAGCCACCTAGTTACAATTCGCACGGCTTGCCCGTTAGTTATCCCATTCTTAGGCCAGCAAACTTCAATATCCTTTGGCATGACACTCGACAGATAGATCATTGTATGCCTGACACCTTCAACGAGCCCAATACACCTTCCAACCTCTAGATCATTAGTACCAGGCGTCGCGTTAAAATTATTATCAAGCAGGTAGACTGTCTGTTTGCAGTGTTGCAAAAGGTTGTTTCCGGTGTCATTTTCCGCCATAACCATAGACGAAGCTGTAGATGCAATTACTAAAGCGATTACCCACAAAAACAATGCTGTTCTCGACCGAGGCGGTGTGAGAGATGTTTGGCTTGCAGCGACTTCCATATCCAATCCTTATGATGCTCGACATACCGTAAATGACAGGCATCTCACATATAGGGTTGCCTGATAGCGATTGCTGGAGATTCTACACGCAGACAGGTGGCTAATGGCTACATTTCGGGGGGGCACGGACACAGGAAGCGGCGTATGCACACAGGAGCATGGCTCGCTTGGTGTAGCACAGAAAAGGCTACAGCCATGGCAAAGGTACACGTGAGAAAGGAGGGGGCGAGTAGTAGAAATGAGTAGTAGAACTGAAAAAGAAAAACCCCCGTAACTCATTGAATTACAGGGGTTTTCTATGTATGGCGGAGAGATAGGGATTTGAACCCTAGGTACTGTTGCCAGTACAACGGATTTCGAATCCGTCCCGTTCGACCACTCCGGCATCTCTCCAATGCCGCGCATCATACCAGCGAATTTTGAAAACGCAAACCTTTATTTTCAAAAAAATCGCGTGGTATCAGGCGCTTGCGTGAATGCGCCGCTTACAGCGGCACGCCCAGGCGCTTGGCAACTTCTTCGTAGGCTTCGATCACGTCGCCCAGGCCCTGGCGGAAGCGGTCCTTGTCCATCTTCTTGCGGGTTTCCTTGTCCCACAGGCGGCAGCCGTCCGGGCTGAACTCGTCGCCCAGCACGATCTGGCCGTGGAATACGCCGAACTCCAGCTTGAAGTCGACCAGCAGCAGGCCGGCGTCATCGAACAGCTTGCTCAGCACTTCGTTGACCTTCAACGACAGCTTCTTCATTTCCACCAGTTGCTCGGCGGTGCCCCAGCCGAATGCGACAACGTGGGATTCGTTGATGAAGGGGTCGCCCTTTTCGTCGTTCTTCAGGAACAGCTCGAAGGTGGACGGCTCCAGCTTGATGCCCTCCTCCACGCCCAGGCGCTTGACCAGACTACCGGCGGCGTAGTTACGCACCACGCACTCGACCGGGATCATGTCCAGCTTCTTCACCAGGCATTCGTTGTCGCCCAGCAGCTTGTCGAACTGGGTCGGCACGCCGGCTTCTTCCAGTTTCTGCATGATGAAGGCGTTGAACTTGTTGTTCACCATGCCTTTGCGGTCGAGTTGTTCGATGCGCTTGCCGTCGAACGCCGAAGTGTCGTTACGGAACAGCAGGATCAAGCGGTCGGCGTCGTCGGTCTTGTAAACCGATTTGGCCTTGCCGCGGTAGAGTTCGTCGCGTTTTTCCATGATTGGGCTCCGCTTGCTTGAGGTGTTGGGCTAGGCGATTTCGCGCCAGTCGAGCCCGTATTCCTGATTCGCCACCTGGAGCCAGTCCGGGTCGCACCCGAGGGTGTCGACGAAGCACTGGCGGGCCAAGTGTGGCAGGTTGTTCTTGCTGCTGAGGTGGGCCAGCACCAGGTGTTGCAGGTTGCGCCAGCCCAACTCGTGCACCAGGCGCGCAGCCTGGTGATTGTTCAAATGCCCTTGCATGCCACCCACCCGCCGCTTCAGGAAGGCCGGGTAGTGACCGCGTGCCAGCAGGTCACGGCAGTGGTTGGCCTCGATCAACAGTGCATCCAGGCCCTGGTAACGCTCCAGCAGCAGCGCGTCGTACGAGCCCAGGTCGGTCAACATGCCGAAACGCCGCTGGCCGTCGCTGACCACGTACTGCAACGGTTCGTAGGCGTCGTGCTCGACCCGCGCCGCGGTCACTTCCAGGCTGCCGATACGCAGGCTGTCGCCACAAGCGAGAAAACCGGCTACCTCCACTGGCTTGCGCATGCCGCGCAAGGTCCCTTGGCTGAGGTAGACCGGTACATTGTAGCGCCGTGACAGCAAGCCAACGCCATGCACGTGGTCGGCATGTTCGTGGGTGACCAGTACCGCGCTGAGCTGGGCCGCCGACACACCGAGCAGCGCCAGGCGCCGCTCGGTCTCGCGCAAGGAAAACCCGCAATCGACCAGGATGAACGTGTCACCACTGGCGATCAGCGTGCCGTTTCCCTGGCTGCCGCTTCCAAGTACTGCGAAACGCACTTAACCCAGGTGGTCCTGAATGGCGCTCAGCACGCGGCGGGCGACATCGGCCGGAGCCACGGTGTTGATGTTCTTCTCGACCGTGACCTGCACGCTCTCGCCCACCTTGCTCAGGCGTACCTGGTAGCGCTCGGCACGGGCTTCACGCTCTTCCTTGGTCGGCTCGCTGCCGAACATACGGCTGAAGAAGCCTGGCTGGTTCTGCTTGTCGTCAGGCTTTTCGGACAGGTTGATGTAGTACAGGCCCAGGCTGCGGTTGATGTCCTCGACACGCCACTCGCCACCTTGCTCCAGGGCACGGCCCACGCTGGACCAGGCGCGGTCCAGGTCGGCGCCCAGGTACAGCACCGGGTTGCCGCTGCCGTCTTCGCTCAGGCTGACGCGGCTTGGCGCGTCGAAGTCGCGCGCGGCCAGCAGCGACACCGAACCGCCCTTCTCGGCGCTGCGGTTCATGCTGGCGAGCATTTCGTCGACCAGCAGGGCATCGGCGCCGGTGTTGCTGGAAGTGGACGGGAAATCAGGCTCGGCGGTGCTGCCGGCTGGGCGCTCGACGCTGACCACGTACACCTCGGAGGTATTGCGCTGCACGCCAGGCTCCATGCGCACACGCACGCGCACCTCGCTGTCACCGCTGCTGGCAGTGCTAGCCAGGCGCTGGCCGAGGGATGCCGACAGTTCGTCGAAACGCTGCCAGGTGGTGTTGAACTCACCGGTTTGCGGGCGCTCTTCGGCGATGCGGAAGCCGTTGTCCTCGAAGAACTGGCGAGCCACCGGCCATACTTCGGCTGGCGAGTGCTGGGCCAGCACCCAGCGGCTGCTGCCGCTGCGCTGCAGGCTGTAGTCGGTGACCTGGGCGGCACCGCCGGTCAGAGGCTGCGGACGCGGCACTTCGAACTCGCCGCTGGCGCGATCGTCGGCGACGTTACGCGGGATCGGCAGCAGTGGGTCAAGGCGCTTGACGTTGCTGGCGTCCGGCGGCAGCTGCATCGGCGCGGTCGGGTGCGCCTGCAGGTAATCGCTGCCGCGGTCGCGGAAATAGCCATCCTCGCCCCACAGCCAGCCACACCCGCTGGTGCTGGAGATAATCAGGGCAAGGGCGGAAAGACCAGCCAGTCGCTTCATGCGGTGTACTTCCTCTTAAACCAGTACGCCGGACTGGCGCAAGGCAGTACGGACTTTTTCGTGGCAGCCTTCGCTCAGCCAGGTCAGCGGCAGGCGAATGCCTTTGTGCATCAGGCCCATTTCGACGAGCGCCCATTTCACCGGGATCGGGTTGGCTTCGCAGAACAGGTCTTTGTGCAGCGGCATGAGTTTTTCGTTGATCGCGCGGGCCTTCTCGGCATTGCCCGCAAGGGCGGCCTCGCACATATCGGCCATTTCGCGCGGGGCGACGTTGGCGGTGACGGAGATGTTGCCCTTGCCGCCCATCAGGATCAGCTCGACGGCAGTCGGGTCGTCACCCGACATGACGATGAAATCGCTGTCGACGCCATCGAGGATGGCCTTGGCACGGGCCAGGTCGCCAGTGGCTTCCTTGATGCCGATGATATTCTTGACCTTCGACAGGCGGATCACGGTATCGGCCTGCATGTCGCAGGAGGTGCGGCCGGGTACGTTGTAGAGGATCTGCGGGATGTCGACGGCTTCGGCAATGTGCTTGAAGTGCTGGTACAGGCCTTCCTGGGTCGGCTTGTTGTAGTACGGCACTACCAGCAGGCAAGCATCGGCACCGGCACTCTTGGCGTTCTGGGTCAGGTGCACGGCCTCGGCGGTGGAGTTGGCACCGGTGCCAGCGATGACCGGGATGCGGTGGCTACTGCGCTTGACGCGCTCGACCACGTGCTTGATGACCAGGATGTGTTCTTCGACATCCAGCGTGGCGGACTCACCGGTGGTGCCGACAGCGACGATCGCATGGGTGCCGTTTTCCAGGTGGAAGTCTACAAGTTTGTCGAGGCTGTCCCAGTCAAGACGCCCTTGTGCATCCATGGGAGTGACCAATGCCACCATACTGCCCGCAATCATGTAACTGCTCCTGCCGGAAAAAGAGAGCGGTAATGGTACTGGGGGCATCGGCCTTGCACAAGCGAAGCAGGCGGGCGGAGCATTCCCCTCGGCGCCTTATTTCGCTACCCTTGATGCTTTGATCGGTGCAGCACGGCCCGCCGGGCCGTCGACCTTGCTCCCGGCCAGCGTCCACGATCTCGCATGCGAGCCCAGGGCCCTGCCGACAGGAGGCTTTCGCCCGTCCTGTACCGACCGCTCATCGCTTTAGGAATGCTGCATGTCCACCCCCACCGTCCGCGAACAATTCCTTGTCATCAGCGCCCTGGGCCCGAACCCCATGGAGCTGGCCAACGTCCTCAGCCGCGCTGCCTTCGAAAACCGCTGTGCGGTGGTCACCTCGCGCCTGAGCCGCCACGGCGAGACCAGCGCCCTGGTACTGCAGGTGGGCGGCAGCTGGGACGCCTTGGCGCGCCTCGAAGCCTCCTTGCCGGGCCTGGGCAAGAAGCACGGCCTGACCCTCGACGTGGTGCGTAGCGCCGACCAGGAAGTGCGCCCACAGGCCCTGCCCTACGTGGCCTACGTCAGCGCCGCCTACCGCCCGGACATCATCAACGAGCTGTGCCAGTTCTTCCTCGACCATCGCGTCGAGCTGGAAGCCATGACCTGCGACACGTACCTGGCGCCGCAGACCGGCAGCAGCATGCTCAACGCCCAGTTCACCGTGATTTTGCCGGCCGGCACCCAGATCAGCTGGCTGCGTGACCAGTTCCTGGACTTTGCCGACGCCCTGAACCTGGACGCGCTGATCGAGCCTTGGCGCCCACAGAACCCCATGTAAGGAAACCACCATGGCCGTAGCACTCGACCAACCCGTCGCCGATTTCCAAGCCCAGGCCACCAGCGGGCACACCGTGAGCCTGGCCGGGCTCAAGGGCCAGCAAGTGGTGGTGTACTTCTACCCGAAGGACAGCACCCCGGGCTGCACCACCGAGGGCCAGGGGTTCCGTGACCAGCATGCTGCCTTTGCCGCGGCCAATACCGTGGTGTTCGGCGTCTCGCGCGATGGCATCAAGTCGCACGAGAACTTCAAGGCCAAGCAAGGCTTCCCGTTCGAGCTGATCAGCGACAAGGACGAGGCCCTGTGCCAGCTGTTCGACGTGATCAAGCTGAAGAAGCTGTATGGCAAGGAATACATGGGCGTTGACCGCAGCACCTTCCTGATCGACAAGGACGGTGTGCTGCGCCAGGAATGGCGTGGGGTGAAGGTGCCGGGGCATGTGGATGCCGTGTTGGCGGCGGCCCAGGCTTTGCACAAGGCTTGAGATTGAATGGGGCCGCTTTGTGGCCCTTCGCGGGTAAACCCGCTCCTACAGGGGGTTGCGTTCCCTTGTAGGAGCGGGTTCACCCGCGAAGGGCTGCAAAGCAGCCCCAAAAACTACAGCATCAAAGCTAAAGCATCGGCGAAACACTAGGCTCCTGCCTGGGCCAGGCATCCAGCACGGCCTTGATCAGCGTCGCCAGCGGAATCGCGAAGAAGATCCCCCAGAACCCCCACAACCCGCCAAACAGCAGCACCGCGCAAATGATCGCCACCGGGTGCAGGCTCACCGCCTCGGAGAACAGCAGCGGCACCAGCACGTTGCCGTCCAGCGCCTGGATGATTGCGTACACCGTCATCAGGTAGATGAACTGGTCGCCCCAGCCCCACTGGAACAGTGCAATCAAGGTCACCGGTACGGTCACCACCACCGCCCCCACGTATGGCACCACCACCGACAGCCCCACCAGCAACGCCAACAGCGCGGCGTAGTTGAGCCCCAAGGTTATGAAGGCGATGTAGGTGGCAATGCCGCAGATCAGGATTTCGATGCCCTTGCCGCGAATGTAGTTGGCAATCTGCCGGTTCATCTCGCTGCCAACCCGGTTCAGCAAGGTGCGCTCGCGCGGCAGGTAGCCGCTGACCCAACGGCCGATCAGCTCACGGTCCTTGAGAAAGAAGAACACCAGGATCGGCACCAGCACCAGGTAGATCATGGCATTGACCAGCAGTGGCAGGCTGGACAGCGAGAAGGTCAGCGCCCACTGGCCGAACTTGCCGATTTCCCCGCGCACCGACTCGATGGCACGCAGCACCTGCTCGTCCGAGACCAGATGCGGGTAGCGCTCGGGTAGCAGCAACAGCAGCGATTGCCACTTGCCGAGCATGCCCGGCAGTTCGTTGAACAGGGTGATCAGCTGGTGCCACAGCAGCGGCACCAGCACCAGCATGAACACCGCCAGCGCCCCCATGAACAGGGCGAACACCAGCGCCACCGCCAGCCGCGTCGGCACCCGCACACGCTCCAGGGCATTGACCAGCCCCTGCATCAGGAACGCCAGCACCATGCCTGCCAGCACCGGCGCGAGCATGCCACCCAGGGTGAGCACCGCAGTGAAAGCCAGGAACAACAGGACCGCCAGCACCACGGCCTCCTCATCGGAGAAGTAGCGCTGCATCCAGTCGCGAAGCACTTTGAACATTGACGATCCTTGGAAAAGACTCAGGCCTTGCGCAGCCAGTAGGTGTAGGTACCGGCCTCGGCCGTTTCCCGCAGCAGGGTATGACCGGCCAGTTGGGCGAAAGTGCGGAAGTCGCGCTGGGACCCGGCGTCAGTGGCGATCACCTTCAGCACCGCGCCGCTGGCCAGGCGGTTGAGCTCCATCTTGGCCTTCAGCAGCGGCAAAGGGCAATTCAGCCCGCTGGCGTCCAGTTCGGCGTCGCAGGTCAGGGTGTCAGTCATCGCGGGGCTCTCCAAAGGCATTGCCGGGCTGCTGTTCGATAGGGTCGGCTAGGATAGCGCCACTGGTCGCCAACGTGTGAGCCCGCTACAGTAGCTATCTTTGACCGACGCGAGCTTCATGCATGAATCTACTGCGCCCTACCCTGCTGACGCTGGCCTGCCTGATGGCCCTTCCCGGCCATGCTGACGACCTGCCATCACTGGGTGACGCCAGCTCCGCGATCGTTTCGCCGCAGCAGGAACACCAGCTCGGCCGTGCCTGGCTGAGCCTGCTGCGTGGCCAGGTCAACCAGCTTAACGACCCGCAGCTCAAGGACTTCGTCGAAACCAGCGTGTACAAGCTGGCCGAAACCAGCCAGCTACAGGACCGGCGCCTGGAGTTCATCCTCATCGACAGCCGCGAGCTCAACGCCTTCGCCGCCCCCGGTGGCATTGTCGGGGTCAACGGCGGGCTGTTCCTCAACGCCCAGACCGAAGGCGAATACGCCTCGGTACTGGCCCACGAACTGGCGCACTTGTCGCAGCGCCACTTCGCCCGCGGCGTGGAGGCCCAGCAACGCATGCAGTTGCCGATGATGGCGGCGCTGCTGGCCGGTATCGTGCTGGCCGCAGGTGGCGCTGGCGATGCGGGCATCGGCATGATTGCCGGCACCCAGGCAGCGGCCATCCAGGAACAGCGGCGGTTCTCGCGGCAGAATGAACAGGAAGCCGACCGTATCGGCATCCAGAACCTGGAAAAGGCCGGCTACGACCCGCGCAACATGCCGACCATGTTCGAGCGCCTGGCACGCCAGTATCGCTATGACGCCAAGCCACCGGAATTCCTGCTGACTCACCCGGTGACCGAATCGCGTATCGCCGATACCCGTAACCGTGCCGACCAGGCGCCCAAGGGCGGCATTGAAGACAGCATGCGTTACCAGCTGATTCGTGCCCGGGTGGCGCTGACCTACGAAGGCACCCCGGGGCTCGCCGCCAAGCGTTTCCGCGCCCAGCTGGACGAAGACCCCAAGCTCGATGCCGCGCGTTATGGCTTGGCCCTGGCGCAGATCAAGGGCGGCCAGCTGAACGAGGCGCGTGAGCTGCTCAAGCCGCTACTGGCCAAGGCGCCCAACGACATCACCTACAACCTGGCGCAAATCGACCTGGACATCACCAACAACCGCTTGGCTGATGCACAACAGCGGGCCGAGCGGATGCAAGGGCTGTACCCGGGCAACTATCCGCTGAAGCAGGTGCGTGCCGATTTGCTGGTGAAGCAGAACAAGCCTGCCGAGGCGGAAAAGGTGTTGAACGAGCTGGTCAAGAGCCGGCCGGATGACCCGGACGTTTGGTACGATATGGCCGAAGTGCGTGGCTTGTCGGGTAATACCATCGGTTTGCACCGGGCGCGCGCCGAGTACTTCACTTTGGTGGGGGATTTTGACCAGGCGATCCAGCAGCTGGATTATGCCAAGCGTCGGGCGGGGGGGAATTTCCCGCTGGCCTCGCAAATTGACCAGCGCCAGCGCGAGATCATGGAGCAGCAGCGCATGGTTCGGGAGATGATGGGGCGCTGAGGGCCCTTTCGCGGGCACGCCCGCTCCCACAGGTTCCCCATCGCCCTTGCAAGCGGTGCAGTACCTGTGGGAGCGGGCGAGCCCGCGAAGAAGACGACGCGGTCTGAAGTCAGGCGTTACCAGACAGCTTCAGGCGCGCGGCCTGGGTAAAGTCCAGCATCCGGTTCAGCGGCTTGATCGCCTTGGGCACCAGCGCCGGGTCCACGAAGATTTCATCGCCACCATTACGCAGGCAATGCAACACCCGCTCCAGGGTATTCATCGCCATCCATGGGCAGTGCGCGCAGCTGCGGCATGCCGCGCCGTTACCGGCGGTAGGCGCTTCGACGAACTCCTTGTCCGGGCACAGCTGCTGCATCTTATAGAAGATGCCGCGGTCGGTGGCGACGATGAAGGTCTTGTTCGGCAGGGTCTGGGCGGCCTTGATCAGCTGGCTGGTGGAACCCACCGCGTCGGCCAGTTCGATCACCGACTCCGGCGACTCGGGGTGCACCAGGATCGCCGCATCCGGGTACAGCGCCTTCATGTCGGCCAGTTGGCGCGACTTGAACTCTTCGTGAACGATGCAGGCGCCATCCCACAGCAGCATGTCGGCGCCGGTTTGCTTCTGGATGTAACGGCCCAGGTGTTGGTCCGGGCCCCAGATGATGGTCTCGCCGTTGTCCATCAGGCTTTCGACGATTTCCAGCGCGCAACTCGAGGTCACCACCCAGTCAGCGCGCGCCTTCACGGCAGCGGAGGTGTTGGCATAGACCACCACGGTGCGCTCGGGGTGCTGGTCGCAGAAGGCCGAGAACTCTTCCACCGGGCAACCCAGGTCGAGCGAGCAGGTGGCCTCCAGGGTTGGCATCAGCACGCGCTTTTCCGGGGTGAGGATCTTGGCCGTTTCGCCCATGAAGCGCACACCGGCAACGATCACCGTCTCGGCCGGGTGGTTCTTGCCGAAGCGGGCCATTTCCAGCGAGTCGGACACGCAACCGCCGGTTTCTTCGGCCAGCGCCTGGATGACCGGGTCGCAGTAATAGTGGGCGACCAGCACGGCGTTCTGGGCCTTGAGCTCGGCAGCGATGGCCGCACGGTATTCGGCCTCCTGCTCGGCTGTCAGCGGGTTGGGCTGCTTGGCGTCGAGGTGGGCCTGAACCAATAGGCGTTCGGAAATCTGGGTCATGATCGCTGGACCTGCAGGCGCGTGTGCGCGTCAAATCGAGTGTATCACCCGGCCCTGGCAGATCGGCTAAGGGTGCCGGACGGCACGCAGGCCGCCACGGCCCTCTGCGGGCACGGATTATTATCGGAGGCCGAAGGCTACAGACAATCCAGCGAATTCTAAAGTGGTTTTTGTGTTGCCTGTGCTGGCCCCTTCGCGGGCTTGCCCGCTCCCACAGGTATTGTGCTGCCCTCAGGTGCAATGAATATCCTGTGGGAGCGGGCAAGCCCGCGAAAGGCCAGTACAGGTGACTGTCAACCCTGCGGCGACAGGGCCGCCAGGTGTGCCGCCATCAGCATGGCAAATTCTTCCACTGTCATCTTCTTGCCGTTGAAATCGACCATGCCATCGGCATAGTGCAGGCTGCTGACCACATCATTGCCTTGCACGGTGGCCATGCCGCTCTGCAGCGCCATCATGCCGACCACTTCCCCCGCCTGGCTCGACTGCATGGCGATCGCCTGGGCGTCAGTCTGGCCCTCCAGCAGCGCCTGCAAGGTCGCCAGGTCACCGATCATCGGCTTGGACAGCGACAACTGGCTCTTCACCTCGGTGATCAGTTGCTTGCTCAACTGGTCCGCCGGCAGGTCGAAGCTGGCCGGGGCGGCGAAGTCCATCGACAGGTTGAAGCGGCTTTCGCCATTGGCGGTCTTGAACGACAGGTTTTCCACTGCCACCTTGGGCTTGGCCGCCAGCAGCTTGTGCAGGTCCCCCTGGAACCGCGCCTTCTCGGCGTCGTCCATCTGGATTTGCGGCACAGGCTGGCCGGCGGCAGACGCGGCCTCGAACTCCGGCAGGTGCGCCTGGTACCACTGCGACAACGCCTGCAGTGCCGGCGCATTGACCGAAGTGATGCTCACCGCCAGCTGAGCCTTGCCGACCGCACGGCCATCCCAGGTGATATCCCCCAGCTTGTACTCCACGCGGCCGCCCACGGTATCCGGGCCGTCGAGGGTTTGCACGGCATTCTGCTCAAGGCCCTTGATCAGCAGTATCTGCTGTTTGGGCCCCAGGGTGACCTTGGTTTCGGCCAGAGCCAGGTCGACATTGCCCACATAGATGGCGTCGTGCTCGGTGGCCTGAAGGTTGCCAGCAACATTCAGGCCCTGGAGTTCGAACGTGGCAGGCGGCTGGTCGTCGCGCACCAGCTTCATCACGAAACGCTCGGCCTGGCCGTGGAATGCAGAGGCCTTGCCTTCCCGGTCACCACTGACCTGCAATTGCATGCCCGAGAAGTCGAGGCTGTTGCCGTCGGCTTCATCGAGTTTGACCGGCGCCAGCTGGACCTGGCTAACCACATTGCCGCCATAGCCCAGGCTGGTCTGCGCGCTGACCGGGGGCTTGTCGCCCGCGGCGGCGAACCATGCCGCGGTGAAGTCATCCTTTTGCAATGTGCTGTTGCTGACGGCCAACACCGGCATCAGCTTCAGCGCCTTGACCCGCGACCAAGGGAACGGGCCGTGTTCGATCTGATCGGTCACACCCACATCGAAATTCACCACCTCGCCTTGACCCAGGTTGATGTCCCGCGCCTTGAGCCGGTACTGCGCAGTACTGCTGAAGAAATGCTGCTCCAGCGACACCCGTTCGATGCTCATGTTGCCACCGGTGCCGATCAGGGCCTTTTCGAGCTCGGCGTTGCTGCGGGCAAGGGCGCTGTCCAGCTCCACAGGCAGTTGCTTGCCGGTGTACCAGGCGCCAGCGGTGGTTACGACGGCGATGGCAATAGCCAGGCCGGAGAGGATGCCAACTGATTTCTTCATGAATAGAACCGATTGCTGTCCGTAGGGAATGCACGTGGCGCCAGCGGCCACGCAGAGCGCGAAGAGTACCACCGCAGGCCAAGCAGCGTGGGTGGTCCCAGTGGAGAAATCCCACATTTCCGACCCATCTGAAAAGAAATGGCCAATACGTTAATTTTTACGAACACAGAGATTGATCATAACCGCAAAAAAACGCACAAAAACCGAACAAATCTCTATTTGACTCGATAAATACTTCAAATTAGCAACATCTTGTCATGTTTAACTTGACACCCACCTACCCATCGTTTTTTATTTTCACCACTTTGCGCGCCCCCTCGCGCCTCCCGCCGCTCCAACAAAAAAGGTGAACAACATGGAGCCCACCCGCTCGCCCTTGCCGCATGCGCAGTACCCCGTGCCCGTCGTTTACGCCCAGCCGCAGGAGCCATGCCAGCATGCAGCCTGACCACAGCGCCTCCGGCAACGGCCAACTCCGCAAAACCCTGCGCCTCTGGCACGTGATCATCATCGGCCTGGCCTACCTGACGCCGATGACCGTGTTCGACACGTTCGGCATCGTGTCCGGGATTACCGCCGGTCATGTACCCAGCGCCTACATCCTGGCGCTGGCCGGGATCCTGTTCACCGCCGTAAGCTACGGCACCCTGGTAAAACGCTTCCCGCAATCGGGCTCGGCCTACACCTACACCCAACGGGCGATCAACCCGCACGTGGGCTTCCTGGTCGGCTGGTCGTCGCTGCTGGACTACCTGTTGCTGCCGATGGTCAACGCGCTGCTGGCCAAGCTGTACCTCTCGGCCATGTTCCCGGAGGTACCGGAGTGGATATGGGTGGCAAGCTTCGTCACCCTGATCAGCCTGATCAACATGCGCAGCGTGAACCTGGTGGCGCATTTCAACCTGCTGTTCGTGGGCGTGCAGGTAGCGATCATCGCCGTGTTCATCTACCTGTGCGTACGCGGCCTGGACCAGGGGGAAGGGCTGGGTACCAGCTGGAGCCTGCTGCCATTCGCCGACAGCCAGACTCAGTTCAGCGCCTTGGCCGCGGGCGCGACCATCCTGTGCTTCTCGTTCCTGGGCTTCGATGCGGTCACCTGCCTGTCCGAGGAAACCCGCGACCCGGGCAAGACCATCCCCCGGGCGATCTTCCTCACCGCACTGATCGGCGGCGTGGTGTTCATCACCGTGTCGTACTTCATCCAGGCCTACTTCCCGACCATGGCGCGCTTCCACGATCAGGAAGCGGCCCTGCCGGAAATCGCCCTGTACGTAGGCGGTAAGCTGTTCCAGTCGATCTTCATTGCCTGCACCGTGATCAACACCATCGCCTCGGGCCTGGCCTCGCAAACCAGCGTGTCACGCCTGCTGTACGTGATGGGCCGCGACAACGTGATCCCGGCCAGCGTCTTCGCCCGCCTGCATTCGCGCTACAAGACACCGGTACTGAACATCGTCGTGGTAGGGCTGATTTCGCTGTCGGCGATCTTCTTCGACCTGGTTACTGCCACCTCGATCATCAACTTCGGCGCGCTGGTCGCGTTCAGCTTCGTCAACCTGTCGGTGATCAACCACTGCTACCTGCGCGAAGGCAACCGCAAAGGCCTGGCCAATCAGCTGAAGTACCTGGTACTGCCGACCATCGGCTTCTGCATCATCGTCTCGCTGTGGCTGGACCTGAACGCGCACTCACTGCTGTTCGGCGGCGCCTGGGCACTGCTCGGCGTGCTGTACCTGGGTTATCTGACCAAAGCCTTCAAGGATGCCCCGCCCAACTACATCGCAGAATGACCCACGCTGCCAACAACGCCCGCGCCTGACCGCGGGCTTTGCCTTTTATCGATAAGGAAAGCCCTCATGCCGCTGCGTCGCCTCTCCATCCAGTGGAAGATCACCCTGCTCGCCGGCCTCTGCTTGCTGGCCATCGTCGCCCTGCTGGTGGCCACGTCGCTGACCCAGGCCCGGCGCAGCGCGGCACTGGTCAACCAGGCCAACACCGAAATGCTCGACAGTAGCGCCCGCCTGCGCCTGCAGGCCCACGCCGAAACCCAAGCCTTGCGCATCCAGCGCTATTTCATGGATGCCTACCAGTACGGCAATGGCTTTGCCCGCCTGGTGCAGGTGCTCAAGACCCGTGGTGGCAGCGACCTGCGCGCCGAGCTGACGCGCCAGGCCCGTGCCAGCCTGGCCGGCAACCCGGATGTGATCGGCTTGTACCTGGTGTTCCAGCCCGATGCTCTGGACCAGCACGACAGCCAATACATTGGCCAGGAGGCTGTGGGCAGCAACGAAAGCGGGCGCTTCTCGCTGTACTGGTCACAGCCGCACCCCGGCACCCTGGAGCTTGAAGCCATGCCGGAATCGATGCTCGGCGATGCCAGCATCGGCAGTAACGGCGCGGCGAAGAACCGCTGGCTGACCTGCCCGCAAGACACCGCCAGCACCTGCATGCTCGAACCGTACCTCGACGAGGTGAATGGCCAGCAGGTACTGATGACCAGCATCGCCCTGCCGCTACTGGAGCATGGCAAGGTGGTCGGAGTGGTCGGCCTGGACATCGGCCTGGCCAACCTGCAACAACTGAGCGTGGACGGCCGCCGCGAGCTGTTCGACGGCCAGGGCCAAGTGAGTATCGTCAGCGCAGCCGGCCTGCTGGCCGGCAACAGCCGTGACGCCAGCACGCTTGGCCACCCCATGGACAAGGCGGTAGCCGATGGCCTGCTGCGCGTGGCCCACCCCTTCACGCCAATCCCTGACGCCGCCCCCTGGCAGGTGTTGCTGGAACTGCCGGAAAGCGTGCTGCAGGCACCAGCCGTAGCCCTTAACCAGCGCCTGGACGCACACAACCAAAGCGCCAACCTCTCCAGCCTGTTGATCGGCCTGGGTGCCGCAGTGGTTGGCTTGCTGCTGGTGTGGCTGACCGCACGCGGCGTCACCCGGCCGATCCTGGCTGTGGCCGCGCGGCTGGAGGACATCGCCAGCGGCGAAGGTGACCTCACCCGCCGCCTGGACTATGCGCGCCAGGACGAACTGGGCCAGCTCACCGGCTGGTTCAACCGCTTCCTCGACAAACTGCAGCCGGTCATCGCCCAGGTCAAAGGTTCACTGCAGGAAGCCCGCGGTACCGCCGACCAGTCGGCCGCCATCGCCAGCCAGACCAGCAGCGGCATGCAGCAGCAGCACCGCGAAATCGAGCAAGTGGCCACTGCAGCCAACGAAATGAGCGCCACCGCCCTGGATGTCGCCCATAACGCCTCGCAGGCAGCCCAGGCCGCCCGCGCTGCCGACCAGGCCAGCCGCGAAGGCCTGCAACTGATCGACAGCACCCGCCAGGGCATCGACCGCCTGGCCGCCGGCATGAACACCGCCATGGACGAGGCGCGTGCGCTGGAAGGCCGCAGCGGGCAGATCGGCACGGTACTGGAGGTGATCCGCACCATCGCCGAGCAGACCAACCTGTTGGCCCTCAATGCTGCCATCGAAGCCGCCCGCGCTGGCGAAGCCGGGCGGGGTTTTGCCGTGGTGGCCGATGAAGTGCGCGGCCTGGCCCAGCGCACGCAGGTATCGGTAGAGGAAATCCGCCAGGTCATTGAAGGCTTGCAGCAAGGCACCCAGGATGTGGTGGGCGCCATGCATGAAGGCCAGCGCCAGGCCCAGGACAGCGCCACGCGCATGGAACAGGCGCTGCCGGCGCTGCAGCGCATTGGCGAGGCGGTGGCGGTGATCAGCGACATGAACCTGCAGATTGCCTCGGCCGCGGAGGAACAGAGCGCAGTGGCCGAAGAGGTGAACCGCAACGTAGCCGGCATTCGCGACGTGACCGAATCGCTGGCAGGCCAGGCAGACGAGTCGGCACGCATCAGCCAGGCCTTGAACCGGCTGGCCAACCAGCAACAGGCGCTTATGGAGCAGTTCCGCGTCTAGCCTGTGAGGGCCTCTTCGCGGGTGAACCCGCTCCCACAGGGTCCCTCACTGGCCTTTGAAGCCATGATCCCCTGTAGGCCACAGGTGGGCACTGCCCTCACAAGCAGCACCCAACCTGTGGGAGCGGGTTCACCCGCGAAGAGGCCCTCACAGGTACTACAGCATCATCGATTTTACCGAGCACACCTTATGCAAACCGCAACCCAATCCACGTTCTTCGACATCACCAGCGAACAGGGCCTGTTACGCACCTCGATCGCCGTCACCCTGTTCATCGCCACCATCGGCATCGGCTTCGGCCTGGCCTCCGGCTCGTTCTCCATCGTGTTCGACGGCGTCTACTCGCTGGTCGACGCCAGCATGAGCGGGCTGTCGCTGGTGGTGGTCAAGCTGATCACCTCGCACACCACCAGCGTGCAGATGTCGCGCAAGCTGCGCGAGCGCTTCACCATGGGCTTCTGGCACCTGGAGCCGATGGTACTGGCGCTCAACGGCATCCTGCTCAGCGGCGTGGCCATCTACGCGCTGATCAACGCCGTCAGCAGCCTGCTGCAAGGCGGCCGTCACCTGGAGTTCGGCATCGCCATGGTCTACGCGGTACTGACCGTGATCGCCTGCGCGACCATCGCCATTGTCGAAGCGCGCGCCAACCGCAAGCTGGGCTCGGACTTCGTGCGCATGGACGTCAAGGGCTGGGTGATGTCGGCCAGCATCACCGCCGCGCTGCTGATCGCCTTCTGCTTTGGTTACGCGGTACAGGGCACGTCGCTGGAGTGGGTATCGCCGTACATCGACCCGGCGGTGCTGGCGCTGGTGTGCCTGGTGATCGTGCCGCTGCCGCTGTCGGTGGTGCGCCAGGCTTTGTCGGAAATCTTCCTGGTCACCCCTGGCGACCTCAAGCTGCACGTCGATGAAGTGGCCAAGGCCTTCGTCGCCCGCCATGGGCTGCAGTCATACCGCGCCTATGTGGCCAAGGTCGGGCGCTCGCGGGAGATCGAGTTGTATTTCATCGTGCCGAAGAGCATGGCTGCGAAAACCATTGATGAATGGGATGCGTGGCGCAACGAGATTGGCGATGCGGTGGGGGGTGAAGGACCGGATCGTTGGTTGACGGTAGTGTTCACCGGGGATCCGGAATGGGCCGAGTAACCCGCCTGCATTGAGCCGCTACCCAAACCCATCGCGGTACAAGGCTCCTGATATCGTCCGACGATAATTCGAGACCTCAGGCTGTGCCTGGGAACAGAAACTGGCCGGACTAGAGAGACCTGAGCGCTTCAGGCCGCAGCCATGATCCATATGCGCTGCGACGCCAACGGCACGCTATTGCATTTTGTCGAAGACTTCGCGCATTTGCTGTATCGCATTGCGCATCTCATCAAAGCCACATTCGGCCCCGACACAAATACGAACCGCTGGCGGTTTGACAATTCCCGGCACAACAAAAGGATCCGGTGGAGTGATCGCGATGTGCCGCTCACGCAATGTGTTGACCAGACCGGCAGCTTCCCAATGAGGCGGAACGCCAATCCAGGCACTCAAGGCGTATGGGTGATGCCCCAAAATGAAATCAGAAAAACATTCACTGATCACCGCCTGTCTTTCTGCCACCAGCAGCCTTTGCTTTTGAATCAATAAATCGGCGCTACCATCGCGAATCCAACGGGATGCGATTTCGGCCATGATTGGTGTCCCCATCCAACCATTGACCCGCAACACGCTTTTCGTCCGTGACGATAGGGTTTTTGGCATCACCAGATAACCAATACGTAACCCCGTGAGCACAGACTTTGTCATGCTCGTGCAATAAATGGTGCGTTCGGGTAAGTAATGACTAATCGGCGGTATGTGATGCTCCCCTAACAACGGCCCGAAAACATCATCCTCGATGATCCAGACACCAAAGTGCCTGGCAATGCTGGCAATTTCACGGCGACGGCTAGCAGGCATCAAGGTCGTTGTCGGATTGTTGAAATTAGGCGTACACACCAAGGCCGTAACACGCTCATGGGTGCACAGGTACTCAAAATGGTCTGGGTCAATACCATGACGATCCGTTTCGAGCCCTTTCAGCGTAAAGCCCAGCACTTGGGAAGTCCCGATTATCCCATGATCGGTAATGCCCTCGGAGAGGACCACATCATTCGTACTCGTCAAGGAAGCCAGAGCGAGGAATATCCCATGGGCTGCCCCATTGGTGATGAGGATGTCCTCAAGGTCCGCCTGCACCCCGTGGCGTGCCAACCATTGCCGAGCCGTTTCACGGTGCGCTTCAAGGCCGGCAATTGGGCGTAACGCCTGAATCCAAGGCTGGTCCTGCTCGCCGCTCAAGGCCAGGCAGATGTCGCGCCAACGCTGCCCATGTTCATCTGTATGGATAATTCTGACGGTAGAAAAGTCCATGACCGTGGACTGCGGGGTGTCGAGAATCAAATTGGCGACGTCGGAGCTCACAGGCCTCGAGACGAAACTGCCGCGGCCAATTTCGCAACGTATGAATCCTTGCCGCTCTAGCTCCCGATAGGCGTTGGATGTCGTCTGCAAGCTAATGCCCAGGCAGTCGGCCAAATGCCGCTGCGGCGGAAGGCGCACGCCGTGCAGTAGTAAGCCCTGTTCGATATCCGCCCTGATCGACTTTGCGAGAATCTTGGATTTGGACTCGCCGCCTTGAGCGCTGCGCAATTCCAACCTCCACTTATGACAGTGTCGATTTGGCGTATGATTTGCCATCAAAAACAATCCTTCAGAACTTACATATTATAAATTGAGCGCGCGATCACCCTATCTTTCAGTAGAACCTTGATTTCTTGATTAAGTTTCCTTGCTTTGAGCATGTGGTCTTGTATTTTCAAGCCTTTCAAATAGATACCTATCTGACGCAGGACGCTAAAGTCATGTAGCAACCTGAAACAGGCGACATTCAGCGTTCACGGGCTAACGACTTATTACACAGGCCACTACTTAGGCGTTATACAAAAAGCGCTTGCGCGGCGATCATGCTGCGTTGAAAACAGGCTTGGGTACTCATTTGCAACCCGTATAGTCGAGCGCGAATTTGCCTAATCGCCGACATGAGGCGCGATCTGCCATTGAAGGCGCTCATAGATACGATGGATCTTCTCTTCAAGCGTCGGACCATTGAAGGGTTTGACGATATAGGCATTCACCCCGGCATTTGCGGCTTGAATGATCTGATCACGCTTCGCTTCCGCCGACACCATCAACACAGGCAGGTGCTTCCAGTTTTCGCTGGCGCGCAGGGTCCGCAGGAGCTCCAACCCCGACATGTGGGGCATGTTCCAGTCCGTGATGACAAGATCCACCGGTGTTTTTTGCAGGACCTTCAATGCCGCCAGGCCATCTTCGGCCTCGAGCACGTTTCTGTAGCCCAACTCACGCAGCAGGTTCTTGATGATGCGCCGCATGGTAGAAAAGTCATCGACCACCAATACCGTCATGTCCCTGTTCATATCCCCCACCACACCGCATTGTCCCCTCGAAGAATCGTCTCAATTACACCAGCGAAAAAAGCAGGCTTAAAAATTCCGCGTCAGGAAAAAAGTCACACCTTTCTGCCCCGCCGTATTGATCGGCGCTCGGTCCAGAGTGCATGCGATAGGCTTGAGTGCCAGTGAATACTTCGATTTAGGGTAAGCCAATACAACAGGGGCTTTCTTTTGCATGGCTTTCTTCACATCATCGTCGTAGGGCAAGGCACCGGCATAGATCAAGGCCACTCCCAAGAATTCCAGCGCCACATTATTTAACTTGGCGAACGTGGCAGCCCCTTCGCCCGACGACCTCGTCATGTTCACCAATACCTTGAAGTGCGTAGTGCCCTGCTGGCGGTACAACAGCTTGATCAATGAATAAGCATCCACGAGCGAAGCAGGCTCATCGCACACCACGATCAGGACTTCACTGGCCGCCTTGGCCAGGTTGATGACGGTGTGACCAATACCACTTGCCGTGTCCACCACCAGGACATCGATATCCTTTGCAAGCTCATCGAACGCATAGACCAACCCTGCGTGTTGGGCGGTGTTCAACTGCACCATGCCCTGGGAGCCTGAGGCTGCCGGCACGATCAATACTTCAGCCGGCCCTTTGATGAAGGTATCCCGGATCTCGCAGCGGGACTCGATGACGTCCTGCAACGTATACTGCGCCTTCAAGCCGAGCAGCGCGTCGATATTGGCCAACCCGAGATCGCCATCCATCAAGACGACACGCCGTCCTTTCGCAGCGAGTTCAATCGATAAGTTGATGGCCAGGTTCGTTTTCCCTACCCCGCCCTTCCCACTTGTCACGGCAATTACACGAACCGGCTCAGGGCTGACCATGACGCACTCCAATCAGCACGGCGCTGCAGTCTTCACCTTCAATTCCCTTCGACCATCCAGCCGCGCACATCGTATCTCTCCTTAAGTAACTTGATGACGGCAGCAGGCTCCGCCTTGTTCCGGTAC
Source organism: Pseudomonas sp. 10-1B (assembly GCF_000935045.1). Lineage (GTDB taxonomy): Bacteria > Pseudomonadota > Gammaproteobacteria > Pseudomonadales > Pseudomonadaceae > Aquipseudomonas. The sequence continues at coordinate 38,497 of NZ_JYKS01000034.1, forward strand.
ACGCCTATCACGATCAAATTGGTCTCGGTCCTGATGACCGGCAACTGCAAATCCTTGATTGCAAGTGCACTGGCCTTACGCACCCGAGTCGTATTCAGGATGATCTCGATTACCCACACGCTACGGGCGCGAGCTGGTGCAGGTCGCGGATATCCGAGCCGGGCCCCGCATGTTCCACACCATTGAAAAACATGGGGGGCGAGCCTTACGGTCTTGGCACATAGGTGCAGGCGAACTGCCTCGGTCTTTCGCGCCCGCCACATAAACCACAGCGAACGCAGGATAATGAAGAGCACAATCGAACCGATCACACCCAGCAAAACAAAGACAAGGTTCGAGTTGCTTTCCCAACTCAATTCCACGCCAAATGATTTCAATGGTTGAGAACCCACCAGGTTCGTGAAAGCGTGTCCATCATTTGAAAAAGTGTGCGTTAACCCTGTATCCATGTTCACGACCCGACCAGGAAACCATTCGATGGAAACCGGGCTACATAAAAAAGCGTCGAGCCCCATGAACATCAGGAAGATCAGCACAATGATCTGCATGCCGATTAACATCCGGAACAATCGTTGATTGGAGCTGACCATCTTCCACTTCATGAAGAAGCACTCTCTGAGGGTTTAGCGATAAAAAGAGGCTCAACAAGGCAAAAGAACACCGCGGGACATAGAATCATGTCTAATCCCGTCTCAATGTGTACCCAGTGAGTCGCTCTATCGCCAATGATGCCAATATGATGGCGCCACTTTAACGACGGGCAGCAGTCTATGACATCCAGATGGGCATGACTGATGTTCTAGAACAATTAGATCGCGCGGCCCGAGGCTGGGCCATCACCAGAAATGGCGCTAACGTTGTATTGGCTAAGACGCGGGCAACGGGCGATTGCCGGTACCTTGTTCGGTGGCACACAGGCTGGGCCGAGAGCGGTCACTGATAGCACGCCGTGCAGGACGCATACGAAAAAGCCCGCGACCGTTGCCGGTAGCGGGCTTTGACGTACTGCGTATGGTGGGTCGTGTAGGATTCGAACCTACGACCAATTGGTTAAAAGCCAACTGCTCTACCAACTGAGCTAACGACCCGTTGGATGGCGCGTATAATACTGATTTCTAACGGGAAATCAACACCCCATCGCAACTTTTTTAAAAATATCGCGTCGGGTCTGCTACACCCGCCGCCTTGAAGCCATCGGCACGCAGGCGGCAGCTGTCGCATTTGCCGCAGGCCCGGCCGTCATCGTCGGCCTGGTAGCAGGAAATGGTCAGGCTGTAGTCCACGCCACGGGCCATACCGGCCTGTACGATCTGCGCCTTGCTCATGTTCTGCAGCGGCGCCTGGATGCGGAAGCCCTGCCCCTCTACTCCGGCCTTGGTCGCCAGGTTGGCCATGCGCTCGAAGGCTTCGACAAACTCGGGGCGGCAATCGGGGTAGCCGGAGTAATCCACGGCATTGACGCCGATGAAGATGTCCCGCGCCTCCAGCACTTCTGCCCAGCCCAGCGCCAGGGACAGGAACACGGTGTTGCGTGCTGGCACGTAGGTGACCGGGATACCTTCGCCCGGGGTTTCCGGTACGTCGATGCTACTGTCGGTCAGCGCCGAGCCACCGATGCCGTCCAGGTTCAGGCCAATCACCTTGTGCTCGACCGCACCCAGGTCGCGGGCCACGCGGGCAGCGGCGTTCAGCTCGGCGCGGTGGCGCTGGCCATAGTCGAAACTCATGGTGTAGCAGCTGTAGCCTTCGGCCTTGGCCATGGCGACCACCGTGGCCGAGTCCAGGCCGCCGGACAGCAGGATGACTGCGCGTTTTTCTGTCATGTCGGTTTACTCCTCAATCAACGTCCGGGTTCGTCGTTCCACAGCAGCTTGTGCAACTGCAGCTGGAAGCGCACGGGCAGGTTGTCGGCAACGATCCAGTCCGCCAGGTCGCTGGCGTTCACCTGGTGGTGGCTGGGCGAGAACAATACCTCACCGGCACGTTCGGCCAGGTTGTACTGGATCAGCTTGGAAACCGCCCAGTCGTAGTCCTCACGGGAACAGATGACGAACTTGACCTGGTCGTTGCGGGTCAGCTGCTCGATGTTCTCGTAGCGGTTACGGTGCGACTCTTCGGAGCCGGGGGTCTTCAGGTCGACCACGCGGCTGACACGGGTATCGGTGCCGGATATATCCAGCGCACCGCTGGTTTCCAGCGACACCTCATAACCGGCGTCGCACAGGCGCCGCAGCAGCGGCAAGGCGCTGGGCTGGGCCAATGGCTCGCCACCGGTGACGCAGACGTAACGCGGCTTGAAGCCGGAGACCTGCTCAAGGATAGAATCGAGGCTGCGAATGGTGCCGCCACTGAAGGCATAGGCACTGTCGCAGTACTGGCAGCGCAGGGGGCAACCGGTGAGGCGCACGAATACCGTGGGCAGTCCAGCCGTTCGCGTTTCACCCTGCAAAGAGTAAAAGACTTCGGTAATGCGTAATGTGTCTTGCATGCTCGCCACGGGCGTGACAGCTAAACAGGCTGCCCGCCTCCGTCAGGCACTGTCGCGGACTCGACATAGCGTTATCCGCAGCAGCGTGTTTACGAAAAAAGGGCAGTGATTCTAACGAAAAAACCCGCGACAAGCGCGGGTTTCTTTCGAACGGTGCTGTATGGCCTAGAGCTTCTGCAGGTCACGCTGGGCCAGTTGCGCGGCAGAGGTGCCGGGGTACTGGGTGATGACCTGCTGCAAGATGCCCTTCACCTTGTCGGTGTGGCCCATGCGGCGCTCGACGTCAGCCAGCTTGTACAACGAATCCGGCACCTTGCTGTGCTTGGGATACTTCTGGCTGACCTGGGCGAAAGCCTGGCTGGCGCCTTGCAGGTCGCCCTTGGCCAGGTTCACTTCACCCAGCCAATACTGGGCGTTGCCGGCGTACTGGCTGTTGGGGTACTTGCGCAAGAAGGCGTTGAACGCCTGGCTGGCCTTGTCGAAGTCCTTCTGCTTGATCAGGTCGAAAGCAGCATCGTAGTAGAGCTTTTCTTTCGCCGGATCACCGGGCTCGCTACTGGCGGCCGGTTGTTGCGCAGCAGCACCCGCTGCTGCACCCGGGGCGGCATTGACAGCACCACCACCGGAGGAATTGTCAGGGGTCGCGGCAGGCGCAGCGCCACTGTTGATGCGACGGTCCAGGTCCTGGTAACGCTCCAGGTTTTCCTGCTTCATGCGCGACACATCGTTCTGCAGCTCTTCGATGATGCCTTGCTGGCGGGAAAGCTGATCCTGCATCTGTTGCAGCTGCATGAACAGCTGGCCCTGTGCAGAGGCAGGGGCCGAAGCCCCTGCCCCGGCATAGGCGCCGCTCGTGCCATAACCCGAAGGCGGATAACTGCCTGCGTTGTCATCTACTACAGGAACCTCAGCCCAGGCCGCGAGCGGCAGGCTGAGTGCGAGGACGGTTACTACACGGCGGCACATACGCATAAAACTTACTTACGCAGTTCTACGCGACGGTTCTGAGCCCAGGATTGCTCGTCGTTGCCAGTGGCAACCGGACGCTCTTCACCGTAGGAGACCAGTTCCAGCTGAGCAGGGGAAACGCCCTGCAGAACCAGGTAGCGCTGAACGGCCTTGGCACGACGCTCACCCAGAGCCATGTTGTACTCGCGGGTGCCGCGCTCGTCGGTGTTGCCTTCCAGAACAACGCGGTTGCCGTTGGCTTTCAGGTCCTTGGCGTGAACGTCCAGAGCGCGCATGGCTTCTGGCTTCAGGTCCGAGCTGTCGTATTCGAAGTAGAAGGTGGTGATTGCGCGCAGGGCAGCTTCTTCGCTCAGGGAGCCGTCAACAGCGCCAGTGTTGGCACCGTAGCCAGCGTTAGGGTCTACAGCAGCGCCTTCGCCTGCGTTGTCACCGCCCTTCGAGGAGCAACCTACAGCTACGGCCATGGCCAGAGCCAGCGCAGCAAATTTACCAAACTTCAGCATTTCCATCGTGAAACTCCTAATGAAACCCCAGTGTGTTAAGCAAAGTATTACGCCGCAATCAGTTCAGGTAGGGGGACCAGGACGGTTCTCTGACTTCGCCTTGAGCGGTAGGAAGTGGGAGCCTCACACGGCCGTTAAGCGACACGAGCATCAAGACTCCCCGGCCCTGCTGGCGGGTGGCGTAGATTAGCATGGTGCCGTTTGGCGCAACAGTGGGAGACTCATCAAGACTTGTTTCAGACAGAATCTTTACACTTCCGCGTTGCAAGTCTTGGGCCGCAACCTTGAAGTTGGTGAAGCCCTGCTGGCGATGGATCATCACCAGGGTCTTTTCGTCTGCCGACAGCTTCGGGTTGGCGTTGTAGTTGCCCACGAACGTTACCCGCTCGGCACCACCACCACTGACCGACTGCTTGTAGATCTGCGGTTTGCCGCCACGGTCGGAGGTGAAGTACAGGGTGTTGCCATCCTTGCCCCAGAACGGCTCGGTGTTGATACCCGGGCCCGCGGTTACGCGGCTGATCTGGCGCGAAGCCACGTTCATCACGTAGATGTCCGGGTTACCGTCCTTCGACAGCACGAACGCCAGGCGCGAACCATCTGGCGACCAGGCTGGCGCGCCGTTCAGGCCTTCGAAGTTGGTGACCTGTTCGCGGCGGCCGGTATCGATGTGCTGGACGAAGATACGCGGGCGCTTCTGCTCGAACGAAACATAGGCGATACGCTTGCCATCCGGTGCGAAGCGCGGCGACAGGATCGGCTCACGCGATTGCAGCAGGGTGACCGCACGCGCACCGTCGTAGTCCGAACGTTGCAGGGTGTAGCGGGTGTTGTTGGTGGAGAAGCGTTCGGCCGTCACGTACAGCATGCGGGTGGAGAACGCGCCCTTGATACCAGTGAGTTTCTCGAACGACTGGTCGGAAATGTAGTGCGCCATGTCACGCAGTTGGTCGACGCTGCCCGCCACGCTGCCGGTCAGCACTTGCTGCTCGGTGGCGACGTTGAACAGCGCGTACTGCACCTGCAGGCGACCGCCCGACGGCACGATGCTGCCAACCATCACGTACTGGGCACCCAGCGCCTTCCAGTCACGGAAGATCACTTCGCTGGCCTGCGACGGCTGGCTGATCATGTTCTGCCGTGGGATCGGCGAGTAGTAGCCGGAGTTGCGCAGGTCGTTGCCGATGATGTCGGCCATGTCTTCGGGCAGCACGCTGCCGCCCTGCAGACCGAACGGCACTACCGCGATGGGCGTGGCCCGGTCGCTGCCGCTGGTGACCAGGATGTTCTTTTCCTCTGCCACGGCCATGCCTGCCACGCAGCACAGCATGACCAGCAGTCCTCTCAGACGTTTAATCACAACGCTAGATCCTCAGGTGTAAATGTCATCTTGAACGAACGATATCGGTTGAAATCGCTCGGCTTCATACCCTGCATCTCGGTCAAACGACCAATGTTCTTCACCGCAGCCACCGCCGAACTGTCATACGGGCCGTCACCACTGGAACGGGCCACGCTGACACTGGTGATGGTGCCGTCCGGCAACATGTTGACCTGCAGAGTCACCGTCATGCCCTTGCGCGCGGAAGGCGGACGCGCCCAGCCCTCGGCCGCGCGCATGCGGATCAGGTCGTCGAAGTCGCCGGCCACCTGGTCACCCTGCTCGTCGGCCAGCGCCTGCTGCCGCTCGGTGGTGTCGGACAACAGCTCGGCCAGGGCCTGGGCTTTCTTGTCTTCCGCCGCCTTGCGGGCCGCTTCCTGTGCCTTTTTCTTCTGGGCGTCTGCAGCGGCCTTTTTCTTGGCCTCTTCAGCTGCCTTCTTCTTCGCTTCCTCGGCCGCCGCTTTCTTCTTGGCGTCCTCGGCTGCTTTCTTCTTGGCCTCTTCGGCTGCCTTTTTCTTGGCATCCTCGGCGGCTTGTTTCTTCGCCTCTTCAGCAGCCTGTTTCTTGGCTTCTTCCTCGGCTTTCTTCTTGGCGATGTCGGCCTGCTGCTTCTCGGCGGCCTTCTTCGCCTCTTCGGCCTTCTTGGCTTCGGCGGCTTTCTTGGTCTCGGCAGCCTTGGCCGCTTCCTCGGCCTTTTTCGCTTCGGCGGCTTCGCGCGCCTCTTCGGCCTTTTGAGCGGCGTCGGCTTTCTTTTGTTCCGCGGCCTTCACGGCCTCTTGCTCGACCTTCTTCTGTTCCAGCTGCTCGACCTCGGTCTGGCGCGAAGCGGTTTTCTTCGCCTCCCCGGCAATCTTCTGATTGGTCTGGGTGGTGGCCTGGCTCTTGGACTTGAGCTGGTACAGGGTAGCCTGAACGATCGGCTTGGATGGCGGCAGCTCAGGCGTCATGGCAAAACTGACGAACAGCAGGGCGAACACCAGCACATGCAGGCCGATGGCCCAGACACTGGGCCAGAAGTAGCTTTCCGAGGCGGATGGCTCTCGCTGTTGCATCAGGGCGCCTCGGTAATCAGGCCAACGTTACCGACACCGGCCTTCTGCAACCCGCCCATGGCACCCATGACCGCGCCATAGTCGACAGCCTTGTCGCCACGAATGAACACTTGGGTCTGCTTGCCCTGGTCACGGCCGGCGGCAATGATCTTGGTCACGGCATCGGTCATGGCAGGCAAGGTCATGGCCTTGTCCATCTGTTTGTCGGTGTCGACTTCGCTGCCGAGGTTCCAGTAGTAGGTCTTGTCGGCCTTGATGGAGATGGTGAGGATCTGGACGTTGTTGTCCTGCGGCAAGGCTTCGCTGGAAACCTTGGGCAGGTCGACCTTCACGCCCTGGTTGAGCATGGGCGCCGTCACCATGAAGATGACCAGCAGCACCAGCATCACGTCGATGTAGGGCACCACGTTCATCTCGGCGACGGGCTTGCGTTTGTGGCGAACTCGGGCCATGGGCTTCTACCTGATTACTCTTCGCTGGTGTGCACTTTGCGGTGCAGGATCGCCTGGAACTCGTCGGCGAAGGTGTAGTAACGACCGATCAGCACTTCGCTGCGGGCCGCGAAGCGGTTGTAGGCGATGACCGCCGGGATTGCCGCGAACAGGCCGATGGCGGTGGCGATCAGCGCTTCGGCGATACCCGGGGCAACCGTGGCCAGGGTGGCCTGCTGGGCGCTGGCCAGGCCGCGGAAGGAGTTCATGATGCCCCATACGGTACCGAACAGGCCGATGTATGGGCTGGTCGAACCGACCGTGGCGAGGAATGGCAGGCTCTGCTCGAGCTTTTCCTCCTCGCGCGAGATGGCCACGCGCATGGCGCGGCCAACGCCTTCCATGACTGCGTCCGGGTCGACACCCGGCTGCTGGCGCAGGCGCGAGAATTCCTTGAAGCCGGCACGGAAGACCTGCTCCACGCCGGAATCCGGGTCTGGGTTGCTGCCTGCCTGGCGGTACAGCTTGGACAGGTCGATGCCCGACCAGAAGCGTTCCTCGAAGGCATCCAGCGCACGACGACCGGCGCGCAGCATGGTGCTGCGCTGGAAGATCATGATCCATGAGGTGACCGAGGCGGCCACCAGGGTCAGCATTACCAGCTGTACCACCACGCTGGCATTGCTGACCAGACTCCACATGGAGGTATGGTCGACGACGTTAGCTTCCACGCTTATTCTCCTGCATTCGATTGATTACCCGAGCCGTCCGCCGCAAAGGCGTCGCGCAGCTGGGGGGGTATGGCTCGGGGTTTGAAAGTGTCGGCGCGCACGGCGGCCACCAGGAACTGCCCTTCGCAGAGCAGCGTTTCATCCTTTTCCCGCCAGACCTGCTGCACGAAGCGCAGGCTGGCGCGATTGAGTTCAAGTACTTGCGCGGTGACCCGCAGCTCGTCGTCCAGCCGCGCCGGCGCGTGATAGCGCGCTTCGCTGGAGTGGACCACGAACAGCAGGTTGTCTTCGGCCAGCTGCGACTGGGAAAAGCCCAGGTGCCGCAAGCGTTCGGTGCGCGCGCGCTCCATGAATTTCAGGTAATTGACGTAATACACCACGCCACCGGCATCGGTATCTTCGTAATAGACGCGACAACGGTGTGCGAACGGTTCCAGGCCATTTTGCGCGCGCATACTCTAGTGCTTACTCCTCAGCTTGCCAATCCGCTGTGGCAACTGTTTTTTCTTCATTAATGTCTTATTGCCAGCGCACCTTCGGCATGCCAGCGGTAGGACCACGAAAAGCCGTTTTCGATCTGTCATTCATCGCCTGGTTCGGAAAAATCTCCACCCTCCCCCAGGCGCCCGGGCACGTTCAGGCCGAAGTGCAGGTAGGCATGCCGGGTGACCACGCGGCCGCGCGGCGTGCGCATGATATAGCCCTGCTGGATCAGGTACGGCTCGAGCACGTCCTCGATGGTGTGGCGTTCTTCGCTGATGGCCGCGGCCAGGTTGTCGACGCCCACCGGGCCGCCGTCGAACTTCTCGATCATGGTCAACAGCAGGCGACGGTCGGAATGGTCGAAACCGCGCTCGTCGACGTCCAGCAGGTTAAGCGCCAGGTCGGCCACGGCCTTGGTGATCTGGCCCTTGCCGCGCACCTCGGCGTAGTCACGCACGCGGCGCAGCAGGCGGTTGGCGATACGCGGCGTGCCGCGGGCACGGCGGGCGATCTCATAGGCGCCCTGGTCTTCGATGGCCAGGCCGAGGATGCCGGCCGAACGGCTGACGATGGTGGCCAGGTCCTTGTCGCTGTAGAACTCCAGGCGCTGGACGATACCGAAGCGGTCACGCAACGGGTTGGTCAGCATGCCGGCGCGGGTGGTAGCCCCTACCAGGGTGAAAGGTGGCAGGTCGAGCTTGATCGAACGGGCCGCCGGCCCCTCGCCGATCATGATGTCGAGCTGGAAGTCCTCCATGGCCGGGTACAGCACCTCTTCGACGACCGGCGACAACCGGTGGATTTCGTCGATGAACAGCACGTCGTGCGGCTCGAGGTTGGTCAGCATGGCTGCCAGGTCGCCCGGGCGTTCGAGGATCGGCCCCGAAGTACTCTTGACCGACACGCCCATTTCCTGGGCGATGATGTTGGCCAGGGTGGTCTTGCCCAGACCAGGCGGGCCGAAGATCAACGTATGGTCGAGCGACTCGCTGCGGCCACGGGCGGCCTGGATGAACAGCGCCATCTGCTCGCGCACCACCGGCTGGCCGATGTACTCGTCCAGCCGCAGCGGGCGGATCGCACGGTCCTGGACTTCTTCACGGTCGCGGCCACTGGCGGCGATCAGGCGGTCGGCTTCGATCACTTGGTAATCATCCCTTTCAGGCTGCGGCGGATCAGCTCTTCACTGCTCAGGCCGGCCTTGTCCTTGATCGCCGCGATCGCCTTGCTGGCTTCCTGTGGCTTGTAGCCCAGCGAGACCAGGGCGCTGACCGCATCGGCCTCGGCGCTGGACTCGCTGGCGACCGGCAACGGCCCATCGGACACCAGGGTGAACATGGCCGGCGAAGTTTCCCAGGCCTTGAAGCGGTCCTTGAGCTCGACCAGCAGGCGTTCGGCGGTTTTCTTGCCAACGCCGGGCACGCGCACCAGGGCCGAGGTGTCCTGGGCCTGCACGCAGCGCACCAGTTCGTCCACTTCCAGCCCGGACATCAGCGCCAGGGCCAGCTTCGGCCCAACGCCGTTGAGGCGGATCAGCTCACGGAACAGCTCACGCTCGCGCTTTTCGGCAAAGCCATAGAGCAAGTGGGCGTCTTCGCGCACTACCAGGTGGGTATGCACGGTCACCGGCTCGCCAACCTTGGGCAAGCGGTACAGGGTGGTCATCGGCACTTCCAGCTCGTAGCCCACGCCATTGACGTCGATAATCAGGTGCGGCGGCTGTTTTTCCGCCAGGGTGCCGCGCAAACGTCCAATCACGTTCCGATCCTTCCTCTCGGGGAGCCGGTCAAAAACCGCTCAACCCTATCAGCAAATGCAGCGGGTGAACGCTTCACCCGGACAAAATGTGTATCAGCGCATGAAGCGCCTACAGACGCAAGCGCCCGCCGCGTCGCCGCGCCGTGGCCAGGCCATGCGGCACCAGGCTGGAGCGGGTATGGGCATGGCACAAGGCGATGGCCAGGGCGTCGGAGGCGTCGATCTGCGGCTTTTGCGTCAGTTTCAGCAAGTGCATGACCATCATCATCACCTGCTCCTTGTTGGCCCCACCGGTGCCGGCCACGGCCTGCTTGACCTGGGTGGCGCTGTATTCGGCGATTTCCAGGCCGGCTTCGGCTGCGGCGACGATGGCCGCGCCACGGGCCTGGCCGAGCTTGAGCGCCGAGTCGGCGTTGCGGGCCATGAACACCCGTTCGATGCCCATGGTCACCGGGCCGTGCTGGGCGATGATTTCACCCACGCCACGAAAAACGATCTGCAGCCGCTCGTGCAGCTCGCCACTGCCGGTGCGGATACAGCCCGACGCCACGTACTCGCAACCACGGGCGGTCTGGCGTACCACGCCATAGCCGGTGATGCGCGAACCGGGGTCGATACCAAGAATCAGAGTCATAGTGCCTGTCGTACAAAGCTCATTTTTTAACACCATTGGGGCCGCTGCGCGGCCCATCGCCGGCGAGCCAGCTCCCACAGGTACAGTGCAAGGCTTGAGGGCTGCACTGTACCTGTGGGAGCTGGCTCGCCGGCGATGGGCTGCACAGCAGCCCCAAAAAAGCTACTTGCTCCGAAACTTCAGAACACCTTAGCCCAGGTTCTCCATGATCTCATCGGAAATCTGGGCATTGGAGTAGACGTTCTGCACGTCATCCAGGTCTTCGAGCATGTCGATCAGCTTGAGCACCTTTTCGGCACCCTCCTGGTCGAGCTCGGCGCTGGTGGTCGGCTGCATGACGATTTCCGCGTCAGCGGCCTTGAAGCCGGCCTCTTCCAAGGCATTGCGCACGGCGTAGAAGCTGTTGAACGAGGTGAACACATCGAACGAACCGTCGTCGTTGGCCACCACGTCGTCGGCATCGGCCTCCATCGCCGCTTCCATCAACGCGTCTTCTTCCACGCCCGGGGCAAAGCTGAGCTGCCCCTTGCGTTCGAACAGGTAAGCCACCGAACCGTCGGTGCCCAGGTTGCCGCCACACTTGGTGAAGGCATGGCGCACGGCGGCGGCGGTACGGTTGCGGTTGTCGGTCATGGCTTCGACCATGATCGCCACGCCACCCGGGCCGTAACCTTCGTAGCTGAGTTCTTCGACGTTGTCGCTTTCGTTGGTACCAGCACCACGGGCCACGGCGCGATCGATGATATCGCGGCTCATGTTGGCGCCCAGCGCCTTGTCCAGCGCCAGGCGCAGGCGCGGGTTGGATGCCGGGTCAGCACCACCCTGCTTGGCGGCGACCGTCAGTTCGCGGATCCACTTGGTGAAGATCTTGCCTCTCTTGGCATCCTGGCGCTCTTTGCGGTGCTTGATGTTCGCCCACTTGGAATGACCAGCCATAACGACTCCGATTTCCTTGAATCACAAACAGCCCCGCCCCTGTACGGGGCGGGACGGAAAAATCCTGCGCCGAAACGCAAAGGCGCATCCATGTGGATGCGCCCGGGGACCGCTTACTCGACCTTGGTCTGTTCGCGCAGTCGAATGTGCAGCTCGCGCAGGGCCTTGGCGTCGACCATGCCTGGGGCCTGGGTCATGACGCACGCGGCGCTCTGGGTTTTCGGGAAAGCGATCACTTCACGGATCGACTGGGCGCCGGTCATCAGCATGACCAGACGGTCCAGGCCGAAGGCCAGGCCACCGTGAGGCGGTGCACCGAACTTCAGGGCGTCGAGCAGGAAGCCGAATTTCTCTTCCTGTTCTTCTGCCTCGATGCCCAGCAGGCGGAACACGGCCTGTTGCATCTCTTTGCGGTGGATACGGATCGAACCGCCACCCAGCTCGGTACCGTTCAGGACCATGTCGTAGGCACGGGACAGGGCCACGGCCGGGTTGGCCTCGAGCTCTTCCGGGGTGCACTTCGGCGCGGTGAACGGGTGGTGCAGTGCAGTGAAACTGCCGTCTTCGTTCTCTTCGAACATCGGGAAGTCGACCACCCACATCGGCGCCCATTCGCAGGTCAGCAGCTCGAAGTCGTGGCCCAGGCGGATACGCAGCGCGCCCAGGGCTTCGCTGACCACCTTGAACTTGTCGGCACCGAAGAACACGATGTCGCCGTCAACGGCACCAACGCGGTCGAGAATGGTGTTGAGGTTGGCCTCGGGGATGTTCTTGACGATCGGCGACTGCAGGCCTTCGACGCCCTTGGCACGCTCGTTGACCTTGATGTAGGCCAGGCCCTTGGCACCGTAGATGCCGACGAACTTGGTGTACTCGTCGATCTTGCTGCGCGGCATGCTGGCGCCGCCTGGCAGGCGCAGGGCGGTGACACGGCACTTCGGATCGTTGGCGGGGCCGGCGAAGACCTTGAAGTCGACATCCTTCAGCTGGTCGGCAACGTCGACCAGCTCCAGCGGGATACGCAGGTCTGGCTTGTCGGAACCGTAGCGGCGCATGGCCTCTTCGAAGGTCATGTGCGGGAATTCGCCGAATTCCAGGTCCAGCACTTCCTTGAACAGCTTGCGGATCATGCTTTCGGTCAGGCCCATGATCTCGCTTTCATCGAGGAAGCTGGTCTCGATGTCGATCTGGGTGAACTCCGGCTGGCGGTCGGCACGCAGGTCTTCGTCACGGAAGCACTTGGCGATCTGGTAGTAGCGGTCGAAGCCGGCGACCATCAGCAGCTGCTTGAACAGCTGCGGCGACTGCGGCAGGGCGAAGAAGCTACCAGCGTGGGTACGGCTTGGCACCAGGTAGTCACGCGCGCCTTCCGGGGTGGCACGGGTCAGGATTGGCGTCTCGACGTCGAGGAAGCCGTTTTCGTCGAGGAAGCGACGAATGCTGCTGGTGATACGTGAACGCAGGCGCAGCTTGTCGGCCATTTCCGGGCGACGCAGGTCGATGAAACGGTAACGCAGGCGGGTTTCCTCGCCCACGTCAGAGTATTCGTTCAGCGGGAACGGCGGGGTTTCCGCTTCGTTGAGCACGGTCAGCTGGTAGCCGAGGATCTCGATGGCACCGGAAGCCATGTTGGCATTCACCGCACCTTCAGGGCGCTTGCGCACCTTGCCGGTGATCTGCACCACGTATTCGCTGCGCACGCGGTCGGCAGCGGCGAAGGTTTCGGCGCGATCCGGGTCGAACACGACCTGGGCCATGCCTTCGCGGTCACGGATGTCGAGGAAGATCACCCCGCCGTGGTCGCGGCGACGATGGACCCAGCCGCAAAGGGTGACTTCCTGGCCGTCCAGGCTCTCGTTCAGTTGGCCGCAATAATGGCTGCGCATCATGATGGTGGTTTCGCTTCTCGTGATTCGTGTATTCGGTGGAGGCCTTGGCCGCCCGGAGGGCTAATACTGCAAGACCCGGTCACAGCATTCAACTCAGTCGGCCTTGTCGCCGCCTGCCAGATTCTTTTTTGCCCCGGTCTTGAAGTCGGTTTCGTACCAACCGTTACCGCTCAGGCGAAAGCCTGGCACCGACAGCAGCTTCTTCAGTGCCGGCGCCTGGCAGGCCGGGCAATCTGTCAGCGGCGCGGCGCTGATCTTCTGCAGCACTTCCATGCGGTGCTCGCAGGATGCACATTGATAGTCATAAAGGGGCATGGGTGTCTCTCGTCAACCACAACGCTGGCTGCCCGGGGCAGCAAAAAGCGGGATTATATATGGTTAGCAAGCACTGCGCAGCCCGCCAGGCGATCAGCGCACACTTGGCGGGTTTTGCAGCCAGGCGACACAGATTACCCGGATCAGCCCGCTGAAGTTTCTTACCCCACCCTGGCGCAGGTGCACTTCGCGGTCCACGTAGGACAATACCGCGCTGACCGAACAGCGGTTGGCCGCGGCGATGCGTTCGAGGATGCCCCAGTACACGGCCTCCAGGCGCAGACAGGTGGAAAACCCGTTGAGCCGCACCGAGCGAGACACCGGTTGGATCTGCAACATGTCGAAATCCGCCTTGAACGGATCGATGCACTGTTTTCCTGGCCAGCTCCCCTGGCCAGCCACACGTTTGCTCGCTTGCATCATGCGCCACACTTCCTCGTCACAGGTACCAGGTGACCTATGAAGCGCTGATGGGCGAGCTTAAAGCAGCGGCAAAATCTTCCTGCACAAACACAAAAGGCTGTACCGGACCATTGTGGGAGCGAGCGTGCCCGCGAAGCAGGCGACGCAGTGGATGGCACCGGCTATGCCGGTGTTCGCGGGCACGCCCGCTCCCACAGGGTTATGTCACAGCTTTGGGTCGTTATTTACCGTCGAGCAACACCCGCAACATCCAGGCGGTCTTCTCGTGAACCTGCATGCGCTGGGTCAGCAGGTCGGCGGTCGGCTCGTCACTGACCTTGTCCACTACCGGGAAGATGCTGCGCGCAGTGCGCACCACGGCTTCCTGGCCCTGGACCAGCTGGCGGATCATCTCCTCCGCAGGGGGGACGCCTTCCTCCTCCTTGATCGAGGAGTGCCGGGCATAGAATGCATACGACCCCGGTGCCGGGAAGCCCAGGGCACGGATGCGCTCGGCGATGGAGTCGACCGCCAGTGCCAGTTCGTTGTACTGCTCTTCGAACATCAGGTGCAGGGTGCGGAACGACGGGCCGGTGACGTTCCAGTGAAAGTTATGGGTTTTCAGATACAGCACGTAGGTATCCGACAACAGGCGGGACAGCCCATCGACGATGGACTTGCGATCTTCTTCAGTGATACCGATATCGATTGCCATGAAGTTCCCCTTTCCACGTGGCTTGAGACTCAAGCAGGTGCCGACCACTGTAGCAACACTTGGCGCACACCGCCCATGACTTGGCGCAACACATCGCCCACCTTGGCCTGCGGTTTGAGTAGCCTGCAGCTTTGCTGTTAAATAGGCACTGTGCCACCCGTGCGGACTGTCATTGCCGGGTGCATAGGCTGGCCGCCATGTGTTCGCGCTCTACACCTCATGCGCACCGTGCTGCCAGCTCTTCCTGTGATCGGCCTTATAACTGTGAGCCAACCCCATGTTCAAGATCGTCCACCTGGTGACGGGCGTGGCAGCTTTGCTGCTATCGCTCATACCCAGCCTGAAAACCGATGCGACACCCTTCCTGCAACAACCCGACGCGGTCTACCTGGCCTTGCTCGGCCTGCTCAACCTGGTTCTGGCACCGGTCGTGCCATTGTACTACCGCGGTGCGCGGCAGCAGCTGCAACACCTGGCCTGCGCCCTGCTAGTAGTGGCGGTGGTACTGCAGACCCTGACGCTGCTGGCCCGCCCGGAAATGGGCAACCTCGCCGCACTGGTCTGCGCGGCGCTGGCCGTGGCCCTGCACCTGGCCGTGGGCCTTGCCCGCAGCCCGCGCAAGGCACGCACCAGCCAACACACGGCACAAGATGCCAGCAACCGTGATACCGGTACCGTCAAGTGGTTCAACACGTCCAAAGGCTTTGGCTTCATTTCCCGCGATTCGGGTGACGATATCTTCGTGCACTTTCGTGCCATTCGCGGTGAAGGCCACCGCATCCTGGTCGAAGGCCAGCGCGTGGAGTTTTCGGTAATGCACCGCGACAAAGGCCTGCAGGCCGAGGATGTGGTTGCGGTGACCCGCCGCTGACGCTTGCTGGAAACCGACCATCCCTGTGGGGGCAGGCTCGCCCGCTCCCACAGGGCCTCGCATATATACGATGAGGCCTGTGCGCTGGCCTGAGGAATCAATAATGAGGCGGCGGCGCCTCTTCCCCTTCGCTGCCGAACTGGCCGACCATCTCTTCATAACGCTTGATCAACTCGGCCATCTGCAATTGCAGCCGCTCGATCACCCGCCCCTGCTCCACCACCACGTCATTCAGCGCCTGGATGGTGTCATCCTGGAATGCCTGACGGGTTTCCAGTTCGACCACACGCAATTCAAGCGACATCTCAGGCCTCCTGGTAGCCAGCGAGTTGCAGCCCGCGCAGGCGCTGGCGAATGGCTTGCACCTGGTCGTCGGTGTAGGCCACTGCCGGGCACTTGCCCCACACCGGTGCCGGCCAGGCAACGTCGTCCCGCTGGCGCACGATCACATGCATGTGCAGTTGGCTGACCACATTGCCCAGGGTAGCCACGTTCATCTTGTCAGCGTTGTAGCTGGCCTTGAGCGCCTCGGCCAGGGCGCTGGTTTCTTGCCACAACTGCTGCTGCTGCGCCGCATCGAGCTCGAACAGTTCGCTGATACCGGGGCGCTTGGGCACCAGGATGAACCATGGGTAGTTGGCATCCTTGCTCAGCAGCAACTGGCACAGCGCAAACTCCCCCAACACCAGGCAATCCTGCTGCAAACGCGAATCGAGGACGAACACGGCAAATCTCCTTCTGGCAGAGCGAACCCGCTTCAAGCGGAAAACAGGCCTGCAAGGATACCTTGCACGATCCCGGTAACACAGCGCTACTTTTCGCACCAAAATGAGGCCATCTGCACACCCCACACCACACTTGCCACCCCACAAATGACTCTGGATGAACAAGTTGCGGTAACACATTGACTTTCATGGCAGCTTTTTAAATTTTAATGATTCTCGACTCCGGTACACCATCAGACAGCTTTCGCCCCGTGTTTACGGCACTTTCCGACCTTCGGTAGCGGCATTTGTGAAAATTTCATGAACTGTTGCGAATTTTGAGCACGCTTGTTGCATTCCCTTCACGCCAAGTCGGCACGACATCTGCAATGGCAGGTGTACGCGACAAATAACAACAGCGGCATTGGTTACCAGGGAGTTTCCCCAGCAGGAACCTGTAGTTACAGATTCGTTACGCTGAAGGGAACAGCGCTGGTGTTGCACGACCCTTGAATTGGGACGTGATTTGCGACATGGAAATACCTAAAAGCGACATGGCAAAAAAGTTCCGAAAAGAGTGTTTATAGCCATATCGCCAACAACAGTCAGCGTGTTATACATTTTCGCCGACATAACAAGAAAGAGCTGCCCCATATAACTAGAAAACTTGGACGCAGCGGTACTCTTCCTAAAAACCAAAGGAGCAAATCACGATGCGCGTGATGAAGTGGAGCATGATCGCCTTGGCCGTTACGGCAGGGACCTCGCAGTTGGCAATGGCCTCGGCGCAGGACGAGTCCAAAGGTTTCATCGAAGACAGCAAGCTGAACGTCAAGACCCGCATGCTGTACTTCAGCCGTGACTTCCGTAACAACGAAGACGACAAGAGCCGCGTAGAAGAAACCGGCCTCGGCTTCCTCGGCACCTTCGAGTCGGGCTTCACCCAGGGCACCGTCGGCTTCGGCGTCGACGCCATCGGCATGCTCGGCATCAAACTGGACAGCGGCAAGGGTCGCGCAGGCACCGGTCTGTTCCCAGCTGGCTCCGACGGCCGTTCGCAGGACGACTACTCCGAAGCTGGCGGCGCGGTGAAAATGCGCATTTCCAACACCGTGCTCAAGTGGGGCGACCAGTTCACCGCCCTGCCAGTATTCGCTACCGACGACAGCCGACTGCTGCCGGAAGTGGCCGAAGGCGGCCTGATCACCAGCGACGAAATCGACGGCCTGACCCTGCACGCCGGTCACTTCACCGCCCTGAACGCACAGGCTCAGACCTACCACGACAGCCTGAGCCTGACCGAGGCCAACGTCTTCGGTGGCACCTACGCCATCAACGACAACCTCAGCACCAGCGTCTACTACTCGCGCGTCGAAGACCACTTCCGCAAGTGGTATGGCAACATCAACTGGGCGCTGCCGATCAGCGACAAGCAAGGCCTGGTGTTCGACTTCAACATCTATGACACCAAGTCCATCGGCGACAACCTGACCGGCGCATCCGTCAGCAAGTCCGACGGCAGCAACGACCTCGACAACATCGCAGCCAGCCTCTCGGCCGCCTACAACATTGGCGCCCACACCTTCACCCTGGCCTACCAGAAGGTCAGCGGCGACGGCGACTACGCCTACGGCGTCGATGGCGGTGGCACGGTATTCCTGGCCAACTCGGTTGCCCGTTCCGACTTCAACGCCGAAGACGAGAAGTCCTGGCAAGCTCGCTACGACCTGAACTTCGCCGAATACGGCGTACCAGGCCTGACCTTCATGACCCGCTACGTCCGCGGTTCCGGCGCGACCACCGAGACCACCAGCAACGGCAAGGAATGGGAACGCGACATCGACGTGAAGTATGTGCTGCAAGAAGGCCCGGCCAAGGACCTGAGCTTCCGCGTCCGTCAGGCCACTTACCGTTCCAGCGACGGTGTGTACTACGGTTCGAGCTCGATCGACGAACTGCGTCTGATCGTCGAGTACCCGCTGAGCATCCTGTAAGCCTGGCTTATAGTGCCCCGCACCTGAAAAAGCCCGGCGATCCCGCCGGGCTTTTTCTTGGCTGACAAGCGCCCCGCCCTGGGGCATTCTGTACGCCTTCGCTTCGCCCCCGTACAATGCGGGGTCATTTCAATGTCTTAGGCAATCGACACGGCTCACCATGCGCACCAGTCAATATTTGCTCGCCACCCAAAAAGAAACCCCTGCCGACGCAGTGGTCATCAGCCATCAGCTCATGCTGCGTGCCGGCATGATCCGCAAACTGGCCTCCGGCCTGTACACCTGGCTGCCGATGGGCCTGCGGGTGATGCGCAAGGTCGAGGCCGTGGTGCGTGAGGAAATGAACGCCGCCGGCGCCCTGGAAGTGCTGATGCCCAGCATCCAGCCCGCCGAACTGTGGCAGGAATCCGGCCGCTGGGAGCAGTATGGCCCCGAGCTGCTGCGCCTGAAGGACCGCCACCAGCGCGACTTCTGCGTCGGCCCTACCCACGAAGAAGTCATCACCGACCTGGCCCGTAACGAGCTGTCCAGCTATAAACAGCTGCCGCTCAACATGTACCAGATCCAGACCAAGTTCCGTGATGAGATCCGCCCGCGCTTCGGCCTGATGCGTGGCCGCGAGTTCATCATGAAAGACGCCTACTCGTTCCATGCCGACCAGGCTTCCCTGCAGGAAACCTACGACCGCATGCACCAGGCGTACAGCAACGTGTTCACCCGCCTGGGCCTGGACTTCCGTCCCGTGCAGGCTGACACCGGCTCGATCGGTGGCAGCTACTCGCACGAGTTCCACGTACTGGCCGAATCCGGCGAGGACGACGTGATCTTCAGCGACAGCTCCGATTACGCCGCCAACATCGAGAAGGCCGAGGCCATCCCACGCGAAACCGTGCGCCCTGCGCCTACCGAGGAGCTGCGCCTGGTCGATACGCCGAACGCCAAGACCATCGCCCAGTTGGTGGAAAACTTCGGTCTGCCGATCGAAAAAACCGTCAAGACCCTGATCGTGCGCGGCGCCGAAGAAGGCAAACTGGTCGCCCTGATCGTCCGTGGCGACCACGAGCTGAACGAAATCAAGGCAGCCAAGCTGGAACAGGTCGCCGACCCGCTGGTCATGGCCACCGACGCCGAACTGCGTGAGGCCATCGGTGCCGGCGCCGGCTCGCTCGGCCCACTGAACCTGCCGCTGGAATGCGTGATCGACCGCTCGGTTGCCCTGATGAGCGACTTCGGCATCGGCGCCAACATCGACGACAAGCACTACTTCGGCGTGAACTGGGAGCGTGACCTGCCGGTTCCACAGGTCGCCGACCTGCGCAACGTGGTCGAAGGCGACCCGAGCCCGGACGGCCAGGGCACCCTGGTGATCAAGCGCGGCATCGAAGTTGGCCACATCTTCCAGCTCGGCACCAAGTACAGCGAGGCGCTGAAGTGCCAGGTACTGGGCGAGAACGGCAAGCCAGTCGTACTGTCGATGGGCTGCTACGGCATCGGCGTATCCCGCGTAGTCGCCGCGGCCATCGAGCAGAGCTATGACGACAAGGGCATCATCTGGAACGACGCCCTGGCGCCGTTCCAGATTGCCCTGGTACCGCTGCGCTACGAAACCGAGGTAGTCCGCGAGGCGACCGACAAGCTGTACGCCGAACTGACCGCCGCCGGCTACGAAGTGCTGCTGGACGACCGCGACAAGAAAACCAGCCCAGGCATCAAGTTTGCCGACATGGAGCTGATCGGCATCCCGCACCGCATCGTTGTCAGCGATCGCGGCCTGGCCGAAGGCAACCTGGAGTACAAGCACCGCACCGAGCAGGACGCCCAGGCGTTGCCGCTCGCTGAAGTGCTGACCTTCCTGCAGGCCCGCGTTCGCCGCTGATAACCAATGCACGAGTGATCATGTTCAAGCGAAGTACCTTTACCCTGGGGGGCGCCGCACTGTGCGGCGCCCTGCTCGTCAGCGGCTGCGCCAACCAGATGTCCCAGCGCAGCGACCATGAGGAGCGCATCGAGCGCAAACTGCTCGAGCACACCCTGCAGATCGATGTCGGCGAGCCGAAGGTGATGGAGCTTCCGCAACGACGTGTGCGCGTGCATGAGCAGAAACGCTTCGAAGTCACCGAGTTCGAAGTCACCCGCCGCTACGACCGCTATACCCCTTACCAGCCCTGGCGGGAGGTCTACGAGATCCCGCTGGGTGCGGTGGCCGTGGTGGCGGGTGTCGGCGCCAACGTGGTCAACGTCTTCGCCCTGGGCAACCTGCCGGAAAGCATCACCCACGACTGGCTCAGCTATGGCGTGGACGGGCTCAACCCGTTTATGAACGTGCCGTCCAACGGCCGCGCCCAGCAGAACCTGGCCGGGATCAGCGAAGTGCAGAAAGGCAAGCGCGAAGAATCCACCAGCATGCCTTGGAGCGAGCGCCTGGTCGAGGTCAAGGCCGGCAAGATGACCCACGAACTGACCACCGACAGGAACGGCGTGCTGCGCCTTAACCTGCTCGACAGCCCGTTCTCCGAACAGAACCTCAATCACGTCGGCACCCTGCACTTGCAGGTACTCGACGAGGACAATGCAGTACGTGGCGATGCCAGCCTGCTGGTCAGCGCCACCCTGCGCAACAAGCTGCTCGAAGCCCATGAGCTGATCTTCGATGACCTCGAAGATGACGATGTTGGCCAGTGGGTACACCGGGTCAAGCGCCTGTCCGAGCTGGGCCTGGAAGAGGAAGCCAGTGAAATGGAGCAGAGCCTGATCGAGCTGACCCGCAACGATCCGGAACTGCAACAGGAGTTTCTGCAGTCGCTGACCAAGGCCACCGGCCGGTTGGTGGCTGATCCGGGTGTGCAATAACAGCTGCAACACGCATCCCCCCCTTGTGGGAGCGGCCTTGTGTCGCGAAAGGGCCGCGCAGCGGCCCCAGGATTTCAGCAGTGATGCATCAATTGCCGGGGCTGCTCTGCAGCCCTTTCGCGACACAAGGCCGCTCCCACAGCGGGCCGCGTAGCCAGGCCCGGGCTATTTATTGAGGCGGGAACAGCTCCAGCTGCTCATGCGCCCCGCGCAAGTCGCGCAACCTCACCCCTACCCCCAGCAAGCGCACCGGCTTGCCGCCACGGGCAAACGCCTGCCCCAGCAACTGCCGATAACTTTCCAGGCCCCGCCCTGCCCCCGCCTGCTCCAGGGTGGTCTGGCTGAAGTCATGGAACTTGACCTTGACGAACGGTTTGTCTGGCCGGTAACTGCTGTCCATACGGGCGATGCGTTCGTTCAGGCTGTCCAGCAGCTCGGGCAGCCGTGCCAGGCAACTTGCCAGGTCCGCCAGGTCGGTGTCGTACGTGTTTTCCACGCTGACCGATTGTCGGCGGCTATCATTGTGTACCGCCCGCTCATCGATACCTCGCGCCAGCCCCCACAGACGCTCGCCAAAACTGCCAAACTCGCGCACCAGCGCCAGGCGCGACCATTCGCGCAGCTCAAGGCAGGTTTCGATACCCAGCCGCGCCAGCTTGTCTGCCGTGACCTTGCCTACCCCGTGCAACCTGGCCACCGGCAAGGCAGCGACGAATGCTTCGACTTCCCCCGGGGTAATCACGAACAGCCCATTGGGCTTGCGCCAGTCACTGGCGATCTTGGCCAGGAACTTGTTCGGCGCCACGCCCGCCGAAACAGTGATATGCAGGGTGCGGGCAACGCGCCGGCGGATATCCTCGGCAATGCGCGTGGCACTGCCTGAATACCACTGGCTGTCGCTGACATCCAGGTAGGCCTCGTCCAACGACAGGGGCTCGATCAGCTCGGTGTAGTCACGGAGGATCGTGTGGATTTCCCGCGAGGCCTCACGGTAGGCCTCGAAGCGTGGCTTGACGATCAACAGATCGGGGCACAACTTCAGCGCATGCCGCGACGACATCGCCGAACGCACGCCGTAGGCACGTGCTTCATAGTTGCAGGTGGCGATCACCCCTCGCTGGTCGGGCGAGCCCCCCACCGCCATAGGCCGCCCGGCCAGGCGCGGGTCGTCACGCATCTCGATCGAAGCGTAGAAGCAATCGCAGTCGACGTGGATGATCTTGCGCAGGGACATGGATGACCGTCAGCACTGTAAATTCATACAGATAGTATCGCATGCCGCCTATAGCGAAACACCTCGCCCCTGCATTACCCGACAATCTGCCTGCAAGCCCCGCCGCGCCTGCCCCGCATACCGTTAACGAACGCTAAGGGTTTGAACAAAAAAGGGTTTTCCTAGAAAAGTGCTTGACACTGGCGAGTAAACCCGTAGAATTCGATCTCACAGGCGCGGGATGGAGCAGCCTGGTAGCTCGTCGGGCTCATAACCCGAAGGTCGTCGGTTCAAATCCGGCTCCCGCAACCAGATTCGAGAAAAGGCCACTGTTAACGCAGTGGCCTTTTTCTTTGTGCTTGAAAAAGCTATTCAGTAAAAAGTGTCGAAGAATCAAAAGCTAGCGCTTGACACACAGCCTACAAACTGTAGAATTCGCACCACTGACGCGGGATGGAGCAGCCTGGTAGCTCGTCGGGCTCATAACCCGAAGGTCGTCGGTTCAAATCCGGCTCCCGCAACCAGATTCAAGAAAAGGCCACTGTTAACACAGTGGCCTTTTTCTTTGTCACAAAAGAAACGAACCACGAAAAACATCGACAAATCAAAGCTTGCCGCTTGACACGCATTCGCCAAGCTGTAGAATGCGCACCTCTGACGCGGGATGGAGCAGCCTGGTAGCTCGTCGGGCTCATAACCCGAAGGTCGTCGGTTCAAATCCGGCTCCCGCAACCATATTCGTCAGAACGAACCCCGCCTGTGTAACAGCAGCGCGGGGCTCGTTGCTTTTGCCCTTCCTGCTTTTCGTCATCTCGAATTCCCCGCTCCCCCTGCCAGCCCGCAGGCTTGAGATGCCGTGCCCCGGATGAACTATCTTTAACCCTGCCAGGCAGCTGAAAGCGCCTGAGGCCGGAGTAACATGGGATACGTTTTCCTAAGGGACTTTCACTTGGCCGCTCCTTTCCTTCACCTCGCGCTGCATGCCCGGGGCAATCCATGACTTCACATCCCCCCGAACCTCAGGTACCGCTCGCCTCGGCACTGCCCGGTGCCGTGCAACGCCTGCCCTTGCTCGAACGGGTGAGCCGCTACCGCCAACCCATCGGCCTGGTGGTAACGCTGGTGTTGTTCACCCTGGCCTTGATTGCCTGCCGCCACCTGCTGAGCGAGCTGGACATCTATGCCTTGCACGACGCCATGCTCAGCGTACCGGCGCAGTCCTTGCTGAGTGCCTTGCTGGCGACAGTGGTCGGCTTCGTGATCTTGCTGGGTTACGAGTGGTCAGCCAGCCGCTATGCCGGTGTCAAGCTACCAGCCCGAGCCCTGATGCTGGGCGGTTTCAGCGCCTTTGCCATCGGTAACGCCATCGGCCTGTCAATGCTCTCGGGCGGCTCGGTGCGCTACCGGCTGTATGCACGCCTGGGGCTTGGCGCCGGCGAAGTCGCGCGGATGACCGTTTTCGCCAGCCTGGCACTGGGCTGCGCGCTACCGCCCTTGGCCGCCTTGGCGACCTTGAGCGACCTGCCCGCGGCCTCGGCCGCGCTGGCCTTGGCACCTGGCTTGCTGGCGGCTATCGCCACCGCTGTGCTGGTAGTGTCCGCCGTGCTGGTGTTCGGCTTGTACCGCAGGCGCCTGGCCGAACAACCACTGGCCAATAACCTGCTGGTGCAACTGGGCCGCCGCACACTGCGCCTGCCGGGCGCACGCCTGGCCGCCCTGCAATTGTTGATCACCGCGCTGGATGTCGCCGCTGCCGCCACCGTGCTGTATCTGCTATTGCCCGCAGCACCGCCTTTCGGTGCCTTCGTCCTGGTATACCTGCTGGCCTTGGCCGCAGGGGTGCTCAGCCATGTACCGGGCGGCGTCGGGGTGTTCGAAGCGATCCTGCTGGCAGCCTTTGCCGACCAGCTTGGCGCGGCACCTCTGGCGGCAGCCCTGCTGCTCTATCGGCTGATCTACGTGGTGCTACCGCTGCTGCTGGCCTGCGTGTTGCTGCTGGCCAACGAAGCCCGGCGCCTGCTGTTCGCGCAACAAGCCATCAAGGCAGCTTCTGGCCTGGCCGCGCCGGTCCTGTCGATCATGGTGTTCCTGGCCGGCGTGGTGCTGCTGTTCTCCGGCGCCACGCCGGAAATCGACACGCGCCTGGAGCACATGGGCTTCCTGGTGCCCCACCGCCTGATCGATGCCTCGCACTTCGGCGCCAGCCTGATCGGCGTGCTGTGCTTGCTGCTGGCCCAGGGCCTGCGCCGGCGCCTGTCCGCCGCCTGGCTGCTGACCACCGTGCTGTTGCTGGTCGGCGCCCTGCTGTCGCTGCTCAAGGGCTTTGACTGGGAAGAAGCCTGCCTGCTGACCTTCACCGCCGCCCTGCTCGCCTCGTTCCGCCGCTCCTTCTACCGCCCCAGTCGCCTGCTGGAGCTACCGTTCTCACCTGTGTTCCTGGTCGCCAGCGCCTGCGCGGTCGGTGCATCGGTGTGGCTGCTACTGTTCGCCTATCAGGATGTGCCCTACAGCCACCAGCTGTGGTGGCAGTTCACCCTCGACGCCGACGCCCCTCGCGGCCTGCGTGCCACCATGGGCAGCGCCTTGCTGCTGGCGGCCGTGGCCTTGACCTGGCTGCTGCGCACGGCGCCGCCGGTGATCCACCTGCCTGACCAAGAGGAACTGCAACGCGCCAACCGTATTCTACTGGCCTCCGACCAGCCTGATGGCGGCCTGGCCTTGACCGGCGACAAGGCATTGTTGTTCCACCCACGGGACAACGCCTTCCTCATGTACGCCCGTCGCGGTCGCAGCCTGGTGGCTCTGTACGACCCGATCGGCCCCGCCCAGGAACGCGCCGAGATGATCTGGCAGTTCCGCGACCTGTGCGACCTGCACCACGCCCGGCCGGTGTTCTACCAGGTGCGCGCCGAGAACCTGCCGTTCTACATGGACATCGGCCTGACGGCGTTGAAACTGGGCGAAGAAGCCCGGGTCGACTTGCGCCGCTTCGACCTCGAAGCCAAGGGCAAGGAGATGAAAGACCTGCGCTACACCTGGAACCGCGGCGGCCGCGACGGCCTGAGCCTGGAAATCCACGAGCCCGGCCACGCCCCGCTGGCAGAGCTGAAAGAAATTTCCGACGCCTGGCTCAGCGGCAAGAACGTGCGCGAGAAAGGCTTCTCCTTGGGGCGTTTCAGCCCAGAGTACCTGCAGCACTTCCGCATTGCCCTGATTCGCGTCCAGGGCCGGCCGGTGGCCTTCGCCAACCTGCTGGAGACCCATGGCAACGAGCTGGCCAGCCTCGACCTGATGCGTGCGCACCCCGAGGCCCCGAAGCTGACCATGGAGTTCATGATGATCGGCCTGATCCTGCACTACAAAAGCCATGACTACGCCCGCTTCAGCCTGGGCATGGTGCCGCTTTCCGGCCTGCAGCCGCGGCGTGGCGCGCCCTTGACCCAGCGCCTGGGTTCGATGGTATTCCGGCGTGGCGAGCAACTGTACAACTTCCAGGGGCTTCGACGCTTCAAGGACAAATTCCAACCGGACTGGGAACCCCGCTACATGGCCGTGCCGGCCGGGCTCGACCCGCTGGTGGCATTGGCCGACACTGCCGCCCTGATCGCTGGCGGCCTGACTGGATTGGTGAAACGTTGATGACCCGACGCTATTGGCTGTACCTGCTGGTTCCCCTGCTGCTGGCTGCCCTGGGCGGCGCCTTGGCTTTCTGGCTGTGGACGCGCCCGGCGCCCGAGGCGCGCCTGGAGCAACTGAGCATCGATGGCACCAGCATCACCCGTGTGACCCCTGGCGTGCACGCCAAGGCCCGAGTAGCCATCGCTGTGCCCCAGGATCAGGCGCTGACCGACAAGCAACTGCTGGACCTGGCCCAGGCTGGCGAAGCACAGCTGGTGCAGGTGATCCTGCCAGCAAACGACTGCAGCAAGCAGCAACAGGCCATGGACCAGGCCCTGAGCAAATTGGCGGAAAAGCCAACGCTGGTAGCCGGTATCGGCCCTGGCGCTGCCCAGGCCTGGCGCTGGCTGGCCAGCCAGCGCGATGACCAGGCTCGGGCGATTTCCGTGGACTTCAGCCTGGAGCAACCCGGCTGCCAGGCCCCGCTGCCGAAGACGGCCGCCCATGGCCACTGGAGCGTTGCCTGGAACGACAACCCGGATGACGCCAGCGCCGCCTTCGTGCGCGACCAGGCCAATGCCGAAACCAGCATCAGCGACTACGACATCCACCTGCCACAAGTACTCAAGGCCCAACTGACCCAGGCCCTGGTTGGACATGACGGCAACGCCCTGGCCATCCCGGTGGTCGAGGTGCCGGCCGGGCAGACCACCGACACGGTGACCCTGTTCCTCTCCGGTGATGGCGGCTGGCGCGACCTGGACCGCGACGTGGCCGGGGAAATGGCCAAGCTGGGCTACCCGGTGGTGGGCATCGACACTTTGCGCTACTACTGGCAGCACAAAACGCCGGAGCAAAGCGCCGCCGACCTGTCCGAACTGATGCAGCACTACCGGCAGAAGTGGGGCACCAAGCGCTTCGTGCTGACCGGCTATTCGTTCGGTGCCGACGTGTTGCCGGCGATCTACAATCGCCTGCCGGCCGAGGACCAGCAGCGTATCGACGCCGTGATGCTGCTGGCCTTTGCCCGCAGCGGCAGCTTCGAGATCGAAGTCGAGGGCTGGCTGGGCAAGGAAGGCCAGGAAGCACCGACCGGGCCGGAAATGGCCAAGCTGCCGGCGTCGAAGGTGGTGTGCGTGTATGGCGTGGAGGAGACCGATGAGAGCGGTTGCACCGACAAGACAGCGGTGGGTGAACGGCTGAAGCTGCCTGGGGGGCACCACTTCGACGAGAACTACCCGGCGCTGGCCAAGCGGTTGATTGGCGAGATCGAGACCCGCCAGGGCAAGTCGAGCGTGGCTGAGCAGAACTGACGATCCTTGAGACCTGCACCTTTCGCAATTGGGGGCCGCTTTGCGGCCCATCGCCGGCAAGCCAGCTCCCACAGGGACCGTGTAAAGCATGAGACCTGCGCAGTACCTGTGGGAGCTGGCTTGTCGTGGCGACGAACCGCGGCGATGGGCTGCATAGCAGCCCCTTGTAAATCAGATCTCGACCTGGGTCCCCAGCTCGATCACCCGGTTCAACGGCAGGTTGAAGAAGCGCAAGTTCCCGTTGGCATTCTTCAGCAAGAAGGCAAACAGGTTACCCCGCCAGCGCGACATCCCCTCCAGCCGTGAAGCGATCACCGTCTCGCGGCTGAGGAAATAGGTGGTGCGCATCGGGGTGAAATCCAGGTCGTCCAGGTGGCACAGCTTCAACGCCGCCGGCACGTCCGGCTCGTCCATGAAGCCAAAGTGCAGCAGCACGCGGAAGAACCCGTCACCATAGGCCTCCACTTCGAAGCGCTCCTGCTCCGGCACCCGCGGCCGGTCCTCGCTGACCACGGTCAGCAATACCACCTGGCTGTGCAACACCTGGTTATGCAGCATGTTGTGCAACAGCGCGTGGGGCACGGCATCGGACCGCGCGGTGAGGAACACCGCCGTGCCTTCGACCCGGTGCGGCGGCTGGATGCGGATACTGCTGATGAACAACGGCAGTGGCAGCGCGCCTTCGTCGATACGCTCGACCAGGATCTGCTTACCGCGCTTCCAGGTGCTCATCAATAGATACAGCACAGCACCGGCCAGTACCGGGAAGGCCCCGCCCTGGGCGATTTTCGGCACGTTGGCCGCGAAGAACAGCCCGTCGACGAACAGGAAGCCCACCAGGATCGGTACCGCCAGCAATGGCGGCCACTTCCACAGCAGCAGCATCACCGCCGATACCAGGATAGTGGTCATCAGCATGGTACCGGTCACCGCCACCCCGTAGGCCGCGGCCAAGGCGCCGGACGACTCGAAACCGATCACCAGCAGCACCACGCCAACCATCAGTGTCCAGTTCACCGCGCCGATATAGATCTGCCCCTGCTCATCACTGGAGGTGTGCTGGATATGCATGCGTGGAATGTAGCCCAGCTGGATGGCTTGGCGGGTCAGGGAGAAGGCCCCGGAAATCACCGCCTGCGAGGCGATCACCGTGGCCATGGTCGCCAGCCCGACCAGTGGCAGCAAGGCCCAGCCCGGCGCCAGCAGGTAGAATGGGTTGCGCGCCGCTTCCGGGTTTTGCAGCAGCATTGCGCCCTGGCCGAAGTAGTTGAGCACCAGCGCCGGCAGCACCAGGGCGAACCAGGCCCGGGCGATGGGTTTGCGGCCAAAGTGGCCCATGTCGGCATACAGTGCCTCGGCACCGGTCAATGCCAGCACCACGGCGCCGAGAATGGCCACCCCCATGCCGGGGTGGACGACGAAGAAGTTTACCGCCCAGCCCGGGTTGAACGCCTTGAGCACTTCCGGGCTCTGGGCAATGCCATGCACGCCCAACGCCCCCAGCACCACGAACCAGGTGACCATGATCGGGCCGAACAGCTTGCCGATCTTCTCGGTGCCATGCTTTTGCACCAGAAACAGCGCCACCAGCACCACCAGCGAAATCGGTACCACCCAGTGGTCGATGCCGTCGAAGGCCAGGCCCATGCCCTCCACCGCCGACAGCACCGACACCGCGGGGGTGATCATACTGTCGCCATAGAACAGCGAAGCGCCGATCAACCCGCAGACCACCATCAGCGTGCGCAGCCGCGGGTAGGCCGCCGTGGCCCGCCGCGCCAGCGCGGTCAACGCCATGGTGCCGCCCTCGCCCTGGTTGTCGGCGCGCAGGATGAACATCACGTACTTGAACGACACCACCCACAACAACGACCACAGGATCAGCGAGAGGATCCCCAGCACGCCGTCATGGTTGACCGGCACCCCGTACCCGCCCGTGAAGACCTCCTTGAGGGTATACAACGGGCTGGTGCCGATATCGCCATAGACCACCCCGACTGCTGCCACGAGCAGGCCCAACGACCGCGTCGCGCCCTGCTTCCCCTCTAGCTCGCCATCGGCATGACTGCTTGCCTGAACCATCGACCACTCCCGCAGACGGCCATCACGGCCTTTGGTAATCACGCTCACGCCAGGCCCTTGACGGCACCCTCGCGCAACGGCGCGAAGCATAGCGCAGCGTTCGTCGTATTTCTGCTGGTCAAGCGACCTTGTGCTCGCTAGAATTGCGCACTTTTTGATCAGAGGCGCCCAAAGCGCCCGTCAAGATCGCCCCCGATTCCGGCCGGGCGACCTGCATTCAATACCGAGGTTAGTCATGTCCACCACGCCCGCCACCCCCAAGGTAGGTTTCGTAAGCCTGGGTTGCCCAAAAGCCCTGGTCGATTCCGAGCGCATCCTCACTCAACTGCGCATGGAAGGCTATGAAGTCGTTCCCACCTACGAGGACGCCGACGTGGTGGTGGTCAACACCTGCGGCTTCATCGACAGCGCCAAGGCCGAATCGCTGGAAGTGATCGGTGAAGCGATCAAGGAAAACGGCAAGGTCATCGTCACCGGCTGCATGGGTGTCGAGGAAGGCAGCATCCGTGACGTGCACCCGAGCGTGCTGTCGGTCACCGGCCCGCAGCAGTACGAGCAGGTGGTCAGCGCCGTGCACGAAGTCGTGCCGCCACGCCAGGACCACAACCCGCTGATCGACCTGGTGCCGCCGCAGGGCGTCAAGCTGACCCCGCGTCACTATGCGTACCTGAAGATTTCCGAGGGCTGTAACCACAGCTGCAGCTTCTGCATCATCCCGTCGATGCGCGGCAAGCTGGTCAGCCGCCCGGTAGGTGAAGTGCTGAGCGAGGCCGAGCGCCTGGTCAAGGCCGGGGTCAAGGAGATCCTGGTGATTTCCCAGGACACCAGCGCCTACGGCGTCGACGTCAAGTACAAGACCGACTTCTGGAACGGCCGCCCGGTCAAGACCCGCATGCTCGAACTGTGCGAGGCCCTGAGCAGCCTGGGTGCCTGGGTACGCCTGCACTATGTGTACCCGTACCCGAACGTCGACGACGTGATCCCGCTGATGGCCGCCGGCAAGATCCTGCCGTACCTGGACATCCCGTTCCAGCACGCCAGCCCGAAAGTGCTCAAGTCGATGAAGCGCCCAGCCTTCGAAGACCGCACCCTGGCGCGCATCAAGAACTGGCGCGAGCAGTGCCCTGAGCTGGTGATCCGCTCCACCTTCATCGTCGGCTTCCCGGGCGAGACCGAAGAAGACTTCCAGTACCTGCTGGACTGGCTGACCGAAGCCCAGCTCGACCGTGTGGGCTGCTTCCAGTACTCGCCGGTGGAAGGCGCCCCGGCCAACGACCTGGGCCTGGAAGAAGTGCCGGACGACATCAAGCAGGACCGTTGGGACCGTTTCATGGCCCACCAGCAGGCCATCAGCGCCGCTCGCCTGCAGCTGCGCATCGGCAAGGAAATCGACGTGCTGATCGATGAAGTCGAGGAACAAGGTTCGGTTGGCCGCAGCTTCTTCGATGCCCCGGAAATCGACGGCAGCGTGTTCATCGACGGCGACCATGGTTTCAAGCCGGGCGACAAGGTGCGTTGCCGGGTGGTGGATGCCGACGAATACGACATGTGGGCCGAGCCTGTCTGACACAACGGGGGCGCTTCGCCCCCAATCGCCGGCAAGCCGGCTCCCACCCAATACCTGTGGGAGCTGGCTTGCCGGCGATGGGGCGCAAAGCGGCCCCCAACAATCCTTGGACCTTCTGCTCTTTTAGCATCTATCGTTTCCTCATCCCCAGAGGAACATACTCGAATGCGCCAGCCATCGCCCCTGCAAACCCCACACCTGCGCGACTACCCCGAACTGGTCCAGGTCTGGGAAGACTCGGTGCGCGCCACCCATGACTTCCTGCCCGAGGCCTACATCCTGCTGCTGCGCGAGCATGTGCTGCGACGCTACCTCGATGCGGTGATGCTGGTCTGCAGCAAGGCCCCCAACCGGTGTATCCAGGGCTTTGCCGGCGTGGCCAACGGCCGCGTCGACATGCTGTTCGTCGCCCCAGCCTGGCGCGGCCAGGGCGTTGGCAAGCGGCTACTGCGCTATGCCATCGACGAGCTGAATGCCGAACGCCTGGATGTCAACGAACAGAACCCGCAAGCCTTGGGCTTCTACCTGCACGAAGGCTTCGAAGTGATTGGCCGCTCGGAAACCGACGGCCTCGGCCAGCCCTACCCGCTGCTGCACATGCGCCTGCGCAAAACGGCGTAAATGACACAGATTCCCAGCCCCTCCGCCGCGTGGGCAGGTACAATGCAGGCCTTTCCCTGCCTTTGCGAATTGCCGTCATGTCCGAACCCACCCGCCTGTCCAAACGCCTTATCGAGCAGCTTGGCTGCTCCCGCCGTGAGGCCGAGCTGTATATCGAAGGCGGCTGGGTCACAGTCGATGGCGTGGTGGTCGAGCAACCGCAGTTCAAGGTCGAGCAGCAGCGCGTCGAGCTGCTGCCAGGTGCCCGCGCCGAAACGCTGGAGCCGGTGACCTTGCTGCTGAACCAAGCCGCTGGCGTGGACAGCGAAAGCGCCCGCGTCAGCATGAACATGGGCAACCTCAGCGAGGCCCACCGCGAAGGCGTGCGCGCCCTGCATGGGCACTTTGCCCGGCAAGCCTGCGTGGCGCCGCTGGAGCGCGGTGCCAGTGGCCTGCAGGTATTCACCCAGGACTGGCGGGTAACCCGCAAGATCAACGCCGACCTGCGCCGCCTGGAGCAGGAGTTCATCGTCGAAGTACGCGGCGAAACCACGCCCCAGGCGCTGGAACGCCTGGCGCGCGGGGCCACCCGCAATGACCGCGAACTGCCCAGGACCAAGGCCAGCTGGCAGAACGAGACCCACCTGCGCATGGTGCTGAAAAACCCGCAGCCGGGGCAGATTGCCGAGCTGTGCGCCTACCTGCGCCTGGAGCTGCTGGGCATGCGCCGGATCCGCCTGGGTGGCGTATCGATGGGCAAGCTGCCCCTGAGCCAGTGGCGCTACCTCGCCACTACCGAACGTTTCTAAGCAATACGCCGCGCTCACAGGTGCGGCAACTGAACAGGATTTTGCAGCAATGAACCACAACGATGTCCTGCGCAGCCTGCGCTACATGCTCAAGGTGAACGACGCCAAGATGGCCGAGATCATCGGGCTATCCGGCCTCGAAGTGCATCCCCTGGTGCTGGCCACCTACCTGAAGAAAGAAGACGAAGCCGGCTTCGCGCGCTGCCCGGAGCGGGTCATGGCGCACTTTCTCGACGGCCTGGTGATCCACCGCCGCGGCAAGGACGACAGCCGTCCACAGCAGCCGATCGAGTTGCCAGTGACCAACAACCTCATCCTCAAGAAGCTGCGGGTGGCCTTCGAACTCAAGGAAGACGACCTGCACGCGATACTCAAGTCGGTCAACTTCCCGGTCTCCAAGCCCGAACTCAGCGCGCTGTTCCGCAAGGCCGGTCACGACAACTACCGCCCGTGCGGCGACCAGTTGCTGCGCAACTTCCTCAAGGGCCTGACCCTGCGCGTGCGCGGCTGAGTGGTCATGCAGCATACGGTTGCGCCGGTCGGCATCGTCCGCTCCTGTTTCAAGGAGAAATTCGCCATCCCGCGCCAGCCCCAGCTGGCGCCTGCCGCGCGCGGCGTGCTCGAACTGCTGCCGCCGTTCAACCAGGGTGATGCCGTCGAGGGCCTGGAGCAGGTCAGCCATGTCTGGCTGCTGTTCCTGTTCCACCAGGCCCTGGAGGACAAGCCACGCCTGAAGGTACGGCCACCGCGCCTGGGCGGCAACAAGAGCATGGGGGTGTTCGCCACCCGTGCAACCCACAGGCCCAATGGCATCGGCCAGTCGGTGGTGCGCCTGGAGGGCGTGGAGCCCGGGCGCCTGCTGCTGTCCGGGATCGACCTGCTCGATGGCACGCCGGTGCTGGACATCAAGCCCTACGTGCCTTACGCCGACAGCATCGTCGGCGCCAGCAACCAGATGGCCAGCGAAGCGCCCGCCGCAATCGCTGTGCAATGGGACGACAGCGCCCTGCTCCAGGCCGGCGAGCATGCACTGCGCCTGAGTGAGCCGCTGGTGGAGTTGATCGAGCAATGCCTGGCACAAGACCCACGGCCGGCCTACCAGGTGCCGCCGGCGGAGCGGGTGTATGGGGTGAAGTTCTGGGATGTGCAGGTAAGGTGGCATTACCCGCGGCCGGAGGTGATCCGGGTGTTGGAAGTGGTGCTGGCCTGATTCTAGGTTGAGAATTGTGGCGCGGTCCCTTTGTAGGAGCGGCCTTGTGTCGCGAAAGGGGCGCGCAGCGGCCCCAGGATCTCAGCCATCCTGCAGAATTGCCGGGGCCGCTGCGCGGCCCATCGCAGGCAAGCCAGCTCCCACAGGGACTGCGCAAAGCTTGAGATCTGCGCGGTACCTGTGGGAGCTGGCTTGTCGTGGCGACGAACCGCGGCGATGGGCTGCAAAGCAGCCCCAATGTGCCTTGTAGGCTTAACTGACTGGCACTACCTTCCAGGGTCGCCTTTTCCGTTTTACCGCAGCGCGATCAGCGAGCCGGGCCTTCGGCCACGCCCAGGTCGTCGGTAGGACGGGTATCGACCAGCGGCCCACCACCAGAGGCCAGCTCCGATGCCAGCTGGTCGTTGTCCATTTCCTTGACCCACTTGGCCACCACTACGGTGGCAACGGCGTTACCCACCAGGTTGGTCAGGGCGCGGGCTTCGGACATGAAGCGGTCGATGCCGAGGATCAGCGCCAGGCCGGCAACCGGCAGGTGGCCAACGGCCGACAGGGTGGCGGCCAGGACGATGAAGCCCGAACCGGTGACGCCGGCAGCACCTTTGGAGGCCACCAGCAGCACCAGCAGCAGGGTGATCTGGTGGGTGATGTCCATGGTGGTGTCGGTGGCTTGGGCGATGAACACTGCAGCCATGGTCAGGTAGATCGAAGTACCGTCCAGGTTGAACGAGTAACCGGTCGGGATGACCAGGCCGACTACGGACTTCTTGGCACCCAGGCGTTCCATCTTGGCCAGCATGCGTGGCAGGGCCGATTCCGAAGAGGAAGTACCCAGCACGATCAGCAGTTCTTCACGGATGTAGCGGATCAGCTTGATGACACTGAAGCCGTGGGCGCGGCAGATACCGCCCAGCACCACCAGCACGAACAGCAGGCAGGTGATATAGAAGCAAGCCATCAGGTAGCCCAGTTGCACCAGCGAGCCAACGCCGTACTGGCCGATGGTGAAGGCCATGGCACCCATGGCGCCGATCGGGGCCAGCTTCATGATCATGTTGATGATGTTGAACATGACATGGGCGAAACGGTCGATCAGGTCCAGCACCGGCTTGCCGTAGCTGCCCAGGCGGTGCAGGGCGAAGCCGAACAGCACCGAGAACATCAGCACTTGCAGGATGTCGCCGTTGGCGAAGGCGCCGACCACGGTATTGGGGATGACGTTGAGCAGGAAGCCGACGGTGGTCTGCTGCGCGCCGGCGGCGGCATAGGCAGCCACGCTGCTGGCGTTCAGGGTGCTGACGTCGATGTGCATGCCAGCGCCTGGCTTGACCACGTTGACGACGACGAGGCCGATGATCAGGGCGATGGTGGAGACGACTTCGAAGTACAACAGCGCGTAGCCGCCAGTCTTGCCGACCGACTTCATGCTCTGCATGCCAGCGATGCCGCTGACCACGGTGCAGAAGATGATCGGGGCAATGACCATCTTGATCAGTTTGACGAAGCCGTCACCCAAGGGTTTGAGGGCGACGCCCGTTTCCGGGTAGTAGTGGCCGAGCAAGATACCGATGGTGATGGCGACCAACACCTGGAAATACAGGGATTTGTACAGCGGCTGACGTGTCGTCATGGCTAATTTCCTCAAGTGTGCCGGTTCACCCTTCCCAGGGTGTGGGGGCACCTGAATCGCTAACCCTCCTGCACCTGGAGGGATTTGTCGTTGTGTTCGAGCTGCCTGGGCAGGCCTCTGAGGGGATCAATAGCAAGGGGGGTGCCAAAATGCCCATGAAGGGTGCAAGGGCCGTATTTGCCGGGGATGAATGCCCAACGACGGGGCGATTTGCCTGAGGAAGGCTGGCGGATTTCCGCCCGGTGGCGGGATTTGCACAGGGAAGGATGGCGGGAATCCGCCCATTGTGGTTTGCCTGTGCCGGCCCTTTCGCGGGCTTGCCCGCTCCCACAGGGATCGCACCGCATTCAGGTCCTGTGCAATATCTGTGGGAGCGGGCAAGCCCGCGAAAGGGCCGGCACAGGCTACGAATCAATCAAGATTGAAGGTGATCCTGAATGCCGCGCCGCCCAAGGGCGAATCCCCAAGGCTCAGCTCGGCGTCATAGCTGTCGACGATATCCTTGACCACCGCCAGCCCGATGCCTTGGCCCGGGTGCTGGCTGTCCAGCCGCTCACCCCGCTCGAGAATGCGCTCACGCTGGTCGGCCGGTACCCCCGGCCCATCGTCCTCGACGCACAAGGTCAAACGCCCCGCCCCCTGCTCCAGGCTCACCCGCACCTGGCCCAGGCTCAGGCGATAGGCGTTTTCCAGCAGGTTGCCCAGCAGTTCCAGCAGCGCGCCCTGCTCCATCGGCACCTGCGCCGCATCCGGCAGTTCCAGGGCCACGCTCACTCGCTTGTCGCGGTAAACCTTGGCCAAGGTGCTGCACAGGCTGTCGAGCAATGGCCGCAGCAGCACGCTGTGGCGCACCAGGCCACTCTTGCGCAGGCTGGCGCGTTGCAATTGATAGTCGATCTGCTGGCTCATGCGCTCGATCTGGCTCTGCAGCACCCGCGCCTGCTCACGCTCGCCGCTACGCTGCTGCAGGCTTTCGCCCACCCCCTGCAACACCGCCAGCGGCGTCTTCAGGCTGTGCGCCAGGTCATCCAGCGAATCGCGGTAGCGCTGGCGCTGCTCCCGTTCACTGCGCAGCAGGCGGTTCAACGAGCCCGTCAGGCGTAGCAGCTCACGCGGGTGTTCGCCGCTCAGGCCATCCCGCGCCCCCGCCTCCACCTCGTCCAGCTCATGGCTCAGCCGGCGCAACGAACGCAAGCCCCAGGTCAGGCCGGCCCACAGCAGCACCAGCAGTGCCAGCAAGGCTGCACCAAAGCCGAGGTAGAGCTTTTCGCGCAGGCCATCGAGGGTGTGCTGGTACTCGCGCACCGGCTGCAAGGCGACGATGCTGTAGGCCGCGCTCTGGCCGCCCAGCAGCTTGATTTCGACATCGTAGACGAAGAACTCTTCGCCATCGGCCTGGTGAATACGGGCGAATTCGTTGCCCCGGCCATCGTAGCGCGGGCGGTAATTGATGTTCTGCGCGGCGGTGGCCCGCGACTGCCAGACCAGGCTGCCGTCGCGATCGAAGATATAGCCGAGCAGGCCGGTGTAAGGCAGGTTGTAGCGCTCGTCCGGCAGCAGCTCTGGCATCTGCAGTTGGCCATGTTCGATACGCGCGGCGGAAATCAGCGTGGTCACGTCCGAGGCCAGGCGTTGCTCGATAGACTCCTGCAGGGCCAGGCTGAAAGCCTTCTGCAAAGCCGGCAGCAACGCCAGCATGAACAGCAGCGCCAGCACGGCGGCGGCCAGCATCAGGCGTACCCGCAGGGAACGGATCATCGGCAGCGCTCGGTGAACAGGTAGCCCAGGCCGCGCACGGTGTCGATGGGTTTGAAGCCGCGTTCGCCCTCGAGCTTGCGGCGCAGGCGGCCGACCAGCACTTCGATGACGTTGGGGTCACGCTCCTCGTCGCCCGGGTACAACTGCTCCATCAGGCGGTCCTTGGCCACCACTTGCTGGTGATGGCGCATGAGGTACTCGAGGATGCGATATTCGTAGGCAGTCAGGGCCAGCGGCTGCTCGTCCAGGGTGGCCTGCTTGCGGTTGAGGTCGAGCACCAGGGGCCCGGCGGCGATGGTCGACTGGGTGAAGCCGCTGGAACGGCGCAACAGGGCATTAAGGCGCGCCTCCAGCTCTTCGAACTGGAACGGCTTGACCAGGTAGTCGTCGGCGCCGGCGGCCAGGCCTTCGACCTTGTCCTGCCAGTTGCCGCGGGCGGTGAGGATGAGAATGGGGAAGGTCTTGTCCTGGCTGCGCAGGCGCGTGATCAGTTCCAGGCCGCTGATACCGGGCAGGCCCAGGTCAATGATGGCCAGGTCGAAGTGGTACTGCTCGGCCTGGTACAGCGCTTCTTCGGCATCGGCGACCGCCTCGACCACATGGCCGCTTTCGCCCAGGCGGGTGTAGAGGTGATGGCGAAGCAAGGCTTCGTCCTCGACCACCAGCAGTTTCATGTGCAGCTCCTTATTTTGTATTGCCTGTAGCGACCTCTTCGCGGGCACGCCCGCTCCCACAGGAATCGCACAGTTTCAGAAATTTGTGCAGTACCTGTGGGAGCGGGCGTGCCCGCGAAAGGGCCGGTATAGGATAACTCGGCTCGCCAGTCAGAACTTGTAGGAAGCAGCCAGGTAAGTCTGTGCGCTGCTGGTCAGGCGCAGGGTGCCTTCCTTCGGCCCGCCATGCGCGCCCACTTCGGTCGCGGCATTGGTGCGCAGGTAACGGTAGCCCAGTTCGACCGAAGCCTTGTCGGTGATGTCCTGGATCACACCGGCCTGCAGGCCATAGGCATAGCCGTAGTCAGTATCGCGGCGAGCGCCTGGCGAGTCCTGGGTAAGCTTGGTCACGCCCAGGCTGCCACCGCCGAACAGTTTGGTGGTATCGCCCACCGGCAGGAACAGGTCGTAGCTGCCCAACAGGTTTTCCTGGCGCAACTTCAGGCCGCTGTGGTCGCCCGAGACGTTGTCGTAGGTCATGTAGTAGCGGCCCTGGTCGTTGATCTTGCCCACCCGCACACCCCAGGTGTCATCCTTGCCGATGATACCGTCGGCGTTGAGGTGGTCGGTGTTGCGCTGCAGCAGGCCGGACTTGCGAACCTTGTCGCTGGTCTGGCCGTAGGTCAGGCTGGCAAAGTTGTCGTCAGCGGCCTGGGCGGTGGTGATGCCAGCGGCGCAGACGGCCATGGCGGCAAGCAGGGTGTTGAAGGTTTTCATGGTTGGGTACTCCAGTTGGGTGCGCTGTTTCGGTCTGGAAGCTAGAGTAAGCAGGGCACCCTGAACCGCGACTGAACCCTGACTGAACCCCGGCTGAACGAACCGATTGCAGAACAAGGAGTAGTGACCATGCGTGCCCTGCTGGCCCTGACCCTGATGTGCAGCGCCGCCCTCGCCCACGCGGCGGTACAAACCCGTGAGATCCGCTACCAGGATGCCGATGGCGACGGCCTGGTCGGCTACTACGCCTATGACGATGCCATCGAGGGCAAACGCCCCGGCATCGTCGTGGTGCATGAATGGTGGGGGCTTAACGACTATGCCAAGCGCCGTGCCCGTGACCTGGCGGCCCTGGGCTACAACGCGCTTGCCATCGACATGTATGGGGATGGCAAGCACACCGAGCATCCGCAAGACGCCCAGGCATTCATGGCCGAGGTGATGAAAGACCCGACCCTGCCAGCCAAGCGGTTTGATGCGGGCCTGGAGCTGTTGAAGAAACAACCGAATACCAACAAGCATCAGTTGGGTGCTATTGGCTATTGCTTTGGCGGCAAGGTGGTGCTGGATGCAGCACGCCGCGGAGAAAAGCTGGACGGCGTGGTGAGTTTCCATGGCGCTCTGGTCACCCAGACACCGGCAAAGCCGGGCGTGGTGCGGGCCGATATCCTGGTCGAGCATGGGGCGGCGGACAGCATGGTCACCCCGCAGCAGGTGGAAGCGTTCAAGGCGGAAATGGATGCGGCCAAGGTCAACTATCAGTTCGTCAGCATCGAAGGGGCCAAGCACGGCTTCACCAACCCGGATGCCGACCGCCTGAGCCATGGCGAGCATGGCGGACCGGACATTGGCTACAACAAGGCGGCGGACGAAAGTTCCTGGGCGGATATGCAGGCGTTCTTCAAGAAGGTGTTCAAATAGCAGATTGCGCAGGGCCGATGGGAGCGGCTTTTGTGGGAGCGGCCTTGTGTCGCGAAAGGGCTGCGTAGCAGCCCCGGCAATCTCGCGGGATGGCTGAGATTCTGGGGCCGCTTCGCGCCCCTTTCGCGACACAAGGCCGCTCCCACAAGGATCTGGGCAGGCTTCTGGATCTTGAGCAAGACAGTTGCTCCAAGATCGGCATGCCACGCTACCTCCCGTAGCGCCTGCACAGCTGGCACAATAGCCCCCATGAACACACTCCCCGCCTGCTGCGCCCCACTCCAGCACCACTGGCCCCTGCCCCGCCCACTCTCCGGCGCGGTGCTGGTCAGTTGCGCCTTCGACCCCGCCAACCTGGCCGCCGACGACTTCCAGCGCGCCGGCGTGGTGCCAAGCGCCAGCCTGCAGCGCTCGGTGGCCAAGCGCCAGGCCGAATACCTGGCCGGCCGGGTATGCGCCCGCGCCGCGCTGCAGCGCCTGGACGGCCGCGACTACATACCCGGGACCCATGAGGACCGCTCGCCGATCTGGCCCACCGGCATCCACGGCTCGATCACCCACGGCAAGGGCTGGGCCGCCGCGGTAGTCGCCGCCGAAGGCAGTTGCCAAGGCCTCGGGCTGGATCAGGAAGCCCTGCTGGATGACGAACGCGCCGAACGGCTGATGGGCGAAATCCTCACCCCGGCGGAGCTGGAACGCCTGGAACGCCGCCAGCTCGGGCTGACGGTAACCCTGACCTTCTCGCTGAAGGAAAGCCTGTTCAAGACCCTCTACCCACTGACCCGCCAACGCTTCTATTTCGAACATGCCGAAGTGCTGGACTGGTCCGCCGAAGGTCTGGCCCGCCTACGCCTGCTCACCGACCTGTCGCCCCAATGGCAGCATGGCGCAGAGCTGCGGGGCCAGTTCTGTCTGCAGGACGGCCACCTGCTCAGCCTGGTCAGCGCCTGACCATCACAGCGGTGCCTGCTGCCGTGGCCAGTTCAGGCTGAAACAGGCACCGCCCAGCGCGGCGCTGCGCCCCACCGTGGCCCGGCCCGCGTGCCAGTAGATGATCCGCCGCACGATCGACAGGCCCAGGCCATGCCCACCCGAGGCACGGGTGCGGCTGTCGTCGAGGCGGGTGAACGGCGTGAAGATGCGGTCCCAGACGCCCTCGGGGATGCCCGGGCCGTCATCTTCCACGTCGATGCGGCAGCGTTGCTGGCCCAACTGGTAGCTCAGGCGCACCTCGGACTCGGCATGGCGCATGGCGTTGCTGACCAGGTTCTGCAGGGCCCGGTGCAGGTAGCGCGGCTCGGCTTCGACCCAGGCACCTTCGGCATCGGCGCCCTGGCAGTCGCCGCGCACCACCCGTACCTTGGCGCGCAACGGCGCCAGTTCTTCGATCACCCGCTCGAGCAAGGCATCCAGGTCGACCCGCTGGAACTGCAAGGCCGGCGCGCCCTGCTCCAGGCGCGCGTAGGTCAGCATCTCATCGACCAGCTTGTCCAAGTCCTGGATATCCCCGTCCATGCCCGCCAGGTGCTTGGCGCGAGCCTGCTCGGTGGTGGCGCTTTCGAGCATCTCCAGGCCGAAGCGCAGGCGCGCCACCGGCGTTCGCAGCTCATGGGAAACCGCCCGCACCAACTCGCGCTGCATGGTCAGCGAGCGCTGCAGGTGTTCGGCCATGCCGTTGAAGGCGGCGGCCAGGCGCCCCACCGAATCAGCGTCAGCGGCCGGTACGCGAGTGTCCAGGCTGCCCTGCGCGATGCGCGTGGCGGCAACCTCCAGGCCCGACACGCGGCGCTCCAGCTGGCGCACCAGCAGGTAGACCACCAGGCCGATCAGGCACAGACCGAGGAAGGCGATCAGGATCAGCAACTGCGGCGGATACGGGTTGAGCTGGTACAGCGGGCCGATTTCCAGCACCCAAGGCGAACCTGAAAGCCCGGCAAACACGCGGATCGAGTCGCCATCCTTGCCCAGCGCCATGACCGTGTCCCCCTCCTCGACCCGGCGCCGCTGGTCATCGTCCAGGCCGACCCGCTCGATACGCTGCAGGGCGACGCCAAAGCCAAAGCCCTTGTCGCGCTTGAGCTGCTCCAGGCGCTGCTGCTGTTCGGTCACCGGATAGCGCACCAGCTCGTCGGCCAGCAGGTACAAGGTGGCTCGCGCCAACTGCTCGCTGACCTGCTTGACCTGCGCCACCAACAGCAAGTCTTGCTGGCCGACCTTGCGCAGCACCTGGGCGGCATGCGGGCCGGTCTTCTCGACCACCACCAGGCCGCGATACAGGCGCGCCCGCTGGCCGCCGTCGAGGGTGAGCGCGGTCATGGGTTGCAGCGCCAGCGGCACGCCGAGCAGGCGCTCCCAGATCAGCAGCGAGCGCTTGCGTTCGGTGTCGTTCTGCAGTGCCAGGTTGTCGGCCATCAGGCTGAAAGTGCCCTGGGCCAGGCCCTCGCGGTGCTGGGCGGCGCGTACTTCGTTGACCAGATGCAGGCTGAGCACGCCGAGCAGGGCCACCAGCACCAGCACAGCCAGCATACCGCCGTAGATGCGCAAGAAGATCGAGTTGTTCATGGCACCTCGCCGACGAACAGGTAGCCCTTGCTACGCAGGGTCTTGATAAGCCGTGGCTGGAGGGGGTCATCGCCAATCTTGGGGCGGATTTTCGAGATGCGTATGTCGATGGAACGGTCCTGGCCGTCGTAGCCGACGCCCCGTAGCGCGGTGAAGATCTGCTCGCGCGTCAGCACCCGGCCGGCGTTGCTGGCCAGCAGCCAGAGCAGGTCGAATTCGGCGCCGGTCAGCTCGATCAACTGGTCGCCCAGACGCGCCTCGCGCAGACGGTTGTCGATACGCAGCGTGCCGAAGGTCAGGTTCTGGCGTTTGCTGTCCGGCGCTTCGCTACGGCGCAGCAGGGCCTGGATACGTGCCAGCAGCAGGCGCGGGCGCACCGGTTTGCAGACGTAATCATCGGCCCCCAGGTCTAGGCCCTGGACCTGGTCCAGTTCGTCGCTGCGGGCGGTGAGCATGAGGATCGGACCTGGGTACTGGCTGCGCACCCGGCGGCAAATGCTCAGGCCGTCCTCGCCGGGCAGCATGAGGTCGAGGATGACCAGGTCGGGCTGGCTGTCGACGATACGCCGGGCAGCGCGGGCGCCATCGCCCTCGACACTGACCTCGTAGCCGTTGGCCTGGAGGTATTCGGCGGTGAGCTCGGCCAGGCGCTGGTCGTCTTCGACGATGAGGATACGGGGTGCGGGTTGGTCCATGGCTTTGGCCTTTGCTTGTTGTTTTTGTGTTGCCTGTGCCGGCCCTTTCGCGGGTAAACCCGCTCCTACAGGGGCAGCGCACCACCTGTGTAGGAGCGGGTTTACCCGCGAAAGGGCCGGCACAGGCAACATGCCCCTTTAACCAAAAGGCATCATCTGCCTCGGATACTACGTCCCGCCTCGGGTACTGCCAACCTGCCAACCATGCCCTCGACTGAACCGTTTTTTGTGATAGTGTTCGCGCCCGAAAAAAACTGCCCCGGGGCGGCGAAGCGCAGAAAAATACTGCAAACCACTTGGCACAAGGCCTACAGCGAATACCCACCATTCACTCACAAAGTACGCACAAGTTATCCACAGGCGCTCGCCTTGCAAAGCCCCCGATACCGCATTATCTTGTATCCCGATCACAACGAACCACTAGATATAGGGGTTCGTGCAAAATCACACACAAAAGTCAACCGGCAAAATCAAGCGATTTTTCGGCTGAACTTCAGGTGATTTCAGCAGCCAAACCGCTCCTGCGGAGGCGACCGAGGCAAGCCCTTCCAGGGCCTTGTTCGGGCATGGGTGTTGCAGGCAAGGCCTGGCACCCATCAGCAACAGTTTTTGGGCTGGGCCCAAAACCTTTGACTTCGGCCAGGGAGCGGCAAGCCATTGCCCCTTATTCCTGAGTCTGTCCCGAAGTCGGTACGCCCGCGCGGGCGGATGCGCATGCATTGCGCATCCCCGCCAGGCCATCGAGCAAGTGGACGGAACGGTGGGCGCCCAAAAGGCGCCTGAACAATATAGAAACTGTGGAGACACCCACCCATGCAAACCGACACAACTCGCGAGAACCCGCAGGCCAAGGTGCCGCAGGCCGCCGATTCCAACCAGGATCTGGCCGCCACCGCGCCTGGCCAACTGCGCGTGATCAAGCGTAACGGCACTGTCGTCCCCTACACCGACGACAAGATCACCGTGGCCATCACCAAGGCGTTCCTCGCAGTTGAAGGCGGCACCGCCGCCGCTTCGTCGCGCATCCACGACACCGTCGCGCGCCTGACCGAGCAGGTTACCGCCACGTTCAAGCGCCGCATGCCATCGGGTGGCACCATCCACATCGAAGAAATCCAGGACCAGGTCGAACTGGCCCTGATGCGCGCCGGCGAGCAGAAAGTCGCCCGTGACTACGTGATCTACCGCGAGCAGCGCGCCAAGGAGCGTGCCACCCGCGTCAACACCGAGTCCGTGGTCGAGCCGCACCCAAGCATCCGCATCACCCTGGCCGACGGTAGCCTGGCGCCACTCGACATGGCTCGCCTGAACACCATCATCAGCGAAGCCTGCGAAGGCCTGGCCGAAGTCGATGGCGACCTGATCCAGCGCGACACCCTGAAGAACCTGTACGACGGCGTGGCCATCAAGGACGTCAACACCGCCCTGGTGATGACCGCCCGTACCCTGGTCGAGCGCGAGCCGAACTACTCGTTCGTCACCGCCCGCCTGCTGATGGACACCCTGCGCGCCGAAGGCCTTGGCTTCCTCAACGTGGCCGACAGCGCCACCCACCACGAGATGGCCGACCTGTACGCCAAGGCCCTGCCGGCCTACGTCGAGAAAGGCGTCGAGTTCGAGCTGCTGGACCCGGCCCTGAAAGGCTACGACCTGGAGCGCCTGGGCAAGGCCATCGACCACGAGCGTGACCAGCAATTCACCTACCTGGGCCTGCAGACCCTGTACGACCGCTACTTCATCCACAAGGATGGCGTGCGCTTCGAGCTGCCGCAGGTGTTCTTCATGCGTGTGGCCATGGGCCTGGCGCTGGAAGAGAAAGACAAGGAAGCCCGCGCGATCGAGTTCTACAACCTGTTGTCGTCGTTCGACTACATGGCCTCGACCCCGACCCTGTTCAACGCCGGTACCCTGCGCCCGCAGCTGTCCAGCTGCTACCTGACCACCGTGCCGGACGACCTGTCGGGCATCTACCACGCGATCCACGACAACGCCATGCTGTCGAAATTCGCCGGTGGCCTGGGCAACGACTGGACCCCTGTGCGTGCACTGGGCTCCTACATCAAGGGCACCAACGGCAAGTCCCAGGGCGTCGTCCCCTTCCTGAAAGTGGTCAACGACACCGCCGTAGCCGTCAACCAGGGTGGCAAGCGCAAGGGCGCCGTGTGTG
Source organism: Pseudomonas sp. 10-1B (assembly GCF_000935045.1). Classification (GTDB taxonomy): domain Bacteria; phylum Pseudomonadota; class Gammaproteobacteria; order Pseudomonadales; family Pseudomonadaceae; genus Aquipseudomonas. Next base: position 83,178 of record NZ_JYKS01000034.1, read on the forward strand.
CCTACCTGGAAACCTGGCACCTGGACATCGAAGAGTTCATCGAGCTGCGCAAGAACACCGGTGACGACCGCCGTCGTACCCACGACATGAACACCGCCAACTGGATCCCTGACCTGTTCATGAAGCGTGTCTTCGATGACGGCAAGTGGACCCTGTTCTCGCCTTCGGAAGTGCCAGACCTGCACGACCTGACCGGCAAGGCCTTCGAAGAGCGCTACGAGTATTACGAAGCCCTGACCGAGTACAACAAGATCAAGGTGTTCAAGACCATCCAGGCCAAAGACCTGTGGCGCAAGATGCTGTCGATGCTGTTCGAGACCGGCCACCCGTGGCTGACCTTCAAGGACCCATGCAACCTGCGTTCGCCGCAGCAGCACGTGGGCGTGGTGCACAGCTCCAACCTGTGCACCGAGATCACCCTGAACACCAACAAGGACGAGATCGCGGTCTGCAACCTGGGCTCGATCAACCTGCCGAACCACATCGTCGACGGCAAGCTGGACACCGCCAAGCTGCAACGCACCGTGAACACCGCCGTGCGCATGCTCGACAACGTGATCGACATCAACTACTACTCGGTGCCGCAAGCGCGTAACTCGAACTTCAAGCACCGCCCGGTCGGCCTGGGCATCATGGGCTTCCAGGATGCGCTGTACCTGCAGCACATCCCTTACGGTTCCGATGCTGCCGTCGAATTCGCCGACAAGTCGATGGAGGCAGTCAGCTACTTCGCCATCCAGGCATCTTGCGACCTGGCCGACGAGCGCGGTGCCTACGAGACCTTCCAGGGTTCGCTGTGGTCCAAAGGCATCCTGCCGCTGGATTCGCAACAGATCCTGATCGAGGCCCGTGGCCAGAAGTACATCGACGTCAACCTGGAAGAGACCCTGGACTGGGCCCCTGTCCGCGAGCGCGTCAAGAAAGGTATTCGTAACTCGAACATCATGGCCATCGCGCCAACCGCGACCATCGCCAACATCACCGGCGTGTCGCAGTCGATCGAGCCGACCTACCAGAACCTGTACGTGAAATCGAACCTGTCGGGCGAGTTCACCGTGATCAACCCGTACCTGGTCCGCGACCTGAAGGCCCGCGGCCTGTGGGACTCGGTGATGATCAACGACCTGAAGTACTACGACGGTTCGGTGCAGCAGATCGAGCGTATCCCGCAAGAGCTGAAAGACCTGTACGCCACCGCGTTCGAAGTCGAGACCAAGTGGATCGTCGATGCCGCCTCGCGTCGCCAGAAGTGGATCGACCAGGCTCAGTCGCTGAACCTGTACATCGCCGGCGCCTCGGGCAAGAAGCTGGACGTGACCTACCGCATGGCCTGGTACCGTGGTCTGAAAACCACCTACTACCTCCGTGCATTGGCCGCGACCAGCACCGAGAAGTCGACCATCAACACCGGCAAGCTCAACGCCGTTTCCAGCGGTGGCGACAGCGCCCCGGTCCAGGCAGCCGGCCCTGCGCCAGTGCCGAAGGCCTGCGCGATCGACGAGCCTGACTGCGAAGCCTGTCAGTAAGGCCTGAATGCCGCGAGGGGCGCCTACGGGTGCCCCTTGCGGCATTTTTGTATCCGCAAAATGGCCCGCTGGAATGCAGCCTTTGTGGGAGCGGCCTTGTGTCGCGATAGGGGCGCGCAGCGGCCCCAGGATTTCGGCCTCGCCGCGAGAATGTCGGGGCCGCTTTGCGGCCCTTTCGCGACACAAGGCCGCTCCCACAAGCGTTCGCAAACCCCACATCCTGTAGTCGTAAAACAAAAAGCCACAATATGTAGTGCTTACTGCTTTTTGCCGCTACACTCCTTCCCCGTAGAAAACGACATGATCTTCGTGAACGGACGCACGCAAAACCGGTCGAAAAAGTTACCCTCGCCCGCCAGACTTGCGCCCCGATCGAAGGCGGATTCCGGTATACTGCGCCCCCTCTGAAAAGGGCACCATTCAAGTCCCTGGCCCCTCCCGAGGCCTGGCCAGGCACAGATCCGGATGTAACGAGAGTCAGCCTCTCGAGCTGACCATTTGCCCATTGGCCGTGCGTCAGGCATCACATTCTTAAAATCCAACCGGTTGCCCCAAGGCGACCCTCAAGCAGGAGCCAAACCATGCTGAGCTGGGACGAATTCGACAAGGAAGACGGCGAAGTAGCCGCCAAATCCAACACCCCTGCGCAGGCCGCTGCCGCCGCCACCCTCGACAAGCTCGACAGCGCTGGTGGTGCCGCCGCCCTGGAGGCCCGTGCGGCCACCGCTTCTGACTCCGAAGCCGTCAAACGCGCCAAGGCAGCCCTCGACGCCCTCGACGTTGCCGAAGGCCTGGCCGAGCTGGAAGGCTCCTCGGCCCGCGTCGCCGTTGACGAAAAGCGCATGATCAACTGCCGCGCCGACCTCAACCAGCTGGTACCGTTCAAGTACGACTGGGCCTGGCAAAAGTACCTGGACGGCTGCGCCAACCACTGGATGCCGCAAGAGGTCAACATGACCGCCGACATCGCCCTGTGGAAGAGCCAGGACGGCCTGACCGAAGACGAGCGCCGCATCGTCATGCGCAACCTCGGCTTCTTCTCCACCGCCGACTCGCTGGTTGCCAACAACCTGGCCCTGGCCGTGTACCGCCTGATCACCAACCCGGAGTGCCGTCAGTACATCCTGCGCCAGGCCTTCGAAGAGGCGATCCACACCCACGCCTACCAGTACTGCATCGAGTCGCTGGGCATGGATGAAGGCGAGATCTTCAACATGTACCACGAGATCCCGTCGGTGGCGAAGAAAGCCGCCTGGGGCCTGAAGTACACCCGCGCCATCTCCGACCCGGAATTCAATACCGGCACCGTCGAAACCGACAAAGAGCTGCTGCGCAACCTGATCGCCTACTACTGCGTGCTGGAAGGCATCTTCTTCTACTGCGGCTTCACCCAGATCCTGTCCATGGGCCGCCGTAACAAGATGACTGGCGTGGCCGAGCAGTTCCAGTACATCCTGCGTGACGAGTCGATGCACCTGAACTTCGGTATCGACGTGATCAACCAGATCAAGATCGAGAACCCGCACCTGTGGGACGCGGCGATGAAGGAAGAAGCGACCCAGATGATCCTGCAAGGGACCCAGCTGGAGATCGAATACGCCCGTGACACCATGCCACGCGGCGTATTGGGCATGAACGCAGCGATGATGGAGGACTACCTCAAGTTCATCGCCAACCGTCGTTTGACCCAGATTGGTTTGAAGGAAGAATATCCAGGGACTACCAACCCGTTCCCGTGGATGAGCGAGATCATGGACTTGAAGAAGGAGAAGAACTTCTTTGAGACGCGGGTGATCGAGTATCAGACTGGTGGGGCGTTGAGCTGGGACTGATTGTCCGGGCTGAGCATCGAAAAAGCTGCCAATTGGCAGCTTTTTTATTGGCATTGTCCCGTTCCCATTATCAGGGAGAACACCATGGTCAAAGCACTCTGACCTGGCGCCGAAACCTAGGAGCGGGTTCACCCGCGAACACCGGCGCAGCCGGTGCCATAGACCGCAGTGTATTCTTCGCGGGCAAGCCCGCTCCCACAGGTACAGCGCTAGCTTTCAATGCGCGGGAATCGAAGTCGAATAGGTCATCCAGCTGGATGCCCAGGCGCTGCGGGGAAGCAAGCCATTCTGTCGTTGTGGGAGCGGCCTTGCGTCGCGAAAGGCGCGCGTAGCGGCCCCTAAATTCTACCGCCTGTGCCATTACCGGGGCCGCTGTGCGGCCCTTTCGCGACGCAAGGCCGCTCCCACAAAGAATCGCGCAGCACAGGAGATTTGCGTAGGCAGTTGCCGACCAGGATCCGCATAATGAAGAGGCCTCGCCCACGCCGACAAGAGGGGTACGGCACCAACAAGGATGCCGGGACTGGACATGCCAGTCTACGTGGTCGAGGGCGAGGCCAGAACTGAAGATAGCGCAGAGGAGCGGCCGGGTCCAATGCCTGCTCGGTTTGATTTGTAAACTATGTCTCCGGGTTGCTTGCAAAGCAGACAGTGGGGTGGATGGCACCGGCGGTGCCGGTGTTCGCGGGTAAACCCGCTCCCACAAGGAATGCGTAAACCTGCGACGTCATCGTATGTCTTTACAGAGTGCGCGATAGAGCTGCTACGCGTTAATTTTCGGGCGCTTCGACCGTAATCACTAGGTCATTATGCGTTGACAGCCCACCTCCCCCTTGCTAATAATCGCCCACAGTTGTACGACAACACATAACAAAAACAACAATCAGTGGACGAACTCATGTCGACACTCATTCCGCCGCACCTACGTCTGTTGCATATCCCTCTCTCCCCGACCAGCGCGCGCGCATCCATCAGTACCTAGCGCCCGGTTATTACGCATTCACCCCTGGCCCTGACCGGCCCGTTACCCACCCGCCCCTGCCGCAGGCCGCTCGCGCGTGCCCGGTGGACGGCCTGCCATACCCTTTGGGAGCACAACAATAATGAAAATCTGCCACACCCTGCCCTTTGCCCTGCTTGGCGCCGGGGTTATCGCCGGCCTGCCAGGCACCAGCCTGGCAGCGGGTTTTGTCGAGGACAGCAAGGCCACGCTCGGCCTGCGTAACTTCTACATCAACCGCAACTTCACCAACCCAAGCAACCCGCAAAGCAAGGCCGAGGAATGGACGCAGAGCTTCATCCTCGATGCCCGCTCGGGGTTCACCGAAGGGCCGGTCGGCTTCGGCGTGGATGTGCTGGGGCTGTGGTCGGTCAAGCTCGACGGCGGTGGCGGTACCTATGGCACGGCGTTGCTGCCGCGACATGATGATGGGCAACCAGCGGATGACTACGGACGCTTGGCAGTGGCGGGCAAGGCGCGAATCTCCAAGACCGAGCTGAAGATAGGTGAGTGGATGCCGGTGCTGCCGATTCTGCGTTCGGACGATGGGCGTTCGTTGCCACAGACGTTCCGTGGCGGGCAGATCACCTCCAACGAGATTGCCGGGCTGACCTTGTATGGCGGGCAGTTCCGCGGCAACAGCCTGCGTAACGACGCCAGCATGGAAGACATGAGCTACGGCAGCGGCGTGTCGGACCGCTTCAACTTCGTCGGCGGCGAGTACAAGTTCAACCAGGACCGTACTCTGGTCGGGCTATGGAATGCGGTGCTGAAGGACGTTTACCAGCAGCAGTACCTGCAACTGAGCCACAGCCAACCGGTTGGCGACTGGACCCTGGGCGCCAACCTGGGCTACTTCCATGGCGATGACGACGGCTCCAAGCGTGCGGGCGAACTGGACAACAAGACCTACTCGGGGATGTTCTCGGCCAAGTACGGTGGCAGTACCTTCTGGGTCGGGCTGCAGAAAGTCGATGGCGATACCTGGATGCGGGTCAACGGCACCAGTGGCGGGACCTTGGCCAATGACAGCTACAACTCCAGCTTCGACAACGCCAACGAGCGCTCGTGGCAGGTGCGCCATGACTTCAACTTCGTCACCGTTGGGGTGCCGGGGCTGACCTTGATGAACCGCTATATCAGCGGGCGCGACGTGCACAGCGGGGTGGTGACCGATGGCAAGGAGTGGGTGCGTGAGACGGAGCTTGCGTATGTGATCCAGAGCGGGGCGTTCAAGGATTTGAGTGTGAAATGGCGTAACTCGTCGATTCGGCGGGATTACAGCAATAACGAGTTCGATGAGAACCGGTTGATCTTCAACTATCCGTTGTCGTTGCTGTAACCGGAACATCGGCGCTGCCTTTATTGGGGCCGCTTTGCGGCCCATCGCAGGCAAGCCAGCTCCTACACCGACCGCGCTGACTTCAAGGCATGTGCACCACCTGTGGGAGCGGGTTTACCCGCGAAGAGGCCAGCAAAAGAGACGCAGGCCTCATTGACAACATTCGAACCCACTGCCAATAATCAGCATAGTCATACGACAACCTACAACAATTAACAACAAGAGCCGGCCATGACCACTACCCCCTTCAATCGCCTGCTGCTCACCGGAGCCGCGGGCGGCCTGGGCAAGGTCCTTCGCGAACGCCTGCAAGGCTACGCCGAGGTCCTGCGCCTTTCCGATATCAGCCCCATGGCACCTGCCGCAGGCCCGCATGAAGAAGTCATCACCTGCGACCTGGCCGACAAGGCTGCAGTGCATGCCCTGGTCGAAGGGGTGGACGCCATCCTCCACTTCGGTGGTGTATCCACCGAGCATTCCTTCGAAGACATCCTCGGCCCCAATATCTGCGGCGTGTTCCACATCTACGAGGCGGCGCGCAAGCACGGCGTGAAGCGCATCATCTTCGCCAGCTCCAACCATACCATCGGCTTCTACCGCCAGGATGAGCGCATCGACGCCCTCTCCCCGCGCCGCCCGGACAGCTACTACGGGCTGTCCAAGTGCTACGGCGAGGATGTCGCCAGTTTCTACTTCGACCGCTACGGCATCGAAACCGTCAGCATCCGCATCGGCTCGTCGTTCCCGCAGCCACAGAACCCGCGCATGCTCTGCACCTGGCTGAGCTACGACGACCTGGTGCAACTGATCGAGCGCGGGCTGTGTACGCCCAACGTTGGCCACACCATCGTCTACGGCGCCTCCGACAACCGCACCGTGTGGTGGGACAACCGCCATGCCGCGCACCTGGGTTATGTGCCCAAGGACAGCTCCGAAGCCTTCCGCGCCGTTGTGGAAGCCCAACCGGCACCCGCCGCCGATGACCCGAGCATGGTCTACCAGGGCGGTGCCTTCGCCGTGGCCGGCCCGTTCAACTGACCCCACGCATGCCTGGAGGCACGGCCATGAACTGCGAACTGATCGTCGACGCCCGCAACGGCACCGGCGAAAGCCCCGTGTGGCACCCCAGCGAACAAGCCCTGTACTGGGTCGATATTCCCGCGCGCCAGCTGCACCGCTGGCAGGCAGCAGATGGCACGCACCAGGTCTGGCAGGGCGATGAGATGCTCGCCTGTATCGCCCGTAGCGGCGAAGGCTGGGTGGCCGGCATGGAAAGCGGCATCTTCCAGCTCCAGGCCAGGGCCGACGGCAGCCTCGACAGCCGCCTGCTCAGCAGCGTGCAGCACGCCCAGGCCGGCATGCGCTTCAACGATGGCCGCTGCGACCGCCAGGGCCGCTTGTGGGCCGGCACCATGCTGCTGGACATGCAGCAAGGCGCCCATGTCGGCGCGTTGTACCGGCATGATGGCGAAGGCCAGTTGCACCTGCAGCAGGACGGCATGATCGTGCCCAACGGCCTGGCCTTCAGCCCCGACGGCACACGCATGTACCTGTCCGACTCGCATCCCAATGTGCAAAAGGTCTGGGCCTTCGACTACGACATCGACAGCGGCACGCCGCACAACAAACGGCTGTTCGTCGACATGCGCGGCTACCCCGGCCGCCCTGACGGCGCGGCCATAGACCAGGACGGCTGCTACTGGATCTGTGGCAACGACGCCGGGCAGATCCACCGTTTTACCCCTGAAGGGCGCCTCGACCGCTCGCTCAGCGTACCGGTGAAAAAACCGGCGATGTGCGCCTTCGGCGGCACCCACCTGGACACGCTGTACGTCACCTCCATCCGCCCCGCGGGAATCGACCTCAGCGACCAGCCTCTGGCTGGCGGGGTATTTGCCCTCGACCCTGGCACCAAGGGCCTGGAGGAACCTGCCTACCGGGGCTGAACCCCACTGCCTAACCCACACTCGCACGCACGAAACCGGATAATAAAAACCACGGAGTTTCATCATGACCTTCAAACACAAGCTGCTTCTTGCCGTACTCCCCTTCGCCTTCAGCCTGTCCATGCCTGCCTCGGCGCTGGACATCAAGTTCGCCGAAATTCACCCAGCTGGCTACCCGACCGTGGTCGCCGAGCAGAACATGGGCAAGAAGATCGAACAGGCCAGCAATGGCGACATCACCTTCAAGATGTTCGCTGGCGGCGTGCTGGGCTCGGAGAAGGAAGTGATCGAGCAGGCACAGATCGGTGCCGTACAGATGACCCGTGTCAGCCTGGGCATCGTCGGCCCGGTGGTACCGGATGTGAACGTGTTCAACATGCCGTTCGTGTTCCGCGACCATGAGCACATGCGCAAGATCATCGACGGCGAGATCGGCCAGGAGATCCTCGACAAGATCACCAACTCGGACTTCAACCTGGTGGCCCTGGCCTGGATGGACGGCGGCTCGCGCAGCATCTACACCAAGAAGCCGGTACGCAGCCTCGAAGACCTCAAGGGCATGAAAATTCGCGTACAGGGCAACCCGCTGTTCATCGACATGATGAACGCCATGGGCGGCAACGGTATCGCCATGGACACCGGGGAAATCTTCAGTGCCCTGCAAACCGGGGTCATTGATGGTGCGGAGAACAACCCCCCGACCCTGCTCGAGCACAACCACTACCAGAGCGCCAAGTACTTCACCCTGACCGGCCATCTGATCCTGCCGGAGCCAGTGGTGATGTCCAAGACCACCTGGAACAAGCTCACCCCCGAGCAGCAGGCGCTGGTGAAGAAGGTGGCGCGTGAGGCGCAGATGGAAGAGCGTGCGCTGTGGGACGCCAAATCTGCCGCCAGCGAAGAGAAGCTCAAGGCCGCCGGTGTCGAGTTCATCACCGTGGACAAGAAGCCGTTCTACGATGCCACCGCCTCGGTACGCGAAAAATACGGTGCGCAGTACGCCGACCTGATGAAGCGCATCGACGCCGTCCAGTAACCACGGCCCCTTCCAGAACGACCTCGGCAGCGCGGCGCCCGCCGCCCTGCCGCTTTGGTGATGTCCATGAAAAACCTTTTCCTGCGTGTGAACGACACGCTGTACCGCAGCTGCATCTGGGTCGCCGGCCTGTCGATCCTGGCCATGGCGCTGATCATTCCCTGGGGCATCTTCGCCCGCTACGTGCTTGGCACTGGCTCCAGTTGGCCGGAGCCGGTGGCCATCCTGTTGATGGTGGTGTTCACCTTCGTCGGTGCTGCCGCCAGCTACCGGGCCGGGGCGCACATGGCGGTGGCGATGATCACCGACCGCCTGCCGCCACTGCAGCGCCAACTGGTCGCGCTGCTGGTGCAGGTGCTGATGATTCTGGTGTGCGTGTTCATGACTTACTACGGCACCAAGCTGTGCATCACTACCTGGAACCAGTTTCTGGCGTCCCTGCCGGGCATCCGGGTGGGCATGACCTATGCGCCGATCCCGATCGGCGGCGTGCTGACCCTGGTATTCGTGGTGGAAAAACTCCTGCTGGGCGACCAGAGCCACCGCAAGGTGGTGCGCTTCGACCAGCTGGAAGAAAACGAAGGAGCGGCATAAATGGATGCGTTCATTCTGTTGGGCAGCTTCATTGCACTCATCCTGCTGGGCATGCCGGTGGCCTACGCCCTGGGGCTGTCGGCGCTGATTGGCGCCTGGTGGATCGACATCCCGCTGCAGGCGATGATGATCCAGGTAGCCAGTGGGGTTAACAAGTTCTCGCTGCTGGCCATTCCGTTCTTCGTGCTGGCTGGCGCGATCATGGCCGAAGGCGGTATGTCACGACGGCTGGTGGCCTTCGCCGGGGTGCTGGTGGGCTTCGTGCGCGGCGGGCTGTCGCTGGTCAACATCATGGCCTCGACCTTCTTCGGTGCGATTTCCGGCTCGTCGGTGGCCGACACTGCATCGGTGGGCTCGGTGCTGATCCCGGAGATGGAGCGCAAGGGCTACCCG
>NZ_JYKS01000035.1 GCF_000935045.1 Pseudomonas sp. 10-1B
TTGGATGGGTATCAGGGCTGACAGGTGCATGCCTTGGGTTTTCCAGCGCCTGTGAGATCGAGCGCCGCCCGCGCGGCGCATCGCCGGCAAGCCGGCTCCCACATCTGTTTCGGGCCAGTCTCTCCTGTGAATTCACCTCTGCACGCCTTGTTTGTTCCCTTCGATATTGAAGGTGTCGCCTCTGCCTTTCATCAATATCCAGCCATGCACCAAGGGTGCGCGCGCCTAAGGTGCAGGAGTAACTGGCCCGAAACAGATGTAGGAGCCGGCTTGCCGGCGATGCGCCGCGCGGGCGGCGCTCGATCTCACAGGCGCTGGAAAACCCAAGGCATGCACCTGTCAGCCCTGATACCCATCCAAGGCATGCACCTGTCAGCCCTGATACCCATCCAAGGCATGCACCTGTCAGCCCTGATACCCATCCAAGGCATGCACCTGTCAGCCCTGATACCCATCCAAAGCATGCACCTGTCAGCCCTGATACCAACCCAAGGCATGCACCTGCCGCCTCTGATGCGAACCCAAGGCATACCCACCAGCCCCCACCAACTCCCTGACCTCCGGCAGATGAGCCCCCGGCGCTCCTATGGTAGAGTGGCGGCCTTTTTCCGAAGGGGCGTTTACTGTGTGGGAATTGGTCAAGTCCGGTGGTTGGATGATGCTGCCGATCATTCTGAGCTCCATCGCTGCCATGGCTATCGTCGTCGAGCGCCTGTGGACCCTGCGTGCCAGCCGCGTCACCCCGCCGCACCTGCTGGGCCAGGTGTGGATGTGGATCAAGGACAAACAACTCACCAGTGACAAGCTCAAGGCCCTGCGCGCCGATTCGCCACTGGGCGAAATTCTCGCTGCGGGCCTGGCCAACTCGCGCCATGGCCGCGAAATCATGAAAGAGTGCATCGAGGAGGCCGCTTCGCGCGTCATCCACGAGCTGGAGCGCTACATCAGCACCCTCGGCACCATCGCCGCCATGGCCCCGCTGCTGGGCCTGCTGGGCACCGTGCTGGGCATGATCGACATCTTCAGCGCTTTCATGGGCTCGCAGATGACCGCCAATGCCGCGGTGCTGGCCGGTGGTATCTCCAAGGCCCTGGTTACCACGGCGGCCGGTCTGATGGTCGGTATCCCGGCGGTGTTCTTCCACCGTTTCCTGCAGCGCCGCATCGATGAGCTGGTGGTGGGCATGGAACAGGAGGCGATCAAACTGGTGGAAGTGATCCAGGGCGACCGTGAAGTGGAAGTGGCCGGAGGCAAGGCGTGAAGTTCCGGCGCAATCGCCAGCGGGAGAACGTCGACATCAACCTGGCGTCACTGATAGACGTGGTGTTCGTCCTGCTGCTGTTCTTCGTGGTCACCACCACCTTCACCCGCGAGACCCAGCTGCGTGTCGAGCTGCCCGAGGCCGTCAGCGCCGAGCATGCGCCGGCCGACCAGGGCAAACTGGTGGAAATCACCATCAGCGCCGAAGGCGTGTACTCGGTGAACAACCACCTACTGCCCAAGAGCGACCTGGCCACCTTGAGCGAAGCGATCGAGCGTGAATCGGGTGGCGACAACAAGCTGCCGCTGGCCATCAGCGCCGACGGCAAGACCCCGCACCAGGCTGTGGTCACCGCGATGGATGCCGCCGGCAAGCTCGGTTTCAGCCAATTGCGCATGACCACCGTCGAGGCGGCTCAGGGAACGCCTTGATGGCCTTTGCCGACCGCCTGCTCGCTGCCTGGTACGCCGGGCACCCGGCGCTGGCGCTGCTGCGTCCGCTGGAGGCCTTGTACCGCTGCGTGGTCACGCGCAAGCGGGCCCGTTTTCTCAGTGGCGAAAGTGCCAGCTACCGGGCGCCGGTGCCGGTCATCGTGGTGGGCAACATCACCGTGGGCGGCACCGGCAAGACGCCGATGATTCTCTGGCTGATCGAGCACTGCCGTCAGCAGGGGCTGAAAGTAGGCGTGGTCAGCCGTGGTTATGGTGCCAAGCCGCCGCAGTTGCCCTGGCGCGTGCAGCCCGACCAGCGCGCCGAACAGGCCGGTGACGAGCCGCTGTTGATCGTGCAGCGCACCGGCGTGCCGCTGATGATCGACCCCGACCGCTCCCGCGCGGTACAGGCGCTGCTGGCCAGTGAGCCACTCGACCTGATCCTGTGTGACGACGGCATGCAGCACTACCGCCTGGCCCGTGACCTGGAGCTGGTGCTGATCGACGCCGCCCGTGGCCTGGGTAACGGGCGCTGCCTGCCCGCCGGCCCCTTGCGAGAGCCCACCGAGCGCCTGCAAGAAGCTGATGCCGTTCTGTTCAATGGTGCTGATGGCGACCGCGCGGACGGGTTTGGCTTTCGCCTGCAACCGTCTGCGCTGGTCAACCTGCGCAGCGGCGAGCGCCGCGCACTCGACCATTTCCCCGCCGGCCAGCATCTGCACGCGGTAGCCGGCATCGGCAACCCGCAACGTTTCTTCAATACCCTGCTGGGGCTAAACTGGCAGCCGCTGCCGCACCCCTTTGCCGACCATGCACAATTCAGCGCCCAGAGCCTGGCCTTCAGCCCGCCACTGCCGCTGGTCATGACCGAGAAGGACGCAGTGAAATGCCGGTCGTTCGCCGCCGATGACTGGTGGTACCTGGCCGTGGAAGCACAGCCCACGCCGGCATTCAGCGCCTGGTTCGACAGCCAGCTGCAACGCTTGCTGTGCAAGCCCTGAGCCCGTTTTCATTTCTGGCCATCTGGCCTAAAGGAAGCCTTCAATGGACACCAAACTGCTCGATATCCTGGCCTGCCCGATCACCAAGGGCCCGCTCAAGCTTAGTGCCGACAAGACCGAGCTGATCAGCAAGGGCGCCGGCCTGGCCTACCCGATTCGCGACGGTATCCCGGTCATGCTGGAAAGCGAGGCGCGCACCCTGACCGATGACGAGCGCCTGGACAAATGAGCCTGAACTTCACCGTGGTGATCCCTGCCCGCCTGCGCTCCACGCGCTTGCCTGGCAAGCCGCTGCTGGCCATTGCCGGCAAGCCGATGGTGCAGCATGTGTGGGAACAGGCGCGCAAGAGCGCTGCCAGCCGCGTGGTCATCGCCACTGACGACGCCAGCATCTTCGAGGCTTGCCAGGCATTTGGCGCCGAAGTGCTGATGACCCGTGTCGACCATGAGTCGGGCACCGACCGCCTGGCCGAAGTAGCCGCGCAACTGGGCCTGGCTGCCGATGCCATCGTGGTCAACGTGCAAGGTGACGAGCCGCTGATCCCGCCGGTGATCATCGACCAGGTGGCGGCCAACCTGGCTGCGCATCCCGAAGCCGGTATCGCCACCCTGGCCGAGCCGATCCACGAGCCGGAAACCGTGTTCAACCCCAACGCGGTCAAGGTGGTCAGCGACAAGAACGGCCTGGCCCTGACCTTCAGCCGAGCGCCGTTGCCCTGGGCCCGCGATGCTTTTGCCAAGGACCGCAACGTGCTGCCGGAGGGCGTGCCGTATCGCCGCCACATCGGCATGTACGCCTACCGCGTCGGCTTCCTCCAGGACTTTGTCAGCTGGGGCCCTTGCTGGCTCGAACAGAGCGAAGCGCTGGAGCAGTTGCGTGCCCTGTGGCACGGCGTGCGCATTCACGTCGAGGACGCCATCGAGGCGCCTGCCGTAGGTGTGGATACCCCTGAAGATCTGGAGCGCGTACGGCGCTTGCTGGAGGCCTGATGCGCGTCCTGTTCGTGTGCCTGGGCAACATCTGCCGCTCGCCCACTGCCGAAGGCGTGCTGCGCCATCAATTGCAGGCCGCCGGGCTTGCCGACAGGGTGCAGGTGGCCTCTGCTGGCACCGGCGACTGGCACGTCGGCAAGGCACCTGACAGCCGTACCTGCAAGGCCGCACTGGCGCGCGGTTACGACCTGTCGCAGCAGCGCGCGCAACAGGTCACGGCGGCGCATTTTGCCGAGTACGACCTGATTCTGGCCATGGACGAGAGCAACCTCAGCCACCTGCGTGCCCTGCGCCCGCACACGGCAATGGGCGAGCTCGACCTATTCCTGCGCCGTTACGGAGCGGCGCTGGACGAAGTGCCAGACCCGTACTACGGCGGCGCCGACGGCTTCGAGCAAGTGCTCGACCTGGTCGAGGCGGCGTGCCAGGCGCTGGTGCTGGAAATCAAGGGGCGGTCATGACAGGGCAGTGGCAGGAGCAGGTATCGCTCAAGCCTTACAACACCTTCGGCATCGACGTGAAGGCGCGGTATTTCAGCCAGGCGCATGATGACGAGCAGGTACGCCAGGCACTGACGCAGGCGCACCAGCGCGGCCTGCCGGTGCTGGTGATCGGTGGCGGCAGCAACCTGCTGTTGACCGGCGATATCGACGCGCTGGTGCTGCACATGGCCAGCCGTGGCCGTCGCGTGCTAAGCGACGATGGCGAGCGCATCGTGGTCGAGGCCGAGGCCGGTGAGCCTTGGCACCCGTTCGTGCAGTGGACGCTGGCGCAGGGCTATTGCGGGCTGGAGAACCTCAGCCTGATCCCCGGCACCGTGGGCGCCGCGCCAATGCAGAACGTGGGGGCCTATGGGGTCGAGATCAAGGACGTGTTCGTTGGCCTGACCGCGCTGGATCGCGAAACTGGCGAGCTGCAGGACTTCGATCTGGCGGAATGTGCCTTCGGTTATCGCGACAGCCTGTTCAAGCGTAACCCTGGGCGCTGGTTGATCCTGCGCGTTCGGTTCGCCTTGAGTCGTACTTTGCAGGCCCACCTGGACTACGGCCCGGTGCGCCAACGCCTGGCGCAGCAGGGTGTGGCTACGCCGACTGCGCAGGCGATCAGTGATGCGATCTGCAGCATTCGGCGCGAGAAGCTGCCGGACCCGGCAGAGCTGGGTAATGCTGGGAGCTTCTTCAAGAACCCGGTGGTATCGGCGCAACTGGTTGAGCGTATTCGTGCGCAGTACCCAGGCGTGGTGGCTTATCCCCAGGCTGATGGCCAGGTGAAGCTGGCGGCGGGCTGGTTGATCGAGCAGGCGGGCTGGAAGGGTTATCGCGAAGGTGATGCCGGGGTGCATCGTTTGCAGTCGCTGGTGCTGGTCAACTATGGCCAGGCGAGCGGGGGGCAGATGCATGCGCTGGCGCGACGGATCCAGGCCGATATCCTTGAGCGGTTCGGGGTTGAGCTGGAGATGGAGCCTAACCTGTATTGACTCGTTGCCTGTGCCGGCCTTTTCGCGGCTAAAGCCGCTCCCACAGGTATAGCGTGAGCCCGAAACCTGCACAGTACTGTGGGAGCGGCGGTGCGGCGATCCGATTCACCCGCGAAGAATCCAGCGCGGTGGATGGCACCGGCTTTGCCGGTGTTCGCGGGCATGCCCGCTCCCACAGGTATAGCGTTAGCCCGAAACCTGCACAGTACCTGTGGGAGCGGGCGCGCCCGCGAAGAATCCAACGGGGTGGATGGCACCGGCTCTGCCGGTGTTCGCGGCGCGGTGAGTGGAACTTTGCGTCGCGAGAGTGGGCTCCTACAGGAGGCGCGCCGCCGCTGACATGAAGTGATAGGCCAAGAAAAAGCCCCGCCAGTGCGAACTGGCGGGGCTTTTCATTCAGCCTTGGTTATCAACCGTGATGAGGCTTTTGCTCATCGGCGGTTTCCAGGGCTGGCTCTCCGGCGGCTGCAGCAGCTTCCTGCGCGGCTTTGGCAGCAGCCTCGGCCTCACGTTTGCGGCGGCGAACTTCACGCGGGTCATTCGGCGCACGGCCGTTGGCCAGCATGACCGTGGCAGGCTCTACCACGGCTGGGGCCGCGACCGGCGCAGGCTCGACAACCACAGGTGCAGGCTCGGCCACTACTTCTGGCTGGGCTTCGGCAACCGGGGCAGGCTGTTCGGCAGCCGGCGCGGCCTCGACCACAGTCGGGGCCTGCTCGATTTCACCGGCTTCGACAGCCGGCGCTTCTACCGGAGCTTCGGCAGCCACGGTCGGCTCGACAACAGGCGCTTCTTCGACGATCGGTTGTGGCGCGACTTCGACCACTGGCTCGGCAGTTGCCTCGACCACGGCCACAGGCTCGCTGACCAGCTGCTCGACCACTGGGGCCACGGCCACTTCTTCAACCTTGGCGACAGCTTCGACTTGCTCGACCTTTTCAGCCTGCTCAACCGGCTGGGCGGCTTCGCTGTTGTCGGTTGCTGCAGCGGCAACGACTTCAGCGGTGGCGCGCTCGGCCTGTTGGTTGGCCTGGGCCTCGGCATCGCTGCTGATGTTGCTGGTCGCGACAGCGGCAGTCACGGCCAGGCCGGCGGCCAGTTCGGCACCCAGCTCGGTGGCCTGGTGCTGTTGTGGCTGCTCTTCGCTGCCTTCTTCTTCGCCACCGTCGATCAGCTCGCCATTGGCATTGCGCTGACGTTCACGACGGTTGCTGCGACGACGCTGGCCACGGGAACGGCGGCGCGGGCGCTCGCCATCGGTGCCTTCCTGCTCGTCCTGCAGCAGTTCTTCGTTCGGCAGTTGCTCTTCGGCCAGCTCGGCAGCCTGCTCGGCCGCTTCTTCGGCGGCGCGTGGCTGGCGCTCTTCGCGTGGTGGGCGAGGGGCGCGTTCCTCACGTGGGGCACGCTCTTCGCGAGGGGCGCGTTCTTCACGCGGTGCACGCTCTTCGCGAGGGGCGCGTTCTTCGCGTGGTGCACGCTCTTCACGAGGGGCGCGTTCTTCGCGTGGTGCACGCTCTTCACGAGGGGCGCGCTCTTCACGCGGTGCACGCTCTTCACGTGGCGCGCGTTCTTCGCGGGCTACACGTTCTTCACGTGGCTGGCGCTCTTCGCGTTCGGCCGGTGGGGTAGCGTCCAGCGGTTCGCGCAGTTCGCGTACGCGCTCTTCGCCACGGTTGCCGCGGCGGTCTTCGCGTGGCTGGCGTGGTGCACGTTCTTCCCGCGGTGCCCGCTCTTCGCGTGGGGCGCGTTCTTCACGTGGTGCACGTTCTTCGCGTGGCTGGCGCTCTTCGCGTGGCGCGCGCTCGGCACGCTCTTCACGCGGCTTGCGCTCTTCGTCGCGGCGGCCGTTGCGGTTGCGGCTTTGCTGGCGGCCGTTGCGGCGTTCTTCGTTGCGCGGGCTGCGCTCGGCGGCTGGCTTCTCGGCGGCGGTGACGACCGGCGCGGCGACAGGCTCTTCCTTGCCGGCGAACAGGCTGACCAGCGATTTCACCAGGCCCTTGAACAGGCTTGGTTCCGGAGCGCTCGGGGCAGGGGCGACCGGGGCGGCAGGCTCTTCAGTGGCGGCAGGTACCGGTGCGTTGGCGCGGGCCGGGGCAGTCTTGACCGCGGCTTCCTGGCGCACCAGGGTGCGAGTGGCGGTCGGCTGCGGCGCCTCTTCGGTTTCGGCGGCGGCGATCTCGTAGCTGGACTGGTTGCTCAGCACTTCCGGGTTGTCGTCGCGCAGGCGCTGGACTTCGAAGTGCGGGGTTTCCAGGTGATCGTTCGGCAGGATGATGATGCGGGCACGGGTACGCAGTTCGATTTTGGTGATCGAGTTGCGCTTCTCGTTGAGCAGGAACGCGGCCACCGGGATCGGCACCTGGGCACGCACTTCGGCGGTGCGGTCCTTCAGGGCTTCTTCTTCGATCAGGCGCAGGATGGCCAGCGACAGCGACTCGACGTCACGGATGATGCCGGTGCCGGAGCAGCGTGGGCAGACGATGCCGCTGCTTTCGCCCAGCGACGGGCGCAGGCGCTGACGGGACATTTCCAGCAGGCCGAAGCGCGAGATGCGGCCAACCTGCACGCGGGCGCGGTCGGCTTCCAGGCATTCACGCACGCGTTCTTCCACGGCGCGCTGGTTCTTCGCCGGGGTCATGTCGATGAAGTCGATGACGATCAGGCCGCCGATGTCACGCAGGCGCAGCTGGCGGGCGATTTCCTCGGCCGCTTCCAGGTTGGTCTGCAGGGCGGTTTCTTCGATGTCGCTGCCTTTGGTGGCGCGCGCCGAGTTGATGTCGATGGACACCAGGGCCTCGGTCGGGTCGATCACGATCGAGCCGCCGGACGGCAGGTCGACCACGCGCTGGAAGGCGGTCTCGATCTGGCTTTCGATCTGGAAGCGGTTGAACAGCGGTACGCTGTCTTCGTACAGCTTGACCTTGCTGGCGTACTGCGGCATCACCTGGCGGATGAAGGTCAGGGCTTCTTCCTGGGCGTCGATGCTGTCGATCAGCACTTCGCCGATGTCCTGGCGCAGATAATCGCGAATAGCGCGGATGATGACGTTGCTTTCCTGGTAGATCAGGAAGGGCGCGGTGCGGTCCAGGGACGCTTCCTTGATGGCGGTCCACAGCTGCAGCAGGTAGTCGAGGTCCCACTGCATTTCTTCGCTGCTGCGGCCAAGGCCCGCAGTGCGCACGATCAGGCCCATGTCGCCCGGTACGGTCAGGCCGTTCAGGGCTTCGCGCAGTTCGTTGCGCTCTTCGCCTTCGATGCGGCGGGAGATGCCACCGGCACGCGGGTTGTTGGGCATCAGCACCAGGTAGCGGCCGGCCAGGCTGATGAAGGTGGTGAGGGCGGCGCCTTTGTTGCCGCGCTCTTCCTTCTCGACCTGGACGATGACTTCCTGGCCTTCGCTGAGCACTTCCTTGATGTTGACCCGCCCTTCGGGGGTTTTCTTGAAGTATTCGCGGGAGATTTCTTTCAGCGGCAGAAAGCCGTGACGTTCGGAACCGAAGTCGACGAAGGCGGCTTCGAGGCTGGGTTCGATGCGGGTGATCTTGCCTTTGTAGATGTTGGCCTTTTTCTGCTCGCGCGCACCGGACTCGATGTCCAAGTCGTAGAGACGTTGGCCGTCCACCAGGGCTACACGCAACTCTTCAGGTTGAGTCGCGTTAATCAGCATTCTTTTCATGTTGTACCGTCGGTTTCCGGGCTGCCGGAAACGGCGTTCGGCACACACGACGTCTCATGGTCGGTGCCAAGGTGCGCAAAGGGTGGCCGGGCCACCCCCGTGTCGAGCGACGTTCGGCACCAGCCGGTTGCCCAGCCTGCCGTTGTCGCGACGACGCGTCCTGTTTGCTGCGGTGCCAACAAGGCCCCGGTGGCTTCGAATTGGAATCCGAATCAACCAAGCGGGCCTTGTGCACTCAGTCAGGAGGAGGAATCAACCGTCAGCCGTGGACACCCAGGGGGCATCTGTTCAGGACCTTATCCGCTCGCCAGCCGTTCAGTGGGCTGGTGGCCGGACGCGGTGCTACACGGTCCGAGGGCTGTGCATCTCCACCCTGCACGTATCCCTGATAATTCGGGTGCTGCCGCGCGCTGAATCCGCAACGGGTTGCATTTTTCGCCAGCGCAGGTTCTGCGCTGGCGCCATTCATGTCCAAGGCAGGTATTTCCGAAGCATTCGCCGGGCGTTGCGTGGAAGCGACGGGCGGGCAGAGGTGCTGCGAAAAGAATCGGGTAAGCAGGTGAAACACCGCACTTGTCGTTTTTTTCGGTCTTCTCTACACAGCGCTGGTGGCGATTCCAGGCAATTCGGTAAACTGGCGAAAACCCCGTAGGACGGCCTCGCGTCCTGGAGAATTGCGTTGGTCAGGGGCCGGCTCGAAGCCTGGTGCCGCTGGCCTGCCGCTTTTGGCGGCGTTCGCGACTATAGCAGCAATGATTAAGTGCTTCAATTCCATAAAAAATTGTTATGATTCCCGCCATGACGACCAATACCCCTCCGACTTCCGGCGTTCAGCTGATCGAAGTCGCGCCGGAGCTTGCCGGCCAACGCATCGACAATTTCCTTATCACGGCCCTCAAGGGCGTGCCCAAGACCCTGGTCTACCGCATCCTGCGCAAGGGTGAGGTGCGGGTGAACAAGGGCCGGGTCAAGCCGGAATACAAGATCCAGGCCGGCGACATCGTGCGGGTACCGCCTGTGCGCCTGCCGGAACGTGACGAGCCAGCACCGGTGGCCCAGGGCCTGCTGCAACGCCTGGAAGCGGCCATTGTCTACGAAGACAAGGCGCTGATCGTGATGAACAAGCCGGCTGGCATCGCCGTGCATGGTGGCAGTGGCCTGAGCTTTGGCGTGATCGAGGCGTTGCGCCAGTTGCGCCCGGACGCCAAGGAGCTGGAGCTGGTGCACCGCCTGGACCGCGACACTTCCGGCCTGTTGATGATCGCCAAGAAGCGCAGCATGCTGCGCCACCTGCATGCCGCCCTGCGCGGTGATGGTGTCGACAAGCGCTACATGGCGCTGGTGCGTGGCCACTGGCCAACCTCGAAGAAGCAGGTCAACGCGCCGTTGCTCAAGAGCAATCTGCGCTCTGGTGAGCGCATGGTCGAAGTGAACGACGAGGGCAAGGAGGCGCTGACCCTGTTCCGCGTGCTGCGCCGTTTCGGCGAGTTCGCCACCATTGTCGAGGCGCGCCCGATCACCGGCCGTACCCACCAGATCCGCGTGCACGCCCTGCATGCCGGGCACATGATCGCCGGCGACAGCAAGTACGGTGACGAGGACTTCAGTCGCGAAATTCGTGAGCTGGGCGGCAAGCGCCTGTTCCTGCATGCCTACGCGCTGAGCGTGCCGCTGCCGGATGGTGGCGAACTGAAGCTCGAAGCGCCTGTGGATGAGGTTTGGGCGAAAACCGTTGAGCGTTTGAGTGCGTCGTGATCTATGAAAAAAGGCTATGAGCTACTGATCTTCGACTGGGACGGTACCCTGGCCGATTCCATCGGACGCATCGTCGAGGCCATGAATGCCGCTGCCGAGCGTGCTGGTGAGGCGCAAAGCAGCAATGATGCGGTCAAGGGCATCATTGGCCTGGCCTTGGGCGAAGCGATTCATACCTTGTATCCGCACTTGGCGCCTGCGCAGGTCGAAAGCTTCCGCCAGCACTATGCCGATATCTACATGGCGCTGGATCAGCAGCCCTCGCCATTGTTCGATGGCGTGGTCGAGTCGTTGGATGCTTTCCGTGCCGAGGGTTACCGCCTGGCGGTGGCCACTGGCAAGGCACGTCGCGGGCTGGACCGGGTGCTCAAGGCCAATGGCTGGGAGCAGTTCTTTGACATCACCCGCGCGGCCGACGAGACCCGTGGCAAGCCGCACCCGCTGATGCTCGAGGAAATCCTCGGTCATTGTGGCGTCGAACCGGGGCGTGCGCTGATGGTCGGAGATTCGGCATTCGACCTGCAGATGGCCAGCAATGCTGGCATGCATTCGGTGGCCGTGGGCTATGGTGCCATGTCGCTGCAGGCGCTGGCCGAGTTTGGCCCGCAGGTATGCATCGATCACTTTTCCCAGCTGCGCAAGTGGCTGGGTGGTTGCGCAATTTCACTTCCAAGGTAGGTAAGCATGGCAGACGAATGGAAAGCCCCCGAGGCTGAGGAGCGCGAAGAGCACGAGGAGCGCAAGAGCTGGAAGCTGCTGGAGAAGACCCTGCTGGCGGGCGTCCAGGAGCAGAGGCGGGCGCGGCGCTGGGGGATTTTCTTCAAGCTGCTGACCTTCGTCTACCTGTTCGGCATCCTGGCGCTGTTCACTCCGCTGATGGACATGGACAAGGCGGCGTCCCGCAGTGCCAGCCATACCGCGCTGGTCGAAGTGCGCGGGGTGATTGCCGACCAGGAGAGCGCCAGTGCCGACAATATCGTCAAGAGCCTGCGCGAGGCGTTCAAGGACAGCAAGACCAAGGCCGTGGTGATGCGCATCAACAGCCCGGGTGGCAGCCCGGTGCAGGCCGGCTATGTGTATGACGAAATCCGCCGTCTGCGCGCCGAGTACCCGACCATCAAGCTGTATGCGGTAATCGCTGATCTTGGTGCTTCCGGTGCCTATTACATTGCCAGTGCGGCGGACGAGATCTATGCCGACAAGGCCAGCCTGGTGGGCTCCATTGGTGTGACGGCGGCCGGTTATGGCTTTGTCGGCACCATGGAGAAACTGGGCGTGGAGCGCCGCTCGTACACCTCGGGCGAGCACAAGGCTTTCCTCGACCCGTTCTCGCCAGAAAAGCCGGAAGAGACGCGGTTCTGGCAGGGCGTGCTGGACACCACCCACAACCAGTTCATCGCCATGGTCAAGCAGGGGCGCGGCGAGCGCCTGAAGGACAAGGAGCATCCGGAGTTGTTCAGCGGGCTGGTCTGGTCGGGCGAGCAGGCCAAGGAGCTGGGGTTGGTGGATGGGCTGGGCAGTGCCAGCTACGTGGCGCGTGAGATCGTTGGCGAACAGGCGCTGGTGGATTTCACTGTGCAGGAATCACCGCTCGATCGCTTCTCCAAGCGTGTGGGCGCTAGCGTGGCTGAGCACCTGGCGATGTGGATGGGGTTCCAGGGGCTGCAGTTGCGCTGATTGCCTGATCTGGCCCTATCGCCGGCAAGCCAGCTCCCACAAGTACTGCGCAGATCTCAAGCTTTGCGCAGTCTCTGTGGGAGCAACTGTCTTGTATTGCCTGGACTGGCCTCATCGCCGGCAAGCCGGCTCCCACAGGGTCCGCACAGGGCCTGAGGCGAATGCGGTCGAGGTGGGGGCTCCCACAAGTACTGCGCAGATCTCAAGCTTTGCGCAGTCTCTGTGGGAGCAACTGTCTTGTATTGCCTGGACTGGCCTCATCGCCGGCAAGCCGGCTCCCACAGGGTCCGCACAGGGCCTGAGGCGAATGCGGTCGAGGTGGGAGCTCCCACAAGTACTGCGCAGATCTCAAGCTTTGCGCAGCCTCTGTGGGAGCAACTGTCTTGTATTGCCTGGGCTGGCCTCATCGCCGGCAAGCCGGCTCCCACAGGGTCCGCACAGGGCCTGAGCGAATGCGGTCGAGGTGGGAGCTGGCTTGCCGGCGATGGGCCGCAAGGCGGCCCCAAAATCTCAAGGGATGACCACGCCTTCCTTGGTCAGCATATCTACCAGCCGAATCAACGGCAGCCCGATCAGGCTGGTCGCATCGCACCCATGCGTGCTCTGGAACAAGCTCACCCCCAGCCCCTCCGCCTTGAAGCTGCCGGCGCAGTCCAGCGGCTGTTCCGCTGTTACATAGCGCTCCACCCGCTCCCGGTCCAGTTCGCGCAACGTCACGGTAAACGGCACGCAATCCACCTGGCACTGCCCGGTCGCGCTGTTCAGTAATGCCAGCCCGGTCAGAAAGCTCACCTGCTGCCCGCTGCACTCCAGCAGTTGCTCGCAGGCCCGTTCGAACGTATGCGGCTTGCCCAGCACCTGCTCGCCCAGTACGGCAACCTGGTCCGAGCCGATGATCAAGTGCCCGGGGTGGCTGCCTGCCAGTGCCTCGGCCTTTTGCCTGGCCAGCCGCCGCACCAGCTCCACGGCCGGCTCATCAGCCAGGCGCTGCTCGTCTATGTCGGGGCTTGCCCAGGTGAAGGGCAGGCGCAGGCGGGCGAGCAGTTCGCGGCGATAGGTAGAGCTGGAAGCCAGTAACAGAGGAAGCATGGTAGACTCCTGAATCAGTTGAACAAATTCTATCACGCACGATGCCGCCGAATTTCCTTTGACAGGGGCGGGGGGCATCCCTAGAATGCTGCGCCTATGTTGAATGACCCGATTCCACCTCACGTTGACCCGCGCAAATTAGCCGATCGTGGCGTAACCCTTAACGGTTCGCTGCAACTCGCTGATTTGGAAAGACTCTGCGACCCGCTTTCCGACAATGTCGGTACGGTGCAGGCGAAGTTCGATTTTGAACGAGATGAACAGCACGTGGTGGTTATCCACAGCGAGCTGGACGTCGAGGTCAAGATGGTTTGCCAGCGTTGTCTTGAGCTGGTCACCCTGCCGATCCACAGCGAATGTACTTACGCGGTGGTGAAGGAGGGTGCGAATACCCAGTCGTTGCCGAAAGGCTATGACGTGCTGGAACTGGGCGAAGATCCTTTGGATCTGCAGGCATTGGTCGAGGAAGAGCTTCTGCTCGCCTTGCCAATCGTGCCTGCTCACCATCCGGAAGAATGCCAGCAGCCGGCGGGCGCAGACGAGCCCGAATCGAGCAAGGACGAGGTATCGCGGTCCAACCCGTTCAGTGTTTTGGCGCAGTTAAAGCGTGACCCAAACGTTTAGGAGTTAATCAATTATGGCTGTTCAGCAGAACAAAAAATCCCGCTCTGCCCGTGACATGCGCCGTTCGCACGACGCTCTGTCGGAAAACGCGCTGTCGGTAGAGAAAACCACCGGTGAAGTTCACCTGCGCCACCACGTTTCGCCAGAGGGCGTATACCGTGGTCGCAAAGTGGTCGACAAGGGCGCTGACGAGTAATCCTTGTCCGCTCAGATCATCGCGATCGACGCAATGGGCGGGGACTTCGGTCCCCGCAGCATTGTCCAGGCTAGCATTGCCTGCCTATCGGCTACCCCCTCGCTGCACCTGACCCTCGTCGGTCAACCCTCCCTCCTTGAAGATCTCGTCAGTGGCCTTGCGGCTGCGGATCGTGCGCGTCTGCAGATTGTCGCCGCCAGTGAAGTGATCGACATGGACGAGCGGCCATCCCAGGCGTTGCGCGGCAAGCCAGACTCGTCGATGCGCATCGCCCTCGAACTGGTGCGCGACGGCAAGGCCCAGGCCTGTGTCAGTGCCGGCAATACCGGGGCGCTGATGGCACTGTCGCGTTTCGTGCTCAAGACCCTGCCGGGTATCGACCGGCCCGCCATGGTGGCGGCGATCCCGACCCAGGCTGGCTACTGTCAGTTGCTCGACCTGGGGGCCAATGTCGACTGCAGTGCCGAGAACCTCTACCAGTTCGCCGTGATGGGTTCGGTGGCCGCCCAGGCGCTGGGCGTGCATCGGCCGCGCGTGGCGCTGCTGAACATCGGTACCGAGGACATCAAGGGCAATCAGCAGGTCAAGCTGGCGGCCAGCCTGTTGCAGAACGCTCGTGGGCTCAATTACGTGGGCTTCGTCGAAGGTGACGGGCTGTACCGTGGTGAGGCCGACGTGGTTGTGTGCGACGGTTTCGTCGGCAATATCCTGCTCAAGTCCAGCGAAGGGCTGGCGACGATGATCGGTGCGCGCATCGAGCAGTTGTTCAAGGGTGGCTTGTTGTCGCGGGCGGTCGGGGCCTTGGCCATGCCGTTGCTCAAGCGCCTGCAGGCCGACCTGGCGCCGGCGCGGCACAATGGGGCGAGTTTCCTGGGTTTGCAGGGTATCGTCATCAAGAGCCATGGCTCGGCGGGGGTGCAGGGGTTCCAGAGTGCCATCCAGCGGGCGTTGATCGAGATTCAGGAAAACCTGCCGCAGCGCTTGCATGGGCGCCTGGAGGACCTGCTGCTATAGCCTGTGCCGGCCTCTTCGCGGGTAAACCCGCTCCTACAAGGGTTGCGGAAGGTTCCAGGCCAAGGTTGGTACGGTCGTTGTAGGAGCGGGTTTACCCGCGAAAGGGCCGCTACCGAAGAAACAAAGACCTTAGGCATATCGCTGATGAAGTGCTTAAATGTGACCGCTTAGGTTCCGTCTTCATCCAAGCTTTCAGATTCCGCGCCAGGCCCAAGGCCTGGCGCACCCCATTCGACGACAAGATCATAAGGGCTTGTTCAATGTCTGCATCTCTCGCATTCGTCTTTCCCGGTCAAGGTTCCCAGTCGCTGGGCATGCTCGCCGAGCTCGGCGCCGAGAAGCCAGTGATCATCGAAACCTTCAAGGAAGCTTCCGCAGCCCTGGGTTACGACCTGTGGAAGCTGGTCCAGGAAGGCCCGGAAGAACAACTCAACCAGACCGACAAGACCCAGCCGGCCATCCTCACCGCGTCCATCGCGCTGTGGCGTCTGTGGCTGGAAGAGGGCGGCGCGCAGCCGGCCTTCGTTTCCGGTCACAGCCTGGGTGAATACAGCGCCTTGGTCGCTGCTGGCAGCCTGTCGCTGAAAGACGCCGTTCGCCTGGTCGAGCGTCGCGGTCAGTTGATGCAGGAGGCCGTGCCTGCCGGTCACGGCGGCATGGCCGCCATTCTCGGCCTGGATGACGCTGTAGTCGTGGAAATTTGCGCCGAAGCGGCCGAAGACCAAGTGGTCAGCGCCGTGAACTTCAACTCGCCAGGCCAAGTGGTCATCGCCGGTAACAAGGCTGCGGTAGACCGCGCCATCGAGCTTTGCAAGGCCAAAGGTGCCAAGCGTGCGCTGCCGCTGGCGGTCAGCGTGCCGTCGCACTGTGCCCTGATGAAGCCGGCTGCCGAGCGTTTCGCTGATGATATCAATGCCATCGATTGGAAGGCCCCGCAGATTCCGGTAGTGCAGAACGTCACTGCCGCTATCGCCGCCGACCTCGATGCGCTGAAAAAAGACCTGCTGGCCCAGTTGTACCAGCCGGTGCGCTGGGTAGAGTGCGTACAGACCCTGGCGGCCAATGGCGCGGTCAACCTGGTCGAGTGCGGCCCGGGCAAGGTCCTGGCCGGCTTGAACAAGCGTTGCGCCGACGGCGTGACCACCTACAACCTCAATACCCCTGACGCCGTTGCCGCCACTCGTGCGGCACTGGCCTGATTTGGAGAAGCTTGCATGAGCCTGCAAGGTAAAGTTGCACTGGTCACTGGTGCCAGCCGTGGCATTGGCCAGGCCATCGCCCTCGAGCTGGGCCGCCAGGGCGCGACCGTGATCGGCACCGCCACTTCGGCTTCCGGTGCCGAGCGCATCGCCGCCACCCTGAAAGAGCACGGCATCGCCGGTACCGGCATGGAACTGAACGTGACCAGCGCCGAGTCCGTTGAAACTGTGCTGGCCGCCATCGGCGAGCAGTTCGGTGCACCGGCCATCCTGGTCAACAACGCCGGTATCACCCGCGACAACCTCATGCTGCGCATGAAGGATGACGAGTGGTTCGACGTGATCGATACCAACCTGAACAGCCTCTACCGTCTGTCCAAGGGCGTGCTGCGTGGCATGACCAAGGCGCGTTGGGGTCGTATCATCAGCATCGGCTCGGTCGTCGGTGCCATGGGTAACGCCGGCCAGGCCAACTATGCGGCCGCCAAGGCTGGCCTGGAAGGTTTCAGCCGCGCCTTGGCGCGTGAAGTGGGCTCGCGCGGCATCACCGTCAACTCGGTGACCCCGGGCTTCATCGACACCGACATGACCCGCGAGCTGCCAGAAGCGCAGCGTGAAGCCCTGCAGACCCAGATTCCGCTGGGCCGCCTGGGCCAGGCCGACGAGATCGCCAAGGTGGTTTCGTTCCTGGCATCCGACGGCGCAGGCTACGTAACCGGCGCTACCGTGCCGGTCAACGGCGGGATGTACATGTAATACCGCAACTCAATGTGACGGATTTCGTAAAAAAAGAGTCATACTGCGAGCCTAAAATCCGTTATAAAGCTGCAACCAGATTCCAGGCAGCGGGTAGGGTGACTAGCCTGAAGGTGCGTTTAGCTTGAAAAGCGAACGTCTTTCTATAAAATTAGCCACCGGCCAGCTGCCTGACATATGTCCATTAGGAGTGAAAACTAGGTATGAGCACCATCGAAGAACGCGTCAAGAAAATCGTCGCCGAGCAACTGGGCGTCAAGGAAGAGGAAGTGACTGTCGAGAAGTCCTTCGTCGATGACCTGGGTGCCGATTCGCTTGACACCGTTGAGCTGGTGATGGCTCTGGAAGAGGAATTCGAGACCGAAATCCCTGACGAAGAAGCCGAGAAGATCACTACCGTTCAAGCTGCTATCGACTACGTCAAAGCCCACCAGGCCTAAGACGCTGTAGTCGACGCTTCTTGTCGGGAAAAACCGCACTGCCTTTGCCGGCGTGCGGTTTTTTCTTTGCAAGTGTCCAGCTTGGTTTGTCGGGGTGTCGATTCCCGGGCATCGAGAGCTTGTTGCCATTTCATTCCGTTGCGTTGAATGCAATGGCAAGAAACTCTGTCATTAGAAAAGGAGAGTACTGTGTCGCGTAGACGCGTCGTGGTCACCGGTATGGGTATGCTGTCGCCACTGGGTACCGATGTACCAAGCACCTGGCAGGGCATTCTGGCTGGCCGCAGTGGCATTGGTTCGATCGAACACACGGACCTGTCTGCCTACTCCACCCGTTTTGGCGGCTCGGTGAAAGGCTTCGAGGTCGAGCAATACCTGTCGGCCAAAGAGGCCCGCAAGCTTGACCTGTTCATCCAGTACGGCCTGGCGGCCGGTTTCCAGGCGGTGCGTAATGCCGGCCTGGAGGTCACCGACGCCAACCGCGAGCGTATTGGCGTGGCCATGGGCTCGGGTATCGGCGGCCTGACCAACATCGAGGAAACCAGCCGCACGCTGCACGATTCGGGGCCGCGTCGCATTTCGCCGTTCTTCGTGCCGGGCTCGATCATCAACATGATCTCCGGGTTCCTGTCGATTCACCTGGGCCTGCAGGGGCCGAACTACGCCATCGCCACCGCCTGCACCACCGGCACCCACTGCATCGGCATGGCCGCGCGCAACATCGCCTACGGTGAAGCCGACGTGATGATCGCCGGTGGCGCCGAAATGGCTGCCTGCGGCCTGGGCATGGGCGGCTTCGGTGCCTCGCGCGCGCTGTCCACCCGCAATGACGAGCCAAGCCGGGCCAGCCGCCCGTGGGACAAAGGCCGTGATGGCTTCGTGCTGTCCGACGGTGCCGGTGCCCTGGTGCTCGAAGAGCTGGAGCACGCCAAGGCCCGTGGCGCGACCATCTATGCCGAGCTGGTCGGCTTCGGCATGAGTGGCGACGCCTACCACATGACCTCGCCACCCGACACCGGCGAAGGTGCTGCCCGCTGCATGACCAACGCCCTGCGTGATGCTGGCATTCAGCCAGAAGAGGTCAGCTACATCAACGCCCATGGCACCTCGACCCCGGCGGGCGACGTGGCCGAAGTGGCCGCGATCAAGCGCGTGTTCGGCGACCATGCCTACAAGCTGGCAGTCAGTTCGACCAAGTCGATGACCGGCCACCTGCTGGGCGCTGCCGGTGCCGTGGAAGCGATCTTCAGCGTGCTGGCGATCAACAGCCAGATGGCACCGCCTACCATCAACCTGGACGAGCCGGACGAAGGCTGCGACCTTGACTTCGTGCCGCATCAGGCGCGCAGCATGCCGATCGACGTGGTGCTGTCCAACTCGTTCGGCTTCGGCGGCACCAACGGCTCGCTGGTGTTCCGCCGGTTCGCCGGTTGATGCACAGCTGGATCGATGGCCAGCCGGCGGCTGCAGTCAATCTGCAGAACCGCGGCCTGGCCTACGGCGATGGCCTGTTCGAAACCATCGCCGTGCGCGGCGGCCGCCCCAGCTTGCTGGACGGCCACCTCGCCCGTCTGGCGCTGGGCTGCCAGCGCCTGGCGATCAGCGCCGACCTGGCGCTGGTGCGCGACGAGCTTCAGCGCTATGCCAGCCAGCTCGGTGATGGCGTCGCCAAACTCATCCTTACCCGTGGCGACAGCCAGCGCGGCTATGCGCCGGTTGCCGGTGCCGCGCCGCGGCGTATCCTGCAGGGCAGCCCGTTACCCAGCTATCCTGTCGAGCATGCCGAGCAGGGCGTGCGCTTGTTCCCGTGCCAGACCCGGCTTGGGGAGCAACCCTTGCTGGCCGGGCTCAAGCACCTCAACCGCCTGGAGCAGGTGCTGGCCCGTGCCGAATGGCAGGACAGCGAACATGCCGAAGGCCTGATGCGTGACGGGCAGGGCAGGGTGATCGAAGGGGTGTACAGCAATCTGTTCCTGGTGCGCGACGGCGTGCTGCTCACTGCCGATCTCAGCCGCTGCGGCGTTGCCGGGGTGATGCGTGGTGCGCTGCTGGACCAGGTACAGCTGCTGGGTATCCCGGTGCAAGTCCGCGACCTGTCGTTCGCCGAGCTGGAGCAGGCAGATGAAGTATTTGTTTGCAATAGCGTCTACGGTGTCTGGCCCGTGCGTGGCATTGCCGCGCTAAACTGGTCGCCTGGCCCGCTCACCCGTAGACTGCAGGCCGTTGCCCGTACGTTACTGGAAACCTGAATTCGTGAGACGTAAATTCCTGCTGCTGCTGGAAATGGGTTTGATCCTCGCCGGCCTGGCCTTGGGCTGGTCGGCATGGAAGATCAACTCGGTTCTGGAGCAGCCTTTGCACGTGACGCAGGAACGCCTGCTCGACGTGCCCAATGGTACCAACCCCAACCGCATGTTCTACCGCATGCAAAACGAAGGGTTGCTCGACGATGCTGTCTGGTTGCGTTTGTACTGGCGCTTCAACATGGCCGGTACCCCCCTGCATACCGGCGAGTACCGCCTCACCCCTGGCATGACCGTCGAGCAGCTGTTCGATGCCTGGCGCCGTGCCGATGTGGTGCAGTACAACCTGACCCTGGTCGAAGGCTGGACCTTCCGCCAGGTGCGCTCGGCCGTGGCCAAGCATGAAAAGATCAAGCACACCTTGGACGGCTTGTCGGATTCCGAAGTGATGGACAAGCTCGGCCATACCGGCGTGTTCCCCGAAGGGCGTTTCTTCCCGGACACCTACCGCTTCGTGCGCGGCATGAGCGACGTCGAGTTGCTGCAGCAGGCCTACATGCGCCTGGACGAAGTGCTGGCCAAGGAATGGGCGCAGCGTACTACCGACCTGCCGTACCGCGACCCGTACCAGGCGCTGATCATGGCGTCGCTGGTGGAGAAGGAAACCGGTATCCCCCAGGAGCGCGGGCAAATTGCCGGCGTCTTCGTGCGGCGCCTGCGCCTGGGCATGATGCTGCAGACCGACCCGACCGTGATCTATGGCATGGGGGAGCGCTACAACGGCAAGATCACCCGGGCCGACCTGCGCGAACCGACACCCTACAACACCTACACCATGACCGGCCTGCCGCCGACGCCGATCGCCATGGTCGGTCGCGAGGCGATTCACGCGGCGCTCAACCCGTCCAATGGCACCAGCCTGTACTTCGTCGCCCGTGGCGATGGCAGCCATGTGTTCTCCGATGATCTTGACGATCACAACTCGGCGGTGCGCGAGTTTCAGCTCAAGCGCCGTGCGGACTACCGCTCCAGCCCCGCGCCACAGCCTGAGTCGCAACCGGGTGTCGATGAGGCTACGCCGCCCGAAGCGCCCGTAGAGGACGCGCCGGCTGTGCCGCAAGCGCCCGAGGAGCCGCCCGTGCAGGACGACCCTGCCGACGGTGCGCAAGCGGCCGAACGGCCGACGCCTGACGATCAATATTAAGGACTGCCTGTGAGCGGCTTGTTTATTACTTTGGAAGGCCCTGAAGGGGCCGGCAAGAGCACCAACCGCGACTATCTGGCCGCACGTCTGCGCGAGCAGGGCCTGGATGTGGTGCTGACCCGTGAGCCCGGCGGTACGCCGCTGGCGGAAAAGGTCCGCGAGCTGCTGCTGGCCCCCAGCGACGAAGCCATGGCGGCCGACACCGAGCTGCTGCTGGTGTTCGCTGCCCGTGCCCAGCACCTGGCGCAGGTGATCTGCCCGGCACTGGCCCGTGGGGTCGTGGTGTTGTGCGATCGCTTCACCGATGCCACCTATGCCTATCAGGGCGGAGGGCGTGGTTTGCCTGTAGAGCGTATCGCCAGCCTGGAGCAATTCGTTCAGGGCGACTTGCGCCCGGACCTGACCCTGGTCTTCGACCTGCCGGTCGAAGTGGGCCTGGCCCGCGCTGCCGCCCGTGGCCGCCTGGACCGTTTCGAGCAGGAAGGCCAGGCGTTCTTCGAAGCGGTGCGCCAGGCTTACCTGCAGCGCGCCCAGCGCGAGCCGCAGCGCTACCGCCTGCTCGATGCCGCACAACCCCTGGAGGCCGTGCAGCGGGCCATCGATGCGCTGCTGCCGGGGATCCTGGAGCGTTGCCGTGGCTGAGGCCTACCCCTGGCAGCAGGCCCTTTGGCAGCAACTGGCCGGCCGCAACCAGCATGCCCACGCCTACCTGCTGCACGGGCCACAGGGTATCGGCAAGCGAGCCCTGGCCGAGCGCCTGATGGCCCGCCTGCTGTGTCAGCAGCCCCAGGGCCTGGAGGCCTGTGGTGGGTGCAAATCCTGCCTGTTGCTCAAGGCCGGCAGCCACCCAGACAACTTCGTGCTCGAGCCCGAGGAGGCCGACAAGCCGATCAAGGTCGACCAGGTGCGCGAGTTGGTGGCCTTCGTGGTGCAGACGGCACAGCTGGGCGGGCGCAAGGTGGTGCTGATCGAGCCGGTGGAGGCGATGAACGTCAACGCGTCCAACGCGCTGCTCAAGAGCCTTGAAGAGCCCTCTGGCGATACCGTGTTGCTGTTGGTCACGCATCAGCCCAGCCGCCTGTTGCCGACCATCAAGAGCCGTTGCCAGCAGGTCGCCTGCCCGCAGCCCAGCCTGGCCCAGAGCCAGGCCTGGCTGGCCGGCGCGCTGCCTGACAGCGACGAGGGCGAGCGCGACGAGCTGCTGAGCCTGGCCGCCGGTTCGCCGTTGATGGCGGTCAGCCTGCAGGCACAAGGCGTGCGCGAACAGCGCGCGCTGGTCACCGACGGGGTGAAGAAGCTGCTCAAGCAGCAGCAATCGCCCAGCCAGCTGGCCGATGCCTGGAACGGTGTGCCATTGTTGCTGCTGTTCGACTGGTTCTGCGATTGGGCGCACCTGATCTTGCGCTATCAATTGACCCAGGACGAGGAGGGGCTAGGCTTGGCCGATATGCGCAAGGTGGTGCAGTACCTGGCGCAGAAGAGCCGCCAGGCCAAGGTGCTGGAGGTTCAGGCATGGATCCTGGAGCAGCGCCAGAAGGTATTGGGCAAGGCCAACCTCAACCGCACCCTGCTGCTTGAATCGCTGCTGGCCCACTGGCTGCAATTGCCGGGTGCCCGCTGATTTTAAATTTTTCATGTGTGTCGTTATCCCATGCTCGTAGATTCCCATTGCCACCTCGACCGTCTTGACCTGAGCGCCCACCAGGGCTCCCTCGATGCTGCCCTGCAGGTGGCGCGTGAGCGCGGGGTCGGGCATTTTCTGTGCATTGGCGTCAGTGCCGAGAACGCCGGCGCGGTGAAGGCGCTGAGCGAGCGATACGCCGATGTCGATTGCTCGGTGGGCGTGCATCCGCTGGACCTGGCACCGGGCGAAACCCCGGCGCTGGAATGGTTGCTGCGCGAACTGGCCCACCCGCATGTGGTGGCGATTGGCGAAACCGGGCTGGATTACCACTACGAGCCGGAAGCTGCCGAGCTGCAGCAGGCCTCGTTCCGCCTGCACCTGGAGGCCTCGCGGCAGACTGGCAAGCCGGTGATCGTGCACACCCGGGCGGCGCGCGCCGATACCCTGGCGCTGTTGCGCGAAGCGAATCTGCCGCAGGCTGGCGTGTTGCACTGCTTCACCGAGGATTGGGATATGGCCAAGGCGGCGCTGGACCTGGGGTATTACATTTCGCTGTCCGGCATCGTTACCTTCCGCAATGCCGATGCGCTGCGCGACGTGGCGCGGCAAGTGCCGGTCGACCGGTTGCTGGTGGAGACGGATTCGCCGTATCTGGCGCCGATACCGCACCGGGGCAAGCCGAACTTGCCGCAGTATGTGCGTGAGGTGGCGGAGTATGTGGCTTCGTTGCGGGGGGCCAGTTATGAGCAGTTGGCGGAGCAGACTACTGCCAACTTCAAGCGGTTGTTCCCGTTGGCGCGGGTGGCCTGATTCGTAGGGGTTGGGTCTGTGTGAGGGCTGCCAGGGGCATGTCACAACATTTTCAGCGCCTGTGAGATCGAGCGCCGCCCGCGCGGCGCATCGCGACGCAAGGCCGCTCCCACATTTGTTTCGGGCCAGTCACTCCTGTGAGGCCACCGCTGCCCACCTTGTTTGTTCTCTTTGATATCCAGGTGAGCTGGTCTGTTTCTCACCCATCTCCAGCCATGCACCTAAGGGCGCGCGCGCCTATGGCACAGGAGTAATTGGCCCGAAACAAATGTGGGAGCGGCCTTGCGTCGCGATGCGCCGCGCGGGCGGCGCTCGATCTCACAGGCACTGCAATACCTGAGGCATGCACCTGGCACCCCCATGCAATACCCTCGAAACCCCCATCGCCGCCGCCAATAGCGCCCCCCCTTGAAGCAAGCAAAAAAAACCCGGGTTCTGGGGGGGGGAATCCGGGTTAAGACCATTAGGAGTAAAACAAAGGTACGCGGTCCCTGAGCACCTTTATCGGCGCGCCACTTGGGGGGGATGCGCCGCGCCAACACTTCAAGTATTGGTCAGGTTTGGCGCAGTGCCAGTGCCTGCTGGTCGTTTTTTAAACAGATTTGGAATACGTCGACGTTTCATTCCTCCCGCAACGCATGGCCGTAGGCATCGTGAAACACAGACATGCTGGATGATCCGTGCAATTTCCCGCAAGTTAGGCATAATAAACCGCTTCGATTGTCATCCAGTCCTTCCCATGCAGAAAGAACCTCGTAAGGTCCGTGAGTTTCGCCGCCGCGAACAGGAAATCCTCGACACTGCGCTCAAACTGTTTCTCGAACAGGGTGAAGACAGCGTCACCGTCGAGATGATCGCCGACGCCGTGGGCATCGGCAAAGGCACGATCTACAAGCACTTCAAGTCCAAGGCGGAGATCTACCTGCGCCTGATGCTCGATTACGAGCGTGACCTGAACGCGCTGTTGCACTCGGCCGATGTCGACCGTGACAAGGAAGCCCTGTCGCGCGCCTACTTCGAGTTCCGCATGCGCGACCCGCAGCGTTACCGGCTGTTCGACCGCCTGGAAGAAAAGGTGGTCAAGGGCAACCAGGTGCCGGAAATGGTCGAGCAACTGCACAGCATCCGTGCGTCCAACTTCGATCGTCTGACCCAGCTGATCAAGGGGCGTATCAGCGAAGGCAAGCTCGAAGACGTGCCACCGTATTTCCACTACTGCGCTGCCTGGGCATTGGTGCACGGCGCCGTGGCGCTGTACCACTCGCCGTTCTGGAGCAATGTGCTGGAGGACCAGGAGGGCTTCTTCCAGTTCCTGATGGACATTGGCGTGCGCATGGGCAACAAGCGCAAGCGCGATCCGGAACCCTCGAACTGAGATAGCACAGGCTTTTCCTGCAGCCTGCCAGTCAGCGTAATTGGGGCCGCTTCGCGGCCCATCGCCGGCAAGCCAGCTCCCACATGTACAGCGCAAAGCTTGAGATCTGCGCGGTACCTGTAGGAGCTGGCTTGCCTGCGATGGGCTGCACAGCAGCCCCATGACTGATAAGCCTGTTCCTCACAAAAGCAATGCGCTACAGGCATCGGCAATGTGTATAGGGCTTGCAAAAACCTGATTTATGAGTCAGGTTTTGCCAGTCCTCATCATCCATGCCGGAGTCATTCATGATCGTCGATCGTCAAGGCAGGCGTTTTCGCAACCTGCGCGTCAGCCTGACGGCTGCCTGCAATTACGCCTGCACCTACTGCGTACCCGACGGCAAGCGCCTGGTGGCAGCGCAGGACGAACTGTCGGCGGATGCCCTGGCGCGTGGCGTGGCCTACCTGATCGACGCCGCTGGCATCGAGCGTTTGCGCATCACCGGGGGGGAACCGCTGATCAGCCCGCGTCTGGATGCTTTCCTTGCCGCCGTTGCCAAGCTCGAACTCGACGATATCTCGCTGACCACCAATGGCCAGTTGCTGTCGCGCAAGTTGCCGCAACTGCAAGCTGCCGGCATTCGCCGTCTGAATGTTTCCCTCGACACCCTCGAACCCATGGCCTTTCGCCGTATCGCCCGGGGTGGCGACCTGGCCAGCGTGCTGGCGGGTATGGAGCAGGCCAGCGCGCTGGGCATGCGGGTAAAGGTGAACATGGTGCCGATGCGCGGGCAGAACCTCGACCAGGTGCTGCCGATGCTGGATTACTGCCTTGCGCGTGGCTTCGAGCTGCGCTTTATCGAACTCATGCGCATGGGCCACCTGGCCCGCGACCACAACGCCTTCCTGCAGCAGTTCGTCGGCCTCGATCAACTGCTCGCGCTGATTGGCGGCAAGCACGCCTATATCCAGGTCGATGCACCGCTGGATGCCACCGCCTTGCGTTATCACATTCCCGGCAAGGGCCATTTCGGCGTTATCGCCAACGAGAGCGTCCCGTTTTGCCGCACCTGCTCGCGGCTGCGCCTGTCTTCCACTGGCTGGCTGCATGGCTGCCTGTCGTCGGGCAATCGCCACTTCGTCGGCGATCTGCTGGAAAAGCCGCGCCATCTAGCGCTCCCGGCCTTGCAACGGTTACTGGTCAAGGCCTTGGCCGACAAGCAGGATCTGGCGTTTTCCGGCGGCGTGACAGTGATGAAGGTGATCGGTGGCTGAAGCTGGCGCAAAAGCTGCATCCGCCGGCTATTCGCCGGTTTTTCGTCGCCGGCCACTGGAGGAAAAATGCGTAGCCTGGTCTTGCTGCTGGCGCTGATGGCGCTGGGCGGCTGCATGAATGTCAGCGATATGGGCGAGGGTGTCCGCTATCACATGAGCGATGCTGGTCTGTTGGACCACAGCGATACCCGTCGCACCCTGTCGATCCGCTTGCAGCCCGACTCGTTCATCTTCATCGGCCAGGGCGCGTTCGTGCCACCGGGCAAGGGGCCAGTGCCACGGCAGAACGTGGTGGCTGAGCAGGCCTTCAAGAGCTTTGTCGAGTATTTCCCGTTGGTGCGCCGTGCCCAAGGCCCGCTTGGCCTGGAAGAGGCCATCGCGCAAGCGCGTTCGGTAGGTGCCGACTATGTGCTGTACACCCGCTTTGCCCGTACCGACGACCGTATCGGCAATGGCGACGAGTGGTATGACGAGCAGGCGGTCGATCGCCTGGGCTGGGACAGCGGCGTGGTGCAGATGATGCTGATCGAAACCAACACTCGCTACCTGATCGATACCGTGCGCATCAAGAGCCGTGGCGGTTTGTTGACGTTCCACGACAACACGCCGGGAGATTTGCTTGCTGCGCCGATGCGCGAGTACGCTCGTAGCCTTCTGGGCATGAGCAGATGAGGCAAGCGTGATGAGCGATTCCGGCAAGGCCAATGACCTTCTGGCACAGATCCCCAAGGCCAAGGGCCTGCCGCCGGTGCATCTGTGGAACCCGGATTTCTGTGGTGACATCGACATGCGCATCGCCCGCGATGGCACTTGGTACTACCTGGGCACGCCGATCGGGCGCAAGCCGATGGTGCGGCTGTTCTCCACGATCATTCGGCGTGATGGTGATGACTACTTCCTGGTTACCCCGGTCGAGAAGGTCGGGATCCGGGTCGACGATGCGCCGTTCGTGGCCGTGACACTGGAGGTGCTGGACGAGGGCGAGCAACAGCTGCTGCGCTTTACCAGCAATGTCGAGGACCAGGTCGATGCCGGGCCGGCCAACCCGCTGCGGGTGGTGATCGACCCGGTGACTCAGGAGCCATCGCCGTATGTGCTGATGCGCAGCAATCTCGAGGCGCTGATTCATCGCAATGTGTTTTACCAATTGGTAGAGCTGGCCGTGCCGCGTGAGATCGAGGGGGAGGAATGGCTTGGGGTGTGGAGCCAGGGTGAGTTTTACCCGATTGGGCGTAGTAGCTGATTGCTTTGCTGTCAGTGCCGGCCTCTTCGCGGGCTTGCCCGCTCCCACAGGACTGCCACAGGGCTGAACATTGTGGGTTACCTGTGGGAGCGGGCAAGCCCGCGAAGAGGCGGGCACAGGCAAAATCGGCCCCCTGTTTTTACCTCGAATTGGCCATTTGTCTTCGACCAATCAGGGCCTAACCTGCTGGCAATTGCCATCCAGGAGAAGCCCGCATGAAACCCCTATCCATCATCCTCTTCGCCCTGCTCGCCGCCCAAACTCCGGCCTGGGCCCACGGCGATGTCGCTGACCAGGTCAAGGTGCTGCAGCAGCAACAACCTTCGAACGCCCCCGGCAAAACCGCCGTCATGCTCACCGTCAGCTACGCCCCCGGCGAAGCATCGCCCGCGCACCAGCACCCAGGCGCGGTCATGGCCTACGTACTGGAAGGGGCAGTGGTATCGAAGCTGAACGACGAGCCGGAGAAAACCTACAAGGCCGGTGAATACTGGTACGAAGCGCCAGGTACCGTGCATGGCGTGTCGCGAAATGCCAGCAAGACCCAGCCAGCCAAGCTGCTGGTCTGGAGCCTGGTGGACGAGGGCAGGCCGGTGACCGAGCCGCTGGGCCAATAAACTGTGCCAATAAACCCACTGCAACGAAAAAGCCCCCGGTTGCTTGCGCACCCGGGGGCTTTCTCAGTGTTTGGCTCCGCGACCTGGACTCGAACCAGGGACCCAATGATTAACAGTCATTTGCTCTACCGACTGAGCTATCGCGGAATCTGCGCGTATCTTACCGCTTGCCAGGGGGAAGTCAAGCCACCCCCTGACAAATCAAGCAGTTACAGCACTGCGACAATAGCCTTGGTGACCACGTGGATGTTGCTTTGGTTCAGCGCGGCAACGGCGATGCGGCCGGTGTCCAGGGCGTAGATGCCGAAGTCGTTCTTCAGGCGGGCAACCTGCTCAGCGGTCAGGCCCGAGTAGGAGAACATGCCGACCTGGCGGCCAACGAAGCTGAAGTCACGGTTGGCGCCGTACTGGGCCAGCAGCTCGACCATTTGCTTGCGCATGCCGTGGATGCGCTCGCGCATTTCGGCCAGCTCGGTTTCCCACATCTGGCGCAGTTCGGTGCTGTTCAGCACGGTGGCAACGATGGTTGCGCCGTGGGTTGGCGGGTTGGAGTAGGTGGTGCGGATCACACGCTTTACCTGCGACAGCACGCGGGTGCTCTCGTCCTTGGAAGCGGTGACGATCGACAGCGCGCCAACGCGCTCGCCGTACAGCGAGAATGACTTGGAGAACGAGCTGGAAACGAAGAACTCCAGGCCCGACTCAGCGAACAGGCGCACGGCGAAGGCGTCTTCGGCGATGCCGTCGCCAAAGCCTTGGTAGGCCATGTCGAGGAACGGTACATGGCCCTTGGCCTTGACCACTTCCAGGACGTTTTTCCAGTCGTCCAGGCTCAGGTCGACGCCGGTCGGGTTGTGGCAGCAGGCGTGCAGTACCACGATCGAGCCGGATGGCAGGTTGTTCAGGTCTTCGAGCATGCCGGCGCGGTTGACGTCGTTGCTCGGCGCGTCGTAGTAGCGGTAGTTCTGCACCGGGAAACCGGCCGATTCGAACAGCGCGCGGTGGTTTTCCCAGCTTGGGTCGCTGATGGCAACCACGGCGTTCGGCGACACACGCTTGAGGAAGTCGGCACCGATCTTCAGTGCGCCAGTACCGCCGACGGCCTGCACGGTGACCACGCGGCCAGCGGCCAGCAGTGGCGACTCGGCGCCGAACAGCAGCTTTTGCACGGCCTGGTCGTAGGTGGCGATGCCGTCGATCGGCAGGTAGCCGCGCGAGGCGTGCTGGGCGGCACGCTGGGTCTCGGCTTCGATCACGGCACGCAGCAGCGGAATGCGGCCTTCCTCATTGCAGTACACACCTACGCCCAGGTTGACCTTGTCGGTACGTGGGTCGGCGTTGAATGCTTCGTTGAGGCCCAGAATAGGGTCGCGGGGTGCCAGCTCGACAGCGGAAAACAGGCTCATTGTTACCTTGGCTCTGATTGGAGTGTGATAGGACGTACACGCTCCAGCCGAATGCACTGAAGCGGTGCACAAACGGGGAGTCAGTATAGTGATACCGATCGGTCACCGCGACAGCCTGGCGCCGCTTTTCCGGCTATTTGCGCAAATATTTTTCGACCATTGGTCTAATTACCGGGTCCACCGTTACACGCGTTCACAGCTACGCCTTGAAAGCGCCCCCGGGCGGGCGCATTTGGGTATAGACTACTGGCTAAATTTACAGTTGCTGCAACACCGCGAGGTCCGACATGTCCGAGTTCCAGCTCGTCACCCGTTTCCAGCCGGCCGGCGACCAGCCCGAGGCCATTCGCCAGATGGTCGAAGGTATCGAGGCGGGGCTGTCGCACCAGACGCTGCTCGGCGTGACTGGCTCGGGCAAGACCTTCAGCATCGCCAACGTCATCCAGCAGGTGCAGCGCCCGACACTGGTGCTGGCGCCGAACAAGACCCTGGCCGCGCAGCTGTACGGCGAATTCAAGGCGTTCTTCCCCAACAACGCGGTGGAGTACTTCGTTTCCTACTACGACTACTACCAGCCTGAAGCCTACGTGCCGTCGTCGGATACCTTCATCGAGAAGGACGCCTCGATCAACGATCACATCGAGCAGATGCGCCTGTCGGCGACCAAGGCACTGCTGGAGCGGCGCGACGCGATCATCGTCACCACCGTGTCGTGCATCTACGGCCTGGGCAGCCCCGAGACCTACCTGAAGATGGTCCTGCACGTCGACCGTGGCGACAAGCTCGACCAACGTGCGCTGCTGCGCCGCCTGGCCGACCTGCAGTACACCCGTAACGAGATGGACTTTGCCCGCGCCACCTTCCGTGTGCGCGGCGACGTGATCGACATTTTCCCGGCCGAATCGGACCTCGAGGCCATCCGCATCGAACTGTTCGATGACGAGGTGGAGAACATCGCCGCGTTCGACCCGCTCACCGGTGAGGTCTTTCGCAAGCTGCCGCGCTTCACCTTCTACCCCAAGAGCCACTACGTCACCCCGCGGGAAACCCTTCTGGAGGCGGTGGAGGGCATCAAGGAAGAGCTCAAGGAGCGCCTGGAGTACCTG
Organism: Pseudomonas sp. 10-1B; assembly: GCF_000935045.1. GTDB lineage: Bacteria > Pseudomonadota > Gammaproteobacteria > Pseudomonadales > Pseudomonadaceae > Aquipseudomonas. The sequence goes on from NZ_JYKS01000035.1 coordinate 30,474, forward strand.
CACAAGGCCAACAAGCTGGTGGAGGCACAGCGCCTGGAGCAGCGCACCCGCTTCGACCTGGAGATGATCCTGGAGCTGGGCTACTGCAATGGCATCGAGAACTACTCGCGCTACCTGTCCGGGCGCCCGGCCGGGGCGCCGCCGCCCACCCTGTACGACTACCTGCCACCCGATGCACTGCTGGTGATCGACGAATCCCACGTCAGCGTTCCGCAGGTCGGGGCCATGTACAAGGGCGACCGCTCGCGCAAGGAAACCCTGGTCGAGTATGGCTTCCGCTTGCCCTCGGCGCTGGACAACCGGCCCATGCGCTTCGACGAATGGGAGGATGTCAGCCCGCAGACCATCTTCGTTTCCGCCACCCCGGGGCCTTACGAGGCCGAGCACGCTGGGCGCGTGGTGGAGCAGGTGGTGCGCCCGACCGGCCTGGTCGACCCGCAGGTCGAGGTACGCCCGGCACTGACCCAGGTCGACGACCTGCTGTCGGAAATCGGCAAGCGCGTGGCGCAGGGCGAGCGAGTGCTGGCCACCACGCTGACCAAACGCATGGCCGAGGACCTTACCGACTACCTGGCCGACCACGACGTGCGAGTGCGTTACCTGCACTCGGACATCGACACCGTGGAGCGGGTGGAGATCATTCGCGACCTGCGCCTGGGTACCTTCGACGTGCTGGTGGGTATCAACTTGTTGCGTGAAGGCCTGGACATGCCCGAGGTATCGCTGGTGGCGATCCTCGATGCCGACAAGGAAGGCTTCCTGCGTTCCGAGCGTTCATTGATCCAGACCATTGGCCGTGCCGCGCGTAACCTCAATGGTCGGGCGATTCTGTACGCCGACAATGTCACCGGCTCCATGCAGCGGGCCATCGACGAAACCGAGCGCCGTCGCGAGAAGCAGATCGCTTTCAACCAGGCACACGGCATCGTGCCCAAGGGCGTGGTCAAGGACATTACCGACATCCTCGAAGGCGCCACCGTGCCCGGTGCGCGCAGCAAGAAGCGCAAGGGCATGGCCAAGGCGGCGGAGGAGAGCGCCCGCTACGAGGCCGAGCTGCGCACGCCAGGCGAAATCACCAAGCGCATCAAGCAGTTGGAAGAGAAGATGATGCAGTTCGCCCGTGACCTGGAGTTCGAGGCGGCGGCGCAGTTGCGCGACGAGATTGCCCAGTTGCGCGAGCGGTTGATTACCAGCTGAAGTCTGACGCCGGTCCTGTGGGAGCGGGCGCGCCCGCGAACACCGGCAAAGCCGGTGCCATTCACCGCGTCGCCTGTTTCGCGGGCGCGCCCGCTCCCACACAGGCCGCGTCGCGCTTACGAATTGAGTTCTCTGCGCGACAGCGCAGCCCCTAGGGCAGTGTGATCTCCCACAGGGCCCGCGCAGCCTCTGAATAAGCTCAATGGGCCTCCCCAGCCTTCAACCCCTCCGGCAGCTTGCGGGTCAACAACACTGCCACCATGCTCACCGCTAAACCAATCCCGACAAAGTGGAAGGCATCGTTGTACGCCATGATCAGCGCCTGCTGGTGGGTGATCTCGCTCAACTTGCCCAGCGCCGCATTGTCATTCCCCAGCCGCTCCGCCAGTTGTGCCAGCCGCTCCGCCACCTGCGGGTTGCTCGGCACCACCGACTCCCTCAGGTAATCGAAATACACCTTGGTCCGTGCATCCAGCAGGGTGGCCAGCAACGCGATACCGATGGCCCCACCCAGATTACGCAGGATATTGAACAGGCTCGACGCCGACCCCGCATCCTGCGGTTGGATGAACGCCGTGGCAATCAGCGAAATGGTCACCATGATCATCGGCTGGCCGAGGGCACGGATGATCTGGATATGGTTGAACTGCGGCCCGGCAAAGTCCGGGTTGAGCACCCCCGAGCCGAAACTGGCGGCACCGAACAGGCAGAAACCTAGTGCGCACAGCACCTTGGGCGACACTACCTTCATCAGCTGTGGCACCAGCGGAATCAGGAACAACTGTGGAACGCCCATCCACATGATCACCTCGCCGATCTGCAAGGCGTTGTAGCCCTGCACCTGCGCCAGGTACAGCGGCAACAGGTAGATCGACCCGTACAGCCCCACCCCCATGCCCAGGCTGGCGATGCTCGACAGGCCGAAGTTGCGGTTACCGAGGATGCGCAGGTTGATCAGTGGGTGTGGCTTGGAAAACTGCAGGATGACGAAGGTGATCAGGCTGACCAGGGCAATGCTGCCCAGGCCGACGATCAGGTGCGATTCCAGCCAGTCCTTGCGGTGGCCTTCTTCAAGAAACACCTGCAGGCAGCCCAGCCCCAGGCCGAGGGTGACAATCCCCGCGTAATCGGTGCTTTTCAGCAGCTCCCAATGCGCTTCTTTCTTCTCCAGGCCGTACAGCAGGCCGGCGATCATCACCAGGCCGGGCGGGATGTTGATGTAGAAGATGTACTCCCAGCCCCAGTTCTCGGTCAGCCAGCCACCCAGGGTCGGTCCGATGGACGGCGCGAAGGTGGCGGTCATGGCGAACATGGCCATGCCCTTGGCGCGGTGGTGCTCGGGCAGCTTGATCAGGGTCAGGGTGAAGGCCAGCGGGATCAGTGCACCGCCGGTAAAGCCCTGCAGGGCGCGGAACAGGATCATGCTTTCCAGGTTCCAGGCCATCGAGCACAGCAGCGACGACAGCAGGAAACCGCCGGATACCCACACCGCCAGGCGCCGCGCCGAAAGCAACTGCACCAGCCAGGCGGTCAGCGGAATCATGATGATTTCCGCCACCAGGTACGAGGTGGAAATCCATGAACCTTCTTCCAGGGTGGCCGACAGCGCGCCCTGGATGTCCTTCAGTGACGAGTTGGTGATCTGGATGTCCAGCACCGCCATGAAGGCGCCGAGCATCACGCTCATCACCGCGATCCAGTCACGCCGGGTCGGCTCCGCGGTGGGCCGCAGCAGTTGGTCACCGGCCATTGTCGCCTTCGTCTTCGCTGCGCAGGTCGACGGTGGCGGTGACCGACATGCCGGGGCGGATACGCCCGTGCAGCGGGTTGTCGGCACGGAAGGTGAGTTTTACCGGGATGCGTTGCACCACCTTGGTGAAGTTGCCGGTGGCGTTGTCGGGCGGCAGCAGGCTGAACTGCGCACCCGAGGCGGCGAACAGGCTGTCGACCCGGCCTTCGATGGGGGTGTCCGGGTAGCTGTCGAACAACAGCTCGGCGCGCTGGCCGGGCTGCATGCGGCCGATCTGGGTTTCCTTGAAGTTGGCCTGCACCCAGATGTCTTCGTCCGGCACGATCGACAGCAGGTAGGCGCCGGCCTGCACCACTTGGCCATTACGCGCGTTGCGCTGGCCGATGGTGCCGCTGATGGGGGCGCGAATCTCGCAGCGGGTCAGGTTCAGTTCGGCCTGGGCCAGGTCGGCCCGGGCATTGGCGATTTGCGCATCGAGGCGCTTGAGGTCGGCGTTCAGGGCGTTGACCTGCTGGCGCTGGCTTTGCAGGTCGGCGCGAGCCTTGTCGACCTGGGAACCGGCGACATGGCTGTCCGCCGATAGGGTGGTGACCCGTTCTTCCGAGACGAAGCCTGGCTTGCGCAGCTTTTCGGCGCGGCTCAGGTCCAGGCGCGAGCGCTCGAAGGTGGCCTGGCTGGCCGCCACCTGGGCCTGGCCGGCGGCGATCAGGCTGCCTTGCTGGGTCAGACGGCTTTGTGCCTGTGCGTATTCGGCTTCGCGAGTGGCCAAGGCCGCGCGGGCGCGCTCGGCCGCCAGCTCGAAGTCGGCGACTTCCAGGCGCACCAGCAGGTCGCCTTGGTTGACGTGCTGGTTGTCTTCGACCGGCACCGTGTCGATGCGTGCGCCGAGCTGGCTGGAGATACGGGTGATCTCGCCCTGTACGTAGGCGTTGTCGGTGCTTTCGTAGAAGCGGCCCTTGAAGTACCAGTGGGCCAGGAAGGCGAGGGCGATGATGGCCACCAGAGTGAAGAAGATCGCCAGGCGGCGTTTGAGTTGGGCAGGCATGAGGACTATCGTTCCAGAAATGTAAGCAAATTTAACAGTGACAGACGGCTCCTTCACAAGTGACGTTCGCGCCATTGCTGGAGCCCAGTGCCTGCTCCCTGCTAACATCCCGCCTTTGTTTCATCTTTCGTTCGAGACCCTCCATGACCACCGTACGCACGCGTATCGCGCCATCGCCTACCGGCGACCCCCATGTCGGCACTGCCTACATCGCTCTGTTCAACTACTGCTTTGCCAAGCAGCACGGCGGTGAGTTCATCCTGCGCATCGAAGACACCGACCAGTTGCGCTCCACGCGCGAGTCGGAGCAGCAGATCTTCGACGCCCTGCGTTGGCTCGGCATCGAGTGGAACGAAGGCCCGGACGTCGGCGGCCCGCACGGCCCGTACCGGCAAAGCGAGCGTGGCGAGATCTACGCCAGGTACGCCAAGCAACTGGTTGACGCCGGCCATGCCTTCTACTGCTTCTGCACCGCCGAAGAGCTGGAGCAGATGCGCGCCGAGCAGCAGGCCCGTGGCGAAACCCCGCGCTACGACGGCCGCGCACTGCTGCTGAGTGCCGAGGAAGTGCAGCGCCGCCTGGACGCCGGCGAGCCACACGTGATCCGCATGAAAGTGCCGAGCGAAGGCGTGTGCGTGGTGCCGGACATGCTGCGTGGCGATGTCGAGATCCCGTGGGACCGCATGGACATGCAAGTGCTGATGAAGAACGACGGCCTGCCGACGTACTTCCTGGCCAACGTGGTCGATGACCACCTGATGGGCATCACCCACGTCCTGCGTGGCGAAGAGTGGCTGCCGTCGGCGCCCAAGCTGATCAAGCTGTACGAATACTTCGGCTGGGAGCAGCCCAAGCTGTGCTACATGCCGCTGCTGCGTAACCCGGACAAGTCCAAGCTGTCCAAGCGCAAGAACCCGACCTCGGTGACCTTCTACGAGCGCATGGGCTTCATGCCCGAGGCGATGCTCAACTACCTGGGCCGCATGGGCTGGTCGATGCCGGACGAGCGCGAGAAGTTCTCCCTGGCCGAGATGGTCGAGCACTTCGACCTGTCGCGTATCTCGCTGGGTGGGCCGATCTTCGACATCGAGAAGCTGTCCTGGCTCAACGGCCAGTGGCTGCGCGAGCTGCCGGTCGAGGAGTTCGCCGCGCGCCTGCAGAAGTGGGCGTTCAACAGCGACTACATGATGAAGATCGCCCCGCACGTCCAGGGCCGGGTCGAAACCTTCAGCCAGGTTGCCCCGCTGGGCGGGTTCTTCTTCGAAGGCGCGCTGAAGCTGGACGCCAAGCTGTTCGAAAGCAAGAAGCTGTCGGCCGACCAGGTGCGCCAGGTGATTCAGTTGATCCTGTGGAAGCTCGAAAGCCTGCGCCAGTGGGAAAAAGAGCGCATCACCGCTTGCATCCAGGCTGTGGTCGAGGCGCTGGAGTTGAAGCTGCGTGACGCCATGCCGCTGATGTTCGCTGCCATCACTGGCCAGGCCAGCTCGGTGTCGGTGCTCGATGCCATGGAAATCCTCGGCCCCGACCTGACCCGCTACCGCTTGCGCCAGGCCTTGGACCTGCTGGGTGGTGTGTCGAAGAAAGAAAACAAAGAGTGGGAAAAGCTGCTGGCCACTATCGCCTGACGGCGTTCTGAAGGCCGCTGCGGAATCCTGTGGGAGCACTGTCTAAAAAGCCTGCGCAATCTTTGTGGGAGCGGGCACGCCCGCGAACACCGGCAAAGCCGGTGCCATCCACCGCGTCGTCTGTTTCGCGGGCACGCCCGCTCCTACAGGCCCACAGACCATTCCCACAGGGCGAAGTGGCTTGATTCTGCGGGGCAGGGCGGTAAGTGATTGTTATCTGTGAAAAAATTTTTGAATATTTTCAAAATTTCGTTTGACAGCCCTGCAATCCGATCTTAATATGCGCCCCGTCCACAGCGATGAACGAAAACGAAACGCCAGGCACCCAGCCAGCGCTTCGGTTCAAAGCGACATTGTGGGGCTATAGCTCAGCTGGGAGAGCGCCTGCATGGCATGCAGGAGGTCAGCGGTTCGATCCCGCTTAGCTCCACCAAATTCCGCTTAGCAGCCAAGGCTGATAAGCAAGACCGGGTCCAGCAACCGGGTCTTGAAGGTAAGAAGGTTCGTCCCCTTCGTCTAGTGGCCTAGGACACCGCCCTTTCACGGCGGTAACAGGGGTTCGAGTCCCCTAGGGGACGCCAGTTTCACACAAGCGATGTTTCAGTGTCGCTGGGCCGCGAGGCTAGAAATCCGGGGCTATAGCTCAGCTGGGAGAGCGCCTGCATGGCATGCAGGAGGTCAGCGGTTCGATCCCGCTTAGCTCCACCAATTTTGCCGCGGTTCGCGCAAGCGGATCGGCACGAAGGTTACGTCCCCTTCGTCTAGTGGCCTAGGACACCGCCCTTTCACGGCGGTAACAGGGGTTCGAGTCCCCTAGGGGACGCCACTTTTTCCTGCGTTTTGCAGGGCTTAAAGAGGCTCGTCGATTACTGATGAGCCTTTTGTTTTCGGGGCTATAGCTCAGCTGGGAGAGCGCCTGCATGGCATGCAGGAGGTCAGCGGTTCGATCCCGCTTAGCTCCACCATTTCTGCCAGGGTTCACACAAGTGAATCTTCGCGAAGGTTACGTCCCCTTCGTCTAGTGGCCTAGGACACCGCCCTTTCACGGCGGTAACAGGGGTTCGAGTCCCCTAGGGGACGCCACGTTTACCCGCGTTTTGCGGGACTTTAAAGGCTCATTCGCTTATTGAATGGGCCTTTTGTTTTTCTCCCCTCCAAAAAAATTCGCGACCGACGAGCGGCTGCAGATTCTGCTTGCTTAAAAATATTATGAGAATAATATTTCGATCATAATATTTGCCCGGTGAGTGATCTAATGAGCGACAGGAAGAGCAGAACCCGCGAACGCATCCTGGAAGCTGCACGAAGTGCGTTGATCCAGCACGGCCCGGCTGAGCCGAGCGTCAGCCAGGTCATGGGGGCGGCAGGCCTGACCGTCGGCGGCTTCTATGCCCACTTCGACAGCAAGGATGAGTTGATGCTCGAAGCGTTCCGCCAACTGCTGGGTGAGCGCCGCGCCTTGTTCGCGCAGATCGACCCCAACCTCGACGGTGCCGGGCGGCGGGCATTGGCCAGTGCCTTTTACCTTTCGCGCAAGCACCGTGATGCCGAAGTACATGCCTGCCCGCTGCCCAACTCGCTGGGCGAGATGCAGCGCCTGCCGGAGGCCTTCCGCGAGGTGCTGGCCGAGCACATCGAGTTGATGACCGCTGCCATGGTCGACCGCCCCGAGGACGCCGACAAGGCCCTGGCTGACCTGGCCCTGATGGTCGGTGGCCTGGCCCTGGCTCGTGCCCTGGGCACCAGCGAACTGTCTGACCGCATTCTGCGTGCCGCCAAATCGGCGGTGCTTTGACCCTGGAGCATGGCGATGACTACCCTGAGCTGGATTCGTGGTGTCAATGGCACCCTGGGCCGCCTGGCCCCCGAGCACGTCGCGGGCAGGATGCGCCGTGCCTTCATGACCCCACGCAACTTGCCGCCCCGGGATTGGGAACTGCCCGCCCTGGCCAGCGCCGAGCGCATTACCCTGCGCTTCGGCTTGTCGGCCTTGCGCTGGGGCCAGGGGCCGACCGTGCTGCTGATGCACGGCTGGGAAGGGCGGCCGACCCAGTTTGCCGCCTTGATCGACAGCTTGGTCCAGGCCGGGCACACGGTCGTGTCGCTGGAAGGACCGGGGCATGGCCGTTCGCCTGGCGAACAGGCGAATGTGGTGCTGTTTGCCCGGGCGCTGCTGGAGGCCGCCGCTGAACTGCCACCGCTACGCGCGGTAATTGGCCATTCCATGGGCGGTGCCAGTGTGCTGCTGGCCTTGCAGATGGGCTTGCGCACGGAGGCGGCGGTGAGCATTGCTGCCCCGGCGCGGTTGCTTGGCGTGCTGCGTGGCTTCGCCCATCGCCTGGGGCTGCCGGCGCGGGCGCGGGCGGCGTTCATTCGCCAGGTGGAGCGGGATGTGGGCATGCAGATCGCGCGGCTGGATGTGACCGGTTACCAGTTGGAGGTGCCGGGGTTGGTGGTGCATGCAGCCGATGATGCCCTGGTGGCCGCCGACGAAGCCCAGGTCATCCACAAGGCCTGGTTCGACAGCCGGCTGTTGCTGCTGGAGGAGGGCGGACACCAGCGGGTGCTGGCTGACCCGTGCGTGAGTGAAGCGGTGCTCGAATTGCTGGCCCGGGCTGCTGCGCCAGAGCGGCAAAGCGCCTGAATGACAGGCCCGACGCGGTCGTTGTGGGAGCGGCCTTGTGTCGCGATGGGCTGCGCAGCAGCCCCGGCCATCCATGCTGGGGCTCAGATCCTGGGGCCGCTACGCGCCCCATCGCGACACAAGGCCGCTCCCACAACGACCGCGTCAGGCCATCAACGATAATCGTGTCAACCACAGAAGGGCTGGACATTCCCCCGCAGGTCGCTGCTAAATCCACTTTTGCGCCAAGGAAGCGAACATGAGCTGGGACCTGGCAACACCCTTCGTCATCGACCTGCGCGTCGGCAGCGAGGACATCGATGGCCTCGGCCATGCCAACAACGCGGTCTACGTCACTTGGCTGGAGCGCTGCGCCTGGCGCCATTCCCAGCGCCTGGGCCTGGACCTGGCCGAATACCGCCGGCTGGACCGCGCCATGGCCGTGGTGCGCCACGAAATCGACTACCTGGCCGCCGCCTACGAGGACGATGAACTGCAACTGGCCACCTGGATCATCGACTGGGACCAGCGCCTGCGCATGACCCGGCGCTTCCAGCTCAAGCGCCCGCGTGACGGCGTGACCCTGCTGCGTGCCCAGACCACCTTTGCCTGCATCGAGCTGTCCAGCGGCAAACCCCGGCGCATGCCGGCCGAATTCCTCGATGGTTACGGCCCGGCGCTGATCGGCGCCTGAAACACCGGCAATCTTTGTTAGACTGCCGGCTTTTTCCGCCGAGACCCCGACATGCAAATTGCCCTGGCCCCCATGGAGGGGCTGGTCGACAACATTCTGCGCGACGTGCTGACCCGCGTGGGCGGTATCGACTGGTGCGTCACCGAGTTCATTCGCGTGTGCGACCGCCTGCTACCGCCTTCTTCGTTCGACAAGCTGGCGCCCGAGCTGCGCCAGGGGGCGCGTACGGCTGCCGGGGTGCCCATGCGCGTGCAACTGCTGGGCTCGGACCCGGTGTGCCTAGCGGAAAACGCCGCGCTGGCCTGCGAGCTGGGGGCGCCGGTGATCGACCTGAACTTCGGTTGCCCGGCCAAGACCGTGAACAAGTCGCGCGGTGGTGCGGTGCTGCTCAAGGAGCCGGAATTGTTGCACGCCATTGTGCGTGAAGTACGCCGCGCGGTGCCGGCGGATATCCCGGTAACGGCGAAGATGCGCCTGGGCTTCGACAGCCCCGATGGCGCGCTGGAGTGCGCTACGGCGTTGGCCGAAGGCGGTTCGGCGCATTTGGTGGTGCATGCGCGGACCAAGGTCGAGGGCTACAAGCCGCCGGCGCACTGGGAGTGGGTGGCGCGGGTGCAGGATGTGGTCAAGGTGCCGGTGTTCGCCAATGGCGAGATCTGGACCGTGGACGACTGGCGGCGTTGCCGTGAGGTCAGTGGTGCTGAAGACATCATGCTGGGGCGCGGCTTGGTTTCGCGCCCTGACCTGGGCCTGCAGATTGCCGCGGCGCGTGACGGGCGCGAGTACCAGCCAATGAGCTGGGATGATCTGCTGCCATTGCTGCGCGAGTTCTGGCGCCAGGCCCAGGCCAAGCTGTCGCCGCGCTATGCGCCGGGGCGGATGAAGCAGTGGCTGGCGATGCTGACCCGCAGTTACCCCGAGGCGGTGGTGCTGTTCGCCGAGTTGCGCCGGGAGGATGATTGCGCGCGCATCAGCCGGTTGCTTGGGGTTGAGGTGGCTGCCTTCGAGGCTTGTGTTGCCTGATCTGGCCCTTTCGCGGGCAAGCCCGCTCCTACACCGGTTGCGCAACCGGCACAACTCTTTGTAGGAGCGGGCTTGCCCGCGAAGAGGCCATCAAACCCAATGCAAGAATCCAGATTTTTCTGCTTGCCCCCTTGAAAGCATTTCCCTCGGCCATATCTCTTGAGTACGCGATGCCGAAGTCGGGTCGCGTAATGACTTACTTGCTGAATTTCAGGAGTTCATGACCATGACCACTGCTTTCTCTCTCGCTCCACTGTTCCGCCATTCCGTTGGTTTCGACCGTTTCAACGACCTGTTCGAGTCCGCGGCGCGTAACGAGGCCGGTAGCAGCTACCCGCCCTACAACGTGGAAAAACATGGCGATGACCACTACCGCATCGTGGTTGCCGCAGCCGGTTTCCAGGAGCAGGACCTCGACCTGCAAGTCGAAAAAGGCGTCCTGACCGTGACCGGTGGCAAGCGCGACAATGGCGCCGCTGAAGTGACTTACCTGCACCAGGGGATCGCGCAACGCGCCTTCAAGCTGTCGTTCCGCCTGGCCGACCATATCGAAGTCAAGGCCGCCGGCCTGGCCAATGGCCTGCTCAGCATCGACCTGCTGCGCATCGTGCCTGAAGAAGCCAAGGCCAAGCGCATCCCGATCAATGGCGACAAGCCAGCGCTGAACTGATCGCGCAGATGTGAATAAGGGCACCTTCGGGTGCCCTTTTTTGCGGCCGCTTGCACAGTCAGGTGCTGCACAGGGCTTGGGGCCTATGCGGTCGAGGTGGGAGCGGCCTTGTGTCGCGAAAGGGCTGCGCAGCAGCCCCGGCGATTTGAGCTGGAGCAGAGATCCTGGGGCCGCTGCGCGACCCTTTCGCGACACAAGGCCGCTCCCACAACCGCGTCAAGTTTGCGGTTAATAATCCGCCGGCGCCTCCAGCAACATCTGCCGAAACTCCGGCAACGGTAACGGCCGGCTGTGCAGATACCCTTGGTACAGGTGGCAGCCCAACCGTTCGAGGAATTCCAGCTGCTCGCTCAGTTCCACCCCTTCGGCGATCACCGCCAGGTCCAGGCTGCGGGCCATGGCGACGATGGCACGGACGATTTCCGCGTCGTTGGGGTCTACCGGTGCATCGCGCACGAAGGTCTGGTCGATCTTCAGTGCATCCACCGGCAGGCGCTTGAGATAGGTTAGCGAGGAGTAGCCGGTGCCGAAGTCATCCATGGCAAAACTCACCCCGTAGCGCTTCAGCTCGCGCATCTTGCTGATGGTGTCTTCCAGGTTCTGGATGACGATGCCTTCAGTGATCTCCAGTTTCAGCATCTGCCGCGGCAGGCGGTAGTCATCCAGGCTGCGCAGCACCCGCCCGACAAAGTCGTTCTGGCGGAACTGCCGGGGGCTGATGTTCACGCACAGGCTGAAATCATCGGCGTCGATCAACCCGTCGGTCAGCATGCGTGCGCACGCATCGCAGGCTTCGTCGAGGATCCAGCTGCCAACTTCAAGGATCAGGCCGCTTTCTTCCAGCACCTGAATGAACTGCCCAGGCGGCTGCTGACCCAGTTGCGGGTGGTGCCAGCGCAGCAGCACTTCGGCGCCGACGATGCGGTTGTCACGGGCATCCACCTGGGGCTGGAAGTGCAGTGCCAGTTCGCCGCGGGCCAGGGCCAGGCGCAGGTCGTTTTCCATGCGCAGGCGCTCGCTGGCGGCCTTTTGCATGGTGGTGTGGAACAGCTGGGTGGTGTTGCGCCCGGAGTCCTTGGCCCGGTACAGGGCGATATCGGCACGCTTGAGCAAATCGGCCGGAGTCGCACCATGGTCAGGGATCAGCGCCACGCCGATGCTGGGCGTCACTTGCAGGCGCTGGCCATCCAGCGACATCGGCTCGGCCAGCAGTTCGCGCAGGGTATCGGCCAGCTCGCGGACCTTTTCTTCGACCTGCTCGCGGCTGCCCTCCAGGCCGCTGAGCAGGACCACGAATTCGTCACCCCCCAGGCGCGCCACGGTGTCTTCCAGGCGCACGCTGGCTTCCAGGCGCGCAGTGATGATCTTCAGCACCGTGTCGCCCACCGGGTGGCCCAGCGAGTCGTTGATGTGCTTGAAGTGGTCGAGGTCGAGGAACAGCAGGGCGCCGCGCAGGTTGTGGCGCTTGAGCAGGGCAATCTGCTGGCTCAGGCGGTCCATCAGCAGGGCGCGGTTGGGCAGGTTGGTCAGCGGGTCGTGATAGGCCAGGTGGCGAATCTGCGCCTGGGCGTTCTTCAGTTGGCTGACATCACGGGCAGTCAGCAGCAGGCACTCCACTTCGTTGAGGGTGATCGGCTCCACCGACACTTCCACGGTAAGGATATCGCCACGCTTGTTGCGCCCGAGCATCTCCCGGTGGTGCACCCGGCCGCGTTCGCGCAGCTCGGCCAGCAGCGCAGCGCGCTGCTTGTCGTCGGCCCAGATGCCGATCTCGTAGACCGTGTGGCCGAGTACTTCGACGGCGCTGTAGCCGGTCAGGCGGCAGAAGCCGTCGTTGATTTCCAGATAGCGGCCGCTGTGGCGTTCGGTGATGGTGATGGCGTCGGGGCTGGAGTGGAAGGCCTTGGCGAACTTTTCCTCGCTGGACTTGAGCGCCGCCTCGGCCCGCTGCTGCTGGGTGATGTCGCGCAGGGTGGTGACACTGCACGGCTGGTCGTCGACAGTGATCAGGCGGCTGGAAATCACGCAGGTCAAGGGCGCGCCGTTGCGGTGGTTGACCACTACCGCGACGTTGCTCAGGGCCTGTTCGCGGATCACCCGCTCGATGCGTTGCGCACGCTCGATGGACTCGGCCCACAGGCCGATTTCCTCGGCGGTGCGGCCGATCACCTGGTCGGTGTTCCAGCCGAAGGTCTGGGTGAACGCCGGGTTGATCTCGATGAACTGGCCGCTGTCCTGGCGGGTGACACAGATCGGGTCGGGGCTGACCTGGAACAGGCTGGCGAACTTCTCTTCCGAGGCGCTCAGGCGCTGTTCGCGCTCCACCTGGTCGGTGATGTCGAGCAAGGTGCCGGCCATGCGCAGCGGGTTGCCCTGCTCGTCGCGGTACAGCCGTGCGCGGCTTTCGATGTAGCGGGAGATGCCGTTTTCCAGCTGCACCCGGTAGGTGATCTGGTAGTTGCCGGCGGGCCCTTCGCGCAGGCTGCGATAGGCCTGGCGCATCACATTGCGCTCTTGCTCCGGTACCCCCTCGAAAAACGCGTCGAACGATTCGTGAAAAGGGATGGGCGGCAGGCCGTGCAACTGCGCGGCGCGGGCCGAGCCGTAGAGCATGCCGCTGGGAATATGCCAGTCCCAGGTACCCAGCTGCGCCGAGTCCAGGGCCAGGTCCAGGCGCTCCTGGCTGTCCTTCAGGGCCAGCTCGGCGCGCTTGCGTTCGGTGGTGTCGACGAAGGTACTGATGAGGAAGGTCACGCCCTCCAGCTCGATGCCCTGGGTGCAGAGAATGCCGTCATGCACTTTGCCGCTGGTGGCGCGGAACTGCACCTCCATGATCAGCGGGCCGCTGTTGGCACGGGTCGATTCGAGCACTTGGTGGCGCTGTTCGGGATTTACCCACAGGCCCAGCTCCAGGCTGGTCTTGCCGATCACCTGGCTGCCGGGCCAGCCGAACGTGTCTTCGAAATGCTGGTTGACCTCGAAGATCATGCCGTCGTGGCGACGGGTCAGCAAAATGGCGTTGGGGCTGAGGTGGAACAGGGTGGCGAAGCGCTTTTCCGAGTTGATCAGCGCCGTTTCCCGCTCGCGCTGGCGGGTGATCTCGCGGATCACCCCGATCATCTGCGGCCGGCCATGCAGGTCGTGGGTCAGGCTGCCGTTGATCTCCAGCCAGTGCAGGCTGCCATCCGGCCAGCGGATACGGTGGCGCATGGCCTGTTCCACCGGCTCGCCGTTGAACACCGCCTGGAACACCTGGCGCGTGCGTGCGCGGTCTTCCTCGGGCAGCAGGTCGAGGTAGTCGATATCGGCGGGTAGCGGGCGCTGCGGGTCGAAGCCGAACAAGGCCTGGGTACCCCGTGACCAACTGACCCGGCCGCTTTCGATATCCCAGAGCCAGGCACCCAGGCGCGCGCCGTTGAGCGCGGCCAGCAGTTGCGGGGCGTTTTGCCAGGCCTGTTCCGATTCCTGGGGATCGGCCGCAGGTATGCGCGGCAGGCGCAAAAAGCGGTTTGCTGATTTGGGCATCGGTACCAGACCTTTGGCGTATGACGCGTCCATGGGGTGGAAGTGCCGGGCTGACGGCCGGTCAGGCGGGCCCTGCGTGGCTGTCGAGCAGGGCCATGAATGCCCTGGCCGCGTTCGATAGCGTACGCTCCGTGTGCAGAATGTAGCCTAGCTGGCGCGACAGCTGTATGCCGGGCAAGGCGATGGGTGCAACCTGTTCGTCGAGCATGGTGCGCGGCAGCACGCTCCAGGCCAGGCCGATGGACACCATCATCTTGATGGTTTCCATGTAGTTGGTGCTCATGGCGATGTTCGGCGTCAGGCCCTGGCTTTCGAACAGGCGCTGGACAATGTGGTGGGTAAAGGTGTTGCCGCCGGGGAACACCGCCGGGTGGCGGGCGACGTCGGCCAGGCTGACCGCATGGTCGTTGGCCAGTGGGTGCTCGGGGGCGGCCACGAAGTCCAGGGCGTCGTCCCACACCGGCACGGCCTTGACTAGGTGGTGTGGCTCGGGCGCCAGGGTGATCACGGCGATCTCGGCGCGACCATGCAGAATCTCGTCGTAGGCTTGTTCTGAATCCAGAAACTGAATATCCAGCGCCACGGCCGGGTACTGCCGGGTAAAGGCCCGCAAAAGCGGGGGCAGGCGGTGCAGGCCGATGTGATGGCTGGTGGCCAGGGTCAGGCGACCGCTCACTTCCCCGGACAAATTGGTCAGCGCGCGCCGGGTATCATCGAGGACGTTGAGTATCTGATATGCCCGTGGCAGCAGGGCGCGCCCGGCTTCGGTCAGGGTCACCTCGCGGCCCAGGCGGTCGAACAGGCGCACATCCAGTTGCTGCTCCAACCCGGCGATGCGTTTGCTGATGGCCGGCTGAGTCAGGAACAGGCGTTCGGCAGCCCCGGAAAAACTGCCGGATTCGGCGATGGCGATGAAGGCGCTAAGGTTGGCCAGATCCACAGGGTAGAATTCCTTTTGGTTATCCAAAGGATAAAAATTATGAATTTGAGTTATTCAATCTAACCCCATAGCATCGTCCGTACAAGCCAAGGGGTCTTTGGCATAGAAAGACGCTGATGAGGAACAGTCTGATGGCTGGCAAAACGCTCTACGACAAACTCTGGGAAGCCCATGAGGTCAAGCGCCGCGATGACGGCTCTTCCTTGATCTACATCGATCGCCACATCATCCATGAAGTGACGTCGCCCCAGGCCTTCGAAGGCCTGCGCCTGGCCAACCGCAAGCCTTGGCGCATCGACGCCAACATCGCCACGCCGGACCACAACGTGCCGACCACGCCAGAACGCAAGGGCGGTATCGAGGCCATCGTCGACCAGGTGTCGCGCTTGCAGGTGCAGACCCTCGACGAGAACTGTGACGAATATGGCATCGTCGAATTCAAGATGAATGACGAGCGCCAGGGCATCGTCCACGTCATCAGCCCGGAGCAGGGTGCCACCTTGCCCGGCATGACCGTGGTCTGCGGCGACTCGCACACCTCCACCCACGGCGCCTTCGGTGCCTTGGCCCATGGCATCGGCACCTCCGAGGTCGAGCACGTGCTCGCCACCCAGTGCCTGGTCGCCAAGAAGATGAAGAACATGCTGGTGCGCGTGGAAGGCCAACTGCCGGCCGGCGTTACCGCCAAGGACATCGTCCTGGCCGTGATCGGCAAGATCGGCACCGCCGGTGGCAATGGCCATGCCATGGAATTCGCCGGCAGTGCCATCCGCGAGTTGTCGATGGAAGGCCGCATGACCATCTGCAACATGTCCATCGAAGCCGGTGCCCGCGTGGGCCTGGTGGCCACCGACGCCACCACCATTGCCTACGTCGAAGGCCGCCCCTACGCGCCGAAAGGCGAACAATGGGAGCGTGCTGTCGAAGCGTGGAAAGACCTGGTTTCCGATGACGATGCCGTCTTCGACACCGTGGTTGAACTGGATGCCAGCCAGATCAAGCCGCAGGTCAGCTGGGGTACCTCGCCCGAAATGGTCCTGGCCGTCGACCAACATGTACCGGACCCGGCCGCCGAAACCGACCTGGTCAAGCGTGGCTCGATCGAACGCGCTTTGAAATACATGGGCCTGACCGCCAACCAGGCGATTACCGATATCAAGCTGGACCGAGTGTTCATTGGCTCGTGCACCAACTCGCGTATCGAAGACCTGCGCGCCGCGGCGGAGATCGCCAAGGGCCGCAAGGTGGCCGCTTCCGTCAAGCAAGCCATCGTCGTGCCAGGTTCGGGCCTTGTGAAAGCCCAGGCCGAGCGTGAAGGCCTGGACAAGATCTTCCTCGAAGCCGGTTTCGAATGGCGTGAGCCAGGTTGCTCGATGTGCCTGGCGATGAACCCGGATCGCCTGGAGAGCGGCGAGCACTGCGCGTCCACCTCCAACCGCAACTTCGAAGGCCGCCAGGGCGCCGGTGGCCGTACCCACCTGGTCAGCCCGGCCATGGCCGCCGCGGCCGCGGTGACCGGCCACTTCATCGATGTCCGCGAGTTGATCCAAGGGAGCGCAGCATGAAAGCCTTTACCCAGCACACTGGCCTCGTCGCGCCATTGGACCGTGCCAACGTCGACACCGACCAGATCATCCCCAAGCAGTTCCTGAAGTCGATCAAGCGCACCGGTTTCGGCCCCAACCTGTTCGATGAGTGGCGTTACCTGGACGTGGGCCAGCCCTACCAGGACAACAGCAAGCGCCCGTTGAACGAAGACTTCGTGCTCAACCACGCGCGTTACCAGGGTGCCAGCGTGTTGCTGGCGCGGGAGAACTTCGGTTGCGGCTCCAGCCGTGAGCATGCCCCGTGGGCGCTGGACGAGTACGGCTTCCGCAGCGTGATCGCGCCGAGCTTTGCCGACATTTTCTTCAATAACAGCTTCAAGAATGGCTTGCTGCCGATCATCCTCAGCGACGAGGAAGTCGATGAGCTGTTCAAGCAGGTCGAAGCCAACCCGGGTTACCAGCTGACCATCGACTTGCAAGCGCAAGCGGTGACCCGCCCGGATGGCAAAGTGCTGCACTTCGAGATCGATGCGTTCCGCAAGCATTGCCTGCTCAACGGCCTGGACGATATCGGCCTGACCCTGCAGGACAGCGATGCGATCAAGGCCTTCGAAGGCAAGCACCGCGCCGGGCAGCCTTGGCTGTTCCGTGATGCCTGAAGTCTGTAGGTGACAGTGCCGGCCTCTTCGCGGGCTCGCCCGCTCCCACAAGGGTTACGCGATCGTTGTAGGAGCGGGCTTGCCCGCGAATAGGCCAGCACAGGCAACAAAAAACCAAAAGGATTGACCCATGACCAGCACCCAGCACACCGACGTGGTCCAGCGCCAGTTCGGCGAACAGGCCAGCGCCTACCTCAGCAGCGCCGTACACGCCCAGGGCAGTGAATTCGCCCTGCTGCAGGCCGCGCTGGCGGGGCAGGGCGATGCCCGCGTGCTGGACCTGGGCTGCGGTGCCGGGCATGTCAGCTTCCACGTCGCCCCGCTGGTCGCCGAAGTGGTCGCCTACGACCTGTCGCAAGCGATGCTCGACGTGGTCGCCAGCGCCGCCGCCGAGCGCGGTCTGGCCAATATCACTACCGAACGCGGCGCCGCCGAACGGCTGCCGTTCGCCGATGCCTCGTTCGATTTCGTCTTCAGCCGCTACTCGGCGCACCACTGGAGCGACCTGGGCCTGGCCCTGCGCGAGGTGCGCCGGGTGCTCAAGCCAGGTGGCGTGGCGGCCTTCGTCGACGTCATGTCGCCGGGCAGCCCGTTGCTCGACACCTACCTGCAAACGGTCGAGGTGCTGCGCGACACCAGCCACGTGCGCGACTACTCCGCCGCCGAATGGCAGCGCCAGGTCAGCGAGGCCGGCCTGCATGTGCGCAGCCATACCCGCCAGCCGCTGCGCCTGGAGTTCACCAGCTGGGTCGAGCGCATGCGTACGCCCGAGCCGATGCGCGTGGCCATCCGCCAATTGCAGCAAGCCATGGGCGAAGAAGTACGGCAGTATTACCAGATCGAAGCCGATGGCTCGTTCAGCACCGATGTGCTGGTGTTGTGGGCCGAGCGTTAAGAATTTTTCGGTGTGGCCCGCTTGGTCGCGCCGCGTGAATGGATAGAGGAAAGCATGAGCAAGCAGATTCTGATTCTCCCAGGTGACGGTATCGGCCCGGAAATCATGGCCGAGGCGGTCAAGGTGCTGGAGCTGGCCAACGACAAGTTCCAGCTGGGCTTCAGCCTGGAGCACGACGTGATCGGTGGCGCGGCCATCGACAAGCACGGTGTGCCGCTGGCCGACGAGACCCTGGAGCGTGCGCGCAAGGCCGATGCTGTGCTGCTGGGCGCCGTGGGCGGGCCGAAGTGGGACAAGATCGAGCGCGACATCCGTCCGGAGCGCGGCCTGCTGAAAATCCGTTCGCAACTGGGCTTGTTCGCCAACCTGCGCCCGGCCATCCTCTACCCGCAACTGGCCGATGCCTCGTCGTTGAAGCCGGAAATCGTCTCGGGCCTGGACATCCTCATCGTCCGTGAACTGACCGGCGGCATCTACTTCGGTGCCCCGCGTGGCCAGCGCGAGTTGCAAGGTGGCGAGCGCCAGGCCTACGACACCCTGCCGTACAGCGAAAGCGAAGTGCGCCGCATTGCCCGTGTCGGCTTCGACATGGCCCGCGTGCGTGGCAAGAAGCTGTGCTCGGTGGACAAGGCCAACGTCCTGGCCTCCAGCCAGCTGTGGCGTGAAGTGGTCGAAGACGTGGCCAAGGACTACCCGGACGTGGAACTGAGCCACATGTACGTCGACAACGCCGCCATGCAGCTGGTGCGTGCACCCAAGCAGTTCGACGTGGTGGTGACCGACAACATGTTCGGTGACATTCTGTCGGATGAAGCTTCCATGCTGACCGGTTCCATCGGCATGCTGCCTTCGGCGTCGCTGGATGCCGACAACAAGGGCATGTACGAGCCGTGCCACGGCTCGGCGCCGGACATCGCTGGCCTTGGCATCGCCAACCCGCTGGCGACCATCCTGTCGGTGTCGATGATGCTGCGTTACAGCTTCAATCAGTCGGCTGCCGCCGAAGCGATCGAGAAGGCCGTGAGCCTGGTCCTGGACCAGGGCCTGCGCACCGGCGACATCTTCTCGGAAGGCTGCCGCAAAGTTGGTACGCAGGAAATGGGCGACGCAGTAGTCGCAGCGCTGCGGAATCTGTAATCTCTCTGGCC
The DNA here is from genome assembly GCF_000935045.1 of Pseudomonas sp. 10-1B. Taxonomy (GTDB): domain Bacteria; phylum Pseudomonadota; class Gammaproteobacteria; order Pseudomonadales; family Pseudomonadaceae; genus Aquipseudomonas. The sequence goes on from NZ_JYKS01000035.1 coordinate 49,815, forward strand.
CGCCAGCCAAAATTCCCGCTGGCGGCCCACTTTTAGCAAAGGTGTAGTTGCGATGAAACGTGTAGGTCTGATCGGTTGGCGCGGTATGGTCGGTTCCGTGCTCATGCAGCGGATGCTGGAGGAGCAGGATTTCGACCTTATCGAGCCGGTGTTCTTCACCACCTCCAATGTCGGTGGCCAGGGCCCGAACGTGGGCAAGGATACAGCTCCGCTCAAGGACGCTTATTCGATTGAAGAGCTCAAGACCCTCGACGTGATCCTGACCTGTCAGGGCGGCGACTACACCAACGAGGTATTCCCCAAGCTGCGCGAAGCCGGCTGGCAGGGCTACTGGATCGATGCGGCCTCGTCCCTGCGCATGCAGGATGACGCGGTGATCATCCTCGACCCGGTCAACCGCAAGGTCATCGATCAGCAGCTGGACGCCGGTACCAAGAACTACATCGGTGGCAACTGCACCGTCAGCCTGATGCTGATGGGCCTGGGCGGCCTGTTCGAAGCCGGCCTGGTCGAGTGGATGAGCGCCATGACCTACCAGGCGGCCTCGGGTGCCGGCGCGCAGAACATGCGCGAGCTGATCAAGCAGATGGGCGCTACCCACGCGGCAGTGGCCGATGACCTGGCCAACCCGGCCAGCGCCATCCTCGACATCGACCGCAAGGTTGCCGAGACCATGCGCAGCGAAGCGTTCCCGACCGAGAACTTCGGTGTGCCGCTGGCTGGCAGCCTGATCCCGTGGATCGACAAGGAACTGCCGAACGGCCAGAGCCGCGAAGAGTGGAAGGCCCAGGCCGAGACCAACAAGATCCTCGGCCGCTTCAAGAGCCCGATCCCGGTCGACGGCATCTGCGTGCGCATCGGCGCCATGCGTTGCCACAGCCAGGCGCTGACCATCAAGCTGAACAAGGACGTGCCACTGGCCGACATCGAAGGCATGATCAGCCAGCACAACCCTTGGGTGAAGCTGGTGCCGAACCAGCGTGAAATCAGCATGCAGGAGCTGAGCCCGACCAAGGTCACCGGCACTCTGAACATTCCGGTTGGCCGCCTGCGCAAGCTGAACATGGGCTCGCAGTACCTGGGCGCGTTCACCGTGGGTGACCAGCTGCTGTGGGGCGCCGCCGAACCGCTGCGCCGCATGCTGCGGATTCTGCTGGAGCGTTGATCGTTCCGCTTTGAGCGAAAACCCGCGCTGGCGACAGCGCGGGTTTTTTGTGGCCGTGAACATTCATCGGCATTTGCGCAACCCCTGTGGGAGCGGCCTTGTGTCGCGAAAGGGCCGCAACGCGGCCCCAACAATTCATGCGCTGACGCCGACATCCTGGGGCTGCTTCGCAGCCCTTTCGCGACACAAGGCCGCTCCCACAGGGATCGCGCCAGTCTTTAAATGTTGAGCAAGACAGTTCTTCCACAAGGGATTGTGCAGGGGCAGCAAGCGGCGTTGGCCTCTGCGGGGCAATGCGAGTAAAGTGCCGCTCCCGTTTCGTCTGAGGCAGCCCGCAGCATGAACCCTACATTCGATATCGCCGTCGTCGGCGCCACCGGCAGCGTCGGTGAAACCCTGGTACAGGTGCTCGAAGAACTGGCGTTCCCGGTCGCCACCCTGCACCTGCTGGCCAGCATGGAATCGGCCGGCAGCAGCGTGATGTTCGCCGGCAAGAAGCTCAAGGTGCGTGAAGTCGACAGCTTCGACTTCGCCCAGGTCAAGCTGGCCTTCTTCGCCGCTGGCGCCGCGGTCAGCCGCAGCTTTGCCGGCAAGGCGCTGCAGGCCGGCTGCACGGTCATCGACCTGTCTGGCGGCCTGGACGACGCCCTGGCCCTGGTACCGGAGGCCAACGCCGAACGCCTGGCCGGCCTGGCCCTGCCTGCGCGCATTGTCAGCCCGTGCTCGGCCGCGGTTGCCCTGGCTGTCGCGCTGGCGCCGCTCAAGGGCCTGCTGGACATCGAACGGGTGCAGGTGATGGCCGCGCTGGCGGTATCCGCGCAAGGCCGCGAAGCGGTAAGCGAGCTGGCCCGGCAGACCGCCGAGCTGCTCAATGCCCGGCCGCTGGAACCGCGCTTCTTCGACCGCCAGGTGGCGTTCAACGTGCTGGCCCAGGTCGGTGCCGCCGATGAGCAGGGCCATACATCTCTGGAGCGTCGCCTGGTCAGCGAGCTGCGTGTGCTGCTGGGCCTGCCTGAACTGAAGATTTCCGTGAGCTGCGTTCAAGTCCCGGTGTTTTTCGGCGATAGCTTCAGTGTGGCCGTGCAGAGCCGTCGCCCGGTGGACCTGGCGGCCGTCAACCAAGCCCTCGATGCGGCCGACAGCGTTGAACGGGTGGAAGGTGATGATTATCCGACCCCGGTAGGTGACGCAGTCGGCCAAGACGTGGTCTATGTTGGTCGTGTACGTCACGGTGTTGATGAAGACCAGCAGCTCAACCTCTGGCTGACCACCGACAACGTGCGCAAGGGCGCCGCGCTCAATGCCGTGCAAGTGGCGCAATTGTTGATTAAACACATGCCGTAAAAGATACTGGCGAGCACTCTGTCCTGCTCTGCATGCAGGTTTCGGGACGATTCACACAAGGGAAGAGGTCATGCTTCGAATTCGCAAACTGGTTCTGGCCATGGCTGCAGCATCGGCGCTGTCGTCGGGCATGGCGAATGCCCTGGGTTTGGGGGAGCTGACCCTCAAATCGGCACAGAATCAGCCGCTGGACGCCGAGATCGAACTGCTCGACGTGCGCGACCTCACCGCCGCCGAAGTGGCGCCAAGCCTGGCGCCGCCGGAAGAGTTCAGCAAGGCCGGGGTGGCGTTGCCGACGTACCTCGAAGACCTGACCTTCACGCCGGTGATCAACCCCAACGGCAGGAGCGTGCTGCGGGTTACCTCCAGCCAGCCGCTACCGGGGCCGGTGGTCAAGTTCCTGGTCCAGGTGATGTGGCCACAGGGCCGCCTGCTGCGTGACTACAGCGTGCTGCTCGACCAAACCAAGGCCCAGGGCGACAAGGCGGCTGCAGGCAATGTCGCGCCGGCGCAGACCGGTGCCGGCAGCTACACCACCCAGCGTCGCGACACCTTGTGGCAGATTGCTGCGCGCAACACCCAGGGTGGTTCGATCCAGCAGACCATGATCGCGATTCAGGCGCTGAACCCGGACGCCTTCATCGGCAATAACATCAACCAGCTGAAGGTGGGCCAGGTATTGCGCCTGCCCGACCAGCAGCAGGTCCAGAACATTCCTCAGGGCGAGGCGAACAGCGAGGTGGCCGAGCAGTATGCCGCCTGGCGTGAAGGCCGCCGCCTGGGCCCGCGTGCCCGCCAGCTGGACGCCACCCGTCGCGGCGCCGCCGATGCAGCCCCGGCACGTGTCGGCCAGGGCGACAACCTGCGCCTGGTCAGCCCGGGCAGCCAGGCTGGTGCCGGCCAGGCCAAGGCACTCAACGACAAGCTGGCCGTGGCCCAGGAAAGCCTGGATACCAGCCGCCGCGACAACGAAGAACTCAGAAGCCGCATGACCGACCTGCAGAGCCAGCTGGACAAGCTGCAGCGTCTGATCGAGCTGAAGAACGACCAGTTGGCCCGCCTTGAAGCCCAAGGTGCTGCCGCCCCGGCACCTGCCGCCGCCGCCCCGGCCAATCCTGCGGTGAATGCCCAACCGGTGGTCACGCCAGCGCCGGCTGCCGTCGATACCGCACCCAAGCCAGTGCCAGCCGCTGCGCCAGCCAGTCAGCCGCGTAGTGCGCTCGACGGGATCCTCGGCAACCCTTGGTTGCTGGGGTTGATCGCCGGCTCCGCCATCCTGGTGCTGGCGTTGCTGCTGTTGCTGCTGGCGCGCAAGCGCAAGGCCCAGCAAGAAGCCGAGAAGCATCTGCGCATGGCGCGGGCGCTGGAAGAAGAGCAGGGCGCAGGCTTCGATACCGATAGCGCAAGCCTCGATGGTGTCGATGTCTCGGCGCCGAGCGTGACCCTGTCGCCGGCCGTGGTCGCGGCCTCGGCCGCCGCTGCCGTCGCCGCGGAAAAACCGCTGGCGCCAGTCACCGAGCCTGCGCTCGAGCCGCAAGCCGACCCGCACGCCGCGTTGCTGGCGGAAGTCGAGCAATGCCTGGCCGAAGGCCGCCTGAACCGCGCTGCCGACCTGTTGGAGCCCGCCGTGGCGGCCGCGCCGCAGCGTGACGACCTGCGCCTGAAACTGATGGACGTGTACGCCCGCCAGGGTGACCAGAGTGCGTTCGTCGAGCAGGAGCGCAAGCTGCCGGCCAGCGAACAGAACAGCGCGCAAGTCGCCGGGCTGAAGGAACGTTACCCGGCCATGCTTGGCCTGGCCGCTGCCGGCCTGGGTGCGGCGGCGCTGGCTGCCGAGATGGATGAGCAGTACGTGCAGGAACTGCTGAAGGATCAGCCCGAGGCGCCGGTGGTTGCCGACGTGGTACCTGAGGCAGTGGCGGAGCTTGAGCCGGAAGTGGCAGTGGCGCCCGAGGTTGTCGCGCAAGCGCAACCTGAGGCAGAGGTCGAGCCTGATCTCGAACTCGATGCCTTCGACCTGAGCCTGGGTGAAGACCTGCCCGAGGAAGACCCGCTGGCGGCGCCGCTGCTGGACGAGCCAGTAGCGCAAGAGCCCGTGCTGGACGAGCCGGTATTGGACCAGCCGGTGCTGGAAGAAACCCAGCCAGAAGAACCGTTTGCCGTGGATGCCGAGCTGCAAGCCGACGCCGACGCCGATTTCGAGGCCATGCTGGCCCAGGCCGAGCCGCAGCCCGCTGTCGACCTGTCCGATTTCGACCTTGATGTCAGCGAGCCGGTTGCCCCAGCGGCGCCGGCAGCGGAGCAAGAGGCGCCATTGGATGTCGCCGCCGAACTGGCTGCCTTCGACAGCGTGCCAGAGTTCGACCCGCTCTCCGAGTTCGACCTGCCGTCGGACTTCGACCTGTCGCTGTCGCTGGAAGACGATTCACCGGCGGCCAAGAGCTTTGCTTCGGAGCTGGACGACGTCAATGCCGAGCTGGACAAGCTGTCGCAGAGCCTCGAATCGCCGTCGCTGGAGCCACACTTCACGGCTGAAGACGCGCTTGCTCAGCCAGAGCCCGAGCCGCTGGACGACCTGGATTTCGACTTCTTCTCCGGCAGTGACGAAGTGGCCACCAAGCTCGACCTGGCGCGTGCCTATATCGACATGGGCGACCACCAGGGCGCGCGCGACATCCTCGATGAAGTGGTCAAGGATGGCGACGACAGCCAACGCCAGGAGGCCGAGGACATGCTTTCCCGCCTGGTTTGAGGTTGCCGGCACCGGCCTCTTCGCGGGTAAACCCGCTCCCACAGGGTGGGAGCAACTGTCTTGTATTGCCTGGGCTGGCCTCATCGCCGGCAAGCCGGCTCCCACAGGTGCTGTGCAGGTTTCGGGCTCGCGCTGTACCTGTGGGAGCGGGTTTACCCGCGAAGAGGCCCTCGAGCGCTATACACATCCAATGGCAGCCCTACATGGCTGCCGTTGTCGTTATAATCCCCGCCATTTCGTACACCCCACAGGTTTCATGCTCTTGGACATCATCGACAGCGCCGCCGCCGAAGCCGCGGCCGAAGGCTACTCCCGCATCGCCCTGGGCGTTGAATACAAGGGCGCGCGTTACCGCGGCTGGCAGCGCCAGGCCAGCGGTGTGCCCAGTGTCCAGCAGGCCCTCGAGCAGGCGCTGTCCAAGGTGGCCAACGAGCCCATTTCAGTGATCTGCGCCGGGCGCACCGACGCCGGCGTTCATGGCTGCGGGCAGGTCGTGCATTTCGACACCCGCGCCGTGCGCGACGAGCGCGCCTGGACCATGGGCACCAACTTCAACCTGCCCCACGACATCAGCGTGGTCTGGTCACGGCCGATGCCGGCGGATTTCCATGCCCGCTTCAAGGCCTGCGCCCGGCGTTACCGCTATGTCATCTACAACGACCCCATCCGCCCGGCGCACCTGGCCGAGGAAGTGACCTGGAACCACCGACCGCTGGACGTCGAACGCATGGCCGAAGCCGCGCAGTTCCTGCTCGGTACCCACGATTTCAGCGCCTTCCGTGCCAGCCAGTGCCAGGCCAAGTCGCCAATCAAGCACATTTACCACCTGCGCGTTACCCGCCATGGCCAGATGATCGTGCTGGACGTGCGCGCCACGGCCTTCCTGCACCACATGGTGCGCAACATTGCCGGCGTATTGATGTCCATTGGTGCTGGCGAGCGCCCTGTCACCTGGGCGCGCGAGGTGCTGGAAGGGCGCAACCGCCGCGAGGGCGGGGTCACGGCGCACCCGTACGGGCTTTACCTGGTGCAGGTGGAGTACCCCGAGGCGTTCGCCTTGCCCAAGCGTTACATCGGCCCACACTTTTTGACCGGTTACGAGGCGTTGGCCGACTGACGGACGAAAAGCCATTTGCTAACATCCGGCCTTTCACCGTAACAAGCAGGGTTCGCTGTCCATGAGCAATGTTCGCAGCAAGATCTGCGGGATTACCCGCATCGAAGACGCACTGGCCGCTGCCGAAGCGGGTGCCGATGCCATCGGCTTCGTCTTCTATGCCAACAGCCCGCGGGCCGTGGATGTGCGCCAGGCACGGGCGATCATCGCCGAGCTGCCGCCATTCGTGAGCACGGTCGGGCTGTTCGTCAACGCCTCGCGTTGCGAGCTGAACGAGATCCTCGAAGTGGTTCCGCTGGACCTGCTACAGTTCCACGGCGATGAAACCCCGCAGGACTGCGAAGGCTACCACCGCCCCTGGATCAAGGCCCTGCGCGTGCGCCCGGGCGACGACCTGGAGGCGGCCTGCCAGCTTTACGCCGGTGCCCGGGGCATGTTGCTGGATACCTACGTGCCGGGCGTGCCCGGGGGCACTGGTGAAGCCTTCGACTGGTCGCTGGTGCCGGCACACTTGAGCAAGCCAATCATCCTCGCGGGCGGCTTGTCAGCCGACAACGTCGGCCAGGCCATTGCCCAGGTACGCCCTTACGCGGTGGATGTCAGCGGCGGCGTGGAGCAGGCCAAGGGCATCAAGGACGCGGCGAAGATCGAGGCGTTCATGCGTGCGGTGAAGCAGGCGTGAGTGGATGTGACGGCTGGCGGCGCGCCATCGTCCATAGCTATCGCAGCCCTGCGGGGCGACCGCCTGCACATCCGGCGGTCAATCGACATATCAACGGTGGGGCGGCATGCGGCAAGCCTGGCAGCCGCTCCATCATCGTTTCATAGAGATTTTGAGCTCAAAGGGCAGGGCAGGCCGGCCACGCCGGTCGCCGCCCGCCGATACTGGAGAAAGAAAGCATGAGCAACTGGTTAGTCGACAAACTGATCCCTTCGATCATGCGTTCCGAGGTGAAGAAGAGCTCGGTGCCTGAAGGCCTGTGGCACAAGTGCCCGTCCTGTGAGGCCGTGCTGTATCGTCCGGAGCTGGAAAAGACCCTGGATGTCTGCCCCAAGTGCAACCACCACATGCGCATCGGCGCACGTGCGCGCATCGACATCTTCCTCGACGCCGACGGCCGTGCCGAGCTGGGTGCCGACCTGGAGCCGGTCGACCGCCTGAAGTTCCGTGATGGCAAGAAGTACAAGGACCGCCTGACCGCCGCGCAGAAGCAGACCGGCGAAAAGGACGCGTTGATCTCCATGAGCGGTACCCTGATGGGCATGCCGATCGTGGTCAGTGCCTTCGAGTTCTCGTTCATGGGCGGCTCCATGGGTGCCATCGTCGGCGAGCGCTTCGTGCGCGCGGCCAACTATGCCCTGGAACACCACTGCCCGATGGTCTGCTTCTCTGCCTCGGGTGGTGCGCGCATGCAGGAAGCGCTGATCTCGCTGATGCAGATGGCCAAGACCTCGGCGGTACTGGCACGCCTGCGCGAAGAAGGCATCCCGTTCATCTCGGTACTGACCGACCCGGTCTACGGTGGTGTTTCCGCCAGCCTGGCCATGCTCGGTGACGTCATCGTCGGTGAGCCGAAGGCGCTGATCGGCTTCGCCGGCCCGCGGGTGATCGAGCAGACCGTACGCGAGAAGTTGCCAGAAGGCTTCCAGCGCAGCGAGTTCCTGCTGGAGCACGGCGCCATCGACCTGATCATCTCCCGTGGCGAACTGCGCCCGCGTCTGGCCCGCCTGCTGGCGCAGATGACCGGCCAGGAAACCCCGGAGCAAGCGCGTGAGGCGGCTGCCGTCGCGTGATGAAACAACGATCCCTGGGCGAATGGCTCGCCTACCTAGAGCAGTTGCACCCCTCGGCCATCGACATGGGCCTGGAGCGGTCGCAGCAGGTGCTTGCCCGGTTGGCGCTGGGCAAGCTGGCGCCACGCGTGGTGACGGTGACCGGCACCAACGGCAAGGGCTCTACCTGCGCCTTCGTGGCCTCGCTGCTGCGTGCCCAGGGGCTCAAGGTCGGCGTGTACAGCTCGCCGCACCTGTTGCGTTACAACGAGCGGGTGCTGATCGATGGCCAAGAGGCCAGTGACCAGCGCCTGTGCGAAGCCTTCGCCGCCGTCGAGGCGGCGCGGGGCGATATTTCCCTGACCTACTTCGAGATGGGCACCTTGGCAGCGTTCTGGTTGTTCTACCAGTCGCAACTGGATGCCGTGGTACTGGAAGTGGGTCTTGGTGGCCGCCTGGACACCGTGAACGTAGTGGATGCCGACCTGGCCCTGGTGACCAGCATTGGCGTCGACCATGTCGATTACCTGGGCGATACCCGCGAGTTGGTGGCCTTCGAGAAGGCCGGCATCTTCCGCCAGGGCAAGCCGGCTGTGTGCGGCGACCTCGACCCGCCACAGCCTTTGCTGGACAAGGCGGGCGAGCTGGCGGCACCGTTGTTCCTGCGCGGGCGTGATTTCGACCTGGCTTGCACCGATGCGAGCTGGAGCTGGCAGGGCACCACTGCCGACGGTGTGCGTGTGCAACTGTGCGACCTGCCATTGCTCGACCTGCCCATGGAGAACGCCGCGCTGGCCCTGCAGGCCTACCTGCTGACGGGCCTGCCCTGGGACGCTGGGCAGATTCGCCAGGCGCTACTGGATACCCGCATCACCGGGCGCCTCGACCGGCGCATGCTGAACTGGCAGGGTAAATCGCTGGAACTGCTGCTGGACGTGGGGCACAACCCGCATGCGGCCCAGTACCTGGCCCGGCGCCTGGCGGCCCGGCCGCTGCCAGGGCGGCGCCTGGTGGTGTTCGGCCTGCTCGCCGACAAGGACCTGGACGGTGTTGTCGCGCCGCTGCTGGGCCTGGTCGACGACTGGGCCGTAGCGCCGCTGGACACCCCGCGCAGCCGTCCGGCTGCGGAGCTGGCCACGGCCTTGACGAACCTCGGTGCCGCGGTGAAGTCTTATGCCAGCGTCGACGCCGCCCTTGAAGGGCAGTGCGCGCAGGCGACGGCAGATGACCAGGTCCTGCTGTTCGGTTCGTTTTTCTGTGTTGCCCAGGCACTGGAATGGCTGGAGCGGCACGCCCAGGAGGGTGGAGTAGATGGCAGTGCTGGATAAAGGGATGAAACAGCGCATGGTGGGTGCGTTGGTGCTGGTGGCGCTGGCGGTTATTTTCCTGCCGATGCTGTTCACCCGCGAGGACGAGATGCGCCAGGTGCACGTCGAAGCCCCGCAAGCACCGGCCATGCCAAGCCTGCCGGAAGTGAAGGTGGAACCGGTCGTCGTGCCGGAGCCGCAGGTCATTGCGCAGGAGCCGCAACAGCCTCCGGTGGTGGTCGACGAGTCCACTGCGCCAGCGAGCACGCCCACCCAGCCGATCACGCCGTCGCCGCAGACCCAGGCGCAGGTTCAGCCGGCCAAACCGCAGGCCCCCGCGCCCAAGGTCGAGCCCAAGCCGGCTGCGCCGGTGGCGAAACCGGCCGCACCTGCGGCGCCGTCGAAGATCGACGTCAACGGCCTGCCGGTCAGCTGGTCGATCCAGCTGGCCAGCTTGTCCAACCGTGCCGGTGCCGAAAAACTGCAGCAAACCCTGCGCAGCCAGGGTTACAACGCCTATATCCGCTCGGCCGGTGGCATGAACCGGGTATACGTCGGGCCGCTGATCGAACGCGCCGAGGCCGAGCGCGTGCGTGACGCGGTCAACCGCCAGAACGGCCTCAAGGGCTTTGTGGTGCGGTTCCAGCCTGAGCGCGGTTGATATCGCCGGGGCGGCTTTGCCGCCCATCGCCCTCCCACAGGGACTGCACATGGCTTGAGGCCTATACAGTCCCTGTGGGAGCTGGCTTGCCGGCGATGAAGCAAACACCAATCCACCTGACATTCCGCTTACCCAAGCCCCCACCGCTCTGGTAAAATGCGCCGCCTCAAACGTCTGCAGGCAGCACCGTGGCATTTACCTTGGTCGATTGGGCGATCATCGCGATCATCGCCGTCTCCACACTGATCAGTCTCAAGCGCGGCTTCGTCAAGGAAGCCTTGTCCTTGCTCATCTGGATCATTGCCGGTGCGGTTGCCTGGATGTTCGGCGGTTCGCTCTCGGTGTATCTTGAAAGCTATATCCAGACGCCGTCGATGCGCGTCATCGCCGGCTGCGCCATTCTTTTCGTCGCCACCTTGCTGGTGGGGGCCATGCTCAACTTCCTCATCGGCGAGCTGATCCGCGTGACCGGGCTGTCCGGCACCGATCGTTTCCTGGGCATGGCCTTCGGCGCCGCGCGCGGGGCCTTGCTGGTGGTGGTGGCCATCGGGCTGCTCAGCCTGGGGCCGGTTCAACAAGACACCTGGTGGCAGGAATCACGCCTGATACCACAATTTCTATTGGTCGCCGACTGGTCGAAAAACCTGATCCTGGGTTTCACCGGCCAGTGGATGTCCAGTGGGGCGATCAGCACTCCGGCTGATCTTCCGTTCAAGGAACAGTTGCTCGGGCCAGCCAGGCCCTGAGCGCTATTCACTCAAGTTTCGTCAAAGTAGGGGTTGCGTCGCATGTGTGGCATCGTCGGTATCGTCGGTAAGTCGAACGTCAATCAGGCGCTGTATGACGCGCTTACGGTCCTCCAGCACCGCGGCCAGGACGCTGCCGGTATCGTGACCAGCCATGACGGCCGGTTGTTCCTGCGCAAGGATAATGGCCTGGTGCGCGATGTCTTCCAGCAGCGCCACATGCAGCGCCTGGTCGGCAGCATCGGTATCGGCCATGTGCGCTACCCAACTGCAGGCAGCTCGACCTCGGCCGAGGCCCAGCCGTTCTACGTCAACTCGCCGTACGGCATCACCCTGGCCCACAACGGCAACCTGACCAACGTCGAGCAGTTGGCCAAGGAGATCTACGAGTCCGACCTGCGCCACGTCAACACCAACTCCGACTCGGAAGTGCTGCTGAACGTGTTCGCCCATGAGCTGGCGGTGCGCGGCAAGCTGCAGCCGACCGAAGAAGACGTATTCGCCGCGGTTTCCCACGTGCACAGCCGCTGCGTCGGCGGTTACGCCGTGGTGGCGATGATCACCGGCTACGGCATCGTCGGCTTCCGTGACCCCAACGGCATCCGCCCGGTGGTGTTCGGCCAGCGCCACACCGACGAAGGCGTGGAATACATGATCGCCTCGGAAAGCGTGGCCCTGGACGTGCTCGGTTTCACCCTGATCCGCGACCTGGCACCGGGCGAAGCGGTGTACATCACCGAAGAAGGCCAGCTATACACCAAGCAGTGCGCCGAAGCGCCGAAATTGCAGCCGTGCATCTTCGAACACGTCTACCTGGCCCGCCCGGACTCGATCATGGACGGTGTGTCGGTGTACAAGGCGCGCCTGCGCATGGGCGAGAAGCTGGCCGAGAAAATCCAGCGCGAGCGCCCGGACCACGACATCGACGTGGTCATCCCGATCCCGGACACCAGCCGTACCGCAGCGCTGGAGCTGGCCAACCACCTGGGCGTGAAGTTCCGCGAAGGCTTCGTCAAGAACCGCTACATTGGCCGTACCTTCATCATGCCGGGGCAGGCCGCGCGCAAGAAGTCGGTACGCCAGAAGCTCAACGCCATCGAACTGGAGTTCCGCGGCAAGAACGTGATGCTGGTGGACGACTCGATCGTGCGCGGCACCACTTGCAAGCAGATCATCCAGATGGCCCGCGAAGCTGGCGCCAAGAACGTCTACTTCTGCTCCGCAGCCCCTGCGGTGCGCTACCCCAACGTCTACGGCATCGACATGCCGAGCGCTCACGAACTGATCGCCCACAACCGTACCACCGAGCAGGTGGCCGAGTTGATCGGCGCCGACTGGCTGGTCTACCAGGACCTGCCGGACCTGATCGAATCGGTCGGTGGCGGCAAGATCAAGATCGAGCATTTCGATTGCGCAGTGTTCAACGGTGAATACGTCACCGGCGATATCGACGAAGCCTACCTCGACCGCATCGAACAGGCTCGTAATGACCTGGCCAAGGTCAAGAACCAGGCGGTCAGCGCGATCATCGACCTCTACAACAACTGATTTAGGGAGCGACGGCATGACGGATCAATGGGATGCCGGGCGACTGGACAGTGACCTCGAGGGTGTCGGTTTCGACACCCTGGCGGTGCGCGCCGGTCAGAACCGTACACCGGAGGCCGAGCACAGCGAAGCGCTGTTCCTGACCTCCAGCTATGTATTCCGCACGGCTGCCGATGCGGCCGCACGCTTTGCCGGTGAAACACCGGGCAACGTCTATTCGCGCTACACCAACCCGTCGGTGCGGGCCTTCGAGGAACGCCTGGCGGCCATGGAGGGCGCCGAGCAGGCTGTGGGCACCTCCACCGGCATGGCGGCGATCCTCGCCGTGGTGATGTCGCTGTGCAGCGCCGGTGACCATGTGCTGGTGTCGCAGAGCGTGTTCGGCTCGACCATCAGCCTGTTCGAGAAGTACTTCAAGCGCTTTGGCGTGCAGGTGGACTACGTGCCACTGGTCGACCTCGCTGGCTGGGAAAAGGCCATCAAGGCCAACACCAAGCTGCTGATCGTCGAGTCGCCGTCCAACCCGCTGGCCGAGTTGGTCGATATCACCGCCCTGAGCGAAATCGCCCATGCCCACGGTGCCATGCTGGTGGTGGACAACTGCTTCAGCACTCCAGCGCTGCAGCAGCCGCTGAAGCTGGGGGCCGACATCGTGTTCCACTCGGCCACCAAGTTCATCGACGGCCAGGGCCGCTGCATGGGCGGCGTGGTCGCCGGCCGTGCCGAACAGATGAAGGAAGTGGTGGGCTTCCTGCGTACCGCAGGCCCGACTCTCAGCCCGTTCAACGCCTGGATCTTCACCAAGGGCCTGGAAACCCTGCGCCTGCGCATGCGTGCGCACTGCGAAAGCGCCCAGGTACTGGCTGAATGGCTGGAGCAGCAGGAGGGTGTGGAGAAGGTGCATTACGCCGGCCTGCCGAGCCATCCGCAGCACGAACTGGCCAAGCGCCAGATGAGTGGCTTTGGTGCGGTGGTCAGCTTCGAGGTCAAGGGTGGCAAAGAAGGCGCCTGGCGCTTCATCGACGCCACCCGGGTGATTTCCATCACCACCAACCTGGGTGACAGCAAGACCACCATCGCCCACCCGGCCACCACCTCCCACGGCCGCCTGACGCCGCAGGAGCGTGAAGCTGCCGGTATTCGCGACAGCCTGATCCGCGTTGCCGTGGGCCTTGAAGACGTGGCCGACCTGCAGGCCGACCTGGCGCGCGGGCTGGCCGCATTGTGATCGAGATCAGCGGCGGTATGCCAGGCCATAATGGCCGGGTAGCCTTGGTGACCGGTGCCGCGCGCGGCATCGGCCTGGGCATTGCCGCCTGGCTGATCTGCGAAGGCTGGCAGGTGGTGCTCAGCGACCTTGACCGCCAGCGCGGTGCCAAGGCGGCCAAGGCCTTGGGTGACAACGCCTGGTTCATCACCATGGATGTTGCCGACGAAGCCCAGGTCAGTGCCGGGGTGTCCGAGGTGCTCGGGCAGTTTGGTCGCCTGGACGCGCTGGTGTGCAACGCGGCCATCGCCAACCCGCACAACCAGACCCTGGAAAGCCTGAGCCTGGCGCAATGGAACCGGGTGCTGGCGGTCAACCTCAATGGCCCGATGTTGCTGGCCAAGCACTGTGCGCCGTACTTGCGTGCGCACAATGGGGCGATCGTCAACCTGACCTCCACCCGGGCACGGCAGTCCGAGCCCGACACCGAGGCCTACGCCGCGAGCAAGGGCGGCCTGGTGGCCTTGACCCATGCCCTGGCCATGAGCCTGGGCCCGGAGATCCGCGTCAATGCGGTGAGCCCTGGCTGGATCGATGCCCGTGACCCGTCGCAGCGCCGTGCCGAGCCGTTGACCGAGGCCGACCACGCCCAGCACCCGACGGGCAGGGTAGGGACCGTGGAAGATGTTGCGGCCATGGTCGCCTGGCTGCTGTCGCGCCAGGCGGCGTTCGTCACTGGCCAGGAGTTCGTGGTCGATGGCGGCATGACCCGCAAGATGATCTACACCTGAGCGTAATGCTCTGCCTGTACTGGCCTCTTCGCGGGCATGCCCGCTCCCACAGGTATTTCACACAGTCAGGATCTGTAGAGAACCTGTGGGAGCGGGCGTGCCCGCGAAGGGGCCAGCACAGTACCGGCAGGTAAATCGCTTTTGCTCTTTCTTGAAAAAAATTCAATGGGGCTATTGACTTAGCTCTGTCACCTGCGTAAATTTCGCGGCCTCAGCGAAGCAAACGCAACAAGCAACATCGCGAGGGTGATTAGCTCAGCCGGGAGAGCATCTGCCTTACAAGCAGAGGGTCGGCGGTTCGATCCCGTCATCACCCACCACTTCCTGAGATGTTCCTGGCGCTTGAGGTTTTGCAAAAAGCCGAAAGCCAGAGAGGAACGCACTGCGCAGCGGTAGTTCAGTCGGTTAGAATACCGGCCTGTCACGCCGGGGGTCGCGGGTTCGAGTCCCGTCCGCTGCGCCATTTTTCAGTAACAGATGGGTGCCTGGCACCGGTCTGAAGCCACAAGGCAAATCGCCTTGGGCTGATCCCAGTTTCAATCGGGCGCAAGCCTGAACGATACGCAGCGGTAGTTCAGTCGGTTAGAATACCGGCCTGTCACGCCGGGGGTCGCGGGTTCGAGTCCCGTCCGCTGCGCCATCTTCGTTTCGAGGTCCCTTGAACACCTTGAAGCAAACACAAGAGAAGCGATCATGTCATCGCTTTTTTTGTGCCTGCCCTGAGGCCATCGCGCCGCAAGGGGAGACCCAGGTTTCAATCGGGCGCAAGCCTGAATGATACGCAGCGGTAGTTCAGTCGGTTAGAATACCGGCCTGTCACGCCGGGGGTCGCGGGTTCGAGTCCCGTCCGCTGCGCCATCTTCGCCTCGAGGCCCCTTGAACGCCTCGAAGCCACGAAAAAGCGACCTTCGGGTCGCTTTTTTCGTTTGTGCGTCTTGCAACCCTGCGCGCTGGCGACCAGATTTACACGAACCTGACAGACTCTTCACCGATTGAAGGTTCCTGCGGCCGCATGCGGTGTTGCACAATAGGCACCTTCTTGACTTACCCGGAATTCGCAATGACCAGATCATCCGTCTTTGGTGCGCTCGGGCTGGCCCTGGTGCTGGCGGGCGTGACCGGTTGTTCCTCGAAAAAAACCGCCATCTACGAGCACGAGAACTTCGATGACTCGGGCACCTTCTCGCGCAGTTTCCCGGTGAGCGATGCCGGCTCTTGCGAGGCCGCCCGGCGTGCCTTGCTCAGCCAGGGCTACATCATCACCAACAGCGGCGCCAACCAGGTGATGGGTAACAAGAGCTTCCAGCAGAACAGCGAGAACCACCTGCAGATCAGCTTCAACGTCACCTGCGCGCCGGATGTGAGCGACGAGCAGCGCTCGACCATGTTCGCCCATGCGCTGCAGGACCGCTACACCCTGAAAAAGTCCAACACTTCCGCCAGCCTGGGCGTGGGTGTGCTGGGATCGGTGTCGATGCCAATCGGCTCCAGCGACGACTCGATGGTCAAGGTGGCCAGCGAGACGGTGACGGCGGCGCAGTTCTATGACCGTTATTTCGCATTGGTGGAGAGCTATTTGCCCAAGCCCAAGCCGCAGATGGTGAGCAAGGCCAAGGTCGAGGAGCCGGCGCCCAAGGTGGAAAAGCCGGCGGTTAACCTGGGGCTGCCGGAGCAGGCCGCGGCGGCACCGGAGGCACCGGCTCCGGCTGTTGCGCCTGTGGCTGAAATTGCACCCGCACCGGCAGCCGTTGCCCCGGCCAGTGAGGCAGCAGTGGCGCCGGTGGTGGATGACAGCCAGGGGTCGCAGCCGGTAGCGCCGCCGGCGGAGGCGGCGCCGATTGAGGTACAGCAGGATGCGCAGCCAGCCGAGACCGTGCCCCCATCCCTTTGATGGGTTGCCTGCTCTGGCCCTATCGCCGGCAAGCCAGCTCCCACCTCGACGGCATAGGCCTCAAGCCCTGTGCAGTACCTGTGGGAGCTGGCTTGCCGGCGATGAGGCCAGTCCAGGCAATACATGACAGTTGCTCCCACAGGTTCACCACAGGCTCCGAAAACTGTGCAGTGCCTGTGGGAGCTGGCTTGCCGGCGATAGGGCCAGAGCAGGCAGCACAAATCCTGTGTTACAGACGCTCGGCGATAACTTCCTGAACACCTGCTACGTTTACCACTCATAAGCTTGTCATCATTCCTTCATCCCACCGACTTAGGGTGAAGACGACACCGATAAAGAACATGAGAAAAGAGGACGCAGGGCTATGGATGAATACCAGGAAGAACTACTCGAATTTCAGGCATACGAGCTGGACACCCCGGAGCCGGCCGACGACGCCACCGAGCTTTAACCCGCCCGTCGCTGGCTGCGGCGGAACTCCCCCGGTGTAAGGCCCGTCCAGCGCTTGAATGCGCGCTGGAAGGCCTCGGCCGAAGCGAACCCCAACAGATAGGCAATCTCGCCAAAAGCCAGCTCCGTATCACGGATGTAGGTCTCGGCCAGGTCGCGCCGTGTTTCGTTGAGCAAATCGCGAAAACGCGTGCCTTCCTCGGCCAGTTTGCGGCGCAAGGTCCAGGTCGGCAGTTGCAGCTGCAGTGCCACTTCTTCCAGGTCTGGTTCGAGGCCACCATTGAGCAGCGGGCCCAGCAGGTGAGTGATGCGCTCACCCAGGCTGCGCACCCGTGTGCGCTGGAGCATTTCTGCCTCGCACAGCTGCTGCAGGTGCTGCCACGTGCTCGGGCAATGCCTGGGGTTGGGCAACTGCAGCGTGGCGCGGCTCAGGCGCAGCTGGTTGCCGTCGGCGGCAAACTGCACGGGCGAGCTGCTCAGCGGCTGGTAGCGCGTGGCATAGGCGGGAGCGCTAAATTCGATGTCCAGGCGTTCGGCCTGCACCGGCTTGCCGGCCAGGTCGGCAAGCTGCGCCAGCCAGCCGGCGAGCAGCGAATCGACGACGAAACGGTTGTAGGCGTTGTAAGGGCTGATGGAGTAGAAACGCAGCCATGCGCCCTGGGCATCTTCCTGGAAGCTGGAATGGCCACGGTAGTTTGCCGCGTACAGCGGCTCGAAGCGCAACAGGGTGCGTGCCGCCTCGCCCAGGGTCGGCGCCTGGGCGGCGGTAACGCCCGCCAGGCCGGCATGCGCCAGGCGGCTCAGGCGCCCCATGTGCAGGCCCAGTGCGGGGTCACCGCACAGCTCGATGGCCGCGTGGCCCAAGTGCATGTAGCGGGGGATCGACAAGCGCGCGCCGGCTTCAGCCAGGCGCGCCGCATCCAGGCCATAGCGGCGTAGCAGCGGTTCGGGGTCGTGGCCCTGTTCGCGCAGGGCCTCGGTCAGCGGTTGCACAAAACCTACCGAAAGGTCACCCAGGCGCACACGGGGGCGGGTCATGGGCTTACAGCCACAGGTTCAGCAGGCGGGCGCCTGGGCTGGGAGTACCGGCCAGCAACTCACCCGCCTGGCGGGCAAAGCCCTGGCCGTCGCTGCCCTGTTCCCAGAACTGCCCACGCATGAACACGCTCATGCTGCTGACACCCGCCCCGGCCGCCTCGGTCAAGCGCTGCCAGGCGGCCTGTTCGCTGACTTCACCGCGCTGCACGGGCAGCCCGGAGCTGGCATGCTGGTGGCGATTGCCACGCCATGGCGCTTCCCAGCTGCCCTTGCCGCTCAGGAACACCGGGTTGGCGATCAGTTGTACCGCTTGTTGCGCCAGTTGCTGGTGGTTTTCCGGGTACCAGCTGTCACTGCCCACCAGCACCCCCAGGCGCCCGGCAGGGGTTTGCACTACCTGCAACGGGTGCTGGCGGCCATCGTGGACGTAGCGGCGCATTTCGCTGTCGGGGAACTGTTGGCGCTGGGGTTGGCCCAGCGGTGAGCCATCACTGGCAAACACCACGCTGCTGTTGAACAGCGGGCCGCTGCCGGCATGCAGCACGCCCTGTTTGACGTAGGGTGCAGGCAGCACGATCGAGCCGGCCACCAGGGTGACGCCGAACTCCTTGGCCAGGCCACCGAACAGCAACTGGTAGTCCGCGGCCATCTGCTCGGCCTTCATGCGCAGGTGCGCGTCGGCACGCCAGTCGTCGCCATCGGCGCCGAGCATGGCCAGGCCATAGCGCAGTGGGTTGCTTAGCTCCAGCCATTGCAAGGCCTCGCGGCTTTGCGTGACCTGGTACATCTCGTTCTTTTCACCGCGTGCCCACAGCCAGGTGCCAATATGCTCCGGCAGCACCACCACTGTGCGCGGGCCCACCAGCCCTTGGCTGCGCGCCTGCTCCAGGTAGGCCGCGAGCTTGCGGTGCAGGCGTTGCAGGTTCTGGTAGTCACCCGGGTACAGCAGTGGTTCGACGCCCAGCAGGTTGCCGTGCTCGCCAGGCACGCCGTGGTTGAGGGCCAGCTCGATGCGCAGGTCGGACAGGTAGTGGCCTTCCGGGCGCTGCAGGGTCCAGAAACCGTAGCCACAGAGGGCGGCAAGGATGACCAGCGCCAGGGCGCCAGCAAGCAGTTTTCGCATTGAGCCGTGTCTATTCAGTTGGAACTGTGACAAGGGTACGAGCAAACTGGCGCCGAGCGGAAGGTCAATTGTGCTATTCGCTGCGACCGGGGCCGAGAAACCGGTCCCGGTCGCCGGTTCAGAACTTGCCGCTCAGGCTGACCAGGAAGCTGCGTGGCTCGCCATACAGGTTGCCATAGCCAGTCGAGGACACCGTGCTGTAATAGGTCTTGTCGAACAGGTTGTTGGCGTTCAGAGCCAGCGTCCAGTGCTCGTCCAGGTCATACGCGGCACGTGCCGAGTAGATGGCGTAGCCGCTCTCGACGAACGAGTAGTCCAGCGACTCGCTGCCACCCAATGGCACCACGGTGCCCGATTCGCTGTGCTCGCTCTGGGCGATCACCCCGGCGCCAAGGCTCAGCGCTGGCAGGCGTTGGAAGCGATAATCGGTCCACAGCTTGAACAGGTGGCGGGGGGTATGGGTGCTGAAGCGGGCATCGCCGTCACGCTTGTTCTCGTTGGCGTTGTAGGTGTACCCCAACGCCACCTGCAGCCCCGGCATCACTTCGCCGTTCAGCTCGATTTCGAAACCCTGGCTCAGCTGATATCCATTGCCGACATAGCAGCAGGAAGTGACGGAGCCCCACTGACGTGGATAGTTGGGATCGATCTGGCCCTCGCCCTTTTTCTCGATGCGATACAGGGCGAAGCTGGCCAGCAGCCGGCCATCGGCCAGTTCGCTCTTGATGCCGACTTCGTAGTTGGTGCCGGTCAACGGGTCCAGGGCCTTGCTGCCAGGTGGCGGGCCCTGCAGCAAGGTCGCCTGCGACTTGTAGATCTCGGCGTGGCTGGCATACAGGCTGGTGGTTTCGCTGAGGTCGTAGACGATGCCGTAGTACGGCACGAACTGGCGGTCCTCATCGATGGAGTTCAGCTTCTCGCCGTTGGCGCCGACGTACTCGGTGTCTTCCATGAGCGTGTAGCGGCCACCGATGATCAGCGACAGGTCTTCCACGGGGCGGATACGCAGCGAGGTATAGGCGCCAGCTTTGCGTACATCGGTGCTGGTGTCGGGGAAGTTTTCCGCGGTGGGGAAGTGGCTCGGCAGGGTTGGCGAGAAGATCAGGTCGTCGTAGAGGAAGTTCCAGTAGCTGCCGCCACGGCTCTTGAGCTTGCTGCCATCCACCCCGACGGTCAGGTCGTGGACTTGGCCGAAGGCAGCGAACGAACCTTGCAGGTTCAGGTCCAGGGTGGTGTTGGTGGTACGGAAATCATGTTGGTTGTTCCACCATGAACCGCCGGTGCCGGTGGCCGGGTCGATGGGGTTTTCCAGTTCCACCACGTTCTGCGCGTTGCGGTTGATGTTGTGGCGCACATTGGCCACGGCTTTCCAGTTGTCGCTCAGTTGCTGGTCCAGGCGGGCGAACACCGTAGTGTTCTCGATATCGTTCCAGCTCCATGGTGTGGTCAGGTTGGTGCTGCGAGACAGGCCCAGATCGCTGCCGTCGGAGAAGCGCCCCAGGGTGTTGCGCACGCCATTGAGGTCGTCACGCTGGTGGCTGGCTCCGAAGAACAGCAGGGTGTCGTCGCTGGCATCGAGTTCGAACGAAACATAGTTGAGGTTGCGTTTCTTGTGGTCGTAGTCGACGAAGTTGTGCTTGTCCTCCAGCACACCCACATAGCGCCCGCGCAGGCGCCCGTCCATCGCCAGGGGGCCGGTCACATCGAATTCGCCGCGGTAGTTGTCCCAGCTACCGGCCGAGGTCAGGGTCTTGACCTGCGGCTGTGCCAGTGGGCGCTTGTAGCTGAAATTGATGACGCCGCCCGGTTCACCTGCGCCGTACAGGCCATCGGCACCCCGTAGCAGGCCGACGCTGTCGAACTGTGCAAGGTCTTCGTAACGGCTGCTGTCGAGCATGCTCGAGGTGGCGCCGCCTTCGTAGCGCACATCGTTGATTTCGAAGCCGCGTGACACATAGGTGTTCTTGGCCCACGCCTCCTTGCGGGTGACGCCGGTCATCTGGTTCATCACCTGGTCCATGTTGCGCAATTGCTGGTCCTGCAGGCGCTGGTCGGTGATAACGGTCACCGACTGGGGGATCTCGCGCAGTTTCTGCGGGCCTTTGCCGCCCATGGTGGTGGTGCCCGGCGCGTAGCTGCCGGTGTTTTCCGTATTGGCGCCCAGCCATTGGCTTTCAATGTTGGTGGCGGACAGTTCCAGTGCGGGTGAGACTTGCTTGCCGCCTTCCTTGGCAGCCTCCTGTGTCGTCAGGTCCAGCGTTTCGGCGCGCAGGGCGCTAGTGGGCAATGCCGCGGCGACGCCGAGGCACAGGTGCAGCGACAGGGGAGACAGCCGGGTGAGACGGGCTTTGACCATGAAAACGGCATCCAAGTGGTAATTATTTTCGGATGCGAATTATTTACAATTGGTTGTGGTTTTCAATACACAAGATGAAATATTTTTACAATTGTTGACATGGCCGCAGAAAAAAAGGGCTCGTTCAGTAACCGAGCCCAAAGGGAGGAAGGGTAAAGCAGGTTCTAGAGGCTTACAGGTACATCCGCCTCGCCGCCACCAAGCGCTTTGTAAAGTGAAATCAGGTTGTTGATCCTTGCCAGTTTCACCGTGATCAGGTCCTGTTCGGCGCTGAACAGATTTCTCTGTGCATCCAGGGTATTGAGAAACGTATCGACCCCTTCGCGATAACGGCTGTTGGCCAGCGCATAGCTTTTGCCGTTGGCCTGTACGCGCTTGTGTTCGGCAACCACTTGCGCATCCAGGTAGGACTTCGCCACCAACCCATCAGAGACCTCGCGGAACGCGGTCTGGATGGCCTTCTGGTAGTTCGCGACCTCGATCGAGGATTGAACCTTGGCTACATCGAGGTTCGCCTTGTTCCGGCCATGGTTGAAGATCGGAATATTGATCGACGGTATGAACGACCACGCGCCTTGCCCGCCGGCGAACAGCTCACCCAGTTGGGCGCTGGCCGAACCGGCCGAGGCGGTCAGGGTGATGCTTGGGAAAAACGCCGCACGGGCTGCCCCCACGTTTGCATTGGCAGCCTTGAGCTGGTGTTCCGCGGCGAGAATGTCGGGGCGGGCCGTCAGAAGTTGCGACGGCACGCCGGCCGGTAGATCTTCCTGCAGCTTCAGCTGGTCCAGCTCGACGGCTGCGAATGCGGCCTCGGGCAGTGGTTTGCCGACCAGCAGCACCAGTGCGTTCTTGTCCTGTTCGACAAGGCGCTGATAGCGAGCCTGGGCCGACTCGGCGGTCCTGACCGTGCTTTCGGCCTGGCTCAGGTCAAGCTCGGTCGCGACTTCGTGGTCATAGCTGCTCATGACCAGGTGGTAGCTTTGCTGCTGGCTTGCCAGGGTGCGCTGCGCGATGGCAAGGAGTTGCTGGTCTGCCTGGAGTTGGTAGTAAGCCGACGCCACCTCTGCGATCAATGCCAGTTTGGCGCTGCGCTTGGCCTCGATAGTAGAGAAATAGGTTTCCAGCGCCTGTTGGTTCAAGCTGCGCACACGGCCGAAAAAGTCCAGCTCATAGGAGGTGAAGCCCAACCCGGCGCTATAGGTATGCGTGGTTTCTGCCTGGCCGGTGCTACTCAGGTCCTGAGGTAGCCGTTGACTGCTGCCTGCGCCAGTTGCATTGATCGACGGCAGCAAGTCCGAGCGCTGGATGCGGTACAGTGCCTGCGCACGCTCAATGTTCAGGGCCGCGACGCGGTAGTCCCGGTTGTTCTCCAGCGCCTCCTGAATCAAAGCCTGCAGCCCTTGGCTCTGGAAGAATTGCTGCCAGGTCACGACCGCGCCGTCATCCGGCGCAGGTACGCTATAGGCAGGGGCGACAGGCGCTGATGGTCGCTCGTACTTGGGTATCAGCGAACAACCGCTGACCGACAGTAACGCAAGCGTCACCGCTGCATGGAGTAGTTTCTTTTTCATGCATTTGCCTCGTGCGAGTCGGATGCGTCGGCGTGTTTCACACGTTTCTTGACGAAGAGTTGGCAGATCACCACGTAGAACATTGGCACGAAGAACACCGCCAGGAAGGTCGCGGTGATCATGCCGCCGATCACGCCGGTACCGATGGAGTGCTGGCTTCCGGAACCTGCACCGTTGGAGATCGCCAGGGGCAGCACCCCCAGCATGAAGGCCAGAGAGGTCATGATGATCGGTCGCAGACGCAAGCGTGCGGCTTCGATGGCGGCATCCACCAGTGGTTTGCCCTGTTCCTCATGCAGCGCCTTGGCGAACTCGACGATCAGAATGGCGTTCTTCGCCGAAAGGCCCACGGTGGTCAGCAGGCCGACCTGGAAGAACACATCGTTCGACAGGCCACGGCCCAGGGTCGCGATGAGCGCGCCGATCACACCCAGCGGTACCACCATCATGACCGCTACGGGGACCGACCAGCTTTCATACAGCGCCGCCAGGCACAGGAACACGATCAGGATCGACAGCGCATACAGCGCGCCCGACTGAGAACCTGACAGGCGTTCCTCGTACGAGATACCGGTGAACTGCAGGCCGATGCCATCGGGTAGCTGTTTTTCGATCTCCTCTACCGCATCCATTGCATCACCCGAGCTGTAGCCCAAGGCCGGTTCCCCTTGGATCTGCACGGCTGGCACACCGTTGTAGCGCTCCAGCTTCGGCGAGCCGTAGGTCCAGTTGCCACTGGCGAACGAGGAGAACTTGACCATCTCTCCCTTGGCGTTGCGCACGTACCACTTCTCGAAGTCTTCAGGAGAGATACGCGATTGAATCTCGCCCTGGACGTAGACTTTCTTGACACGCCCACGATCGACGAAGTCGTTCACGTAGGCCGAGCCCCACGCGGTACTCATCGTCTCGTTGATGTCGGCGATGCTGACCTGCAGCGCACGGGCCTTTTCGTTGTCGATCCTGACTTGATATTGCGGCTCGTCATTCAGGCCATTGGGCCGTACGTTCATCAGGCGCGGGTCTTTGGCGGCAAGTGCCAGGAACTGGTCACGCGCTTCCATCAGGCGCGTATGGCCGAGGCCGGAACGGTCCTGCAGGAACATGTCGAAGCCCTTGGCATTGCCCAGCTCGAGAATGGCCGGCGGCACGATCGCGATCACGTTGCCATCCTTGATCTGCGCTGCACGTGCCTGGATACGCTTGGCCAGCGAGAAGATCGAGGTATCGTCGCCGCTGCGTTCTTCCCAGGCTTTCAGGCCAATGAACAGCATCCCCGAGTTCTGCCCGCGACCGGCGAAGTTGAAGCCGTTGACGGTATAGGCAGACTCCACCACAGCGGTTTCTTTCGTGAGCAGATAGTCGCGCATTTCGTCGAGCACGGCCTGGTTGCGCTCGGCACTGGCGTTGGGCGGCATCTGCACCTGGACCACCATGGTGCCCTGGTCCTCGTCGGGGAGAAACGCGGTAGGAATGCGATTGAACAACAGCACCACGCCCCCCACCACGCACAGGTAGATCACCAGGAACAGGCCTTTGCGTCCGAGGATGCCGGCCACCCCGGACTGGTAGCGGTCCGCGTTGCGCTCGAACATTCTGTTGAACCAGCCGAAGAAGCCTTTCTTCTCCAGGTGGGCGTGGTCGACAGGCTTGAGGATGGTCGCGCACAAGGCCGGGGTGAAGATCAGCGCCACCACCACCGACAGTGCCATCGCCGAGACGATGGTGATCGAGAACTGCCGGTAGATGATCCCGGTCGCCCCGCCGAAAAACGCCATGGGCACGAATACGGCCGACAGGACCATGGCGATGCCGACCAGGGCACCCTGGATCTCGCCCATCGACTGGCGGGTGGCCTCCTTGGGTGACAGCCTCTTTTCTACCATGAGCCGTTCGACGTTCTCGACCACCACGATCGCATCGTCGACCAGCAAGCCGATGGCCAGCACCATGCCGAACATGGTCAAGGTATTGATGGTGAAGCCGAACGCCGCCAGCACGCCAAAGGTGCCGAGCAACACGACCGGTACCGCCAAGGTTGGAATCAGCGTCGCCCGGAAGTTCTGCATGAACAGATACATCACCAGGAACACCAGCAGGATCCCTTCGAACAAGGTTTTCACCACCTCGTGAATCGAGGCGGAAACCACCGGCGAGGTGTCGTAAGGGAATACTACTTTGAGGCCCTTGGGCAGGTAGGGCTCGATCTCCGCCACGGTCTGGCGCACGGCCTTGACGGTTTCCAGGAGGTTGGCGCCGGTTGCCAGGCGCAGGGCGATGGCCGCAGCAGGCTTGCCGTTATAGCTGCCGGATATCGAGAAGTTCTCGGCGCCCAGGCCCACTTGCGCAACATCCTTGACCCGCACTTGCGAACCGTCCGGGTTGACCTTCAGCAAGATCTCGCGGAACTGCTCGGCCGTCTGCATGCGCGAGGTGCCGAGGATCGTGGCGTTGAGCTGCACACCCTTGCGCGTGGGCAGCCCACCGAGCGAGCCCGAGGAAATCTGTACGTTTTCCGCCTGCACAGCGTTGATGACGTCTTGTGGCGTCAGTTGGTAGCTCAGCAGTTTCTCGGGGTCGACCCAGATACGCATCGCATACTGGGCACCGAGCATCAGGTAGTCGCCAACACCTTTGGTACGGGTGATGGGGTCCTTCATGTTGGAGA
This sequence comes from Pseudomonas sp. 10-1B, assembly GCF_000935045.1. Classification (GTDB taxonomy): domain Bacteria; phylum Pseudomonadota; class Gammaproteobacteria; order Pseudomonadales; family Pseudomonadaceae; genus Aquipseudomonas. Next base: position 75,323 of record NZ_JYKS01000035.1, read on the forward strand.
CGATGAAGTTGCCGATGTCGAAGTCGTCCATCGAGCCGTCTTCGGAGTAGAGGCCCACGATCAGCATGAAGTTGACCTGGTACTTGGCTACCCGCAGGCCTTGCTTCTGAACCTCCTGGGGTAATAGCGGGGTGGCCAGCTGGAGCTTGTTCTGCACCTGCACCTGGGCGATGTCGGCATCGGTCCCTTGGTCGAAGGTGACGATGATGCTCAGGCTGCCATCGCTGTTGCTCTCGGAGGTGATGTAGCGCAACCCGTCGAGGTTGTTGAGCTGTTGCTCGATGACCTGCACCACGGTGTCTTGCACGGTTTGCGCCGAGGCCCCGGGATAGGTGACCGTGACGATGATGGCCGGGGCGGCAATGTTGGGGTACTGGTTGACGGGCAGTTTCAGAATCGACAGCGCGCCTGCCAGCATCAGCACGATGGCGATCACCCAGGCAAAGATCGGCCTGTTGATGAAGAAGTTAGACATTGATAGGTATTCCTTCGCTACGAAAGCCGCTCGTGCTGCTATTGGGCAGCGCTCGCCATCGCCGGGTTGGGTTGAATGTTGCGCGCGGCGACCGCAGTGACCTGGATCCCGTCCTTGACGCGCTGCACGCCTTCGGTAATGACCCGATCCCCGGCCTGCAGGCCTGATCCCACCAGCCATTCATTGCCCAGCGTGCGCAGCACTTGCACTTCCCGCAGCAGCGCCTTGTCGCCGTTGTCCAGCACGAAGGCCGTGGCCTGGCCCTTCAGGTCGCGGGCGATACCTTGCTGGGGCACGAGCACCGCGTTGTCCCGCACACCCTCGGTCAAGGTCGCATGCACGAACATGCCTGGCAGCAGGGTGTTTTCCGGGTTGGGGAATGCCGCCCGGATGGTCACGGCGCCAGTCGTGGGGTCGACCGTCACTTCGGAAAACTTCATGGCGCCAGAGTGGCCATAGAGCGAGCCATCTTCGAGTTTCAGCTCGACCTTGGCCTGCTCAGGGCCTGCCAGGGTGAGTTCCCCGCGCGCCATTTCGCCGCGCAGCCTCAGCAGGTCGACCGAAGCCTGGGTCACGTCCACATAGATCGGATCAAGCTGATGAATGGACGCCAGTGCCTCGGCCTGGTTCTGGCTGACCAAGGCACCTTCGGTGACGGCAGAGCGACTGATCCGGCCATCGATCGGGGCCAGCACCTTGGTGTACTCCAGGTTGATCTGCGCCATCCGCAGGTCTGCCTGCGCCTGTTCTGCCGCAGCAACGGCATCGTCGTACTGCTGGCGGCTGATGGCGCGGCTTTCGACCAGGTGCTGGTAGCGCCGTGCCAGGTTGCTGGTGGTCTTCAGGGTGGCTTGCGCCTTGTCCACGGCCGCCTGATAGGTCGAGGGGTCGATCTGGTAGAGCTGCTGCCCCTTTTTCACCACCGCGCCTTCAGCGAACAAGCGCTTCTGGATGATGCCGCTGACCTGTGGGCGTACCTCGGCCACGCGAAATGCCGAGGTACGCCCGGGCAGATCGCTGCTGAGCAACACGCTTTGCGCCTGCAAGGTGACATAGCCAACCTCGGGTGGCTTGGCTGCGGCCGCGGTCTCCTGGTCCTTGCACGCGGACAAAGCCAGCATGGCCATGGGCAGCGCACACAAAAGCTGTCGACGTCTCATTTTCAACTTTTCCTCCTCAGAACATGCACGTGACCGCCTGGTGACGGTCATCGAAAATATTAACCACGATACGATTCGCTGTATCATAATGCGGTGCATCTGAGCCAGGCAAGGCAGAAAGTGAAACGACCACTCGGCAGAAGGCGATGTAGAATCGCCGCCATTGAGGAATGCACAGGGCTGCGGCCCGTGATGGGAAGGCTTATGAGTGACGAGATCGATAAAGACGGCGAGGGCAGGGCAGGGGGTATCCAGGTTATCGCCCGGGCCAGCGCCATCATGCGCACGCTGGGCGCCAATCCGAAGGGCCTGTCGCTGGCCGCGATTGCTCAGGAGGTTGGCCTGGCGCGCTCCACTGTGCAGCGCATCGTTGCCGCGCTGGAAGACGAAGCACTGGTGGAGCCGGCCCGCCCTGGCAATGGCTTTCGTCTGGGGCCAGCGCTGGCGCAACTGATCCACCAGAGCCACCGGGACATCATTTCGATTGCGCGCCGCTCATTGGAGGCTTTGTGCAATGAAGTGCAGGAGAGCGTCACGCTGTCCTGCATCAGCGGCAATCAGATCGCGGTCATCGACCGGGTGATTGCCGAGCGCGAACTGCGCGTGGTGTTTCCCATGGGCCAGTCGATGCAGATGCATGCCACTGCGGATGGCAAGGCGTTGCTGTCGACACTGAGCGATGGGCAGGTGCGCGAGCTGTTCCCCGAGCCCCTGGCGAAGCTGACCGACACCACCCTGAACCTCGATCAGTTGCTGGCCGAGTTGGCGACCATCCGCAGAACCGGGATTGCCATCGACAATCAGGAGCACACCAGCGGGATCAGTGCCTGCTGCACGCTGATCCCGACGTTCATGGGCCCGCATGCGGTGGCGATCGTTGCCCCCACAGCGCGATTCGCCAAGCACTCCGAGCAATTGATCGATGCGCTGGTTAAATGCAAGGCGTCCATTTCGCAGTTGGCGGGCGGCGGATAACGTTTCGAGAAAGCATTAGCGACCGGTACAAGCGTGCCAGTCGACTACACTGATGGGTATCGAACGTTTTACCCCCTTTTTCAACGTTCGATGAAAGCCCGCCATGGCGGGCTTTCCTTTTGCGGTGTTTCTTTTTCCCTCGGGTGATTAGAAGGTTCTTCGACTCATACAAGCTTCGGCGTCGATTTTTCAAATACGTTTCATCAGTCCACCTGAACAAGCGCATTGTTGGCGCATTTCAGGAAACTAATAGTAGCTATGGCTGCATTGGCCCACCCCCCGAATTGAACTGGTTTACGGGCAAGTTCCGTGGTGGCAAAGTGGAATTATCTAGCATAGTATGCTCTGGATGATCCGTTTTCTCCCGGTTTAGAAGGGTAGCCCCGTGCTGCTGAGTATTCCCACACTCCTGCTTGTCACTGACTTTCTCCTGGCGTTGATGGGGGGATTGACGCTTCATGCATGGAGTCGAGGCGCTCACGAGCCCCCTTTGGCTTATCTGGCGTCGATGCTGTTCATGGCATCACTAGGGTTCGCATTAGTGAGCTACCGCGGTTGGGGGTTTGATTTCGTACCGCTGGTAATGGGCAATATGATTCTGCTGACTTCGGCTGCCATGAGCTGGACAGCAATGCGAGCGTTCGCCGGACGGCCACCCCATTGGCCGGGAATCGTCCTGGGGGCTGGGCTCTGGTTTATCTTCGGTCTCACACCAGGCTTTGATGACTCTTTATCCACACGCGTGGCGATTTACTCGATACTGTCCGCAGGCTATGGTGGTTTGGCCGCGTTTGAACTTTGGCGTAGTCGTACACGCTTACAAGTGTCCTATCTACCGGCATTGCTGCTTTTGACCATGCATGCCGGCTTCTACATAGTACGGGCTTTTGTCGATGACGGAGAGTCGTTGGCGAATGCACTTTCCAAGCGAGAGGCAGAAAACCACTTTTTCTCGTTTATGCTGTTTGAATCAATGATTTATGCTATCGGAATCGCTTATATCACGTTGGCGATGGTGAGGGAGCAGGCGGAATTGAAGTTCAAGGCCGCAGCTTACACCGATATGCTGACGGGGGTAGGTAATCGCCGGGCATTCATGTTGGAGAGTGAAGCGGCATTGGCGGAGGCGCGAGTTCGTCAGAACCCAATGGCCTTGCTTATCTTTGATCTCGATAACTTCAAGCGGCTCAATGACACCCTGGGGCATCAAGCTGGCGACCAGGCGCTGGTGTCGTTCAGCCAAGTGGTGAAGGCGAACGTTAGATTATCTGACGTGTTCGGTCGCATCGGCGGAGAGGAGTTTGCGTGCCTGTTGCTCAATGCCAATGAACAAGATGCTGAACTGGTGGCCAAGAACATATGCTTGCAATTTCATCATTTGGCCTTGCCTTTACCTAAAAGCCAGAGTGTGAGTATAGGTGTTGCCACACATGAAGTTGGAGGGTATACGCTGTCGCGACTTCTCTCTCTGGCAGACGAAGCGTTATATGATGCGAAAAAAGATGGCCGTAATCGGGTGCGGATATACAGTTCCGCTAGTTCCTCTGCTGCACCGGCCACCATAATTGATTATGAGTGAGCAACTTCAGCTTATCGTGCTGCGCTGGGCCTGTCAGGTGAGCTCAAGGGCCGAGGGCTCAATCAGCTTTTGAGCGCGTGATGGTTCAGGACGCTGCGGGTAGTGGTCTCGTAATGAAGGGAAAGTAGCGCGCAGGCCTTCTCGACATCACGGGCTATGGCTGCATCGAGCAATTCACGGTGTTCCCCCGGTACGTCGCGCGTGGCGCTGTCATTGTAGTGCACCGAAAGCATCCGATAACGGGAGGTTTGGTCGCGCAACATTTGCGACAGGCGCAATAGCCAGGGCGAGCGGCAATTGGCGATCAGCGCCTGGTGAAAGGCTTCATGGGCCTTTTCCCACTCCGGTTTCATCAACCGCTCGGGGCCTTCGACGATCGGCAGGCGATCAAGGCGGTGATGGGCGGCGATCAATTGGCTTTCCCACTCCAGGTCGCCATGGCGGATGGATTCCGCCAATGCCTGGCATTCAATGAGCTGTCGCGTGTTGGTGATGTCGACGATCTCTTCGGCGGAGATACGCCCGACACTGAAGCCTTTCTGGTCTTCCGAGGAAACGAAGCCGCTTGTCGCCAGTCGCGACAGCGCTTCACGCAGCGGGATGACCCCCGCGTCGTAATGCTCGGCCAGTTCTTTCAAGCGCAGGCGGCTACCCGGCGCCAGATGACCGTTGATGATGTCTTCGCGCACACGGGCCTCCAATTGCGAGGCCATGGTGCGTTTTTCCGAGGCGGCGGGCTGCGGCGCCCAGCGTTCGGCTCTGTTCATGGGCTGTGCTACGGGTGATGGCTGATGTCCAAGATCATACACATCAGAAGGCATTGTCGATAATCAAAAGAAAATATATTTTTTCGTTGACGGCATATTTTCCTCGGATTAGCTTAGAGCTCATGCCGCTCTGCCTGGCGGCCGTCACGAATCAAAACAAGAGGTGAGCTCCATGCGTTACGTTCGTTTCTCCCATCAAGGTCGCCCGGTGCTGGGCGTTCGCACGGCCGAAGGGGTCAGGATTCTCGGCGAGGAATCGCTGGAGGCTTTGCTGGCACGCGGCGTAGACCTGGCGACGTACGGTGCCGATGCGCAGGGAGCGCTGGTCGAGATCGGCGAGCAGGATTATCTGCCGCTGATGAGCCGTCCCGGCAAAATCATCTGTGTTGGCTTGAACTACGCCGACCACACCAAGGAGTCGCCGTACGCCCAGCCGGACTATCCGACCCTGTTCCCGCGCTTCAACACCAGCCTCACCGCGCACAACAAGCCGCTGGTTCGCCCACGCGTCTCCGACACGCTGGATTACGAAGGTGAAATGGCCGTGGTGCTCAAGAGCGGCGGGCGTCATATCAGCAAGGAGCAGGCGCTGCAGCATGTCGCCGGTTATGCGCTGTTCAACGAAGGCTCGGTGCGCGAGTACCAGTTCAACTCTCCGCAGTGGACGGTGGGCAAGAACTTCGACGATACCGGCGCGTTCGGCCCTGACCTGGTAACCGCGGACGAGCTGCCTGCCGGCGGCAAAGGCCTGCTGCTGCAGACCCGGGTCAACGGTAAAGTGGTGCAGTCGGCCAATACCGAAGACATGCTGTTCGACGTGGCCACCATCATCTCCACCCTCAGCGAGGCGGTGACCCTGGAAGCGGGTGACGTGATCGTCAGCGGCACGCCGGCGGGCGTTGGTTTCGGTATGGACCCGAAGGTCTACCTGAAGGCCGGCGATGTCGTAGAAGTGTCAATCGAAGGCATCGGCACTTTGGTCAACCCCATCGTCGACGAAGCTTGATAGATTCCGGGCATTCCCGGCCTGATCGAAGCCTCCCGCTCCGAGGCTTCGACGCAAGAACAAAAACTGGAGGCGATCATGACTATCACGACCCGTGGTGTGCATTCGATCGATCATTACGCGCTGTTCGTGCCGTCATTGCCTGACGCGCAGGCATTCTTCGCCAGCTTCGGCCTGGACGTCGGGCAAAGCGCGGAAGGCCTGGAACTCAGTGCCGCCGATGGCCATCGCTGGGCACGCATGCTGCCAGGGCCTGGCAAGAGCCTGGCCTACCTGAGCCTGAACTGCTTTGCCGAGGATCATGCCGCGCTGCGCCAGCAGGCCGAGGCCGCTGGTGCCCGCTTCGAACAGGGCAACGGCGAGGGCTTCTGGTTCCGCGACCCTGACGGCAACCTGCTGCAAGTCAAGGTCGGCGCCAAGTACATGCCTGACCGCAAGCATCCCGTGGCCGAGCCGCAACCTGCCGTGCGCGGTGCCTGCACCCGCGACGCGGTAGCCCAGGTGCGTCCACGGCGCCTGTCCCATGTGTTGCTGTTCAGCCCCGACGTGCCGCGTGCCGTCGACTTCTATTCCCGCGCTCTTGGGCTGCGGCTGTCCGACCATTCCCAGGACATCATCGCCTTCACTCACGCCCCGCACGGCTGCGACCACCACTTGGTGGCCTTTTGCAAGAGCAGCGCCAAGGGCTTCCACCATGCCGCCTGGGAAGTCGACAGCGTCGACGACGTCGGTAACGGCGCAGAGCAGATGGCCAACGCGGGTTATCGGCAGGGTTGGGGCACCGGGCGGCATTGCCTGGGTTCGAACTACTTCCACTACGTCCGCGATCCGTGGGGATCGTTCTGCGAGTACTCGGCGGACATGGACTTCATCGACGCCGGCAGTCAATGGCCGGCGGGCGACTTCCCGCCTGAGAACTCGTTGTACCTGTGGGGCCCAGCAGTCCCCGAGTACTTCGTCCTCAACACCGAAACGGACAGCGCGCCCGTCAAGGGCTGACGCTCCAGCGACGCAAGCTGCTTCTGGCCCGCGCACTTCCCTGGCACCCAGGGAGGCGGGGAGCGGCTTGCCCAAGACCCACCCGGTTTCAGGTCAGCAAAGATGAACGAAAACAACAAGATTCATGACGTAGCCATCGTCGGCTACGGCCCTGTCGGACAAACCCTTGCCATCCTTCTCGGGCGCATGGGTTACAGCGTTGCCGTGTACGAACGCTGGCAATCCCTTTACCCCCTGCCGCGCGCGGTGTTCCACGATCATGAGATTCGCCGCGTCTTTCGCATGATGGGCCTGGAGGACGAGCTGCAGACTATCTCCCAGCCGTCGGCCTGCTACCAGTGGTTCAACGCCGACTGGAAAGTGCTGGTGGAGATCGACTGGTCCGCCGAGTCGATCAGTGATGGCCCGTTTGGCTACCTGTTCAACCAGCCTGCCCTGGAAGCGATCCTCGACCGCCGGGCCAAGGCCATCGCTAACGTCGAAATCCACCAGGGCTGGGAGCTGATGGCGCTGAGCCAGGATGCCCAGGGCTGCGACCTGCGCCTGCAGCGTACCCCGCAGAACGGCAAGGCCGAACCAGGCGAGGAGCGCCAGGTGCGCGCCCGTTATGTGATCGGTGCTGACGGCGCCAACAGCCTGGTACGTCGCCAGTGCGGCATCGACTGGCAGGACCTGGGCTTCCAGGAAGACTGGCTGGTAGTCGACCTGCAGCCCAAGCCGGGCGTGCAGCTGGATGTGCCGGATATTGGCCAGTGGTGCAACCCGGCGCGGCCGACCACCATGGTCCCCGGCGGACCCGGTTACCGCCGTTGGGAGTTCATGCGCCTGCCCCACGAGACCCTGGAAGACCTGCAGAACCTGGACAAGGTCTGGGAATTGCTGTCGCCGTGGGTCACCCCGGACACCGCCACGCTGGTGCGCCACGCTGTTTATCAGTTCCGCTCGCGCATCGCCGAAACCTGGCGCCACGGCCGTGTGTTGCTGGCCGGTGACGCCGCGCACCTGATGCCGCCGTTCATGGGCCAGGGGATGTGCTCGGGGATTCGTGATGCCTGGAACTTGTCCTGGCGCCTGGACCTGATCTTCAAGGGCCTGTGCTCCGAGCGCTTGCTGGACAGCTACACCCTGGAGCGTAAACCGCAGATCCGTGCAGTGATCGATGCTTCGGTGGCAATGGGCAAGGTGGTCTGTGTGGCTGATCCACAAAAGGCCGCCGAGCGGGACGCGGCGTTCCTCTCCGGTGAAGTGCCGCCGTTGCCGCCGTTCCCTGGTCTGGTCGATGGGGCGGTGCTCAAGGACCCGCGTACCGGCGCCGCGGTGGGGGCCGCCGGTTCGTTGGGCGTGCATGGCGAGGTCGAGCATGACGGTAGCATTCAGCGCTACGACGATGCGTTCGGCCGTGGCTTCCACCTGCTCAGCGTCGGCGACGATCCGCTGGCCGGCCTGAGCCCTGCGCAGCAGGCCTTGCTCGAGCATCTGCAGGTGAAAAGCGTCCGCCTGAGCCTCGATGGCGCGCCAGGCACCTGCCGCGACCTGTCCGGCAAGTATCACGACTTCCTCCGTGAAGCTGGGTTGCAGGCTGTGCTGGTGCGCCCGGACTTCTACGTCTATGGCGGTGTCAGCGACCTCGGCGAATTGCCGCAACTGCTGGATGCACTGCGTCGCGACCTGGACATCCAGCAAGCCCGAGGCGGCGCCCCTCGGCTGAATCAACCGCTCGCTGCACAGGTGTAGGTTCCGCTGCCGCAGGGGGGCGCCCCCTGCGGCAACGTTCTGAAAACAACAACAAGAGACAGATCGATGCACAACATCAAGGTGAAAGCGCTTGGTGCGGTTCTGGCCGCCCTGGCGATTGTGGAGTGCCATGCCGCCGAAGCACCGGCGCCGGGAGAAGGCACCCTGTTCAAGGGGCTTTTTGGCGACAGCCTGGAGCGTGACTACGGCATTACCGTTTCCAACCTGCTGGACATTGGCTACGTGCGTAACAACCGTTCCAACCATGCCGAACGCAAGGACGGCCTGAGCAATCTACCGCTCACCGGCATGTCCGATGAAGGCCTGGAATGGGGCAGCCTGCACCTGTTCGTGGACAAGGCACTCAACGGCACCTTCGTGCCGCGCATCACACCGCTGCCGGGCCCCAAGCCTGAAGCGTTCGCCTTCGGTTTCACCTTCGAGGCCAACTATGGGCGCAACGCGCAGTTTGCCCGTACCTTCGGCTGGGACATGCACTGGAACATGAACGAGGAGGACAACGCCAAGGCGCAGCAGGACAAGAAGCGCTTCCTGGCCATCCCCAACATCGCCGCCACGGCCTATGTTCCCTATGGCCCAGGCTTCAACTTCATGGCCGGGGTGTTCGGCCCGGCACTCGGCTACGAAATTCCCCCGAACATCCGTCAGGCCCGCAACCCGTTCGCCAGCAAGACCTACGCGTTCGTCAGCGAACCGGGGACGGTTTCCGGGGTGCTGGTCGGCACCCGCCTGCTCGACGGCGACCCAGGCATCCTTGGCCTGGAGCTGGGCGTGGTGCAGGGCTGGAACAACCTGCGTGACAATAACGACGGCAAGTCGTTGATCGGTGCGCTGCGTTGGCGCACGCCGGACATGAACACCTGGGTCGACTATGAATTCATCGTCGGCGATGAACAGAACGACAGCGTCAGCGATGTCCAGGCACCGACCTCGCGGTTGATCGCCGACAGCGGGCAGCTCAAGCAGCAGCACTCGCTCAACGGCTGGCACAAGTTCGACGAGCGCTGGTCGATGGGCGCCGAATTGGTCTATGGCCGCCAGGCCGGCGATGGCAAGGCCTCGACCGTGGATGTGGTGACCGGCCCAGGCTTCGATGGGGCGCATTGGTGGGGCGCGAATGCCGTGCTGACCTACCAGCACCGGCCAGACCTCTCGTTCTCGGTACGGGGTGAGCATTTCAGCGACCCGGACGGTTTCATCCTGTTTCCCACCAGCGTCAGCCGCGGCGATTTCAACGCCCTCACGGCCGGGCTGCGCTGGGATGTCAGCAGCAACCTCTCGCTGCGCCCGGAACTGCGTTACGGCTGGTTCGACGCACGCGGCCATGACCGCCCCTACGGCAACGGCCGAGATCGCTCGCAACTGACCACCATGATCGAAGCGCTGTTCTACTTCTGATCGCCCGCCACTGCCACGAGTACCCATGCCATGCACAACAACGACAAGAAATGGAATGCGCGTCACGAATACACGGCTGTTGCCATGCTCGCCCTGGGCTTTGGCCTGGTCGGCCTGGATCGCTTCATCATCCTTCCGCTGTTCCCGGTGATGATGGCGGACCTGCAGCTGGACTATCAGGACCTGGGCAATATCTCGGCAGTGCTGGCCATTGCCTGGGGGATTTCCTCGATCTTCATGGGCCGGCTGTCCGACCGTATCGGGCGGCGCAAAGTGTTGATCCCGGCAGTGTTGCTGTTCTCCCTGCTGGCCGGCCTGTCCGGGCTGGCCAATGGCATCGCCGCGCTGTTGCTGATCCGCGCGGTGATGGGGGTTTCCGAGGGGGCATTCACACCGACTGCCATTGCCGCCACGGCGGAGTCCTCGCATCCGTCACGGCGCGGGCTGAACATTGGCATCCAGCAGGCCTTCTTCCCGATTCTGGGCCTGGGGCTGGCGCCGATCCTTGCTACCCAGCTGTTGCTGGTGTTGCCTTCCTGGCGCTGGGTCTTCGTGGTGGTGTCATTGCCAGGCTTCCTGCTTGCCTGGTTCATGTATCGACACCTGCGGGAAACCCGCGTGGTGGCGCCGGCTGCTACCGAGGGGCAGGGCCAGCAGCAAGGCCGCTGGATGGATGCACTGCGCTACCGTAACGTGGCGCTGAACATTCTTGGCATGTTCTGCATGCTCACCAGCCTGTTCGTGCTCAGCGTGATGATGCCCAACTACCTCACCGACTATCTGCACCTGAGCCTGCAGCAGATGGGCTTCGTCATGTCCGCCATCGGCCTGGGTGGCTTCATCGGCCAGCTGCTGCTGCCGGCGTTGTCCGACCGGGTAGGGCGCAAGCCTGTGGTACTGGGCAGCTTCGTCGCGACTGCCCTGTGCATTGGCCTGTTGATGCGCACCGGCGCCGAGCCGCTGACGTTGTTCATCCTGTTGTTCATGACCACCTTCTTCAACTTCAGCATGATTTGCATGACTGTCGGGCCGATCACCAGCGAGTCGGTACCACTGCCGCTGGTGTCCACCGCCACCGGCCTGGTGGTGGGCATCGGCGAGGTGTTCGGTGGCGGCGTGGCGCCGGCCCTGGCCGGCTTCATCGCCCAGCAGCACGGCATCCAGTACACCCTTTACCTGGCGCTGGGCGGGGCACTCGTCGGCCTGCTCGTCGCCAGTGCGCTACGCGAGACCGCCCCGGCGCGCCGTGGTGCGTCGGCCACCCAGGCTGGAGACGCAGCCTGAGGCGGTTACCGGTAATGCTGGCTGGAGGTCGGCATGACGAGGCCAGGCGCATCGCCCGGCCTCGTTGTCGTCATGCGCCGGACGCGCATGCCGTTGCAAGCACTACCCGTGCTCTGTGGCGCTATTCCCCCACGCGGAGCTCGGCGGCACCGGTCACAAGCCGGTGCCGTCCGATCTTCATTTCGTTTTCCAGGGATTTTCCAGATGCTGTTTCTGCGTAATCTGAACCTCGCTACCCGCTCTGCGCTGGGTTGGTCCTGATGCTGGGGCTGTTCGCACTGTCGATGATCCAGCGCAGGCGCCGAGCAAACGCGCGGCGCAAGCGAAGAACTGGCGAGGCTGGCCAGTGGGCTACGTGAGGTGGTGGGGACCTTCCGGCTCTAGGCTAAGGGCGCAAGCCATGAAAACATGGCCAAGGCAACCTGCAGCGATCACCGCCCCGGGCTTTTCCTACCCAATGCTGATGAGTATTCCATGATCGAATTCCACAATGTCACCGCGTACCAGCAACACACCCGCGTGCTCGATGGTTTTTCCCTGAACATTGGCGCAGGCGAGAAGGTTGCCATCCTCGGCCCCAACGGTGCCGGCAAGAGCACGCTGCTCAAGCTGATCAGCCGTGAGTTGTATCCGGTCGAGCGCGCCGGTAGCCACCTGAAGCTGTTCGGTGACGAGACCGTCAATCTTTGGCAGTTGCGCAGCCGTATCGGTTTTGTCTCCCAGGATCTGCAAGAGGACTACACCCCCTACACCCAGGCCCTGGATGTGGTGGTCTCCGGATTTTTCGGTGCTATCGGCGCCCACGATCACATGCAACCGAGCGACGAGCAGGTGCAACAGGCCCGCAAGCTTCTGCAGGTGGTGGAAATGCTCGGCCACGAGCGGACCATGTTCCAGCGCCTTTCCACCGGGCAGAAGCGCCGCCTGCTGCTGGCCCGCGCCCTGGTCCACGGGCCCCAGGCGCTGATTCTCGATGAGCCCGCCAATGGCTTGGACATGGGGGCGAGCCTGGGCATGCTCAAACTGCTGAGAAACTTCTGCGGCCAGGGTCACGCCATGATCATCACCACCCATCACATCGATGAGATCATTCCGGAGATCGAACGTGTGGTGCTGCTCGACCAGGGCCGCATCGTCGCTGACGGCCCGAAGAGCGAGGTACTGGACAGCGCTTCGCTTTCCGAGCTTTACCAAACCGAGCTGCGGATTACCGAGCAGAACGGTTGGTACCGTTGCTGGCACGCCTGACGCCGGCCCATCCCTGATTACCCATTGGAGTTCCTTCATGAAAGCAGCCATCGTACACGCCTTCGACCAACCCCCCCGCTATGGTGAGATCCACCCACCACAGGCCGCACCGGGCGAGGTATTGGTGCGGGTTCGTGCTGCCGCGCTCAGCCAGTTGGTGCGTGCACAGGCCAGCGGCAAACACTACAGCAGCGGCAAGACACTGCCGTTGGTACCCGGTGCCGATGGTGTTGGCCTGCTCGAGGACGGCACCCGGGTGTACTTTGCCTTTCCCCGTGGCCCCATCGGCGCCATGGCCGAAATCGTCGCCGTGGACGCACGTAACTGTACGGTGATACCCGATGACATCGACGACATCACCGCGGCTGCGATTGCCAACCCAGGCATGTCGTCCTGGGCGGCGTTGCAGGAGCGGGCGGGTTTCAAACCGGGCGAGCGGGTGTTGATCAATGGTGCCGCGGGTGCCTCCGGCCGCTTGGCAATTCAAGTCGCCAAGCACCTGGGGGCCTCACGGGTGGTCGCCACCGCACGTAATCCCGCTGTGGAGGCGCAGTTGCGCGAACTGGGCGCGGACGACTTCATCTGCCTTGATCAGCCGCCGCAGCAGTTGACCGATGCGCTGCGTCAGGAAATACAAGGTAGAGGGATAGAGGTTGTGCTCGACTTCCTCTGGGGCCAACCGGCCGCCTGCATTCTCGATGCAGTGGTCAGCCATGGTGGAGGGGACTGTGCGCCACGTCTGCGCCTCGTCAATATCGGCGCGATTGCCGGGGCTACTTTGCCGCTGAACCCTGGCGTGTTCCGCAGTTCCGGCCTGGAGCTGCTTGGCAGTGGCTTGGGCAGCGTCTCCAACGAGGGGTTGGTGAAGGTAGTGGGGCAGTTGCTGCAGGCGATCAAGCCGGCAAACCTCAAGGTGGAGGCGAAGGCCGTTGCGCTAAGTGACGTCGAGGCAAGTTGGCAGGGCAATACCAGCGAGCGCATTGTCTTTACTCTGTAATCAAGAGGCCCTGGGCAGTACAGCTCTGCCAGGTGGTGTTCATCAGGATCAATAAGTTGTCAGTTTCGATCATTGAGCCGATTCAAACGGCTGTTTAATGTCGCAGGCAGACAAACGACGGGGCCCGCCGGCCGGTGAGGCTCCCGCATTCCGTGATCACGCCACCAGGGGACCTTTCCATGGCCGCCGACCGCTACCCGCACCTGCTCGCTCCGCTGGACCTGGGCTTCACTACTTTGCGCAACCGTACCCTGATGGGCTCGATGCACACCGGCCTCGAAGAGCGCCCCGGCGGTTTCGAGCGCATGGCCGCGTACTTTGCCGAGCGTGCCCGGGGGGGCGTTGGCCTGATGGTCACTGGCGGTATCGCGCCCAACGATGAAGGCGGGGTGTATTCCGGCGCGGCCAAGCTCAGCACCGAGGAAGAGGCTGACAAGCACCGCATCGTCACCGAGGCGGTGCATGCCGCCGGTGGCAAGATCTGCCTGCAGATCCTGCATGCCGGGCGCTATGCCTACAGCCCACGCCAGGTGGCGCCCAGCGCTATCCAGGCGCCGATCAACCCGTTCAAGCCCAAGGAGCTGGACGAGGCGGGCATCGAGAAGCAGATCGCCGACTTCGTCAATTGCGCGGTGCTGGCGCAGCGCGCCGGTTACGACGGTGTCGAGATCATGGGCTCGGAAGGCTACTTCATCAACCAGTTCCTCGCCGCTCACACCAACCACCGCAGCGACCGCTGGGGTGGCAGCTATGAGAACCGCATGCGCCTGGCGGTGGACATCGTCAGCCGGGTGCGTGGCGCGGTAGGGCCGAACTTCATCATCATCTTCCGCCTGTCGATGCTCGACCTGGTCGAGGGCGGTAGCACCTGGGACGAAATCGAGCTGCTGGCCAAGGCCATCGAGCAGGCTGGCGCGACCTTGATCAACACTGGTATCGGCTGGCACGAAGCGCGCATCCCGACCATCGCCACCAAGGTGCCGCGCGCGGCGTTCAGCAAAGTCACCGCCAAGCTGCGTGGCGTGGTGAACATTCCGTTGATCACCACCAACCGCATCAACACCCCGGAAGTGGCCGAAGCGGTGCTGGCCGAGGGCGATGCCGACATGGTCTCGATGGCCCGACCGTTCCTGGCCGACCCGGACTTTGTCAACAAGGCCGCCGCCGGGCGCAGCGACGAGATCAATACCTGCATCGGCTGTAACCAGGCCTGCCTGGACCACACCTTCGGCGGCAAGCTGACCAGTTGCCTGGTCAACCCGCGCGCCTGCCACGAGACCGAACTCAACTACCTGCCGGTGCGCGCGGTCAAGCGCATTGCCGTGGTCGGTGCCGGCCCGGCTGGCCTGGCTGCGGCCACCGTGGCGGCCGAGCGAGGCCACACGGTGACCCTGTTCGATGCCGCCAGCGAGATGGGTGGCCAGTTCAACGTGGCCAAGCGGGTGCCGGGCAAGGAAGAGTTCCACGAGACCCTGCGCTACTTCCGCAACAAAGTGAACAGCACCGGTGTGGAGTTGCGCCTGAATACCCGGGTCGATGTACAGGCACTGGTGGCCGGGGGCTACGACGAGATCATCCTGGCCACCGGCATCGCCCCGCGCACGCCGGCCATTCCCGGTATCGAGCATGCCAAGGTGCTCAGTTACCTGGATGTGTTGCTCGAGCGCAAGCCGGTAGGCAAGTCGGTCGCGGTGATTGGAGCCGGTGGCATTGGTTTCGATGTGTCCGAGTACCTGGTGCACCAGGGCGTGGCCACCAGCCAGGACCGTGAAGCGTTCTGGAAAGAGTGGGGGATTGATACCCACCTGGAGGCACGCGGTGGTGTGGCGGGGGTCAAGGGCGAGCCGCATGCCCCGGCGCGGCAGGTGTACCTGCTGCAGCGCAAGAAGTCCAAGGTGGGCGACGGGCTGGGCAAGACCACCGGCTGGATTCACCGCACCGGGTTGAAGAACAAGCGGGTGCAGATGCTCAACAGCGTCGAGTACCTGGGCATCGACGATAGCGGCCTGCACATCCGTGTGGCGGATGGCGAGCCGCAGGTGCTGGCGGTGGACAACGTGGTGATCTGTGCCGGGCAGGAGCCGCTGCGCGAGCTGCAGGACGGGCTGGTGGCGGCGGGGCAGTCGGTGCACCTGATCGGTGGCGCCGATGTCGCGGCCGAGCTGGATGCCAAGCGGGCGATCAACCAGGGTTCGAGATTGGCGGCTGAGCTCTGAGACCGCCGGGGCCGCTTTGCGGCCCTTCGCGGGCTTGCCCGCTCCCACAGGGATAGCGCACTCCTGAAATCAGCGCCATAGCTGTGGGAGCGGGCAAGCCCGCGAAGGGCTGCAAAGCAGCCCCAGGATTTCACTGGTAAACTCGCAACATGCTCCTCGACCTCCCCCAAGCCCCCCTGCAGCCCCTGAACCTGCCTTGGCTGGCAACCGCCAAGGTCGAAGCCGCGATCCTGCGCCTGGACCTGATCGACCCGCTGATCAGCGGCAACAAATGGTTCAAGCTACGCCATCACCTGCAGCAGGCTGCAGCCAGCAGCGCCCCGGGCCTGATCAGCCTCGGCGGCAACCATTCCAACCACCTGCACGCTCTGGCCGCGGCCGGCAAGCGCTTCGGCTTCGCCACCGCCGGCCTGCTGCGCGGCCACGCCCAGGACACGCCGACCGTGCGTGACCTGCAGGCGCTGGGCATGGAGCTTCACTGGCTGGGTTATGGCGGCTATCGCGCACGCCATGAGGCAGGTTTCTGGGCGCCCTGGCAGGCGCGTTACCCAGGTTGGCAATGTATCGCCGAAGGCGGCGGCGGGTTGGCCGGTGCGCAAGGCTGCGCGCTGATCATGGCCCAGGCACGCTCACAGCTTGCCGCACTCGGCTGGGCTGACTATGACGCCTGGTGGCTGGCCGCTGGCACCGGCACCACCCTGGCCGGCCTGGTGCTGGCCGAGGCGGGTGCGCATGCCGTACACGGGGCATTGGCCGTGCCCAGGGATCATGGTGTGCCGGAAACGGTGGCAGCGTTGGGCGGTGCCCAGGGTTACCAGCTGCACGACGCCAGCCGTGGTGGTTTTGGCAAATTCGACGAAGCACTCATGGCTTTCATCGCCGACTGCGAGCAGCTCACGGGCGTGCCGCTCGAAGCCCTCTACACCGGCAAGGCCCTGCTGGCCCTGCGTGAACAGGTCGAGGCCGGGCTGTTCGCGCCTGGCACTCGGCTGATTTTCGTCCACACCGGTGGCCTGCAGGGCCGACGCGGTTACTTGTAGGGCAGCATGCGCAGCAGCGTGTTGTCACGTCGCACATAGTGGTGATACAGCCCGGCCAGCGCGTGCAGGCCGATCAGCCAGTAGCCCCAGCTGCCAATGCGTTCATGCCAGCCTTTGATGAACTTGGCCTGGTCCGGGTCCGGGCCGATCAGGTGCGGCAACTCCAGGCCATAGAACGGCACCGGTTTGTCGGCGGCGCTGAGGATCAGCCAGCCGGCCAGCGGCATGCCGATCATCAACAGGTACAGCGCCAGGTGCACCAGGTGCGCAAGGCCGGTCTGCCAGGCGGGTGGCCTGGGCACGATGGGTGGGGTTGGGCGGCTCAGGCGCACGGCCAGGCGCAGCCAGACCAGCACGAACACACTGAGCCCGAGCATGAAGTGCAGGTCCTTCATCAGGTTGCGTTCGGCACTGTCCTTGGGGAACAGGCCGCGCAGTTCGATGCAGGCGTAGACGCTGGCCAGCAGCACCAGCATCAGCCAGTGCAGGGCGATGGACAGGCGCGCATAGTGGGCCGCGGGGGTGGATGAAACCATGGTCGGTCCTCGTCATCAGGTCGGTATTTACGCCTTTATATTTTTGGCGTTTATGAGATCGAGCGCCGCCCGCGCGGCGCTTCGCGGGCAAGTCCGCTCCTACGTTTGTTTCGGGCCAGTAACGCCTGTGGCTGGCGCGCGCGACCGCCTTGTTTGTACTACGCGATATCGCGCCATGCGCCAAGGCGTTCGCGCGCAAATCCCACAGGAATAATTGGCCCGAAACAAACGTAGGAGCGGGCTTGCCCGCGAAGCGCCGCGCGGGCGGCGCTCGATTTCAAAATCAACCAAGCTCCTAAGGCGAATATGGCCAATCATCAGCCACCAGAAACACCCTTTCCGCCTCCTGCCAGGCCCCATCCGCCTCCTCCGACAACCGCACCAGCAGTTGCGCCGGTGCCTGCCGCTCCAGCACATGCAGCCATGCCGCGAACTGCTCCGCCTGCCAGCACTCGTTAGCTTCGACCCGCGCCGGTGCCAGCCAGGCATGCCGCGGCAGCGGCTGCCAACGCTCGCCCTCAGCCATGACCCAGTCCCGCCGCCGCAGCCAGCGCCCGCGCAAATGCTGCGGGTTGGCGCCCTGCGGCGCATCGGCATGCCCGGGCCACGGATAGAACAGATAGCCACCCAGCCACACATGCGCCTGCAACTGCTCGACCCCCAGTTGGGTCAGTAGCTCGCGGCTGTGCGCCGCCGCCGACATGGGCAGCTGGTGCCCGGCCAGGTGCGCCAGCTTGCTCCCCAGCCGGTCATGGCAGCCTGGCCCCAGCCAGGTATCCGGGTCGCGCCCGGCGCCTTCCGGGCCCAGGTACAGCTTGATCGCCAGCTCCAGGTGATGCACGCCGTCGCGGTCGCGCAGCACGATGTCCAGCTCACCCAGGGTGCGCCCGCCCTCGCGAATCGCCAGGCTGGCCGCCAGCAGCTCGATCCCCGGCGCATGGCCCAGGGCGAATTGCCACAGGCGTTCGTAGTAATGCCCCAGGCGCCGGCTACCCAGTTTCGCCAGCCACTCGCGCAGCGGTCGGTCGTCGGCATCCAGCTCCCGCAACCACGCTTCAAGGCGCTGCGGCTGGTCCGCCCACAGGCTGCCCGCCAGCGGGTGGCGCTGGGGGCAGGGCGGGGCGCTGAGCAAGGGCGGCGACAGCAGGGCCCAGGCCAGGTCACGCACGGTGAGGCGTTGTAGCTGCCGGGGCAGGTCATCGAGCAGGGCGAATGGCATCATCCAGCGAGCATAGCCGGTTTGCCGCTGCCCGGTGGTTTCGCCCATAATCGGCCCATCGTCACCCGCCGCAAAGCCTCGCAGGAGCACCATGGAGCAATTTCGCAATATCGGTATCATCGGTCGCCTTGGCAGTTCGCAGGTGCTCGACACCATTCGCCGACTGAAAAAATTCCTCCTCGAGCGCCACCTGCATGTGATCCTCGAGGACACCATCGCCGAAGTCCTGCCCGGCCACGGCCTGCAAACCTCTACCCGCAAGCTGCTGGGCGAGGTCTGCGACCTGGTCATCGTGGTTGGCGGCGACGGCAGCCTGCTGGGCGCCGCGCGCGCCCTGGCTCGGCACAATATCCCGGTGCTGGGCATCAACCGTGGCAACCTGGGCTTCCTCACCGACATTCGCCCCGACGAGCTGGAAGAGAAGGTCGCCGAAGTGCTCGACGGCCACTATCTGGTGGAAAACCGCTTCCTGCTGCAGGCCGAGGTGCGTCGCCATCACGAGGCCATTGGCCAGGGCGATGCGCTGAACGACGTGGTGCTGCACCCGGGCAAGTCCACGCGCATGATCGAGTTCGAGATCTACATCGACGGCCAGTTCGTCTGCAGCCAGAAGGCCGACGGCCTGATCGTCGCCACCCCCACCGGCTCCACCGCCTACGCGCTGTCGGCCGGCGGCCCGATCATGCACCCCAAGCTCGACGCCATCGTCATCGTGCCGATGTACCCGCACACCTTGTCGGGCCGGCCGATCGTGGTGGATGGCAACAGCGAGCTGAAGATCGTGGTGTCCAAGGACCTGCAGATCTACCCGCAGGTGTCCTGTGACGGCCAGAACCACTTCACCTGCGCCCCCGGCGACACCATCACGGTAAGCAAGAAGCCGCAGAAGCTGCGCCTGATCCACCCGCTGGACCACAATTACTACGAGGTCTGCCGCACCAAGCTCGGTTGGGGCAGCCGCCTGGGAAGCAGGGACGACTGATGCTCGATCCGGCGCGAAGTTTCGACATCATCGGTGATGTGCACGGTTGTGCGCTGACCCTTGAACGCCTGCTCGACACCCTCGGTTACAAGCGTGTGGCCGGCGTGTGGCGCCACCCGCGGCGCCAGGCGCTGTTCCTCGGCGACATCGTCGATCGCGGACCACGCATCCGCGAGGCACTGCACATCGTCCACGACATGGTCGAGGCCGGCCAGGCGTTCTGCATCATGGGCAACCACGAGTACAACGCCCTGGGCTGGGTCACCCCGGCGCTGCCTGGCAGTGGCAAGGCCTATGTGCGCGAGCACACGCCACGCCATGCCCGGCTGATCGACGAAACCCTGACCCAGTTCGCCCACCACCCCGCTGACTGGCACGACTTCGTCAACTGGTTCTACCAACTGCCGTTGTTCGTCGACGCCGGGCGTTTCCGCTTGGTGCACGCCTGCTGGGACCCGCGGCTGATCGAGCCGCTGCGCCAGCAGTACCCCGATGGACGCATCGATGAGCACTTCATCCAGGCTTCGGCGGTGAGCGGCAGCTTCGCCGACACTGTGTGCAACCGCCTGCTGCGCGGCACCGACATGCGCCTGCCGGACGGCCTGACCCTGACCGGCGGCGACGGCCTGACCCGCGCCTTCTTCCGCACCAAGTTCTGGGAAGAAGACCCGCAAACCTACGGCGACATCGTGTTCCAGCCCGATGCCCTGCCGGCGGAAGTGGCCAGCACCCCGCTCAGCCACAGCCAGAAGAACGCCTTGTTGCGCTATGCCGAAGACGAGCCCTTGCTGTTCGTCGGCCACTACTGGCGCAGCGGCCGCCCGGCACCGATCCGCGCAAACCTGGCCTGCCTGGACTACAGCGCCGTACTCTACGGCAAGCTGGCCGCCTACCGGCTGGATGACGAAACCCACATCGACCCGCACAAGTTCGTCTGGGTCGATGTCGACCGCCCACAGGCCAACCAATGAACATTATCGAAGTGATGCGCCTGCCGCTGTCGGTCGACCTCAGCGGCTTCGTCCACCTGTTGCAGCGCCTGCAGGTGCCGCATCGGGTCAGCGAGGAGGGCGACGCCCAGGTGCTCTGGGCCCCCGACACCCTTGCCGAAGACGTCCGCGAACTCTATCAACGCTTCCCCGAGGGTAACGCCGACATCCAGGCAACCGATGCCCCCGTAGGAGCGGGTTTACCCGCGAATAGCCCCACACAGCCCTCCCTGACCGAACAAGCCCGCGCCTGCAAAGTCACCACCCTGACCCTGCTGCTGTGCTTCATCGTCGCCGGCCTCACTGGCCTGGGCGACAACTTCACCACCATCAGCTGGTTCACCTTCCTCGACTTCCGCGTCCAGGGCGACTACCTGTACTTCACCCCGCTGGCGCAAAGCCTGGACCAAGGCCAGTGGTGGCGCCTGGTATCGCCCATGCTGCTGCACTTCGGCGTACTGCACCTGGCCATGAACAGCCTGTGGTACTGGGAGCTGGGCAAACGCATCGAACTGCGCCAGGGCCCGTGGCGGCTGCTGGGCCTGACCCTGCTGTTCAGCCTGGTGTCCAACCTGGCCCAGCACTACAGCAGCGGGCCGAGCCTGTTCGGTGGCCTGTCTGGCGTGCTGTATGGCCTGCTCGGGCACATCTGGCTGTACCAGTGGCTGGCCCCCAACCCTTTCTTCAACCTGCCCAAGGGCGTGCTGGTGATGATGCTGATCTGGCTGGTGGTGTGCCTGACCGGCGTGGTCGGCACCCTGGGCCTCGGCCAGATCGCCAACGCCGCCCACGTCGGCGGGCTGCTCATCGGATGCCTGACCGGGCTCTTGGGTGGGGCGCTGGCCCGGCGTAAACTGTCGGCTTGAATCAGGAGACACTATGTCCACTTTCGCGCAAATGATCGAAAACATCACACCCGAAATCTACGAAAGCCTGAAAACGGCGGTGGAAATCGGCAAATGGTCCGATGGCCGCAAGCTCACCGCCGAGCAGAAAGAGCTGTCGCTGCAAGCGGTGATCGCCTGGGAAATGAAAAACCTGCCCGAAGACCAGCGCACCGGCTACATGGGCCCGCAGGAATGCGCCTCGAAGTCCGCGCCGATCGCCAACATTCTGTTCAAGTCGGACTCGGTACATTGATCGAACTCGCTCGTGGCTCGTTGAGCAAGATGGCGGTCAGCCTGGCTGCACCGGTGGTGCAGTACAGTTTCCGCCTGGATGACTCGCAGGTGCCGGTCAACCCGCTGATCGGCCAGCGCCTGCGCCTGGAATACCTCGGCGCCATTCACTGCAGCCATTGCGGCAAGCGCACCAAGACCAGCTTCAGCCAGGGTTACTGCTACCCGTGCATGACCAAGCTGGCGCAGTGCGACGTGTGCATCATGGCCCCGGAAAAATGCCACTACGACGCCGGTACCTGCCGTGAGCCGTCGTGGGGCGAACAGTTCTGCATGACCGACCACGTGGTCTACCTGGCCAATTCGTCGGGGATCAAGGTTGGTATCACCCGCACCACCCAGCTGCCTACCCGCTGGCTCGACCAGGGCGCCAGTCAGGCCCTGCCGATCATGCGCGTGGCCACCCGCCAGCAGTCGGGCCTGGTCGAAGACGTGCTGCGCAGCCAGGTGCCAGACCGTACCAACTGGCGCACGCTGCTCAAGGGCGATGCCGAGGCGCTCGACCTGGTCGCCATTCGCGAACAAATCTTCGACGCCTGCGCCGACGGCCTGCGCGAACTGCAGGCACGCTTCGGCCTGCAGGCGATCCAGCCGCTGCCCGACGCCGAAGTGGTGCAGATGAAATACCCGGTCGAGGCCTACCCGAAAAAGATCGTCAGCTTCAACCTCGACAAGGATCCGGTGGTGGAAGGCACGCTGCTGGGCATCAAGGGCCAGTACCTGATCTTCGACACCGGTGTGATCAATATTCGCAAGTACACGGCCTACCAGTTGGCCGTGCTCCAGTAAAAAGGACCTGCACATGCGTACCGAACAACCGCAAGTGATCTACCTCAAGGATTACCAGGCGCCCGAGTACCTGATCGACGAGACGCACCTGACCTTCGAGCTGTTCGAGGACCACACCCTGGTTCACGCGCAACTGGTCATGCGCCGCAACCCGGCACGCGGTGCCGGCCTGCCGCCACTGGAACTCGATGGCCAACAGCTGGAACTGCTGCGCGCTTCGCTGGATGACCAGGAGCTGCAGCCCGGCGACTACCAGCTCGACGCCGACAGCCTGACCGTGCAGCCCAAGGCCGAGCGCTTCACCCTCGACACCAGCGTGAAGATCCACCCCGAGAGCAACACCGCGCTGGAAGGCCTGTACAAGTCGGGCAAGATGTTCTGCACCCAGTGCGAGGCCGAAGGCTTCCGCAAGATCACCTACTACCTCGACCGCCCGGACGTGATGAGCACCTTCACCACCACGGTGATCGCCGAGCAGCATCGCTATCCGGTATTGCTGTCCAACGGCAACCCGATCGGCAGCGGGCCGGCGGAAGACGGCCGCCACTGGGCGACCTGGGAAGACCCGTTCATGAAGCCGGCCTACCTGTTCGCGCTGGTGGCCGGTGACCTGTGGTGTGTCGAAGACACCTTTACCCGCCAGTCTGGCCGCGACGTGACCCTGCGCATCTACGTTGAGCCCGAGAACATCGACAAGTGCGACCACGCCATGGTCAGCCTGAAGAAGTCCATGCGCTGGGACGAAGAAGTCTATGGCCGCGAGTACGACCTGGACATCTTCATGATCGTTGCGGTCAACGACTTCAACATGGGCGCCATGGAAAACAAGGGCCTGAACATCTTCAACTCCAGCTGTGTGCTGGCCCGCGCCGAAACCGCCACCGATGCCGCACACCAGCGCGTCGAAGGGGTGGTCGCCCACGAGTACTTCCACAACTGGTCGGGTAACCGCGTCACCTGCCGTGACTGGTTCCAGCTGTCGCTCAAGGAAGGCTTCACGGTGTTCCGCGATGCCGAGTTCAGCGCCGACATGAACTCGCGCACGGTCAAGCGCATCGAAGACGTCGCCTACCTGCGTACCCACCAGTTCGCCGAAGACGCCGGCCCCATGGCCCACCCGGTGCGCCCGGACAGCTTCATCGAAATCTCCAACTTCTACACCCTGACCGTGTACGAGAAAGGGGCCGAAGTGGTGCGCATGGTCCGTACCTTGCTGGGCGCCGAGGGCTTCCGCAAGGGCAGCGACCTGTACTTCGAGCGCCATGATGGCCAGGCGGTGACCACCGACGACTTCATCAAGGCCATGGAAGACGCCAATGGCGTGGACTTCACCCAGTTCAAGCGCTGGTACAACCAGGCCGGCACCCCGCGCCTGGAAGTCAGCGAGGCGTATGATGCCGCCGCGCAGACCTATAGCCTGACCTTCCGCCAAAGCTGCCCGCAAACTCCGGACAAGGCCGACAAGCTGCCGTTCGTGATCCCGGTGGAACTGGGCCTGCTGGATGCCGCAGGCAACGACCTGCCGCTGCAACTGGCCGGTGAAGCTGCCCCTGGAGGCGCCAGCCGCGTGCTGTCGGTGACCGAAGCCGAGCAGACCTTTACCTTCCTGGGCATTCAGGGCAAGCCGCTGCCGTCGCTGCTGCGTGGTTTCAGCGCCCCGGTCAAGCTCAGCTTCCCGTATGATCGCGACCAGCTGATGTTCCTGATGCAGCACGACAGCGATGGCTTCAACCGCTGGGAAGCGGGGCAGCAGCTGTCAGTGCAGGTATTGCAGGAACTGATCGGCCAGCATCAGCGCGGTGAAGCGCTGCAGCTTGACCAGCGCCTGATCACTGCCCTGGGCACTGTGCTGGGCAACGAGTCGCTGGACCCGGCCATGGTTGCCGAAATGCTTTCGCTGCCAGGTGAGGCCTACCTCACCGAGATCAGCCAGGTGGCCGACGTGGATGCCATCCACGCTGCCCGCGAGTTCGCCCGCCAGCAGATCGCCGAGCAGCTGTTCGACGCCCTGTGGGCGCGCTACCAGGCCAACCGCGAGGTGTCGCGCAGCACCGCCTATGTGGCCTCCGCCGAGCACTTCGCCCGTCGCAGCCTGCAGAACATCGCTCTGTCGTACCTGATGCAGAGCGGTAAGCCGCAGGTGCTGGAGGCGACCCTGGAGCAGTTCGAGCAGTGCGACAACATGACCGAGCGCCTGACCGCGCTGGCGGTGCTGGTCAACTCGCCGTTCGAAGCCGAACGGGCCAAGTCCCTGGAAGCCTTTGCCGAGCACTTCAAGGACAACCCGCTGGTCATGGACCAGTGGTTCAGCGTGCAGGCGGCCAGCACGCTGCCGGGCGGGCTGGCGCGGGTCAAGGCGCTGATGCAGCACCCGGCGTTCACCCTGAAGAACCCGAACAAGGTGCGCGCACTGATCGGTGCCTTTGCCGGGCAGAACCTGGTCAACTTCCATGCGGCGGATGGCTCGGGGTATCGCTTCCTGGCTGACCTGGTGATCGAGCTGAATGCGCTGAACCCGCAGATTGCCTCGCGTCAACTGGCGCCGCTGACCCGCTGGCGCAAGTATGACGCTGCGCGTCAGGGCCTGATGAAGGGCGAGCTGGAGCGGATTCTGGCTTCGGGTGAGCTGTCCAGTGATGTGTATGAGGTGGTGAGCAAGAGTTTGGCTTGAGGGCCAAGGGGGCTGCTTTGCAGCCCTTCGCGGGTAAACCCGCTCCTACTGGGGATCGCGTCAATCTTGTAGGAGCGGGTTTACCCGCGAAGGGCCGCACAGCGGCCCCGGCTTTCCCAAGCCGACAACAAAACATAACACCCCACCCGTTGTACTCCCGCAAACATCCCCGCTACGATCCCCTCAAGCTATTGCAGGCCTCTAGAGCGGGCTTTTCGCAGTACCTGCAATGCATTGAACCCACCAAGAACAACAATCAGGGGGACAGTCATGAGGGAACAGCTGATGGCGCCGGCCAGGCGTGGCGCCTGGCCACTGGCGGCCAGTGCAGTGCTGGCGCTGGCATTGGGGGTATGGGCCGATAGTGCCCAGGCCGCTGCGGCGGACGAATACTCCACCGAATCGGCCAAGGCCAGCCAGAGCCTGCTGATCGATGCCACCCATGCCGGCAAGCGCCTGGTGGTGGTGGGCGATCGCGGCCACATCCTCTTCTCCGACGACCAGGGCAACACCTGGACCCAGGCCCGGGTGCCCACCCGGCAACTGCTCACCGCGGTGTTCTTCCTCGACGACAAGCGCGGTTGGGCGGTCGGCCATGATGCGCAGATCCTCGCCAGCAGCGACGGTGGCGCCACCTGGACCAAGCAGTTCGAAGACCTTTCCCGTGAAGCGCCTTTGCTCGATGTGGCGTTCCTCGACGCTCAGCACGGCTTTGCCGTGGGTGCCTACGGTGCCTTGCTGGAAACCAGCGACGGCGGCCAGCACTGGCAGGATGTCGCCGAGCGGCTGGACAACCCCGACCAACTGCACCTGAACGGCATTGCCCAGGTGCGCGATGCCGGGCTGTTCATCGTCGGCGAGCAGGGCGGTATGTTCCGCTCCGCCGACAACGGCCAGACCTGGTCTACGGTCCAGGGGCCCTACGAGGGCTCGCTGTTCGGCGTGATCGCCACTGGCCAGCCACACACCCTGCTGGCCTACGGCCTGCGCGGTAACCTGTTCCGCTCTACCGACTTCGGTGACAGCTGGCAGCCGATCGAACTCAAGGCGGCGCGCGGTACCCTCGAATTCGGCCTGGCAAGCGCTACGCTTCTCGATGATGGCACCCTGGTGCTGGTCGGCAATGGCGGCAGCGTGCTGCGCAGCGCCGATGGCGGCCAGACCTTCAGCGTGTACAACCGTGCCGATCGTATCGCCCTGGCCGGTGTCAGTGGCCTGGTCAACGGTGGCCTGCTGCTGGTAGGGCAGGGCGGTGTGCACCTGGCCAGCGCCGAAGGTGCCGAACAGGCAGCCAAGGAGCCACGTCCATGACCAGCAGGGAGAGCATCACCATGCACCCGCATCACCAGGACAAGGCCACGCTGCTCGAGCGCCTGATCTTCAACAACCGCCCCGTGGTCATCGCCCTGTGCGTGCTGGTCAGCATTTTCCTGTTCTGGCAGGCCACGCAGATCCGCCCCTCCACCAGCTTCGAGAAGATGATCCCGCTGGAGCACCCGTTCATCGAACAGATGATGGAGCACCGCAACGACCTGGCCAACCTCGGCAACACCGTGCGTATCTCGGTGGAGGCGGTCAACGGCGACATCTTCGACAAGGACTACATGGAGACCCTGCGCCAGATCCATGACGAGGTGTTCTACATCCCCGGTGTCGACCGTGCCGGGTTGAAGTCGCTGTGGAGCCCCAGCGTGCGCTGGAGCGAGGTCACCGAAGAGGGCTTTTCCGGTGGCGAGGTGATCCCCAACACCTACAACGGCTCGCAGGACAGCCTCGACACCTTGCGCGATAACGTGCTCAAGTCGGGCCAGGTCGGGCGCCTGGTGGGCAACAACTTCAAGTCCAGCATCGTCGACGTGCCGCTGTTGGAGAGCTATCCCGACCCGCAGGACCCGGGCAAGCAGGTGAAGCTCGACTACCAGCAATTCTCCCACCTGCTGGAAGAGAAGATCCGCGACAAGTTCCAGGCGCAGAACCCCAATGTGAAGATCCACATCGTCGGCTTCGCCAAGAAGGTCGGCGACCTGATCGACGGCCTGGTGATGGTGGCGATGTTCTTCGGCGTAGCCCTGGCGATCACCTGGGTGCTGTTGTACTGGTTCACCTGGTGCATCCGCAGCACCATCGCCGTGCTCATCACCACCCTGGTGGCGGTGATCTGGCAGTTGGGGCTGATGCATGCGGTGGGCTTTGGCCTGGACCCATACTCGATGCTGGTGCCATTCCTGATCTTCGCCATCGGTATCTCCCACGGGGTGCAGAAGATCAACGGCATCGCCCTGCAGTCCAGTGGCGCCGACAACGCCCTCACCGCTGCCCGGCGCACCTTCCGCCAGCTGTTCCTGCCGGGGATGATCGCCATCCTGGCCGACGCGGTGGGCTTCATCACCTTGCTGATCATCGACATCGGGGTGATCCGTGAACTGGCCATTGGCGCCTCCATCGGTGTGGCGGTGATCGTCTTCACCAACCTGATCCTGCTGCCGGTGGCCATTTCCTACGTCGGCATCAGCAAGAAGGCCATCGAGCGCAGCAAGAAGGACGCTACTCGCGAGCACCCGTTCTGGCGCCTGCTGTCGAACTTCGCCAGCGCCAAGGTCGCGCCGGTGTCCGTGGCCCTGGCGCTGGTCGCCTTCGCCGGTGGCCTGTGGTACAGCCAGAACCTGAAGATCGGCGACCTCGACCAGGGCGCGCCGGAACTGCGCCCCGACTCGCGCTACAACCAGGACAACAACTTCATCATCAGCAACTACTCGACCAGTTCCGACGTGCTGGTGATCATGGTCAAGACCCCGTCGGAGAGTTGCTCGATCCACTCGACCATGGCGCCGATCGACGAGCTGATGTGGACCATGGAAAACACCCCGGGCGTGCAGTCGGCGATTTCCCTGGTGACCGTGTCCAAGCAGGTGATCAAGGGCATGAACGAGGGCAGCCTGAAATGGGAGACCCTGTCGCGCAACCCGGACATCCTCAACAACTCCATCGCCCGTGCCGATGGCCTGTACAACGCCGACTGCTCGCTGGCACCGGTGCTGGTGTTCCTCAACGACCACAAGGCCGAGACCCTGGAGCGGGTCACCGCCGCGGCCAAGGCGTTTGCCGACAGCCACAACAAGGAAGGCCTGCAGTTCCTGCTGGCGGCCGGCAACGCGGGGATCGAGGCGGCGACCAACGAAGTGATCAAGTCGGCCGAGCTGACCATCCTGATTCTGGTGTACATCTGCGTGGCGGTGATGTGCCTGATCACCTTCCGCTCGTTCGCCGCCACCCTGTGCATCGTCCTGCCGCTGGTGCTGACCTCGGTGCTGGGTAACGCGCTGATGGCCTACATGGGCATCGGGGTCAAGGTGGCGACCTTGCCGGTGGTGGCGCTGGGCGTGGGCATTGGCGTGGACTATGGCATCTACATCTACAGCCGCCTGGAAAGCTTCCTGCGCGCCGGCTTGCCATTGCAGGAGGCCTATTACGAGACCCTGCGCTCGACCGGCAAGGCGGTGCTGTTCACCGGCTTGTGCCTGGCCATCGGCGTGTGCACCTGGATCTTCTCGGCGATCAAGTTCCAGGCCGACATGGGGTTGATGCTGACCTTCATGCTGTTGTGGAACATGTTCGGGGCGCTGTGGCTGCTGCCGGCGCTGGCGCGGTTCCTGATCAAGCCGGAGAAGATGGTGGGCAAGGAGGGTGGGTCGATTTTCGCCCATTGAATGGCAGGGGGCCGCTTTGCGGCCTAATCGCCGGCAAGCCAGCTCCCACAGGGACCGCATCGACCTCATGGCCTGTGCAATCCCTGTGGGAGCTGGCTTGCCGGCGATTGGGCTGCAAAGCAGCCCCAGGGTTATAATGCCGCAACATCCCTTACAGGTATCCCCATGTCCCCCCTCGCCACCGCCCTGCAGTCCTGCGACATGCTCCTGATCGACGGCCTGCACGCTTTCGACTTCACCTCCGACGCCACCGGCCTCACCATCGAATGCATGGACGGCCGCCAGCTGCGCCGCTGGTCCTTCACCCCCGAGCAAGTCGCCGGCGCCATCGCCAGCGGTGATGAATGGCAGCTCAACGATGCCAACGGCGAGCATCGTCTAGTCTGTATGAGTGCCTTTCGTGCCCCGGATGATGACCAAGATGAACCGGATCTGGACGAGCCTGCTGACCGCTAGCCTGATGAGCCTGACTATTCCTGCCCACGCCGCCACCTTGCTGGTGGGCAGCTACACCGATGGCGCCAGCCAGGGCATCTACCGCTATAGGTTCGACGACAAGACCGGCCACATCGCCTCCACAGCACAGCAAGTGGTGAAGAGTGTCAGCCCTTCGTGGCTGGTGCTGTCGGCCGACCAACGCCAGTTGTTCGCGATCAATGAAACCCCGAGTGGCCACGCCAGCAGCTTCAGCGTCAGCGCCAAGGGTGAGATCAAGCCCCTCAACCAGGTGGCCACCCAGGGCGACGAGCCGACCCATGCCAGCCTCAGCCGTGACCAGCGTTACCTGTTCGTGGCCAACTATGCGGTCAAGCCCGAGCCCGGCGGCAGCCTGGTGGTCATCCCGGTGGCCAAGGACGGCAAGCTCAAGCCTGTGGTGCAACAGGCCCGGCACAAAGCCAGCGGGGTCAACCCCGAGCGTCAGGCCGGTGCCCATGTGCATTCGCTGGTGCTGTCGCCGGACGGCCGGCACCTGTATGCCAGCGACCTGGGCGCTGACAAGGTGTTCATCTACCGCTACGACGGCGCCAGCACGGACCACCCGTTGACGCCGGCGATACCCGCCGCCGTGGACTTGCCTGCGGGCAGTGGGCCGCGCCACCTGTTGTTCGACGCGAAGGGCCGGCACGCCTACCTGACCCTGGAGATGAGTGCCGAGGTGGTGATGTTCGATGTGCAGGACGGCAACCTGGTCGAGCGCCAGCGTCTGCCCCTGACCGAGCGCCAGGAGGCGGCGGCGAAAGCGGCCGGCGGCTTGCACCTGTCGGCGGACGGGCGCTTCCTGTATGTGAGCAACCGTGGCACGGCCAACGAGATCGTGGCGTTCAGCGTAGGCGGGGACGATGGCCAGTTGGCGTTCCTGCAGCGCCGTTCGGTGGAGGGCGATCACCCTCGCGAATTCGCCCTCGACCCGAGTGACAACTTCCTGCTGGTTGCCAACCAGAAGAGCAACCAGATCGTGGTCATGCGCCGCGATCCGCGTAGCGGCAAGCTGGGCGAGACGGTGCAGATACTGCCTCAGGACGCACCCTCGGACCTCAAGTTCATCGAGTGATATCGATCGGCGTGATAATCGATACTGCCGCAATGAATTTTTGCGTTCGGCTTTGACGGCGTAAGTTTTGACCCAAGGCCCAACCGGGCCAAGTCAAACCACCGCCGTCGAGGTCAGCCCAGATGAACTTCAATCTCTTCCCGGTCATTGCCGCATCCGCCATTTCCGCTTCGGTCGTAGTGCCGGCACATGCCCATGCCGACAGCAGCGGCAAGGCGTCCGCTACCCATAGTTATACCGAGCAGTACCTGCGCCAAAGTGCCAACTTCCATGCGGCCTTGAGTGGCAAGCACCACCACTGAAACCTGTACTGGCCCTATCGCCGGCAAGCCAGCTCCCACCTTGACCGCATAGGCCTCAAGCTCTGTACAGCACCTGTGGGAGCTGGCTTGCCGGCGATGAGGCCAGTACAGGCAATACAAGACAGTTGCTCCCACAGGGGGTATGCAGGCCCCAGGCCCAGCGCTGTACCTGTGGGAGCTGGCTTGCCGGCGATAGGGCCAGTACAGGAAACAGGTTTCATTTGGCCATGACGGCCTTGAACAGCTCCGAAGCCAGCCACCCCTCCAGCCAGCTCCGCACTCGCGGATAAGCTGCCTCGGCGAACCACTGCGGTTCGACCCCGGCAAACTGGCGCAGCAGGGGTAGCAGCGCGGCATCGGCAATGCTCGGATGATCGGCCAGCAAGTAAGGTCGGCCCGTCAGCAGGCCTTCGAGCTCCGTCAGCCAAGCTTCGGCTTGCTGGCGGTAATGCTCGCGGGAATGTTGTGGGTAGCGCTCGGCATACTTGTACAGGTTCACCTGCGCCTTGAACGTGCTGTCGTTGCGGGCAATCAGTGCTTCGGCCTGCTGTGCCGCCGCAGGGTCGGCCTGCAGCCTCCAGTCCTGCGGGTCGTTTTGCGCCAGCGCCCAACGCATGATGTCCAGGCTCTCTTCCAGCACCCCGGCGCCGGTATCCAGCACTGGCACCGTGCCTTTGGGCGACAAGGCCAGCAGCTCTGCCGGCTTGTTCTTCATTGCCACCTCGCAAATCTCTACTGCGCAGCCGGCATAGCGCAGCGCCAGGCGCGCACGCATGGCCCACGGGCAGCGGCGGAACGAGTAGAGGATCACCCGCATACCTCCACGTCACTCAGGCCGTTGCCCTGGCGGCGTACCTGGATTTGCACCGGGATGCGCTCGTGCATTTCCTGCACGTGGGAAATCACTGCCACCTTGCGGCCCTGGGCCTGCAAGCCGTCGAGGGCGTCCATGGCCAGTTGCAGCGACTCAGGGTCGAGGCTGCCGAAGCCTTCGTCGATGAACAGCGATTCGATGCGCAGGGTGCTGGAGGCCATCGACGCCAGGCCCAGGGCCAGGGCCAGGGACACCAGGAAGGTTTCACCGCCCGACAGCGAGTGCACCGAGCGCAGTTCGTCGCCCATCTCGGTATCCAGCACCAGCAGGCCGAGGGCGCTGCCGCCGCGCTTGAGGCGGTAACGGCGGGCCAGTTGGCGCAGTTGGGCGTTGGCGTGGTGCAGCAGCAGGTCGAGGTTGTAGCCCTGGGCGATCTTGCGGAACACATCGCCCGAGGCCGAGCCGATCAGGGCATTCAGGCGGGCCCAGCGTTGCCATTGTTGCTGAGCCTGTTCGATTTCTGTCGCCAAGGCCTGGTGCGCTTGCTGGCGGCGCTGGTCATCGGCCTGCTGCGCGCGCAGTTCGGCGCACTGCTGCTCGTGGTTGGCCAGGCGTTGGCGCAATTCGCCCAGGGCTTGCTCCAGGGCTTCGGCCGAAGTGTCCACGGTCATTTGCGCGGCATGTTGCTGCAGGCGTTGTTCACGCTCCTGCAGCAACACACGGCCCTGTTCGATGGCTTTTTCGGCAGCTTGCAGGCGCTGGCGCAGTTCGTTGACCTGGGCATCATCCATGGCCAGCAGGCGATCCAGGCCGGCGTCATCCAGTTCCGGGTGTTCGCCGCGCCACTGGGCGATCTGGGCCTGCAACTGCTGGCTCTCGCTGTCCAGCGCCTGTTGCTGTTGGACGTTGGCCTTGAGTTCGCCGGCCAGTTGCACACCCTGGGTGCGCAGCTCCTGCAGGCGCTGGGCGGTGTCGGCGTCGAGGGCGCGGGCTTGCTCCAGTGTGGTGTCCATGTGCTGTTGCCAGGCTTCGGCGCTGGCGTGCGCGCCGAGCAGTTCGCCGAGCGAGGCCTGGGCCTGCTGGCGTTGCTCGTCGAGGATGGCGAGTTGCTGCTGCAATTGCTGCTGGGTTTGCACGCGCGCCTGTTGCTGGTCGCGCAGCTTGTCCAACTGGGCTTGGCGGGCTTGCTGTTCTTCCAGTTCGTCCTTGCGCTGCTCCAGTTGTTGCAAGCGTTGGGCGATTTGCTGGTCGAGGGCGAGGAAGGCATTGGCCGGGTCATCGCTCAGCGCGTTGACGGCTTCTTCGGGCAGCACGCTGGCCAGGTCGCTCAGGCCTTGCTGCAACTGCTGCTCGTCGCTGGCCAGGGCCTGGTGCTGTTGCTCCAGGTGGCGCTGGGCCTGTTGTTGCGCCTCGTGGGCAGCTTGCAACTGCTGGTTGAGGCGGGCGGCGTCCTTCTGCAGGGCGAGCAGGGCGCTCTGGCGCTTCTCGTCGCGGTTGATCTCTTCGTCCAGGCGGCGCAACTGGCTGTCGAGCCAGGCGCTGCGAGCCTTGTCGTCCTGCGGGGCGAGGGCAGGCCAGAGGCTATGCGCTTGCACCTGGGCTTCCAGCGGTTGCAGCTGTTCGCCCAGTTGCTGCTGTTGCTGCTGGTAGTCCTTGAGCTGGGCATTGACCACACCCAGTTGGGTGCGCAGTTCCACCAGCTTGCCGTTGAGGGTTTCGACCTGCTTCTGTGCGGCGTCTTCTTCGGCCTGGTCATGGCGACCGAGGCTTTGCAGCAGGGCTTCGGGTTGATGGAACGGGTGTTCGGCGCTGCCGCATACCGGGCAAGGTTCGCCGTCGCGCAACTGGCCGCGCAGCTCTTCGACGCTGGTGTTGCGCGCCAGGCGCTGGCGTTCCAGCAATTGGCGAGTAAGGTTGAGCGCCTGTTCGGCCGCTTCCAGCTCGGCCTTGGCGGCGGTGCCTTCGCCGATCAACTGCTGGCGTTGCTGCATGGCTTGCTGTTGCCGCTCGCGCACGGTATCCAGCTGCTGGCGCAGCTCCAGCTCACGGCCATGCAGGCGCGCCAGCACTTCGACGCTGCGCTGCTGCTTGCGGTTGTCCTGCAGCATGCCGCCCAGCAGGTCGATCTGCTCGGCCAGGGCCTGGGGCTCGGCCTTGGCTTCGCGGAACAGCAGGTCATAAGCATCGCGCTCGGCCTGCAAGTGCGCATTGGCCTGGCTGGCCTGGGCCTGCAGGCCGGGCAGTTCTTCACGGCCCTTGGCCAGGCGGCCGCCGATCAGCATCACCTGCTTCAATTGTGGCAGGTAGGCATGCCAGGCGTTGGCCAGGCCCGCCAGGTGCTGGCTTTCGGCGAGCGCGGTGTCGATCTGCGCCAGTTGCTGCAGGCTGCGCTGCTGGTTGTCTTCCAGCTGCTGCAACTGCTGCTGGCCATCGGCGACCTGCTGCTGCGCCTGCTGGTTGGCGCTGCGTTGAGCGGCCAGCTCCTGGTCGAGGCGGGCCAGGTTGTCCTGGGCGGCAAAGGCCTGGCGCAGGCGTGGGGCGTTTTCGCCGTGCTGGGCCTGGCTTTCGGCAAGCGCTTGGCGTGCGTTGTCCAGCGCCTGTGCGAGCTCGCTGGTGCGCACTTGCAGCTCGGCTTGTTGCTGCTGCTGTTCAGCGATCTTCGTCGCTACCGGCGCCAGTTGCGCGGTCAGGGTCTGCTGGCGGTGGAACTGGTGGCGCTGCGGAGCCAGGCGCTCCAGGCGCGCAAGGTCCAGGCGCGGTTCGGCCAGTTGCTGCCAGTCCTGTTCGGCAGCCTGCAGCGCGGTGCTGGCTTCGGCGTGCTGGTCCTGCAGTTGGCGCTGCTCATTCAGCCAGTTGCGTTGCTGTTCCAGCTGGCGCTCGCCGGCCTGGTCGGCCTTGAACTGCTGCTGCGCCAGTTCCAGGCGCTGGTCGAGCTCGGCGCGGGCTTCGGCCGCCATCGGCAGCAGGTGGCTGGCGCGGTCCTTCAGGGCGTTGTGGGCTTCGCCGGCTTCGCGCGCCTTGCTGAAGGCACGCTGGCCCAGGCGGGTGTAGATGGCGGTGTTGGTGAGCTTTTCCAGCAGCTCGCTGCGTTCTTTGTCATCGGCCTTGAGGAAGGCGCCGAACTCGCTCTGGGCCAGCATCACCGCGCGGGTGAACTGCTCGAAGTTCAGGCCCAGGCGGGCTTCGACCAGCTGTTTGTATTCGTTCTTGCCGCTGCCCAGCACCTGTTCGCTGTCCAGATCGTAGAAGCTCTGGCGGCTGTGCTGCAGCTTGCCGTTGGCCTTGTCGCGGGCGCGGTTGGCTTCCCAACGGGCGCGATAACGACGGCCGTCGATGCCGACGAAGTCGACCTCGGCAAAACCGCTGCCGGTGCCCCGGCGCAGCAGGTTGCGTGGGTCGGAGGTGGGGATTTCGCCGTCGGCGTCGGGCACCTTGGCTTCGCGGCCGATGTCGTTCAGCCGCGGCACGGTGCCGAACAGCGCCAGGCACAGGGCGTCGAGCAGGGTACTCTTGCCGGCGCCGGTAGGCCCGGTGATGGCGAACAGGCCAGCGCTGGCCAAGGGTTCGGCGGTGAAGTCGATGTCGACCGGGCCGGCCAGCGATGCCAGGTTCTTCAGGCGGATGGCGAGAATCTTCATGGCTGCTCCTCTTCCTGCTGCACGTCCTGCAACAGCAGGGCAAAGTCGGCCAGCGCCTGTTCGTCGACGGGGTTGCCGTAGGCTTGCTCCCAGGCGCGGCTGAACAGGTCTTGCGGGGTCATCTGGGCCAGTTCGACAAAGGCCAGGTCATCGTCTTCGGCGCTGTTGCGGCCAGCGTATTCGGCGCTGATGCGGATCAAGCGCACGGCCTTGCCTTCGAGTGCCGTTTCGATCTGCTGACGCAGGTCGGGTTGCGGCTCGTCCAGTATCACCCGCACTTCCAGCCAGGGCTGGCGGTTGGGGTCTTCGAGCAGGTCGATCACCGGCAGCTCGGCCAGTTGCTCCAGCAGCTCGCCCAGCGGCGCCGGGCCGACCCGTTGCAGGGCCACGGCGCGCGGTACCGGGCGCGGTTCGACGCTTACCAGGCCGTTGCCGTCCAGCTCCACTTCCAGCACCTGGTGCGGGTAGTTGATTTCGGCGAACGACAGCGGGATCGGCGAGCCGCTGTAGCGGATACGTTCTTCGCGGTTGACCTTCTGCGGCTTGTGCAGGTGGCCCAGGGCGACGTAGCTGATGGCCTTGTCGAACAGCTTGGCCGGCAGCGCTTCGGCGTTGCCGATGATCAGGCTACGCTCGGAGTCCTCCGACACCGCGCCACCGGCCATGTGCGCATGGCTGATGGCGATCAGTGCCTGGTCTTTCTTGCGCTTCTTCAGCGCGGCGGCGATCAGTTGCTGGTGCACCTGGGTGATGCCTTGCAGGTAGTCGTCCCCCAGTTGCGGGCCGGTCACCTCGGCCGGGCGCAGGAAGGGCAGGGCCAGGCACCAGGCGGCGACCTTGCCGCGGCCGTTGGTCAGCGGGATCAGCAGGCGCTCGGCATCCAGCTGGCCCTCGTCCAGCCAGTGCACCCGCCCCAGCGCGTGGGTGCGCAGGCGGCGCATGAGCGCGGCGGGCAGCTCGATGCGCGAGCCGGAGTCGTGGTTGCCGGCGATCATCACGATGTCCAGCTTGGGCTGTTGCTCGTGGGCCTGGACGATGAAGTCGTAGAGGCGCTCCTGGGCTTTGACCGGTGGGTTGACCGTGTCGAAGATATCGCCGGCGATCAGCAGCGCATCCGGCTGGCGCAGGCGCAGTTGGCCGAGCAGCCAGTCGAGGAAGCAGGCGTGTTCGAAATCGCGTTCCTGGCCGTGCAGGCTTTGGCCCAGGTGCCAGTCGGAGGTGTGAAACAGACGCATGGATGACCTGTTGGTATCGAGTCGAGCAAGCGGGGGCTTGGCTTGGGGGATGGGCGTTGCGCAAGGGCGGTATGGTAACCCAAGCTGGGTTCGGGGTGCATGGCTGGGGATGGGGTGAGGGCCTGCAGGTGTTCGTCGCTGCATTTTCGGCGCCTGGGAGATCGAGCGCCGCCCGCGCGGCGCTTCGCGGGGCAAGCCCGCTCCCACTGTCTGTTTCGGGCCAGTCCCTCCTGTGAGTCACCTCTGTCCGCCTTGTTTGTTCCCTTCGATATCGGCTGCGCAGCTGCTGTTCATCAATTTCCAGCCATGCACCAGGGCGCGAGTGCGGAGGAGGCAGGAATAACTGGCCCGAAACAGATGTGGGAGCGGCCTTGTGCCGCGAAGCGCCGCGCGGGCGGCGCTCGATCTCACAGGCGCTGAGAATGTGGCGGCGAACACCTGGTCGCCATGATGCGATCACGCTTTTATATTGGAAGTTCCGCAGCAAAATGGTATGGCTTCTAAGTCTGTCTTGGGCTCCGCAAACAAAGCGGCCGTATTGATTAGGAGTGCTAATGGGAGAGTTTGTTGATGAAGGTGCCAGTTTTTTATTGTGATTCTTGGTTTCGCTTCAAGAATACTGCAATAGGCCCTCTCAGTGAAGATGCCGCCAGAAGTCGACATGTTTCTGGAAAGCCATATGTCGCGTTAATCGCTTCAGATATTACTCCATCTTGCTTTGTCGAATTTTTATTGGATAGGAATATGGTGGGTGTTGGCTTTTTAGATGATAAGTGTCGCGAGTATCTTACATATCAATTCCAGTGCTTGAGTTCAGAGAAGCTTTTCCTTGCCATGGCGACCCATCGTGAATTTGATAATGATGGTAAGGTTTCTGTTGGGGCGAGCTATATTTTTAAAGAGAATGGTGGGCTTGTAATTAGGCGTGAAAAATTCAATCCTCATGAACTGGAAGAGGCCAATTCAAGTTTTGATCCGGTAAGTAATTATGAGGGCATTCCAGTGTTCGGTGAATATGCTGGATTAATCAAGAAGAATAGATGACGTAAAAAGTTTCCGATCCACGATCCCCACCTACCGCCAAGCGAGAAGGCAGGCTACCTTGGCATCTCTGGCGAGCAGTTTCACGGCAACAGAACCCAGCTTTAACTCAATAATGTCGTGTTGCACTCGGCCTCTAAAACCGCCCTTGTATTCACATTCAAAGCAAATGCATCGGCCCAACATTAAAGGTCTTCACTTTAAAGTAAATCTAAGTAAGAGCTCGGCAGCAAGCATGAAAAACTCCAAGCTGTACGTCAGTTCACATCATGGCGCGCATCTGATCGCGCCGTTCGGGAAGCGTTCAGCTTTCTGTGACTGGGTTCTCACTCTGCTTGAGACACCAAGCTTGCCCCCAAGGACATGCTGACTTACCCTCTAAGCCGGCCACGATCATGGCTATTCGACACCCACGGACGACAATCACAGGAGCTGCTCCATGGAAGGTATCCCACAAACCCAATCCAACCCAGGCAACCTCAAGCCAAAATGGCAGGAGCGTTTCGCCTTCTTCGATCAGTACGGCGCCCCTACCTCCGAGTCCTACAAAGCCGCTTTCCGCGCCTTGCCCTTCCGCAAGAAGCTGCTGATCAACAACAATTTCATCGCCTTTTTCTTCGGCCCGATCTATTGGTTCGTGCTGGGGTTGTGGAAGAAGAACCTGGTCATGCTGGCCATCATTATCGGCATCGGCTTGCTTGAGGGTATCTTCGAGGCGGCGACGGGTACCGAAATCCCGCGTCCAGTGGATAACGGTATCAGCATGGCGTTTGCGTTTCTGTACAGTTTCCTGACCAACCGTGCCTACTACCTGAAGCAGACCAAAGGGCAACAGGGCTGGAACCCGTTCGAGGGGCAGCGGTTTATCTGAGCCGAGTTGTACATCATCATGCGATGGCATCCTTGGCAGTTTGATTTGTAGGAGCGGCCTTGCCGGGGCGTCGGACCGGTCGGAAAGGGGAGCGCAGCGCCCCTGGGATCCTCGCATCGCCGCGAAATTGCCGGGGCCGCTTTGCGGCCCTTTCGCGACACAAGGCCGCTCCCACAGGTATCGCGCAAAGGCCACGGGGTACGCAGTACCTGTGGGAGCGGGTTCACCCGCGAAGAGGCCCATACAGGCACTACATCACTTGGGATAGAGCGGCGGCAGGCTGCCACTCTCGCCAGCCGGCAACAACACCTGCTCAGCCGGTGGAATCGTGCCGATCGCCCGCCACAAATCCTCACCCTGCCAATACTGCCCGCTCTCGCTATACAACGCCCCATTCAACCCATCCAGCGCATCCGACAGCGGCACGAACCGCGCCGCCATTTCGGCCAGGGTTTCCGGCTGCTGCCGGGCCCAGGCATCCAGCGCCTGGCGAGTCGCCTGGGGATCATTGGCCTGGCATGCGCGCTTGAGGTCATCCAGCAAGGTACGCGGGCTCGGCCCGTTCTGCGCGGCGCGCAGTACCGCTGGCTGCGAGCGGGCGCGCCACCACAGGGCAAAGCCCAGTACGGTAGTGAGGGCGAACACCAGGGTGGCCAGCTGCCATGGCCACAGCAAGGTGCTGGCACTGCTGCTGTCACCCACCGGGGTGTCGGCGCTCAGCGCCGGGTTGTCCTGCACGTTCAGCGTGCGCGCCGGTAGGCTGCTGTGCTCCAGGTGGTCTTCGCGGGTGTTCCACCAGGCCACTTCCAGCGCCGGCAGGGCCAGCGCGCCGCTGTGGATCGGTACCAGGGCTTCGCGTTCTTCGCGGTTGGCGGTCATGCCGCGTTCGTTGATTTCGTTGCGCAGCAGCGGCTGGTCGGGGTAGCGGCGCAGGCCGGTGATTTCGGTGGCCGGCAGTGGTGGCAACTGGGTGCTGGACAAACCCTCGGCACGCAGGGTGATGTTGCGCGTCAGCGAATCGCCAATCTGCACCTGCTGGCTGCCGGGGTCGGGGTTCCAGTGCTCTTCCAGGGTCAGGCTGCGGGCTGGCAGCCATGGCACACCGGCGGGCCAGGCGGCGGGAATCGGCCGTACGGACAGGTGCAGTGGCAGCGAGCTTACCTGCACCTGGCGGCCGGTGCGGGCTGTACCATTGGCTTGCGCAGCAGCGTCGCTACTGGCCGCGGCCGTGGCGGTGAAGGTCAGCGGCGGGATGTCGAGGCTGCCGCTTTGCTGGGCATACAGCGCATAACGGGTTTCGATCACGCCGTGGCGCACGCCGTTGATTTGCTTTTCATAGGTGCGCGACTCGCCCAGTGGCTCGACCTTGGCATTTTCCAGTTGCAGCGGGCTGAGGCTGCTGTCGTCGTACAGTGCCACCGAGTGGTAGATGCGCACGGTCAGCACGGCCTGGGCCTGGACGTACACGTCGTTGCTGTCGAGCGTTGCCTCGATGAACACCTGCGAGGCGCTGTCCTGGCGGCTGGCATCGGCCTGCAGCACTTGCAGCTCGATGGCCTGGCTGTGCGACTGGCCCAGTTGCAGCGCGGGGATGCGCAGGCTGCCGCTGCGCCGCGGCAGCAGGGTGATGATCCAGCGGGTGCTGGCGCGGGTTTCGCCGTCGAGCGTGTGCAGGCTGTTGAGCTGGCGCGTGCCACGCACTTCGAAGTCACCTTCCAGGGCGCGCAGGTCGGGCTTGCCGAACTGGGTGACGTCCTGGCTTTCCAGGGTCAGCTCCAGGCTTTCGCCGGCTTCCAGGCGGGTACGGTCGACGCTGGCCCGCAGTAGCGGTTCGGCCTGGGCCAGCATGGCCCACAGCACACTGAGGAGAAGGACGCCGAAGCGACTCATCGTGGATTTTCCTGATGCAATTGCTGTTCATACCAGAATTTGCGCCGCAGCAGCTCCGCCGGGTTGTCGGGGATCTCCCGCAGCCATTGTTCCAGGGCCTGGCGCTGTTCGGCATCGAGGTTGGTCGATACTGGGCGTTGCGGTGGCTGGATGACACTGTCGTCCCCGCCCGCCTGGTTGCCGGGCGCGGCCTGGCTGTTGTTGCTGCCTTCACCGGGCTGTTCGGCACTGGCGTGTTCGTCGTTGCCGGGCGTGCCCTGGGCTGGGCTACTGGCCGAGCTGCTGTTGCCTTCGGTTTCGCTGCCGGGCGTGCCTTGGGCATCGCTGCTGGCCGGTTGCTGCTCGGCCTTGGCTGCACGCTGTTGCAGCATTTGTTGCACCAGCGCCTGGTTGTCCAGCGCCGCTTGCAGGTCGGGCTGGCGCTCCAGGGCTTGCTCGTAGGCGTCCAGGGCGGCTTCCAGTTCGCCGCTGCGGGCCAGGGCATTGCCTCGATTGTAGTGGGCTGCCGCCGTGTCGCTTTGGGAAAAGGCCTCGACGGCACCGGCATAGTCGCCTGCCTGGTACAGGGCCATGCCGCGCCATTGCGGGTCCTGGAAGTGGCGTGCGGCGCTGGCCGGGCGGTTTTGCTCCAGCAGGCGCTGGCCTTGCTGGTCGGGGCGCAACCACAGGTCGTTGAACTCGAAAGCCTGGCTGGGCTGCGGCAGGGCCAGCAGCAGCGGCAGGCAGAACAGCCAGCCGCGCCGGCCGGCGCAGGCGGCCAGCAACAACAGCGGCAGCAGTAGCCAGTAACCCTGGTCGGCCCAGCTGTCCAGTTGCAGGGTCTGGCCGTTATTG
Source organism: Pseudomonas sp. 10-1B (assembly GCF_000935045.1). Classification (GTDB taxonomy): domain Bacteria; phylum Pseudomonadota; class Gammaproteobacteria; order Pseudomonadales; family Pseudomonadaceae; genus Aquipseudomonas. The sequence goes on from NZ_JYKS01000035.1 coordinate 116,470, forward strand.
CGGGCGATGTGCGGGTTGTCGAACAGGCCCAGGCCGCGCAGGTCGAGGTCGTCGATGCGGGCATGCCGGTAGCGCCCGCCGGTGTCGCTGATGAAACCCTTGAGGCTGGCGCTGTCCAGGCGTGGCAGCAGGATGCCGCCCTGGTCGTCCTTGAGGTATTCGCCGTTGGCCTGGCGCACCGGCGCGCCTTCGCGGCTGCCGATGCCCAGCATCAGCAAGCTCGGGCCCTGGCGGCCGAGGGCCTGGGCGATGCCCTGGCGTTCCGGGGCGCTGAGCGCCGAGCCGATCAGCAGCAAGCGGCCCTGGCCCAAGCCGCTTTGGGCCAGCAGGGCCAGGCCCTTTTGCACGGCCAGGTCGGCGCGTTGGCCGGGTTGCGGCATGATCGACGGGTCGATCGCCTCCAGCAGGTTGCGGGTGGTGGCCAGGTCATCGGACAGCGGCACCAGGGTGTGCGCGGAGCCGGCGTAGACCACCAGCGCGGTCTGGCTGTCGCGGCGGTGTTCGAGCAGGTCGAGGATTTTCCGCCGGGCCTGTTCCAGGCGGTTGGGCGGGCTGTCCTCGGCGAGCATCTGCGGGGTCAGTTCGAGCAGGATCACCAGTGGGTCGGCCGGGCGCTGGCGGTTTTCTTCCACGCGTTGCCAACTGGGCCCGAGCAGGGCCAGGATCACCAGCGCCCAGGCCAGGCCCAGCGCCACCCACGGCAGCTTGCTGGTGCTGCCGCTGCCGCCCCCCAACAGTACGCCATGGAACGCCGGCGGCAGAATCATCTGCCAGCGCCCGGCGCGTTTGCGCCGGTGCCACAGTTTGTACAGCAGCCAGCCGAGCAGCGGGACGGCCAGCAGCCACAGCGGGCGCAGCCATTGCGGCCACAGATCGATCATCGCCGCCTCCTCAGGCGCAGGCGCTTCAGGCGCTGGCGCCATTCCGGGTGCGGCTGCAGGAAGCGCGGTTTGCGCAGCAGGCGCTGCAGCAGGTTGTCGGGCCATTGCACGGCTACCACCAGCAGCACGCTGAGCAGCAGCGCCAGGGCCAGGGGCCAGGCGTACAGGGCCTGGGCCGTGCGCGCCTGGGTAGGTTGCTGGGCCACCGGTTCGAGTTGGTCGAGGGTGTCGCCGATGGCGTCCAGCTCGGCGCCGTCATGGGCGCGGAAGTAGGCACCGTGGGTGATGTCGGCGATTTCCTTGAGCGAGGCTTCGTCCAGGTCCAGGCTCGGGTTGAGGCCGAGCAGGCCTGGCGTGCCACTGGCCTCGGGGTTGGCGCCGATGCCGATGGCATAGATGCGCACGCCTTCCTGGGCGGCCAGGCGGGCGGCGGTCAATGGGTGGATCTGCCCGCCGTTGTTGGCGCCGTCGGTGATCAGCACCAGCACCCGGCTTTGTGCCGGGCGCTGGCGCAGGCGCTTGACCGCCAGGCCGATGGCGTCGCCGATGGCGGTGTTCTTGCCGGCGATGCCGATCTGCGCCTCCATGAGGAAGGTGCGCACGGTGCGCCGGTCGAAGGTGAGCGGGGCCTGCAGGTAGGCCTGGCTGCCGAACAGGATCAGGCCCACGCGGTCGCCTTCGCGGTCTTGCAGGAAGTCGCCGAGCAGCGCCTTGACCAGGTCGAGGCGGCTGATGTCTTCGTTCTGCCACTGCATGTCGGGGAAGTCCATCGACCCGGACACGTCCACCGCCACCAGCAGGTCGCGGCCGCTGGCGGCCACCGGCACCGGCTCACCCAGCCATTGTGGGCGGGCGGCGGCGCACAGCAGCAACAGCCAGATGATGACGAACGGTGCTTGTTGGCGCCAGGTCGGCAGGTTGAGCCGTGCACGGCGCCCGGCCAGGCCTTCCAGTTCGTCGAGAAAGCCCACCTTGAGCACCGGCTCGCCGCTATCGGCGGCGGGCAGCAGCAGGCGCGCCAGCCACGGCAGCGGCAACAGGGCGAAAACCCACGGCCAGGCCAGTTCAAACATGCTTGCGGATCCAGGTTTCGACGGCCTGGCTAAGCCCGGCGATGGCCTTGTCGTCGAGCTTGCACTCGGGTTTGTAGGCGCCTTCGACCAGCACCATCCAACGGGTCAGGCCCGCGGCCGGGCAGCGGTTGTCGAGAAACGCCAGCCACTGGCGGCCGTTGAGGGTATGGCTGTTGGCGCCCGGGTAGTGGCTGCGGCACAGGCGTTTGAGCAGGGCATTGATCTGTTGCAGCCAGGCACCGGCCGGGGCGCCGTCGTACGGGCGCGGCAGGCGGGCCAGCTCGGCCAGGGCGGCCACGCGCACCGGGTCGAGCGGTTGTTCAGCACGCACGATGCGGCGTTTGCCCGGGCGCCAGTGGCGCACCCGCCACAGGCCCCAGGCCAGCAGCGGCAGCAAGGCCAGCAGCAGCCACCAGCCCGGTGCCGGTGGCCACAGGCCGATGGGCGCCGGGTCGATCAGCGGGTGCATCTGGTCAAGCGGGTTCATTGGCCGCTGCTCTTCATGACGCGCTCCGTGGCCGCTGGGCGTTCAGGTATTCGCGCAGTTGCTCGATCATTTCGCTTTGGGTACTCAGCGGCATCAGCAGCACGCGCAGCTTCTGCGCCATCAGTTCCCAGCGTTCGATGCGTGCCTCGGCCTGCTGGCGGTAGGCCTGACGCAGGTTGGCGTCCAGGGTGTCGAGCTCCAGCTGCGCGCTGCGCTGGGCGAAGCGCAGCAGGCCGGCGGCGGGTAGGGCGTGGTCGAGCGGGTCGGACACCGGCAGCAGCAACAGGTCGCAATGGCGCGAAAGCATGGCCAGGTGCTGTTCCACCTGGGCGGTGAGCGAGCGTTCGTCGCAGATCACGATGGCCAGGCTGCCGGGGCGCAACACTTCGCGGGCCCGGCGCAGGGCCAGGCCGAGGCTGTCGAGGTGCGGCGTGGCCTCGGTGTGCAGCGCCTGGTTGACCTTGGCCAGCCGGTTGAGCAGTTGCAGCAGGCTCTGCTTGCTGCGCCGGGGTTTGATCTCGTGGTGTTCGTTGTCGCCGAATACCAGCCCGCCGATGCGGTCGTTGTGGCCCAGCGCGGCCCAGCCGAACAGGGCCGCGGCCTGGGCGGCGAGCACCGACTTGAACATCAGCCCCGAACCGAAGAACAGCCGCTGGCTTTGCTCGACAAGGATGAAGATCGGCCGCTCGCGTTCTTCGTGGAACAGCTTGGTGTGCGGCTCCTGGGTGCGTGCGGTGACCCGCCAGTCGATATTGCGTACATCGTCGCCGGCCTGGTAGACGCGCACTTGGTCGAAGTCCACGCCGCGCCCACGCAGCTTGGAGTGGTGCAGGCCGACCAGCGGGCTGCGCTGGCCAGGCCGGGAAAACAGCTGGATTTCGCGCACGCGGTGGCGCATGTCGATCAGCTCGGCAAGGCTGATGCGGATGCCGGGTTCGGCCAGCGGCGCGGTGGGCATGGGCTCAGGCAACGGCGACGACGTCGAGGATGCGCTGGACCACGCGGTCCTGGTCGATCCCCGCCGCCTCGGCCTCGAACGAGAGGATGATGCGGTGACGCAGCACGTCGAACAGCACCGCCTGGATGTCTTCGGGGCTGACGAAGTCGCGCCCGGCCAGCCAGGCGTGGGCGCGCGCGCAGCGGTCCAGCGAAATGGAACCGCGCGGGCTGGCGCCGTAGGCGATCCAGTCGGCCAGCTCGGCGTCGAACTTGGCCGGGGTGCGGGTGGCCATGACCAGCTGCACCAGGTATTCCTCCACCGCGTCGGCCATGTACAGGCCGAGGATTTCCTTGCGTGCGGCAAAAATGGCTTGCTGGCTGACCCGGCGCTCGGGCTTGGTCTCGCCGCCCAGGGCTTCGCCACGGGCCTGCGCCAGGATGCGCCGTTCCACTGCTGCATCGGGGAAGCCGATTTTAACGTGCATCAGGAAGCGGTCGAGCTGGGCTTCGGGCAGCGGGTAGGTGCCTTCCTGCTCGATCGGGTTCTGCGTGGCCATGACCAGGAACAGCGGCGACAGCTCGTAGGTGCTGCGGCCCACACTGACCTGGCGCTCGGCCATGGCTTCGAGCAGCGCCGACTGCACCTTGGCCGGGGCGCGGTTGATTTCGTCGGCCAGCACCAGGTTGTGGAAGATCGGCCCTTGCTGGAACACGAAGCTGCCGGTTTCCGGGCGGTAGATTTCGGTGCCGGTGATATCGGCCGGGAGCAGGTCGGGGGTGAACTGAATGCGATGGAACTGCGCCTCGATGCCTTCGGCGAGTTCTTTGATGGCCTTGGTCTTGGCCAGGCCCGGCGCGCCTTCGACCAGCATGTGGCCGTCGGCCAGGAGCACGATCAACAGCCGTTCGACCAGTTTCTCCTGGCCTAGGATCTGGGAGGAAAGAAAAGTGCGCAGCGCGATCAGCGCTTCACGGTGTTCCATCGGCGACGGTTCCTGGTATGGGGCCGCGGGCGGGCTGCAGGCAGCTGCCCTGGCAAGGGGTGATACTTTAATCCATCCGGGGGGGTGGCGACCAATGGCCGCTGGGAAATTTATCCGTGCCGTGGGCCATGCAGGTACAGAAATGTCTCGTGTATGGCTGGCCATTGGCTGATGGTCCGCTGTCGTGTCCTGGCGCCTGCTTGTGCTTTTTGGCCAAGCAGGATGCCCGAAGATGGAACAGAACAACTGCAGCACTGAAATCACTACGCCGATCACCCTGCGTTTCGGCGTGTTCTTCGATGGCACGGGTAACAACCAGAGCAATGTGATGCTGGCGGATGGGCAGGTGGGCAAGGGTGCCAGTTATACCAACGCCTTGAGCAATGTGGCCCTGTTGCACGCGCTTTACCCGGCGGAAGGGGCAAATGCCGACGGGACCCTGGCGTTTCTCAAACGCTATGTCGAAGGTGTGGGCACCCTGGCGGGTGAGGCGGATCATGCCTATGCCTCGGCCACCGGGCGGGGGCGCACGGGGGCTGAGGCCCGGGTGGCCGAGGCGTTGCAGGGCATAGTCGAGCAACTACTGGCCTGGCGTCGGGCGCATCCGCGGGCCGCGCTGGAGCGGCTTGAATTCGATCTGTTCGGTTTCAGCCGCGGCGCGGCGGCGGTGCGGCATCTGGCTAACCTGTTGCACGATGACACGGGCGGGCGGTTGCCGGTGGAGTGCGGCACCGCGATCAACTTTATTGGCCTGTTCGACACCGTGGCGGCGATCATTGCGCCGTTGCAGGGTGATTTCGACCCCGCCGACGACCGCCATGGTGGCCTGCGCCTGGGCCTGTCTGCGGGCATTGCACGCCAGGTGGTGCAACTGGTGGCGGCGGACGAGGTGCGGCACAACTTCCCGCTGGTGTGCAGTGGCCATGACATCGTACTGCCGGGCGTGCATTCGAACATTGGTGGAGGGTATCCGGAAACCACGCTGGAGCAGGTGCTGTTGTGCAAGCCGCAGTCACAGCGGGTGCCACAAAGCATGCACGCCGAGCAGAGCCGCGTGCATGCCACGGCGACGGCCTTGCTCGGCTCGGTGTTCGCTGAAATGGGCGAACCCAGGCCGCGGGTGCGGACCTGGGAAGAGCCGATTGCTGGCGGTAGGCCGGATGAGGCGCAAAAACAGGTTTATGCGGCGGTGTACCGCGAGCGGGAAGTGGCGGGGCAGCTCTCGCGGGTATACTTGAGTGTGATGCGGGCGTTGGCAGTGCGGGCTGGCGTGCCGTTTGCGCCGTTGGGCGGGCAGGCCGAGCATCGGTTGCCGGATGAATTGCTGGCAATCAGCCGCAAGTTGCATGCGTTTGCCTTGGGGGAAACTGAGCAGGTGGGGTTGAACGAGGATGAGCAGCGGCTGTTGCGCGATAGGTACGTGCATGCGTCGGCGAACTGGAATGCGTTGAAGGGCTTGCGTAACAGTGTGCTGGATGTGCTATTCGTCAATCGACCGGGGGTAGCTGGGCGAGTGGTGCATGAGAACCCGGGCAATGGCTAATGCCAGTCAGTTAAGGTTTCTGCAGACTTTACTGGGGCTGCTTCGCAGCCCTTCGCGGGCACGCCCGCTCCCACAGGGACCGCGCATTTCCAAAGCTCAGCGCCAAACCTGTAGGAGCGGGCTTGCCCGCGAAGGGCCGCAAAGCGGCCCCGGCAATATCCGCGGCGAAGCTGAGAAAGCGGGACCGCTGCGCGCCCCGTCGTGTCGATGAGATTCAGTTACCCGCGCCCAGCGCGTCCAGCAGGCCTTTCAGATAAGTGCTGCCTTGCGCATCCAGCGGCTGCAGCGGCAGGCGTGGGGCGCCGACATCCTGGCCGAGCATTTTCAGGCCAGCCTTGATGGTGGTGGGCAGGCCGCGACGGGTGATGTATTCCAGCAGTTCGTACTGGCGGTAGAACAGCGCGCGGGCTTCGCCCAGGTCGCCTTGCTGTACCGCGTCCCACAGTGCCAGGTTCAGTGCCGGGACCAGGTTGGGCGCGGCGGTGCACCAGCCGCTGGCGCCGGCTACCAGGGCTTCCAGGGTGAGCGGGTTGCAGCCGTTGTAGAAGGCCACCTGGCCATCGCTGGCTTTGAACAGGCGGTGCATGCGCTGGATGTCGCCGGTGCTTTCCTTGACCATGGTCACCTTCGGCACTTCGCCGAGGATGCGCAGGATCAGCTCTACCGACAGGTCGGTGCCGCTGGTGCCCGGGTTGTTGTAGAGCATGATCGGGATATCGATGGCCGCGCCGACCGCCTTGTAGTGGGCAACCACTTCGGCTTCGGTGAGCTTCCAGTAGGAGATGGGCAGCACCATCACCGCCGTGGCACCGCACGCTTGCGCCAGGCGGGCGCGTTGTACGGTGCGTGCGGTGGTCAGGTCGGAGACGCTGACCACGCTGGGCACGCGCCCGGCAATCCGTGCCTGGCTGAAGCGCACCACGGTTTCCCATTCGCTGTCGGACAGATAGGCCCCTTCGCCGGTGCTGCCCAGCGGCGCGATGGCGTGCACGCCGGCTGTGATCAGGCTGTCGATGGACGTGCCCAAGGCATCCAGGTCGAGCGTGCCGTCTGCCGTGAAGGGAGTGATGGTGTAGCCAATAACGCCGCGAATTACAGGTGTAGACATAACCAGGCACCTCTGCCGTTGTTGAGGAAAACGTACAACTTCGATCAGCCCAGGCAGTCGCCATGGGCACGCAAGGCACGGCGCGCGTAGTAGCTGAACGCGGCGCCATGACGTTTAGGGGTGGAGATCCAGTCGTGGGCTTCCTTGCCCAGTGCTTCGGGGATTGGGCGGATATCACCGGCGCCCATGGCCAGCAGTTGCATCTTGGCCGCGCGCTCGAACAGCAGGGCGAGCACGCAGGCTTCCTCGATAGAACGGCCGGCGATCAGCAGGCCGTGGTGGGAAAGCAGGATCGCGCGCTTGTCGCCAATCGCCCTGGAAATGATTTCGCCTTCCTCGTTGCCCACGGGTACACCGGGCCATTCCTTGAGGAATGCGCAATCGTCGAACAGCGGGCACAGGTCCATGTGCGAGATGGCCAGCGGTACTTCCAGCATCGACAGGGCGGCGCTGTGCAGCGGGTGAGTGTGGATGATGCAGTTGACGTCGGGGCGGGCGCGGTACAGCCAGCTGTGGAAACGGTTGGCCGGGTTGGCCATGCCGCGGCCTTGCAGCACGGTGAGGTCTTCGTCCACCACCAGCAGGTTGGAGGCGGCGATTTCGTCGAAGCCCAGGCCGAGTTGTTGCGTGTAGTAGGTGCCTGGCTCTTGCGCCCGGGCGGTGATTTGCCCGGCCAGGCCAGAGTCGTGGCCGCCGTCGAACAGGATGCGGCAGGTGAGCGCGAGTTTTTGCCGTGGTGTGTAGGTATTATCGGCCAGTGCAGTCAGCATCTGCTGCTGGGCGAGTTTGACCAGTTGGTCCTTGGGGGTGTGCATGGTGGTCGTCATGGGCGGTACCTGCATAGGGAAGGGGATTGCTGATCGGTGGGATACCGTCAGGACACATAACGATATTAATGACACAATGTGTCATTAGCAAGCGATGTGTCATTGCCCTGAAGCTGTGCAGGCACTTGAGGGGGGCGGGAAAAACCTCGTACTATTGCGAACGATTTTCAACCGCGATTCATTGCATTCAAGGAGGCGAGGATCATCGTGTCAGCCCGCGAGCCTGTCGATGCGCTTTATCGTGACCACCACGCGTGGCTGCTGAACTGGTTGCAACGGCGCCAGCCATACGGCGACCAGGCCTGCGATGTGGCGCACGACACCTTCCTGCAGGTGTTGTTGCGCCCCCAACTGGTCGCAGGCCTGCGCCAGCCCAGAGCCTGGCTGAGCAGTGTGGCGAAGGGGCTGCTGATTGACCGTTACCGCCGGCAGAAACTCGAGGCGGCCTACCTGCAAGCATTGGCCCAGCTTCCCGAAGCCGAAGCGCCCTCTGCCGAGCGGCAACTGATGCTGTTGCAGACGCTGCTGCAGATTGATGCCTTGCTCGACGGCCTGCCAGCCAAGGCGCGCATGGCGTTTCTGCTGTCGCGGCTCGAAGGCATGAGCTACCAGAACATCGCCATCCAGCTGGGTATCAGCCTGAGCAGTGTCGAGAAGTACATGGCCAAGGCCATTCGCCATTGCTACCAGATCAGCCTCGACCAATGACTGATAAAGTGCTCGACCAGGCCATCGACTGGCTGGTGAAGCTCGAGTCGTCGCAGCATGCGCCTGCGTTGTGTGCTGCCTGCCTGGCCTGGCGCCAGGCCGATCCTCAGCATGAGGCGACCTGGCAGGCGTTGCAGGAAGCGCAAACCTGCTTTGCCCAGGCCCGTGAACTGCCTGCCGGGGTAGCGGTCAGCACGTTGGGCGACCCTGGCCGCCGAGCCGCGGTGAAGGCCCTTGCGCTCGGCCTGCTGGGCCTGGGTGTGGCGGGTGGCACCGTGCAGCAGTCACCCTGGCGCGTCAGCCTTGCCGACTACAGCACGACTACCGGCGAGCGCCGTCGCTTCGCGCTGGCCGATGGCACCGAGGTGCGGCTCAACAGCAGGAGCGCGGCCAATGTGCGTTTCGGCCAGCATGAGCGCTTGGTCGAACTGCGCGAAGGGCAGGTGCATGTGAAGGCCGGCCCCGATCCGTTGCTACGCCCGCTGTGCGTAAGCTCGGCTCAAGCCCGGTTCCTGGGCACCGATTTCGACCTGTGTCAGGAAAAAGACCGTACGCGGCTGACCGTTGACCAGGGCACAGTCGCCATCCACTTGCCGGGCCAGGCTCCCGTGCCCGTTCAGGCGGGGGAGCAGTTCATGGTCGATGTCGCAGGCGCGCGGCGTATCGAACACCCTACCTTCGAAGGCTCGGCCTGGACACGCGGCCTGCTGATCACCCGGCAGATGCCGCTGCAGGAACTGGCCGCGCAATTGGCCCGCCAACGCAGCGGTTGGGTCGGCTGCGACCCGGCAGTGGCTGGGCTGCAGGTTTCTGGCGTATTCCAGCTCGACGATACCGACAATGCCCTGCGCACGCTTGCCCATACGTTGCCCGTGCGCCTGATGTGGCGGACCTCGTTGTGGGTCCGCATTGTGCCTGCCTGAAAAAAAGTGCCTGCCCGGTTACGGGGTTTTACCGGGCTCTTCGACAAGAAGAAAAAACCAGCACTTTTCAGGAGCTACCCCTCGATGAATCTGTTGTCCCGGTATCGTCCCACCTTGCTCGCCCAGGCCATTCTCATCGGCTCGGGATTGGGCCTTTGCCAGCCAGCGCTGGCGCAGCAGCCCAGCCAGCGTTATGACCTGCCTGCGGCACCGCTGGACCAGGCACTGAACCGCTTTGCCGAACAGTCCGGTATCAGCTTGCCCTACGAGCCGCATCTGGTCGAGGGCAAGCAGGCTCGTCCGGTCAAAGGCGAGCTACCCATTGAAATGGCGCTCTACCTGCTGTTGGAGGGCACCGGGCTGACTGCCATACAAGCCGTAGATGGCAACTGGTCGCTACAACCGGCAGGTAAAGATGCTGGTGCGGCGCTGGAGCTTGGCACCACCATGATCGAAGGCCAGGGCATGGGCATGATGACCGAGAACACTGGTTCGTACACCACCGAGAAGGTCAGTATCGGTTCGAAGACCCCGACTAGCCTGCGCCAGACGCCGCAGTCGGTGTCGGTGGTGACCAGCCAGGTCATCGAAGAGCAGCGCATGACCGACCTTGCCGATGCCATGAAAGTCACTCCGGGCATCACCGTCAAGAACAACAACTTCCGCCTCTCGGACTTCTATTCGCGCGGTTTCAAGATCGAGAACATCCAGATCGATGGTGCTGCGCCGATGGCCCTGGGCACCACGTCGGGCAGCTTCTACTCGAACAAGAACTACGACATGGTCGAGTTCGATCACGTTGAAGTTCTGCGCGGATCATCCGCGCTGTTCGGTGGTACTGGCGACCCGGGCGGCATGATCAACCTGGTGCGCAAGCGCCCGTTGGACACTTACCAGCTCAAGGTGGACATGTCGGCTGGTAGCTGGGACAACTATCGTACTCAGTTCGATGTCACCGGCCCGCTCGGCTTCGATGGCAAGTTGCGCGGCCGGCTGGTGGCCGCTTATACCGACCGTCAGTACATGCTGGACGACCGTGCCACGGAAAAACCGATCATCTACGGTATTCTCGAGGCCGACATTCTGCCGGACACCACGCTGACCCTCGGTGGCCGCTCCGAGCGCATTCACGAAACTGGCTCTGGCACTGGCCTGCCGCGCTACAGCACCGGCGCCGACCTGGGCTTGTCGCGCAGCACCAGCCTGACCGAGAGCTGGGCCTATCTGGATGGCCGCTCCCAGGAGGTGTTCGCCAAAGTCGACCACAAGTTCAATGACGACTGGAAAGCCAACGTCACCTACACTCAGACCCTGGATTCCGGTTTCAGCAAGAGTGCGTTCAACTTCGGCGCGGTCAACCCGGTCACCCTCGACGGCCCGGCCTGGAGCGGCAACGTCAACCAGTACCGCAGCGACCAGAAACTGTGGGACGCCAACATCGCCGGTAAATTCCAGGCATTCGACCTGCAGCATGAATTCCTCATGGGTGTCGACTACCAGAAAATTACCAGCCAGTGGGAAGGCACCATGCAGTCGTCCGGCTCTGGTGGCCCGATCGACGTGTTCAACCCAGGCTCCACGCCGTGGGCGATGCCGCCGACCAACAAGGACTTCTTCCGCGACTACAGTCCCAACACCCAGACACAGTACGGCCTGTACTCGACCTTGCGTCTGCAGTTGGCCGAGCCGCTGCACCTGATCGTCGGTGCTCGCGCTCAGCGTTACAAGTTCGAGCAACTGTACCGCGCACGCAACAACGGGGTATGGAGCGTGCAGTCGGACATCGACACGCGCGAACCCACCAAGCTGGTGCCATACGGCGGCCTGGTCTATGACCTGAACGACGAGTGGTCGACTTACGTCAGCTATGCCGAGATCTACAAACCGCAGCAGAACAAGCTGCAGGGTCCGCTGCCAGGCAGCTCGATCGAGGCGATGAAGGGCAAGACCTATGAAACCGGGATCAAGGGTGAGCTGTTCAACGGTGCAGTGAATGCCTCGGTGGCGCTGTATTACACCAAGCGTAACAACGAGGCGGTGGTCGACCCGAACTACCAGCTCACCAACGTGCTGTTCGGTGGTAACTGCTGCTACCTCACCCAGGGTGAAGTGGTCAGCAAGGGTATCGATATGGAGCTGACCGGTGAGATCCTGCCGGACTGGAATGTACTGGCCGGCTACACCTACAACAACAACCGCAACCGCCAGGACAGCACGGCGTTCAGTAGTATTACCCCCAAGCACCAGTTCAAGCTGTGGAGCACCTACCAGTTGCCGGGCCAGTTCCACGACTTCAAGGTCGGTGGTGGAGTGAACGTGCAGAGCGCCAACCTGGTCAGCGGTACCGCCAGTGTGATCGACAGCGCCGGTAATGTGCTGCGTAACGAAGCATATGATTATCGTCAGGGCGGTTACGCGGTGTGGAACGCCTTGGTCGAGTACAAGATCGACGATCACTGGACTTTGGCCTACAACGCCAACAACATTTTCGACAAGACCTACTATGCCACGCTGGGTTCTTCGGCATCGGGTAACTGGTATGGCGACAAGCGCAACCACATGCTGACCCTGCGTGGTACGTTCTGGTAAGAATGACTAGCCCTGCGTTGGTTCGGCGCTGATAAAGCAGGCTACGCGGTCGCTCACAAGGGATCGCGTACGCCATGGTTATCGGGCCTTCTTCTCCAGAATCCGCGCCCCGTACCTTCCTGGGCCAGCACATCCTCAGGGTTGCGCAGCGGGCAGTCTTCCAGCGACAGGCAACCGCAACCTATGCAGTTGTCCCGCAACCGCTTTCCCTGATGGCACCGAGGGATCTGGGCAAGGTTCTGGCTTTATGCGCCTATGCAGAGAATGTCGGGCTGAGTGACCGCATCCTTTTGCCGGTACTGCCGGAAGGCGTTGGCAATGGCGCTGATCAGTTGCGCGTCGCTGATCGGGTCCAGCCCGGGAAAGCGCTTGCCGTAGCAGCTGCCGCCATGGGTCAGCACGGCCTCGACACTGTCATCATGGTCCAGGTACACCTGCCTGATCGCCTGGGCTTCCAGGTTCTTTTCATCTTTGCAGCGCAGTGCATGGTGGATGGCCAGGGCCGCACCGAAGGCCAGGGCCGGGGTTTCAATGCCATGCTTGCGGGCAAGGTCGATGCTGCTGAGGATGCGTTCGTTGCGTTGTAGCTTGCGCAAGGGGTCGCGGCCGACGCGGGCGCACGGGTCCTTGAACGAGGTTTTGCAGCGTTCGAGAAATGCATCGGCAAAACGGCTGATCACCTCGGCCATCCGCGGGTACTCGGCCTCCAGTGCGGGCGCCACTTCCTGGCGAATCAGGCGCTCGGCCAGTGCACTCACGCGGGCATCGCCCATGCCTTGGCCCACCCAGGCATGCCCCAGCAGGCTGGCGTACCAGGCAATGATCGCGTGCGGGCCGTTCCACAGGCGGTTCTTGATGACCTGGATCTGGGCAATGTCCGGCACCGTCTGTACCTGGCGCAGGCGTTCGAGCAGGTCGCTGCCGCGCTCCACATAAAGCGGCATGTCGGCTTCGCTGTTGAACAGCACCAGGTGCAACTGACTCATTGCACTGCTGGGTTGTGCAAAGGGCCTGAAGTGACCGAGCAACCGTTCGTACTCAGCCAGTGGCGCCGAGGTCTTCCGGGTAGCTGCAGGTTCGTCTTCCAGGCTGTTCTGGAACATCTGCGACTTGATCCGCAGTTGCCGGAGCAGTGCGTCATTGCCCAGCTTGGAGACGATGCGGCTGACCACGGTTTCGGCGAAGTGGGTTTTTTGCAGTACTTGCTCGCAGATGGTCGGTGGGCAAAGTAACGCCAGCTCGGCGTGCACATGCCGGCGCACGAACGCGGCGCCGCCGACCTTGTTCAGCACGATCAGCAAGGTCAACTCGCGGCCGCGGCGTTCGAAGCGCTGCAGCAGGCCCTGGGCAATCACTTTGGCCTGGCCTCTGATGGCCTGCTCGGGCAAGCTCAGGCCGATGATTTCGGCAGTGCTGTACATGTCGATCACGGCGGCATCGTCGTCCAGGTCGATCATGCGCACATTGTCGATGGTCTGGTCGAACGAGGTGGCACCATAGCGCACGCTGTAGCGGCCGAAGGCACTGACACTTTCGCGCAGCATGCGCGAGCGGGTCGCGGCGATGATTTCGCAAGGCCGCGTATAGCCGTCCCAATGGGCAAATACCTGGGTCAGGTAACCGCCGCCGATGGCGCCGAAGCCATGAATGCCCACGCGGAACTGGTTCAACGAGGCCGGGAATGGCTCGCTCAGCGCTGGCATGCCCAAGTCGGGTACACACTCGCTCAGGTCGGCGAGAAACTCCGGCATGTTGCGATAGGCCTTGAGCGCGCCGGCCCTGATTTCGGCAGCTGGCGGCTTGATGTCTTCGATCAGGATCGCCTGGCCTTCGGCACGCATGGCCGAGAGCATGCCGTTCTCCGAATCCTCGACCATGAAGCACTGGTCTGGCGCGCAGTTGAGCGCGCGGGCGGCTTTCAGGAAAATTTCGGGGTGGGGTTTGCCCTGGCTGACCTCATCGCCGCACACGGTGATGTCGAAGTATTTCAGCACATTGGCGTTGATCAGGTATTCCTCGGCGATGGCGCGGCGGCTGGAGGTGGCGACTGCCATGGTCAGGCCCGACTTGCGCAGGCGCTCCAGCACTTCCAGCAGGCCGGCTTTGATCGGCACACCGTGATTGCGTACGTATTCCAGCTCCAGTTCATCCGCACGCTGGCGGATCTCGGCATACGGGAAGTGTTCACCATTGTGCGCCTTGGCCAGGGCTTCAGCCTTTTTCGCGCTCAGGCCCAGTGAGCCGATCAGGGTGTGCTCACCCAGTGGCTTGCCGAAGATCTCCAGCGAGGCTTGCTTGAGTGTCTTGAAGCGCAAGCGCTCGGTGTCGAAGAGGGTGCCATCCATATCGAAGATGGCGCTGAAGATACGTTTACCGTGAAAGAAAAGCATGGGTTGTTGCCCCTTGTTGATGCGTCAGACATCCCGCCTGCAACAGGCGAGTACGGTGTGCGAGCTGCAGCGGTGGCAGTCAGGTAGGGGGCACACGGTCGACAGGGGGGCGCTCGGGGGTGACGCAGAGGTAGGGCGGGGCGGAGCGGGGGGTACAGAGCAGGCTCTGTCTCTTCTGCACATCTGACGCTGCCG
>NZ_JYKS01000036.1 GCF_000935045.1 Pseudomonas sp. 10-1B
GGCTTGCCTGTTTCCACAGAACCTACACAGAGCTCAAGGCCTGCGCTGCACCTGTGGAAGCTGACTGGCCTGTTTCCACAGAACCTACACAGAGCTCAAGGCCTGCGCTGCACCTGTGGAAGCTGACTGGCCTGTTTCCACAGAACCTACACAGAGCTCAAAGCTTGCGCTGAACTTGTGGAAGCTGGCTTGCCTGTTTCCAAAGAACCTACACAGGGCTCAAGGCCTGCGCTGAACTTGTGGGAGCTGGCTTGCCGGCGATTGGGCCGCAAAGCGGCCCCGGCTTTATCAGTTCTTGCGAATCTTCTCGACAATCGCCGTGGTCGAGCTGTTCTCGACCAGCCCCAGCACCTTCACGGTGCCGCCGTAGGCCTTGACGATATCCGCCCCCACCACCTGGTCGATGCCATAGTCGCCACCCTTGACCAGCACATCCGGCTTGACCTGGCTCAGCAGGTTCTCCGGCGTGCCCTCCGGGAAGCTGATCACCCAGTCCACCGCGCCCAGCCCGGCCAGTACGGCCATGCGCCGGTCTACGCTGTTGATCGGCCGACCCGGCCCTTTCAGGCGGCTGACCGAGGCGTCGTCGTTGACCGCGACAATCAGCCGGTCGCCCTGGGCGCGCGCCTGCTCCAGGTAGGTGACATGCCCGGCATGCAAGATGTCGAAGCAGCCGTTGGTGAAGACGATCTTCTCTTTGTGCGCCCGCGCGTCATCGATGGCCAGCAGCAGTTGCTCCAGGCCCAGCACACCGCGCTCGGAACCTTCCTCACGCTGGATGGCCCGGCGCAGTTCAGGGGCGCTGATTGCAGCGGTACCCAACTTGCCGACCACGATACCCGCCGCCAGGTTGGCCAGGGCCACCGCGTGGGGCATGTCCTCGCCGGCGGCGATGGCCGCGGCCAAGGTGGAAATGACGGTATCGCCGGCACCCGTCACATCGAACACTTCGCGTGCCCGTGCCGGCAGGTGCAGCGCCGGCTGGCCAGTGCGCAGCAGGGTCATGCCGTGCTCGCCACGGGTTACCAGCAAGGCGCCCAGGTCCAGGTCCTGCAGCAGTTGCAGGCCCTTGGCGACCAGCTCGGCCTCATCGGCGCAACGGCCGACGATGGTCTCGAACTCGCTGAGGTTCGGGGTGATCAGGCTGGCGCCGCGATAGATGGAAAAGTCCCTGCCCTTGGGGTCGGCCAGCACCGGAATGCCCTTGGCTCGCGCCGCCTGGATCAGGCTCTGGTGGTTTTTCAGCGCGCCCTTGCCGTAGTCGGACAGGACCAGCACCTTGACGCCCTCGAGCAGGCTGTCGACCTCGGCACCCAGCGACAGCGGATCGGTGGCGAACGGCTCTTCGAAATCGATGCGCAGCAACTGCTGGTGACGGCTCATGACCCGCAGCTTGACGATGGTCGGCTGGTGCGCAATGCGCTGGAACACCGAGCGCACGCCAGCGGCCTGCAAGCTGTTGGTCAGGCTGTCGGCGGCCTCGTCCTGGCCGGTGACGCCGATCAGCGACGCCGGTGCGCCCAGGGCGGCGATGTTCAAGGCAACGTTGGCCGCGCCGCCGGGGCGATCCTCGATCTGATCGACCTTGACCACCGGCACTGGCGCTTCAGGCGAGATACGCGAAGTACCGCCATGCCAGTAGCGGTCGAGCATGACATCGCCGACCACCAGTACCGGGGCTTGATCGAAACGCGGCATGGACAACTTCATGGGCAACCCATATGAAAATAATGAACAGGGGCAGGATATTAGCACAGGGTAGACGACGGCTTTATGGCCAGATCATCCCCGGAAAATTCCCGTGACAATCGGGGCCGTGACGGCCCCGATCAAGGAGGGTTCAGGTGATATCGGCCTTGGCCGGCTCATCCAGGCCCATGGCATGCAGGCGGGCATAATGGCCATTGGCCGCGAGCAGCTCGGCATGGGTGCCACGCTCCACCAGGCGGCCCTGGTCCATGACCAGGATCTGGTCAGCCTTCTCGATGGTCGACAGGCGGTGGGCGATCACCAAGGTGGTGCGCCCCTCCATCACATGGTCGAGGGCAGCCTGGATGTGCCGTTCGGACTCGGTATCCAGCGCCGAGGTGGCTTCGTCGAGGATCAGCAGCGGCGCGTTTTTCAACAGCGCCCGGGCGATTGCCAGGCGCTGGCGCTGGCCACCGGACAGCAGCACGCCGTTTTCACCTACTTCGGTATCGAAGCCTTTTGGCAAGCGGTCGACGAACTCCTTGGCGTAGGCATCGGCCGCCGCAGCCTCGATATCTGCGCGCGGGGCGCCGGCCAGGTCGCCATAGGCGATGTTGTTGGCCACGGTGTCGTTGAACAAAGTGACGTGCTGGGTTACCTGCGACACGTGACGGCGCAGGTTGCGCAGGCGATAGTTCTCGATCTCCACGCCGTCGAGCAGGATCTGCCCCTGATCATGGTGATAGAAGCGCGGGATCAGCGCCGCCAGGGTCGATTTGCCGCTGCCGGAGCGGCCGACCAGGGCGATCATCTGCCCAGGCTCTGCAACGAAGCTGATATCGCTCAGCACTTCGCGCTCGGTGCCCGGGTAAGTGAAGCTCAGGTTGCGCACTTCCAGGCGCCCTTGCACCCGCTCTTTCTCAACGGTGCCGGTGTCCACTTCAGGCTGTTCGTCCAGCTGCTCGAAGATGCTTTCGGCACCTGCCAGGCCCTTCTGGATGGTCGAGCTGACTTCCGACAACTGGCGAATCGGCTTGGGCAGCAGGCCAGCGGCGGTGATGTAGGCCACCAGGTCACCGGCGGTGGACTCACCACGCAGGAACAGCACCAGGAACATCAACGCAGCCATGGCGCTGTAGATCACCAGCTGCAGCATCGGCGTATACAGCGAGCCGGTCTTGGTCATGCGCAGTTGCTTGTCGGTGTTGCTCTGGCTGGCCTTGCCGAAACGCCGCTCCTCGTAGGCCTCGCCACCAAAGCTGCGCACCACGCGGTAACCCTGGATGGTTTCCGAGGCGACGTGGGTGACGTCGCCCATGGCCACCTGGATCTTCTTGCTCTGCTTGCGGAATTTCTTGCTGGCGACGCTGACCATCACCGCGATCACCGGCAGGATGGCGACCATCACCAGGGTCAGGTGCCAGTTCATCCACAGCAGGTAGGCGAACAGGAACACCACGGTCAGGCCTTCACGGATCACCACCTTGATCGCATCGGTGGCAGCACCGGTGACCATGGTCACGTTGAAGGTGATGCGCGAAATCAGGTGCCCGGAGTTGTGGTTGTCGAAGTAGCGGTTAGGCAACACCAGCAACTTGTTGAACAACTCCACACGCAGGTCGTGCACCAGGCACAGGGAAACCTTGGCCAGGAAATAGTTACCGAGGAACGAACCCAGGCCCTGCCATGCGGCAATCAGGATGATCAGCAGCGGCACCGCCTGCAGCAATTGCAGGTCGCGCAGGTATGGGACGGTGGGGAACAACACCGCCTCGGGGTTGCTCAGCCCATCGACGAAATACTTGAGAATGCCGGCCAGCATCGGCTGGGTGGAGGCAAAGATCACGAAACCGACAATGCTCAGCAGGAAAATGCCGACATAGGGTTTCACATAACTCAGCAGCCGGAAGTAGATCTTCAGGCTGGAGGTGTGCTCCGCCGGTCGCGGTGTTTCGGCCATTATCGAGCTCGCTGTTCAGGTTGAACCGGCAATTTTACCACAGGCGTCATTTTCGGCACGCCCCCATGGCAGCATCATCGCCAAGCCCACCGGCAGCCAGCTGATAAACCATTCGGCACGTGGCGTACCGGTGAGGCTGGCGGCATCGAACTGCATGGCCAGCGTCGAGTACACCCAGAAGCCCAGCAGGACCTTACCGAACAGTGTGGCGCGCGCGCGCACGATTTCACCCAGGGTGTAAAGCCACACCATTACCCATAGCAGCATACCGGGCAAGCCCACCTCCACCGCGATGTGGGTGAACATGTTGTGGGTGTGATCGAAGCGTCTGCCCACGGCGCTCACGTCGTAGGCAGCCCCCAGGCCCAGGCCGGTCCAGGGATGCGCGGCAATCATGTCCACCACCGCATGGAAGATTTCCGGCCGGTAGGACGAACCGCGCCTGGCGATCAGGTCGTAAACGAAATAGAAGGCCAGGCCGGTGGCAATGGCTGCCAGAATGGAAAACACCCGGCTGTGGCGGTCGCGGAACCACAGCGGCGCCATGATCACGGTGAGCACCAGGGCCAGAACCGCCCCACGGCTCTGGCTGAGCATGGCAAATGCACCCAGGCACGCCAACGCCGCCAGCCACAATAACTGCATGCCGCGCTGCCGCGGCGGCTCGTAGAGCAGGAAGAGCACGGCAGAGCCGATCACATAGGCGCCCAGGATGGGGTGCGAGATTTCGCCAATGCCAGCCAGGCGGGCCAGCAACGATTGCCCTTGCAAACCATAGAAGTTGATGACCGAAACCAACGCGGCAATGGCCAGCAGACCGCTGCCGAGCAGCAGCAACTGGCGAATGCGGGCCAGGCCAAGCTGGGCCAGCAGGGGGAACGCCAGCAGGAACACCAGAATGTAGACCAGGCGTTTGATCTCACGCCCAGGGTCTTCTGCGGGCGACCAGACCAGGCTCAGCCCGCACCATGCCAACAGCAGCAGCACACTCCCCCACAGCGCCGGCTGACGCCTCCAGGCTTGCGCCAGCACCTGCCGGGCGGACCACGCCAGTACCAGGGTTGGCAGCCACAGGAACAGCACCAGGCCCTGCTGATAAACCTTGTTGCTCGGTGCCAAGGCAATCGCCGCCAGGAACCAGACCAGCCCCAACCCCAACCAGGCCCGAGCCCAGTTTTTTTGATACAACATCCTTTCCCCCGATGAATCAAAGACACCATCCATGGTGCTACAGCATTATTTTCGGCATTATTGCCGGTCATTTTGCTCGCCAGACGACAAGGCTCTATTCATGCAATGCTCCCGGCTCACCCAGATCGACTTCGATCAGCTGACACTCGGCGCACAGGTGCTTGAGGCAGACAGCCATGGCGCCAAAGTCTACCTGCTCGCAGATGGTAATTTCCTCAAGGTTTTTCGTCGCAAGCGGCTGATTTCATCTGCACTGTTGCGCCCTTACTCGCAGCGCTTCGTCGATAACGCCGCGCGCCTGGCACAACTGGGCATCCCCACTCTCGAGGTGATCAGCCAGCACAAGCTCGACCTGCCAGGCCGTACCGCCGTGCTGTATCGCCCGCTGCCAGGGCGCACCTTGCTGCAGATGTCGCGTGATGAAGGCTTCAGCTGGGACACTTACCTGCCGCGCCTGATCGAACTGATCCAGCAACTGCACCGTAGCGGTGTGTACTTCCGTTCGCTGCATCTGGGCAATGTGGTGGTTACCCCCGACCAGCGCCTGGGCCTGATCGACGTGGCCGACATGCGCTTCCTGCGCCCGCCGCTGTCGGCACGCATGATCCGTCGCAACGTGCAGCACATGGTGCGCTACATCGAACGGGAGAAGCTGGGCGACCGGTTCCCCCTCGCTGCTTTCGAGGCAGCCCTGCTGGCGCGCTGAGTATCAGCTGCGCAGCAGGCTCTGCGAGCCGTTGCGAAATGCCTGCCAGGCCTGCTCCGGAGCCAGCGCCTGGCGCTGCCGGGCAGCCACCGCCGGGGCACTGAGCGCCGTACAATGCGCGATCGCCTCGGCCCAGGCGCACTCATCGGCAACGGGCAGGTAGCCGCCGGTATCCTGCAGTTGTTCGCGGAATACTTGCAGGTCGCTGCACACTACCGGCACATCGGCCATCACCGCCTCCTGCACCACCAGCCCCAGGCCTTCGGAGCGCGAAGGTACCAACAGCCAATCGAAGGCCCGGTACAACTGTTGCAGATCTTCGCGGTGACCGCACAGGTGGACGCACCCGGCCAGGCCCAACGCATCGACTCGTGCCTGCAGCATGGCGTGTTGCGGGCCTTCGCCGATGATCGCCAAGTGCAGGTCCGGTTGCTGCGCACGGGCCTTGGCGAATGCCTCGATCAGCATCTCGAAGCCCTTGCTCTCCACCAGGCGCCCCACCGCGCCCAGCATCATCCCGGCTGCCTGTGGCAACTGCAGCGCCTGCCTGGCCTTGTCCCGGCTCAACAACGGTTCGACGAAAGCCAGCGGGTCGAGCGCCATGCGCAGGGTTTGCACTGGCCTGCCCAAGTCACGCTGCAGCGACTCGGCCAAGGTCCCCGACACCGCCGCGATGCCCAGACGCTCGACCGGGAGCATACGCAACAGGCGAATATCGCTGGCGCTCAAGTGCGTCTTGCCATGGAACAGCACCTTGGCGCGCACCTCGGGAATCTGCTGCAACAACGGCAGCACCAGGCGTGCGACACCAATACCATCGAGCAGGACGACTTCAGCCTTGGCTTCGGCCAGCGCCTTGCGCAAACGCATGCGCAACCACGGCCGCAGCAGACGCCACAGGTGCCGCCCTTTCAGCGCGCGTGGCGGCATATGCCACTCCCGGGTCGAACCGAGCCCACAACAGAGCCCGCTACCCAGCAGCAGCCAGTTACTGATCCGGGCATCGGCACCCGCATGCGACAGCACCTGCCGATGCACCTTATGGATGGACATGTACGGCGTTCCACCCGCCCACATCATATTGACGATGTTCATGGGCCCTCTCCCGCTCATGACAGATGGGACAGCGACTTCATTGAACAAAAATGGTGATTCCCATACCGATCAAGGCACCTACCACCAGCGTCAATGCCAGCTTTATCCGATCACGTTGACGACGTTTGGCCTTGCGCTCCACCTCGATGGGCAAGGTCACGTGATTATCGAATCCAGTGTGCAATACTGCGTCACCCTCCAAGGTGACCGCTGTCAGATTTAACTCAGCATAACGCCGGGAAAGCGCCTTTTCTCCAGCATAGGCGGCAAATGGCGCGCAGCGCTGGTAATCGCTCAAGCGACGCAAGCCAGGGTTGAGCGAAAACGCCTGCCACTCGGCCTTGTCGGACAGCAGCGGGTAACAAGGCACACCAGCGATTACCTGGCGATCCCCCAGGTGAATGTAAGGGCTGTGCACGGCCAGGTCGTGGGCATGGCTGCGCAGCCACACCTGCAATAGGTTGGGGCTGACCGCCAGGATGGCCCGGGAGTCTTCGACGAAGCCCTGGCGATAGAAGTGCCAGTCATCCTCGCAGTGGAAGATGTAAGGCGTCTTGACGTGGCTGTAGGCCAGGTCGATAGACGGCAACTGGCCGAGCTTGGGCCGGTTGACGAACACCTTGCAGTGCGGTTTCCAGTGCTCCGGCACGGCGGCATGCACGGCATCGTCACCGGAATCTTCGGTGATGAGTACTTCGCGAATGGGCGCGGTGTTGTAGCGATCGAAACTCTCAAGGGTGCCTTTGAGCAGATCGAACCGCCCACAACTGGTCACGACAAGCGTAACGTCACTCTCATTTGAAAAGCGCACCGGACTCCCTCCGCATTGCGACTATCGACTTTCCGTACCCGCTCCGTAGGCACGAAAGTTCTTGTGTTAGATGCCCAGCTTCAGGCGCAGCCGCTGCCATGCAGACAACGGCGGATGGGGCCTGAGCGCCGGGCGCATGTGGTCGACGATGCTACGTCCAACTGCCCCGAAACTGAAACGGGAAACCGCCAGATTGCGGCCATTTTCTGCGATCTGCAATGCCAGCGCAGGCTCCGCGCGCAAACGCCGGAGTTTTTCCTGAAGGGTCGGGATGCTGTCATACAACACCACGTTATGCATGTCCTGCAGGCCCAGCGCACGGTTCTCTTCCTCGCCCTGGTCGTATGCCAGCAAGACACAGCCACAGGCCATGGCTTCGAAGTTCTTGATCATGTATTCGCCCATGCCGACATCGGCACTGACGAAGAAGCGAATACGGTTGAGCGTGTTGCAGTAGTCCTCACCCGACTTGGTGCGGGTCACCACCAGGTTCTCGACCCGCCCCAGTTCGTCCAGCAGCGCCTTGCGACCGCTGTAGGCAACGCTGTTGGTGCTGCCGACGAAGGCCAGTTCGATATCACGCTCACGCCCTTGGTCGGCCAGCAACTGCTCGTCGTAGCCCTTGGGTACGAACACCGCATCGAAACCTTCCTGGCGCAGGCGCTCGCTGACCATGTAGCCGGAGCTGATCACCCGCGCCCAGGGCAGCTGGCGGTAATGGGCGCTGAACTTGCCGGTGTACTTGCAGGGGATATAGTTCTGGTAGGCGTCGTGTTCGAGGATGACCAGATTCGGCACGGTGCGGATAAAGGCCACCTGGCGGATCTCCTGCTTGAAGCGCAGGAAGAACACGATGCGGTCATAGCGCTCGACCTGTACCTCGCGCTTGAAATAACGGCGCAGGTTGCGTTGGTCTTCGCTGGTCAGCCAGCGCAGGTCGCACTCGCAGTTGGCCGCGACGCCATCGTACAGGCGGTCGAGAATCGCCCGCTGTTCCTTCTGCACCAGAAATAGGACTTTCATTGCGTTCCTTGGGCGCTCTGCGCCATCGCGGTCAACCATGGGGCGTGCCTACAGCTCACGCCGCCAGAACAGTTCATGTCGGCGCACGGCCTTGCGGAAGAATTCGTTTTCGCCATAGGGTGACGGCCGCCGCCCGGCCAGCCAGCGCTGCAGCAAGCGGCGCAGGCGGCGCTTGAACGACGCCGGCGGTTGCAGGTCGTGCATCATGCCCAGGGCCATGGCCTTGTCGCGCTGGGTCGCCAGGTCCAGTACCAGGCTGCAGGGTGCCCAGGTTTGTGCAGCACTCAACTGTGGCGGCAAGGCCACGCCATCGCCGCTGTCACCCATCGGCCAGCGGTCGTTGTCATGCAGGTGGTTGGCGTAGCACAGCAGGGTTTGTGGCTGCCAGGCCAGGCCTTGCAAGGCCTCCAGCACCGCAGCCTGGGCACAGATATGGTCGGGGTGCGGGTCGAGCTGCGGGTGCGGCATCACCAGCACCTCTGGCCTGGCCAACTCCAGCAAGGCACGCAGGTCGGCCAGCAGGTTGTGCCAGGTTGGCGCACCATCACGGTCGGCCGGCAGCGGGAACGGGTTGAACTGGCGGAATACGCGGATATCGGCCAGGTCGGCTTCGCGAGAAGCGGCCGGCTGGCCTGGCGCGGCCTGCATGGCAGGCAGTTGCAGGCAGAAGTAGCCCAGCTGTACACAGCGCGACTCCGGCACACCGGCCCAACGCGGCACGGCGATACTGTCCCAGGCGCGCAGGCGGCCCTTCAAGCGGGCGGCCTCGGCTTTGGCCAGCCCCATCTGCTGATAGTGCTCGGCCTCTATTTCACCGGCGGTCAGGGTCACCACCCAGGTTTCGTCAGCCTGGCTGTAGAGGCCATACGCAGCCAGCTCGGCATCATCGGCATGCGGCGCGATCACCATCACCCGGCGCCGCTGCAGCTCGACCCCCGGGGTTATCCACAGGCGCGGCTGGCCCAGCGGCCGGCAATGGCGGCCGCGCAAGCGCAACGTGCCGGCTTGCAGGGACGCGGCCAGGCCGGTCAGGTTGAGGAAGCGCACACCATCGACACCACGCTCGAAGGTTTGCTGGTCGGCCTGCTCGGCAGCGACCAGCTCGACCCGCGGATCGAGGAATCGCCCCAGCCAACTGCTCTTTAGCCGCAGTTCAAGGGTCAGGGTTTCGTTGCCCTGCAGCGTGCAGTCGGCCTTGAGCAGGCCATCATGCAGGCTGGCGGGAACTTGCCGGGCCTGGTCGCCGAAGTCGTAGACGTAATCTTCGCCTGGCGCATAAAACAGGTGGTCGGCAAACCAGGCTTCATGGGCCGCCCACAGCATTGGCAGCAGCAGCAAAGGCAACCACCACCAGCTGAACACAGCCAGGGCGATCAGCGCGACCAGGCCCGCCAGCAGGCCCAGGCGCTTGTTGCGCCGGTGGCGCTTGAGCAACTGCTGCTTGCGGCTCATGCCTGATACACCGGCACGGGGTTGCACCAGCGGTCCTTGTACTCGCGGTCGGCACGGCCGAACGAGAACCGCAGTGGCTTGTTGCGCCCGCGGGCATCCTCCCAGGCGGCCTGGGTATTGAGGAAGCTCAGTACGCTGCCGGGGCTGAAGGCCTTGGTTTCAGGGTCGACGCCGCCATTGATGTACTCGACGCTGATCCATTCTGGCGCTTCGACGCGGTACACCAACTGAATGGCAATCGCCTTGTCATCCAGCAGCAGCACCGAGCCGATCAGCAGCTCGCGCAGGCGCTCCAGCACGTCGGCCATGCGCTCGGCACCGGTCGCCGGGAAGCCCCAGCGACGCTGGAACAGGTCGCAGTACATGCTGGCGATTTCCTGTGCGCCGAACTCGCTGATCGGGCGTACCACGCCACCCGCCTCTTCCAGCAGGCGCAGCTCGCGGCGCTGGTTGTAGCGAAATTTCTTCGACAGGTCTTCATGGGCCCGGGCCATGGCCAACTGCTCTTTCTGTGCCTTGAGGCCGGTGAAACGGCCCTGGTTCAGTTCGGACAGGTAACGCCCGCTGTGGCGCAAAGGCGCAGCAGCATCAGCCGCCGCCGGCAGGATGATTTCGGCATTGCCCAGGTCGAACAGGGCTTTCTTGCCGGCACGCTTGAGCACGTCCTTGGACAGCGCCAGGTGGCGCCCCCAGGTGGGGATGGCGGCCTTCAGCTCGCCGGCCTGGTGCCAGCCCAGGTAACGCACCGGGATCTGCGCCAGGTCCGCCAGTTGCTCGACCACCAGCGGGTGGGTGGCGACACTGCCACCAAAGCGGGCCCAAGCCTCGGCATAGGCCTTGGCGTCGATGGCTTGCCAACCGCGCTCGCGGAAGGCCTGGATACGGTTGAGCATCAGGCCTGCCCCACCAGCGTACGAACCTGCGGCAGTTGCCAGAAGGCCTCGCGCACCGCCTGGTCGGAAAAGCGTTCATGCAGGCGCTGCAGCATGTGTTCTGCACATGCCTGGCGCTGCTGCCCATCCAGCACAGCCATGTGCTTCAGGCCCTGGGCCAGCTGCGCGGCATCGCCCAATGGGAACAGCATGCCAACCCCTTCGACCACTTCGCGGGCACCGCCACAGGCGGTGGCCAGCACCGGCACCCCGGCGACCATGGCTTCGAGCAGGACCATGCCAAACGGCTCATGGTCAGAGCTCAGGGCAAACACGTCGAACGCCTGGAAGTAACGCCGCGCATCCGGCACCTGGCCAAGGAAATCCACTTGCCCGGCAATGCCCAGCTCCGCGGCCAAGGCCTTGAGCTTGGCTTCCAGGCGGCCTTTGCCCAGGATCGCCAGGCGTGAACCGGCAGGCAACCCCGGCAGCGCTTCGGCAAAGCCACGCAGCAGGGTCGCCTGGTCCTTGTCCGGGTGCAGGCGCCCGACGTTGCCGACCACCCACGCCTGCGCATCCAGGCCCAGGGCCTGGCGTGCTTCGGCGCGCGGCACCAGGGCCGCTTGCAGCGCGTCGATATCGATGCGGTTGTACAGCGTCTGGATACGCTCGGCTGGCCACTGCGGCAGGCAGCGGCGCATGTCGTCACGCACCGCGTCCGACACCCCGAGCAGGCTCAGGCGCTTGCTGAACAGGTTGGCGAACAATCGACGGCCCTTGCGTTCGTAGTCGCCAAAGGCGTGGTGCACACCGATCACCGGCAGGCCGGTCGCCAACAACGCCACGTAGATCGGCTTGAAGCGATGGGCAATGCAGAAGGCGAAATTGCGCTCGGCCGCGATCCGCCGCAAGGCACGGATGGCGCCGAGCTTCAGGCCACGCACGGCCTTGGAGCTGAACTCCAGGAACAGCACCTCGTCCGACGCGCAGCCAGCCGCCACCTGCGGGTCGGCGGCGCCGGTGAGGAATACCGTGGTGACCTGGTAGCCACGCCCCTGGAACAGGCTGGCGTACTGACGGGCACAGTCCAGAAACGGCCCGTCATAGCCATGGCAGAACTGCAGGATACGCGGTTCAGAGCGGCTGGTCATACGCGGCGGCGCCGTCCTTCACGACCAGAATGTCTTCCATGATCAGGTACTGCAGGTCCGAGCCGAAGAACATGTTCAGGGCGTCGGTCGGCGAGCAGATCATCGGTTCGCCACGACGGTTCAGCGAGGTGTTCAGCGACACGCCGTTACCGGTCAGGTCTTCCAGCGCCTTCATCATGTCGTAGTAGCGCGGGTTGTACTCGCGCTTGAGCACCTGGGCACGCGAAGTACCATCTTCGTGGACCACTTCCGGTACACGGGTCTTCCACTCTTCAGCCACTTCGAAGGTGAAGGTCATGAACGGTGCCGGGTGGTCGACCTTGATCATCTGCGGGGCGACGGTGTCGAGCATCGACGGGCAGAAAGGTCTCCAGCGTTCGCGGAACTTGATCTGCTCGTTGATGCGGTCGGCCACGCCCGGCACACTCGGGCAGCCGATGATCGAACGGCCACCCAGGGCGCGCGGGCCGAACTCCATGCGGCCTTGGAACCAGGCCACCGGGTTACCATCGACCATGATCTTGGCGATGCGCTGCGGCATGTCGTCGAGCTTGCGCCATTTCGGTGCATTCGGGTGACGGGCACAGGCGGCGATCACGTCTTCGTTGGAGTACGCAGGGCCGAGGTAGACGTGTTCCATCTTCTCGACCGGCACGCCACGGGCGTGGGAAACGTAGGCAGCGGCACCCACGGCAGTACCGGCGTCACCGGAGGCCGGCTGGACGAACAGTTCCTTCACATCGGAGCGGGCGATGATCTTCTGGTTGAGCTTGACGTTCAGCGCGCAGCCGCCGGCGAAGGCCAGCTTGCCGGTTTCACGCAGGGTATCGCCCAGGTAGTGGTCGATCATCTGCAGGGCGATCTTCTCGAACAGCGCCTGCATGCTGGCCGCGTAATGGATGTACGGCTCGTCGGCGATATCGCCTTCGCGCTTGGGGCCCAGCCATTCGATCAGCTTCGGCGAGAAGTAGAAGCCCTTGCCCTTCTCTTTATAACGACGCAGGCCGATGACGTTGGCGTAGTCGGTATTGATCACCAGCTCGCCATTTTCGAAGCTGGCCAGGCGCGAGAAGTCGTACTTGCTGGCGTCGCCATACGGCGCCATGCCCATGACCTTGAACTCGCCGTCGAGCATCTCGAAGCCGAGAAACTCGGTGATTGCACCGTACAGGCCGCCCAAGGAGTCCGGGTCGAAGAACTCCTTGATCTTGTGGATCTTGCCGTTTTCGCCGTAGCCAAAGAAGGTAGTGGCGTACTCGCCCTTGCCGTCAATGCCAAGGATCGCGGTCTTTTCCTTGAAGCCCGAGCAGTGGTAGGCACTGGAGGCGTGCGCCAGGTGGTGCTCGACCGGCTCGATCTTGACCTTTTTCGGGTCGAAGCCCAGTTGCTCCAGGCACCAGACGATCTTCTTGCGGTAGCGTTTGTAGCGACGATTGCCCATCAGGATGGCGTCGAGGGCGCGGTCCGGTGCATACCAGTAGCGCTTGGCATAATGCCAGCGCGCCTTGCCGAACAGGCTGATCGGGGCGAACGGAATGGCTACCACGTCAACGTCGGATGGCTTGATGCCTGCCTGCTCCAGGCAGAACTTCGCCGACTCGTAGGGCATGCGGTTCTTCGCATGCTTGTCACGCACGAAGCGCTCTTCTTCGGCGGCGGCAATCAGCTTGCCGTCAATGTACAAGGCCGCGGAAGGGTCATGGCTAAGGGCGCCGGACAGGCCAAGAATCGTCAATGCCAAGGGATTAGCCTCTTCATTCGGTAGAAATGCGCCAGCGGCCTGTTGGGCGGGTGGCGGCTAAAGGGCGGGATTATAACGCAAAGCGCAGTATGCGGATGCCTCTGCGAGGGCTGCGCCCTCGATCGCGACACAAGGCCGCTCCCACAGGGGTTACGCTATCCCTGTGGGAGCGGCCTTGTGTCGCGAAAGGGCCGCACAGCGGCCCCAGGGCTTCATACAGATTGCAGGGGCCGCGCCATCTGGTTACTCGGCGATCAGCCAGTCCATACGGAAGCTACCATCGGTCTGCGCCAGCTCTTTGGCCAGCCACGGCAGCAGCTCGCGCAGCTCTTCTTCCAGCCCCCATGGCGGGTTGGCGATAGCCAGACCCGAGCCGTTGAGCCCCTGCGGGCTGTCCTGGTGATGTACATACAGTTCCACCCGCAGCAGTTTCGGCGCGCCGGTGCTGGTCAGGTCCTGGTAGAAGCGGGTCAGCGAGCGCTGGTCCTTGATCGGGTACCAGATGGCAGCGACGGTCTGGCGCATGCGGCCGATCGCCTCTTTCATCGCGGTAGTGCAGCGCTTGAGCTCGTCAGCCTGTTCGAACGGCGGGTCGATCAGCATGATCGCGCGCTTTTCCTGCACTGGCAGCAAAGCTCGTGGCACATGCCAGCCTTCGCCCAGGTGCACGACCACGCGCGGGTCCTTCTTCATGTTTTCCTTGAGCAGCGGCCCGTCTTCGGGGTGCTTCTCGTTGAGCAGGGCACGGTCCTGCTGGCGCATCAGGCGCCGGGCCAGTTCGGGCGAGCCAGGGTAATAGCGCAGCTCGCCGTCGGCGTTCAGGCGCTTGATGATGCGCAGGTAGTCGCCGGCCATGGCTGGCAGATCATCGCGGTTCCACAGGCGGGCGACGCCTTCCAGGTATTCGCCGGTGCGGCTTGCCTGGTCGCCCTGCAGGTCATACAGGCCGAGCCCTGCGTGGGTATCGATGTAGGCGAACGGCTGCTCCTTGCGCGACATCAGGGCGATGAGGCGGGTCAGCACGATATGTTTGAGGACGTCGGCGTGGTTGCCGGCGTGGAAGGCGTGACGATAGTTCATGGCAACTCCTGCGGGGGCGGCAAGTTTACCTTGCCTTGCAGGCGGAGTCAGGCCTGGCTGTCGACTGGCGGTGGCTTCTTCGCGGGCTCGCCCGCTCCCACAGGGATCGCACTGGTTTCAGGTTCAGTGCAAATCCCGTGGGAGCGGGCGAGCCCGCGAAGCAGGCGCCGCCGATTCAACGGATATTACTTGTCAGCGTGATACGCCGCATCGGCAGTCTCGAAACGCTGCACCATCGCCTGCGACGGGCTACCCAGCTTGCTCACCAGGATGATGGCGATGCTGGCGAACAGGAAGCCCGGGATGATTTCGTACAGTCCGAGGGTGTCGAAGTTCTTCCACAGGATCACGGTCAGTGCACCGACCACGATACCGGCCAGCGCGCCGTTGCGGGTCATGCCTTTCCACAGCACCGAAATCAGCACCACCGGACCGAAGGCAGCACCGAAGCCGGCCCAGGCATAGGCGACCAGGCCCAGCACGCGGTTTTCCGGGTTGGCAGCCATGGCGATGGCGATCAGGGCCACGGCCAGCACCATCAGACGGCCGACCCATACCAGCTCGACCTGCGAAGCGTTCTTGCGCAGGAAGGCCTTGTAGAAGTCCTCGGTCAGGGCGCTGGAGCACACCAGCAGCTGGCAGCTCAGGGTACTCATCACCGCCGCCAGGATGGCCGACAGCAGCACACCGGCGATCCATGGGTTGAACAGGATCTTCGCCAGCTCGATGAACACACGCTCATGGTTTTCGGTAACCGGGCCAGCCAGGTCCGGGTTCGCCGAGAAGTAGGCGATACCGAAGAAGCCCACGGCACAGGTACCGGCCAGGCACAGGATCATCCAGGTCATGGAGATGCGGCGGGCGTTGGCGATCGACTTCACCGAATCGGCAGCCATGAAGCGCGCCAGGATGTGCGGCTGGCCGAAATAGCCCAGGCCCCAGCCCATCAGCGAGATGATGCCGATGAAGGTAGCGCCCTTGAGCATGTCGAAGTTGGCTGGGTTCACCGCCTCGATGGCAGCGAAGGTGGTGTCGAAGCCGCCCGTGGAGATCAGCACGATCACTGGCGTGAGGATCAGCGCGAAGATCATCAGCGAAGCCTGCACGGTATCGGTCCAGCTCACCGCCAGGAAACCACCGATGAAGGTGTAGGCGATGGTTGCTGCAGCACCTGCCCACAGGGCGGTCTCGTACGACATGCCGAAGGTGCTCTCGAACAACCGGGCACCGGCAACGATGCCGGAAGCGCAGTAGATGGTGAAGAACACCAGGATGACGATGGCCGAAATGATCCGCAGCAGGCCGCTGTTGTCTTCGAAACGGCTGGAGAAGTAGTCCGGCAGGGTCAGCGCGTCACCGTTGTGCTCGGTCTGCACCCGCAGGCGGCCGGCCACGAACAGCCAGTTAAGGTAGGCACCAACGGTCAGGCCGATGGCGATCCAGGCCTCCGACAGGCCCGAAAAGTAGATGGCGCCCGGCAGGCCCATCAGCAGCCAGCCACTCATGTCGGAAGCGCCGGCAGACAGCGCGGTAACCACGCTACCCAGGCTGCGACCGCCCAGAATGTAATCGGAAAGGTTGTTGGTGGAGCGGTAGGCGGCGAAGCCGATCAGCACCATTGCCGCGATGTAGATCACGAAGGTGATCGTTAGTGGATTGCCCATGTGTGTGCCCTGGCGTTTGTTTTTATCTCATGCACAACCGCAGCCACAGCGGTTGCACCCAGGCGTCGAATGCTATGCAACAACGCCAAGCGGGTGCAACCATTTTTCATTTGCAAGTTGCACCTGCTGGCGGATTTTTCGTTAAACCCGCTTTCTTGCTCCTTTTGGGAGCAAAAAACCTGATTTTCAGAATAAAACGCATCGAAAACGCCCCTTTTCAGGGTGTGGAAATGGCTGTCGGACGAGTTGCACCTTTTACATCAAAAATTCGGGTTGCACCTGGTTGCACCCGAATTGTCCTACAGCTACTCTTGGCAACAGCTTAGGCCACAACCGTGGCAATGTGGCAATAACGAGGATAAGAAATGGCGACGACCACCCTTGGGGTCAAACTCGATGACCCGACCCGTGAGCGACTCAAGGCAGCAGCGCAGTCGATTGACCGCACGCCGCACTGGTTGATCAAGCAAGCGATCTTCAACTACCTGGAGAAGCTCGAGGGTGGTGCCACCCTGACCGAACTCAACGGTCAGGCCAGTAACCTGGCCGACGACGCCGGTGAAGTCCAACCCGACCACAACCACCAGTGCTTCCTCGAATTCGCCGAGAGCATCCTGCCGCAGTCGGTACTGCGCTCGGCGATCACCGCCGCCTACCGCCGCCCCGAGCAGGAAGTGGTACCGATGCTGCTGGAGCAGGCGCGCCTGAGCGCCCCGCTGGCCGAAGCGACCAACAAGATGGCCGCCGGCCTCGCCGAAAAGCTGCGCAATCAGAAAAGCGCCGGTGGCCGTGCCGGCATCGTCCAGGGCCTGCTGCAGGAGTTCTCGCTGTCGTCCCAAGAAGGCGTGGCGCTGATGTGCCTGGCCGAAGCCCTGCTGCGCATCCCCGACAAGGGCACCCGCGACGCGCTGATCCGCGACAAGATCAGCACCGGCAACTGGCAGCCGCACCTGGGCAACAGCCCGTCGCTGTTCGTCAACGCCGCCACCTGGGGCCTGCTGCTGACCGGCAAGCTGGTCAGCACCCACAACGAATCCGGCCTTACCTCCTCGCTCACCCGCATCATCGGCAAGAGCGGCGAGCCGATGATCCGCAAGGGTGTCGACATGGCCATGCGCCTGATGGGCGAGCAGTTCGTCACCGGCGAAACCATCGCCGAAGCCCTGGCCAACGCCAGCCGCTTCGAATCCAAGGGCTTCCGCTACTCCTACGACATGCTCGGCGAAGCCGCACTGACCGAGCATGACGCACAGAAGTACCTGGCGTCCTACGAGCAGGCCATCCACTCGATCGGCAAGGCTTCCCATGGCCGTGGCATCTATGAAGGCCCGGGCATCTCGATCAAGCTGTCGGCGCTGCACCCGCGCTACAGCCGCGCCCAGTACGAGCGCGTGATGGAAGAGCTGTACCCGCGCCTGCTGTCGTTGACCCTACTGGCCAAGCAGTACGATATCGGCCTGAACATCGACGCCGAAGAAGCCGACCGCCTGGAGCTGTCCCTCGACCTGCTCGAGCGCCTGTGCTTCGAACCTTCCCTGGCCGGCTGGAACGGCATCGGCTTCGTTATCCAGGCCTACCAGAAGCGCTGCCCGTACGTGATCGACTACGTCATCGACCTGGCCAAGCGCAGCCGTCACCGCCTGATGATCCGCCTGGTGAAAGGCGCCTATTGGGACAGCGAGATCAAGCGCGCCCAGGTCGAAGGCCTGGAAGGCTATCCGGTCTACACCCGCAAGGTGTACACCGACGTGTCCTACGTGGCCTGCGCCCGCAAGCTGCTGGCCGTGCCAGAAGCCATCTACCCGCAGTTCGCCACCCACAACGCCCACACCCTGTCGGCCATCTACCACATTGCCGGGCAGAACTATTACCCCGGCCAGTACGAATTCCAGTGCCTGCACGGCATGGGCGAGCCGCTGTACGAGCAGGTGGTCGGCAAACTTTCCGAAGGCAAGCTGAACCGCCCGTGCCGCGTCTATGCACCGGTCGGCACCCACGAAACGCTGCTGGCCTACCTGGTGCGTCGCCTGCTGGAGAACGGCGCCAATACCTCGTTCGTCAACCGTATCGCCGACCACTCGATCTCCATCCAGGAACTGGTCGCCGACCCGGTCGCCAGCATCGAGCGCATGGGCACCCAGGAAGGCAGCATTGGCCTGCCGCACCCACGCATCCCGCTGCCGCGTGAGCTGTATGGCACTGAACGCGCCAACTCGGCCGGTATCGACATGGCCAACGAACACCGCCTGGCATCGCTGTCCTGCGCCATGCTGGCGACCGCCCACAACGACTGGAAGGCCGCCCCGCTGCTGGCTTGCGCAGCCAGTGAAAGCGCTGCTGCGCCAGTGCTGAACCCGGCGGACCACCGCGACGTGGTCGGCCATGTGCAGGAAGCTACCGTCGCCGACGTCGACAACGCCATCCAGTGTGCGCTGAATGCCGCGCCGATCTGGCAGGCCACCCCACCGGCCGAGCGCGCCGCCATTCTGGAACGCACCGCCGACCTGATGGAGGCTGAAATCCAGCCGCTGATGGGCCTGCTGATCCGCGAAGCCGGCAAGACTTTCGCCAACGCCATCGCCGAAGTGCGTGAAGCCGTGGACTTCCTGCGCTACTACGCAGTGCAGGCACGCACCGACTTCAGCAACGACGCCCACCGCCCGCTGGGCCCGGTGGTGTGCATCAGCCCGTGGAACTTCCCGCTGGCGATCTTCTCCGGCCAGGTGGCCGCAGCCCTGGCTGCCGGTAACCCGGTATTGGCCAAGCCAGCCGAGCAAACCCCGCTGATCGCTGCCCAGGCCGTGCGCCTGCTGCTGGAGGCAGGTATCCCTGAAGGCGTGCTGCAACTGCTGCCAGGCCGCGGCGAAACCGTCGGTGCCGGCCTGGTCGGTGACGAGCGCGTCAAGGGCGTGATGTTCACCGGTTCCACCGAAGTGGCCCGCCTGCTGCAGCGCAATGTCGCCGGCCGCCTGGACAACCAGGGCCGTCCAATCCCGCTGATCGCCGAAACCGGCGGCCAGAACGCGATGATCGTCGACTCCTCGGCGCTGACCGAGCAGGTGGTGATCGACGTGGTGTCCTCGGCCTTCGACAGTGCTGGCCAGCGTTGCTCGGCCCTGCGCGTGCTGTGCCTGCAGGAAGACTCCGCCGACCGCGTGATCGAAATGCTCAAGGGCGCCATGGCCGAAAGCCGCCTGGGTTGCCCGGACCGCCTGGCCGTGGACATTGGCCCGGTGATCGACGCCGAAGCCAAGGCCGGCATCGAGAAGCACATCCAGGGCATGCGTGAGAAAGGCCGTTCGGTCTATCAAGTCGCCATCGCCGATGCTGCCGAGATCAAGCGCGGCACCTTCGTCATGCCGACCCTGATCGAGCTGGACAGCTTCGACGAACTGAAGCGCGAAATCTTCGGCCCGGTGCTGCACGTGGTGCGTTACAATCGTCGCAACCTCGACCAGTTGATCGAGCAGATCAACAACTCCGGCTACGGCCTGACCCTCGGCGTGCACACCCGCATCGACGAGACCATCGCCAAGGTGGTGGAAACCGCCAACGCCGGCAACATGTACGTCAACCGCAACATCGTCGGTGCGGTGGTCGGCGTGCAACCGTTCGGTGGCGAAGGCCTGTCCGGCACTGGCCCGAAAGCTGGCGGCCCGCTGTACCTGTACCGCCTGCTGTCGACCCGCCCGGCCGACGCGATTGGCCGCCACTTCCAGCAGCAGGACGGCGAAGGCAAGCCTGACCGTACCCTGCACGACCAGCTGGTCAAACCGTTGCACGGCCTGAAGGCCTGGGCCGAGAGCAACCAGCTGGCCGACCTGGCCGCACTGTGCAGCCAGTTCGCCAGCCAGTCGCAGAGCGGCATCGCCCGCCTGCTGCCAGGCCCGACCGGCGAGCGCAACAGCTACACCATCCTGCCGCGCGAGCACGTGCTGTGCCTGGCCGACAACGAGGCCGACCTGCTGGCGCAGTTCGCCGCGGTGCTGGCTGTTGGCAGCTCGGCAGTATGGGCTGACGGCGAGCCGGGCAAGGCCCTGCGCGCCCGCCTGCCGCGTGAGCTGCAGGCCAAGGTCAAGCTGGTGGCGGACTGGAACAAGGACGAAGTGGCGTTCGACGCCGTGATCCACCATGGCGACTCGGACCAGCTGCGCGGCGTGTGCCAGCAGGTGGCCAAGCGCGCCGGGGCGATCGTGGGTGTGCACGGGCTGTCCAGCGGCGACCACCAGATTGCGCTGGAGCGACTGGTGATCGAGCGGGCGGTGAGTGTGAACACTGCGGCTGCGGGGGGTAACGCCAGCTTGATGACCATTGGCTGAGGCTGAGGGTTGTTGAAGAAAAAGGGAGAGCCTCGGCTCTCCTTTTTTATGGGTGTTTGTCTTGAGATTGGGGTTGGGCTGACAGGTGTTCGCCACAGCAGTTTCAGCGCCTGTGAGATCGAGCGCCGCGCGGGCGGCGCTCGATCTCACAGGCGCTGAAACTGCTGCGGCGAACACATGGCGGCCTTCACCCCATCTGAAGCCAACCCCTCACTGCTTCATCCCCAACTCAGCATCATCCATCAGCACCTTGGCCATCGCACTCAAGTAGTGCGCAGCCCACAATCATCATCGGCTTTTCATCCATCAGGCCGGTGATGGTCAATTCACGTACATAGCCCATCAACTCCGAAGACTGCTCGCGTGCGTCCCTGCAAGGGATGCCGGGCTCGATGCGGAACAGCGGGTGGGTGCCGTTTTCACCCTGGTAGAACGTGGTCTTGCCGACGGTGAATTGGGTGTCTTCTGTTGTCATTGTTCAGTCCCCTGGAATTTCTCGACTGCCTGGGCGGGCCTCTTCGCGGGCACGCCCGCTCCCACAAGGTCACCACAAACTTCGCGGCTTGCACCGTACCTGTGGGAGCGGGCATGCCCGCGAAAGGGCCCGTTCAGGCGACAAGTCAACTAAGCCTTACAGCAGGCATCTGCCCCGGCATCGGGCTGTCTTCACGGATAGGGGATCGTGGTGTGGATCGGGGACATTCTTCAGCATCATGGTTCACCTAGTAATGAGGGCCACCACACACCTGCTGTCAAACAAGAGGGTGGCAGCTGTACATGGGTTGACAGACCGGATGCCCCCCACATAAACCATACCCAATAAAATATCTGCCCTACATTTCCTCGCCTCAAGTAGGAAACTTCTCATAGACATTCAGCGACAATATTGAACACTGAGCTCATTGACCTATAACCTCGCGCATATTTTCATATGCCACTCTCAACGGGTGGACTTCATGCGCTGGAAGAATTTAATCATCGACGGCAGGGAACACTGCATGGCTCATCTAAGGCTAGCCACCCACTCGTTCAAAATCAGCTCACGCGTCATCAGAGTAGACTTCACATTTGGATTCCACTGTTTCACAGATAACAAGAACGAAGGCCCGCTTATCACCAACTCTCGTTCAAACGAACAGCGAAACTTCAGCCAGAGCCGCTACGACTGCTCAAAGCAACTTCCAGAATTCATTGCTCACAGGTTCGTCGACGCCAAGGTCCGCGCCCACTTTGCGGGTAGGAACAATCGCAGATACTTTTGCCTGAACACTTTTGATTACGCGATATTTTTCGAGGTGCGCAAATTGGCGAGCAATGAAAACCACCTGAGAGTGAACGTAATATCAGCCTATCAAGTAGATCCTTGGGGGCGGTCGGGCATGCCCAAGGGACAGCTTTTTAATGTCCGCTACATACTGGAAAAGCGCAATGAAGGCTTGATCATCTAAGGACCTGTGAACTATTCGAGAACTATAAACAAAAAGCCCCAAAACATTCGTCCTGGGGCTTTTTGCTAAATCTGAATATCGGCCTGGCCTTTCGAATCCCGCTCACTGGCTGGGAGAAATCAGCATCAGCTGATTCCCGGCATTGCTACCCCCTGGTCCAGGGTTCCGGTCTGTAGCAACACCGCAATGCTATCCAAGCGAAGGAGAGACGTCAAAGGGATCGGCGCTCAAAGATGTTTCCAATCTGTTCCGCAACATCAACTGAATCAATCATGGTATCCACCCTCAACGGGCAAAACCTACACTCGCAGCATCCCGCCTCAGGACCGCCCCCATGCCCGAGACCCTGCTCAGCCCCCGCAACCTCGCCTTCGAGCTCTACGAAGTGCTCGACGCCAAAGCCCTCACCCAGCGCCCACGCTTCGCCGAGCACAGCCGCGAAACCTTCGATGCGGCGCTGACCACCGCGCGCACCATCGCTGAAAAGTTCTTCACCCCGCACAACCGCAAGGCCGACGAAAACGAGCCACGCTACGTCGACGGCCGCGCCGAGCTGATCCCCGAGGTAAAACCCGCCGTCGATGCCTTCCTCGAAGCCGGTTTCCTCAACGCCAACCGCGACTTCGAAGTCGGCGGCATGCAGTTGCCCAGCCTGGTCTCGCAAGCCTGCTTCGCCCACTTCCAGGCTGCCAACGCCGGCACCACGGCCTACCCGTTCCTGACCATGGGCGCAGCCAATTTGATCGAAAGCTTCGGCAGCGACGAACAAAAGCGCCTGTTCCTGCAGCCGATGATCGAAGGCCGCTACTTCGGCACCATGGCCCTGACCGAACCGCACGCTGGCTCGTCGCTGGCCGATATCCGCACCCGCGCCGAACCCGCCGGTGATGGCAGCTACCGGCTCAAGGGCAACAAGATCTTCATCTCCGGCGGCGACCACGAGCTGTCGGAAAACATCGTGCACATGGTGCTGGCCAAGCTGCCGGACGCCCCGCCCGGGGTAAAAGGCATTTCGCTGTTCATCGTGCCCAAGTACCACGTCAACCCGGACGGCAGCCGTGGCCCGCGTAACGACGTGCTGCTGGCCGGGCTGTTCCACAAGATGGGCTGGCGCGGCACCACTTCCACGGCGCTGAATTTCGGTGACAACGGCCAGTGCGTCGGCT
Source organism: Pseudomonas sp. 10-1B (assembly GCF_000935045.1). Taxonomy (GTDB): domain Bacteria; phylum Pseudomonadota; class Gammaproteobacteria; order Pseudomonadales; family Pseudomonadaceae; genus Aquipseudomonas. The sequence continues at coordinate 23,369 of NZ_JYKS01000036.1, forward strand.
ACCTGGTCGGCCAGCCGCACCAGGGCCTGGCCTGCATGTTCCAGATGATGAACGAAGCGCGTATCGGCGTCGGCATGGGCGCGGTGATGCTGGGTTATGCCGGCTACCTGTATTCGCTGGAATACGCCCGCCAACGCCCGCAGGGTCGGCTACCGGACAATAAGGACCCGCACAGCCCGGCAGTGCCGATCATCGAACACACCGATGTGAAACGCATGCTGCTGGCCCAGAAAGCCTACGTCGAAGGCGCCTTCGACCTTGGCCTGTATGCCGCGCGCCTGTTCGACGACACGCAGACCGCCAGCGATGAAAGCGCCCGCAAACAGGCGCAGGAACTGCTCGACCTGCTGACCCCGATCGTAAAGTCCTGGCCCTCGGCGTTCTGCCTCAAGGCCAACGAACTGGCGATCCAGATTCTCGGTGGCCATGGCTACACCCGCGAGTACCCCGTCGAGCAGTACTACCGCGACAACCGCCTGAACCCGATTCACGAGGGCACCGAAGGCATCCAGTCGCTCGACCTGCTCGGCCGCAAGCTGGCGCAGAACAACGGCGCCGGCCTCAAGCAACTGATCCGCCTGATCGCAGGCGCCGGCGAGCGTGCCAGCCATCACCCGAATCTGGACCCTCTGCGCCAGCCGCTGGAGCAACTGGTCAACCGCCTGCAAGGTGTCACCCTGGCCCTGCTCGGCGACCTGGCCCAGGGCAAAGTCGCTGGCGCCCTGGCCAACTCGGCCCTGTACCTCAAGGCCTTCGGCCACTGCGTGATCGGCTGGCGCTGGCTGGAACAGGCGATTCACGCCGAGCTTGGCCTGCTCAAGGGCAGCCCCGCCGACCGCGATTTTTATCTCGGCAAGCTACAAGCCGCGCGTTATTTCCTGACCTGGGAAGTACCGGGCTGCCATAATGAGCTGGCATTGCTCGAGGCACGCGACGATACCTGCCGGGCGATGCAAGACGGGTGGTTCTAGGGGGAGCCACCGTGCAAACGGAGGCTTGTGCATGTTCGATTCCAGCGCCCTGCTGCGCCAGCGCTTTGCCGCGCTGCGCAGTACGGCCGAGTTGTTTTCCCTGCGCCATGTGAAACAGTCGCACCAGGCGCTGTCGGTTCGCCGCAATGTCGCCGAGCCGCCCTTCTTCAGCCAGGACGAAGGCGCCATGCTCACCGTGCGGGTCAATGGCGTGGAGGCCTACGCGGCCACCGCCGACCTGTCCCAGGCCGGCTTGCAGCGGGCACTGGAGCAGGCCGAAGCACTGGCCCGACAGATCGCCCGGCACAGCTTGCTCGACCTGCGCGACCAGCCGGTGACCAATGCTCGCCATGACCACATCTCGCCCAACTTCCACCAGCCAGTACCCAGCCTGGCCGACTGCCTTGGCCTGCTCGCCACCGAATCGGCCAGCGTACCCAAGGACAGCCGCCTGGTGGACTGGCAGGCCAGCCTGGGCCTGAGCCTGGTCGAGCAGACCTACCTCAACTCTGCCGGCGCCGAACTGCGCCATGCCCAGCGCTTCCTGTTCCCGGGCCTGGGCGTGACCGCCAGCGATGGCCAGGACAGCCAGAGCCGCAGCCTGGGCCGCGACAACTTCGGCCAACAGGGCGGCTTCGAGATCATCGAGCGCTGTGGCCTGGTCGGCGCTGCCCGCCGGGTAGCCGACGAGGCGCTGCAACTGCTGCTGGCACCGAACACCCCCAGCGGCCCGCGCGACTTGCTGTTGATGCCCGACCAGATGATGCTGCAGATCCACGAGTCCATCGGCCACCCGCTGGAAATGGACCGCATCCTTGGCGACGAGCGCAACTACGCTGGCACCAGCTTCGTCAAGGCCAGTGACTTCGGCCACCTGCAATACGGCTCCAGCCTGCTCAACGTGACCTTCGACCCAACCATCGGCGAAGAGCTGGCCAGCTACAGCTTCGATGATGACGGCACCGCCGCCAGCAAGCAGTTCCTGATCCGCAACGGCCTGCTGCTACGCCCGTTGGGCGGTGCGCTGTCGCAGTTCCGCTCCGGCCTGGCCGGCGTGGCCAACAGCCGCGCCAGCAGTTGGAGCCGCGCACCGATCGACCGCATGGCCAACCTCAACATCGAACCCGGCGAGCAGTCCCTCGATCAACTGCTCCAGGGCATCGAACACGGCATCCTGATGCGCACCAACCGCTCCTGGTCCATCGACGACGCGCGCAACAAGTTCCAGTTCGGCTGCGAATGGGGCCAACTGATCGAGAACGGCGAGCTCAAGGGCATCGTCAAGAACCCCAACTACCGCGGCATCTCCGCGCAATTCTGGCGCAACCTGGCGGCGGTCGGTGACCGCAGCACCTTCCAGGTACTGGGCACACCCAACTGCGGCAAAGGCGAACCCAACCAGGTGGTGCGGGTCGGCCACGCCTCGCCGGCCTGCGTGTTCCGCCAGATCGACGTATTCGGAGGAGACGCCTGATGAAGCACGCTTTCGAAACCTTGGTCGGGGATGTGCGCACCGCCCTGCAAGCGGGCGAGCAGTTCACCCTCGGCTACAGCGCCGAACAATCGCAATTCGTGCGTTTCAACCACGCCAAGGTGCGCCAGGCCGGTGAAGTCAGCCAGGCCAGCGCGCAACTGCGGCTGATGCGCGACGGTCGCCAGGCCGAACAGCAAGTGACCTTGAGTGGCGATGCACAACTGGATCGCCAACGCCTGACCGATGCCCTGGAGCAACTGCGCCAGACTTTGCCGTTGCTGGCAGTCGACCCTTACCTGCGCCTGGATGAAAGCGCCTGGCATAGCCACAGCCAGCAAGAACAAGCGCTGCCCGAGCTGAGCGAGGTACTGGCCTTGCTCGACGGTGAAGCCGGTGATCTGGACCTGGTCGGCATTTACGCCGCCGGGCCGATCTGCCGGGGTTTCGCCAGCTCGTTCGGCGCCTTCGGCTGGCACCAGGCCAACAGCTTCAACTTCGACTGGAGCCTGTTCCACGAAAACGGCCAGGCGGTGAAGGCCAACTACGCCGGCCAGGTGTGGAACGCCGACGACTTCACCGCGCGCCTGCGCCAAGCGCGGGAGCAGTTGGGCTTCCTCGGGCGCCCGGCAGTCACCCTCAAGCCCGGCAGCTACCGTGCCTACCTGGCCCCGGCAGCGATGGACGAAATCGCCGGCATGCTGTGCTGGGGCGGTTTTTCCGCCCAGGCCCTGGCCACCGGCAACAGCGCCTTGCAGCGCCTGTACAACGGCGATGCACGGCTGAGCCCGCTGGTGAGTTTCACCGAGCAGGTCAGCGGCTCGCTGAGCCCGGCGTTTTCCGATGAAGGCTCGCCGCGCCTGGATGTGCCGCTGATCCAGCAAGGCGAGGCGCTGCAGCGCCTGATCAGCGCGCGCAGTGCAGCCGAATTCGAGCTGCTGGCCAATGGCGCCGACAGCTACGAGTCGCCCTGTGCGCTCAGCCTGGCACCGGGCAACCTGGCCAATGAGCAGATCCTCGAGCGGCTGGGCACCGGGCTGTACATCAGCAACCTGTGGTACCTGAACTACTCGGACTTGCCGGCAGCACGCATGACCGGGCTGACCCGCTTCGCCACCTTCTGGGTGGAGAACGGGCAGATCCAGGGGCCAGTGAGCACCATGCGCTTCGATGACAGCCTGTACAGCCTGCTCGGCAGCCAGCTGGAGGACCTGACCCTGGCGCGCGAGATGATCCTGTCGACCAGCACCTATGGACAACGCAGTACCGGGTCGAGTCATTTGCCGGGGGCGCTGGTCAAAGGCCTGACCCTGACATTGTGATAGGCCATTCCGGCCTCATCGCCGGCAAGCCAGCTCCCACAGGGATCGCGCCCAGCCCGAGGCCTGTAGTGATCCTGTGGGAGCTGGCTTGCCGGCGATGAGGCCAGTACAGGCAATGCCGAACATTGAGGTTCCTCATGCCCGAACGCACCCCGCTGGACCCCGTCACCGCCCGCTGGATCCCCTGGGTGGTGGCCATCGCCTTCTTCATGCAGTCCCTGGACGGCACCATCCTCAACACCGCGCTGCCGGCCATGGCCCGCTCGCTGGCCGAAGACCCGCTGCGCATGCAAGGCGTGATCATCGCCTACATGCTCACCGTGGCCCTGCTGATCCCCGCGTCGGGCTGGATCGCCGACCGCTTCGGCACCAAGCGCATCTTCTTCAGCGCCATCCTGCTGTTCAGCTTCGGCTCGCTGCTGTGCGCCGCGGCCAACAGCCTCGGTTTCCTGATCTTCGCCCGCGTAGTGCAGGGCCTGGGCGGGGCACTGATGCTGCCGGTCGGGCGGCTGGTGGTGCTGCGCGCCTACCCACGCAGCGAGCTGGTGCGGATCATGAGCTTCATCACCATCCCCGGCCTGCTCGGGCCATTGCTGGGTCCTACCGTTGGCGGCTGGCTGGTGGAAATCCTCAGCTGGCACTGGATCTTCCTGCTCAACCTGCCGGTCGGCTTGCTCGGCTGCTTTGCCGTGTGGAAGTTCATCCCCGACCTGCGCGGCGCCGAGCGCACCACCTTCGACGGCCCCGGCTTCCTGCTGTTTGGCGCGGCGATGGTACTGATCACCATCGCCATGGAAGGCTTGGGTGAATTGCACCTGCCGCACTTGCGGGTGATGTTGCTGCTGTTCGCCGGCATGGCCTGCCTGGCGGCCTACTGGCTGCGCGCCGGGCGCGACCCGGAGCCGCTGTTCTCGCCCAGCCTGTTCCGGGTACGCACCTTTGCCATCGGTATCCTCGGCAACCTGTTCGCCCGCCTGGGCAGTGGTGCCCTGCCGTTCCTGGTACCGTTGCTGCTGCAAGTGGCGCTGGGTTACTCACCGGCCCAGGCCGGCATGAGCATGATCCCGCTGGCGGCGGCGGCCATGCTCGCCAAGTCCATCGCCAGGCCGCTGATCGAACGCTTCGGCTACCGCATCATCCTCACCGGCAACACCTTGCTGCTGGGCGTGTTGCTGGCCAGCCTCGGCCTGGTCGACGAGCAAACGCCCTATGCCGTGCTGCTGATCCAGCTAGGGCTGCTGGGCGCGGTCAACTCCATGCAGTTCACGGCGATGAACACGGTAACCCTGATCGACCTCGACGACGCCAGCGCCAGCAGCGGCAACAGCCTGCTGTCGGTGGTCGCGCAGTTGGCGCTGAGCCTGGGCGTGGCCTGTGCCGGCGCGCTGCTCGGCGGCTTTACCGCCGCCGGCAGCGCCGAGGGCGTGGAAACCACCCTGGGTGCGTTCCAGCTGACCTTCGTCACCATTGGCGTCATGGCCATGCTGGCGGCGGCGATCTTCCTGCAACTGGCGCCGACGGACGGAAGGCGTGCCCGTCGTCCGGAACAACACATGGAGTCGTAGGGCGAATGGCCATGAGGCTGGTAGACTGTGCGGCATTTTTCGCTTCGCACCGCAGGCCCGCCTCGTGACCACCGAACCCACCGCCTTTGCCACCTTGCCGCTGTCCACCGCCATGCTGGCCAACCTGGACGCCCTCGGCTATGCCTCGATGACACCGATCCAGGCCCAGAGCCTGCCGGTCATCCTCAAGGGCCAGGACCTGATCGCCCAGGCCAAGACCGGCAGCGGCAAGACCGCCGCCTTCGGCATCGGCCTGCTCAACCCGATCAACCCACGCTACTTCGGCTGCCAGGCGCTGGTGCTGTGCCCCACCCGCGAACTCGCCGACCAGGTAGCCAAGGAGTTGCGTCGCCTGGCCCGCGCCGAGGACAACATCAAGATCCTGACCCTGTGCGGCGGTGTTTCGCTGGGCCCGCAGATCGCTTCGCTGGAGCACGGCGCGCACATCATCGTCGGCACCCCAGGGCGCATCCAGCAGCACCTGGACAAAGGCACCCTGGTGCTCGATGGCCTGAACACCCTGGTGCTCGACGAAGCCGACCGCATGCTCGACATGGGCTTCTTCGATGCCATCGCCAGCATCATCGGCAAGACCCCGTCGCGCCGCCAGACCCTGCTGTTCTCGGCCACCTACCCGGCCGGCATCGAGCGACTGGCCGCTGACTTCATGCGCAACCCGCAGCAGGTCAAGGTCGAGAGCCTGCATGCCGACAACCAGATCGAGCAGCGCTTCATCGAGATCGACCCGCAGCAGCGCCTGGAGGCCGTCACCCGCGTGCTCGGCCACTACCGCCCGCAATCCTGCGTGGCGTTCTGCTTCACCAAGCAGCAGTGCGAAGATGTGGTCGCCCATCTGACCGCCAAGGGTATCGTCGCCCAGGCCCTGCACGGCGACCTGGAACAGCGCGACCGTGATCAGGTGCTGACCATGTTCGCCAACCGCAGCAGCTCGGTGCTGGTAGCTACCGACGTGGCCGCGCGCGGCCTGGATATCGATGGACTGGACATGGTCATCAACGTCGAGCTGGCGCGTGATGCGGAAATCCACGTGCACCGCGTGGGCCGTACTGGCCGTGCCGGCGAGAAGGGTATTGCGGTCAGCCTGGTGGCACCGGCCGAAGGCCACCGCGCCCAGGCTATCGAAGAACTGCAGAAGAGGCCGCTGCGCTGGGACCAGCTGGACAGCCTGAAGCACAAGGGTGGCGAACCGCTGCTGCCAGTGATGAGCACGCTGTGCATCGCGGCCGGGCGCAAGGACAAGCTGCGTCCGGGCGATATTCTTGGGGCGCTGACCGGTGATGCCGGCATCCCGGGCAAGCAGGTGGGCAAGATTGCGATCTTCGACTTCCAGGCCTTTGTTGCCGTGGAGCGGGCGCTGGCCAAGCAGGCGATGCAGCGCTTGAACAGCGGCAAGATCAAGGGCCGGTCCCTGAAAGTCCGCATCGTCTGACATTTTTTGGGGCTGCCTTGCAGCCCATCGCAGGCAAGCCAGCTCCCACAGGGTCACCACAAGCCTCAAGCTTGTGCAGTATCTGTGAGCCAGCCAGCACAGGATCACCACAGGCCCCAGGCCGGGTGCAATCCCTGTGGGAGCTGGCTTGCCTGCGATGGGCCGCACAGCGGCCCCGGCTATCCATGAGGTAACACCGTGCACTCCACCGACGTGATCATCCTCGGCGCCGGCGCCGCCGGCCTGATGTGCGCCCAGCTCAGCGCCCGCCGTGGCCGCCGGGTGCTGCTGCTCGACCACGCCAACAAGCCAGGCAAGAAGATCCTCATGTCCGGCGGCGGGCGCTGCAACTTCACCAACATGTACACCGAGCCAAGCAACTTCCTCTCGCACAACGCACACTTCTGCAAGTCGGCGCTGGCCCGCTACACCCAATGGGACTTCATCGAGCTGGTGTGCAAGCACGGTGTGGCTTACCACGAGAAGAAACTCGGCCAGCTGTTCTGCGACAACAAGGCCAGCGACATCCTCGACATGCTCCTGGCCGAATGCGACGAGGCCGGCGCCGAAATCCGCATGCACACCAGCATCGAGCAGATCGAAAAGACCCCAACCGGCTACCTGCTGCAGACCAGCGGCGGCCAGTTCGCCTGCCAGTCGCTGGTGATCGCCACCGGTGGCCTGTCGATCCCGACCCTGGGTGCCACCGGCTTCGGCTACCAGGTGGCGCGCCAGTTTGGCCACAGCCTGCTGCCAACCCGCGCCGGGCTGGTGCCGTTCACCATTACCGAGCCGCAACTCAAGGCACTCTGCACCGAACTGTCCGGCACCTCGCTGGACTGCACCGCCAGCTGCAACGGCACCAGCTTCCGCGAGAACCTGCTGTTCACCCACCGCGGCCTGAGCGGCCCGGCGATCCTGCAGATTTCCTCGTTCTGGGAGGCCGGTGACACGGTCGAGATCAACCTGCTGCCCGACCGCGATGCGTTGACCTGGCTGCAACAAATGCAGGCCGAACGCGCCAATGCCGAACTGAAGACCGTGCTGGGAGAGGTGTTCACCCGCAAGCTGGCCAACCTGCTGGCCGAGCAGTGGTTCGAGTCCAGGCCGATGAAGCAGTACACCCCGGCGGAACTGGCGCAGATCGCCGAGAAGCTGGCGAACTGGCAGGTGGTGCCGGCCGGCACCGAGGGTTATCGCACTGCCGAAGTGACCCTGGGTGGCGTGGACACCCGCGAAGTGTCGTCCAAGACCATGGAATCGCTGAAAAGCCCCGGGCTCTACTTCATCGGGGAAGTCCTGGATGTCACCGGCCACCTGGGTGGTTTCAACTTCCAGTGGGCCTGGGCATCAGCCAACGCCGCGGCGCAGTTCGTGTAGAGTAGAATCCATTCAGCAGCACGGAACGCTTCTTGCTGGCCCGTGCTCAGCGCCGGGATTTGGGCCGCTTTGCGGCCCCAGTACCTGGCCCTGAAAGGTATTCCTCTGATCACTGCCCAGCAGGCCATCATGTCATCGAGCTCGTTCCGTCAGTCACTGCGTCGCCTGTGGGGCCAAGACAAGTTCAGCTACAGCATCCGGGTCACCATCGCCCTCACCGGCAGCCTGGCCCTGTGCTGGTACCAGAACGAGATGGCCCTGCTGATCCCGCTGTTCCTTGGCATCATCGCCAGCGCCCTGGCCGAGACCGACGACAGCTGGCAAGGCCGCCTCAGCGCCCTGGCCGTTACCCTGGTGTGTTTCGCCATCGCTGCGCTGGCCGTCGAGCTGCTGTTCCCCTACCCCTGGATCTTCGTCATCGCCCTGGCCTTGGCTGCCTTCGGCCTGACCATGCTCGGCGCCCTGGGCGAACGCTATGGCGCCATCGCCTCGGCGACACTGATCACATCGGTATACACCATGATCGGGGTGGACCAGCGCGGAGGCCAAGTGACGGATTTCTGGCACGAGCCGATGCTGCTGGTCGCAGGTGCAGCCTGGTACGGGCTGTTGTCGGTGCTGTGGCAGGCGCTGTTTTCCAACCAGCCGGTGCAGCAAAGCCTGGCCAAGCTGTTCTTCGAACTGGGCAGCTACCTCAAGCTCAAGGCCAGCCTGTTCGAGCCCATCCGCACCCTCGACGTCGAGGCCCGGCGCCTGGAGTTGGCCCAGCAGAATGGTAAGGTGGTAGCGGCGCTCAATGCCGCCAAGGAAATCATCCTGCACCGGGTGGGCAACAGCCAGCCGAACTCCAAGGTCAGCCGCTACCTCAAGCTTTACTTCCTGGCCCAGGACATCCACGAGCGGGTCAGTGCCTCGCACTACCCCTACAACGCCCTGACCGAGGCGTTTTTCCACAGTGACGTGATGTTCCGCTGCCAGCGCCTGCTGCGCAAACAGGGCTCGTCCTGCCAGGAGTTGGCCCGCTCGATCCGCCTGCGCCAGCCGTTCGTGCTGGCCAGCGGTTATCCCGAGGCCCTGGAAGACCTCAACGCTTCGCTGGAGCACCTGCGCATACAGAGCAATCCGGCCTGGCGCGGCCTGCTGCGCTCGCTGCGGGCACTGGCCGCCAACCTGGCCACGCTGGACCGCCTGCTCAGTGCCGCCAGCAACCCGGACAGCCTGGCCGATGCCAGCGACAGCAGCCTGCTCGACCGCTCGCCCCGCTCGCTGAAGGACGTATGGACCCGCCTGCGTACCCAGCTCACGCCCACTTCACTATTGTTCCGCCACGCCTTGCGCCTGCCGCTGGCGTTGTCGATCGGCTATGGCATGGTGCACCTGATCCACCCGACCCAGGGCTACTGGATCATCCTCACCACACTGTTCGTGTGCCAGCCCAACTACGGTGCAACCCGGCGCAAGCTGGTGCAACGGGTTTTCGGTACGGCCATCGGCCTGACCGTAGGCTGGGCCTTGTTCGACCTGTTCCCCAACCCGCTCATCCAGTCGCTGTTCGCCGTGGTCGCCGGGGTGGTGTTCTTCGTCAACCGCACCACTCGCTACACCCTGGCGACGGCCGCGATCACCCTGATGGTGCTGTTCTGCTTCAATCAGATCGGCGATGGCTACGGCCTGTTCCTGCCGCGCCTGTTCGATACCCTGGTGGGCAGCCTGATCGCCATCCTCGCGGTGTTCCTGTTCCTCCCCGACTGGCAGGGGCGGCGGCTGAACAAGGCACTGGCCAATACCCTGGCCTGTGCCAGCGTGTACCTGCGGCAGATCATGCAGCAGTATGCTCACGGCAAACGCGACGACCTGGCCTACCGCCTGGCCCGGCGCAACGCCCACAACGCCGACGCGGCGCTGTCCACCACCTTGGCCAACATGTTGATGGAACCTGGGCATTTCCGTAAGGAAGCCGACGTTGGCTTCCGCTTCCTGGTGCTGTCGCACACCTTGCTCAGCTACCTCTCAGGGCTGGGCGCGCACCGCGACACGGCCTTGCCGGCGGAGGTGCAGGAACAGTTGATCGAGGGTGCAGGGCAAAGCCTGGCCAACAGCCTGGACGAAATTGCCAACGGCCTGGCGGCACGGCTGCCGGTGGCGATTCACAGTGATGCCGAAGAGGCGCTGGCCAATGCCCTGGAACAGATGCCGGAAGAGCTGGATGAGCATCTTCGATTGGTGCAGACGCAGTTGGCGTTGATCTGCCGGCAGTTGGGGCCATTGCGGACCTTGGCCGCGCACCTGATCAAGGAAGGCACCCCGGCCTGATTACCGTGCAGCCTGTACCGGCCTCTTCGCGGGCAAGCCCGCTCCTACAGGTGCGGCGCGGGTTCCAGGGCATGCACATTCGTTGTAGGAGCGGGCTTGCCCGCGAAAGGGCCGGCCCAGGCAGTAGAAATCAAAAGCCATGCTGGCGCAGCAGCCGCGCATAGCTGCCATCCGCCTTCATCGCCGCAATCGCCCGCTCGAAGCGTTCGACGATCCTCTTATGCTCCGGGTGCTTCAGGCTGACCAGGATATGCAGGGTGTTCTCCGCCAACGGCGGGTCCACCAGCAGCACCCCATCACGCACCGCCTGCGGCTCGCGCTGCAGGTTGTAACGGGCCACGTACTCGTCTTCCACCGCCAGCTTCACCCGCCCTGCCGCCAGCATGCGTACCGCTGAGGAAAAGTTGCGCACCGGCACCTTGTGCAAGCGGGTGTCGTCGTCGAATGCGGGTGAATAGGCGTAATCACGCACCACGGCGATGCTGTAGGGGTACAAGTCCGACTGGCGCTTGTAGCGGAACGCCTCGCCCTTGCGCTGCAGCAGGCGAATGCGGTTGCTCAGGTAGGCGTTGGAAAACTGCCCGATGCGGGCGCGCGAATCGTTGTACCAGGCATTGATCAGCACGTCATAGCGCCCTTCACTCACCCCCAGCAGCGCCCGCGCCCAGGGCACCTCTTCGACCCCGCTGGTGTAGCCGGCCCGGGCCAGCGCCGTGGTGACGATGCTGGTCGCCAAGCCACCACCCGGCATACTGGCATCGGTGAACGGTGGCCAGTTGTCCGCCACCAAACGCAGCCTGTCATGACCCAGGGCGGGTGCTGCCAGCATCATTGCCAGTAAACCCAATACACAAAGCAGTGGCCGCATGCTCAAGTCCTTTCGCAATGGAGGGCTCACACTGTGAAGGCGGTCTTCTTTGCAACTGGCAATGAGATTACACAAAGCCATTGTTCAGGGCAGCGGCCAATAGTGTCATTTAGCCTCTATTTTGGCCGAAGCCTGGATGACATGCGATGATCGACGCCCCATTCAAGGAGTTCGCCAATGTCCATCGACTGGCTCTGCAAGCACCACACCGACCTCAGCAAGGACCAGCTCTACGCCATTCTGCAATTGCGCACTGAAGTGTTCGTGGTAGAGCAGCGCTGCGCCTATCAGGACGTGGATGGCCAGGACCTGACGGGCGATACCCTGCATCTGATGGGCTGGCAGGATGACAAGCTGGTCGCCTACCTGCGCCTGCTCGACCCACAGTCCCAGGGCGGTGATGTGGTCATCGGGCGGGTGGTGACCTCACCCGAGGCGCGTGGGCTGAAGCTGGGGCACACGTTGCTGCTCAAAGGGCTGGAGGCTGCGGAGCATTGCTGGCCAGGGGTGCCGGTTTACCTGTCGGCGCAGGCGCATTTGCAAAGGTTTTACGCCCGCCATGGCTTCGAGGTGGTGGGTGAGGAATATCTTGAAGATGACACTCCGCATATCGGGATGCGTAAAGGCTGAGAGTGCCTGGGGCATTGTGGGAGCGGGCGCGCCCGCGAACACGGGCGAAGCCCGTGCCATCCACCTCATTGCCTGCTTCGCGGGCACGCCCGCTCCCACAGGGCTCGCGCAGGCTATTCGATTCAGGGATACCCCAGCACTTCGCGGATCTGCCGCAGGTGCTGGATGATCCACTGCTTGTCGATCGCCCCCCAGTCATGAATGCGGTAATGCCCAGCGTGGTTGCGCGCACCCTCCTGCTGTTCGAACTCGCAGACGATATCCAGGTCGGCCAGGGCCGCGATGGTGTCCTGGGCGGTGCGCCGCGGCATGCCGGTGGCCTCCATCAGGGCGGGCACGCTGGTCGCGGTCTGGCTGTCGATCAGCCAGGCCACGTACAGGCGGCGGTAGAAGCTGCTTTTGGTCTTGCTCACTTCCATGCTGCATGGTCCTTAACAGTTGCCCGGCAGCTCCCGATAGGTCAGGTAGACGCGCAGGTCGAATTCCAGTTGGTGGTAGTCCGGCTCCATGTGCTGACAGAGCTGGTAGAACGCCTTGTTGTGATCGCGCTCGCGCAGGTGCGCCAGCTCGTGCACCACGATCATGCGCAAGAACTGCGGTGCAGCTTCCTTGAACAAAGAGGCGATGCGGATTTCCTTCTTCGCCTTGAGCTTGCCGCCTTGCACCCGCGACACAGCGGTGTTCAGCCCCAGGGCCCGATGGGTCAGGTCGAGGCGGTTGTCGAACAGCACCTTGTCCAGGTTCGGTGCGCTACGCAGGTATTGCTGGCGCAGATCCTGGGCATAGCCGTACAACGCCTTGTCGCTTTGCACATCATGTCGGTCGGGGTAGCGGCGCTGCAGGTACTCGCCCAGGCGGTCGCTGTCGATCATCTGCCGCACCTGCTCCTGCAGGTGCGGGGGGTAGGCTTGCAAGTAACGTAATACGGTCATGGCGCTGCATTCGGCGTAACGAATGCCGATTCTAGCCAATCATGGCCTTGGCCAGGAGAAAATCGCCGGGAAGCTGCTGGCATCCGCCGCGGTCATCGGGTGAGCGACCAGAAAACCCTGCACGTACGCGCAACCATTGGCCTTGAGCCAGGCTGCCTGGGCCGGGGTTTCCACGCCCTCGGCGATCACCGTGATGCGGTAGTCGGCGCACAGCCCAATCACGCTGCGCACCAGCGCGGCATCCACCGCCGAGTCGGGCAGGCGCGCCACCAGGTGGCGGTCGAGCTTGAGGGTATCGATCGGCAGGTCGCGCAACATGCGCAACGAGCAGTCGCCCGCGCCAAAGTCATCCAGGGCCACACGCACACCCAGTTCGCGCAAGCGGTGTATTTGTTTGACGGCCGCATCGATGTTGTCCACCAGCGAGGTTTCCGCGACCTCCACCTCCAGTTGCGCCGGGTCCAGCTGGTAAAGCTGGATGACCCGCTGCAGTTCGTCGACCAGGCTGGGCATGGCGAACTGGGCGCGACTGAGGCTGATACCCAGCACCAGGTCCGCAGTAAAGCGTGCACACCAAGCCTGGCGCTGGGCCGCGCCCTGGCGATAGATCCAGCTGGCCAGGCGGTTGATCAAGCGTGCTTCTTCGAGCAAGGGGATGAACAGCCCCGGCGGCACATCGCCGACGCTGGGGTGCTGCCAGCGCAGCAAGGCCTCGAAACCACGCAGGTGGCCGTCGTCGAAGCCCACCTGTGGCTGGTACACCAGGGTGAAATCCTGCTGCTCGATAGCCGCCCGTACGCTGTCTTCGAGCATCAGTCGCGAACGCGCCCGGCCGTTGAGCTCCTGGTCGTAGAAGCGGTACTGCTGGCGCCCGGCCTGCTTGGCCGCATACATCGCCGCATCGGCCGCGCGCAGCAGGCCTTCCACATTGGCCCCGCAGTCCGGGTAGGTGGCAATGCCGATGCTGACCCCCAGGCACATATCGAGCCCTTCCACCTGGTGGCTGATCGCAACACGCTCAAGCAGTTTCTCGGCATGGCGCCCGGCCTGCTCGGGATAAGGCAAGCTGTCGAACAGCGCGATGAATTCATCACCGCCCATCCGCGCCAGCAAGGCCTCGCCGCCCAGGCAATCCTTGAGCTGCTCGGCCACCCAGCGCAGCACACGGTCACCGGTTTCGTGGCCCAGCGAGTCGTTGATGCGCTTGAAGCCGTCCAGGTCCATGTACATCAGCGCCTGCGCCTTGTCCGAGCGCTCGTTGCGCAGCAATGCACCTTCGGCAGCCTGATAGAAACCACGACGATTGAGCAGGCCGGTGAGCGGGTCGGTCACGGCCTGGTATTCAAGCTGCTGGTGCAGGTTGCGCACCACCGACATGTCCAGCACGGTCACCACCATGGCCTGCTGCTCGAGCGGCAGCGGCGCACAGGACAACGCCACCGGCACCAGCTCGCCGCCGAAGGTACGCAGTTGGGCATCATGCACGCGGAAGATCCGCCGCCCCAGATAGGCCTGGTAGAAGTCCGATTCGTGCCACAAGCGGGTACTGTCCAGTTGCACCAGGTCGAGCAGGTGGGCGCCCTGCAACTGCTGCACCGGCGCCGACAGCAAGCGGGAAATGGCCGGGTTGGCAAAACTGATGATGCCTTGGGCATCCACCACCAGGATACCCTCGGCGGCGTTCTCCAGGATCGACGCATTGAACGCCCTGGCCGTTTCCAGCTCGCGCGTCAGGCGCTGCAGCATGCGCCGATTGCGCTGCTGGTCGAGCAGGGCCTGGACCTTGGGCTTGAGGATTTGCGGGTCGAACGGCTTGAACATGTAGTCCACGGCGCCACTGGCGTAGCCTTTGAGCACGGCCGCTGCGGACTGTTCGTTGGCGGTGAGGAAAATGATCGGGGTCAGCCGGGTGCGCTGGCTGCCACGTATCAGCCGGGCGACTTCGAAGCCATCCATTTCCGGCATCTGTACATCCAGCAAGACCAGGTCGACATCGTGTTCGAGCAACGCGCTCAAGGCTTCCCTCCCCGAGCTTGCCGTCAACACTTGCCAATCCGGGCGGGCCAACAACGCCCGCATGCTGATGAGGTTCTCGGGGTAATCGTCTACCACCAGCAGAACCGACTTGCCATCCAGTGCCTGAGGTTGAGGGGGAGCGCCATCCATGCTGCTTCTCTGTTATGTGACCGACTTCAAGATACGGTTGGATCCATTAGTACTCTAGACCTGAGCGGATAACGCGCAATGAAATCAGAACGCTATCAGTGCTTCAACTGTACGTTAGCCGACTAACGGTCGGGCATGGAGAAATTATGTGCAGGTCTCTTCGCGGGTAAACCCCACAGGTACTGCGCAATCTGGAGACTTTGTAAATTGCCTGTGGGAGCGGGCATGCCCGCGAAGAGGCCTGCACAGATGCAAGTGGCTAACACCCATACATAAAAAAACCCGCATTTCTGCGGGTTTTCTGTTGTTGCCAGTGGATCAGTTGACCTTGGCGGCCAGCTCACCTTTCAGGTAGCGCTGGTACATGCCTTCCAGGGAGATCGGCTTGATCTTCGAGGCATTGCCGGCAGTGCCGAAGGCTTCGTAACGGGCGATGCACACATCACGCATGGCCTTGACCGTTTCGCCGAAGAACTTGCGCGGGTCGAACTCGCTCGGCTTCTCCGCCATCAGGCGGCGCATGGCACCAGTGGAGGCCAGACGCAGGTCGGTGTCGATGTTGACCTTGCGCACGCCGTGCTTGATACCTTCGACGATCTCTTCGACCGGTACGCCGTAGGTCTCTTTGATGTCGCCGCCGTACTGGTTGATGATCGCCAGCCACTCTTGCGGTACCGAAGACGAACCGTGCATCACCAGGTGGGTGTTGGGGATGCGCTTGTGGATTTCCTTGATGCGGTCGATGGCCAGCACGTCGCCGGTAGGCGGCTTGGTGAACTTGTAGGCACCGTGGCTGGTACCGATGGCGATCGCCAGGGCGTCGACCTGGGTCTTCTTGACGAAGTCGGCGGCTTCTTCCGGGTCAGTCAGCATCTGGCTGTGGTCCAGCACGCCTTCGGCGCCGATGCCGTCTTCTTCACCGGCCATACCGGTTTCCAGCGAACCCAGGCAGCCCAGTTCGCCTTCTACCGAAACGCCGCAGGCGTGCGCCATGGCAACGGTCTGCTGGGTAACGCGGACGTTGTACTCGTAGTCGGTCGGGGTCTTGCCGTCTTCACCCAGCGAGCCGTCCATCATCACCGAGCTGAAGCCCAGCTGGATCGAGCGCTGGCAGACGTCAGGGCTGGTGCCGTGGTCCTGGTGCATGCACACCGGGATGTGCGGGAACTCTTCGATGGCAGCCAGGATCAGGTGGCGCAGGAACGGCGCGCCAGCGTACTTGCGGGCACCGGCCGAAGCCTGGACGATCACCGGGGAGTCGGTCTTGTCGGCCGCTTCCATGATGGCGCGCATCTGCTCGAGGTTGTTGACGTTGAAAGCTGGTACGCCGTAACCGAACTCGGCGGCGTGGTCCAGCATCTGGCGCATGCTAATGAGTGCCATTGTGTATCTCTCTCCCGACAAGCGTCGTTTGTTTCGTGCAAGCCTGCCGCAGGGGCGGTTGCTGTTCAAGTAGTGTGGGCCACCCTCGCGGCCCGGCCAGTCACGGTGCCTTGCAGCCCCGCCCAATCAGATCGTTGGTCGCCACCCAGTACACCAGGCCTTCTTCGCCCTTGGTATGGAAGGCCAGCATGCCATCGCTGTACAGCACGCCGGACGCACCCGGCTCGGCCTTGAGCCGGTAGACCTGGTCACCGCCGCCAAGGCGCACGTCGACCTGGTCGCGTTGCGCATCGGCGAAGCGCCACAGCACCTCGGCCTGCGTGTCGCAGACCCAACGGGTCCAGTTGTCTGCCGGGGCGGGTTGCGCCGGCTGCAGCAGTGAGCATCCTGCCAATGTCGCCAGGGCCGTCACGGCCAAAAGCGCTTTCATTCAGTTTCCTCGATTTGGGGCTGCTTTGCAGCCCATCGCCGCGGTTCGTCGCCACGACAAGCCGGCTCCCACAGGGACCGCATACATCTCAAAGCTTGCGCTGTACCTGTGGGAGCTGGCTTGTCGTGGCGACGAACCGCGGCGATGGGCCGCACAGCGGCCCCTTTTTCAAGACCACAAATCAACCTTCAGGTTGCCTATTACCCGATCAAGGGCAACCCGGCGCCTTGCGCTGGTGGTCTTCGTCGTACTTTTCCAGGCCCTCCGGGCCCACGCGCTTGCTGATGACCGGCACGGTCTCGGCCTGCCACTCCGACTGATAGCAACCGCCCTTGGGCGGCTGCCCCGGCTCGGCATCCGAGGCCGGGCTGCCGGCGCAAGCGCTCAGCAGGCCAGCCATGATCATCACAGGCAATTGCTTGACCATCAGGCCACTCCCTTTGCCAAGCGCCGACGTCATCAGGCCTTGGCCCGCTCTTCCAGGATTGCCACGGCTGGCAGGACCTTGCCCTCGACGAACTCGAGGAAAGCGCCGCCACCGGTAGAAATGTAGGAGATATCCTTGCTGACGCCATACTTGTCGATGGCCGCCAGGGTGTCACCACCACCGGCAATGGAGAATGCAGCGCTGTCGGCGATGGCCTTGGCCAGCACCTTGGTGCCGTTGCCGAACTGGTCGAACTCGAACACGCCAACCGGACCGTTCCACAGGATGGTCTGCGACGACTTCAGCAGCTCGGCGAAGTTGGCTGCGGTTTGCGGGCCGATGTCCAGGATCATGTCGTCAGCGGCGACGTCGGCGATGGCCTTGACGGTAGCTTCGGCGCTCTCGGCGAATTCCTTGGCAACCACCACGTCGACGGGCAGTGGCACGCTGACCTTGGCGGCGATGGCCTTGGCGGTGTCGACCAGGTCAGGCTCGTACAGCGACTTGCCCACCGGGTGACCGGCGGCGGCCAGGAAGGTGTTGGCAATGCCGCCACCGACGATCAGTTGGTCGCAGACTGCGCTCAGGCTGTTCAGCACGTCCAGCTTGGTGGAAACCTTGGAGCCGGCAACGATGGCGGCCATCGGCTTGGCCGGGGCCTTCAGGGCCTTGCCCAGGGCATCCAGCTCGGCGGCCAGCAGCGGGCCGGCAGCGGCGACCTTGGCGAACTTGGCGACACCATGGGTCGAACCTTCGGCGCGGTGGGCGGTACCGAAAGCGTCCATGACGAACACGTCGCACAGGGCAGCATACTTCTGCGCCAGCTCGTCGGCGTTCTTTTTCTCGCCCTTGTTGAAGCGCACGTTCTCGAACAGCACCAGCTCACCGGCCTTGACCTCGACACCGTCCAGGTAGTCGGCGACCAGCGGCACATCGCGGCCCAGGGCCTTGCTCAGGTAGTCGGCGACCGGCTTGAGGCTGTTCTCGGCAGAGAATTCGCCTTCGGTCGGGCGGCCCAGGTGCGAGCAGACCATTAGCGCCGCGCCCTTCTCCAGGGCCAGCTTGATGGTCGGCAGCGCTGCCAGGATACGCGCGTCGCTGGCTACCACACCGTCCTTCACAGGTACGTTGAGGTCTTCGCGGATCAGTACGCGCTTACCTTGCAGGTCGAGGTCGGTCATCTTCAACACGGTCATGAATGCAGTCCTTCAGGGCTGTTTGTTGCGGGTTGGGTGAACGACGTGCAGATAGTGTTCGGCAACGTCGAGCATACGGTTGGCAAACCCCCATTCGTTGTCGAACCAGGCCAGCAGGTTCACCAGGCGGGGGCCGGAAACACGGGTCTGGCTGGCATCGACGATCGCCGAATGCGGGTCATGGTTGAAATCACAGCTGGCATGCGGCAGCTCGGTGTAGGCCAGCAAGCCTTTCAGCGGGCCTTCCAGCGCCGCCTCGCGCAGCACCTGGTTGACTTCGGCCGCACTGGTGTCGCGGGCGGTCTGCAGGGTGATATCCAGGCACGAGACGTTGACGGTCGGTACGCGTACCGCTTTGGCCTGGATTCGCCCGGCAAGTTCCGGCAACAGGCGTTCGATGCCACGCGCCAGACCAGTGGACACCGGGATCACCGACTGGAAGGCCGAGCGCGTGCGGCGCAGGTCTTCGTGGTGGTAGGCGTCGATCACCGGCTGGTCGTTCATCGCCGAGTGGATGGTGGTGATCTGCACGTACTCGATGCCGAACGCCTGGTCCAGCACACGCAGCAGCGGCACGCCGCAGTTGGTAGTGCACGAGGCGTTGGACACCAGGCGCTCGCTGCCAGTCAGGCAGGCCTGGTTGACGCCATAGACCACCGTGGCATCGACGTCGGCCTCGCTGGCCATCGGCTGCGAGAACAGCACCCGCGGCGCACCGGCGTCGAGGAAGCGCTGGCCATCGGCACGGGTGTGGTAGGCGCCGGAGCACTCCAGCACCAGGTCGATGTCCAGGGCAGCCCAGTCGATGCCTTCGGGGGTGGCACTGCGCATCACCTTCACGCAGTCGCCATTGATATGCAGACAGTCGCCGTCGACCTTCACCTCGCCAGGGAAACGCCCGTGGGTGGAGTCGAAACGTGTCAGGTATTCCAGGCTGGCCTGGTCGGCCAGGTCGTTCAACGCGACGATCTCGAAACCGGCCTTTGCCCCCCGCTCGAACAGCGCGCGCAGGACACAGCGGCCGATACGGCCATAACCGTTGAGTGCAACTTTGTAGGGACGCAGGTGGGGCATTCGTTGGCTCGCTAACGCATGATGGCTGTTGGGGCCGCGTTGCGGCCCATCGCGACGCAAGGCCGCTCCCACAACGACCGCATGCGCAGTACCTTGTGGGAGCGGCCTTGTGTCGCGAAACGAGGGCGAAGCCCTCGCCTTACGCCTATATCAATCTTCCAGCAGCTCTTCGGCAGTACCCAGGATGTTCTCCAGGGTGAAGCCGAACTCTTCGAACAGCGCGGCGGCCGGGGCCGACTCACCATAGGTGGTCATGCCGATGATACGACCTTCCAGGCCGACGTACTTGTACCAGAAGTCGGCATGAGCGGCCTCGATGGCGATGCGCGCACCCACTTCCAGCGGCAGCACGGACTGCTTGTAGGCAGCGTCCTGGGCGTCGAACACGCTGGTGCACGGCATCGACACCACACGCACCTTGCGGCCTTGCTCGGTCAGCTTGGCGTGCGCCTGAACCGCCAGGCCCACTTCCGAACCGGTGGCGATCAGGATCAGCTCAGGCTCGCCGGCGCAGTCCTTGAGCACGTAGCCACCGCGGCTGATGTCGGCGATCTGCTGGGCGTCGCGCTCCTGGTGCTGCAGGTTCTGGCGCGAGAAGATCAGCGCCGAAGGGCCGTCCTTGCGCTCCAGGGCGTTTTTCCAGGACACGGCGGATTCCACCGCGTCGGCCGGGCGCCAAGTGTCCAGGTTCGGCGTGCTGCGCAGGCTGGTCAGCTGCTCGATCGGCTGGTGAGTCGGGCCGTCTTCGCCCAGGCCGATGGAGTCGTGGGTGTAGACGTGGATCACACGCTGCTTCATCAGCGCCGACATGCGCACGGCGTTGCGGGCGTATTCCATGAACATCAGGAAGGTCGCGCCGTAAGGTACCAGGCCACCGTGCAGGGCAACGCCGTTCATGATGGCGGTCATGCCGAACTCGCGCACGCCGTAGAACACATAGTTGCCGCTGGCGTCATTGGCCTCGACACCCTTGCAGCCCTTCCACAGGGTCAGGTTGGAGCCGGCCAGGTCAGCCGAACCGCCGAGGAACTCGGGCAGCAGCGGGCCGAAGGCATTCAGGGCGTTCTGGCTGGCCTTGCGGCTGGCGATGGTTTCGCCCTTGGCGGCCACTTCGTTGATATAGGCCTGGGCTTTTTCGCTGAAGTCGGCCGGCAGCTCGCCGCTGTCACGGCGCTTGAACTCGGCAGCCAGCTCTGGGTAGGCCTTGGCGTAGGCATCGAAGCGCTGGTTCCAGTCGGCTTCGGCCTTGGCACCGGCGGCCTTGGCATCCCACTCGGCGTAGATTTCGGCCGGGACTTCGAACGGGCCGTGGTTCCAGTTCAGTTCCTTGCGGGCCAGGGCGATTTCGTCGTTGCCCAGCGGTGCGCCGTGGCAGTCTTCCTTGCCCTGCTTGTTCGGCGAGCCGAAACCGATGATGGTCTTGCAGCAGATCAGGGTCGGGCGGTCGCTCTTGCGCGCCGTCTCGATGGCCATCTTGATTTCTTCGGCATCGTGGCCGTCGACGTTGCGGATAACCTGCCAGTTGTAGGCTTCGAAGCGCGCTGGGGTATTGTCGGTGAACCAGCCGTGCACTTCGCCATCGATGGAAATGCCGTTGTCGTCGTAGAAGGCGATCAGCTTGTTCAGGCCCAGAGTGCCGGCCAGCGAGGCGACTTCGTGGGAGATACCTTCCATCATGCAGCCGTCGCCGAGGAACACATAGGTGTTGTGGTCGACGATGTTGTGGCCGTCACGGTTGAACTGGGCGGCCAGGACTTTTTCCGCCAGGGCGAAGCCCACGGCGTTGGCCAGGCCCTGGCCGAGCGGGCCGGTGGTGGTTTCCACGCCTGGGGTGTAGCCGTATTCCGGGTGGCCCGGGGTGCGGCTGTGCAGCTGACGGAAGGCCTTGAGGTCGTCGATCGACAGGTCGTAGCCGGTCAGGTGCAGCAGCGAGTAGATCAGCATCGAACCGTGGCCGTTGGACAGCACGAAACGGTCACGGTCGGCAAAATTCGGGTTGCTCGGGTTGTGCTTGAGGTAGTCACGCCACAGTACCTCGGCGATATCCGCCATGCCCATTGGGGCACCTGGGTGGCCGCTGTTGGCCTTTTGCACGGCATCCATGCTGAGGGCGCGAATGGCGTTGGCACGTTCACGACGGCTGGGCATCGCTGGTCTCCTGGGGGGCTTGAATAGGTGGTGTCACGAAAAAGGCGGCCATTTTCGCCCACTGGGGGGGGTTGGGGCAATGACGGATGGTGGCAGTCGGGGGATTTTCCTCTGATTGGCACTCATTTCGGGTAAAAATCCGGAGAACGGTGCTGGCTTCTTCGCGGGCACGCCCGCTCCCACAGGTACTGCATCGTCCTTGAGAGCGGTGTGCTACCTGTGGGAGCGGGCATGCCCGCGAAGAGGCCCTCGAAGGCTCCCTCATGCTCCACCCATCAGCCAATATCAAAACTTTTTGATATTGGCCTTGCTAGGGCAACGATGCCTGTCTAGACTGCCGCCCCATGAACCTCCGTGCGCAATCGATTCCCGAGCAACGCGAAGCATTGGCTGCCCTGTGCAAAGCCAGTGGCGACGAGTTGCGCCTGAACGTGTTGCGCGCCCTGGCCAACGACTCGTTCGGCGTGCTCGAACTGGCGCAGATCTTCGATATCGGCCAGTCGGGCATGAGCCACCACCTGAAGGTCCTGGCCCAGGCCGAGCTGGTGGCGACCCGCCGCGAAGGCAACGCCATCTTCTATCGTCGCGCCCTGCCCGACAGCCTGCGCCTGGGTGGCCGGCTGCACGCAGCGCTGCTCGAAGAGGTCGATGACCTGGCCCTACCGCCTGACGTGCAGGCGCGGATCGCCCAGGTACAGCAGCGCCGCGCAGTCACCAGCCAGGACTTCTTCCTGCGCGTGGAAGAGAAGTTCCGCGCTCAGCAAGACCTGATCGCCGGCCTGCCACAGTACCGCGAAAGCCTGCTGGCGCTGCTCGACAAACTGCATTTCGACCCGGCCGCCAGTGCCCTGGAGGTCGGCCCCGGTGACGGCGGCTTCCTGCCAGACCTGGCCCGGCGCTTCGCCCAGGTAACCGCCCTGGACAACAGCCCGACCATGCTCGAGCTGGCCCGCCAGGTGTGCCAGCGCGAAGGGCTCGACAACGTGAACCTGCAGTTGGCCGATGCACTGGGTGCAACGGATGTGGCCGCCGACTGCGTTGTGCTGAACATGGTATTGCACCATTTCAGCGACCCGGCCCTGGCCTTGCGCCAGCTGGCCAAACGGGTGAAGGCAGGCGGTAGCCTGCTGGTCACCGAACTGTGCAGCCATGACCAGGGGTGGGCGCGGGAAGCCTGCGGCGACCTCTGGCTTGGCTTCGAACAGGACGACCTGGCCCGCTGGGCCAACGCTGCCGGGCTGGTCCATGGGGACAGCCTGTACGTGGGCTTGCGTAACGGTTTCCAGATACAGGTCCGCCATTTCCAGCGGACGGCTGACGACATACACCATCGGTAAATTTCAGGAACCTTCGAGATGAGCGAATACTCCCTTTTCACCTCCGAGTCCGTGTCCGAAGGGCATCCGGACAAGATCGCCGACCAGATTTCGGACGCCGTCCTTGATGCGATCATCGCCCAGGACAAGTACGCCCGCGTAGCGTGCGAAACGCTGGTCAAGACCGGTGTCGCCATCATCGCCGGCGAAGTCACCACGTCGGCCTGGGTCGACCTGGAAGAGCTGGTGCGCAAGGTCATCATCGACATCGGCTACAACAGCTCCGACGTCGGCTTCGACGGCGCCACTTGCGCCGTGATGAACATCATCGGCAAGCAGTCGGTAGACATCGCCCAGGGCGTCGACCGCTCCCGCCCGGAAGACCAGGGCGCCGGTGACCAGGGCCTGATGTTCGGCTACGCCAGCAACGAAACCGACGTGCTGATGCCGGCACCGATCTGCTTCTCGCACCGCCTGGTCGAGCGCCAGGCCGAAGCGCGCAAGTCCAAGCTGCTGCCATGGCTGCGCCCGGATGCCAAGTCGCAGGTCACCTGCCGTTACGAAAACGGCAAGGTGGTCGGCATCGACGCCGTGGTGCTGTCCACCCAGCACAACCCTGAGGTTTCGCAGAAAGACCTGCAAGAAGCCGTGATGGAGCTGATCGTCAAGCACACCCTGCCTGCCGAACTGCTGCACAAGGGCACCCAGTACCACATCAACCCGACCGGCAACTTCATCATCGGTGGCCCGGTGGGTGACTGCGGCCTGACCGGCCGCAAGATCATCGTCGACTCCTACGGCGGCATGGCCCGCCACGGTGGTGGCGCGTTCTCTGGCAAGGACCCGTCCAAGGTCGACCGTTCCGCCGCCTATGCCGGTCGCTACGTGGCCAAGAACATCGTCGCCGCCGGCCTGGCCGAGCGTTGCGAGATCCAGGTGTCGTACGCCATCGGCGTGGCCCAGCCGACCTCCATCTCGATCAACACCTTCGGTACCGGCAAGGTCTCCGACGACAAGATCATCCAGCTGGTGCGCGAGTGCTTCGACCTGCGTCCATACGCCATCACCACCATGCTCGACCTGCTGCACCCGATGTACCAGGAAACCGCTGCCTACGGTCACTTCGGCCGCACCCCGCAGCAGAAGACCGTCGGCGACGACACCTTCACTACCTTCACCTGGGAGCGCACCGACCGCGCCCAGTTGCTGCGTGACGCTGCCGGCCTGTAAGTTTTCCTGCAGCGCTGGTCGAAAGCCCCTGCCGAGCGATCGGCAGGGGCTTTTTTGTGACATATCGGCTGACAAACGCGAGGCAGCAACCGCCGCTGAACCTGCCTAGGCTGGAGGCTCCCACCCGCCAAGCAAGGATGCTGGCCATGCCGCTGATGCTGCTGTTGACCCTGCTGCTGTTGCTGAAAACCTCACTGACCCAGGCCGCCACATGCCCTGCCTGGCCCGCGCAACAAGTCGATAGCGAAGTCGCGCAACTGCGCGCCACGCTTGCCCGCTGGGACGACCACTACCATCGTCAAGGCGTTGCCCTGGTGGCCGACGATTTGTACGACCAGAGCCGCCAGCGCCTGGAACACTTGCAGCAGTGCTTTGACCTCGCAACCAGCCCGTCCCCCCTGGCCAGCGCCGGCGGGCCCATCCCTCACCCGGTGCCACATACCGGCATCGACAAACTGGCCGACCGCCAGGCAGTGGAACGCTGGCTGGCCGGCAAGAGCGATGTGTGGGTACAGCCCAAGGTCGATGGCGTTGCCGTCTCCCTGATCTACCGACAAGGCCAGCTGGTAAAGCTGATCAGTCGGGGGGACGGCTTGCAAGGGCACGACTGGAGCCGCCACATTCCCCAGCTCGGCGCCATCACTCGGCAACTGCCGCAAATGATCGACCTTCAGTTGCAGGGCGAACTCTACCTACGCCAGAACGCACATGTGCAAGCCGAGGCAGGCAGCATCAATGCGCGTGGCACGGTAGCCGGGCTGCTCGCACGCAAGCAGCTCGATAGCGAGCAAGGCGACAGTGTCGGCCTGTTCGTCTGGGACTGGCCGCAAGGCCCCGGGCAACAGCGCGAACGTCTCGCGCAGCTGACGCAACTGGGCTTCCCCGACAGCCAGCACTACAGCGTCGCCATCGATACGCTGGAGGATGCTGCGCATTGGCGCGAGCACTGGTACCGCTCCGCCCTGCCCTTCGCCACCGACGGCGTGGTTTTGCGCCAGGGCCACAGGCCTCCCGCCGAGCGCTGGCAGGCCAAGGCGCCGTACTGGATCGCGGCCTGGAAGTACCCGTACGTGCAGGCCCTGGCCGAAGTACGCGAAGTACGCTTCCGCGTCGGCCGCACCGGCAGGGTCACGCCGGTTCTGCATTTGCTGCCGGTCACCCTCGATGACCGGCGGATCACCCAGGTGAGCCTGGGCTCGCTGGCACGCTGGCACAGCCTCGACATCCGCCCTGGGGACCAGGTGGCCGTCAGCCTTGCCGGGCTGACCATCCCACGCCTGGAGCAGGTGGTGCACCGCACCGTCGAGCGCCAACCGGTGGCCGCGCCAGCGCCCGACCAGCACCACGCCCACAGTTGCTGGCAGGCCAGCGAGGGTTGCGAGGAGCAGTTCATTGCCCGCCTCACCTGGCTTAGCGGCAAACAGGGGCTGGCCCTGCCGCGCACTGGGCCCGGTACATGGCGCCGGCTGGTGGCTGCCGGGCAGGTGACCTCGATGACCGACTGGCTGCAGCTGGATGCCGAGCGCCTGGGCCAAGTAGCAGGCATCAGCGACGCGACCGCAGCGCAGTTGCTGGGCAGCTTCGATGCAGCTCGTTCACGCCCTTTAGCCCAATGGTTGCGTGGGCTGGGTGCCCCGACACCGGCCAGTGTGCAGCTGGTTGGCGAGTGGCCGGCGCTGGCTACGCGCACCAGCCAGGAATGGCAAGCCTTGCCCGGCATCGGCGCAAAGCGCGGACAACAGCTTGCCGCATTCTTTGCAGCCGCCGAGGTTAAAACCATTGCAACGCGGCTGGCCGAAGCAGGGGTCGACGGGTTTCAGATCGAGGAACCCGGCACCAAGCAATGATTTTTTACCAATTCGCTTGTAGGAAAACCCTGAGATTCCGCAAGAATTGCCCGGCAAGGGTTTCTAAATGGACAAAACCAAGGCAGCATTTCCTCCAACTTTTGTTACCCCGCCCCGTTCAGGAGGCTTTACATGAAACGTTTTTCGACCCTTTTCCTGCTCGCGACCCTTGGCCTGGCCACGGGTGCCGCACAGGCTGCTCAGCCGGATGCCGGCCTGACCGGTTGTGCGGCCAAGCGCAGCGCCATCGAGAACCAGTTGAAGATTGCCCGTGACCACGGCAACAACGACCAGGTTGCCGGGCTGGAAGAGGCACTGCGTGGGGTCGACAACTGCACCGACGCCAGCCTGCGCAAGGAGCGTGAGCAAAAAGTGCTCGACGCGCGTCACGAAGTGGCACAACGGGAAAAAGACCTGAAAAAAGCCGAGAAGAAAGGCGACGCCGAGAAGATCAACAAGCGCAAGGACAAGCTGGCCGAGTCTCGTAAAGAGCTGCAGGAAGCGGTGGACGAGCTCGACCGCTGAGTCCGACGCTAAAAGTGCGGAGTCTTTAATGGCCTCATCGCCGGCAAGCCAGCTCCCACAGGTATCGCGCTGCCTTCCAGAGCTGTGCAATACCTGTGGGAGCTGGCTTGCCGGCGATGAGGGCAGCACAGGCAATCAATGATTGCGGAACTCGCTATGACAGGCCTTGCACGCTGCTTCGACCCTGTCCATCGGTGCCTTCAGCTGCGCAGCATCCAACGGCTGGCCGCGGGTAACATCGACCAGCTCACCCGTGACACCTTCCAACTGCCGGGCCAGGTCATGAAAACGCGTCTGGCGTTCCCATACCTCGGCACGCGCGCTGCTGTCACCCGCATCGTCACGCACCTGCGGAAAATGCTGCCAAGGCTGGTGCGACAGGTTGTCCAGCTTCAGCGCACCATCGGCGAACTTGACCCCGTCGAACGGCAAACGGCCGCGCAACATGCCGCCCAGGTCCTCGCTGGTCTTGAGCATGTCCTTGAAGATCACCTTGCGCTTGCCCAGCGGCGAGTTCGGGTCGACCCGATCGCAACCACTCAGGGCACCGCCCAGGGCCAGTGCTGCCAGCAGAACAACGGTCAATCGCTTCAACATCACGGTCACTTCGGCCTACGCAAATGGGCGGCCAGTATCGCCGCCAAAGGGCCAAAGACCAATAGCCACATAAAAAACAGGGGCGAATCTTCATGTTCGCCCATGACAGGAATGCATTCATGAAATCTGCCCTGCGCCATCTGGCCTGGACACTCCCGGTGCTGGCCTTGCTGGCCGGCTGCAACGGCGGCGAGAGCGCCAAGCCCGAACCCCACGCCATCGCCACCTACGCCCCGGCCAACTGGAAAGACCTGCCCGCCGTCAGCGATGAAGACCTGCTGGCCGGCTTCTACGCCTGGCGCAGCGGCTGCGAGAAGCTCAAGCGCGACCCGGTATGGGCTGCCACCTGCGAAGCGGCCGGTAGCGACACGGCAAGCGCCGCCCAGGTGCGTGCGTTCCTTGAGCAGAACCTGCAGGTATACGGCCTGCGTTCCGCCGAGAACAACGCCAACGGCCTGATTACCGGTTACTACGAACCGGTCTATCCCGGCAGCCTGAAACGCACCGAAGCGGCTCATGTAGCTGTGTATGGCGTGCCCGATGACATGATCGTGGTCGACCTGGCCAGCGTCTACCCCGAACTCAAGGGCAAGCGCTTGCGCGGCCGCCTCGATGGCCGGGTACTGAAGCCTTACGACACCGCCGAGGTGATCAACCGTGACGGCGCCAAGGCACCGGTGCTGGCCTGGCTGACCGACCCGATGGACCTGCAGTTCCTGCAGATTCAGGGCTCCGGCCGGGTTCAACTGGAAGATGGCCGCCAGCTGCGCCTGGGCTATGCCGACCAGAACGGCCACCCCTACCGGCCGATCGGCCGCTGGCTGGTGGAACAGGGCCAGCTGAAAAAGGAAGAAGTGAGCATGGGTACCATTCATGCCTGGGCCCAGGCCAACCCGCAGCGGGTGCCGGAACTGCTGGCCAGCAACCCCAGCTACGTGTTTTTCAGCACCCGTCCGGACAGCAACGAAGGCCCGCGTGGTTCGCTGAACGTGCCGCTGACGGCGGGTTACAGCGTGGCCATCGACCGCAAGGTGATTCCGCTGGGCAGCCTGCTGTGGCTATCCACCACACGCCCGGACGGTACCCCGGTGGTGCGCCCGGTGGGGGCACAGGATACCGGTGGGGCAATCACTGGCGAGGTGCGTGCAGACCTGTTCTGGGGCACCGGGCCGGAAGCCGGCGAACTGGCCGGGAACATGAAGCAGCAAGGGCAGATCTGGATGCTGTGGCCCAAGGGCAAGCCACTGCCTGAGGTACCTAAAGTGCCTTGATCGGCGGTGGATTCTTCGCGGGCTTGCCCGCTCCCACAGGTAAACCACAGTATTCAAAGGCTGTGGTGTACCTGTGGGAGCGGGCAAGCCCGCGAAGCAAGCAACCCGGTCTCAGATGGAAACCACGAAAAACGCCACGATAATCGCCATCCCGGCAAACCACACCAGCGACCGCAGCACAGCCCAGTCGGCCAGGTAGCAAATGATGTAGAGCAAGCGGCTGGTGATGTACATCACCCCCAGCACATCCTGGGTCACCTGCTCGGCATTGCCGACGATATCCGCCACCAGCACCGCTGCGGCAAATGCCGGGAAGGCCTCGAAGCTGTTCTGCTGCGCGGCATGCGCGCGCCGTGGCAGCCCGGACAGGGTATCCAGGAAGGCACGGGGGTCGTGGTTGTCGCGCAGGCCGAAACGGCCACTGCTGACTTTGGCGATCAACGCACACAATGGCGCCAGGCACAGCGCGATCAGGATGCACCACAGGGCAACAGTCATGCACAGGACTCCTTGTTCAGTCTTCAGGTCAAAGCTTCATTACCAGCATGCCGGCCAACACCAGCCCGCAAGCTAGGAGTCTTGGCCCGCCAAAAGGTTCTTTGAGGTACCGCATGCCCAGCAGCACCACCAGAATCACGCTCAACTCCCGCAGCGCCGCGGCCTCGGCTACCGAGCCCAGGTGCATGGCCCACAACACCAGTGCGTAGCTGAACAATACGCAGAACCCCACCGCCAGCCCCAGGCGCCATTGGGTTCGCCAGAACAACACGAACGGTGCCCGTCGCGCCACACCGGCCAACAGCGGGAATTGCCAGGCACTGAGCAAGGTCAGCCACACCAGGTAATCCCATGGTTTGCCCCACAGGCGCACGGCCTGGCCGTCGAACCAGGTGTAGCAACCGATACACAGGCCGATCAGCGCCACCACCGGCAGCATCGACCACGGTAGCCGGTCACCGCCACCGCCCTGCCACAGCAGGCAGGCCATGCCGCAAGGGATCAGCAGAATGCCGATGATCTGCTGCTGGCTCAGCGACTCCCCGGCAAAGGCCAGGGTCAAGCCCAGCACCACCAGTGGCGACAGCCCGCGCATCAGAGGATAGACCAGCCCAAGGTCACCCACGCGGTAGGCCTGGATCAGCAGGAAGCGGTACAGCTGCTCGGCCAGGGCCGAAGCCAGCAGCCAGGGCCAGATATTGGCGGGCGGGACTTCCACGAAGGGCACGGCCAACACCGCGAAAGCCAGCGCCACCGTGTCCATGCTGGCGATTACCAGCAAGCGCTCGCCGCTGAACTTGATCAGGGTATTCCAGGTCGCATGCAGCAGGGCGGCGACCAGCACCAGGGATGTTGCCAACACGCCGTGTTGTCCTTATGGCTTTTTATGGCTGTGAATATATAGCGTTCGGGGGGCCGCTGCGCGACCCAATCGCCGGCAAGCCAGCCCACATTGACCGCGCTGCTTTCAAGGTTGAGGCAGTACAGGTGGGAGCTGGCTTGCCGGCGATTGGGCTGCGCAGCGGCCCCTTGTTCGGGAACGATTGGAACGAATTCGGTCAAACCCTGTGTCCCGAACCCCTCGCCAGGTCATCAAAGAACTGCCCGAGCCATTCGGGTTACGACTTGGAAGCCACTGTTACAGGATTCGGGATGCTTGAATTAGTTGCCGCGTTTATCTGCCTCACCACCCTCCTTACCTATGTAAATTACCGCTTCATCGGCCTGCCCCCCGCCATCGGCGTGATGGTCACGGCGTTGCTGTTCTCGCTGATCCTGCAGGGCCTGAGCCTGATCGGCTTCCCTGGCCTGGAAGCACGCGTCGAAGGGCTGATGAACCAGATCGACTTCAACGACCTGCTGATGCACTGGATGCTGGCGTTCCTGCTGTTCGCCGGCGCCCTGCACGTCAACCTCGGCGACCTGCGCAGCTACCGCTGGCCGATCGGCCTGCTGGCGACCGTAGGCGTGCTGATCGCCACGGTGGTCATCGGCTACCTGTCGCACTGGGTCTTCGCCTTGTTCGGCTGGCATGTCCCGCTGATCTACTGCCTGCTGTTCGGCGCATTGATCTCGCCCACCGACCCAATTGCCGTGCTCGGCGCGCTGCGTACCGCCAATGCGTCAAAACCGCTGAAAACCACCATCGTTGGCGAATCGCTGTTCAACGACGGCACCGCGGTGGTGGTGTTCACCGTATTGTTTGGCATCATCCAGCTGGGTGAAACGCCAAGCATCACCGACACGGTGGTCCTGTTCGCTCGCGAGGCCATCGGCGGTGTGGTGTTCGGTGGCCTGATCGGCTACGCCACCTACCGCATGATCAAGAGCGTCGAGCAGTACCAGGTGGAGGTCATGCTGACCCTGGCACTGGTCATCGGTGGCTCGGCCATGTGCTACGAGCTGCACGTCTCAGCGCCGATCGCCATGGTGGTGGCCGGCCTGATCATCGGCAACCTGGGGCGCAACCTGGCGATGAACGACATGACCCGGCGCTACATGGACGGTTTCTGGGAGTTGATCGATGACATGCTCAACGCCCTGCTGTTCGCGCTGATCGGCCTGGAGCTGTTGCTGCTGCCGTTCAACTGGATGCACCTGGCGGCGGGCGGTGTACTGGCCCTGGCGGTGTTGCTGTCACGGCTGCTGACCGTGGCCCCGGCGATCGTGCTGCTGCGGCGCTGGCGCCCGGTGCCCAAAGGCACGGTGCGGGTGCTGACCTGGGGTGGCCTGCGTGGCGGGGTGTCGGTGGCCCTGGCGCTGTCGCTGCCATTGGGCGAGGAGCGCGACCTGCTGCTGTCGATTACCTACATCGTGGTGCTGTCGTCGATCCTGGTGCAGGGGTTGAGCATTGGGCGGGTGGTGCGCAAGGTCAGCGCCCAGCCTTGAGATTTTGGGGCCGCTGTGCGGCCCCAGAAAATCACTCTACAGCAGAATCCGGGAACTGGTCCTGGATGTACTTGATCTCGGTGCGCCCGTGCGCCGCCGGCAAGCCATCTTCACCGAGGTTGACGAAGACCATCTTGTCGACCGTGAGGATGGCCTTGCGAGTGATCTTGTTGCGCACCTCGCACTTGAGGGTGATCGAGGTACGGCCGAACTCGGTGGCGGTGATGCCCAGCTCGATGATGTCGCCCTGGCGCGAAGCACTGACGAAGTTGATTTCCGATATGTACTTGGTCACCACGCGCTGGTTGCCCAGCTGGACGATGGCGTAGATCGCCGCTTCTTCGTCGATCCAGCGCAACAGGCTGCCACCGAACAGGGTGCCATTGGGGTTGAGGTCTTCGGGTTTAACCCACTTGCGGGTGTGAAAGTTCATCTGTACTCCTGACCTGCTTGGCTAACGTGCAGCAATGATGGCAGAGCGGCCGCCATCGCTCCATTGAACATCGACTATCGTCGCGATTAATCGACAGAAAACCTTGGGCAAGCCGGCCGGCGCGGCTATAATCTGCGCCGCTTCACATGGCTGCCCACAGCGCTGCCATGCCCGCCACCTGTCCGAGGGGCGCTGCAGCAGGCTAGGCCTGTCAGGCTCGGATGGGGCGTTGTCCGCTGCCGCGGACGCTCAACGCACAACGGCGCCCATTCGCACACTACGAATGGAGGCTCTCATGAGCGCTGCAAACATGCCTGCTGGTTTTACCGATTACAAAGTCGCCGACATCTCCCTGGCCGCCTGGGGCCGTCGCGAAACCATCATCGCCGAATCGGAAATGCCTGCTCTGATGGGCCTGCGTCGCAAATACCTGGCCGAGCAACCGCTCAAGGGTGCGAAGATCCTGGGCTGCATCCACATGACCATTCAGACCGCCGTGCTGATCGAGACCCTGGTCGCCCTGGGTGCCGAAGTGCGCTGGTCGTCCTGCAACATCTTCTCCACCCAGGACCAGGCCGCCGCGTCGATCGCCGCCGCCGGTATCCCGGTGTTCGCCTGGAAAGGTGAAACCGAGGAAGAGTACGAGTGGTGCCTGGAGCAGACCATCCTCAAGGATGGCCAGCCATGGGACGCCAACATGGTCCTCGACGACGGTGGCGACCTGACCGAACTGCTGCACAAGAAGTACCCGCAAGTGCTGGAGCGCGTGCACGGCGTCACCGAAGAAACCACCACCGGCGTGCACCGCCTGCTGGACATGCTGGCCAAGGGCGAGCTGAAAGTCCCGGCGATCAACGTCAACGACTCGGTCACCAAGAGCAAGAACGACAACAAGTACGGCTGCCGTCACAGCCTGAACGACGCCATCAAGCGCGGTACCGACCACCTGCTGTCGGGCAAGCAGGCCCTGGTGATCGGCTACGGTGACGTGGGCAAGGGCTCGGCCCAGTCCCTGCGCCAGGAAGGCATGATCGTCAAGGTCACCGAAGTCGACCCGATCTGCGCCATGCAGGCCTGCATGGACGGTTTCGAGGTAGTCTCGCCGTTCATCGACGGTATCAACGACGGCAGCGAAGCCAGCATCGACAAGGCCCTGCTGGGCAAGATCGACCTGATCGTGACCACCACCGGTAACGTCAACGTCTGCGACGCCAACATGCTCAAGGCCCTGAAGAAGCGTGCCGTGGTCTGCAACATCGGCCACTTCGACAACGAGATCGACACTGCCTTCATGCGCAAGAACTGGGCCTGGGAAGAGGTCAAGCCGCAGGTGCACAAGATCCACCGCACCGGCGCTGGCAGCTTCGACCCGCAGAATGACGACTACCTGATCCTGCTGGCCGAAGGCCGCCTGGTCAACCTGGGCAACGCCACTGGCCACCCAAGCCGCATCATGGACGGTTCGTTCGCCAACCAGGTACTGGCGCAGATCTTCCTGTTCGAGCAGAAGTTCGCCGACCTGTCGGCCGAAAAGAAAGCCGAGCGTCTGACCGTCGAAGTGCTGCCGAAGAAGCTCGACGAAGAAGTGGCCCTGGAAATGGTCCGCGGCTTCGGCGGCGTGGTCACCCAACTGACCAAGCAGCAAGCCGACTACATCGGCGTGACTGTCGAAGGCCCGTTCAAGCCGGACGCCTACCGCTACTAAGCGGCACGCTTGAAGCTGCAAGCGGCAAGCAAAGGCAGAGCGTGCCATTGCCGTTTGCAGCTCAGGAACCAGAGATCTTGAACGACGCCCAAGCCAGACCGGCCATCACCGATCTGGCTTTTACTTGCAGCTTGCCGCTAGAAGCTTGCTGCTAGAGGAACGCCTGATGTCACAAGAACGCCGCTACAGTTTCGAGTTCTTCCCGACCAAGACCGACGCCGGTCACGAAAAGCTGATGGGCGTCGCCCGCCAGCTGGCCACCTACAACCCGGACTTCTTCTCCTGCACCTACGGTGCCGGTGGCTCGACCCGCGACCGCACGCTGAACACCGTGCTGCAGCTGGAAAGCGAAGTGAAAGTGCCTGCCGCACCGCACCTGTCGTGCGTGGGCGACACCAAGGACGAACTGCGCGCCCTGCTGGCCGAATACAAGGCCGCTGGCATCAAGCGCATCGTCGCCCTGCGTGGCGACCTGCCATCGGGCATGGGCATGGCCAGTGGCGAACTGCGCTACGCCAGCGATCTGGTCGAGTTCATCCGCCAGGAAAGCGCTGACCACTTCCACCTGGAAGTGGCCGCCTACCCGGAAATGCACCCGCAGGCGCGCAACTTCGAAGCCGACCTGGCCAACTTCGTGCACAAGGTCAAGGCCGGTGCCGACAGCGCCATCACCCAGTACTTCTTCAACGCCGACAGCTACTTCTACTTCGTCGAGCGTGCGCAGAAGCTGGGCGTGGACATCCCGGTGGTGCCGGGCATCATGCCGATCACCAACTACAGCAAGCTGGCCCGCTTCTCCGACGCCTGTGGCGCCGAGATCCCGCGCTGGATCCGCAAGCAGCTGGAAGCCTATGCCGACGACACCGCCAGCATCCAGGCATTCGGTGAAGAAGTGATCACCCGCATGTGCGAACAGCTGCTGCAAGGCGGCGCGCCGGGCCTGCACTTCTATACCTTGAACCAGGCCGAGCCGAGCCTGGCGATCTGGAACAACCTGAAACTGCCGCGCTGAAACTTCCTGGCAATGCCTGCTTAAGAAATGCTTAAGGCTTCGGTCATAGACTGAAGCCTTATTCATTTTCGGGTTACACAGGCATGCAGCATCCCCAGCCATCGCGCCCCCAGCTGGTCTACCTGGCCTTCGGCCCGGCGACCTACCATCAGGAAGCCTGCTTCAGCATCGTCAGTGCCCTCACCCACCTGGGCACGGCAGCAGGCGAGGCCATGGACATCCAGGTCTACACCGACAACCCGCAGCCCTACGCCAGGCTACCAGTCACTGTCCACCTGCTGGACGAAGCCACGCGCCAGGCATGGAATGCCCCTCACGCTTATCACTTTCGCAGCAAGCATGTGCTGCTGCGCCAGGTACTGCAGCAGCACCCGCTGGCGGTGCTGATCGACACCGACACCTTCTTCCGCAAGTCGCCGCTGCAACTGTTCGCCCGCGTGGCGCCCGGCCACCTGCTGTGCAACGCCATCGGCGCGCGCTATGGCGCGAACCAGAAGTGCCTGCTGTACAAGAACCTGCTAACCATCCTGCAATCCCGGGGTCTGGCCGATTGCCAGATGCCACTGGTCAATTCCGGGGTGATCGGCCTCACTGCCGAAGACGCCGGCACCCTGGACCGCTCCATCGCCATGATGGACGAGTTCCACCCTCTGGCTCGCGAGGCCTATACCCTAGAGGAGTTCTGCCTGGCGGTAGCAGCCTACCGCGAGCTGCAGTTGGCCGAATGCACCGACGTCATCCACCACTACTGGAGCCGCAAGGCGCAGTTCCGCGCCAAGATCCAGGCCTGGCTGCGCAAGCATGACCACGACCCGCTGAGCGACGCGGCGCTGGCCGACGTTATCCTGGTCAACGACCAGTTGCCACGACCACCTGCCCTGCACCGCCTGGGCTACAAGACGCTGAGCCTGACCCTGCCCCGCCATGAACGCCAGTTCGCCCGCGAATTGCTGTATGGCTGCTACCCCTACCCCAATGAGTTCGACCGCGCCTGCGCGCCGGCCTGGTGGGACAAGGCCCTGGAGAACCTCCATGCCCGCCATGGCCGCATGGAACCCGAGCGGCTGCGCCAGTGCCTGCGCCACCCAGGGTTGCGCCTGTCGCTGGGCGAGCGGCGCAAGGATATCGAGGCGTATCTGTTGAGGTCTTCCCACTCTTGAGTGGGCCTGTGCCGGCCCCTGTGGGAGCGGGTTTACCCGCGAAGAGGCCGGCACAGGAGAACACCATATCCTCTGGCCTTGCCCAGGCCTAGCGCGTAATCTCCGGCCATGCCACACATCGCCCGTCTGTTCTGGATCCTGCTGCTCGCCTGCCTGAGCCCGTTGGCCTTGGGCGAGCGCCTGCGTCTGGTGACCGATGACTGGGCGCCCTACGTGTACCAGCAGGACGGCCAGCCGCGCGGCATCGACTACGAAGTCACTACCCTGGTCTTCGCGCGTCTCGGTGTCGAGGTGGAATGGCAGTTCCTGCCGTGGAAACGCTGCCTGGCAATGATCGAACAAGGGCTGGCCGACGGCATCATGGACGTCTTCCAGAACGAAGCACGCCAGCCATACCTGGTGTACCCAGCCGAGCCCATGTCGGACGTCGAGTTCGTCCTGTTCCAGGCCCGCGCGCGTCGCCATGCCGTCACCGGGTTGGGCGACCTCGCCGACCTCACTGTCGGCACCTCGCCCGGCTACAACTATGGTGCAGCGTTCAACGACGCCCCACACTTCAAGCGCGAAGCCGCCCCCACCCACGAAGCCAATTTCGGCAAATTGATGCTGGGCCGTATCGACCTGGCAGTCACCGACCGCAAGGGTGGGCACTACCTGCTGCGGCGTCTGGGCCTGCAACAGCAAGTCGAGGAACTGCCCTTGGTGATCAGCCGCCAGGCGCAGTACCTGGGGCTGGCACGCAAGCCGGGGCGGGAGATGCTGGCCCAGGCCTTTGCCGAGGAACTGCGGCAGTTCAAGCAGGAACCGGCCTATGCGGCGATCATCAACCGCTACACAAGCGACACCGGAAACATTCTCAACGCCGTTGAGCAGCAGGAAAGCGGCACGGCGCGTTAGCTCTGTTATACTCGGGCCTTCCCGCCCGGCTCACGCCCGGACGCTCGGCCTCGCAACAGGCATCCCGATCGGCACCGACGCTCCTTCGCGTCCACCTTCCGTTTCCCGGATGTGCAGTGAAAGCCCAGCTGGACCGGACGCGATCGCATCCCAACGATGCCCGTCGCGCCAGGCAGAACATCCCAAACGGGCCCAGCCCACACGAGAACAGGATTGCCCATGTCCTTTGCTTCCCTCGGTCTCTCCGAGGCTCTTGTCCGCGCTATCGAGGCTGCGGGCTATACCCAGCCGACCCCCGTGCAACAGCGGGCCATTCCCGCCGTGTTGCAAGGCCGCGACCTGATGGTTGCCGCACAGACAGGTACTGGTAAAACCGGCGGCTTCGCCCTGCCGATTCTCGAGCGCCTGTTCCCGGCCGGCCACCCCGACAAGTCGCAGCGCCATGGCCCGCGCCAGCCACGCGTACTGGTGCTGACCCCGACCCGCGAACTGGCAGCCCAGGTGCATGACAGCTTCAAGGTCTATGCCCGTGACCTGCCACTGGTCAGCGCCTGCATCTTCGGCGGCGTTGGCATGAACCCGCAGATCCAGGCCATCGCCAAGGGCGTCGACGTGCTAGTCGCCTGCCCGGGCCGCTTGCTCGACCTGGCTGGCCAAGGCAAGGTCGACCTGGCCCACGTGGAAATCCTGGTCCTCGACGAAGCCGACCGCATGCTCGACATGGGCTTCATCCATGACGTCAAGAAGGTCCTCGCCCGCCTGCCGGCCAAGCGCCAGAACCTGCTGTTCTCGGCCACCTTCTCCAAGGACATCACCGACCTCGCCGACAAGCTCCTGCATAACCCGGAGCGAATCGAAGTCACCCCGCCGAACACCACCGTCGAGCGTATCGAGCAGCGTGTCTACCGCCTGCCCGCCAGCCACAAGCGCGCGCTGCTGGCGCACCTGATCACCCAAGGTGCCTGGGAACAGGTATTGGTGTTCACCCGTACCAAGCACGGCGCCAACCGTCTGGCCGAATACCTGGAAAAGCACGGCCTGACTGCCGCTGCGATCCACGGCAACAAGAGCCAGAACGCCCGCACCAAGGCCCTGGCCGACTTCAAGGCCAACAGTGTGCGCGTCCTGGTCGCCACCGACATCGCCGCCCGCGGCCTGGACATCGACCAGCTGCCCCACGTGGTCAACTTCGAGCTGCCGAACGTCGAGGAAGACTACGTTCACCGCATCGGCCGTACTGGCCGTGCCGGGCGTTCGGGCGAAGCCATCTCCATGGTCGCGCCAGATGAAGAGAAGCTGCTCAAGAGCATCGAGCGGGTGACCAGGCAGCGCATCCCGGATGGCGACCTGATGGGCTTCGATGCCAGCCAGGTAGAAGCCGAAAAGCCTGAAGTGCGCGAGCGCCAGCAGAACAACGGCCGCGGTGGCCGTAACCAGCAGGCCCGTGGCGAAGGCGGCAAAGACGCCAACGGCGGCCGCAAGGACAAGGGCAAGGATAAAGGCAAGACCAAGCAGCAAGCTGCCGACAAGCCGGCCGACAAGGAAAAGAGCGGCGACAAGCAACAGCAGCAACGCAAGCCGCGTGACAAGAAGCCGCGCCAGCAACAGCAGCAGGCCAGCAACAGCAGCGTGCCGAAAGTGCCGGTCGACCGTGATCCGGAAGAGTTCCTGGACGACGATATCGACAACTTCGGCAACCGCGCCGACTACGTCAGCCCGTACCAGAACGGCAAGGGCCAGGGCCGCAACCGCCGCCCGGGTAGCAACGCCGGTCAAGCTCAGGGCCAAGGTAATGGCCAGCGCAGCAACGCCGGTGGCCAAGGCCGCAATGGCGGCCAGCAGCGCAGCGGCAGCGGCGAAAAACGCCCGCCCCGGGCCAACAACGGTGGCGGTGCACGCCGTGACGGCGGTGGCCGTGGTCGCCCGGCCCGTGACGATGCAGCCCGGCAAGAGCCGGCAGTGCGTAGCTCACGCCAGCCGGAAAAACAGCCGGTGATCATTCGCAAGGAATCCAAGCTCGATCGTTACCCGACGCCAGAGCAACTGGATGACCTGCCAAGCCGCCCACGTGGCGAGCGCCCGGCACTGCTGACCCGCAAGGGCTGATACGACAAGGGGGCCGCTTTGCGGCCCTTTCGCGACACAAGGCCGCTCCCACAAGAAACGCACCGACCTGTAGGTCAACGGTGTACTTGTGGGAGCGGCCTTGTGTCGCGAAAGGGCTGCGAAGCAGCCCCCTTGGTTTTCAGCTAAAGCAAATTACTTCTGCTTCACACCTTCAACACTGATGTCCAGGTCCAGGGTCTGCGAAGTGGCGCCCGGGCCCTTGATGCCGAAGTCGTTCAGGTTCAGCGTGGTGGTAGCGTTGAAACCAGCGCGCTCGCCGCCCCATGGGTCCTTGCCTTCACCGTTGAAGGTAGCCTTGAAGGTGACGGGCTTGGTCACGCCGTGCATGGTCAGGTCGCCGGTCACGTCAGCGGTCTTGTCACCAGTCGACTTGACGCTGGTGGAGACGAACTTGGCTTCCGGGTACTTCTTCACGTCAAGGAAGTCGGCGCTGGCGATGTGCTTGTCACGCTCGGCGTGGTTCGACCACAGGCTGGCGGTTTTCAGGTCGACGCTGATCTTGCTGTCTTCAGGCTTGGCGCTGTCCCAGGTGAACTTGCCGTCGAAGTCCTTGAAGGTGCCGTGGATGAAGCTGTAACCCAGGTGGCTGATCTTCCAGTCAACGAATGCGTGCTGGCCTTCCTTGTCGATCTTGTACTCGGCAGCCATGGCCTGTCCAGCGGAGAGCAGAGCGGTACCGAGCGCCAGAGCGGCAAAAGTCTTTTTCAACATCCTTTCTTCCTTCCTATGCAATTGAGGTTGAGAGTCAAGCTTTGCGGCCCAGCATGCGGGTCAGGGTCGCGTCACGGTCGATGAAATGGTGCTTGAGCGCTGCCAGGGCATGCAGCACGGCAAAAATCACCAGGCCCCAGGCCAGCCAGAGATGAATCACACCAGCCAGGTCTGCCTGGTCGGGCAGGTCGCTGACCAGTGCCGGTACCTCGAACAGGCCGAACACCGGAATGCCGACGCCGTCGGCAGTGGAAATCAGGTAACCGGCGACCATTACCGCAAACAGCCCGAGGTACAGGGCCAGGTGGCCCAGCTTGGCCGCCAGGCGGGTGAAAGCGCCATGGTTGGCCGGTGCCGGTGGCGGTGGGCTGACGAAGCGCCAGAGCACCCGCAGCAGCATCACCGCCAGCAGCACCAGACCGATGCTCTTGTGCAGGTCCGGGCCGGCTTTGCGCCAAGGGCTGTAGTAGTCGAGCCCGACCATCCACAGGCCCAGGCCGAACAAGCCGAAGACTGCCAGCGCTACGCCCCAGTGCAGGACGATGCTGACCACGCCGTAGCGAGAAGATGAATTGCGCAGTTGCATGTTGACGTGTTTCCCCGTGAAAGCTGTGCACAGACTAACGCGTAACGTATCGAATAAAAGCAGAAAAAATTGCTTTGGATTATCGAAAAATCCGATGTTAATTCTGTAAGCTTCCCATTAAGGAAACATTAACGATAGTCGGGGAAATTGCGCTTGTCAGTGCCGGCCCTATCGCCGGCAAGCCGGCTCCCACAGGTATTGCACAGGCCTTCGAACCTATGACGAACCTGTGGGAGCTGGCTTGCCGGCGATACGGGTAGCAGCCACAACAGGTCAATCAGCCTTGGCCTGGGTATTGGCCGCAGCTTTCTTGGCCGGCTCGGCCTTCACTTCGGGCTTGTCCGCCCCGCCAAAAAGACGCTTGAAGAAGCCTGGCTGGCCCTGCTTGGCGGCAGCCGCGCCTGCCGCCGCCGCAACCGGTGCCGCCTTGGCTGGGTCGAACGACTTGCCGGCCAGCAGGTCCTGCGCCTGGCTGGCGGCGCGCTGGCCACTGCGCAGGGCGCCTTCCAGGGTGCCCGGGTACAGGGCATCGGTATGCTCACCGGCAAAGGTAATGCGCTGCACCGGGCGCTCCCACAGGCGCCAGTACTTGCTGATCTGCCCCGGGCCATAGGCCAGGTAGGCACCGCCGGTACCGGCGTCGGTGCTGTAGCGCTTGACCTCGTAGCCAGTGAACGAGCCGCGGGCCTGCGGGTAGAATGCATGCAGACGGATCAGCACCTGGTCGACCATCTGCTTGTCGCCGAACGCCTGCAGCAGGCGGGCGTTGTCGCCAGACAGGTTGATCACCACGTTGGCGCCACCCTTGAGTGCCGGTTCGATCCACAGCATGCCCAGGCCCGCATTACTGAAGATTTCGCCCGACATGCGCGCGCGGCTTTCCCACACCGGCTGCTTGAACTTGAGCATCAGCTGGTCGCGCCAGCCATAGTTGGTGCCCTTCAGCGCCGCCAGGTGCTGGCTGTCCAGGCCCGGGGTCATCTGGATCTTGGCGAGGGCGCGCAGGGGCACGGCCATGACCAGGTAATCGGCCTGGTAACCGACGCTGCCGACCTTGACCGTTACACCGTCCTTGTCCTGGACGATGGCGGTCACCGGCGAGCTGGTCTTGATGGTTTTCAACTGCTTGACGAAGGCCTGGGCCAGCACCGGGCTGCCGCCGGGCAGGCGCGCGGCACGCAGGTCGCGGTCGCTGACGCCGCGGTACACGCGGTTCTGCTGGGCGAAATACAGCAGCGACAGGCGCGATGGCTCGTCGTAGCGGGTACGGATCTGCTGGTTGACCAGCTGACGGGCGGTG
This sequence comes from Pseudomonas sp. 10-1B, assembly GCF_000935045.1. Lineage (GTDB taxonomy): Bacteria > Pseudomonadota > Gammaproteobacteria > Pseudomonadales > Pseudomonadaceae > Aquipseudomonas. The sequence goes on from NZ_JYKS01000036.1 coordinate 64,698, forward strand.
GTCGGCAGTTGCAGTTTGTTTAGCCAAGTGGAAACGTTGATCTGGTCGAGGGCGAACAGCGTGCTGGTTGCCTGTGGGTTCAGCGGGTCGTCGATCGAGCGGGCCAGGTCGTCGAGGGTTTTCTCGTAACGTTTGAGCGCCTCGGCGGTGGCCGGCTGCTTGGTAGCCAGGTCGGTGGCGCTGAAATACTCGCCGTCGATCAGGTAGCCGGGGGTACGCACGAACTCCGGCGCCGGCAGTGTTTCAAGCTTGAAACGGTCGAGGTACTGGTTGAGCACCGGCTGCGCCTTGGCGTTGCCGATCCATTCGCTGGTGGCCAGGCCCGAACGCCCGCCCATGCCCGGCTTGGCTTCCAGCAGCGTCACCTGCCAGCCTTTGTTCTGCAGCTCGTAGGCTGCCGTCAGGCCCGCCAGGCCACCACCCACCACGATCGCCGTGGGCGTCTTGTCCTTTGCCAGCGCGGCGCCGCTGGACACACCAATCAATACCAACGCGCACAGGCGCACCCAAGCAGCAGCCATGTCGGCGAACTCCGAGTCAGACATTACACGAACGGGGAGAGGCAGGGGTGCCCCGAGAGAGATGCGTTAAGAATACGTCAGGTTCGCCAACCCTGCCAGCGCAGTGATATCAAGTGCTTTTGGCAATTGGATTTTTTATTTTCAGCCCGTTGCATCCGCAACCCGAATGGACGAGCGCCACCGCCATTGAAGCGCGGCGGTTGTCCTGCCCTGCGGCATTGCTTAGGCTTACGCGGTCGAACCAAGCCGCGAAGCCAGGAGAAGTGCCCATGGGCCTCAATGATCAGTGGATGCAACGCGACCTCAAGGTCCTGTGGCACCCCTGCACCCAGATGAAAGACCACGAGCAGTTGCCGCTGATCCCGATCAAGCGTGGCGACGGCGTGTGGCTGGAAGACTTCGAAGGCAAGCGCTACCTGGATGCGGTGAGCAGCTGGTGGGTCAACGTGTTCGGCCATGCCAACCCGCGCATCAACCAGCGCATCAAGGACCAGGTCGACCAGCTGGAGCATGTGATCCTGGCGGGGTTCAGCCACCAGCCGGTGATCGAGCTGTCCGAGCGCCTGGTAGCCATGACCCCGGCCGGGCTCGACCGGGTGTTCTACGCCGACAACGGCTCGTCGTGCATCGAAGTGGCGCTGAAGATGAGCTTCCACTACTGGCAGAACATCGGCAAACCGGGCAAGAAACGCTTCGTCACCCTGACCAACAGCTACCACGGCGAAACCATCGCCGCCATGTCGGTTGGCGATGTGCCGCTGTTCACCGAAACCTACAAGGCGCTGCTGCTCGACACCCTCAAGGTGCCCAGCCCCGACTGCTACCTGCGCCCCGAGGGCATGAGCTGGGAGGAGCACTCGCGCAACATGTTCCAGGCCATGGAGCAGACCCTGGCCGAACACCACGCCTCGATCAGCGCGGTGATCGTCGAGCCGTTGATCCAGGGTGCCGGCGGCATGCGCATGTACCACCCGGTGTACCTCAAGCTGCTGCGCGAAGCTTGCGACCGCTACGACGTGCACCTGATCCATGACGAAATTGCCGTGGGCTTCGGCCGCACCGGCACGATGTTCGCCTGCGAACAGGCCGGTATCCGCCCGGACTTCCTGTGCCTGTCCAAGGCCCTGACCGGCGGCTATCTGCCGCTGGCCGCCTGCCTGACCACCGACAAGGTGTACCAGGCGTTCTACGACGATTACCCGACCCTGCGCGCGTTCCTCCACTCGCACAGCTACACCGGCAACCCGCTGGCCTGCGCCGCGGCGCTGGCGACCCTGGACATCTTCGAACAGGACAACGTGATCGAGGCCAACAAGGCCCTGGCCACGCGCATGGCCAGCGCCACCGCGCACCTGGCCGACCACCCGCATGTGGCCGAAATCCGCCAGACCGGCATGGCCCTGGCCATCGAGATGGTCCAGGACAAGGCCGGCAAGGTCGCCTACCCGTGGCAGGAGCGGCGTGGCCTGAAGGTGTTCGAACATGCCCTGACCCGCGGCGCCCTGCTGCGCCCGCTGGGCAGCGTGGTGTACTTCCTGCCGCCGTATGTGATCACCCCGGAGCAGATCGACTTCCTCGCCGAAGTGGCCAGCGAAGGCATCGATATCGCCACCCGCGATAGCGTCAGCGTGGCGGTTCCCGCAGACTTCCACCCCGATTTCCGCGACCCGGGCTAGGCCCGGCAGTTCGCCACACTACATTTCCTGTGGGATCGGGCATGTCGATGCGTCGAACCGCCGCGAACAAGGGCGAAGCCCTTGCCAGACACCGCGGTGCTTGCTTCGCGGGCACGCCCGCTCCCACAGGGGATCTGCGTCTCTCTTCTACCGAGCAAACTCATGAGACTGTCCCGCTTCTTCATCGACGCCCCCCTGAGCCTTGGCCAGCACGACCTGCCCGAAGCCCAGGCTCATTACATCGGCCGGGTACTGCGCATGGCCCCTGGCGACGCCGTGCAGCTGTTCGACGGCAGCGGCCAGGAATACCGTGGCCAGTTGCTCGAAGTGGGCAAGAAAACCGTACGCGTCAGCCTCGACCAGGCCCTCGTCGGCCAGGCCGAGTCACCGCTGCATATCCACCTCGGCCAGGGCTTGTCGCGTGGCGAGCGCATGGACTGGGCGATCCAGAAGGCTACCGAATTGGGCGCCAATGAGATTACCCCGATCGTCAGCGAACGCTGCGAAGTGCGCCTGAAGGACGAACGCGCCGACAAGCGTCTGGCCCACTGGCGCCAGGTGGCGATCAGTGCCTGCGAACAATGCGGCCGCTCGACCTTGCCGGTCATCCACCCGCCAGTCACCCTGGCCGAATGGCTGAACAGCACCCAGGCAGACCTGAAACTGGTGCTGCACCCGGTAGCCGAGCCGCTTACCAGCCACGCCAAGCCGGCGAACCTGGCCTTCCTGATCGGCCCCGAAGGCGGCCTGAGCGATGTCGAAGTCGAGCAGGCCAAGGCCGCCGGCTTCCACGCCGCACGCCTCGGCCCACGCGTGCTGCGTACCGAGACCGCGCCCGTGGTGGCGCTGTCGGTGGCACAGCAGTTGTGGGGCGACTTTTGACTAACGCACGTAGAACGACACCGCCACGAAGTGCATGAGGCTGCCGGCGATCACGAACAGGTGCCAGATGCCGTGCCAGTGGCGGAAGCGGCTGTCGAAGGCGAAGAAGATGATGCCCACGGTGTAGAACACCCCGCCGGCGGCCAGCCAGGCAAAGCCGGCGCTGCCCAGTGAGTGCAGCAATGGCTTGACCGCCACCAGCACGATCCAGCCCATTACCGCATAGATGATGATCGACAGGATGCGTGCCTCGGAGCGCGGCTTGATCTCCTGCAGCATGCCGACCACCGCCAGCCCCCAGACCACGCCGAACAGGCTCCAGCCCCACGGGCCGCGCAGGCTGACCAGGCAGAACGGCGTGTAGCTGCCGGCGATCAGCAGGTAGATCGACAGGTGATCGAGCTTGCGCATGATCACCTTCGCCCGCCCGCGGGTGCTGTGGTACAGGGTGGAAATGCTGTACAGCAGCAGCAAGGTGCTGCCGTAGATGGAGAAGCTGACGATCTTCCACGGGTCGCCCTGCAGGCCCGCGACCACGATCAGCCAGATGGCCCCGATACAGGCCAGGACGGCACCGACCAGGTGGGTCCAGGCGTTGAAGCGTTCACCGTAATACATGCAAACACAGACCTCCTGAGGTGGGCTGGGTTCCTGATGATGTCTGTTCCGGCCCTATCGCCGGCAAGCCAGCTCCCACAGGGACCGCACAATGGCTGGGATTTGCGCTATCCCTGTGGGAGCTGGCTTGAAGAAAACCATAGAATCTCCCACAGGGACCGCACAATCGCTGGGATTTACGCTATCCCTGTGGGAGCTGGCTTGAAGAAAACCATAGAATCTCCCACAGGGACCGCACAATCGCTGGGGTTTGCACTATCCCTGTGGGAGCTGGCTTGCCGGCGATGAGGCCACGCGCCTCACATCCTACCCAAGGTCAGGTTGCAGTTCCGCGTCACGCACCAGCCTTTCCAGTGCAACCAGGTCGGGCACCCGCGCCACCTGCTCGCCCACCTGCACCGCCGCCAGCTCCAGGCGGCCCAGCGCCACATCCACATAGTTCAGCTGGCTGTCGAGCTTGCACGAGCGCGGGATGTCCTGCAGCAACAGCGCCAGGTAGCGAAGGCCGGTGTCGCCCAGGGCATTGAGCACCACCACCCGCGCACGTTCGCCGCAAGGTGTCTCGCCACCGCATGCTGCCTCGAAGCCGACCAATGGCAGGCGTTGCTGGCGCCAGTCGATCCAGCCCAGGTGCCAGGCTGGCTCGCCACGCTGGCACACCAGGTTGCGCTGGCCGCTCAACTCGGCCACTGCCACGTTGGGCAATACCAGCGTTCGGTCACCCAACGGTAGCAACAGCCCGGTCAGGCTGCTGCGCTGGCCGGCGATAAGTTCAAGCATGGGTCTGGCTCCAGTGGGCGATGTTCTGCAACAACAGCGACTCCTGGTACGGCTTGCCCAGGTATTCGTTGACACCGATGGCCATGGCACGGTCGCGGTGCTTTTGCCCGGTGCGCGAGGTGATCATGATGATCGGCAGGTCTTTCAGGCGCGCGTCACGGCGGATGCGTGTGGCCACTTCGAAGCCGTCCATGCGCGGCATCTCGATATCCAGCAGCAACACATCGGGGCGGTGTTCTTCCAGCAGGGCCATGGCATCGACCCCGTCCTTGGCTGTCAGCACGCTCATGCCATGGCGTTCCAGCAGGCGGCTGGTGACCTTGCGCACCGTCACCGAGTCATCCACCACCATCACCAGCAATGCCCGTCGCGGCGCCGGGCCGGACACCGGGTGCTGGGCAATGCCGCCACCCGGCAGGCGCGCCAGGCGCCGCTGCTGGCCACGCAACTGGCCCAGCAGGTCGAGAATCAGCACCACCCGGCCATCGCCCAGCAACGTCGCGCCCGATAACCCGGCAACCGCGGCAAACTGCGGCCCCAGACTCTTCACCACGATCTCGCGGCTGGGCGACAGGCCGTCGGCCTGGATGGCGAACGATTGCTCCTGGGAATGCACCAGCAGCACCGGCAGTGGCACGCTCTGCCCCAGCAATGCGGGGCGTGGCAGGCCTTGCAGCAGTTCGCCCAGGTAACGCAGCTCGTATTCGTGGCCGGCGTAGGCATAACGGGGGACGTCCAGCTGGTAGCACGCCGCGAGCTCCGCCGGTGGCACACGGACGATACCCTCGATGGTATTCAGCGGAATCGCGTACTGCTCTTCGCCCAGGTGCACCATCAGCGCACGGTTGACCGACACGGTGAACGGCAGCCGGATCAGGAAGCGCGCGCCCTTGCCCTGGGCCGATTCGATAGTCATCGAGCCGCCTAGCTGCTTGACCTCCTCGTGCACCACGTCCATGCCCAGGCCGCGCCCGGAAATCTGGGTGATCTTCTCGGCGGTGGAAAAGCCCGGGCGCAGGATGAACTGCAGTATCTCGTGATCGCTCAAATGCGCCTGCGGGTCCAGCAGGCCACGCTTGATAGCCTTGCGCCGCACCGCTTCCAGTGGCACGCCAGCACCGTCGTCGGCCATTTCGATGACGATATCGGCGCCTTCGTGCAGCAAGTTCAGGTGGATGGTGCCCTGCTCCGGCTTGCCAGCGGCCAAACGCATTTCGCGGCTTTCCAAGCCATGGTCGACGGCGTTGCGCAGCATGTGCTCCAAGGGCGCCACCATGCGTTCGAGCACACTGCGGTCCAGCTCGCCCTCGGCATTGCCGACCACCAGTTCCACCTGCTTGCCCAGCTCGCTGGCCACCTGCCGCACCACACGCTGCAAGCGTGGCACCAAGCGTTCGAACGGCACCATCAGGGTCGCGGTCAGGCCTTCCTGCAACTGGCTGTTCACCCGCGCCTGCTGCTGCAACAGGCCATAGGCCTCCTGCGCGCGTTGGGCCAGGGTTTCCTTGAGGTCGAGCAGGTCCGAGGCAGACTCGAACAGAGCGCGCGAAAGTTGCTGCAGTTGCGAATGGCGGTCCATCTCCAGCGGGTCGAAGTCATCATAGGCATCACCTTCGAACTGCTGACGGCTGAGGATCCGCCCCTGGGTCTCGATGTCCAGGCGCAGCAACTGGTCGCGCATGCGCTCCAGGGTGGTTTCCATCTCGTTGAGGGTGAACTGCGCATCGTTGACCTGCTGCTCGATGCGCCCACGAATGATCGAGTGCTCGCCCGCCAGGTTACCGAGGTCGTCGAGCAACTCGGCATCGACCTTGACCATGTCGCCCGGCGCCCGCTCCGGTGCCGCCGCCGGCACCTCACTGGTAGCGGCTTCGACCGGCCCCTGGCCAGCGGCACTGTCGGTCAGCGCCGCGCTACTGAAGTTACGGATGTAGTCGATCAGCGCCGTGGCAGCATGCAACGGCTGCCCGAGGCGTACGGCATCGAGCATGTGGGCCAGGCGATCATGGCAATTCTGTAGCAGGGCGAACAGCGGCGCGCTCGGCGGCAGACGGCCGGCGGCCAGCAGTTCGTAGAGAAACTCCAGCTCGTGGGCCAGGTCGCCGATCGGCGCGATCTCGACCATGCGCGCCACGCCCTTGAGGGTGTGCAGGTCGCGCATCAGGTTGTCCACCTCGACACTGCTACGCGGGTCGGCCTGCCAACGCGCCAAGGCCGCTGCGGCGCTCTCGACGATGTCCGAGCTTTCTTCGAGGAAGACTTCCAGCAGCTCCTCGCCAGGGCTTTCCGGCTCTTCGACCAGCGTTTGCGTCACATCAGGCAGCATGGGCTTGCGTGGCAGCCCCAGGCCAAGGGTATCGGCCAAGTCCATATCCGGGTGCAGCGGGGTGACCGTGTCGATGCCCACCAGGCCGGTGGCATCCGGCGCCAGGGCCTGGCCCAGCAGGTTGCGCAGGCTGTCGACCAGCTCCGGCCGGGGCGGGATGTCCTGCCCGGCCGCCACTTCGTCGAGCATGTCCAGCAGGGCTTCGTGGGCACGCTGCGCCTGGGCGAAGAAGCGCGCATCGGCGGGCAGGCTGCCCTCCTCCACGGCGCCGTACAGGTCGAGCAGGGCTTCGCACACATCATCCATCTGCCACAGGTCGGCCAAGTGTGCAGCGTGGCCCAAGCTGGTCAGTTCATCGAGCAGGGTTTCCAGCACGTCACGCTGGCCCGGCTGTTCCTGCCAGCGCGACAGCAACGACTCGGCATCGAGCAGGATATCCATGGCCTGGGCCAGGAAACTGGCGGTCAACTGCGGGTCGCGCTTGTTGCGCCGCGCATGCTGCGGGCCTTCATGCAGACTGGCCAAACGCCCATCCACCGCCTGGCCGACCTGTTCGATCAACTCCGCGGCGCCGGGGATGGCCGCCAGCGGCGTGCTGTCGAGTTGCGCCAGGCCCAGGTGGAACAGCGAGCGCGCGGCTTCCAGCCATTCTATCTCGGCCATTTGCAGGGGCAGCTGATGGCCCTTGTATTCACGGGCCAGGCGGTCGAAGGCAGTGGCCAGTTCGGCAACCGGCATCACCCCGGCCATGGCGGCACTGCCCTTGAGCGTGTGCAGGGCACGCTGCAAACCGTCACTGACCGGCGTGTCGTGGCCGTCGGCGCCCTGCAGGAACGCATCGAGGCTGGCCAGATGGCCCTGCGCCTCCGCGCGGAAGATATCCAGCAACTGCGGATCGAGGCCGTCGATATCGCTGGCTGCCGGGGCGTCGTTCTCGGCCAGGGCATGCAGGTGCCCGGCCAGCTGTTCGATCTCGGTCAGTTGCGGCAACTGGCCGGCGGCAAAGTCGGCCAGCAGGTCGGGCAGGTGGACGAACACCTGTTGCAAGGCCACCACACCTTCCGGGCTGAGCACGCTACGGCCCTCCAGCACCCGGTTCAGCAGGTGCTCGGCGCCCCAGGCCAGCTCGGCCACCGCCTCGGCATGCACCATGCGGCCGCTGCCTTTGAGGGTGTGCAGCGCGCGGCGCACTTCCCCTAGCGCCTCGCGCTGCTGGTTGTCGGCACGCCAGCGCAGCCACTGGCGCTCGATTTCCGGCAGCAGCTCACCGGCCTCTTCGAGGAACACCTCGCGCAGCTCGTCATCGATGCCATCGCCGCTATCATCCAGGCACGCGCCGGCTTCGACCAAGGCGCAATGCACCCCCAGCGCCGCCAGGCTGGCGCGCGCCATGTCGATGAAGGGCTGGCCATCCGCCAATGGGTCGGCCACCCGCCACTGCAGGTAGCATTCGGCGGCGCTCAGGGCCTCGGCCAGGTGCGTCAGCTCATCGGCCGGCGGCTCCACGTCCAAGTGCTGCAGCCAGCGTTGCACGTAGCTGGCGCAACCAGCAAACAGCTCGGCCACGGCCGGCAGCATCAACATCGCCAGAGCCCCGCGAACCTGCTGCAACAACCCTGGCAAGGGTTGCAGGCGTTGTCGCGGCCAGCCAGACTCCAGGCAATCGCCGATCAGGTCCTTGGCCTGCTGCAGCACGTTCAGCGACTCGTTGAGTACCAGTTGGCGGATCTCGGCCAGATCCGAGCCTGGCAGGCCGCCCTGGCCGTTTTCCTCCAGTGGGCCGACCATGCCGTTGAGGGTGGCCTCCACGTACAACAGGGCCCCCGCCACGTCCATCAACACCGCGTCGTCCACCGAGCGCTCGCCCTGGGCCAAGGCCTGCAACGCCAGCACCTGGTCGATGATCACCCGGCGTGGCTGCTGGAAGCCCAGCACGGCCAGGGTGTCGGCGACATGGCGCAGCGGCGCCAGCAGGTCATCGAGCTGCTCGCTGTGCTGGCGGTCGCTGCGCACGAACTGATCCAGGCGCTCCTTGATGCGCATCAGGTCGTCGCACAGCGCGGTCACCACCGAGCGCAGGGCATCACGGCCCGGCCCGGCCTGCAGCTGCTCGCGCCAGTTGCCCAGTGACAGGTCGAGGTTGGCCAGGTCGTCGGCACCGGCAAAACGCTGGGCGGCGCCGCTGATCAGGCTGGCCTGGGCCAACGGCTCCTCGCCACGGCAGGCACGCAGCTGGTTGAGCAGCGGCAGCATCACCAACGGCAGGTCGTGGCGCGCGCCGCGCAAGCGCTCCAGGTACGACGGCAATTGCTCCAGGCCGCGGAACAACGCGCCCAGGCAGTCACCTCGGGGGCTGACCTGACCATCGGCCAAGGCCTTGGCGAACAGCTCCAGTTCTTCGGCCAGGCGCGTGGCGCCGCGCAGTTCGAGCATGCGCAGGCAGCCGTGCACCTGGTGCAGGTTGTCGACCACGAAGGCCAGCATCGACAGGTCGCCAGGCTCACCGGCAAAGCGTTCCAGGGCCTGGCGCGCCTGGCCCAGGCAGTCGAGCATGGCGGCCTTGGTCCAGGCCAGCGCCACGGTGTCGTGGCGCTCGGGGCTTACTGCAGCTACAGCCATGGGCACTCCTTAGCGCGGCTCTTCGGCAGGGCTCTTCGAGTTGGGCTCTGCAGGTGGCGGCAGGGTGAAACCGGACACCGAACGGCGCATCTCGCTGGCCATGCGGGCCAGGTGGCGGATGCTGTCGGCAGTGGCGCCGGAGCCAGCGGAGGTCTGCGCGGTAATCTGCTGGATCACCGCCATGGTGTGGGAGATCTGCCCAGCCGACGAGGTTTGCAGCTGGGCTGCGTCGGAAATGCTGTGGATAAGGTCGGCCAGGTTCTGCGAGACCCCTTCGATCTCGGCCAGCGCCACCCCGGCATCCTGGGCCAGGCGGGCGCCGCGCACCACTTCGGCGGTGGTCTGCTCCATGGAGATCACCGCCTCGTTGGTGTCGGCCTGGATGGTCCGCACCAGCGCCTCGATCTGCCGGGTGGCCGACGACGAGCGTTCGGCCAGGCGCTGCACCTCGTCGGCGACCACGGCAAAGCCGCGGCCGGCTTCACCGGCCAGCGAGGCCTGGATCGCCGCGTTGAGGGCGAGGATGTTGGTCTGGTCGGCAATGTCGTCGATCAGGCTGACGATGTCGCCGATTTCCTGGGACGACTCGCCCAGGCGCTTGATCCGCTTGGCGGTGTCCTGGATCTGTTCGCGAATGTTGTCCATGCCGTTGATGGTGTTGTGCACCACCTCGTTGCCCTTGTTGGCGATGGCTACCGAGCGCTCGGCGACCTTGGCCGATTCATAGGCGTGCGCGGAAACCCGGTCGATCGACTCGACCATGTCGCCAACCGCCTCGGACGCCTCGCTGATCTGCTCGGCCTGATGCTCGGAGGCCTTGGCCAGCTGGCGGGCGGTGTTCTGCGTGTCCTGCACGGCGGCGGCGACCTGCACGGCGCTGTGGTTGATGGTGGCGACCAGGTCACGCAACTGGTCCACGGAATAGTTGATCGAGTCGGCAATAGCGCCGGTGAAGTCCTCGGTAACCGATACGGTCACGGTCAGGTCACCATCGGCCAGCTCTTCGATTTCGTCGAGCAGGCGCATGATCGCCTGCTGGTTGCGTTCGTTCTTTTCCGCCGTCTCGCGCAGTTGGCGGTTGGTGGTGCGCACCATGACCAGGCCGATGAGGATGATCGAGGCCAGCGCCAACAGGCCCAGGGCGTAGCCGCCAACAGTGTCGAGGGTGCGCCCGCCGGCCAGGTTCTCGAAGCCGTTGGCCAGGTGCGAGGCCTCGTCGAGCAGGGTCTGTGACAGGCTGAAGATGTTGCCCGCGGCCTCCCGCACACGGAACAGTTCGGGCGAGGTTTCGAGGATTTCGTCCACCGAACCTGCGACGAACTGGAACAGTTCGGCGATTTCGCCCAGGCGCGCGCGGGCGTCGGCATCCTCGACGCGGGTCACCTGGATTGCCGCGTTGCCACTGAGCATGCCTTCGAGCACCTGGCCAAAGCGCGCGGCATCGCGGCCAAAGGCGTCGGCCGCCTGGGCTGCGGAATCGTCACCGGCCAGCACGGTGTTGACCGAGCCGAGGATGCGTTCGGCCAGCAACAACTGGCGCTGGGCCACCGCTACCTGGTTGGCCGGGGCGCCGCTCTGCAACAGGATCTCGACGACTTTTTCGTATTCGACCTGCAACTGCGGCACGGTCTCGGCCAGGGTCGCCGCCACCTGGTGCAGCGACAGCACGGTCTGCTCGCTGGCCAGGATGGTATCGGTGTTCTTGCGCAGGTTTTCCCAGTCGCGGTGTACCGCTTCCATCTCATCACGCACCGTGGACGGCGCGGGGGGCAGGCCGGTGGACTTGTCACCCTGGCGCAGGTAGCCCCAGCGCCGTTCGAAATCGTTGCGCGCATCCGACAGCAGCTTGAAGGCCAAGGCCTTGCCGGTGGCGGCCTCGGTGGCGTTCTTGGCGATACGCTGCGACAGCACGCGCAGTTCGCCGGCATGGCCGATGTACTGCTTGTCGTAGTTGGACTGGGTGTTCAGGTAGGCAAAGTTGGCGAACAACAGGATGATCGACAGGATCAGGATCAGAAACAGCACGGTGATCTGCGCGATGCTGCGAGTACGTGGGGTCACGGTGGTGGCAGTGACGGGGGTGGCAGGCTTGTTCACGTTCGCAGGTCCTATAACGCCACATCGAGAAAGCCCGGCGCCTGGGCCAGGGCGAAGGGGCTGAAGATCGCCCAGTTGCGTTCACGCGGGAAATGCCCCTGCACAAAAGGTGCAGCGGCGCGGATCAGTGGCTGCGGCGGCGACAACTGCAGGCTGTCCAGGGCAAAGTGCTGCAGGCCCAGCACCTCGTCCACCAGCAGGCCGACGAACAGGTCCTCGTGGTCCAGCACCAGCACCCGTCGCTGCTTGCCCGGGGCGGCTTGGCCAAGGCCGAAGAAACTGCTCAGGTCCAGCACCGGCAACAGCCGGCCACGCAGGTTGGCCACCCCGCATACCCACGGCTGCACGCCGGGGACACGGCTGCTGCGTGGTTCGCGCAACACCTCGGCCACCTCGCCCATGGGCGCGACGAACCACTGCCCGGCAATGCGAAAGCCGATGCCGCTCCACTGTTGCAGGCGGTTGTCCTGCGGCGGCTGGTCGGCGACCAGCAGGCGGCAACGCCGGTCGATGTCCAGCAACAACTCGAAGGCGGTCAGCGACGCGCCCTGCGGGCGGGTGGTCAAGCCCCCAGCACTTCTTTGAGCTTGGCGATCAGCGCGCCCTCTTCCACCGGTTTGGTCAGGAAGTCGCGCGCGCCCTGGCGCGTGGCCCAGATACGGTCGGTTTCCTGGTCCTTGGTGGTCACCACGATAACCGGGATAGCGCTGGTTTCCGGGTCTTTGCTGAGCTGGCGAGTGGCCTGGAAGCCGTTCATGCCAGGCATGACGATGTCCATCAGCACAGCGTCGGGCTTGTCCTGCCGGGCCAGGGCCACGCCATCGGCACCGTTGCTGGCCTTGAGCACCTGGTAGCCGTGCTTTTCCAGCCATTCGGTCAAGCGGTACATCTCTGTCGGCGAGTCGTCGACAATCAGAACTCGGGCCATGCTGTTTCCCCATCAGGAAAGAAAGACCGTGCCATGCCAGGAAGCGGTCAGGGTGCGTGTTGTTGAGTTGCGGCAAAACCGGGCACGTGGGCCCGAATCGCGTCGAGCAGTTCTTCCTTGCTGAACGGTTTGGTCAGGAACTGATCGGACCCGACCACCCGGCCGCGGGCCTTGTCGAACAGGCCGTCGCGCGACGACAGCAGGATCACCGGGGTGTCCTTGAAGGCGCTGTTGTGCTTGATGATTGCGCAGGTCTGGTAGCCGTCCAGGCGCGGCATCAGCACATCGACGAAGATGATGCCGGGCTGGTGGTCGACGATCTTGGCCAGGGCATCGAAGCCATCGCTGGCGGTGATCACCTCGCAGCCCGCTTCACCGAGCAACATCTGCGCAGTGCGGCGGATCGTGCGCGAGTCGTCGATCACCATCACCTTCAGGGGTTGTTCCATAGACGCCTACCAGTGGGAATTTAGCTGCAAGTTGCAAGCGGCAAGTTACAAGAAACAGCCAATCGGCGCGTGACTGCTTTTCTCTTGAGGCTTGTAGCTAAAGGCTTGCAGCTGCATTTTTAGCACACTCCGGGTGGCCATTCCATCTGCCGCACCCCTTGACCGGCGGCGTTCACAGCGCCACCCTGAGCCACTTTTCTTTCGATCCATCGCGGCCACGCGCCGCCAAGAGGAACCACCCCATGAGCGTTCGCCTCGGCATTGTCATGGACCCCATCGCGTCCATCTCCTACAAGAAGGACAGCTCGCTGGCCATGCTGCTGGCCGCCCAGGCACGCGGCTGGAGCCTGTTCTACATGGAACAGCGCGACCTGTACCTGGGGGCCGGCCAGGCCCGGGCGCAGATGCGCCCGCTGAAAGTGTTCGCCGACCCGGCCCGCTGGTTCGAGCTGGGCGAGGAGCAGGACAGCGCGCTGGCCGACCTGGACGTGATCCTGATGCGCAAGGACCCACCCTTCGACATGGAGTTCGTCTACAGCACCTACCTGCTGGAACAGGCCGAGCGTGAAGGCGTGCTGGTGGTCAACCGCCCGCAGAGCCTGCGTGACTGCAACGAAAAACTGTTCGCCACCCAGTTCCCGCAGTGCATGGCGCCGACCCTGGTCAGCCGCCGCGTGGACATCCTGCGCGAGTTCGCCAACAGCCGTGGTGACGTGATCCTCAAGCCGCTGGACGGCATGGGCGGCGCCTCGGTGTTCCGCCACCGCAAGGACGACCCCAACCTGTCGGTGATCCTGGAAACCCTGACCCAGCACGGCACCCAGCAGATCATGGCCCAGGAGTACCTGCCGCAGATCAAGGATGGCGACAAGCGCATCCTGATGATCGACGGCGAGCCGGTCGACTACTGCCTGGCACGCATCCCAGCCAGCGGCGAGACCCGCGGCAACCTGGCCGCCGGCGGCCGTGGCGAGGCGCGCCCGCTGACCGACCGCGACCGCTGGATCGCTGCCCAGGTCGGCCCGACCCTGCGCGAGAAGGGCCTGCTGTTCGTTGGCCTGGACGTGATCGGCGACTACCTGACCGAAATCAACGTCACCAGCCCCACCTGCATTCGCGAAATCGATGCCGCCTACAACACCGATATCGGTGGTCAATTGATGGATGCCATTGATCGCCAGCTGCAGGCCCGCTGACCACCGACGCACGGCAAACACCCAGAGTGGGGTAATATGCTCAGCCGCAAGCTACAAGCTGCAAGCCACAAGAACAGCCAGCCTGTGCCGAACTGCTCTTACTTGTAGCTTGAAGCTTGAAGCTTGAAGCTGCCCCCTGGATACCCGATGACGCTGCCCGCTGACATCCCCGCCGACCTGCTGCCGCCCCGTGTTCGCCCGGTGGACCGGCTCGGTTTCACCCTGTTCCTGGCTGCCCTGGTGCATCTGGCGCTGATCCTTGGCGTCGGTTTCAGCGTGGTAAAGCCTGCCGAAATCCGCCACACCATGGATATCACCCTGGCCACCTTCAAAAGCGAGAAACCGCCCGAGAAGGCCGACTTCCAGGCCCAGGACAACCAGCAGGGCAGCGGCACCCTGGACAAGAAGGCGGTGCCCAAGACCACCGAGCTGGCACCGTTCCAGGACAGCAAGATCAACAAGATCACCCCGCCGCCCGCGGCCAGGCCCGAGGTGGTGCCGCCCCCTACCCCCGAGAAGTCGGCGGTGGTGACCACGGCGCCCAAGCCGCAGAAGGTCGAGCCCAAGCCCAAGGAAAGCAAGCCGCAGCCCAAGCCGGCGGCACCGGCACCGGACTTCGACAGCTCGCAGCTGTCGAGCCAGATCGCCAGCCTGGAGGCAGAGCTGTCCAATGAGCAGCAGATGTACGCCAAGCGCCCGCGCATCCACCGCCTCAACGCCGCCTCGACCATGCGCGACAAGGGCGCCTGGTACAAGGAAGAGTGGCGCAAGAAGGTCGAGCGGGTGGGCAACCTGAACTACCCCGACGAAGCGCGCCGGCAACAGATTTACGGCAACTTGCGAATGATGGTGTCGATCAACCGCGATGGTTCGCTGTATGAGGTATTGGTGCTGGAATCGTCCGGGCAGCCGGTGCTGGACCAGGCGGCGCAGCGCATCGTGCGGCTGGCAGCGCCGTTCGCGCCGTTTACCGGGGACCTGGCCGAGTTCGACCGCCTGGAAATCATCCGCACCTGGCGGTTTGCCCGTGGGGACCGTTTGTCCAGCAACTGATTTACTGGCTGTACTGGCCCTTTCGCGGGCACGCCCGCTCCCACAGGTTCCTCACCGGTTTTGAAGCCTGTGGAGTATCTGTGGGAGCGGGCGTGCCCGCGAAGAGGCCGGTACAAGCGACACAAAGCGCACCTTGTCAGCCTCGCCACCTGGCGCCACACTATCGCTCATGAAAACCCTCACGCCGAGCTACCTCAAGCATCAGTTCCTGATCGCCATGCCGCACATGGCCGATCCGAACTTCGCCCAGACCCTCACGTACATCGTCGAGCACAACGCCCATGGCGCCATGGGCCTGGTGGTCAACCGGCCGCAGGAACTGAGCCTGGCCGACATCCTCGAGCAGCTGCGCCCGGACGAAATGCCACCGGCCAGCACCTTGCAGGTGCCGATCTACCAGGGTGGCCCAGTGCAGACCGACCGCGGCTTCGTGCTGCACACCAGCGAATGCAGTTACCAGGCCACCGTCGAGTTGCAGGGCCTGTCACTGAGCACTTCGCAGGACGTGCTGTTCGCCATCGCCGAAGGCGTGGGGCCGCAAAAAAGCCTGATTACCCTGGGCTATGCCGGCTGGGAAGCGGGCCAACTGGAAGCGGAGCTGGCCGACAACGCCTGGCTCAACTGCCCGTTCGACGCGGAAATCATCTTCGGCATGGCCAGCGACCTGCGCCTGGAGGCTGCGGCCGCCAGCCTGGGCATCAACCTGCACCTGCTGACCAGCCAGGCGGGCCACGCCTGATGGCAGAACTACGTCTACTGCTGGGCTTCGACTACGGCAGCAAACAGATCGGCGTGGCCGTCGGCCAGGTGATCACCGGCCAGGCCCGCGAGCTGTGCACCCTGAAGGCACAGAACGGCGTGCCGGACTGGGCCCAGGTGGAAAAGCTGATTGCCGAATGGAAGCCGGACGCCATCGTCGTCGGCCTGCCGCTGAACATGGACGGCACGCCCAGCGAAATGAGCGCCCGCGCCGAGAAGTTCGCCCGCCGCCTGAACGGCCGTTTCAACCTGCCCGTGCATACCCACGACGAGCGCCTGACCACCTTCGAAGCCAAAGGCGAGCGTATGGCCCGTGGCGGCCAGCGCGGCAGCTACCGCGACAACCCGGTCGATGCCATCGCCGCCGCCCTGCTGCTGCAAGGCTGGCTGGAGGCCAATACCTAATTTTCCGCGTTTACGTCGGGCCAACCCGGCGCCCTCCAGGAGACACGCAATGAGCCTACCCAATCCAGCCGACCTGATCCGGCAGATGGCTGTCGACCTTCGCGCCCATCTGGCCCGTCGCAACATCACCGCGCCGCGCTACATCGGTATCCGCACCGGTGGTGTCTGGGTCGCCCAGGCCCTGCAGGAAGCCATGGGCGACACCAGCCCCATGGGCACCCTGGACGTCTCGTTCTACCGTGACGACTTCAGCCAGAACGGCCTGCACCCGCAAGTGCGCCCGTCCGAGCTGCCGTTCGAGGTCGAGGGGCAGCACCTGGTGCTGGTGGATGACGTACTGATGAGCGGCCGCACCATCCGCGCGGCGCTCAACGAACTGTTCGATTATGGCCGCCCGGCCAGCGTCTCCCTGGTATGCCTGCTGGACCTGGATGCCGGCGAACTGCCGATCCGCCCGAATGTGCTCGGCGCCACCCTGTCGCTGGCGGCCCATGAACGGGTAAAATTGACCGGACCCGCACCGCTCGCCCTCGAGCGCCAGGACCTCGCCTCCGCTTCCGCCCTTTAAGAGTCCCCCGCGATGACGCCAATCGACGCCAAGCGCCCGCTGCAGCTCAATGACCAGGGCCAGCTGCGCCACTTCCTCTCGCTCGACGGTTTGCCCCGCGAACTGCTCACCGAGATCCTCGACACCGCCGACTCCTTCCTGGAAGTCGGTGCCCGGGCCGTGAAGAAAGTCCCGTTGCTGCGCGGCAAGACCGTGTGCAATGTGTTCTTCGAGAACTCGACCCGTACCCGTACCACCTTCGAGCTGGCGGCCCAGCGCCTGTCGGCCGACGTGATCAGCCTCAATGTGTCGACCTCTTCGACCAGCAAGGGCGAGACCCTGTTCGACACCCTGCGCAACCTCGAAGCCATGGCCGCCGACATGTTCGTGGTGCGCCACTCCGACTCTGGCGCCGCGCACTTCATCGCCGAGCACGTATGCCCGGAAGTTGCCGTGATCAACGGCGGTGACGGCCGCCATGCGCACCCGACCCAGGGCATGCTCGACATGCTCACCATCCGCCGCCACAAGGGCAGCTTCGAGAACCTGTCGGTGGCCATTGTCGGCGATATCCTGCACTCACGCGTGGCCCGCTCCGACATGCTGGCACTGAAAGCGCTGGGTTGCCCGGACATCCGCGTGATCGGCCCGAAAACCCTGATCCCGATCGGCATCGAGCAGTATGGCGTGAAGGTCTACACCGACCTCGCCGAAGGCCTGAAGGACGTCGACGTGGTGATCATGCTGCGCCTGCAGCGTGAGCGCATGGCCGGCGGCCTGCTGCCCAGCGAAGGCGAGTTCTACCGCCTGTTCGGCCTGACCACCGCACGCTTGGCCGGTGCCAAGCCCGATGCCATCGTCATGCACCCAGGCCCGATCAACCGCGGCGTGGAAATCGAGTCGGCAGTGGCCGACGGCAAGCACTCGGTGATCCTCAACCAGGTCACCTACGGCATCGCCGTGCGCATGGCCGTGCTGTCCATGGCCATGAGTGGGCAGAACGCGCAACGTCAATTCGACCAGGAGAACGCCCTGTGACCATCAGTATTCTCGGCGCCCGGGTCATCGACCCCAACAGCGGCCTGGACCAGGTCACCGACCTGCACCTGGACGGTGGTCGCATTGCCGCCATCGGCGCCGCCCCGGCCGGCTTCAGCGCCAGCCGTACGATCCAGGCCGCTGGCCTGGTTGCCGCGCCTGGCCTGGTCGATCTCGGCGTGTCCTTGCGTGAGCCGGGCTACAGCCGCAAAGGTAACATCGCCAGTGAAACCCGCGCTGCCGTGGCCGGTGGCGTCACCAGCCTGTGCTGCCCGCCACAGACCAAGCCGGTGCTGGACACCTCGGCGGTGGCCGAGCTGATCCTCGACCGTGCCCGCGAAGCCGCCAACAGCAAGGTCTACCCGGTCGGCGCCCTGACCAAGGGCCTGGAGGGCGAGCAACTGGCCGAATTGGTGGCACTGCGCGACACCGGTTGCGTGGCCTTCGGCAACGGCCTGAAGGAAATCCCCAACAACCGTACCCTGGCCCGCGCCCTGGAGTACGCTGCCACCTTCGACCTGACCGTGGTGTTCCACTCCCAGGACCGCGACCTGGCCCAGGGCGGCCTGGCCCATGAAGGTGCCATGGCCAGCTTCCTCGGCCTGCCGGGCATCCCGGAAAGCGCCGAAACCGTGGCCCTGGCGCGCAACCTGCTGCTGGTCGAACAGACCGGCGTGCGTGCGCACTTCACCCAGATCACCAGCGCCCGTGGCGCGCGGCTGATCGCCCAGGCCCAGCAACTTGGCCTGCCGGTGACCGCTGACGTGGCGCTGTACCAGCTGATCCTAACCGACGAATCGCTGCGCGAGTTCTCCAGCCTGTACCACGTGCAGCCACCGCTGCGTACCGCTGCTGACCGTGACGGCTTGCGCGAGGCGGTGAAGGCGGGGGTGATCCAGGCGATCTCCAGCCACCACCAGCCACACGAGCGCGATGCCAAGCTGGCCCCGTTCGGTGCTACCGAGCCCGGCATCAGCAGCGTCGAACTGCTGCTGCCGCTGGCCATGACCCTGGTGCAGGACGGCCTGCTCGACCTGCCGACCCTGCTGGCCCGCCTGAGCAGCGGCCCGGCGGCGGCCCTGCGCCTGCCGGCCGGCGAGCTGAAAGTGGGTGGTGCAGCCGACCTGGTGCTGTTCGACCCGCAAGCCTCGACCGTGGCTGGCGAGCAGTGGTTCTCGCGTGGCGAGAACTGCCCGTTCATCGGCCACTGCCTGCCGGGCGCGGTGCGTTATACCTTGGTCGATGGGCATGTTTGCCACGAGGCCTGAGTAGCCCTCACTGGCCTCATCGCCGGCAAGCCAGCTCCCACAGGAAATCACTGCTCTCAAGGCCTGTGGTTTTCCTGTGGGATCCCACAGGGAATCACTGCCCTCAAGGCCTGTGGTTTTCCTGTGGGAGCTGGCTTGCCGGCGATGAGGCCAGCGCAGGAGAACGCTGACCATTCATCCCCCACGGTTGAAATCCTTCCCCCCACCCCCATATGAGTCTGCATCAGGCACTTTCGCCCCGCTGCGTGGAGACTCTCCCCTTGACCACCATCGTTTCTGTCCGCCGTAACGGCAAAGTCGTCATGGGCGGCGACGGCCAGGTATCCCTCGGCAACACCGTGATGAAAGGCAACGCCAAGAAAGTTCGTCGCCTGTACCACGGCCAGGTCATCGCGGGCTTCGCCGGCGCCACCGCCGACGCCTTCACCCTGTTCGAACGCTTCGAAGGGCAGCTTGAGAAACACCAGGGCCACCTGGTCCGTGCCGCCGTCGAGCTGGCCAAGGAATGGCGTACCGACCGCTCCCTGAGCCGCCTGGAGGCCATGCTGGCCGTGGCCAACAAGGACGCCTCGCTGATCATCACCGGCAATGGCGACGTGGTCGAACCCGAAGACGGCCTGATCGCCATGGGCTCCGGCGGCGCCTACGCCCAGGCCGCTGCCCGCGCCCTGCTGAACAAGACCGACCTCTCGGCCCGTGAAATCGCCGAGACCGCCCTGAACATCGCTGGCGACATCTGCGTGTTCACCAACCACAACCTGACCATCGAGGAGCAGGACCTGGCCGAGTGATCAGCTGTTCTGGCGCCCCTTCCCGGTGACGGGGCTTTTCCACGCTGACTCATCTGCCCAAGGACCATTTTCATCATGTCCATGACCCCCCGCGAGATCGTCCACGAACTCAACCGCCACATCATCGGCCAGGACGACGCCAAGCGCGCCGTGGCCATCGCCCTGCGCAACCGCTGGCGGCGCATGCAGCTGCCTGCCGAGCTGCGTGCTGAAGTCACCCCGAAGAACATCCTGATGATCGGCCCCACCGGCGTCGGCAAGACCGAAATCGCCCGCCGCCTGGCCAAATTGGCCAATGCGCCATTCCTCAAGGTCGAAGCCACCAAGTTCACCGAAGTGGGCTACGTGGGCCGCGACGTCGAGTCGATCATCCGTGACCTGGCCGATGCCGCGCTGAAGATGCTGCGCGAGCAGGAAATCATCCGCGTGCGTCACCGCGCCGAAGACGCCGCCGAAGACCGTATCCTCGATGCTCTGCTGCCACAGGCACGCGTGACCAGCTTCAGCGAAGAAGCCGCGCAGACCAGCACCGATTCCAACACCCGCCAGCTGTTCCGCAAGCGCCTGCGCGAAGGCCAGCTGGACGACAAGGAAATCGAGATCGAAGTGGCCGATGCCGTCGGCGTCGAGATCGCCGCGCCGCCTGGCATGGAAGAAATGACCAACCAGCTGCAGAGCCTGTTCGCCAACATGGGCAAGGGCAAGCGCAAGGCGCGCAAGCTGAAGGTGAAAGAAGCACTGAAGATGGTTCGCGATGAAGAAGCGAGCCGCCTGGTCAACGAAGAAGAGCTCAAGGCCAAGGCCCTGGAAGCGGTCGAGCAGCACGGTATCGTGTTCATCGACGAGATCGACAAGGTGGCCAAGCGCGGCAATGTCGGCGGCGCCGATGTGTCCCGCGAAGGCGTGCAGCGCGACCTGCTGCCGCTGATCGAAGGCTGCACCGTCAACACCAAGCTGGGCATGGTCAAGACCGACCACATCCTGTTCATCGCCTCGGGTGCGTTCCACCTGAGCAAGCCAAGCGACCTGGTGCCCGAGCTGCAAGGCCGCCTGCCGATCCGCGTGGAACTGAAGGCCCTGACCCCGGAAGACTTCGAGCGCATCCTGCAAGAGCCGCACGCCTCGCTGACCGAGCAGTACCAGGCACTGCTCAAGACCGAAGGCCTGAACATCGAATTCCTCGCCGACGGTATCAAGCGCCTGGCCGAGATCGCCTACCAGGTCAACGAAAAGACCGAGAACATCGGTGCCCGCCGCCTGCACACCCTGCTCGAACGCTTGCTCGAAGAGGTGTCGTTCAGTGCCGGCGACCTGGCCAGCACCCATGACGAAGCGCCGATCCAGATCGACGCGGCGTACGTGAACAGCCACCTGGGTGAGCTGGCGCAGAACGAAGACCTGTCGCGTTACATCCTGTAAGACCGCAGGGGGCCGCTGTGCGGCCCATCGCCGGCAAGCCAGCTCCCACAGGTACTGCACAATCCTGAAGACTGTGCAGTACCTGTGGGAGCAACTGTCTTGTATTGCCTGGCCTCATCGCCGGCAAGCCGGCTCCCACAGGTACTGCACAGGGCTTGAGGCCTATGCGGTCGAGGTGGGAGCTGGCTTGCCGGCGAATGGGCTGCAAAGCAGCCCCCTTGCACAATCCCCCGAATCTCCCGAAGCTGTGCACTATCAGCTCCCCAGAGATTCCAGCCCATGGCCCGCCTGCCCACCGCCATCAACCTGCACAAAGCCTCGAAAACCCTCAGCCTCACCTACGCCCCCGGCGAGGTCTACCACCTGCCCGCCGAGTTCCTGCGCGTGCACTCCCCCTCCGCCGAGGTCCAGGGCCACGGCAATCCCATCCTGCAATTCGGCAAGATCAACGTCGGTCTGGTCGGCCTGGAACCTGCCGGCCAATATGCACTGAAACTGACCTTCGACGACGGCCACGACAGCGGCCTGTTCACCTGGGAATACCTCGAGCAGCTGTGCCTGCGCCAGGAACAACTGTGGGCCGAGTACCTCGACGAGCTGCACAAGGCCGGAAAGTCCCGCGATCCTGCCGAGTCGGTCGTTAAACTTATGCTCTAGCGCAAGCCCTTCAGGGTTTAGAGCGCATTTTCTAAATTCATCTGTTTGAATGCCCTACAGACAGCTCAGCGAAGGGCTGTCTTGCGCAATGCATGAAAGTCGGGTAACCAATGGGGTGGCAAGCTCCCTGCATCACTTTGCAGGTAGTCACAACCCTCGCAGCACCGCTGTTCCTTATCACTGGTCACCCGAGTAGCAGTACCGGGCTCAGGACTGTGCACCCGCCACAGCAACCGGTACTCGTCTCAGGACAACGGAGCGTCGTAGATGAGTAACAAGAACAACGATGAGCTACAGCGGCAGGCCTCGGAGAACACCCTGGGGCTTAACCCGGTCATCGGCATCCGCCGCAAGGATCTGTTGAGCTCGGCACGCACCGTGCTGCGCCAGGCCGTGCGCCAACCGCTGCACAGCGCCAAGCATGTGGCCCACTTTGGCCTGGAGCTGAAGAACGTGCTGCTGGGCAAGTCCAGCCTGGCCCCGGAAAGCGACGACCGCCGCTTCAATGACCCGGCCTGGAGCAACAACCCACTGTACCGCCGCTACCTGCAAACCTACCTGGCCTGGCGCAAGGAGCTGCAGGACTGGATCGGCAGCAGCGACCTGTCACCCCAGGACATCAGCCGCGGCCAGTTCGTCATCAACCTGATGACCGAAGCCATGGCGCCGACCAACACCCTGTCCAACCCGGCAGCGGTCAAACGCTTCTTCGAAACCGGCGGCAAGAGCCTGCTCGATGGCCTGTCCAACCTGGCCAAGGACATGGTCAACAATGGCGGCATGCCCAGCCAGGTGAACATGGACGCCTTCGAGGTGGGCAAGAACCTGGGCACCAGCGAAGGTGCCGTGGTGTACCGCAACGATGTGCTGGAACTGATCCAGTACAGCCCGATCACCGAGCAGGTGCATGCCCGCCCGCTGCTGGTGGTGCCGCCGCAGATCAACAAGTTCTACGTGTTCGACCTGAGCCCGGAAAAGAGCCTGGCGCGCTACTGCCTGCGCTCGCAGCAGCAGACCTTCATCATCAGCTGGCGCAACCCGACCAAGGCCCAGCGCGAATGGGGCCTGTCCACCTACATCGATGCACTCAAGGAAGCGGTCGACGCAGTGCTGGCGATTACCGGCAGCAAGGACCTGAACATGCTCGGTGCCTGCTCCGGTGGCATCACCTGCACCGCACTGGTGGGCCACTATGCCGCCCTCGGCGAAAACAAGGTCAATGCCCTGACCCTGCTGGTCAGCGTGCTGGACACCACCATGGACAACCAGGTCGCGCTGTTCGTCGACGAGCAGACCCTGGAAGCCGCCAAGCGCCATTCCTACCAGGCCGGCGTGCTCGAAGGCAGCGAGATGGCCAAGGTGTTCGCCTGGATGCGCCCCAACGACCTGATCTGGAACTACTGGGTCAACAACTACCTGCTCGGCAACGAGCCGCCAGTGTTCGACATCCTGTTCTGGAACAATGACACCACACGCCTCCCGGCGGCTTTCCACGGCGACCTGATCGAGATGTTCAAGAGCAACCCGCTGACCCGCGCGGACGCCCTGGAAGTGTGCGGCACCCCGATCGACCTGAAGCAAGTACAGTGCGATATCTTCAGCGTTGCCGGCACCGCCGACCACATCACCCCGTGGCAGTCGTGCTACCGCTCGGCGCACCTGTTCGGCGGCAAGATCGAGTTCGTGCTGTCCAACAGCGGCCACATCCAGAGCATCCTCAACCCGCCGGGCAACCCCAAGGCACGCTTCATGACCGGCGCCGACCGCCCGGGTGACCCGGTGGCCTGGCAGGAGAACGCCACCAAGCATGCCGACTCCTGGTGGCTGCATTGGCAGACGTGGCTGGGCGAGCGTGCCGGTGAACTGAAAAAGGCGCCGACCCGCCTGGGCAACCGCGCCTATGCCGCCGGCGAAGCAGCCCCGGGCACCTACGTTCACGAGCGTTGAGTTGTAGCGCCGTGGCCACCTGCGGGGGCCACGGTGTTTCATTTCACTCAAGAGTCACGCGCATGCCGCAACCCTATATCTTCAGGACCGTCGAGCTGGACACCCAGTCCATCCGCACCGCGGTCCGCCCAGGCAAGCCGCACCTGACGCCGCTGCTGATCTTCAACGGCATCGGCGCCAACCTGGAGCTGGTGTTTCCGTTCATCGAGGCACTGGACCCGGACCTGGAAGTCATCGCCTTCGACGTGCCCGGGGTCGGCGGCTCGTCCACGCCACGCCACCCGTACCGCTTCCCCGGGCTGGCCAAGCTGACGGCACGCATGCTCGACTACCTCGACTACGGCCAGGTCAATGTGATCGGGGTGTCCTGGGGTGGCGCGCTGGCCCAGCAGTTTGCCCACGACTACCCCGAGCGCTGCAAGAAACTGGTGCTGGCCGCCACCGCTGCCGGCGCGGTGATGGTACCGGGCAAGCCCAAGGTGCTGTGGAACATGGCCAGCCCCAGGCGCTACATCCAGCCGTCCCATGTCATTCGCATTGCTCCGTTGATCTATGGTGGGGCGTTTCGTCGCGACCCGGACCTGGCCCTGAGTCACGCCTCCAAAGTGCGCTCCGGCGGCAAGATGGGCTACTACTGGCAGCTGTTCGCCGGGCTGGGCTGGACCAGCATCCACTGGCTGCACAGGATCCAGCAGCCCACCCTGGTGCTGGCGGGCGACGACGACCCGCTGATCCCGCTGATCAACATGCGCCTGCTGGCCTGGCGGATTCCCAATGCACAGCTACACATTATCGACGACGGCCATTTGTTCCTGATCACCCGGGCCGAGGCCGTTGCCCCGATCATCATGAAATTCCTGCAGCAAGAGCGCCAGCGTGCGGTCATGCACCCCCGCCCGGCAGCGGGCGGGTAAATCGATGCGGCCTTCTTCGCGGGCATGCCCGCTCCCACAGGGACGGCGCTGAACCTGTGGGAGCGGGCTTGCCCGCGAAGGTCTCGAATGCGAAATTGCTCAAACAAGGGAGTGTTGCCATGAAAGACAAACCGGCCAAAGGAACGCCAACGCTTCCCGCCACCAGCATGAACGTGCAGAACGCCATCCTCGGCCTGCGCGGCCGTGACCTGATTTCCACGCTGCGCAGTGTCGGCCGGCACAGCCTGCTCAACCCCTTGCACACAGCCAGCCACCTGCTGGCCCTGGGCGGGCAGCTGGGCCGTGTGATGCTGGGTGACACGCCGTACCAGCCGAGCCCACGCGACCCGCGCTTCAACGACCCGACGTGGAGCCAGAACCCGTTCTACCGCCGTGGCCTGCAGGCCTACCTGGCCTGGCAGAAGCAGACCCGCCTGTGGATCGACGAAAGCCACCTGGACGACGATGATCGGGCCCGTGCGCACTTCCTGTTCAGCCTGATCAACGACGCCCTGGCGCCCAGCAATTCGCTGCTCAACCCGCTGGCGGTCAAGGAGCTGTTCAATACCGGCGGGCAAAGCCTGGTACGCGGCGTGGCGCACCTGCTCGACGACTTGCGCCACAACGACGGCCTGCCACGCCAGGTGGACGAGCGCGCCTTCGAAGTGGGCGGCAACCTGGCTGCGACCCCCGGCGCGGTGGTGTTTCGCAACGAACTGCTGGAGCTGATCCAGTACAAGCCGATGAGCGAAAAGCAGCACGCCCGCCCACTGCTGGTGGTGCCGCCGCAAATCAACAAGTTCTACATCTTCGACCTCAGCCCGACCAACAGCTTCGTCCAGTACATGCTCAAGAGCGGCCTGCAGGTGTTCATGGTCAGCTGGCGCAACCCCGACCCGCGCCACCGCGAATGGGGCCTGTCCAGCTACGTGCAAGCCCTGGAAGAAGCGCTCAACGCCTGCCGCAGCATCAGCGGCAACCGCGACCCCAACCTGATGGGCGCCTGCGCCGGCGGCTTGACCATGGCCGCGCTGCAGGGCCACCTGCAGGCCAAGCACCAGTTGCGCCGGGTGCGCAGTGCCACCTACCTGGTCAGCCTGCTCGACAGCAAGTTCGAAAGCCCAGCCAGCCTGTTCGCCGACGAGCAGACCATCGAAGCGGCCAAGCGCCGTTCCTACCAGCGCGGCGTGCTGGACGGCGCCGAGGTGGCACGGATTTTCGCCTGGATGCGGCCCAACGACCTGATCTGGAACTACTGGGTCAACAACTACCTGCTCGGCAAGACGCCACCGGCCTTCGACATCCTCTACTGGAACGCCGACAGCACGCGCCTGCCCGCCGCGCTGCATGGCGACCTGCTGGACTTCTTCAAGCTCAACCCGTTGACCCACCCGGCCGGCCTGGAGGTGTGCGGCACCCCCATCGACTTGCAGAAGGTCGAGCTCGACAGTTTCACCGTGGCTGGCAGCAACGACCACATCACCCCCTGGGACGCGGTGTACCGCTCGGCCTTGCTGCTGGGAGGCGAGCGGCGCTTCGTGCTGGCCAACAGCGGGCATATCCAGAGCATCATCAACCCGCCCGGCAACCCCAAGGCCTACTACCTGGCCAACCCCAAGCTGAGCAGCGACCCGCGCGCCTGGTTCCACGACGCCAAGCGCAGCGAAGGCAGCTGGTGGCCGTTGTGGCTGGAGTGGATCACCCCACGCTCCGGCCCGCTCAAGGCACCGCGCAGCGAACTGGGCAATGCCACCTACCCACCGCTGGGCCCCGCGCCGGGCACCTATGTCTTGACCCGATGAGCATGCCGACTGGATGAAAACCCGCGACCGTATCCTCGAGTGCGCCCTGCAGCTGTTCAACCAGCAGGGCGAGCCGAACGTATCGACCCTGGAAATTGCCAACGAACTGGGCATCAGCCCAGGCAACCTGTACTACCACTTCCACGGCAAGGAGCCGTTGGTGCTGGGGCTGTTCGAGCGTTTTGAAGAGGCCCTGATGCCGTTGCTCGACCCACCCCTGGAGGTGCGCCTGGACGCCGAGGACTACTGGCTGTTCCTGCACCTGATCGTCGAGCGCATGGCGCAATACCGCTTCCTGTTCCAGGACCTGTCGAACCTGACCGGGCGCCTGCCCAAGCTGGCCCGGGGCATGCGCAGCCTGATCAATGCGCTCAAGCGCACACTGGCGGCGTTGTTGGCCAGCCTCAAGGGCCAGGGGCTGGTGGAAAGTGATACCCAGGCGCTGGGGCAACTGGTGGAGCAGATCACCCTGACGTTGATGTTCTCGCTGGATTACCAGCGGGTGCTCGGGCGCGAGGGGGATGTGGGGATTGTGGTGTACCAGGTGATGATGCTGGTGGCGCCGCACCTGCAGGCCCCGGCACGGGCGGCGGCAGAGCAGTTGGCGGTGAAGTACCTGGAGGGGTAGGCCGGTCAGTTCGGTGGTGAGGCCTTCGCGGGCATGCCCGCTCCCACAGGGTCTGCGCTGATTTCCGGATCTGCGCTGTACCTGTGGGAGCGGGCGAGCCCGCGAAGAGGGCGACGCGATATCAGATCAGGGTACCGGTACCAGTCGGTGCCGACGGGGTGCTGCCGGCCGGGGTGGCGGCAGGTGCCGGTGCTGCGGTGGCGGCTGGCGCAGCGCTGGCCGCTGGGGCTGCTGGCTTGGCTGCTGCCGGCTTCGCGGCGGCCGGTTTGGCCGGAGCTTTCTTCACGGCTGGTTTCTTCGCTGCCGCTGCCGGCTTCGCCGCTGCGGTTTTGGCTGCTGGTTTCGCCGCTGCAGTTTTAGCCGCCGGCTTGGCCGCTGCCGTTTTCGCCGCAGGCTTGGCAGCTGCTGCCTTGGCCAGTGGCTTGGCCGCAGCCTTGCTCGCCGCCGGTTTGCTCGCAGCACTGCGCGACGAGATCGGCGTAACCGAAGCGCCGGTCAGTTTCTCGATCTGCTTGGTCAGGCTATCCACCTGCTGGTGCAGGGCCTTGATCTCGTTGCGGCTCGGTACGCCAAGGCGCGAGATGGCGCTGTTCAGGCGCTTGTCGAAGGCCTCTTCGAGTTCACTCCACTTGCCCAGCGCACGGTCCTTTACCCCAGACACACGCGAAGTGGTCGACGACTTGGCGGTTTCCGCCACGTCTTCAGCGGTCTTCTTCGCTTGCTTCTCGGCCTTCTCGCCATCCTTCACCAGCGAGTCGAACAGCTTCGGGCCGTCCTGGTCGATCTTCGAGTAGATACCCAGCCCCGCCAGCCAGATCTTGCGGGAGTACTTCTCGATCCCGCCGACCCAGGAGCTGCCTTCTTTTTCGGTATTCTTCTTGCCAGCCATCCTGCTCTCCTTATGGTTTGTGCGCGACGCGCTCGAGCAGCTCGTGCAGCTGTTCAAGCTTGATGGACAACGCCTCAACGTCATGTTTAGACGGAATGCCCAGGCGATTCAAGGCGCGACCTACCCGCGCGTCGAAAGCTTTTTCGATCTTGTCCAGTTGAATTTCGACCTTGCCACGTACGCGACTGACTTCTTCGCTGGCTTCGTCGAGCTGATTGTTGGCGGCATCGAGCTCTTTGTCGATGCGCTTCTTGCCACGTTTCTCGACGCCTTCGCCGGCCTTGACCAGCTCATTGAAGTACTCGGAGCCTTCCTGACCCACGCGTGCATACGCGCCTATGCCAGCCAGCCAGATCTTGCGCGCGTAGCCGCGCACTTCGCCCAACGTACCCGGGGCGTCGTCCTTTTTCTTCACATTCACTTTGGCCATGCTCTGTATCTCATGCTCATGAGTGGAGGAGGAACCGCCCATGGAGGTTGGGCTTGAGCATAAGGTAGAGAGGGAAATTAGAATCTTCACCCTAAGTGAACGGCTTCAGGGGTGTGTCGCCTTTGAGATCGAGCGCCGCCCGCGCGGCGCTTCGCGGGCAAGCCCGCTCCTACGTTTGTTTCGGGCCAATTTTTCCTGTGGGATTTGCGCGCGAACGTTTTGGCGCATGGCGCGATATCGCGTCGTACCAACAAGGCGGTCGCGCGCGCGCCATAGGCGTTACTGGCCCGAAACAAACGTAGGAGCGGGCTTGCCCGCGAAGCGCCGCGCGGGCGGCGCTCGATCTCAAGAACGGCACAACGCTCAAACCATGCACCTTGAGCCGTCATACCGCCTCAGGCCAGGGCCTTGTCCAACGCCCGCTCGATCTCGCCCTTGATGGTGCCGCTCATCATCGACAGCATCATGCCCAGCTTCAGCTCCACGCGGATGCTGTCTTCGCCAATGTGCACGCTGCCGTTGGCGCCACTGCGCGCCACATCGACCCGGTCACCGTTCCAGGTGGCCTTGAGGTCGTATTCGCGGCTGAGCTTGTCGACCAGCGCTTCGGCCTTGGCACGGGCGGCATCGCGGCCGAGGGAGTGTTTGCGTTCGACGCTGATCTGGGTCATGCGGGTGTTCCTGAAGATGAAGACATAATTGGCATTATGCCCGCCCCTGTCCACTGGCACACCCCGCCAAGACAAATCCGCCCGTTCGCCCTAGAATGGCGGTAATTTTTTCCGGTGAAGCGATATGAACGACCAGCGCAAAGGCGACCACGCCGAACCCACCACCCATTTCGGCTACCAGGATGTGCCCGAGAGCCAGAAGGCGAAGAAAGTCGCCGAAGTGTTCCACTCGGTGGCGGCCAAGTACGACCTGATGAACGACGTGCTTTCCGGCGGCATGCACCGCCTGTGGAAGCGCTTTACCATCGAGCTGTCGGGCGTGCGCAGCGGCAACCGCGTGCTGGACATTGCTGGCGGTACCGGTGACCTGGCCGCCAAGTTCTCGCGCCTGGTCGGCCCGACCGGCCAGGTAGTGCTGGCCGACATCAACGATTCGATGCTCAAGGTCGGCCGTGACCGCCTGCTCGACCGTGGCGTGGCCGGCAATATCGAGTTCGTCCAGGCCGACGCCGAGAAGCTGCCGTTCCCGGACAACCACTTCGACTGCGTGACCATCGCCTTCGGCCTGCGCAACGTCACCCACAAGGACCAGGCCATCCGTTCGATGCTGCGCGTCCTCAAGCCCGGTGGCCGCCTGTTGATCCTGGAGTTCTCCAAGCCGACCAACAAGCTGATGTCCAAGGCTTACGATGCCTACTCGTTCGCCTTCATGCCGCTGGCCGGCAAGCTGATCACCAATGACTCCGAGAGCTACCGTTACCTCGCCGAGTCGATCCGCATGCACCCCGACCAGGAAACCCTCAAGGCCATGATGGTCGAGGCCGGTTTCGATCGCGTCACCTACCACAACATGACCAGCGGCATCGTCGCCGTGCACCGGGGGATCAAGCCCTGATGCTGCTGGCCGGGCTGCTCGCCAGCGCCGAACATGGCCTGAACCGCGTCCTGCGCATGGACAGCACGGCCCTGCCGCGCCTGGCCGCGCTGGAAGGCAAGGTCATCGAGATCGACTGCCGCCAACCGGCCCTGCAGGTGTTCATCCTGCCCGATGAAGAGGGCCTGATGCTCGCCGCCCACTGGCAAGGCGAAGTCGACTGCAGCCTGCGCGCCCCAGCCGGTAGCCTGGCGCAACTGGCCCTGGCCAAGGACAAGACCGCCGTGCTGCACAGCCCGCAGGTCGAGCTGCATGGCGATAGCGCCGTGTTGCTCGACCTGTTCGGTGTGCTGCAGGACTTGCAACTGGACTGGGAACATGAGCTGCAACGCTGGCTCGGCCCGGTCGCCACGGCGCTGCTGGCCGGCCACATCCGCCTGCGTGCACGCTGGACCCGCCAGGGCCTGGCGCGTTTCAGCCAGAACCTCTCCGAGTACCTGGCCGAAGAGTCCCGCACCCTGGTCGGCAAGCGCGAAGCCGAAGCCGCCTTCAGCGAGCTCGATGCCCTGAAGCTCGATACAGAACGCCTCGAGGCGCGCCTGCAGCGTCTCTCCCGATCCCTTGATACCAGCGATAACGCATGAAGCTGCTCGCCGTCCGCCGTCTTTTTCGCATCCAGCGTGTGGTGATCCGCTACCGTCTCGATGACCTGCTATTCGACCTGCCGCTGCCCTGGTGGCTGATGAGCCTGCGCCTGCTGATGCCGTGGCGCTGGCTGCCACGCAAGCCATCCGAGCTCAGCCGCGGCGCGCGCCTGCGCCTGGCGCTGCAGGACCTGGGGCCGATCTTCATCAAGTTCGGCCAGTTGCTGTCCACCCGCCGCGACCTGCTGCCAACCGACATCGCCGACGAGCTGATGCTGCTGCAGGACCGCGTGCCGCCGTTCGACCCGCAAAAGGCCGTGGCGCTGATCGAAGAGCAGCTGGGCGCAAAGGTTGGCGAGGTGTTCAGCCGCTTCGACGTCGAGCCGCTGGCCTCGGCTTCGGTGGCCCAGGTACACGCCGCACGCCTGAAAAGTGGCGAGGAAGTGGTGGTCAAGGTGGTGCGCCCGGGCCTCAAGCCGGTGATCGCCCAGGACCTGGCCTGGCTGTTCCTGATCGCCAAGGCCGCCGAACGCGCCTCGGCCGATGCCCGCCGCCTGCACCCGGTGGAAATCGTCGGCGACTACGAAAAAACCATCTACGACGAGCTCGACCTGCTGCGCGAAGCGGCCAACGCCAGCCAGCTGCGGCGCAACTTCGAAGGCTCCGAACTGATGTACGTGCCCCAGGTGTACTGGGACCTGTGCCGCCCCAAGGTATTGGTGATGGAGCGCATCTACGGCGTGCCGGTGACCGACATGGCCACCCTGGCCGACCAGCGCACCGACATGAAAATGCTCGCCGAACGGGGTGTGGAAGTGTTCTTCACCCAGGTGTTCCGCGACAGTTTCTTCCATGCCGACATGCACCCCGGCAATATCTTCGTCAGCACGGTCAAGCCCTGGAGCCCGCAGTACATCGCCATCGACTGCGGCATCGTCGGCAGCCTGACCGCCGAGGACCAGGACTACCTGGCGCGCAACCTGATTGCGTTCTTCAAGCGTGACTACCGCCGCGTGGCGCAACTGCATATCGACTCGGGCTGGGTGCCGGCACACACCAAGGTCAACGAATTCGAGGCGGCGATCCGCACCGTGTGCGAGCCGATCTTCGAAAAACCGTTAAAGGATATTTCCTTCGGCCAGGTGCTGATGCGCCTGTTCCAAACCGCCCGGCGCTTCAACATGGAAGTGCAGCCGCAACTGGTGCTGCTGCAAAAGACCCTGCTCAACATCGAAGGCCTGGGCCGCCAGCTGTACCCCGACCTGGACCTGTGGAGCACCGCCAAGCCATACTTGGAGCGCTGGATGCGCGACCGCCTGAGCCCCAAGGCCGTGCTCGGCAACCTGTACAGCCAGGCCGAGCAGCTGCCGCACCTGGCCGACATGACCCGCGACCTGCTCGAACGCCTGTCGCAACCGCATCTGCACGATCCGCAACTGCCAGAACGGCGCCGCCAGGGTGACCGCTGGGCACTGCGCCTGCTGGGTGCCGGCCTGCTGGGAGGTGGGGCGGTGCTGGCCGCGGGCGCTGCCGAGGCCGCCAGCCTGGCCGCCCCGGCCGCCTGGCCGGCCTGGCTGATGCTGGCCGCTGGCCTGTACCTGATCGTGCGCCAATAGCCAGCCGCGCCCGTGGCTGGCACACTAGCGCAAAGGGCCCGGTACCGGAGCGGGCCCGCTTTGGAGTCGACGATGAAAGACTGGCTGGACGAGATCAAGTGGAACAGCGATGGCCTGGTGCCGGCAATCGCCCAGGACCACAAGACCGGACGCGTGCTGATGATGGCCTGGATGAACCGCGAATCGCTGGCCCTGACTGCCGCCGAGCAACGCGCCATCTACTGGTCGCGTTCGCGTGGCAAGCTGTGGCGCAAGGGCGAAGAGTCCGGGCATGTGCAGAAGCTGCATGAACTGCGCCTGGACTGCGATGCCGACGTGATCATCCTGATGGTCGAGCAACTGGGGCATATCGCCTGCCATACCGGCCGTGAAAGCTGCTTCTACCGCGTCTATGAAGACGGCCAGTGGAAAATCGTCGACCCGGTCCTGAAGGACCCGGATGCCATCTACAGCGCAGGACACTGACATGAGCGACACCCTCGACCGCCTGGCCGAAGTGCTTGAAGAGCGCAAGCAGGCAGCCCCCGACAGTTCCTACGTGGCCAGCCTGTACCACAAGGGCCTGAACAAGATCCTCGAAAAGCTTGGCGAAGAGTCGATCGAGACGATCATCGCCGC
The DNA here is from genome assembly GCF_000935045.1 of Pseudomonas sp. 10-1B. Lineage (GTDB taxonomy): Bacteria > Pseudomonadota > Gammaproteobacteria > Pseudomonadales > Pseudomonadaceae > Aquipseudomonas. Next base: position 97,760 of record NZ_JYKS01000036.1, read on the forward strand.
CAAGGATGCCGCCGTCAGCAAGGATTACAGCGATGTCATCTACGAAACCGCCGACCTGTGGTTTCATAGCCTGGTGATGCTCAGCGCGCTGGGCCAGCATCCACAAGCGGTGCTCGATGAGCTGGAGCGCCGTTTCGGCTTGTCCGGGCATGATGAGAAGGCCGCACGAACGCCTTCTGCCTGACGTTTTTCGGGGGCGCCTGTGGGAGCGGGCGTGCCCGCGAAGAATGCGACGCGGTGCATGGCACCGGCTGCGCCGGTGTTCGCGGGCATGCCCGCTCCCACAGGGGCCGCGTTGCCGGATCGATTTGCTGTAAACACAATATTCAGGAGTACGAAATGGGTATCTTTGACTGGAAACACTGGATCGTCCTGCTGGTCGTCGTGGTCCTGGTATTCGGCACCAAGAAGCTGAAGAACCTCGGCAGCGACCTGGGCGAATCGATCAAGGGCTTCCGCAAGGCCATGAACGAAGAAGAGACCAAGCCGGCCGAGCCAACCCCGCCGCCTGCCCAACCTGTTCCGCCTGTGCAGAACACTGCCCAGCAGAACCAGGGCCACACCATCGACGGCCAGGCCCAGCCGGTCCAAGAGCCGCAGCGGAAAGACTGACCCATGTTCGGCATCAGTTTCAGCGAGCTGCTGCTCGTCGGCCTGGTCGCCCTGCTGGTGCTCGGCCCCGAGCGCCTGCCGGGCGCCGCGCGCACGGCAGGCCTGTGGATCGGGCGGCTCAAGCGCAGCTTCAACAGCATCAAGATGGAAGTGGAGCGCGAAATCGGCGCCGACGACATCCGCCGCCAGCTGCACAACGAGCACATCCTGCAGATGGAAGAGGAAGCCCGGCGCATCCTCAACCCACAAACGCCGCCGGCGCAACCGCCTGTCACCACGGCCACGGTGCAGCCACCTGCCGGGCTCGAAGCCAGGCCGGTGGAAACACCTGCCGCCCCGGGCACTTCTGAACCGCCTCAACCGCCACGAGCCCCATGAGCGAGAATCCGGAACACGACCAGCCAATGCCGCTGGTTTCGCACCTGACCGAACTGCGCACCCGCCTGTTGCGTTGCGTTGCCGTCATTTTCCTGATCTTTGCCGGGCTGTTCTCCTTCGCCCAGCAGATCTACACCCTGGTTTCCGCGCCGCTGCGCGAGCACTTGCCGGCCAACGCGACGATGATCGCCACCGACGTGGCCTCGCCGTTCCTCACGCCGTTCAAGCTGACCATGATCGTGTCGCTGTTCCTGGCCATCCCGTTCATCCTCCAGCAGATCTGGGGCTTCATCGCGCCCGGGCTGTACCGCCATGAAAAGCGCATTGCCATTCCGCTGCTGGTGTCGAGCATTTTCCTGTTCTATGCCGGCATGGCCTTTGCCTATTTCCTGGTGTTCCCGCTGATCTTCGGCTTCTTCGCCAGCGCCACGCCGGAAGGTGTGTCGATGATGACCGACATCGCCAGCTACCTCGACTTCGTGATGACGCTGTTCTTCGCCTTTGGCGTCGCCTTCGAAATCCCGGTGGCGGTGGTGCTACTGGTATGGATCGGTGTGGTCGACGTGAAATACCTGAAGAAAATCCGCCCTTACGTGATCATCGGCTGCTTCGTGGTCGGCATGGTCCTCACCCCGCCGGATATCTTCTCCCAGACCCTGCTGGCCGTGCCCATGTGGCTGCTGTTCGAGGTCGGCGTGCTGTGCGGCAGCCTGATCCGCAAGCGCAGCGCTCACGACGAAGCCACCAACGACCACAACGACCAGCCGCCAGCGACGCAACCGTGAACCTGCTGTTACTCGAAGAAGCCGATTTCATCGCGGCCGGCCGTGTGGTCCTGGCCGACCGCCGCTTCACCCACATGCAGGAGATCCACCGCGTGGCGGTGGGCGACAGCTTGCGGGTCGGCCAGGTCAACGGCTTGATGGGGCGGGCCACGGTGGTACGCCTGGAAGGCCATGAAGCCGAGCTGGAAGTCGGCTTCGATCAGGCGCCACCGGCCAAGCTGCCGCTGACCCTGGTGCTGGCAGTGCCGCGACCGAAGATGCTGCGCCGGTTGTTCCAGACCATAGCCACCCTCGGTGTGCCGCGGCTGATCCTGGTGAACAGCTACAAGGTCGAGAAAAGCTTCTGGCAAACGCCCTTCCTGCAGCCCGAGAGCATTCGCGAGAACCTCATTCTTGGCCTGGAGCAGGCGCGTGACACGGTACTGCCAGAGGTGATCATCGAGAAGCGCTTCAAGCCGTTCGTCGAAGACCGCCTGCCAGCCATTGCCGCAGGCACCCTGGGCCTGGTCGGCCACCCCGGGCCCTACCCCGCCTGCCCGCGGGCCGTGGAGCAGGCGGTGACACTGGCGATCGGCCCGGAAGGTGGCTGGATCCCGTACGAAATCGACCTGCTGAGCAAGGCCGGCCTGGCACCTGTACAGCTGGGCGAGCGCATTCTACGGGTAGAAACCGCCGTGACGGCCCTTCTTTCGCGAATTTTCTGACACAGCAGTCAGCTTTCGTACCATCAAGTTTCCTTCTCCCAGGCCGATGGCCTTGGCAACACAACAATTATTGGTGCTGCCAAGTCGCCGGGGAGTCGTACATGTATCAATGGTTCGCCCAATCGTTGGGCAATGTGAGCGTCAATCGCAAATTGGGGTTGGGCTTCGGCCTGGTGCTGCTGTTGACCCTAGTCACCACCCTGACCGGCTGGCTGGGCATGGACAGCATCATCGACCGTGGCGACAAGCTGGGTAATATCTCGGTCATCCAGCAGTACACCCAAGACTTGCGCATTGCCCGCCAGCACTATGAACGTAATCGCGACAGTGCGGCTGTTGCAGAGCTGGAAAAGGCTCTGAACGATCTGGAGCGCCAAGTCCAGCTCATGCTTGGGCAGATTGAAAAACCCGCCGATCAACAGCGCCTGCAACAGCAACTAGCAGCGGTCAAGCAATACCGGCAAGCGTTCGCCGACCTCAAGCAAAGCGCGGCTGATCCAGTCGCCACAGAGCAGGCGCTGCGGCGTATGGCCGACCAGGGCACAGTGCTGCTGCAGACCAGCCAGGCCATGACCACCTCGCAAACCGCGGTACGTGACGCTGGCGCCAGCCAGGCCAAGACACTGCTCGGCGTGGCCACGCTGCTGGCCTTGGCCTTGGGCCTGCTGGCAGCCTGGGCCATCACCCGGCAGATCATCATCCCGCTGCGCCAGACCTTGCACGCCGCCGAGCGTGTGGCCAGTGGCGACCTGACCCAAGACCTGCAAGTGCAACGCCGCGACGAACTGGGCCAGTTGCAAGCCAGCATGCAGCGCATGACCCAAGGCCTGCGCGAACTGATCGGCGGCATCGGCGATGGGGTCACGCAGATCGCCAGTGCTGCCGAGGAACTGTCGGCGGTGACCGAACAGACCAGCGCCGGGGTCAACAACCAGAAGGTCGAGACCGACCAGGTGGCGACCGCCATAAACCAGATGACCGCTACCGTGCATGACGTGGCGCGCAATGCCGAACAGGCCTCGGAAGCCGCGTTGATGGCCGACCAGCAAGCCCGCGAAGGTGACCGGGTGGTGGGTGAAGCGGTAACGCAGATCGAGCGCCTGGCCGGCGAAGTGATCAACTCCAGCGAGGCGATGAACCAGCTCAAGGCCGAGAGCGACAAGATCGGCAGCGTGCTCGACGTGATCAAGTCGGTGGCCCAGCAGACCAACCTGCTGGCCCTCAACGCTGCCATCGAAGCCGCGCGTGCCGGTGAGGCTGGCCGTGGCTTTGCCGTGGTGGCCGACGAAGTGCGCAGCCTGGCCCAGCGCACCCAGCAGTCGACCGAAGAGATCGAAGAGTTGATTGCCGGCCTGCAAAGCGGCACCCAGCGCGTGGCCAGCGTGATGGACAACAGCCGCCAGCTGACCGACAGCAGCGTCGAGCTGACCCGCCGCGCCGGCAGCTCGCTGGAGACCATCACCCGCACCGTGTCGTCGATCCAGGCGATGAACCAACAGATCGCCACGGCGGCAGAGGAACAGACTGCGGTGGCCGAGGAGATCAACCGCAGCGTGATGAATGTGCGGGATATTTCTGATCAGACCTCGGCGGCCAGTGAAGAGACGGCCAGTTCGAGCATGGAGCTGGCACGGCTGGGCACCCACCTGCAGGGGTTGGTGGGGCGATTCAGGCTTTGATCGAACGGGACTGACGCCACTTTTGTGGGAGCGGCCTTGTGTCGCGATGGGGCGCGCAGCGGCCCAGGATTTCAGCTCCGCCGCATATATTGCCGGGGCCGCTTTGCGGCCCTTTCGCGACACAAGGCCGCTCCCACAGAGACCCCACCGCCAGGTAATTTTTCATACAATTACCAGTGAAATTTCCTACCTGATTATCAGGTCAAGTCCTACAGCTCCGCTGCCGATTGGCAGAGGTGTGATGCCGGCAATACGCCTGCATCCCCCCTCAATCGCACGGAGACTCCCCATGCTCGGCTACCTCAACCGCAAGCTCGGCAACATCAGTGTCGCTGCCAAGCTGGCCCTCGGCTTCGCCGTGGTCCTGCTGCTTACCCTGACCACCACCATCAGCGGCTGGCGCGCGCTGGATGGCGCCATCATGCGCTCGCAGCAACTCAGCGAAATAGGCCTGATCAACGACCTGACCAAGGACTTGCGCGCAGAACGCATCACCTACCGCGTGCTCGGCGATGACACCAGCAAATCGCGCATCGCCAACATCCTCGAGCAGCTCAACAACATGCTGACCACGCTGCAGCAACGTAGCAACGTCGATGAGTCACGGCAGATGCTGACTGAAAAACTGGCTTTGCTGCAGCGCCTGCGCGACGACTTCAACGAACTGCAACGCAGCGTCGCCAGCCGTGTGGCCCTGCGTGAGGCCATGCAGGCACAGGAGCAGAAACTCGACGACGTGATCGACGAACTACAGACCCAGGCACTGCTGAAGATGCCTGCCGACAGCCAGCAAAGTGCTGTGCTGGGCCTGATGGACACGCTCAGCCGGCATGTCGATGGTGCCAATCAGCAGAGCCTGGTGCCAGCCTATACCTTCACCCCCATCGAGGACTTTGCCAAGGTCGGTGACAGTGCCCTGGACGCGGCGCAGAGTAGCCTTGGGCAACTGCTCAAAGGCCTTGCGCAGCTGGGCCTGCCGCGCGCCGTCAGCGAGCAGCCTGGAGTCGAACTGGCCAAGTATCGCGCCAGCCTGGACCAGTACCGGCACGCCGCCGTGCGCGTCGAGCAGCTGCAGAACGACATGGAAAAAATGGGCAACGAGTTGCGCGCGTTAAGCCTTGAGCTGAGTAAACGCAAGGTCGAACAACGTGACCACGAAGCCCTGGCCGCCCGCTCGCTGCTGACCAGCGTGGCGCTGCTGGCGCTGGCGGTGGGTGTGTTGGCCGGCTGGCTGATCACCTTGCAGATCACCCAGCCCCTGCGCCAGACGCTGGCCGTGGCCGCGCGCATTGCCAAGGGTGACCTGAGCCAGGTCGACGCGGTGCAGCGCCGCGACGAGATGGGCCAGTTGCAGACCAGCATGCGCGAAATGACCTTGAGCCTGCGCGAACTGATCGGCGGCATCGACCAGGGCGTCGGCCAACTGTCACAGGCCGCTACGCAACTGGCTGCCAGCAGCGAGGACACCAAACTGCGCATCAACCAGCAACGTGAAGAAACCGACCAGGTCGCCACTGCCATGAACCAGATGAGCGCCACCGTCCAGGAAGTGGCGCAGAACGCCGAACAGGCCTCGCTGGCAGCGACCAACGCCGACCAGCAGGCGCAGGTGGGCGACCAGGTGGTAGCCGAAGCCATCGGCCGCATCGAACAACTGGCCGGGCAGATGGACCATTGCCTGGCAGCCATGCAACACCTGGCGGGCGAGAGCCAGCGGATTGGCAGCATCCTCGATGTGATCAAGTCGGTGTCCGAACAGACCAACCTGCTGGCCCTGAACGCGGCGATCGAAGCGGCACGGGCCGGCGAGGCCGGGCGTGGCTTTGCCGTGGTCGCCGATGAGGTACGCGGTTTGGCCCAGCGCACCTCCACGGCGACCGAAGAGATTGGCCAACTGATCGACAGCCTGCACAACGGCACGGATGAGGTGACCCGCTTGCTGGACAGCAGCAAGAACCTGACCGAGCAGAGCGTGGAGTTGAGCCGCAGGGCCGGACAGGCACTGGGCCAGATTACCGACACGGTGTCGAGCATCCAGGGCATGAACCAGCAGATCGCCACGGCCAGCGAAGAGCAAAGCGTGGTAGCCGAGCAGATCAACCGAAGTGTGCTGAATGTGCGGGATGTGTCGGATCAGACCAGTGCGGCCAGTGAGCAGACGGCGGCTTCGAGTGGGGAGTTGGAGCAGTTGGGGCAGCAGTTGCGCGGGATGGTGGGGCGGTTCAACATCTGAGACCGAGTCGTCCTCTTCGCGGGCTCGCCCGCTCCCACAGGTACCGCACAGCCTTCAAGACCTGTGCAAGACCTGTGGGAGCGGGCGTGCCCGCGAAGAGGACGGTGCGCTTAAAGCACCTGGCGCAGGAAGGCCTGGGCGCGCGGGTCCTTCGGCGCAGCGAAGAACTCGGCCGGTGCCGAATCTTCCAGCAGCTTGCCATGGTCGAAGAACAACACGCGGTCCGCCACTTCGCGGGCAAAGCCCATTTCGTGGGTGACGCAGACCATGGTCATGCCTTCCTGGGCCAGGGTCTTCATCACGTCCAGCACCTCACCGACCATTTCCGGGTCCAGCGCCGAGGTCGGTTCGTCGAACAGCATCACCTTCGGGTCCATGGCCAGGGCCCGGGCGATCGCTACCCGCTGCTGCTGGCCGCCGGACAAACGCGACGGGTATTCATTGGCCTTCTGCGCGATACCGACCTTCTCCAGCAACGCCCGGGCCTTGGATTCGCGGTCGGCTTTGCTGCGCTTGCGCACCACCTTCTGCGCCAGGCACAGGTTTTCCAGCACGGTCATGTGCGGGAACAGGTTGAAATGCTGGAACACCATGCCGACTTCGCGGCGATAGGCGTTGATGTCGGTCTTCGGGTTGGCCAGCTCCAGGCCATCGATGGCCACATGGCCTTCGTCGAAGTGCTCCAGGCCGTTGAGGCAGCGCAGGAAGGTCGACTTGCCCGAACCCGACGGGCCGAGCACCACCACCACTTCGCCCTTGGCTACCTGGGTAGTGACGTTATCCACAGCCCGAACCACATGGCCACGGGTGTCGAAGACTTTCAGCAGGTCACGGACTTCAATCACTTTGCGCAAGCCTCCGCTCGAGCCGGCTGGCCAGGTGCGACAGCGGCAGGTTGATCAGCAGGTACAGGCCTGCCACGCAGAACCAGATCTCGAAAGTCGAGAACGAGGTGGTGATGGCCTCGCGGCCGCTCTTGGTCAGTTCGGTGATCGCGATCACCGAGACCAGCGAGGTGTCCTTGACCAGGCTGATGAACTGGCCGGCCAACGGCGGCAGCACGCGTTTGAACGCCTGCGGCAGGATCACGTGGCGCATCGACTGGCCGGCGTTCAGGCCCAGCGAGCGGGCCGCCTCGTTCTGGCCCTTGGCGATGGACTGCACGCCGGCACGGACGATTTCGGCCACATAGGCACCGGTGAACAGCGCCAGTGCGGCCACCCCGGCGAATTCGCGGGACAGGTTCAGCACGGTACCGATGAAGAAGTAGAAGATGAAGATCTGCACCAACAGCGGGGTACCGCGCACCAATTCGACATACACCGTCGACAGGTCACGCAAGGTCGGGTTGCTGGACAAACGGCAGAGGCCGGCGAATAGGCCGATGACCAGGCCCAGGGCACCGGACACCACCGAAATCCACAGGGTGGTCCACAGGCCCCAGGCCAGCGGGCCGGCCGCCCAGTGGCGGGTAACGCCAACCTGGTCGCCTTCGGCAACATCGTCGCCGCGGCTCAGTTGCAGGCTGTCCTTGGCCACGTCGAGCACCTGCTCGTCACCGTTCTCGTCCTTCAGCGTGACGCGGGCGTTATCGCCAGAGATGACGATCTCCTGCACGGTGCCGTAACCGGCGGCACGCTGTGCTTCCTCGGCCTTGTAGGCGAAGTACTGCGGTACGCGGTTCCAGCGCCACTCGTAGGAAATCATCGAGGTGGCCATGTACAGGCTGAACGCCAGGCCCACCAGGACCAGTGCGGTCAGCCCATGCCAGGGCCACATGGCTTTCTTGTGTTTGATCACGTGGGGTACTTCCGTAAATGCGAACGCGCAGGGTTTGCCTGCGCGTCGGGGTCAAAAGCCGGGCTTGTGGCCTGGGCCTTATTCCATTTCCTTCAGCCAGTCCTTGTTCTTGAACCACTTGTCGTGAATACGATCGTAGGTCCCGTCATGCTTGATCTGGTGCAGGAAGTTGTTGATGAAGTTGATGCTGTCGTAGTCGCCTTTCTTCAGGCCGAAGGCCAGCGGCTCGTAGGTGAAGGGTTCATCGAGGAACAGCAGCTTGCCAGCGCCGGCCTTCTCCACTGCCACCACGTTGTACGGCGCGTCATAGACGAAGGCGTCGGCCTTGCCATTGACCACGTCCATCACCGCTTCCTGCTCGTTGTCGTAACCGTGGTACTTGGCCTTGGCGAGCAGCTTCTTGGAGACCATTTCGCCGGTGGTGCCGAGCTTGGAGGTAATGCGGTACTTGTCGTTGTTCAGGTCCTTGTACGATTTGATCTCGCCGGCCAGTTCCTTGCGGATCAGCAGGGTCTGGCCAACCACGATGAAGGGTTCACTGAAGTTCAGACGCAGGTTCCGTTCCTGGGTCAGGGTCATGCCGCTACCGATCATGTCGAACTTGTTGGTCAGCAGTGCCGGGATGATGCCGTCATAGGCGGTGGAGACGGGCTCGAACTTGACGCCCATGGACTTGGCCATGGCCTTGAGAATGTCGACTTCGAAACCGATGATCTCGCCGCGCTTGTTGGTCATCTGGAACGGCATGTAGGTTGGGTCCATGCCCACCCGCAGGGTGCCGCGCTTGACCGCGTCATCGATGGCGCCCGCCTGGGCGGAGGCTACCGCGACCAGCGCGGTGACACCGACCAGCAGTCGCGAAAGGTATTTCTTCATCATCACCAAGTCCCCTAGCAAGAAAAGTAGCGAATCTTATTGTTGGCACGGCCGTACTGGCCGATGCGTCATATCGGAGAGGGATGCTAACGCATGGCAGCCCGGGGACCTAGAGCTGGGGGGGACTTTGTTGGCCAAAATCGGCATGGGCCCTGAAAAGCTTCGCGGGCAAGCCCGCTCCTACAAGGATACGCGTATCGCTGTAGGAGCGGGCTTGCCCGCGAATAGGCCCTGTCAGGCACCAACCAGGGAAGGCTGGGCCTCGTTCTCCGGATGCAACGGCAACAGCGGCGAATGCGGGTCGTTGTTGATCGAGGCCCGCCATACGTCGATCCAGGCCGCATTGTGCTCGGCCCAGACCTGCTCGTGCAGGCGGGTCAGCGCCACCGGGTCGCTGAGCAGGGCCAGGCGGGTATTGAGGTCCAGCCCTTGTGGGCCGACCTCGATCGCCTTGGCCACGCGCTCGGCACGCAGTGCCTCGATCGGCGCCGCCTGGCCATGGCGGGCAGTGGCCATGGCGCAGGCCAGGGCGTTCTGCCGCGGGTCGACCACGGCCCGGACGAAGCCGTCGTGCAGGGCATGCCAGCGATTCTCGTGGGTGTACTGGTCGGTGGCCAGCAGCTCTTGCGGGGTGGCGTATTCCTCGGGAATGAGGAACAGCTTCTCGTCCTTGGCCGCCAGGCCCAGGCGGGTGCGGCTGGAGATCACCGAAACCGGGATCGACAGCACCAGCGAACCGACGATTGGCGCCAGCCACCACAGGAAGCTCGGGTTCAGCCATGCCACCAACCCGGCCCAGGCAATGCCCAGCAGGGTCTGCGGACCATGGCGCCGCACGGCTTCGCTCCACGGCGTGGAGTCGTCGTCACGCTGCGGCGAGTTCCAGGTCGCGGCCCAGCCGAGGAACGCGGCCAGCACGAAGCGGGTGTGGAAGATCATGCGCACCGGCGCCAGCAACATGGAGAACAGCATCTCCATCAGCATCGACAAGGTGACCTTGACCCGCCCGCCAAACTCGATAGCGCCCTTGGCCCAGATCAGGATGACGCTGAGCAGCTTGGGCAGGAACAGCAACACGATGGTGGTGGAGAACAGCGCCACGGCCTTCTCCGGGTGCCACTGCGGCCACAGCGGGTAAAGCTGGTACGGCTCGATGAAATATTGCGGCTCCATCAGCGTGTTGGTTGCCAGCAACGCGGTCGACAGCACCAGGAACAGGAACCACAACGGCGCCGACAGGTACGACATCACCCCGGTGAGGAACACCGCACGGTGTACCGGGTGCATGCCCTTGACCAGGAACAGGCGGAAGTTCATCAGGTTGCCATGGCACCAGCGGCGGTCACGCTTGAGCTCGTCGAGCAGGTTCGGCGGCAGTTCTTCGTAGCTGCCCGGCAGGTCGTAGGCGATCCACACGCCCCAACCGGCGCGGCGCATCAGCGCGGCTTCGACGAAGTCGTGGGAGAGGATCGCCCCGGCGAACGCGCCCTTGCCCGGCAACGGCGCCAGGGCGCAGTGCTCGATGAACGGTTTCATGCGGATGATCGCGTTATGGCCCCAGTAGTGCGACTCGCCCAGCTGCCAGAAGTGCAGGCCGGCAGTGAACAGCGGGCCGTAAACGCGGGTGGCGAACTGCTGCATGCGTGCATACAGGGTATCCATGCCCGAGGCTTTCGGCCCGGTCTGGATGATGCCGGCGTCCGGGTTGGCCTCCATCAGGCGCACCAGGCTGCTCAGGCATTCGCCGCTCATGACGCTGTCGGCATCGAGCACGACCATGTACTTGTAATCGCCGCCCCAACGACGGCAGAAGTCGTCGAGGTTGCCGCTCTTGCGCTTTACCCGGCGCCGGCGGCGACGGTAGAAGATGCGGCCAAAGCCTTTGGTTTCGCGGCACACGTCCAGCCAGGCCTGTTGCTCGGCCACGGCGATGTCGGTGTCGTTGGTGTCGCTGAGCACGAAGAAGTCGAAGCGGTCGAGGTTGCCGCTGGCGGCTACCGACTCGAACGTCGCACGCAGGCCGGCGAACACGCGCGGCACGTCTTCGTTGCAGATCGGCATCACCAGTGCGGTGCGAGCTTCGGCTGCGATCGGCTCGTTGCCTGCGCTGCTGCCGGAAATCTTGTATTTGTCACGCCCGGTCAGAAGCTCGAGGAAGCCCATGAGCGCGGTCCAGAAGCCCGCCGATACCCAGCAGAACAGAATACCGAAGAGGATCAGGATGGACGTCTGCAAGGCGTATGGCCACACCTGCACGACCGTTTCCCACAGCGACTGGGCGAGGATCTCGTCCAGGTCGACGAACGACCAGCCCTGGTACGGCAGGATACCCTTCATGTACCAGCCGGCGACGATGGTCTGGCCGATCATCAGGGTTAGCAGGATGTAACGACGAATCGAACCGACCGTGCGCCAGCGTGCCGGCGGCAGTTCGCGCTTGGGCGGCTGCGGCGCGTTGGTACGGCCGGTCATGCGCCGCCACATGCGGATCAGCACATTGGTGCGCCATGGCTCGGGCACCACCCGGGTGCGCTTGATCGGCGGGGCGATCTTCAGGCACAGGCGGCCGCTGCCATCGACGCCGAGCATTTCGGCATCCTCCAGCTCGGCAGCGCTGCCCACGGTCAGGCGCGAGCCCACCGAAGCCTGCACGGCTTCGCCAGCGTTGGCGGCCGGGTTGGCCGCCAGGCGTTGATGCAGCTCGCTGAACGACGAGCAACTGGCGAGTTCCGCCCGTTGCTCGTCACTCAGTGGTAGATGGGCCAGATACTCGCCAAGCGATTCCGGCCTTGCGCTTGAGTTACTCATCGGCAGGCAACTGATAGCTCCAGGTCTCGGTCAGCACCTTCTCGGTGGTGGCCGGGGTCCCGTTGGTGGGCGCCGCATCGGCGGCAGGTTGTTCAGCCTTGACGGCTTTCTCGGCCTTGGCCTGCTTGGCTGCGGCCTTGTCCTGCTTGGCGTCCTGGGCAGGCTTGACAGGTTCGACCGGCACATCACGCACCAGCGCGGCACGCATTTCGGTCGATTTGTTGGCTTCCTTGATCTTCAACCGCAGAGTCAGGCGCCAGCCCTTGGTCTCTGGGTTATAGCGCAGGTTGTTCTCGACCACCTCGGCGTTATCGCCCACGCTGATCTGGCTGCGTACAGCGGTGTCTTCCGGCAGGGCGGCCAGCGCCGGGCCGGCGAAGTCGACCAGGAAGGCCACGCTGCCGTCTGGCTGGCGGATCAGGTTGGACTGCTTGACGTCACCGGTGGAACGCAGGGTCTGCTTGACCCAGCCCAGGTCAGGGGCCTGGAACTTCGGTTCGTCGATGGTGAAGTGCAGGCGGTAGGCATACTCGAACGGCTTGCCTGGCTCAGGCAGCTTTTCCGGGCTCCAGAAAGCCACGATGTTGTCGTTGGTCTCGTCGGCGGTCGGGATCTCGACCAGATCGACGGTGCCTTTGCCCCAGTCGCCCTTCGGCTCGATCCAGGCGCTTGGGCGCTTCTGGTAGTTGTCGTCGAGGTCTTCGTAGTCGCTGAAGGCACGCTGACGCTGCATCAGGCCGAAACCACGCGGGTTCTCGACGCTGAAGTTGCTCACCGCCAGATGTTTCGGGTTGTTCAGCGGGCGCCAGATCCACTCGCCATTGCCAGCATGGATCGACAGGCCTTCGGAGTCATGCAGGGCCGGGCGGTAGTTCAGCACCTTGGATGGCTGGTTGGGGCCGAACAGGTACATGCTGGTAAGCGGCGCAACGCCCAGGCGGCTGACCTGCTCGCGCAGGAACACGCGCGACTGCACGTCGACCACGGTGTCGTTGCCCGGGCGCAGGATCAGCTTGTAGGCGCCGGTGGAGCGCGGCGAGTCCAGCAGGGCGTAGATCACCAGGTGCTTGTCGGCCGGCTTGGGCTTCTCGACCCAGAACTCGGTGAAGCGCGGGAACTCCTCGCCCGACGGCAGCGCGGTGTCGATGGCCAGGCCACGGGCCGACAGGCCGTATACATGGCCCTTCCCGACTACGCGGAAGTAGCTGGCGCCAAGCAGGGTCATGATTTCGTCCTGCTTGTCGGCCTTGTTGATCGGGTAAAGCACGCGGAAACCGGCGTAGCCCAGGCTCTTGGTGGTTTCCGGGTCGTGCGGCACGTCACCGAACTCGAAGCGGCTCGGGTCGTACTTGATTTCCTCGACCTTGGTCGCGGTGACTTCGTTGATTTTCACCGGTGTGTCGAAGTGCATGCCCTGGTGATAGAAGGACAGCTTGAACGGGGTCTTGTCCTTGGCCCACTCGGCCTTTTCCTGCAGGAAGTGAATCTTCTGGTAGTCAGCGAACTTCATGTCGCGGAATACCGCCGGCAGGTTACTTTTCGGTGCTTCGTATTTCTGGCCGGCCAGATCCTTTGCCTTGGCTGCAACATCGTCAAGATTGAATGCCCACAGCTGGCCCGCGCTCATCAGGCCAACCAGGGCCACGCTGGCCATCAGGACCTTGCGCAGCCGGATGCCGGGGATTCTTGATGCTTTTTGGGGACTAACAATCACGAGCAACCCTCGCCGAAAACAGATCATGAAACCAACGGCCAGCGACAAATGCCGGGTTGGCGAGCACTGTTCGGACCCCGTGAGGGCGTAATGATTCCCCAAACGGATCCAGACAATGCTCGAGTCAGAGTGAAACGAACCTGCGAACGCAGGTCCATGCAGCGCGCGATTATCCAGCAGGTCGCGTGACAACGCATCAGGCTGGAACAACTATTTATCGTACAAAACCCCTTGTTTTCCCATGAACAAGGGGTTTTTGACCTCATATTTGTAAGATAAATGTCACGGGGCCATCATTGACCAGATGCACCTGCATGTCCGCGCCGAATTGCCCACTTGCCACGTCGGCGTGCTGGCCCTGCGCTTGCTGTAGAAGATAGTCGAACAATTCGGCGCCAAGGGCTGGTGGCGCTGCGGTCGAGAAGCTCGGGCGCAGGCCATTGCGGGTGTCTGCCGCCAAAGTGAACTGCGACACTAGCAACAAGCCACCGCCGATATCCTTGAGCGACAGGTTCATCTTGCCCTGTTCATCGCTGAACACACGATAGTTCAACAGCTTGTGCAACAGCTTGTCGGCCTGTTCGCGGGAGTCTTCGGGCTCGACCGCCACCAGCACCAGCAGGCCCTGATCGATGGCGCCGACCACCTCCCCTGCCACTTCGACCCGTGCGCCACGCACACGTTGCAGCAGGCCCCTCATGCTTCTTCCAGGGGCAGGTCGAGCAGGCGCCGGGCCATCTGGTCGGCAGCACGCACCAGGGCATCGGTGATGCCAGGCTCGGAAGCCGCGTGGCCAGCGTCACGGATCACCTTCAATTCGCTGTTTGGCCAGGCCTGGTGCAACGCCCAGGCGTTGTCCAGCGGGCAGATCACATCGTAGCGGCCGTGCACGATCACCGCCGGCAAATGGGCGATTTTCGGCAGGTCGCGGATCAACTGGTCAGGCTCGAGGAAAGCGTTGTTCATGAAGTAGTGGCATTCGATGCGGGCAATCGACAACGCCCGCTGCGGCTCGGAGAAGCGATCGACCACCAGCGGATTGGGGCGCAGGGTAGCAGTACGGCCCTCCCAGGTGGACCAGGCTTTGGCCGCGTGCATCTGGGCGATCTGGTCGTTGCCGGTCAGGCGCTTGTGGAAGGCCGCGACCAGGTCACCGCGCTCTTCCGGCGGGATCGGCGCGATGTAGTCTTGCCAGTAGTCGGGGAACAGGCGGCTGGCACCCTCCTGGTAGAACCACTGGATCTCCTGGGGGCGGCACAGGAAGATGCCGCGCAGGATCAGCCCATGCACGCGCTCGGGGTGGGTCTGGGCGTAGGCCAGGGCCAGGGTCGAGCCCCACGAACCGCCGAACAGCACCCACTTGTCGATACCCAGGTGCTCGCGGATACGCTCCATGTCCTCGACCAGGTGCCAGGTGGTGTTGTTGTCCAGGCTCGCGTGCGGCGTGGAACGGCCACAGCCGCGCTGGTCGAAGGTGATGATGCGATACAGATTGGGGTCAAAGTAGCAGCGGCTCTGGGCGTCGCAACCAGCGCCAGGGCCGCCGTGGATGAACACCACGGGCAGACCTTCCGGCGAGCCGCTTTCGTCGACATACAGCACATGCGGCGCTTCCACGGCCAGATCGTGCCGGGCGTAGGGTTTGATCTGCGGGTAGAGGGTCTGCATCGCGCACTCCGTGTGAGGATATATTCGGCCGTGGGCCATCATAAACCTGAATTGCGCTGAGAGCACCGTCCTCTCTGATACGTCGGCTGGGCTGCGATAGATATAGCTACCTCACACAGGCCAGCACCCCCGGTGATAGTCCCTTGCCCTAACCAGCAAGGCCACCGATATGCCAAACCCAGTCAATTCGCGCCCAGGCATGCATTACGCCATCATCGAACACAAGATCCCCGCATGGCTCAAGCTTGCCCCGCCCGCAACCCACCGCACGATGCGTAATCACCAACAGCCGCCCGCCTGGTTGTCGGCAGCGATCCAGCGGCGCCCGGAGATTGCCAAGGCATGGCAGGATGAACATGCCCGACACCGTGAGCATCAGGCGCAGGTGCAAAAGCTGTTCGAGCAACTGCCGGCTCTGCAAACCTACGCCAGTGAAATGTTGACCGCTGCGATCAAGCAGCGCTTCGGGCTTGACCTGGACGTACGCAACACCTACCTGGTCGATGCCCGCCTGATCGACACCAGCAACGTGTTCGACGGCCGCCAGGCAATCGATCGGGCCACCCGCTCGCTGCTGCACTGCGCGCTGCACAACTTTGACCAGGCCGCGGCTGCTGAGCATGGCATGGATGCGCCCGGGGCGATCCTCAAGAAATCGGTCATCCTCGATCACAGACGCTTCATGGGCACGACGCCGATCACCAATAACGTGGAAATTGGTGCCGAAGCTTTTGCCGACTTGTGCCGCACCCTGGACATCGGCGGCAAATACCATGCGCTGCTCCATGCCATTTACTACCCGCTCGCCACCGCGCACCTCAGTGCCGATGAAGCAGCGCTGGAGGTTTATGAAACCTTGGGGCGAGCCGAGGTCTCGGCATTCCGCCAGTCGTTGCATTTCGCTCGACTCAAAGGCGATATCAGCGAGGCACTGTATACCGCCGCCCTGACCACGCCACTCGATCAGCCGCCATCGGCCAGCTCGGCGGTAACCTTCAGCTTGCTTGACTTGTGGGAGGCCGAGCTGACCGGTGTCGTACTGCTTGATCTGCATAGCGCAGGGCAACAGGCCGTAGCACTGTATATCCCCGAGGACAGCACAACGCCACTCAAGGAGTTCCCCGACCTTCACGCCTTGCAGGCCGAGTTGCGCGACCGCCTTCAGACCAATATCGGCTATTTGGACAAGCACCTCGCAGAACGCGACAAGGCAATGATAAGTGCCCGCCTCAGGGAACGGCTCACGCCACTGAACTGGAGCG
>NZ_JYKS01000037.1 GCF_000935045.1 Pseudomonas sp. 10-1B
CGCTATGCCTTCGCCTTGCAATGGAGCCCGCATCCGTGGCTGCTGGTGTTGCCGCTGGCCGGGGCGCTGCTGGTGGGGGGTGCGGGGGTGTTGGGGACGCGGCGGGCGCTGAATGCCAGCCCTTTGGCGGTGCTGCGAGAGGGTTGAGGGTTACCTGTGGGGGCCTCTTCGCGGGCTCGCCCGCTCCCACAGGGATATCACAGCATCTGGAGGTTGTGCCGGACCTGTGGGAGCGGGCAAGCCCGCGAAGAGGCCCGCACAGGCATCATCAATTCACTGGCCGTAGGTGATGCTATTCACATACCAGGTCGCTTCACCGGTAGGTGTATGCACCACCACCTCATCGCCCTCCTCCTTCTTCAGCAAGGCACGGGCCATGGGCGAATCGATCGAGATGTAATCGTTGCGCCCATAGATCTCGTCATAGCCGACAATGCGAAACTTCATGCTCTCGCCCTCGTCGTTCTCGATCTCCACCCAGGCACCGAAAAACACCTTGCCCTCCTGCTGCGGCGAATAGGCCACCACCTTCACGTCCTCGAGTCGCTTGCGCAGGTAACGCACCCGGCGGTCGATTTCACGCAACAGCTTCTTGTTGTACTGGTAGTCGGCGTTTTCGCTGCGGTCCCCCAACGACGCCGCCCAGGTGACCTTCTGGGTGATTTCCGGGCGATACACCCGCCACAGGTGGTCCAGTTCTTTCTTCAGCGCCTCATGGCCTTCGGTGGTGATTATGTTGGTACTCAACAGCGCGCTCCTCAACGGCGGGTAATCAGGCCTTGGCGAGCGATGCGGGTGAGGTGGCCGATGACTTCGGCGGCTTCATCCGGCGCCGGGGCCTGGACCACGGCCAGGTCGAAACGGTCATTGCCATACTGCGCGAGATGGCAGCAGGTATCGGCAAACTGGATAAGAAAGGCACGCGCCTGGCCTTTGCGACGGGAAAGGCCTTCGAGGTGACGCAAAAGGGTAGGCTGATGTTGGCCGCCGAGCAGAATGCGCGGTGTGCGGGACGCCTGGCTGACAGGCAAAGGGCTCAAACAGACACTGGTACGTGGGCAACTCATGGAGCTTCTCTCCGCCTCGCGAATCCCGCTGGGCAGCGGTGGGAGGCGTCACCGAACCAGCGCTTTAGCGGTATTTCGGACGACCCGGAAGTGGGCTTTCCCGCGCCCCGCAAGTAGCTGTTTAAATCGGCGCAGGCGGTATGCTAGAGCGATGAGCCTGAAGTTGCAAGCCACAAGCCGCAAGCGAAAGCAGGCCGAGTATTGGCCCGCTCTTGCTTGCGGCTTGTAGCGCACAGCTTGCAGCTGGTTACCGGGCGATCAGCCGGTCGAGGGAGAAGCGGCCTGCGCCTTCGATCAGTACCGCGACGGTACCGGCCAGCAGCGCCAGGGCGAACTCATAGCCGTTGTTGGACATGAACAAGCCGTTGCCGATGTGCACCGAGAAGATCGCCACCACCAGGGTCGCCGTCAGTGCCAAGGCTGCCGGGCGGGCCAGTAGGCCGATAACCAGGGCCAGGCCGCCGAAGAATTCGGCACTGCCAGACAGCAAGGCCATCAGGTAACCCGGTGCCAGGCCGATGCTTTCCATCCACTGGCCGGTGCCTTCCAGGCCATAGCCGCCGAACACGCCGAACAGTTTTTGCGCACCATGCGCCATGAAGATGATGCCGACCAGGATGCGAATGACGCTGAGGCCAGCACCGGCGCGGGTGGAGAACAGGGCATTGAGGGTAGTGTTGTTCATGTCGAAGCATCCTTGAAACGGGAAGTTGTGTTGGGATGGGCGCCATCATAATCAATTAATCAGATGTGAAAATCGCAAAAAACCCAACATAACAATCGAATAAATCGATTTATCAGCGCTTCGCTACACGCTCCAGCACGGCACGCTCGCGGTTGAACGCCACAAAGTACTTGTTCACGCTATTGACGAAGTTGACTGGCCCCATGCCCACCTGCTCCATGGCGATGCGCTCGGTCTGGAAGAACCACTGGTTGCCGTTGAGCCCGCGCCGGCGGGCTTCGGCGCGCATGGCCTGCACCCGTTCGGGGCCGAGGTTGTAGGCCGCCAGTACGAAGGCCATGCGCTCACGTTCGTTGATCTTGGCACTGGCAAAGAACTTGCGCCGTATCAACGCCAGGTAGCGGGCACTGGCCTGGACATTGCCATCCACCGTGGCAGTGTTGCTCACCCCTACTCGCCGGGCCGCCGAAGGTGTGATCTGCATCAGGCCGTGAGCACCGCCGGCACCGCGCGCCGCCGGGTTGAGCGTCGACTCCTTGAACGCCAACGCAGCCAGGTTGAGCCAGTCGATCTGCTGTGCCTGGCCATGCTTCTGCAGCACTGCCCGCAGCGAGCTCAGGCGCTGACGATCCTTGCGGGCCAACGGGTTATGTACCCGGTACTGGCGTCGGTAGATGCGCTCGAACGCAGCGTCCTGGTTGTCCGGTGCGCGGTAGCCTTGCAGAAAGCGATCGACCGTGGCCAGCAACTGCGGTGCATCGCGCCCCACATACCAGCGCATGGCTTGCGGCGCCCCCAAGCGCACACGGCTGTCCAGGCGCAGGCGCGGCATCATCCGGGCCCAACGCCGGGCGATCGGCTGCTCGACCACGGTCAGGTGATAGATGCCGGCCTGGACCATTTCCAGCACATCCTCCACCGCCAGGGTCGAGTCAACCCATTCCACCTTGATCGGTGCCCGCTTGCGCAGTGCCAGTCGCTGGTTGACCTGCTGGATCAACGGGCCGGCGGCACTGGCGCTGGTCAAGGCCACGGTACGCCCGGACAACTGCTCGACATGGCTGAAGCTGCGCTCGCCCCTGCGCCCCACCAGCAGCAACGGCACCTGGTCGAGCACCGGCGCGCTGCTGCTGACACCCCTCACCACGCTAGGGTCGAGCAGCTCGCCCGGCGCGGCCAGGTCGCCCTCGCCACGGGCCAAGGCGCCCAACAGCTGCTCCTTGGCCCGCGGGATGAGTTTGAACTGGATCTGCTGGTCGTCGGCGGCACGGGCATTGAGGTAATGCTCCAATGCGCGCAGGCGATAGTACTCGATGCCGACCGGCTCGCCCTTGACCTCACCGGAGCTGTTGCGACTCTGGTTGACCAACACCCGCAGTACCTTGCTGGTGCGAATCTGTTGCAGGTCACGGACCTTGGCGGGCGGGATGTTCTGCTGCGGCCCTGGTAAGCGCGCGTGGGCCGGCCCCGTCAAGGTCAGCCCGAGCGTCAGCAGGAAAATGAGCCAGCATCGCAGCATGCGAGAACGTGTCCGTGGTCGGTGAGTGGCATCCATGGCGTTGCACTGCCAAGTGATAAATGACGGCAGAAGACCACGGTAACAGCATGAAGTTCTTGGTTTTTTCCGAAAAACGCGGTTTTTGCTATGCTGGCCGCCCCGCGGCACGAGATAGCACCATGCAACTGATCGATATTGGCGTCAACCTGACCAACAGCAGTTTCCACGACCAGCAGGCGGCAATCGTCGAGCGCGCCCTTGAGGCCGGGGTTACACAAATGGTGCTGACCGGCACTAGCCTGGCGGTCAGCGAACAGGCGCTGGAACTGTGCCAGCAGCTCGATGCAAGCGGCGCGCACCTGTTCGCCACCGCAGGCGTACACCCCCACGATGCCAAGGCCTGGGATGCCAGCAGCGAACGTCAGTTGCGCCAGCTGCTGAATGAGCCACGTGTGCGGGCCGTGGGCGAATGCGGGCTGGATTTCAACCGCGACTTCTCCCCTCGCCCGCTGCAGGAAAAAGCCCTGGAAGCCCAGCTGGCACTGGCCACCGAACTGCGTCTGCCAGTGTTCCTGCACGAACGCGACGCCAGCGAGCGCTTGCTGGCGATTCTCAAGGACTACCGCGACCACCTGACTGGTGCGGTGGTGCACTGCTTTACCGGCGAACGCGACGCGCTGTTCGCCTACCTGGACATGGACCTGCACATCGGTATTACCGGCTGGATCTGCGACGAACGCCGCGGAACCCACCTGCATCCGCTGATGGGCAATATTCCCGAGGGGCGCTTGATGCTGGAGAGCGATGCGCCTTACCTGCTGCCACGCAGCCTGCGGCCCAAGCCGAAGAACGGGCGCAACGAGCCGGCGTTCCTGCCGGAGGTACTGCGCGAAGTGGCCTTGCATCGGGGTGAGTCGGCCGAGCATACGGCGGCGCATACTACCGCCACCGCGCGGGCGTTTTTCCAGCTCCCCTGAACCTGTAATGGTCCTATCGCCGGCAAGCCAGCTCCCACAGGTTATTCACTGCCCTCAAGAGCGGCGCTGTACTGTAGGAGCTGGCTTGCCGGCGATAGGGCCATTACAGGCGGCAGACTTTTCTTGATGCAAATCAACAGCGGCCATGGCTGGCGCAGGCACAATGATGGCACCTTGCCAATATTGTTTCCGCTCAACTCAGAGAAGACCTGCCCATGGGTGCCTGGCTTAGCAATGTTTCCCTGAAGTACAAGTTCTGGGCCGTCAACGCGGTGGCCTTTGTCACGACCTTACTGCTGGTGCTCTATGCCGTGCACCTGGAGCAGCGCGCCCGCGCCGAAGCGGCGCAGGCCCAGGCCGCGGCACAAGCCCAGCTGTTAGCCGCCTGGCCAGCCGGGCAGCCACTGCCCCGCCCGGCCAATGTCATCAGTTGGTCGACAGGGCAGACGCCTACCTTCGCCGGTGAAGCCCTCGATGCCCTGCGCAATGCCCAGGGCTGGGTCGAACTGCCCGCGGCCTGGCTGCTCGGCGACAACCCCTTGCGCGGCGCGCAGGTGCTACGCAACGGCGACCAGCAAATGGCCGTGCTGGCCCAAGCGCCAAGCCTGCGCCAGGTGTTCGTCGACCGGTTCAGCAATTACGCGGTGTGCGTGCTGATCCTGATGCTGGCCATGCTCTGCGCCTCGCAGTTGCTGATCCGCTTCCTGCTCAGCCAGCTCAACACCCTCAAGGACGTGATGCTGCACGTGGAGAAGACCGGCGACCTGTCGGCCCGCGTACCGCTGGCCTGTGGCGATGAGGTCGGCCAGATGGCCGGGGCCTTCAACGCCATGCAGACCACCTACCACCGCGTGGTCAGCACTGTCGCCCATACCGCTGCACAGCTGGACTCGGGCGCCGCGCGCCTGGCAGCAAGCATGAGCGACGTGCGCCACGGCATGCTCGGCCAGCAGAGCGAGACCGACCAGGCCGCCACCGCCATCAACGAAATGTCGGCGACAGTGCATCACATTGCCCAGCATGCCGGCGCTACCCGTGACCTGTCACAAACAGCCGACACCCTGGCTGGCAGCGGCAAAGAGGTGGTCAGCCGGGTCCAGGATTCGATTTCCGGGCTGTCCAGCGGTGTGCAGCAGACCGCCGAGATGATTCGCCAATTGGCCGAAGACAGCCAGAAGATCAACGGCGTGGTCAATGTGATCCACAGCATCGCCGAGCAAACCAACCTGCTGGCGCTCAATGCCGCCATCGAAGCAGCGCGCGCCGGCGACCTGGGCCGTGGCTTCGCGGTGGTAGCCGATGAAGTGCGCAACCTGGCCAAGCGGGTGCAAACCTCCACCGACGAAATCACCACCATGGTCTCCGCCCTGCAGTCGGGCACCCGCGATGCGGTGGAATTCATGCAGGAAAGCTCGTACAAGGCCGACGACTGCGTCAAGCAGGCCCGGGAAGCCGGTGAAGCGCTGGCCGAGATTACCGGCGCCGTGGCCCAGATGCGCGAAAGCAACACCCAGATTGCCGTGGCTGCCGAGCAGCAAAGCCAGGTGGCCGAGGAAATGAACCGTGCCGTGGTGAGCATCCGCGATGTCACCGAACAGACCGTGCAGCAGACGGTCGGCTCGGCGACCACCAGCAGCGAACTGGCGACCCTGGCCGGCGAGCTGAACAAGGCCATTGGCCAGCTCAAGCTATAGTCACCATAGCCAGCTTCGATTGGCCCCCGCCCGGGGGCCGCACTAAGCTTTGAGCATGACCGTGAGGAAATGCCCATGAGCAAACGCCTGCCCAACCTGCCCGCCTGGCAATGGCGCGGCTACCACCACAACCACCGCCACCCGGCCAACCTGGTGCTGCACCTGATCGCCGTACCGCTGTTCATCCTTGGCGCGCTGTTGATTCTATCCGGCCTGTTCGGCCTCGACCTGGGCCAGATAGCGGTTGGCATCATTGCCTTGATCGCCGCCCTGGGCCTGCAGCGCCAGGGCCACCGCCTGGAGGCCGAGCAGCCCGAGCCCTTCGCCAACCGCAAGGACGCCGTACAGCGCCTGTTGACCGAACAGTTCATCACTTTTCCGCGCTTTGTGCTGAGCGGGGCCTGGTGGAAGGCTTGGCGGGAGCGGCACAAGCATCGGCATTGATGTTATCGGGGCTGCTTTGCAGCCCTTTCGCGACACAAGGCCGCTCCCACAGGTACTGCACGCCGCCTGCGCCTGTGGGAGCGGCCTTGTGTCGCGATAGGAGCGCACAGCGCTCCCAGGATCGATCAGGCAAAAACGGTGACCGTCTGCCTGCTCAAGGCCAGCAACTCGCCCTCCGCCGTCCACAACGCTGCGGCAGCGTGCCCATAGCCATCCCGCGCATGCTCCGTCTCCACGCAATAACGGCACCAATCCAGGGTCGACAGTTTCGCCGTGGGCTGGATGAACTCGATAGTCCAGGTCAGCGTACTACCCGCAGCCGGCTGCTTGAGAAACGGCATCAGGCTCGGCGGCCAGGCGTCGACCAACGCCAGCAAGTGCGCCTCGTTGACCTGCTCTTCAGCCACATCCCGCAAACGCACCCAGCCGCCCATCTTGCGCGACTGATTGCCACTGAACGGCAGCCCGCCCACGGCCCAGCGCAAGGCCACGTGGCGCATGAACTCTGGGGTGACGCCCTTGATGTAAGGCAGCTCGGGGGCAGCATCTTCCAGCGCTTTCATTTCCACCGCAGGCAACGCCGGCACCTCGACTACCGAAGGCCGCCCCGCCCCGAAATTGCCCTGCACCAGCGTCACCACCTGGTCGCCCTGGACAGCGCGCCCCAGCAAGGTGCTGACCGCCTTGCCTTCACGCAGCACCTCCACCTCGAAGCGGATTGGTACATCTGCCGCTGCCGGGGCCACGAAGCTGATGGCCAGCGAACGCACCGGGCGGCTATCGGAGAGTTTCAGGCGCATGGCTTCATACACCATCGCCGCCATCAGCCCGCCAAAGGCCGCACGGCCCTGGGCCCAGGTGGGCGGGATGCTGACAGCATCGGGGTTGGCCCGCACGGCGTCGAGCAATTGGTTGAAATTCATTGGGCGGCTCCTGCCTACAGCGAAAAAGGTCTGCCCATCCTAGCCAGCAAACCTCGGGCGATCAGCCCGCATATCGGTCATTTTTCGGGCTTGCGCCGCACCAGCGCCTGCTGCAGGGCATCCAGCGTCAAATCCGACAGGCGCTCCGCCTCATGCAACTCCTGCTCCCAGGCGACTTTGCACGGCGCCAGGTCAGCCTGCTCACGCGCCTGCAGCAACCACTGCAGACGATCGTGCCAATCGCCCAGGTCGCCCTGCGCCTTTTTCAACAAGCGCTGCAGTTTTTTGCCCGCATGATCGAGTTGCGGGTAAGCCTCGTCGCCATAACGTACACGCTTGATCAGCAAGCGCAGACGGTGGCGATCGTGGGCTGGGTCCTGCAGGGCTTTGTGCAATTTGCGCCACTGCTTGACCAGGCGCTTGTCGATGCGCTTGCCCAGCGACTTGACCAGGCCCTCTCGGCCAGCCGCACGCAAGAACAGCGGAAACGCGTCGACAATCGCCAGCACCCGGGCCAGCTGCGGGCTGGCAGCGACGCTGGCGAAAGTGCGCGCACGCCCTTCCAGGCGCCGCTGCCCGGCCTCGGCATAACCGCGCCCGACCAGTTCGGCCGCCAGCACCTCGCGGTCACGCAGCGGCGTGGTCAGGGCACCCAACGCCTTGGCGGCATCTTCCAGCTGTTCCACCCCAGGCAGACCGCGCAACGGCCGCAGCAGGCTCCGCAGGCGCCGCAGGGTGGTGCGCAGGTCGTGCAAGGCCTCGCTGTCGGTGTCGGCAGCCAGGCGTTCGCGGCAGGCCAGCAGGCGCACCTGCAAGGCCAGTATGCGGGCAACCACATGGTCGAGCATGGCAGACATACGATGCTCCTTGGTCAGCGCCCGGCGCGAGACTCACGAATGTAGAAACGCGCCTTTTCGGCTTTGCGGGTACAGCTCTCGTAGCCTTCGAACTGCTGCTGGGTCTTGGCCCCGGTCAGCAGCGACAAGGCCTTGGAGTAACTCACGGCGCCGGCAAAGCCTTCGGCCTTGGCCAGGTCCAGTTCCTTCCAGGCGGCATCCAGCTGGTTCGCGCAGCTGTCGCGGTAGGCCGTCTTGCCCGCACAGCCAGCAAGGGCCAAGGCAATCAGTGGAAGGCAGATCCAGGCTTTCATTAGCAATACCTCAATGGGAAAAACGGTGGCTGTTCGACGCCCCGACAGTTGAAAAGTGCCCTGCCCAGCCGGCCTTGCCAGCCAGCTTTATTACAGTAGCTCAGCGCGATCTACATTGAAGCACAGGCAGCGATGGGTGCATTGTAGGACCATGGTTGCACTGGTTGGGGAATGCTCATGAGTAAACGCGTGGCACTGGTACTGGGATCGGGTGGAGCCCGGGGGTACGCACATATTGGCGTGATCGAGGAAATCGAGCGCCGCGGCTACGACATCGCCTGCGTCGCCGGCTGTTCCATGGGCGCGGTCATTGGCGGTATCTATGCCGCCGGCAAGCTGGACGACTACCGCAACTGGATCGAGAGCCTCGACTACCTGGACGTGCTGCGCCTGGTCGATGTCAGCTTTCGCCTTGGCGCGATTCGTGGCGACAAGGTGTTCGGGCAGATCCGCAAGATCGTCGGCGAGATCAACATCGAGCAACTGCGCATCCCTTACACGGCGGTTGCCGCCGACCTCACCAACCAGCAGGAAATCTGGTTCCAGGAGGGCTGCCTGCACCAGGCCATGCGTGCTTCGGCGGCCATCCCCAGCCTGTTCACACCAGTGATGCAGGGTAACCGCATGCTGGTCGACGGTGGCATCCTCAATCCGCTGCCGATCGTGCCGGTGGTGTCCAGCCATTGCGACCTGATCATCGCGGTCAACCTCAACGCCACCAACCAGAAACAGTACCAGTTGCCGGTGATCGAACGCCCGGCGGCGTTCAAGATGCGTTTCGATGCCTTACTGAGTTCGCTGGGTTCACGCTTGCCGTTCCGGCGCAAGCCGGCAGAAGAACTGATCCGCATCGAACAGGAAATCGTCGCCGAAGGGCTGGCACCGCCAAGCCCGTGGCTGACCGATGCCGCCGACCCGGAAGCCCAGCAACCGGCGGCCGCACCGGAGCGCGAGGGCGCGCCCAAATCGGCGACCGGCTCGTTCATCATCGACAACGTGGGGCCCGCTTCGCTGCTGGATTTGATCAACCAGAGCTTCGAAGTGATGCAAACGTCGCTGGCGCAGTACAAGATCGCCGGTTACCCGCCCGATGTGCTGATCAACGTACCCAAGCGGGTGTGCCGGTTCTTCGAGTTCTACAAGGCGCCAGAGCTGATTGCCCTGGGACGGGAGATTGCGCGGGATACGCTGGACAGTTATGAGGGGGTGAAGCGGTAAGCCTTGTATTGCCAGTAGGGGCCTCATCGCCGGCAAGCCAGCTCCCACAGGTATCACACAGGCCTCAAGCATTGTGGAGTACCTGTGGGAGCTGGCTTGCCGGCGATGAGGCCAGTACTGGCACCACAAATAAAACAGGCCGCACGGGGCGGCCTGTTTGTCATGCAGCGATCACCTTAGTAACGGGTGATATCCGCATTAGCTTCCAGCTGCTTGCGGTAGGCCGCGAAGTCCTGCTGGCCAGCACGCGATGCGAGGTAGCGGCGGATCTGCTGCTTCTCTTCGTCAGTGGCGGCAGCGCCTTCGTTGACGCCCTTGAGCTGCAGCACCACCAGGCTACCGTCACGCAGCACTACGCTGCCATACACCGGCTTGTCCTGGGCTTGCGGCTTGCCCAGGCGGAACAGCGCCTGCAGTTCGGCCGGGTCAATACCGTCCTCGCCCCGGGTGACTGCCTCATAAGCCTTCCAGCCCTGCCCTTCATGCACGCTGCCCGCTGCGATGGAACCGTCACGCAGGCCGGCGATCAGCTTGTCCGCCTTGCTCTTGAGCGCGGCAGTCGCCTTCTCTTTGGCCAGTTGTTCGCTGATGTTGCTGGCCACGGCTTGCAGCGGCAGTTGCTCCGGCTTGCGGTGCTCCTTGACGCGCAGTACCACGGTGGTTTCCGGGTCGAGCTCGATGGCGGTGCTGTTGGCACCTTCCTCCAGCACTTCTTCGGAGAACGCTGCCTGCACCACCGAACGGTTGGCCGTGATGCCTTCACCACCCTCACGACCGAAGGCTGCGGAGGTATGCACCTTCAGGTTCAGGTCCTGGGCCGGCTGGGCCAGGTCGGAAGCCTCGTAGGCGGCATCCTGCAATTGCTTGCTGGCGTCGACGTAACGCTGCTCGACCAGCGGGGTCTTCAGGTCGCGGGTCAGCTTGTCCTTCAGGCTGGCGAAGCTCGGCACTTCCGGCGCCTGAACGCCCAACAGCTTGATCAGGTGGTAGCCGAACTCGGTGCGCACCGGCGCCGATACCTGGCCGTCCTGCAGCTTGTACAGCGCGTCCTCGAACGCCGGGTCATAGACGCCCGGGCCGGCGAAGCCGAGGTCGCCACCAGTGTTGGCCGAACCCGGGTCCTGGGAGAACTCCTTGGCCAGCGCGAAGAAGTCTTCACCCTTGGCCAGACGCTGCTCGATCTCTTCGGCGCGGGCCTTGGCCTGGGCGTCGCTGACCTTGTCATTGACCTCGATGAGGATGTGCGCGGCATGGCGCTGCTCGGCGAGGTTGGCGATTTCCTTCTCGTACTGGGCCTTGAGCTCTTCGTCAGTCACTTTGACCTGGTCGAAGAACACCGACTTTTTCAGCTCGATGTAGTCGATCACCACCTGGTCAGGCGACATGAACTCCTTGGCGTGCTGGTCGTAGTGCGCCTTGACTTCTTCATCGCTGACCTTGACCGCAGCCGGGTCGGCCTTGAAGGTCAAGGAGGCGAAGTCACGGGTCTGCTTCTCCAGGCGAGCGAAGGCATCGACCTGCTGGTCGGTGACAAAGCTGCTGCCGGCCAGGCCGGTGCGCAGCTGGCCGATGAGCATTTCCTCGGCCAGCATGTCGCGGAACTGCATGCGCCCGTAGCCCATCTGGCGGATGACCTGGTCGAAACGGTCGGCATTGAACTTGCCGTCCACCTGGAATTCCGGCGTTTGCAGGATCACCTGGTCCAGCGCCGCCTCGGAGAAGGCGAACTTGGCATCTTCGGCGCCTTGCAGCAGCAGCTTGCGGCTGATCAGCCCCTTGAGCGCCTCTTCACGGAGCAACTTGTCATCCAGCAGCGCTGGATCGAAATCCTTGCCCAGCTGTTGCATCAGCTGGCGGCGCTGCATGTCGGCCGCCTGGCTCAGCTCGTTCTGGCTGATGGTCTGGCCGTTCACCTTGGCGGCATCCTGGCTATGGGAGGAGGCCTGGAAAATGGCTTCAAAGCCGGTCAACGCCATCAACACGACGATAAGGCCGATGATGGTCTTGGCAATCCAACCTTGTGAATTGTCCCTGATATTTTGCAGCATGCGTCCCCCAGAAACGGCTGTACCACTGCGTCGACAACCGCGGAGCGTGGGTAGAATCCTGATAAAAGAAAGGCGCATCCGAGGATGCGCCTTTTCTTAGCAAACGTGTCAGGCGGGAACGTTTGCGACCCGCCATCACCGTGCTCGGACCCGGCCAGGCCTGGTCCGGCTGAAAGAGACGACTTAGTTGACGGCGTCTTTCAGGCCTTTGCCAGCTTTGAAGCCTGGAACCTTGGCGGCAGCGATCTTGATCGCGTTACCGGTTTGCGGGTTACGGCCGGTGCGCTCTGCACGCTCCTTGACCGAGAAGGTACCGAAGCCAACCAGTACCACATCGTCACCTTGCTTCAGGGCGCCGGTGACGGATTCGATGACTGCGTCCAGCGCACGGCCGGCTACGGCTTTCGGGATGTCAGCAGATGCGGCGATAGCGTCAATCAGTTCCGACTTGTTCACTCTAAGTCCCCTTATTCTCTATTGAGTTTGTTTCTAAGTATGTAATGAAAAGCTTATGAAACGCGCGCTGGGTGGCCTGATGACAATAGCGTGCCGCTTTATAGCAAGGCCCCGAAAAAACTGTCAAGAAAAGCCCCCCAGCCAAAAACTACTAATGCGTGCTGATTCTTTCCTTAGCATCGCCGTCGCGCTTTTCATCTTTCGCGACAATCTCCGGAGCCACATCTGGCAAGGGCTCCGGGGCGTATTGCAGCGCAATTTGCAGGACTTCGTCAATCCATTTGACCGGTTTGATCTGAAGATCCTGTTTGATATTTTCCGGAATCTCCTTCAGGTCGCGAACATTCTCCTCGGGAATGATCACCGTCTTGATCCCGCCACGGTGTGCCGCCAGCAGTTTTTCCTTCAGCCCGCCAATGGCCAGCACCTGGCCACGCAGGGTGATTTCGCCGGTCATGGCCACGTCGGCACGTACCGGAATCTGCGTCAGCGCCGACACCAGCGCGGTGCACATGCCGATACCGGCGCTCGGGCCATCCTTCGGCGTGGCGCCTTCAGGCATGTGGATATGCACGTCATGCTTCTCGTGGAAGTCGGCGGCGATTCCCAGGCTGCGGGCGCGGCTGCGCACCACGGTCTGCGCGGCGGTGATCGACTCGACCATGACATCGCCCAGCGAGCCGGTCTTGATCAACTGGCCCTTGCCGGGGATGACCACCGCCTCGATGGTCAGCAATTCGCCGCCCACCTGGGTCCAGGCCAGGCCGGTGACCTGGCCGATCTGGTCCTGCTGCTCGGCCAGGCCGTAGCGGAACTTGCGCACGCCCAGCAGGTGTTCCAGCTGCTCGCTGGCCACCTTGACCTTGACCTGCTTCTGCCCGGTATGTTCCTTGACCACCTTGCGGCAGACCTTGGCGATTTGCCGCTCCAGGCCACGCACACCGGCTTCGCGGGTGTAGTAGCGGATGATGTCGCGGATCGCCGAGACGTCGACCTCCAGCTCTTCCACCTTCAGGCCGTTGGCCTTGACCTGCTTGGGCACCAGGTACTTGACCGCGATGTTGATCTTCTCGTCCTCGGTGTAGCCCGGCAGGCGGATGACTTCCATCCGGTCGAGCAGCGCCGGGGGGATGTTCATCGAGTTCGAGGTGCACAGGAACATCACGTCCGAAAGGTCGTAGTCGACCTCCAGATAGTGGTCGTTGAAGTTGTGGTTCTGCTCCGGATCGAGCACTTCCAGCAGTGCCGAGGCCGGGTCGCCGCGCATGTCGCTGCCCATCTTGTCGATTTCGTCAAGCAGGAACAGCGGGTTGCGCACGCCCACCTTGGTCATCTTCTGGATCAGGCGGCCGGGCATGGAACCGATATAGGTACGGCGGTGGCCACGGATCTCGGCCTCGTCACGCACGCCACCCAGGGCCATGCGCACGAACTTGCGGTTGGTGGCGGCGGCGATCGACTCGGCCAGCGAGGTCTTGCCAACGCCAGGCGGGCCAACCAGGCACAGCACCGGGCCACGGATTTTCTTGACGCGCTTTTGCACGGCAAGGTACTCGAGGATGCGTTCCTTGACCTCTTCCAGGCCATAGTGGTCGGCATCGAGGATTTCCTCGGCCTTGGCCAGGTCCAGGCGTACCTTGCTCTGGGCCTTCCACGGCACCTGCACCAGCCAGTCGAGGTACGAACGCACCACGGTGGCCTCGGCCGACATCGGCGACATCTGCTTGAGCTTGTTCAGCTCGGCCTGGGCCTTGGCCAGGGCATCCTTGGGCAGGCCAGCGGCTTCGATGCGCTTTTTCAGCTCTTCGACTTCGTTGTGGCCTTCGTCGCCATCGCCGAGCTCTTTCTGAATGGCCTTCATCTGCTCATTCAGGTAGTACTCGCGCTGGCTGCGCTCCATCTGCTTCTTGACCCGGCCGCGAATGCGCTTTTCGACCTGCAGCAGGTCGATTTCGGCATCCAGCAGCGCCAGCACGTGCTCGACACGGGTCGGCAGGTCGACGATTTCGAGGATTTCCTGCTTCTGCTCGATCTTCAGGGCCATGTGCGCGGCCATGGTGTCGACCAGGCGCCCTGGCTCCTCGATGCTGTTCAGCGAAGACAGCACTTCGGCGGGGACTTTCTTGCCCAACTGCACGTACTGCTCGAATTGCGACAGCAGCGTGCGCACGAACACTTCCGACTCGCGCTCGGCGGCGTCGGCTTCGTCGATCAGGGAGACTTCGGCACGGATATGCCCTTCTACTTCGGTGAACCGTTCGACGGCGCCACGCTGCTCGCCCTCGACCAGCACCTTGACAGTGCCATCGGGCAGTTTCAGTAGTTGCAGCACGGTGGCGACGGTGCCAACGCGGTACAGGGCGTCTTCGCCCGGGTCGTCATCGGCTGGGTTCTTCTGGGCCAGCAGCAGGATCTGCTTTTCGCCCGTCATCGCCGCCTCCAGGGCTTCGATGGACTTTTCGCGCCCCACGAACAGCGGGATAACCATGTGCGGGTAAACAACGACATCGCGCAATGGCAAAAGAGGCAAGTCGAGGGTGGTCTTCATGATTTCGCCTCTACAGCGGCCTTATGGCCGGAAACCGGTGGAAATGATGCTTGGACCTAATGTGGGGGCACGCTTGGGAAATTACAAGCGCTAGCGCAGGAAAAGCAGAAAGGGGCCCGTAGGCCCCCTTCTTGCTTGCAACCGTGAACCGGCCTTTGCCTGAATCAGGCGTCTGGCGCGGCCTTGGCTTGCGGCTCGCTGTTCTCGTAGATCATCAGCGGCTGCGAGGTGCCATCGATGACGCTCTCGTCGATAACCACCTTGCTGACATCCTTCTTCGAAGGGATCTCATACATGGTGTCGAGCAGCACGCCTTCAAGGATCGAACGCAGGCCACGAGCACCGGTCTTGCGCTCCAGGGCCTTGCGTGCAACGGCCTTGAGCGCATCGCTGCGGAACTCGAGGTCGACGCTTTCCATCTCGAACAGCTTGGCATACTGCTTGGTCAGGGCGTTCTTCGGCTCGGTGAGGATCTGCATCAATGCAGCCTCGTCCAGTTCGTCGAGGGTAGCCAGTACCGGCAGACGGCCGACGAATTCCGGAATCAGGCCAAACTTGACCAGATCGTCCGGCTCGACCTCACGCAGGGACTCGCCAACCTTCTTGCCCTCTTCCTTGCTGCGCACTTCGGCACCAAAACCGATGCCACCCTTGGTGGAGCGGTTCTGGATGACCTTTTCCAGGCCCGAGAACGCGCCACCGCAGATGAACAGGATGTTGCGGGTATCAACCTGCAGGAATTCCTGTTGCGGGTGCTTGCGGCCGCCTTGCGGCGGCACCGAGGCCACAGTGCCCTCGATCAGCTTCAGCAGTGCCTGCTGCACGCCCTCGCCCGAAACGTCACGGGTGATGGACGGGTTGTCCGACTTGCGCGAGATCTTGTCGATTTCGTCGATGTAGACGATGCCCATCTGGGCCTTTTCCACGTCGTAGTCGCACTTCTGCAACAGCTTCTGGATGATGTTCTCGACGTCCTCACCCACATAACCGGCTTCGGTCAGGGTGGTGGCGTCAGCAATGGTGAACGGTACGTTCAACAGGCGTGCAAGGGTTTCGGCGAGCAGGGTCTTGCCCGAGCCGGTTGGCCCGATGAGCAGGATGTTGCTCTTGCCGAGTTCGACCTCGTCACCCTTCTTGTCACGCTGGTTCAGGCGCTTGTAGTGGTTGTACACCGCTACGGCAAGCACCTTCTTCGCGCGCTCCTGACCAATCACGTACTGGTCCAGGATGCCGCTGATTTCTTTCGGCGAAGGCAATTTGTGCGCGCTGCTCTCGGCCTGGGCTTCCTGCACCTCCTCACGGATGATGTC
The DNA here is from genome assembly GCF_000935045.1 of Pseudomonas sp. 10-1B. Taxonomy (GTDB): domain Bacteria; phylum Pseudomonadota; class Gammaproteobacteria; order Pseudomonadales; family Pseudomonadaceae; genus Aquipseudomonas. The sequence continues at coordinate 16,019 of NZ_JYKS01000037.1, forward strand.
ATTGCACAGGTCGACGCACTCGTCGCAGATAAATACCGAGGGCCCGGCAATCAGTTTGCGTACTTCGTGCTGGCTTTTGCCGCAGAAGGAGCAATAAAGCAATTTGCCGCTGTCCTCGCCGTTACGGGTGTCAGTCATTCGATCGATCCAATCCGGTAGGCTTGCAACACAAGATGAAGGCAATTGCGGGCTTTTTCAAGTCCGCAGGTAGGCGCTTTGGGCGCCTACCTGCTCTGGCACCCCGGTTCAGGAGGCCAGTTGCCGCTTGTCGTAGACCGAGTCGATCAGGCCGTACTCGGCCGCGCGCGAGGCGCTCATGAAGTTGTCACGCTCGGTGTCGCGCTTGATGGTCTCGAGGTCCTGGCCGGTGTGATAGGCCAGCAGCTCGTTCAGGCGGGCCTTGATATTGAGGATTTCCTGGGCGTGGATCTCGATATCGGTGGCCTGACCCTGGAAGCCGCCCAGCGGCTGGTGGATCATCACGCGCGAGTTCGGCAGGCAGTGACGCTTGCCCTTGGCACCCGCAGCCAGCAGGAAGGCGCCCATGCTGCAGGCCTGGCCGATGCAGATGGTCGAGACGTCCGGCTTGATGAACTGCATGGTGTCGTAGATCGACATGCCGGCAGTGACGGAGCCACCCGGCGAGTTGATGTACAGATGGATATCCTTGTCCGGGTTTTCCGCCTCGAGGAACAGCAGTTGCGCCACCACGAGGTTGGCCATGTAGTCTTCTACCGGGCCAACCAGGAAGATCACACGCTCCTTCAACAGGCGCGAGTAGATGTCGTAAGCGCGTTCGCCGCGGGCGGACTGCTCGATAACCATCGGGACCAGGCCGCCTGCGGCCTGGATGTCAGAGCTCTGCTGAATATAAGAATTGCGGGACATGTCCTGCGCTCACTCCCAAATAGTCATGGCTTGAATACGCACAAGCCAGCTCGAAGGCTGGCTTGTGGGGGTTTCCTACGAGAGAAGCCTGTTACTCAGCGTCGGCAGGAGCCTGAGCTGGTTTAACGGCATCTTCGTACGAGACCGACTTGTCGGTCACAGTCGCTTTCTGCAGAACAGTATCTACAACTTGCTCTTCCAGCACAACCGAACGCACTTCGTTCAGTTGCTGGTCATTCTTGTAGTACCAGGCGATGACCTGCTCAGGCTCTTGGTAAGCCGAAGCCATTTCTTCGATCATTTCGCGAACCTTGCCTTCGTCCGGCTTCAGTTCGAACTGCTTGACCACTTCGGCCACGATCAGGCCCAGCACCACACGGCGCTTGGCTTGCTCTTCGAACAGCTCGGCCGGCAGTTGCTCTGGCTTGATGTTGCCGCCGAACTGCTGAACTGCCTGCACGCGCAGACGGTTGACTTCGTTTTCCAGCAGGGCTTTCGGCACTTCGATCGGGTTGGCGGCCAGCAGACCGTCCATGACTTGGTTCTTCACCTTGGCCTTGATGGCCTGGCGCAGTTCACGCTCCATGTTCTTGCGAACTTCGGCGCGGAAGCCTTCCAGGGTCGATTCCTTGATGCCGAACTGGGCGAAGAACTCTTCGTTCAATTCTGGCAGGACAGGAGCCGAAACGCTGTTGACGGTGATGGTGAACTCGGCGGCTTTGCCAGCCAGGTCCAGGTTCTGGTAGTCCTCTGGGAAAGTCACGTTGACCACGCGCTCTTCGCCAGCCTTGGCGCCCACCAGGCCGTCTTCGAAGCCAGGGATCATGCGGCCGGAGCCCAGTACCAGCTGGGTGCCCTTGGCCGAACCACCGGCGAACGCTTCACCGTCGACCTTGCCGACGAAATCGATGTTGACCTGGTCGTCGTTCTGCGCAGCACGCTCGACGGCTTCGAAGCGGGTGTTCTGCTTGCGCAGTACTTCCAGCATGTTGTCCAGGTCGGCGTCAACCACTTCGGCGCTCAGGCGCTCGACGTTGATCGACTCGAGGCCGGCAACGGTGAACTCAGGGAACACTTCGAAGATGGCGACGAATTCCAGGTCCTTGCCCTTTTCGAAGGACTTCGGCTCTACCGCCGGGGCGCCAGCCGGGTTCAGCTTCTGCTCGACGATGGCCTCGTAGAAGGAAGCCTGGACCAGGTCACCGAAAGCCTCTTGACGGGCATCGGCTTCGAAACGCTGACGGATCACGCTCATCGGCACTTTGCCTGGGCGGAAGCCCGCAACCTTGGCACGACGGGCAGTCTGTTGCAGACGCTTGTTGACTTCGTTCTCGACGCGCTCGGCCGGAACGGCGATGGTCATGCGGCGCTCGAGAGCGGAAGTGTTTTCAACAGAAACTTGCATGGATATTCCTCGTTGCACAGACGTTAGCCGGCGTTAGCCCGACTCCAGAATCAAGGGCAAACATTCTAGTGAGTCACGCAGCAGAAGTCACCCCACTCGGGACGACGGGAAACCACGCCGGTCGATTAACTTTCAAGGCCCGCACGGCATACCGCCGAGCCTGCTTCCAATAGGGGCCGCACGACGCCCGGGGCGCCCTGCAGCCGAAATACCTTGTCAAACAACTGCCAGCAACGAATTCGCTGCCTTTATTCAGGGTCGATTTCGTTGAACTGGCAATACTCTTCCCATTCCATCCCCAGCGCCTCGGCTACCTCGCGGTGCGTCTCCAGGCGCATGGCCTGCAATTGCTCCGGGGTTTCGGCGATCAACTGCAGCGCCAGCTCCCAGGGCTGGATGCCCTGCTCCTCGGCCGCATCCTCGAACGCCCACTCGATCTGCTGCGCCTGCTCGCGCGCATCCAACTCGCGGATCTCTTCGAGCAACTGCGGGTTGGCTTCGGCAAAGCGCTGTAGCGCCAGGGCCTGACGGGCTTCTTTTGCAATCATCGGGCTGTTCCTCTGCCGGCCAACTGGGCCGGTGTTTCAACCGGCTGAAATCTAACAGCTTTTATTGGGGTGTCACCAGAGGATTGCAAGGGGGAATTGCGAAGGTTTTGGCTTGAGTCTTGTGGCGCCTGTGAGATCGAGCGCCGCCCGCGCGGCGCTTCGCGGCACAAGGCCGCTCCCACATTTGTT
>NZ_JYKS01000038.1 GCF_000935045.1 Pseudomonas sp. 10-1B
CCATCGCCGGCAAGCCAGCTCCCACAGGAGAGCATTAGGCCCAAGGTCTGCGGATAACCTTGTGGGAGCTGGCTTACCGGCGATGAGGCCAGCACAGGCAATGCAAAACCACCAGGCACAAAAAAGCACCCCGAGGGGTGCTTTTTGTTTGCCGGCCATTCGCGCTTAGCGCTTCATGCTCTCTGGCAGGTGCGGCTGGATAGCGGTCAGCACGGCCTTGAAGCACTTGATGTTGCCCGCAACGATATGGCCTTTGTCGAGGAAGTCGTGGCCACCGTTGAAGTCGCTCACCAGGCCGCCGGCCTCCTGGATCAGCAGCACGCCGGCCGCCATGTCCCATTCGGACAGGCCCGACTCCCAGAAAGCGTCGAAGCGGCCTGCGGCCACGTAGGCCAGGTCCAGGCTAGCGGAGCCAGCGCGGCGGATGCCGGCGGTCTGGCCAGTCAAGGCGCGGAACATGCCCAGGTAGTTGTCCAGGTCGGCCATCTGGCTGTCACGGAACGGGAAGCCGGTGCCCAGCAGGGCGCCTTCCAGGCTGGTGCGCGAGCTAACGCGCAGGCGGCGGCCGTTGAGTTGGGCGCCACGGCCACGGCTGGCGGTGAACTCTTCCTGGCGAACCGGGTCGACGATCACGGCATGCTCAAGGCGGCCACGGTATTTGCAGGCGATGCTGACCGCGAAGTGCGGGATGCCACGCAGGAAGTTGGTGGTGCCGTCCAGCGGGTCGATGATCCACAGGTAATCCTTGCCTTCTTCGCCGCTGCCCGCGTGCAGGCCGGTTTCCTCGCCCTGGATGGAGTGGTTCGGGTAGGCCTTGCGCAGGGCGTTGACGATGCTCTGCTCGGCGGCGCGATCGACTTCGGAAACGTAGTCTTTGGCCTCTTTCTCATCGACCTTGATGCTATCCAGGCGTTCGATGGAGCGGAAAATCAGTTCACTGGCGCTGCGAGCGGCGCGCAGGGCGATATTCAGCATAGGCTGCATGGGCGGGTCACCTGGAGATGTTAAAGAAGAAAGCCGACCATTCTAGCAGAAAACTTTGGCGGCAGAAGTGTCACATTTGCTTTCATGGCGTTACGTCTGTCGGTTCTGTAAGATCGAAGGCCCTGATTCCTGCATCTGTGAGCACAACACCTTGCTGCAAAATATTCGTGTTGTTCTGGTCAATACCAGCCACCCCGGCAACATCGGCGGCGCTGCGCGTGCCATGAAAAACATGGGCTTGTCGCGTCTGGTGCTGGTGCAGCCGAAAGAGTTTCCCGCCGTGGATGCCAGCGCCCGTGCTTCGGGTGCCGACGATGTGCTGGACAACGCCCAGGTAGTCGACAGCCTCGAGCAGGCCCTGGTCGGCTGTAACCTGGTGATGGGTACCAGCGCCCGCGAGCGGAGCATCCCCTGGCCGCTGATCGGGCCCCGTGAGTGCGGCGCCAAGGCGGTGGAACATGCCATGGGCAGCGAGGAAATCGCCCTGGTGTTCGGCCGCGAACACGCCGGCCTGACCAACGAAGAACTGCAGCGATGTCACTTCCACGTGCACATTCCCTCGAACCCCGACTTCAGCTCGCTGAACCTGGCCGCCGCCGTCCAGGTGCTCGCCTACGAGGTGCGCATGGCCTGGCTGGCCGCCGGTGAGGCGCCGGGCAAAGTCGAGAAGGTCGACGCCAGTGAGCTGGCGACCATGGACGAAATGGAGCTGTTCTACGACCACCTGGAGAAAACCCTGGTGGGTATCGGCTTCCTCGACCCCGAGAAGCCCAAGCACCTGATGCCGCGCCTGCGCCGGCTGTATGGGCGAGTGGCGGTCGAGCGTTCGGAAATGAGCATTTTGCGCGGCATCCTCACCGAGACCCAGAAAGTGGTCCGGGGCGAGCCGCATAAACGGAAGGACTGATCAGATGTTCGAACGCCTGCGTGAAGATATTCAAAGCGTATTCCATCGTGACCCGGCGGCGCGCAACGCCTTCGAGGTGCTCACCTGCTACCCGGGCATGCATGCCATCTGGCTGCACCGCCTGGGCCATGCCCTGTGGAAGCGTGATTTCAAGTGGCTGGCCCGCCTGGTATCGAACTTCGGCCGCTGGCTGACCGGTATCGAGATCCACCCCGGCGCCACCATCGGCCGGCGCTTCTTCATTGACCACGGCATGGGCATCGTCATTGGCGAAACCGCCGAGATCGGCGACGACGTCACCCTGTACCAGGGCGTGACCCTGGGCGGTACCAGCTGGAACAAAGGCAAGCGCCACCCCACCCTGGAAAACGGCGTGGTGGTTGGGGCGGGGGCCAAGGTGCTGGGCCCGTTCACCGTCGGCGCCGGGGCCAAGATCGGCTCCAACGCGGTGGTAACAAAGGCGGTGCCGGCCGGTGCCACGGCGGTGGGTATTCCTGGGCGGATCATCGTCAAGACTGAAGACAGCGAAGTCGAGGCCAAGCGCAAGGCCATGGCCGAGAAGATCGGTTTCGACGCCTACGGTGTCAGTGGTGACATGCCCGACCCGGTTGCGCGGGCCATCGGCCAGATGCTCGACCACCTGCAGGCCGTCGACGAGCGGTTGGAGGGTATGTGTGGCGCGCTGACCAAGATGGGCAGTGACTACTGTGCCAAGGAGCTGCCGGCCTTGCCGGAAGACGACTTCACCGAGGTTGCCCAGGCCGCCCAGCGCGACACTCAGTCGCATTGATTGCGCCGTGCTGAAATCATAGTGACATACGGGGCGTGTGCTCACGCCCCTCGTCTGCTACAATCGCGCCCGCCTCCCCGATGCAAAGCCCGACTAAAGCACTAGGTCTAATAGTTGACTTAAATGCTCGGGAATCGCATACTCGCACACATCCTGTAACTCCCGTGGTACCCAATAGCCATGCGACTGACTACCAAAGGCCGATACGCCGTGACTGCCATGCTCGACCTGGCGTTGCACGCGCAGCATGGGCCGGTGTCTTTGGCCGATATTTCCGAGCGCCAGGGCATTTCCCTCTCTTATCTGGAGCAGCTGTTCGCCAAGCTGCGCCGCAGCAGCCTGGTCTCCAGCGTGCGTGGTCCAGGTGGTGGCTACCAGCTGTCGCGGGGCATGGAAACCATCCAGGTGGCCCAGGTCATCGACGCGGTCAACGAGTCGGTCGATGCCACCCGTTGCCAGGGCCTCGGGGACTGCCATGCCGGTGACACCTGCCTGACCCACCACCTGTGGTGCGACCTCAGCCAGCAGATCCATGAATTCCTCAGCGGCATCAGCCTGGCCGACCTCGTCATGCGCCGTGAGGTGCAGGAAGTCGCCCAGCGCCAGGACTTGCGCCGTGTCGCCGGCCGAGCCGCCCAGTTGGACAAGATTGAGACGTCCGCCGTCGACTGATCCCGCTGGGAACGACGAGCGACGCCACCGCCTGATAGGAGAGACAAATGAAGTTGCCGATCTACCTCGATTACTCCGCGACCACCCCGGTCGACCCACGTGTGGCCCAGAAGATGGCCGACTGCCTGCTGGTCGACGGGAACTTCGGTAACCCGGCTTCGCGCTCCCACGTCTTCGGCTGGAAGGCCGAGGAAGCGGTCGAGAACGGCCGTCGCCAGGTTGCCGAACTGATCAACGCCGATCCGCGCGAAATCGTCTGGACCAGCGGTGCCACCGAGTCCGACAACCTCGCACTCAAAGGTGTCGCGCACTTCTATCAGACCAAGGGCAAGCACATCATCACCTCCAAGATCGAGCACAAGGCGGTTCTGGATACCGCTCGCCAGCTGGAGCGTGAAGGTTTCGAAGTCACCTACCTCGAGCCCGGCGCAGACGGCATCGTCACCCCGGCCATGGTCGAGGCGGCGCTGCGCGACGACACCATCCTGGTCTCGCTGATGCACGTCAACAATGAAGTCGGCTCGATCAACGACATCGCCGCCATCGGTGAACTGACCCGTTCGCGCGGCGTACTGTTCCACGTCGACGCCGCCCAGTCGGCCGGCAAGGTCGAAATCGACCTGCAAAAGCTCAAAGTCGACCTGATGTCGTTCTCGGCACACAAGGTCTACGGCCCCAAAGGCATCGGCGCGCTGTACGTCAGCCGCAAGCCGCGGGTACGCCTGGAAGCCATCATTCACGGCGGTGGCCATGAGCGCGGCATGCGTTCGGGCACCCTGCCGACCCACCAGATCGTCGGCATGGGCGAAGCCTTCGCCATCGCCAAGCAGGAAATGGCCGCTGAAAACGTGCGCATCAAAGCCCTGAGCGACCGCTTCTTCAAGCAGGTCTCTGGCCTCGAGGAACTGTACGTCAACGGCAGCCAGACCGCCCGCGTGCCGCACAACCTGAACCTGAGCTTCAACTACGTCGAAGGCGAATCGCTGCTGATGTCGCTGAAGGACATCGCCGTATCGTCCGGTTCGGCATGCACCTCCGCATCGCTCGAGCCGTCGTACGTACTGCGCGCTCTGGGCCGCAACGACGAGCTGGCGCACAGCTCGATCCGCTTCTCCTTCGGCCGCTTCACCACCGAAGAAGAAGTCGACTACGCCGCGCAGAAGGTCTGCGAGGCCGTAAACAAACTGCGTGAGCTGTCGCCGCTGTGGGACATGTACAAAGACGGCGTTGACATCTCCAAGATCGAGTGGGCCGCCCACTAAGCAGTCGCCGGCAAGAGCGGCTCCCTGATGAGGAAGGAATTGCACCATGGCATACAGTGAAAAGGTCATCGACCACTACGAAAACCCACGCAACGTCGGCAAGATGAATGCCGAGGACCCGGATGTCGGTACCGGCATGGTCGGCGCCCCGGCGTGCGGTGACGTGATGCGTCTGCAAATCAAGGTCAACGAGCAGGGCGTTATCGAAGACGCCAAGTTCAAGACCTACGGCTGCGGTTCGGCCATCGCTTCCAGCTCCCTCGCCACCGAGTGGATGAAGGGCAAGACCCTGGACGAAGCCGAAACCATCAAGAACACCCAGCTGGCCGAAGAACTGGCGTTGCCGCCGGTCAAGATCCACTGCTCGGTACTCGCCGAAGATGCCATCAAGGCAGCCGTACGCGATTACAAGCAGAAGAAAGGCTTGATCTAAGTCGCCTGTTGCAAGGTAAGGAGTCCTGATGGCTATCAGCATGACAGAAGCCGCCGCCAACCACATTCGCCGCTCCCTCGACGGGCGCGGCAAAGGTGAGGGCATTCGCCTGGGCGTGCGCACCACCGGTTGCTCGGGCCTGGCCTACGTGCTGGAGTTCGTCGACGAGCTGGCGGACGAAGACCAGGTGTTCGAGAACCATGGCGTAAAGGTGATCATCGATCCCAAGAGCCTGGTCTACCTCGACGGCACCGAGCTGGACTTCGTCAAGGAAGGGTTGAACGAAGGCTTCAAGTTCAACAACCCCAACGTGCGCGGTGAGTGTGGCTGCGGCGAAAGCTTCAACGTTTGAGGCTGGCTGTGGGTACTCCTTGTCATTTCGCATTGTTTGACCTCCAGCCAAGCTTCCGCCTGGACCTCGACAAGCTGGCCACTCGCTATCGCGAGCTGGCCCGCGAAGTCCATCCCGACCGCTTTGCCGACGCTTCCGAGCGCGAGCAGCGTGTAGCGCTGGAAAAGTCCGCGGCCCTCAACGACGCCTACCAGACCCTGCGCAGTGCGCCGCGCCGAGCCCGCTACCTGCTGGCCATCAGCGGCCATGAAGTGCCCCAGGAAGTCACGGTCCATGACCCCGACTTCCTGTTGCAGCAGATGCAGTGGCGTGAAGAGCTCGAAGAGCTGCAGGACGAAGCCGACCTTGATGGTGTCGGTGTGTTCAAGAAGCGCCTGAAGGCTGCCCAGGACACGCTGAACGAGGACTTTGCTGCCTGCTGGGATGCCCCAGGCGAGCGCGACAAGGCCGAACGGCTGATGCGCCGCATGCAGTTCCTCGACAAGCTCGCCCAAGAAGTGCGCCAACTGGAAGAGCGCCTCGACGATTAACCCGGTGTCGCCCGTGATGGCACCTAAGGTATTCAGATAAGCATGGCCCTACTGCAGATTGCCGAACCCGGTCAAAGCCCTCAGCCGCACCAGCGCCGCCTGGCGGTGGGGATCGACTTGGGTACCACCAACTCTTTGGTCGCCGCACTGCGCAGCGGCCGTAGCGAGCCCCTGCCCGACGCGCAGGGCAACGTCATTCTGCCGTCCGCGGTGCGCTACCTCGAAGGGCGCAACGAAGTGGGGCAGGCAGCACGTGATGCTGCTTCCAGCGACCCGCTGAACACCGTGCTGTCGGTCAAGCGCCTGATGGGGCGCGGCCTGGCCGACGTCAAGCAACTGGGCGAGCAACTGCCGTACCGTTTTGTCGGCGGTGAATCGCACATGCCGTTCATCGACACGGTGCAGGGGCCGAAAAGCCCGGTGGAAGTGTCCGCCGACATCCTCAAGGTGCTGCGCGAGCGTGCCGAAGCCACCCTGGGCGGCGAGCTGGTGGGCGCGGTGATCACCGTGCCGGCCTATTTCGACGACGCCCAGCGCCAGGCCACCAAGGACGCTGCGCGCCTGGCCGGCCTGAACGTGTTGCGCTTGCTCAACGAGCCAACTGCTGCCGCGGTGGCCTACGGCCTGGACCAGAACGCCGAAGGCGTGGTGGCCATCTATGACCTGGGTGGTGGCACTTTCGATATTTCCATCCTGCGTCTGACCGCTGGCGTGTTCGAAGTACTGGCCACCGGTGGCGATACCGCCCTGGGCGGTGATGACTTCGACCACGCGATCGCTGGCTGGATCATCGAGCAGGCCGGCCTGTCGTCCGACCTCGACCCGGCTACCCAGCGCGCGCTGCTGCAAACCGCCTGCGCCGCCAAGGAAGCACTGACCGACGCCGATGTGGTCAGCGTCAGCCATGGCGCCTGGCAGGGCGAGCTCAGCCGTGCCGGCTTCGAAGCCATGATCGAGCCCTTGGTCGCCCGCAGCCTCAAGGCCTGCCGCCGCGCCGTGCGCGACAGTGGCATCGAGCTGGAAGAAGTCAGCGCCGTGGTCATGGTCGGTGGTTCCACCCGCGTGCCGCGTGTGCGCGAAGCCGTGGGCGCGCTGTTCGGTCGCACCCCGCTGACCTCGATCGACCCTGACCAGGTGGTGGCCATCGGTGCTGCCATCCAGGCCGATACCTTGGCCGGCAACCGCCGCGAAGGTGGCGAACTGCTACTGCTCGATGTCATCCCGCTGTCGCTCGGCCTCGAGACCATGGGCGGGTTGATGGAGAAGGTGATCCCGCGCAACACCACCATTCCGGTGGCGCGTGCCCAGGAATTCACCACCTATAAAGATGGCCAGTCGGCCATGATGATCCACGTCCTGCAGGGTGAGCGCGAGCTGATCAGCGACTGCCGCTCGCTGGCGCGCTTCGAGCTGCGCGGCATCCCGGCCATGGTCGCCGGTGCCGCGAAAATCCGCGTCACCTTCCAGGTCGATGCCGATGGCCTGCTAAGTGTCGCCGCCCGTGAGTTGGGCTCAGGCGTGGAAGCCAGCATCCAGGTCAAGCCGTCCTACGGCCTGACCGACGGCGAAATCGCCCGCATGCTCAAGGATTCCTTCGAACACGCAGGCTCCGACAAGCAGGCCCGCCAGCTGCGTGAGCACCAGGTGGACGGCGAGCGCCTGCTCGAAGCGGTACAGGGCGCCCTGGACGCTGATGGCGAGCGTCTGCTCAGCAGTGACGAGCGCGACGCCATCGAATTCCAGATGCAAGAACTACGTGATTTGCTAGCCGGCACCGATGGCGCAGCCATCGAGCAACAGACCAAGCGTCTGTCGCAGGTGACCGACGCATTTGCCGCCCGTCGCCTTGATTCGACGGTCAAAGCCGCACTGGCCGGGCGCAACCTGAATGAGATCGAGGAGTAATCGATGCCGCTGGTGACATTCCTGCCGCATGAGAAGTTCTGCCCCGAAGGGCTGACCGTGGAGGTGCCGACCGGGACCAACATCCTGGAGCTGGCCCACGACCATCACATCGAGATGGAAAGCGCCTGCGGCGGCGTCAAGGCCTGCACCACCTGCCACTGCATCGTGCGCAAGGGCTTCGACTCGCTGGAAGAAGCCGACGAGCTGGAAGAGGACATGCTGGACAAGGCCTGGGGCCTGGAGGCTCAATCGCGCCTCGGCTGCCAGGTGTTTGTCGGTGACGAGGACCTGGTCATCGAGATTCCCAAGTATTCGCTCAACCACGCCGCCGAAGCGCCGCACTGAGGTTTGCCCCATGAGCCTGAAATGGATTGATGTACTTGAGATCGCCATTCAGCTTGCAGAAAGCAAGCCGGACGTCGATCCTCGTTATGTGAATTTCGTCGATCTGCACCGCTGGGTGCTGGCCTTGCCAGAATTCAGCGACGATCCGTCACGCGGCGGTGAGAAAGTGCTCGAGGCCATCCAGGCGGCCTGGATCGAAGAAGCCGACTGAACGCATCCTGCAGGTTAGGCAATCCCCTGGAACCCGCGTATAATTCGCGGGTTTAATTTTTCGCAACACTCATTTTTCTGGAGTTTTCCATGGCTGTTCAACGTACTTTCTCCATCATCAAGCCTGACGCCGTTGCCAAGAACGTCATCGGCGAGATCACCACTCGTTTCGAGAAAGCCGGCCTGCGCGTCGTCGCTTCGAAAATGAAGCAACTGTCCAAAGCCGAAGCCGAAGGCTTCTACGCCGAGCACAAAGAGCGCGGCTTCTTCGCTGACCTGGTTGCCTTCATGACTTCCGGTCCGGTCATCGTTCAGGTTCTGGAAGGCGAAAACGCCGTTCTGGCCAACCGCGAGCTGATGGGCGCCACCAACCCGAAAGAAGCTGCTGCCGGCACCATCCGTGCTGACTTCGCCGTTTCCATCGACGAAAACGCTGTTCACGGTTCCGACTCGGAAGCTTCGGCTGCCCGCGAAATCGCTTACTTCTTCTCCGCTACCGAGCTGTGCGACCGCATTCGCTAAGCGAAGCAGGTCTTGGGTGATTCCATGAGTGACATGACTGGCAAGATCAACCTGTTGGGCCTGACCCTGCAGGAAATGGAAAAATTCTTCGAATCGATCGGAGAGAAGCGTTTTCGTGCCGGTCAGGTCATGAAATGGATTCACCACTTTGGCGTCGACGATTTCGCCGCCATGACCAATGTCGGCAAGGCCTTGCGCGAAAAGCTCGAGGCCGTTGCCGAAATTCGGGGCCCGGAAGTGGTCAGTGAAGACATTTCCGCCGACGGCACCCGCAAGTGGGTGGTCCGCGTTGCCTCCGGCAGCTGCGTCGAAACCGTCTACATCCCCACCGACGACCGCGGCACCCTGTGCGTATCGTCGCAAGCCGGCTGTGCCCTGGACTGCAGCTTCTGCTCCACCGGCAAGCAAGGCTTCAACAGCAACCTCACCGCCGCCGAAGTGATCGGCCAGGTGTGGCTTGCCAACAAATCCTTCGGGACCGTCCCGGCCAAGATCGACCGCGCCATTACCAACGTGGTCATGATGGGCATGGGCGAACCGCTGCTGAATTTCGACAATGTCATCGCCGCCATGAAGATCATGATGGAAGATCTGGGCTATGGCATTTCCAAGCGTCGCGTCACTCTCTCCACCTCGGGCGTGGTGCCGATGATCGACGAGCTGGCCAAGCACATCGACGTGTCGCTGGCCCTGTCGCTGCACGCGCCGAACGACGAACTGCGCAACAAGCTGGTACCGATCAACAAAAAGTACCCGCTGAAGATGCTGCTGGAATCGTGCATGGGCTACATGTCCACCCTGGGCGGCAAGCGCGTGCTGACTATCGAGTACACCCTGCTCAAGGACGTCAACGACCAGCCTGAGCATGCCGCGCAGATGATCGAGCTGCTGCGTGACGTACCCTGCAAGATCAACCTGATCCCGTTCAACCCGTTCCCGCACTCGGGCTACGAGCGGCCGAGCAACAACGCCATTCGTCGCTTCCAGGACCTGTTGCACCACGGTGGCTTCAACGTCACCACCCGCACCACCCGTGGTGAAGACATCGATGCCGCCTGTGGGCAGCTGGTTGGCCAGGTCAACGACCGCACCCGCCGCAGCGAACGCTACATCGCCGTGCGCCAGCTTTCCGCGGACGTCGAGCTGCAAGACAGCACCGCGCGTCACTGACCGGGACCTTGCCCATGAGCCTGCGCGCCGCGCTGTCGATCCTTGCGCTTTCGCTGCTGGCCGGCTGCGTGTCGGGTGGTGCGGGCGACCCCTTGGCCAGCCGTCAGGGCAGGGCAGAGGCAGGGCGGGCCTATGTGCAGCTCGGGTTGGGGTATTTGCAACAGGGTTTGACCGAGCAGGCCAAGGCGCCGCTGGGCAAGGCGCTGGCCCTGAATGGCCGCGATGCCAATGCGCACGCCGCCCTGGCGCTGGTGTTCCAGGCCGAGGGGGAGCCGGCGCTGGCCGAGTCGCACTTTCGCACGGCACTGCAGGCCGGCACCGATAACACGCGAATTCGCAACAATTACGGCAGTTTCCTTTATGCTCAGGGGCGATTTGCCGAGGCCGAGCAGATGTTTCGCCTGGCCAGCGCCGATACCCTGTATCCTGAGCGCTCACGGGTGTACGAGAACCTGGGCCTGACCGCCCTGAAGCTCGAGCGCCGCGACCAGGCGCATGCTTACCTGCTGAAAGCTTTGCAACTCAACCAGCGGCAACCGAAAGCGTTGCTGGAAATGGCTGAGTTGTCCTACGAAAACAGGCATTATGTGCCGGCCCGGGACTACTACGATCGTTTCAGCCAGTTGAGCGACCATGATGCCCGTAGCCTGCTGCTGGGCAGCCGCCTTGCCCGGGTATTCGACGAGCAGGGCACACTGGCCGAACTGGGCCAGCAATTACAACGACTTTATCCCGGTACGCCGGAATATCAGCAATACCTGTCGGAGCAACGATGAACGCCGCGCATCCCGAAGTAGCTGTAGCGCCTGGCCAGAACCCCGGTGAGCTTTTGCGCCTGGCCCGTGAGAAGCGGGACTGGTCTCAAGCCGAGGTGGCCCGCAAGCTCAACCTCACTGTCAGTTCGTTGAACCACGTGGAAACCGGCGCCTTCGACAAGCTGCCCGGGCATACTTTCGCCCGTGGTTATATCCGCGCCTATGCCAAGTTGATGGACCTGGACCAGGCTGCCCTGGTAGAGGCCTTCGACCGTTACACCGGCACCCATGCCAAAGGCAGCGACGTGCACTCGCTGGGCCGTATCGAAGAGCCAGTGCGCCTGTCGCACAATATCCTGCGCGGCATCAGCCTGCTGCTGCTGGTGGCCGTTGTCGGCGGTGGCTTCGTCTGGTGGCAGGACCAGGGCAGCCTGCGCGGCAAGGACCTGGCCAAGATCGCCCTGGAGCACGTCGAAGTCGAAAGCGCCGATGGCACCACCCAGATACACCCGCTCGATGAGCCTGAAGACCAGGCTGTTTCCGCTAGCCAGCAGCCCGAAAGCGCGCCGCTTGCGCTGGAGCCGAGCGCTACCGAGCAGCCCGTCGCAGCCGCCGAACAGGCGCCGGCAAGCCCGGCCCCGGCACCTAGCGTTGACGCCGCGCCGGCCCCGGCTGAGCAGGCGCCTGCGCAGCCCGCACCAGCTGCAGCCCCCACCCCGGTAGCAACGGCTGCCCCGGCGCCGGAGGCTGTTGTGCCAGCCGCCAGCGTGCCGGCCGTGGCTGCTGCCGAGCCTGTCGCGCCAGCCGCGGTGCCGGCCGGCAGCGCCAAGGTCGCTATCCAGTTCACCGCCGATTGCTGGACCCAGGTCACCGACGGCAACGGCAAGGTGCTGTTCAGCGCCATCAAGCGCAAGGGGGACAACCTCGAGCTGACCGGCAAGCCGCCATTCTCGGTACGCCTGGGCTTTGCCCGTGGCGCCCAGGTCAGCTACAACGGCCAGGCCGTCGATGTTGCCCCGTTCATCAGTGGCGAGACCGCTCGCCTGAAGTTGGGACAGTAAGTCATGCACGGCGAATCTCCGATCAAACGTCGCGAATCCCGCAAAATATGGGTCGGCAATGTGCCGGTGGGTGGTGATGCGCCCATCGCGGTGCAGAGCATGACCAACACCGACACCAATGATGTGGCCGCCACCGTGGCGCAAATCCAGCGCCTGGTCGATGCCGGCGTGGACATCGTGCGGGTTTCGGTGCCAGACATGGACGCCGCCGAGGCGTTCGGCAAGATCAAGCAACTGGTCAGCGTGCCGCTGGTCGCCGATATCCACTTCGACTACAAGATCGCCCTGCGCGTAGCCGAACTGGGCGTCGACTGCCTGCGTATCAACCCGGGCAATATCGGCCGCGAAGACCGTGTGCGTGCGGTGGTCGATGCCGCCCGCGACCGCGGTATCCCGATCCGTATCGGCGTCAACGCCGGTTCCCTGGAAAAGGACCTGCAGAAGAAGTACGGCGAGCCGACCCCGGCAGCTCTGGTCGAGTCGGCCCTGCGCCACGTCGAACACCTCGACCGCCTGGACTTCCAGGACTTCAAGGTCAGCGTCAAGGCCTCCGACGTGTTCATGGCCGTCGAAGCCTACCGCCTGCTGGCCAAGCAGATCGTGCAGCCGCTGCACCTGGGTATCACCGAAGCCGGTGGCCTGCGTTCAGGGACGGTGAAATCCGCCGTCGGCCTCGGTATGCTGCTGGCCGAAGGCATTGGCGATACCATCCGTATCTCGCTGGCGGCCGACCCGGTCGAAGAAGTGAAAGTCGGCTACGACATCCTCAAGTCGCTGCACCTGCGCTCGCGTGGCATCAACTTCATCGCCTGCCCGAGCTGCTCGCGGCAGAACTTCGATGTGGTCAAGACCATGAACGAGCTGGAAGGGCGCCTGGAAGACCTGCTGGTGCCGTTGGACGTGGCGGTGATCGGTTGCGTGGTCAACGGCCCGGGTGAAGCCAAGGAGTCCCATGTGGGGCTGACTGGCGGCACGCCGAACCTGGTCTACATCGATGGCAAGCCGGCGCAGAAGCTGACCAATGACAACCTGGTCGATGAGCTGGAAAAACTCATCCGCCAGAAGGCGGCCGAAAAGGTCGAAGCCGACGCGGCGCTGATCGCCCGTGGCTGACACACAGAATTCGTAAGGACTTTTCGTGAGCAAATCGCTGCAAGCCATCCGTGGCATGAACGACATCCTGCCTGAACAGTCGCCGCTGTGGCGCTACTTCGAAGGCACCGTGGCCGGCCTGCTGGACACCTACGGGTACAGCCAGATCCGCACGCCGATCGTCGAGTTCACCGAGCTGTTCAAGCGCTCCATCGGTGAAGTGACCGACATCGTCGAAAAAGAGATGTACACCTTCGAGGACCGCAACGGCGATTCGCTGACCCTGCGCCCCGAAGGCACAGCCGCCTGCGTGCGTGCCGTGCTCGAGCATGGCATCACCGGCAACGGCCAGGTGCAGAAGCTGTGGTACATCGGCCAGATGTTCCGCCACGAGCGCCCGCAGAAAGGCCGCTACCGTCAGTTCCACCAGATTGGCGTGGAAGTGTTCAACCTGGACGGCCCGGACATCGATGCCGAGCTGATCATGCTGACCTGGCGCCTGTGGGGCCTGCTGGGCATCCAGGATGCGGTCAAGCTCGAGCTCAACAGCCTGGGCACCAGCGAAGCCCGTGCGCGCTACCGTGATGCGCTGGTCGAGTTCCTTTCGGCGCGCCTGGAGCAGTTGGACGAAGACAGCCAGCGCCGCCTGAAGAGCAACCCGCTGCGCATTCTCGACAGCAAGGACCAGAACACCCAGGCGGTGCTGGTCGGCGCGCCGAAGCTGGAAGACTACCTGGACGAAGAGTCCCGCGTGCACTTCGAGGGTCTCAAGGCCCGCCTCGACGCCGCTGGCATTCCGTTCGTGATCAACACCAAGCTGGTGCGTGGCCTGGACTACTACAGCAAGACCGTGTTCGAGTGGGTCACCGACAAGCTCGGCGCCCAGGGCACGGTGTGCGCCGGTGGCCGCTACGATGGCCTGGTCGAGCAGATGGGCGGCAAGCCGACCCCGGGCGTCGGTTTCGCCATGGGCATCGAACGCCTGATCCTGCTGCTGGAAACCCTGGGCAAGGTGCCAGAATCCATCAGCCGCCAGATCGACGTCTACCTGTGCGCCTTTGGCGAGCAGGCGGAGCTGGCTGGTCTGCGCCTGTCCGAAGGCCTGCGCGACCGCCTGCCAGGCCTGCGCCTGGCGGTGAACGCCGGTGCTGGCAGCTTCAAGAGCCAGTTCAAGAAGGCCGACAAGAGCGGCGCACTGTTCGCCCTGATCCTCGGTGACGACGAGCTGGCCAAGCAAGAAATCGGCTTCAAGCCCCTGCGTGGCCAGGGCGAACAACAGAACATTGCCTGGGATGCTCTGGCAGAGCACCTGGAAACCGCGATCGCGCAGGCGTAACGCGGTTCAACAAGCGAATAGGCGAAAAGGAGTATTGGGGTGTCGAGTAGCGATGATGATGATCTGGCAGGGATCAAGGACTGGTGGAACCGCAACGGCAAGCCGCTGCTGACCGGTGCCCTGCTGGCCGGTGTGGTGGTGTTGGGCTGGAATACCTGGCACAAGTACCAGAACAACCAGTCGCAAGGTGCCTCGCAGCTGTACCAGGCCTTGCTGGAAACCAGCCTGACGCCGACTGGCCAGCCTGATGCGACCAAGGTCGCGGAGCTGGCCGGCAAGCTCAAGAGCGAGTTCGGCGGTACCGCCTACGCCCAGTACGGCAGCCTGTTCGTGGCCAAGGTCGCGGTCGAGAGTGGCAAGCTCGACGACGCTGCCGCCGAGCTGAAGGGCGTGCTGGACAAGCCGGCCGATGCCACCCTGGGCGAGATCTCGCGTCAGCGTCTGGCACGCGTGCTGGCCGCCCAGAACAAGGCCGAGGATGCCCTCAAGCTGCTCGACGGCGACGCCGACAAAGCCTTCCTGGCCAGCCGTGAAGAGTTGAAGGGTGACCTGCTGGTACAGCTGGGCCGCGCCGACGACGCGCACAGCGCTTACGAAAAAGCCAAGGCTGCGCTGTCCGATGAGGCGGCGGTCGGTGGCCTGCAATTGAAGCTGGATGACCTGGCCAAAGGGGACGCGTAAGTGATCGGTTGGAAACAAGCAGCAGTGCTGACCCTGGCCGTACTGGCCGCAGGTTGCAGCAGCAACAGCAAGAAGGAACTGCCCCCGGCCGAGCTGACCAAGTTCACCGAAGAAGTGGTGTTGAAGAAGCAGTGGAGCCGTTCGATCGGCGACGGCCAGGGTGAAACCTACAACACCCTGGTACCGGCCATCGAGAACGACCGTATCTACGCCTCCGACGTCAACGGCGAAGTCTTCGCCCTCGACCGTATCACCGGCGACGTGGTGTGGAAGAAGGACCTGGACCTGCAGGTTTCCGGTGCTGTCGGCGTAGGCTACGGCCTGGTCATGCTCGGTACCCTCAAGGGCGAAGTCATCGCCCTGGACTCCAGCACCGGTGAGGAGCGCTGGCGCTCCCGCGTGACCAGCGAAGTGCTGGCTCCGCCTGCCAACAACGGTGACGTGGTGGTAGTGCAGACCCAGGACGACCGCCTGATCGGCCTGGATGCCGCCACTGGCGACCGCCGCTGGATCTACGAAAATACCCCGGCCGTGCTGACCCTGCGTGGCACCGGTGCGCCGATCGCCACCAATCGCCTGGCCGTCGCTGGCCTGTCCACCGGCAAGGTGGTGGCGGTGGACATCAACAACGGTGTACCGGTGTGGGAAAGCCGCGTGGCTATTCCGCAGGGCCGTTCCGAGCTTGACCGTGTGGTCGATATCGACGGTGGTCTGCTGCTGTCCGGTGGTACCCTGTACGTCAGCACCTACCAGGGCCGCGTAGCGGGCCTGGACCTGGAAAGCGGCCGCGTGCTGTGGCAGCGTGATGCCTCCAGCTATGTGGGTGTCGCCCAGGGCTACGGCAACGTCTACGTCAGCGAAGCCTCGGGTACCGTCGAAAGCGTCGACGAGCGCTCTTCCAGCGCCCTGTGGACCAACGACACCATGGCCCGCCGCCAGCTGTCGGCACCAGAAGTGTTCTCCAGCTACGTAGCGGTGGGTGACTTCGAGGGTTACCTGCACCTGCTGAGCCAGGTCGACGGCCGTTTCGTCGGCCGTGAGCGGATCGACAGCGATGGCCTGCGCGCCCGCCCACTTGTGGTCGGCGACACCATCTACGTCTTCGGCAACAGCGGCAAGCTCGAGGCACTGACCATCCGCTGAAGCTATGCTTGAAGCCTTGATGGGCTTCAAGCCGCGGCGTAGGACACGCCGCCCGAACTCCGGCCGCTGCCTTGCAGCGGCCTTTGCATTTTCAAGAATTCAAGAGTGGAGAGCCGAATGGTTCCCGTAATCGCCCTGGTGGGCCGCCCGAACGTCGGCAAATCCACCATGTTCAACCGCCTGACCAAAACCCGCGATGCCATCGTCGGTGACCTGTCGGGCCTGACCCGTGACCGCCAGTACGGTGATGCCAGCTGGCAGGGTCGTTCCTTCATCCTGATCGACACCGGCGGTATTACCGGTGACGAAGTGGGCATGGACGAGAAAATGGCCGAGCAGTCGCTGATGGCCATCGAAGAAGCCGACTATGTGCTGTTCCTGGTCGATGCCCGCGCCGGCATGACCGCCGCCGACCAGATGATTGCCGAGCACCTGCGCAAGCGCAACAAAGAGGCGATCCTGGTCGCCAACAAGATCGACAACATCGATGCCGATGTCGCCCGCGCCGAGTTCTCGCCGCTGGGCATGGGCAACGCCATTCCGGTGGCTGGCTCCCAGGGCCGCGGCATCAACGCGCTGATGGAGACCGTGCTCGGCCACCTGCCGCGCGACCAGGTCGAAGAAGCGCTGGACGCCGAAGTCGCCGAAGGCGAAGAGGCAGTGCGCATCCCCGGCCCGAGCGAGAAGGATGGCATCAAGATCGCCATCATCGGCCGCCCCAACGTCGGCAAGTCGACCCTGGTCAACCGTATGCTCGGTGAAGAGCGTGTGGTGGTGTACGACCAGCCGGGCACCACCCGCGACAGTATCTACATCCCGTTCGAGCGCGATGGCGAGAAGTACACCTTCATCGACACTGCCGGCGTGCGCAAGCGTGGCAAGATCCACGAGGAAGTCGAGAAGTTCTCGGTGGTGAAGACCCTGCAGGCGATCAAGGACGCCAACGTGGTGATCTTTGTCATGGATGCCCGTGAAGGTGTGGTGGACCACGACCTGAACCTGCTGGGCTTCGCCCTGGAAGCCGGGCGTGCCATCGTCATTGCCCTGAACAAGTGGGACGGCATGGAGCCAGGCGAACGTGACTACGTGAAGACCGAGCTGGAGCGCCGGCTGTTCTTCGTCGACTTTGCCGATATCCACTTCATTTCCGCCTTGCACGGTACTGGTGTGGGCCACCTGTACAAGTCGGTGCAGGCTGCGTTCAAGTCGGCGGTGACCCGCTGGCCGACCAGCCGCCTGACGCAGATCCTCGAAGATGCCGTGAGCGAGCACCAGCCGCCGCTGGTCAACGGCCGCCGCATCAAGCTGCGCTATGCCCACCTGGGTGGGGCCAACCCGCCGCTGATCGTTATCCACGGCAACCAGACCGAGAAGATTCCGAAGTCGTACTCGCGTTACCTGGAAAACACCTACCGCCGCGTGCTGAAGCTGGTCGGTACGCCGATCCGCATCGAGTACAAGGGCGGTGAGAACCCGTACGAGGGCAAGAAGAACACCCTCACCGATCGCCAGGTCAACAAGAAGCGCCGCCTGATGTCGCACCACAAGAAAGCCGAGAAAAAGCGCCGCGACAAGCGCTGATTCCGCGCCAGCTTCTTCGCGGGCTTGCCCGCTCCCACAGGTACGGCGCTGTCCTCTAGGATTGTTCGATCTGTGTAGGAGCGGGTTTACCCGCGAAGAGGCACTTTTATCCAGCGCAATACCCCCATTGTTTCAACCTTTTTCCTGACCGCTCGATCCGCTATGCTCGGACTCCACCCGTGCCGGATAAACCCCAGGAAAGAGGGCTCCATGATCCGCAGCAAACTGCCGAATGTCGGCACGACCATCTTCACCACCATGTCCCAGCTCGCCGTGCAGACCGGCGCGCTCAACCTGTCGCAAGGTTTCCCCGATTTCAACGGCCCGCAGGCGCTGCTCGATGCAGTTGGCCGGCATGTGGCCGCCGGGCATAACCAGTATTCGCCAATGACCGGCCTGCCGGCCCTGCGCCAGCAGGTGGCGGCCAAGATCGCGCGGCTGTATGGCGCGCAGGTGGATGCCGACCAGGAAGTGACCATCACCCCAGGTGCCACCGAGGCGATCTTCTGCGCCATCCAGGCAGTGGTGCATGCCGGTGACGAGGTGATCGTCTTCGACCCTTGCTATGACAGCTATGAGCCTTCGGTGGAGTTGGCCGGTGGCCGCTGCGTGCATGTGCAACTGAGCGACGGCGACTTTCGCATCGACTGGCAGAAGTTCAGCGATGCCCTGAGCCCGCGCACGCGCATGGTCATCCTCAACTCGCCGCACAACCCCAGCGGCGCGCTGATCACCCGCGAAGACCTCGACCAGCTGGCCCGACTGATTGCCGACCGCGATATCTACCTGGTCAGCGATGAAGTGTACGAACACCTGGTCTACGACGGCGTGCGCCATGCCAGCGTGCTGGCCCACCAGCAGCTGTACCAGCGCGCCTTCGTGGTCAGCTCGTTCGGCAAGACCTACCACGTCACCGGCTGGAAGACCGGCTACGTGATCGCCCCGCCGGCGCTCAGCGCCGAGCTGCGCAAGGTGCACCAGTACGTCAACTTCTGCGGGGTGACGCCGCTGCAGTGCGCACTGGCCGACTTCATGGCCGGGCACCCCGAGCATGTCGATGAATTGCCGGCCTTCTACCAGGCCAAGCGCGACCTGTTCTGCGGCTTGCTGGAAGGCTCGCGCTTCAGTTTCACCCGCACTGCGGGTACTTATTTCCAACTGGTGGATTATTCGCGGATTCGCCCGGACCTGAACGATGTCGACATGTCGCTGTGGCTGACCCGCGAGCACGGCGTGGCGACCATCCCGGTGTCGGTTTTCTACCAGCAGCCCATCCCCGAGCAACGCCTGGTGCGCCTGTGCTTTGCCAAACGAGAGGAGACGCTGCGTCAGGCAGCGGAAAGACTATGCGCGATCTGAGCACACTGCCGAACCTGAAAATCGCCCTGGTGCAGACCACCCTGGCCTGGCACGACCGCGAGGCCAACTATGCGCACTTCGAGGTGCTGCTGGAGCAGGTGGGCGAGGTCGACCTGGTGATCCTGCCGGAGATGTTCACCACCGGCTTTTCGATGCAGTCGGAAAGCCTGGCCGAGCCGGAGAATGGCCCGACCTACAAATGGCTGAAGGCTCAGGCGAAGAAGTACAACGCGGTGATCACCGGCAGCGTGATCATCCAGGCCGCCGATGGCAGCCACCGCAACCGCCTGCTGTGGGCGCGGCCGGACGGCGAGATCCTGCACTACGACAAGCGCCACTTGTTCCGCATGGCCGGTGAGCACAAGCACTACACCCCCGGCGAGCGCCAGGTGCAGTTCGAGCTCAAGGGCTGGCGGGTTCGCCCGCTGATCTGCTATGACCTGCGCTTCCCGGTGTGGAGCCGCGATGCCCAGGACACCGATTTGCTGCTGTACACCGCCAACTGGCCAGCAGCGCGCCGCCAGCACTGGAACCGCTTGCTGCCGGCGCGGGGCATCGAGAACCTGTGCTATGTGGCGGCGGTGAACCGGGTGGGTACCGATGGCAAGGGCTTTGCCTATTCCGGTGACAGCCAGGTGCTGGACTTCCAGGGTGAGAGCCTGCTCAGTGCCGGCGAGGCCGATGGGGTGTTTACCGCTGTGTTGAGCGCGGTGGAGCTGGCAGCCTACCGAGCCAAGTTCCCGGCCAATTTGGATGCCGATACCTTCGAGCTGCACTGACAGCAGGGCCGGCCTCTTCGCGGGTAAACCCGCTCCTACAACGACCGCGATCATTGTAGGAGCGGGTTTACCCGCGAAGAGGCCGGCGCCGGTTACATCAATTGCCAATCAATACACATCCCGCCGATACCGCCCATCCTCGATCAACTGCTGCACAGCGGCCTCCCCAAGGATGCCATCAAGCGCCGCATCCACCCCCGCAGCCATGCCTTGCAGGCTGCCGCAGACATACACACAGGCGCCATCCGCTACCCAGCGCTTGAACTCCTCGGCCTGCTGCAGCAGCACATCCTGCACATACACCTTCTCGGCCTGATCGCGAGAGAACGCCAAATCCAGCCGTGCCAGGTCGCCGCTGGCCAGCCAGCCTTGCAGCTCCTCACCACACAACAGGTCATGCGCGCGATTACGCTCGCCAAACAGCAGCCAGTTGCGCTGCTCACCTGCATTCACCCGCGCCCGGATCAGGCTGCGCAGGCCCGCCAGGCCGGTGCCGTTGCCGATCAGTATCATCGGTGCAGCGCTTTGCGGCAGGTGGAAGCCGCTGTTGCGCCGCAGGCGCAGGCTCAAGGTGCCGTGCAGCGGCAGGTACTCGGTCAGCCAGCCGGAGCCCAGGCCCAGGTTGCCATCGGTATGGCGCTCCTGGCGTACGATCAGTTCCAGCACGCCATCGCTGGCGATCGAGGCGATGGAGTATTCGCGGCTGCCGATTGGTACCAGCGCATCGACCAGCGCTTGCGGCTGCAAGCCGATCAGGTGATCGCGACGGGCCGGCAACTGGCGGCCAGCCAAGGCTTGGGCAAGGGTTTCGTCCAGGCCATTCACTTGCACCCGGGTGCTGGCGTCCAGTGCCATGCCGTTGAGGAACGCGTCGATCCGTGGCTGGCCATTGAGCGGCAGGATTTCCACCAGGTCGCCGGCTTCCCAGCTGGCGGGCTGTTCCGGCTGCAGGCCAAGCAGGTACACCGGCTGGCCCTGGCTGCCCGGGTTGAGCAGTTCGCGGCGCACCAGCGACCAATTGCCAAAGCTCGGCGGCTGCCAGGCGGCTACCGGCTGGGCACCAGTCAGTTGCGCCAGTTCCTGGTGCCACTGCTGCAGGGCGGCCTGGTCGGCGTTGTCCACTTCCACCGGGCTGAACGCGCTGCTGGCACCACGCTCACCCAGCCATGCCTGCAGGCGGCGGGCGAAGCCGCAGAAGTGCGGGTACTGGCGGTCGCCGAGGGCGAGCAGGGCATAGTTGAGGTGGTTCAGCGCCCAAGGCTGGCCGAGCACCTTGCGCTCGAAGGCGCGGGCGCTGTCAGGGGCTTCGCCATCGCCGAAGGTGCTGACCACGAACAGCACGCGGCGGGCCTGGCGCAGGTCGTTCTCACCCAGCTCGGCCAAGGCGCGCACCTGCACCGGCAGGCCGGCTGCCTGCAGTTGCCCGGCGCTCTGCCAGGCCAACTGTTCGGCAAAGCCGCTCTGGCTGGCAAAGCCGATCAGCCAGCTGTCGCCGCTGGTGCTGCCGCTGGCAACGTTGCCACGCGCCGCGCGCACCTGGCGTTTCTTGCGGCGGCGGTCGAGGTACAGCAGCCAGCCAGTGACGAAGAACAGCGGCATGGTCAGGCTGGCGATGGTGACGATGATGCGCCCAGGCAGGCCGAAGTATTCGCCTACGTGTAGGGCATAGACGCTCTGCAGCAGCTGAGCCTTGAAGGATTTGTCGGTATAGCGGTCATGTTTTTTCACCTGGCCGGTGGCCGGGTCCAGTACCAGGGTGTTGAAAGCACGTGGATGGGCAGCGTTCTCCAGCAGGTAGAACAGGTTGGCCGGTTGGCCGCCGACCGGTGGCAGGCGCAGGTTGTAGGCGGCCAGGCCTGGGCCGGCAGCGTCCTTGAGGTTGGCCCAGATCGCGTCGTAGTCGACTACCAGTGGCGGGGCGTTCTTGTCGACTTTCTGCGGCCCGTGGCGGCCACGGCCTTCGCCGCGTTTTTGCTGCTGGCCGGCGGCCGGCGCGTCGGCCAGCAGCTTGTTCAGGCCTTCGCGATACCACTCGTAGGACCAGAACAGCCCGGTCAGTGCGAACAGCAGATAGAACAGCAGGCACCAGGTACCGGCCACGGCGTGCAGGTCCCAGTTGAAGGCCCGGCCTTTCTTGGCCCAGTCGAAGGTCAGCCAGGTGCGCCAGTCCAGCGCCTTGCGCGGCCAGCGCATGTACAGGCCGGAGAGGCAGAAGAACACCAGCATCAGGGTACAGGCACCGGTGATCTGCCGGCCCGTGTCGCCCATGGCCAGGAAGCGGTGCAGGTTGAGCATGAGGTTGAAGAAGCCTTGCCCGGCCACGTCACCCTTGAGCTCGCCGGTGTAAGGGTCGGCATAGCGCAGCGCGCCGCGGCGTTCGCCCGGCGGCGGCATGAAGAAGACTCGTGCGGCGTTGCCTTCGCGCACGTCGACCCACAGCATCGACACCTTGTCGTGTTGCTGGGCCTCGACCCGACGGACCAGTTCGGCTGGCGGCAGCACGCCTTCGGCGCGTACTTCTACCTTCAGTACATCGGCATTGAACGCGCGCAGCAGCTCTTCCTGAAACGAGTACAGGGCCCCGGTGATGCCCATCAAGGCCAGCACCAGGCCAGCGGTGATGCCAAAGAACCAGTGCAATTGGAACAGCGTCTTCTTCACCACATCTCTCACCTTGTATTGCTGCCGCTAGCTGCGCGGCGGGCATTATGCCTTGATACGCAAAAGCCCCGCTCACTGGAGTGAACGGGGCCGGGGTGGGCTTCTTTCAGTGGAAGCCTGTACTGGCCTCTTCGCGGGCTCGCCCGCTCCCACAAGTACGCCACAGGATTTGAGGACTGTGGTGTCCCTGTGGGAGCGGGCGAGCCCGCGAAAGGGCCGGCACAGGCACAGCCCAATCAGCGGATCAACCCATTCCCGACATCAGAAATGCACGCTGGTGGTCAACAGTGCAGTCCGCCCGGCCGCCTGGTTGGCGAAGTGGGTGGAGTAGGCCTTGTCGTAGTACGTCTCGTTGGTGAGGTTCTGCACGTTCAGTTGCAGGTCGATGTTCTTGGTCAGTTTGTAGGCGGCCATGGCGTCGTAACGCACGTAGCTGTCGACCATGGTGGTGTTGGCCACGCTGCCGTATACGTCATCCACGTAGAACGCACCGCCACCGATAGTCAGCTTTGGCGTGATGGAGTAGGTAGTCCACAAGCTGGCGCTGTTGTTCGGGGTGTTTGGCAGTTGGTTGCCGTCGTTGGCTTTGTTCAGCGGGCCGCCGTCGATCTGACGTGCCTGCAGGTAGGTATAGCCGGCGAATACCTGCCATTTGTCGGTGATCTTGCCGCTGGCTGACAGCTCGATACCCTGCACGCGGGTTTCGCCGACGTTTTCGTAGGTGGTGCTGTCCACCTGTACGCGGGCGTTCTCCTTCTCGGTACGGAAGAGCGCCGCTGCCAGCGACAGGCGTTCATCCAGCAAGTCCCATTTGGTACCGATTTCGTAGTTGGTGGTCTCTTCCGGTTCCAGGTCGCTGCCCAGAACATTGCCGCTGCGGTCGGTGGTGCCTGGCAGTGTGTTGGTCTCGGTACCTTCGCCGAGCATTGCGCCTGGCGGGGTCGCGGAGGTGGCATAGGAAATATAGATGCTACCGTTCTCGGCAGGCTTCCAGACCAGTCCCAACTGGCCTGTGAAGAATTCACTCTTGTCGCGACCCTTGGTGGGTACGCCGTTCTTGTTTACGACGGTTGCGCCGCTGGCGTCGTAGGTACGGAACTTGGTATCGAAATGGTCGTAACGCAGGCCCATGTTCAGCAGCCACTGGGGCGTCAGCTCCAATGTGTCGAAGGCATAGATCGCTCGAGTCTTGCCGCTGGTCTTGGTGCCGGCGTAGTTGCGCGAGACCGTGCCGTTCCAAGTGTCGTCCGGGTTAGGGTCGCTCAGCGAGGTGCAGCTACCGCCATTGCCAGGACCGGTACAGGTGAGTTTGCTGTTTGGCGTGACGGTGTAGCTCTGGCGGTCGGACTCTTCTTTGGTGAGTTCGATACCGGTCGAGAAATTGTTCTTGAAGCCCCCGACGAAGAACTCGCCGAACAGGTCGGTTTGGTTGGTGGTGGTGGCGGTGTTGCCCACACGGGTGTTGGCACGACGCCATACACCGTTGTTGTTCACGTTACCGGCACTGTCGTCAGGCTGGGTCAGGACATAGTCCTGCATGCTGTTGCCATGGCGCAGGGTGTTCTTGATGGTCAGCGAGTCAGTCAGGTCGTGCTCGATGGCGAAGGTGGCGATGTCCACGCGGCTCTTGCGGAAGTCGCGACCGGTCAGACCGTAGAAGTTGTCGCTGTCACCACCATCGACCGGTTTGCTCGGATGTGCCGAAGTACGGGCGTTGCTGCCGGCAACTGGAATGCTGTACGGGATGCCCGAATCCGGCAGGTCGTCGCTTTCCAGGTGGTAGTAGTCAAGGTTGACGCGAGTCGGCGTGCCCAGGCCGAAGGCCAGCGACGGGGCGATACCCCAGCGGTCGTAGTTGACCTTGTCGCGGCCGGCAACGTTGCTTTCATGGGTCATCAGGTTCAGGCGGCCGGCAATGGTATCGCTGAACTGGTAGTTGCCATCGAAGGTATAGCGCTGGGTCTGGTCGCTGCCCCAGGTCCAGGCGCCGTCCAGCGAGTTGCCCAGGTGTGCACGCTTGCTAACCAGGTTGATGGTGCCGCCCGCGGCGCCACGGCCACCGATGGCCGAGTTCGGGCCCTTGGCTACTTCCACCGACTCGATGGCGAAGATTTCGCGGGTTTGCGCGCCAGTGTCACGCACGCCGTCCAGGTAAGTGTCACCTTGGGCGTCGAAGCCTCGGATGAACGGCCGGTCGCCTTGCGGGTTGCCGCCTTCGCCGGCACCGAAGGTAATGCCCGGCACGGTGCGCAGGGCGTCCTGCAGGGTCAGGGCGTTGGTGTCCTTGATCACTTGCTGCGGGATCACGGTGACCGAACGCGGGGTGTCCACCAGCGGCGCGGTGTACTTCGGCGAGGAGGCCTTCTCGACCTTGTAATCGGTGCTGGCCTGTTCAGCCTTGCCGTTGACGCTGGTGGCGTCGAGGGTGATTGCGCTGCTGGCAGCCGGGTCGGCGGCGTAGACCGACGAGGCGCTAAGGGCGACACCGATGGCAGACACGATCAGGCGTGGTGAGCTCACTGCAGATGGTACGTACTGGCGCATTGCTAAGGACCTTCCCCAAGGTATGAAGGCCGCGGATCTTAATGTAAGCAATTGTGACTAACAATTGAGAGTCGTTACCATTCGTGAAGAATTTACAATCTTTACAATTTGGCTTTACATTTTTTTCACGCTGAAACGTCTAAGGGGCAAATGGGGCTTGTGAAGCGCAAAAGGGAATCAATATCATTGGCGCCTTTACACTTCCTAACGGTGCTGCCGCCATGCTGCTTCACATCCCCGACCTGTTCGACGCCGATGAACTGGCCCGCATCCGTGAGGCGCTGGAGCAGGCCGATTGGGCCGATGGCAAGGTCACGGCCGGCTATCAGTCGGCCAAGGCCAAACACAACCTGCAGTTGCCGGAAGGGCACCCGCTGGCCAAGGAGATCGGCGCTGCGTTGATCGAACGCCTGTGGAAAAACCCGCGCTTCATGTCGGCGGCCTTGCCGCACAAGGTGTTCCCGCCGTTGATCAACTGCTACCGCGAAGGCGGCAATTTCGGGTTCCACATCGACAATGCCCTGCGTCAGCCCAAAGGCAGCCCGGAGCGGGTGCGTACCGACCTGTCTTCCACGCTGTTCCTCAGTGACCCGGACAGCTATGACGGTGGCGAACTGGTGATCCAGGACACCTATGGCGTGCAACAGCTCAAGCTGGCCGCCGGTGACCTGGTGCTGTACCCCGGCACCAGCCTGCACAAGGTCAACCCTGTGACCCGTGGCCAGCGTTACGCCGCGTTCTTCTGGACCCAGAGCCTGGTGCGCGAGGACAGCCAGCGGGCGCTGCTGTTCGAGATGGACAATGCCATCCAGCAGCTGACGGCCGATGTGCCGGACCATCCGTCGCTGCTGCAACTGACCGGTACCTACCACAACCTGCTGCGCCGCTGGGCCGAGGTCTGAGCCGTGTCCTATCAGTTGCGGCGTGAGGAAGTGGTGGATGTGGCCGGCTTGCAGGCCATGCTTGAACACAGCCCCGGCAAGGCCGCCCAGGCGATCCTGGCGGCGGCAGGGCAGGGCGCGGTCGAGGCGCAGTTGTTGCTGGGGCAGATTCTGCTCGACGGACGTGGTATCGAAGCGGATGCCTGTGTGGCCCGGCGCTGGTTCGAAATTGCCGCGCAAGGCGGCAGTGCCATGGCGCACAACATGCTCGGGCGCTGCCTGGAACATGGCTGGGGTGGCGAAGTGAGCTTGGCTCAGGCGGCCGTTCACTATGCCCGCGCGGCTGATGCCGGGTTGGACTGGGGCCTCTACAACCTGGGCAACCTGCTGGCCACCGGGCGCGGGGTACCGGCCAACCAGGCGCAGGCACTGATGTGTTACGAGAAGGCTGCGCACCTGGGGCATGCCAAGTCGATGAACCTGTACGGGCGTTACCTGGAGCAGGGCATTGCCACGGCACCTAGCCCGGCGCGGGCGGTGCGCTGGTATCGGCGCTCGGCCGAGGCGGGGGATTTTCGCGGGATGTTCAGTTTGGCGCTGGTGCTGGTCGAGCGGGGTGACCTGGCAGAGGCCGGTCGTTGGCTGGAACGGGCGCGGGTTGAGGGCAACATGAATTTCCTGCGTGCTGCCCTGGTGACTTTGCAGGGGGCGGGGCCGGTGCTCATGGCCTTTGCGGGGCGCTATGCCGAGGAAATCGAACGGCGCGGGGAGTGAGGGTGCCTGTGCTGGCCCTATCGCCGGCAAGCCAGCTCCCACAGGATCGCATCAGGGCTGACAGATGCTGTGGCGAGCACCTGGCAACCCTGGTGCCTTTGCCAGAAACCATAGAATCTCCCACAGGTACTGCACAGTATTTGAAAGCTGTGAGGACTCTGTGGGAGCCGGCTTGCCGGCGATAGGGCCGGTACAGGACAGCACAAATGAAACGGGGCCTTGCGGCCCCGTTCTGCATTACAGGTAGTAAGCCTTCAGCGGCGGGAAACCGTTGAACTCTACTGCGCTGTAGCTGGTGGTGTAGGCGCCGGTCGACAGCCAGTACAGGCGGTCGCCGATGGCCAGATTCAGCGGCAGGCCGTACTTGTAGTGCTCGTACATGATGTCGGCGCTGTCGCAGGTCGGGCCGGCGATGACCACTTCTTCGGTTTCGCCTTTCTTCTCGGTCCAGATCGGGAACTTGATCGACTCGTCCATGGTTTCGATCAGGCCGGAGAACTTGCCCACGTCGGTATAGATCCAGCGCTCGACGGCGGTACGCGACTTGCGTGCTACCAGCACCACTTCGCTGACCAAGATACCGGCGTTGGCGATCAGCGAACGGCCTGGCTCGAGGATGATTTCCGGCAGCTCGTCACCGAAGTCTTCCTTGAGGAAGCGGATGATCTCTTCGGCGTAGGTTTCCAGGCTGTTGGTACGGGTGATGTAGTTGGCCGGGAAGCCGCCACCCATGTTGATCAGCTTCAGCTCGATGCCGTCTTCTTCCTTCAGGCGCTCGAAGATCACCTTGACCTTGGCGATGGCCGCGTCCCACACGCTGATGTCGCGCTGCTGCGAGCCGACGTGGAAGGAGATGCCGTATGGCACCAGGCCCAGGTCGCGGGCGAGGATCAGCAGGTCCATGGCCATGTCGGTCTGGCAGCCGAATTTACGCGACAGTGGCCAGTCGGCAGTGGTGGAACCTTCGGTCAGGATACGCACGTACACTTTCGAGCCCGGCGCGGCCTTGGCGATGTTGCGCAGGTCGGCTTCCGAGTCGGTGGCATACAGGCGCACGCCCTTCTCATAGAAGTAGCGGATGTCCTTGGACTTCTTGATGGTGTTGCCGTAGCTGATACGGTCGGCGCTGACGCCGCGCCCCAGTACCTTGTCCAGCTCGTAGATCGAGGCGATGTCGAAGCTCGAACCTTTCTCTTTGAGCAGGTCGATGATCTCCACGGCCGGGTTGGCCTTGACCGCGTAGTAGACCTTGGCGAATTCGAAACCGGCGCGCAGGTCGTCATAGGCCTGGCTGATCATCTGGGTGTCGATGAGTACGAACGGGGTTTCCTGCTTGTCGGCGAACGCCTTCATTTTCTGGAAGGTGTCACGCGCGAAATAGTCTTCGACCTGGATCGACATGCTCAGGGACTCCATGGGCAAACTGAAAGATTAAGTGGCTGCAAACTGAACGTCCTCCGTATCCCCACTTTGGTTCGCCTACTCAGTACTTGAGCCGGATGGATCGTTTCCAGCATGGACGTTCGGCGCGCACTTTAGGGCGTGAAGAATGCAGAATCAACAGGCAATCCGGGCGTGATCGACGTGGATCGACGACCAGCCATTTGAATAACCGACTCGTGTGACCGGCTGATGTTCCCCGCGAGGTTTCAAACGTAAAAAATTGTGGAATGGACCGCGTTGGGCCCTTCGCGGGCAAGCCCGCTCCTACAGGGTTTTCGCAAATCCTGTAGGAGCGGGTTTACCCGCGAAGGGGCCAGCGGTGTTCATATTTATGGCCACATTTTCCTGGTACCCCCGTACAGGAAAGTACGCATAAATTTTTTGTTACCGACTGGCGGATTTGCTGGTTTTTATGAGAACCATTACTATTCGCAACCTTATCCGCCTCCCTGATGACCCCGACCGTGTCCGGACCCAAAGGCTTCCTCGACCACTACCATGAGCTGATCGGCACCTGGACGCGCAAGCTGCGCAGTCGTCAGCAGGCCGAGGACCTCACCCATGATGCCTTTGTCCGGGTCCTGGAAAACCCGCGCGAGCGGGTCGAGCAGCCACGCGCCTACCTGCACCAGACCGCACGCAACATTGCCGTGGATGGCTTCCGCCGCGAAGACCGGCGCCAGGCCCTGGAGCTGGAAGCTTTCGATGAGGGCGCGTCTGGCAGTGGCGACCCGGAGGCCTACGTGCATGCCCTGGAGCTGGCCGACAGCGTCGAGCGGGCACTGGCCGAACTGCCGCTCAACTGTCGGCAGGTGTTCATCTGGCAGAAGCTCGAAGGCCTGACCCAGGCCGAGATCGCCGAGCGCATGGGGTTGAGCAAGAACATGGTCGAAAAGTATATGATTCGCACGCTCCGGCACTTGCGTGAGCACCTGGATGTGTCGGCATGATGAGTCAGGAGACCTTTTCGATGAAACAGCACGGTACCGATACCGTCCGCGAGCAGGCGGCCGCGTGGTTCGCCCGCGTGCAGGATGCGCCTCGGGATGCCGGGCTGCAGGCACAGTTGCGCGCCTGGCTGGAGAGTGATGCGCGGCACCGTGAGGAGTACGAGCAACTGGCCCGCGTGTGGCAGGCCGCCGACTTCATCCCCCGCCAGCGCCTGGAAGCATTGTGCCAGCCGGACCCGGTGCGCCAGTTGCCACGCCGGCGCTTCGTACGCCAGGCCTTGGCCGCCAGTGTGGCGCTACTGGCCTTGGGCCTGGGCTGGGGCGGCTGGCACTACCAGCAACTGAACCACCAGGGCAGCCTGCAGACCGCCTTCGGCGAGCGTCGCCAGGTGGATCTGCCGGATGGCTCGCACCTTGAACTCAATGGCAGTACGCAATTGCAGGTCGACTTCAGCGCCGGCCAGCGGCATATCCGGCTGAGCGCGGGGGAGGTGATGTTCACCGTCGCCCACGACAGCGGCAGGCCGTTCGTGGTCGACACCGCCCAAGGCAGCGTGACCGTCACCGGTACCCGCTTCGACGTACGCCTGGACCCGGCCAGCACCCGCGTGGCGGTGGAGCAGGGTTCGGTTCGTGTGCAGGGCCAGGGCGCTTCGCTTGCACAACTGACGGCCGGCCAGGGCTCGCATATCGATGTGCACGGCAAGGTGGCCGCACCCTACGCGGTCGATACTGCCGCCCTGACCGCCTGGCGCCAGGGCAAGCTGGTGTTCGACAACGCCACCCTGGCCGAGGTGGTGGCCGAAGCATCGCGCTACCGCAGCCAGCCGTTGCGGGTCGCCCCCGGTAAAGTCGCTCAGTTGCGCTTGTCCAGCACCTTCAGCACCGACGATACCGATGCGCTGCTGCGTGCCTTGCCGAGCATCCTGCCGGTGGCCATCAAGGCCCATGAAGACGGCTCCCGCGAAATAATCGCGAAATAGATTCAGGTTTTTTTTCGCTCGTTCGTCTTCCTCGCCAGCTGCAACTGCCAAGCATTTTCATTTGCAAGCGGTTGGCGTTTATTCCGTACTCCAGGATGTTTCGACGACGTGAAAAACAACAAACCTTTCCCACGCTTCCGCGCCCTGGCGCTGGCCCTGGCGGTCAGCGCGGTGGCCGTCAACAGTCAGGCCGCCGAGGCCGGCAGCACCATCCAGATCCAGGCCCAACCGTTGGCTTCGGCGCTGAACCAGCTTGGCCAGCAGACCAACCTGCAGCTGTTCTTCAGCCCCGAGCTGGTGGCTGGCAAGCAGGCCCCGGCGGTGTCCGGCAACCTGGCGCCGGTGCAGGCACTGCAACAGTTGCTGCAAGGCAGCGGGCTGACCTTCGAGATGTCCCAGGACACTGTCGTGGTAAAGCCGTTGCCGACTACCCTCGACCTGGGCAGCGGTAGCCTGGAGCTGGCGCCCACCGACATCAAGGTGGTCGGTGACTGGCTGGGCGATGCCCAGCAAAGCGTCGTGCACAACCACCCTGGCGCGCGCACCGTGGTGCGCCGCGAGGCGATGGTAGAGAAGGGCGCGATGAACGTACGCGATGTGCTGCGCGGCATCCCGGGTGTGCAAGTGCAGGACTCCAACGGCACCGGCGGTAGCGACCTGTCGCTGAACGTTGGCGTGCGCGGCCTGACTTCGCGCTTGTCGCCGCGCTCCACGGTGCTGATCGACGGCATCCCTGCCGCCTTTGCGCCGTATGGCCAGCCGCAGCTGTCGATGGCGCCGATTTCCTCGGGCAACCTCGACAGCATCGACGTGGTGCGTGGCGCAGGCTCGGTGCGCTATGGCCCGCAGAACGTCGGCGGGGTGATCAACTTCGTCACCCGGGCGATCCCGGAAAAGGCCTCGGCCGAGCTGTCCACCACCCTGGAAACCTCCCAGCACGGTGGCTGGAAGCACACCGAGTCGGCCTTCGTCGGCGGCACGGCGGACAACGGCATGGGCGTGGCGCTGCTGTACACCGGGGTGAATGGCAACGGCTACCGCGAAAGCAACAACGGCAACGACATCGACGACGTCATCCTCAAGACCCACTGGGCGCCAACCGACGTCGATGAGTTCTGGCTCAACTTCCACTACTACGATGGCCGTGCCGACATGCCCGGTGGCCTGACCCAGGCCCAGTACGACAGCAACCCGTTCCAGTCAGTGCGTGACTACGACTACTTCGCCGGCCGGCGCAAGGATGTGTCGTTCAAATGGCAGCGGCAACTCGACGACGCCACCCAGCTCGAAGTGCTGACCTACTACACCGACAGCTTCCGCGGCAGCGCCATCGCCGCGCGGGACATGAAGACCCTGTCATCGTACCCGCGCAATTACCACACCTTCGCCATCGAGCCGCGGCTGTCGCGCATCTTCTTCGCCGGCCCGACTACCCAGGAAGTCAGCGTGGGTTACCGTTACCTGAAGGAGGCGATGCGCGAGCAGTCCACCCGCCTGGCGCTGATCGACAACGTACCGACCGTGACCCCGACCTCCGATGGCCACGTGTTCCAGGACCGCAGCGGCGGCACCGAGGCCAGCGCCTACTACATCGACGACAAGATCGACGTGGGCAACTGGACCATCACCCCGGGCATCCGCTTCGAGCACATCAACACCGACTGGCGCGACCGCCCGGTGCTCGGCGCCAACGGCCAGCCAGTGCCGGAGAAGAACCGCAGCATCACCAGCAACGAGCCGCTGCCGGCGCTGAGCGTGATGTACCACATCTCCGATGCCTGGAAAGTGTTCGCCAACTACGAAACTTCGTTCGGCAGCCTGCAGTACTTCCAGCTGGGCCAGGGCGGTGCCGGCGACAGCACGGCCAATGGCCTGGAGCCGGAAAAGGCCAAGACCTACGAAATCGGCACGCGCTATGACAATGGTGGTTTCGCCGGTGAGTTGACCGCGTTCTACATCGACTTCGATGACGAGCTGCAGTACATCAGCAACGACGTGGGCTGGACCAACCTCGGGGCGACCAAGCACCAGGGCATCGAGGCTTCGGTGCGTTATGACCTGGCGGGGCTGGACCCGCGCCTGGA
Source organism: Pseudomonas sp. 10-1B (assembly GCF_000935045.1). Classification (GTDB taxonomy): domain Bacteria; phylum Pseudomonadota; class Gammaproteobacteria; order Pseudomonadales; family Pseudomonadaceae; genus Aquipseudomonas. The sequence goes on from NZ_JYKS01000038.1 coordinate 32,190, forward strand.
CGGGCTGTCGGTGAGTGGTGGCTATACCTATACCCGCGCTACCTATGAAGGGGAAATTCCTGGCTTCAAGGGGCGTGACCTGCCGTTCTATTCACGCCAGGTGGCCACGGCCGGGGTGCGTTACGCGGTCAATCGCTGGACCTGGAACCTGGATGCCTACGCCCAGTCCAAACAGCGCGCGCCGGGTACCGGGATCAATGCCGATGGCAGCTTCAACGGTAACTACATCACCGAGCCGAGTGCGGACGGGCAGTATGGCGACATCCCGGGTTATGTGACCTGGCATGCCCGTGGCGGCTATGACTTTGGCCCGGAACTGTCCAACCTGAAGCTGGCGGCGGGGGTGAAGAACCTGTTCGACAAGCAGTATTTCACCCGCTCCAGCGACAACAATGCCGGCCTCTATGTGGGTGAGCCACGGACCTTCTATGTGCAGGCCAGTGTAGGGTTCTGACATTTGCGCTGGTCCTCTTCGCGGGCTTGCCCGCTCCCACAGGTACAGCGCAGGCCTGGAGGCTTGTGGCATTCCTGTGGGAGCGGGCGAGCCCGCGAAGAGGCCGGCACAGGCAGCCATTTTTAGGGCTCTGATCAGAGATTGCCGGGGCCGCTTTGCGGCCCATCGCGACACAAGGCCGCTCCCACACAGGCTGTGTGAAAACCTGAAATTTTGAGCCAGCTCCTGAAAAATGCCCCGCATCAACGATGCGGGGCATTTTTCATGGCGTACATTCAGGGCGAACCACGGAATCAGACCAGCCTGTTTCCAGTCTCGATTGATGAGCTTATCCCGGCCGATCATCTGGTGCGCGTCATTGATGCGTACGTTGCCCGAATTGATCTGAAGGTGCTGGGCTTCGACAAGGCCGAGCCCAAAGTGAATGGACGCCCGCCTTACAACCCCGCTGATTTGCTCAAGCTGTACCTATACGGCTACTTCTACCAGATCCGTTCTTCCCGTCGCCTTGAAGCCGAATGTCAGCGCAATGTCGAGGTCATGTGGTTGCTCAACCGTCTTGCTCCTGACTTCAAAACCATCGCTGATTTCCGTAGAGACAACACTGTGGCGTTTTCAGCCACCTGCCGTGCTTTTGTGCAGTTCTGTCGCGGTGCGGGCTTGGTCAAGGGGGATCTCGTCGCAATTGATGGCAGCAAATTCAGAGCCGTAGCTTCCAATCGCCGCCATGTCAGCACCAAACATCTCAAGCGGGACCTGGAAAAGCTGGATCAACGTATTGCTCGTTACCTGGCGACCCTGGATGAGTCGGATCAGAGTGAAAGTGCCG
>NZ_JYKS01000039.1 GCF_000935045.1 Pseudomonas sp. 10-1B
AAGAATCCAGCGCGGTGGATGGCACCGGCTTTGCCGGTGTTCGCGGCTAAAGCCGCTCCTACAGGGATAGCGTTAGCCCGAAACCTGCCCGGCCACTATGCTGGTAAACCATGAGCGACGCCCAAGGAGCTACAGCATGAACATCCTCAACGCACGCCTGCGCGGCAAGCCCGGTCTGTTCCGCATCAAACTGCACGGCGAGCGCATAGCCGCCATCGAGCAGCAGGCTGAGGTGCTGGTGCCGGGCACTGCCGATGACCTGGACGCCGGGCAGAACCTGGTGGTGGCGCCTTTTGTCGAACCGCACATCCACCTGGACGCCACGCTGACCGCTGGCGAGCCGAAGTGGAACATGAGCGGCACCCTGTTCGAAGGCATCGAACGCTGGGCTGAACGCAAGGAATTCACCACCCACGACGACATCAAGACCCGCGCGAAAAAGACCATCGGCATGCTGGTGGACCACGGCATCCAGCATGTGCGCACCCATGTCGATGTGACCGACCCCAGGCTCACCGCGCTCAAGGCCATGGTCGAGGTCCGTGACGAAGTGCGCCACCTGGTCGACCTGCAGATCGTCGCCTTCCCCCAGGAAGGCATCGAGTCGTACGCCAATGGCCGGGCGCTGATGACCGAAGCGGTGGCCATCGGTGCCGATGTGGTCGGCGGTATCCCGCATTTCGAGAACACCCGCGACCAGGGCGTGTCGTCGGTGAAGTTCCTGATGGACCTGGCCGAGCGTACCGGCTGCCTGGTGGACGTGCATTGCGACGAGACCGACGACCCGCAGTCACGCTTCCTGGAAGTGCTGGCCGAAGAAGCCCGGGTACGCGACATGGGCGCCCGGGTGACGGCCAGCCATACCGTGGCCATGGGCTCCTACGACAACGCGTATTGCTACAAGCTGTTCCGCTTGCTCAAGCTGTCGGGCATCAACTTCGTGTCTTGCCCGACCGAGAGCATTCACCTGCAAGGGCGTTTCGACAACTACCCGAAACGCCGCGGGGTTACCCGCGTGGCCGAGATCGACCGTGCCGGGATGAACGTGTGCTTTGGCCAGGACTCCATCGTCGACCCCTGGTACCCACTGGGCAATGGCAACATCCTGCGCATTCTCGAAGCCGGCCTGCACATCTGCCATATGCTCGGCTACGAAGACCTGCAGCGCTGCCTGGACCTGATCACCGACAACAGCGCCCGCACCTTGAACCTGGGCGAGCGCTACGGGATCGAGGTGGGGCGGCCGGCGAACCTGTTGCTGCTGTCGGCCCCGGACGATTACGAGATGGTGCGTAGCCAAGGGCATGCACTGGTCTCGGTACGCAACGGCAAGGTGCTGATGCGGCGCACGCCTGCACGGGTCGAGCGGGTGTCCTGAAACGACCGATGATCTGTCGGCTTTACTGGGGCTGCTTTGCAGCCCTTCGCGGGCAAGCCCGCTCCTACAAGGATCGCGCATTTCCTGAACTCAGCGCCAAGCCTGTAGGAGCGGGCTTGTCGAGGCGTCGAACCGCCGCGAAGGGTCGCGAAACGGCCCCAAATACTTAATAATTCCAGAAACCCGCAACCCATCGGAACCCTTCACCCTCGACCGCTACCCGGCCCACAGAGGGGAAGGGAAGGTGCGTGGCAACGAACAGCTCGCCACTGGTGGCGGCTTCGTGCAACAGCGCCACTCGTACCCGTACCGACTCTTCAGGGTCATGCTCGAAACCGTTGTGCCAATCTGGATGATCGAAGGCTACCGGGAACAGCGCGTCACCTGCGAACGTCAGCCGCTCCCCGCCCGAGTTGACGTACACCACGCAATGCCCAGGGGTATGGCCGCCAGTGAGGCTGGCGACTACGCCGGGCGCCACTTCATGATGGCGTTCAAAGGTGCGGATCCTGCTGCCATAGGCTTGCACGAACGCCGTGGCCGTAGACCGCAATACCTGCGGCACGGGTTGTGGCATGTCGGTCTGCGAGAAGTCCGGCGCGGCCCAGAAGTCCAGCTCGGCAGCGGTAACGTGCACCTTCACGTCGGCACGCAAGCGGTTCTTTACCTCATCGACCAGCAGGCCGCCGATGTGGTCCATGTGCATGTGGGTGATGACGATATCGGTTATCGACTCCAGCGCGATGCCGGCAGCCGCCAGGCGTTTCGGGAACTGCCCGGCCCGCGGGAATCCGGGAAACTGCCCACCCAGCCCGGCATCCACCAGGATGACCTGTTCGCCGCTGCGCACCAGCAATACATTCAATGCCCAGTCGAAGGCTTCTGGCCCCAGGAACATGCTCTTGAACCAGGCCGCACGGGCAGCCGGGTCAGCGTTGGTCGACATGGTTTCGGTGGGCAACGGCAGTACCCCGTCACTCACCACCAGCACATCGATGTCGCCCACTTTCACGGCATAGCGCGAGGGCACCAGTTCTTCGGTATCGGTTGCGACGACTTGGTTGATTGGCATTGTCATGGTCGTTCTCCTGCCCGGACGGAAAAGGTCGTGTGCGGTTCATGCCACCGGAATCGATGGGTCGGCAGAGGCCAGGGCGGTAGCACGCTCGGCTACAGGTGGGTAGATCCACACGGTGTTGATCTGGGTCTTGAGTTCCTTGGCTTCGCCTTTCACAAGTTTCAACTGGCGGTCCCAGCCCTCGCTGTACACTGCGCCCCAGGAACCCAGGTCCAGGCAGGTCACGTACTTGGGTTGGCGATAGGCCGTGGGTGGCACACCCAGCAGGTCGGCTGCGGCGTTGTTGCCAGCATGGCGACCGAGGCTGATGGCGTGCTGGCAGGACATCACGGCGAAATTGCCGATATCGTCGGTGGCTGCATAGGCCACGTCGCCAGCGGCAAAAACATGCTCCAGCCCGCGCACCTTGAGGTTGCCGTCCACATGCAGGCGCCCCTGATGGTCGCGCGTGCCGGCCAGCTGTTCGGTCAGTGGGCTGGCGCGCATGCCGGCAGTCCAGACTACGGTCTGGCTTTCGATACGCCGGCCATCAGCCAGCGTCACGCCGTCGGCATCCATGGCGGTCACGCTGGCGCCGACGACCCATTCGATGCCCAGTTCGTCCGAGGCTTCGATGATTGAGGGCCGGATACCTTCCCCCAAGGCCGCGCCGATGCGCTCGCCACGGTCGATGAGGATCACCCGGACCTGCTGCTCTTCGCCCAGTGCCGCACGCAGGCGGGCAGGCATCTCGGTAGCGGTCTCGATCCCGGTGAAGCCACCGCCGGACACCACCACGGTGTTGCGGGCGGCGCTGGCGGGCCGCTTGCCCAGCGCCATCAGGTGCTGCTCCAGGCGCGCGGCCGACTCGATCTGGTCGACGTCGAAGCTGTACTCGTTCAGGCCAGGCACCGGTGGCCGGGCCAGCTGGCTGCCGCTGGCCAGGACCAGGCGATCATAGGCCAGTTGCGCCGGCTGGCCAGCTTCGTCGCGGTAGCGGACGCAACGAGCCTGTTCGTCGATGCTTTCGGCGCTGCCCTTGATGAAACGGACGTCCACGGCATCGAACAGCGCCTGGAGCGGGGCGAACATGCTGTGCACGTCGGCTTCGTAGAAGCGCGGGCGGATGCGCAGTTCGGCTTGTGGGGCCAGCACGGTGATCTCTACGTCCTGGCGGTCATGCATATCGAGCAGGCGCGCGGCGCTCAGGGCGCTCCACAGTCCGGCGAAGCCGGCACCAATAACCACAAGTTGCTGTTTCATGATCGTGCTCCTGGGTTGGACGGTTGATTGTTCTGAACTACAGCCCTGGCCAGACACTGGCTGGCCAGTCGTTCGCTGTATATCGATGCTATCCAGAGGCACGGGCGGGCACACTTCTCCATGGGTGTGCGCCGGGTTACGCATAGGTGGCAAGGGGGTATACCAAAGTATCGATGGGAGGCTTTTCAGCGCTGCAGGGCTGACTCGATGCAGTCCAGCAGGTGCTGGGCTTCGAACGGCTTGGGCAGGCAGGTGACCACGCCGGGCATGTCCGCGGTGATCCGCGAGCGCTGCCCGGGGTGGGCGCTGATGAAGATCACCGGGATGTCGATCCCACGGGCATGCAGTTGCGTCAGCAGCTCGACACCGCACATGCCGGGCATCTGGATGTCGGAGATCAGGCAGTGCGCCTGGCCCGGGCCATCGGAGGCGAGGAAGTCGCTGCCACTGGCGAAGGTGCGGGCACGGTAACCGGTGGCGCGCAACAGGCCGTCGAGCGCATCGCGCAGGGACTCGTCGTCGTCGACAACGGCAATCAGTGCTCCGGTTGGCTGCTTCATGCGCGCTCTGCTCCTGGCGGCCTGTGCCGTTGTTCCAAGATACCCCGTCGTGCAAGCGGCAGAAGTATACCTAGGTATAGCTGGACGATACCTGAGTCTGGTATTGCCAGTTTGCAGTGGCCAAACCTGTGAACTTTACCCAACAATAGGTTAGATTTTTCACTTGCCCACAGCACTCGGCGTCACTGCTCAAGGAGCGAAAATGGCCCTACCGCGCGCACACGGCTCGCAGGAGCCGGTGGTGTACATCGTCGATGACGACGAGTCCATGCGCCTGGCGCTTGACGGCCTGTTCCGTTCGGTCGGCCTGCAGGTGCAAAGCTTCGAGTCCACCCAGGACTTTCTTGCCTTTCCCCGCAGGGCTGTGCCCGGTTGCCTGGTGCTCGATGTGCGCCTGCGCGGCGAAAGCGGCCTGGCCTTCCAGGCGCAGATGGAGCAGGGCGGGGTGCGTATTCCGGTGGTATTCATGACCGGGCATGGTGACATCGCCATGTCGGTGAAGGCGATGAAGGCTGGCGCGGTGGACTTTCTCGCCAAACCGTTCCGTGACCAGGACATGCTCGACGCGGTGGCCAACGCCCTGGCTCGTGACCGCGAGCGCCTGGCAAGCGAACAGGCGGGCGTGGCATTGCGCAAGGCTTTCGAGGCGCTGACGCCCAGGGAGCGCCAGGTGCTGGCGTTCGTCACCGCAGGCCTGATGAACAAGCAGATCGCCGCTGAACTGAACCTCAGCGAAGTTACGGTAAAAGTGCATCGCGGGCAGATGATGAAGAAACTCGGCGCGCGCTCAGTGGCCGACCTGGTACGCATGGCTGAGGCGCTGGGTGTCGAGCCGTCTCGGCGCAGCGTCTGACAGAGCCCGCTTTCTTTCAATTCGATGATGGGGCCCGGACCCATGGCAGGCAAACAGCAAATCCTGTGGAACGATGGTGATCGCCTGTTTTGTCGGCTGCGGCGCCCAGACGGTAGCAACGTGCTGGTGATGCGGCCGGTCAACGAGCAGCCATTACCGGCTACCGTCGACCGGTTGACCCACGAATATCTCCTGCGCGAGCAACTGGACGCTAGCTGGGCGCTGCTGCCCCAGGCCCTGGAACGCATCAACGGCAAGCCGCGCCTGGTGCTGGGCGACCCCGGTGGTCAACCTTTGTCGGCATTGCTGGTGTCGCCGCTGGACATCGAAACCTGCCTTCGGCTGGCTGTTGAAATCAGTGTCGCCCTAGGCCGCCTGCACCTGGCCGGGCTGGTGCACAAGGACCTCAAACCTCAGCATATTCTGGTCAACTGCGACGACGGCAAGGCCCGCCTGACCGGTTTCGGCCTTGCTTCGCGCTTTCCCCGCGAGCGGCAGCCACCCGAGCCGCCGGAGACCATCGCCGGCACCTTGGCGTACATGGCGCCTGAACAGACAGGGCGGATGAACCGCTCTGTGGATTCACGCAGTGACCTCTATGCTTTGGGGGTGAGCCTGTACCAGATGCTCACAGGCTCGCTACCCTTCAACGCCGCAGACCCCATGGAATGGGTGCATTGCCATATCGCTCGCAAGCCACTGCCGCCTTGCGAGCGCGTCGCCACCGTGCCGCAGATACTTTCGCAGGTGGTGATGAAACTCTTGGCCAAGACCGCGGAAGACCGCTACCAAAGCGCTGCCGGCCTTGAGCACGACCTGCGGCGCTGCCTCGCCGACTGGCGCCAGAACCGGCGCATCATGGCCTTCAGCCTGGATGAGCAAGGCACGCCCGAGCGCCTGTTGATCCCAGAAAAACTCTACGGCCGCGAACGCGAAGTGCAGATCCTTGAAGATGCCTTCACCCGCATGGTACGCAGCGGCGTGCCGGAACTGGTGCTGGTGTCCGGTTATTCGGGTATCGGCAAATCCTCGGTGGTCAATGAACTGCACAAGGTGCTGGTGCCGCCGCGAGGGTTGTTCGCCAGTGGCAAATTCGATCAGTACAAGCGCGATATCCCGTATTCGACGCTGGTCCAGGCGTTTCAGGGCCTGGTGCGTACCTTGCTTGGTAAAAGCAGCGAGGTACTGGCCGAATGGCGCAATGCATTGCTGGCGGCGTGTGGGCCCAACGCACGGCTGATGACCGACCTGATTCCGGAGCTGCGGCTGATCGTCGGCGAACCCGCTGCGGTGCCGGAACTGGACCCGCAACAGGCGCAGCGGCGGTTCCTGCTGGTGCTGCGCCGCTTCATCGCCGTGTTCGCCAGCGCCGAGCACCCGCTGGCGCTGTTTCTGGACGACCTGCAATGGCTGGACGCGGCCACCCTCGACCTGCTCGAGGACTTGCTCACGCACGCGGACCTGCGCCATGTCATGGTGGTGGGCGCCTACCGCGACAATGAAGTGGACGCCCGCCACCCGCTGAACGCCAGGCTCCAGGCGATCCGCAAGGCTGGCGCCCCGGTGCATGAGATCCGCCTCTCGCCCCTGGCCCGCCCGCATATCGAACAACTGATCGCCGAATCGTTGCACTGCCCGGCACCTAGCGTGATGGGCTTGGCCCAACTGGTACAGGACAAGACCGCCGGCAACCCGTTTTTCGTCATCCAGTTTCTGCAGGCGTTGGCTGAGGAGTCGCTGCTCGCCTACGACCACGCTGCCCGGCGCTGGCGCTGGGATTCGCAGCGTATCCATGCCAAGGGCTACACCGACAACGTGGTCGACCTGATGGTCGGCAAGCTTGCCCGCCTGCCGTTGGCTACCCGCCAGGCGCTGCAGCACCTGGCATGCCTGGGGAACGTGGCGCAGACACAAACCCTAGGCTTGGTGCTCGACCTGCCGGTGGAGCGCGTGCAAGCTGTTTTGTGGGCCGCTGTTCGGCTGGAGCTGGTGGCCCAACAGGAGGATACCTGTACCTTCGTTCACGACCGCATCCATGAAGCTGCCTACTCCATGATCGCCGAAGCTGAGCGGGCTCCCATGCACCTGCGTATCGGTCGCCTGCTGGCCGAGCAGATACCGGCCCATCACCGCGAAGAATCCATTTTCGAGATAGTCGGCCAGCTCAATCGTGGTGCGGCGCTGATCGACGCCAATGCCGAACGCGAGCAATTGGCAGAGCTCAACCTGCTGGCCGGGCGCCGTGCCAAGGCTGCGTCGGCCTACAGTTCGGCGCTGGCCTACTTGAGCATGGGTGAGCAATTGCTGAATGAAGGGGGCGCGGCTCATCCTCACGAATTGAGCTTTGCCCTGGCCCTGAACCTGGCTGAATGCGAGTTTCTCACCGGCCAGCTCGAGCAAGCGGACAACCGCCTGGTCGGCCTGGCACAACGCGCCAGGACCGCGGCTGAAGGCGTGGCGGTGGCATGCCTGCATATGGACGTTTGCCTGATGCTCGACCGCAGCGACCGCGCTGTGGCTGTCTGCCTCGCCTGGTTGCGCCAGGTGGGCATTGAATGGGTGGCGCAGCCGGACGATGACGAGGTGCGTAGCGAGTATGACCAGATCGCATTGCTTTTGGGTGAGCGCAGTATCGAGCAACTGATCGACCTGCCGCTGATGGAAGACGCGACATCTCTGGCTACCCTGGATGCGTTGTGCAAGCTTTTTGCCCCGGCCGTGCAAACCAACGCCAACCTGGCCTGCCTGACCATTTGCAAAGCCGTGAGCTTGAGCCTTGCGCACGGCAACTGTGATGCCTCGTGCATGCTCTACGCCAACATCGGGCGCGTGTCCCGGCGCTTTGGCGACTATCTGACCGGTTACCGCTTCGGGCGTCTGGGCTGCGAACTGGTCGAGCGGCGCGGCCTTCAACGTTTCGAAGCCGGCACATTCCTGTGCTTTTCAATGTTCGTGGTGCGTTGGACACGCCCGGTCAGCGAATGCCGCGAGCTCCTGCGGCGGGCGTTCGTCGCGGCCAACCGGGTCGGCGATTTACCTTATGCCGCCTACGTGGGCAATGGGCTGATCTCCGATCAGTTGTTCAGCGGCGAAGCGCTGGGCAGCATGCAGGCGGAGGCTGAGCAGGGCCTTGCCTATGCCGAGAAGGTGCATTTCGGGCTGGTGATCGACTTCATCAACACGCAGTTGGCGCTGATCCGCACATTGCGCGGGCAAACGCCGACCTTCGGTTGCCTGGACGACGATCACTTCAGCGAGGCGCGGTTTGAACAGCATCTGCGCGATGCTCCAGACCTGGCGTTGGCTGCCGGGAAATACTGGGTGCGAAAGCTGCAGGCGCGATACTTGGCAGGCGATTATGCGGCGGCCGAAGCCTGCGCGGCGCAAGCCAAGCTGCTGACGTGGGTAATCGCCTCGTTTTTCGAAGAGGCCGAGTACCACTTTTTCGCTGCACTGACGCTGGCCGCCCGCGAAGGCTTCGATCAAGCAACGTTGCAGGCGTTAGCGGAGCATCATGGCCAGTTGCAGATCTGGGCGCAGCAGTGCGCGGCAACCTTCGCCAGCCGGTTGGCACTGGTGGAGGCAGAAATTGCACGGGTGGAAGGGCGGCTGGTCGAGGCCGAGCATCTCTATGAGCAGGCTATCCAGCTGGCGCGTGACAGCGGCTTCGTGCATGTCGAGGCGCTGGCCAGCGAATTGGCGGCGCGTTTCTATGGCGCTCGGGGGCTTGCCCGGATTGCCCGTGTCTACCTTCGCGACGCTCGTTATGGCTACCTGCGCTGGGGGGCCGAGGGTAAGGTACGCCAGTTGGATAGCCGTCACCGTTATCTGCGCAATGTCGACCCTGAACCGGGCCCCACGGCGACCATCGCTACCCCGGTCGAGCACCTGGATCTGGCGACAGTGCTCAAGGTGTCACAAGCCGTGTCGGGTGAAGTCGATCTGCAAAAATTGATCAACCAGGTGCTGCGCACGGCGATCGAGCAGGCCGGCGCTGAACGGGGCGTGCTGGTTCGCGCCCGCGGGGGTGAAGCGCGTGTCGTCGCGCAGGCAAGCGTGGGTGAGGGTGAGGTGGCGCTTTGCAACGAACCGGTGAGCAGCACCTTGCTGGCTGAGTCGGTGCTCTACCAGGTGCTGCGCACCGGGGAAAGCCTGTGCCTGGACGACGCCATCAGTGATCCTGCGTGCATGGCCGACAACTATATCCGCCGATGGCGAGCGCGCTCTCTGCTGTGTTTACCGCTTACCAACCAGGCGCGGGTGGTGGGGGCGCTGTACCTGGAAAACAACCTCAGTAGCCGTGTTTTCGACCCTGCGCGCATCGCGGTGCTACGGCTGGTCGCGTCGCAGGCAGCTATCTCGCTGGAAAACGCTCGCCTGTATCACGAGGTGGCTGAACGCGAGGCGAGAAATCGCCAGGTACAATCCGAACTTGCCCATGCCAACCGCGTCGCCACCATGGGCCAGCTGGCGGCCTCGATTGCTCACGAAGTCAACCAGCCGATCGCCGCGACGGTCACCAACGCCAATGCCGCCATCCGCTGGTTGCGTGCACAGCCTCCGCAACTGGACGAGGTAGGCCTGGGCCTTGGGCGGATCATCAAGGATGCCAACCGGGCGGCGGAAGTCCTGGGGCGAATTCGTGAACTGATCCGTAAGGCCCCGCCGCAGAAGCAGGCGGTGGATGTCAATGCGGTGGTGCTTGAAATGGTCGACTTTACCCGGGGAGAGGCGCTGAAGTGGCGGGCGCTGGTGCACACTGCGCTCGCCGAGGGTTTGCCGCAGGTGCAGGCCGACCGGGTAGAGCTGCAGCAGGTGCTGCTGAACCTGATCATCAATGCGCTGGAAGCCATGTCGGATGTTGACGAAGGCTGTCGCGAGCTGCAAATCAGCACCGCAATGAATCAGCAAGGTGTACAAGTGACGGTAAGCGATAGCGGGCCGGGGTTCGCGACGGAAAACCTGGAACTTGCGTTCGCGCCGTTTTACACCACCAAGGCCAGCGGGTTGGGAATGGGATTGTCGATCTGCCGATCTATCGTCGAGGCCCAGGGCGGGCAATTGACGGCTGCTCGTAATCATCCGCGCGGGGCAACAGTGCAATTTACATTGGCCAAAATGCGCTGATTGCAAAGTTGAACATCACGCGACGGATAGGCTCTCACCAATAATGGTTTAGCGAGGGCGGCCCCATGAGTATCGAACGCAGCATTCCTGAACTCGAAGCCTGGTACTCACAGTATGACGACATCAGTTACCGACGCGAGTCGCCGGATGCCTACCATCAGGAGCTGATTCGCACCGCCGAGGCCCTGAGAGACGATGGCGCTATCGACTGGGACGATTGGCTGGCGCTCAAGACGCTAGCCGATCAGGCTCATGTGCGGGCGCTGGAGGACGCAGTGCGGGCTCACGTGAGCGATCCAGACGCATGAAAACGTTGAAGATCGCCACCTTCAATATCAACGGTATCCGCAACCGCCTGCCGGCGTTGCTGGCTTGGTTGCAGCGGGAACAGCCTGACGTGGTCTGTCTTCAGGAACTGAAGGCGGCGAACCAGCAGTTCCCGCGTCCGGAATGGCTCAACTGTCGTTGACCTGCGACAGCGGCCGGGCGACATGTTCAAGCGCACGCCGTTCGGCCGCTACGCCCCACAATGCCTGGCCAAGCGCGGCGATGACCATCAGCGCGGCACCCGTCAGGTAACCGTAATACACATTGATGCGCTCGCCGCTGTCGATCAAGGCACCAAACAATGTGGGCCCGATCAGGCCGCCCAGGCCGGTGCCGAACGCATAGAATACGGCGATAGCCAGCGCACGAATTTCCAACGGGAAGGTTTCCGCGACGGTGAGGTAGGCCGAACTGGCCGCCGCCGAGGCGAAGAAAAAAATTACCATCCACGCGAGGGTCTGCTGGGTGACATCGATCAGATTCTGCTGGAACAGATAGCCGCTGATGGCCAGCAGTACGCCGGAAATCAGATAGGTCGCGCTGATCATGATGCGCCGGCCGAGCACGTCGAACAGCCGGCCGAGCAGTAACGGGCCACAGAAGTTGCCCAAGGCGAAGGGCAGCACGTACCAGCCCACCTTGGCCGCGGGCACACCGTAGAAATCGGTCAGCACCAAGGCATAGGTGAAGAAGATCGCATTGTAGAAGAACGCCTGGGCGGTCAGTAGCGCAAGGCCGACCAGCGCCCGGCGGCGGTGCTCCACGAACAGGCTGTGAAACACCTCGCGCAGCGGCGTATGGTCGCGGGCGCACAAACGCAGAGGCGGGGCCTGCAGGGGAGGGATTGCGATGCCACACTGCTGATAACGGCGTTCGATGCTGGCGACGATACGCTCGGCTTCCTCTGGCTGATTGTGGATCATCAGCCAGCGTGGGCTTTCTGGTATCCACAGGCGCATCAGTATGATGACCAGGCCCAGCACGGCGCCAATGCCAAAGCACAGGCGCCAGCCCAGGTCTGCGCCAGCCACCTGCGGGTCGAGCAACACCACCGCGCCGACTGCGCCCAGTGCTGCGCCAAGCCAGAACGTGCCGTTGATGGTCAGATCGACCCAGCCGCGGTAGCGGGCCGGCGTGAACTCCTGAATGGTCGAGTTGATTGCCGTGTACTCGCCGCCGATGCCGGCGCCAGTCAGAAAGCGGAACAGCAGGAAACTCCACAGATTCCAGGAAAACGCCGTTGCCGCAGTGGCCCCGATGTACAGGAACAAGGTGATGAAAAATAGCTTGCGCCGCCCCAGGCGGTCAGTGAGCCAGCCGAAGAGCAGGGCGCCGAGCACCGCGCCGGCGATGTACGTGGCGCCCGCCAGGCCGATCTCGGTATTGGTCATGTTCAGCGCTGGGCTACCCTTCAGCGCACTGGCCACCGATCCTGCCAGGGTGACCTCCAGCCCGTCCAGCAGCCAGGTGATGCCCAGCGCCAGTACCAGCAGAGTGTGAAAACGCGTCCAAGGCAAGCGGTCGAGGCGGGCAGGGATGTCGGTGTTGTAGAAGCGCCCCTGCGCCGAAGCACCGCTGGGCTGCTGCACAGCCTGGGTCATCAACCGCCCGAACCACCGGCACCGCTGCCCGAGCCACCGGTGCCAGATCCTGGACCGCTACCTGTACCAGCCCCTGAGCCACCGCTACCCGAGCCATTGGTGGTGCCATCGCCACCGGTGTTGTCCGTATCATTGCTATCGGTACCGCCAGATCCGCTACCCATGCCATCTGCGGGTGTGCCAGCGCCGGTGGCTCCGCCGTTGCCATTCATCTGGTCGCTGTCATGCGTCTGCGTGCCAGGCGCGCGTTGGTCGTTCATGTCGGTGGCTGCCATCACCAGCGGTGCGCTGGCGCCAAGGCACAGCGCCAACAATAGAGAATGAGGCTTGATGATCTTCATGGTGAATCTCCTTAACTCAGCCGTCGGACTGTTCTTCAGGCGGGACTTGGCCGTCCGGCCAATCAGGCGCCTCCGCTTCCGGCTCAGGCTGGGGGGCGGGTTCGCCAAGGTTGTGCTGCACCTCGTCGACATACGGGTCGGGATGGTTCGGGTCGATCATGGTCTGGCTCCTGAAAAAATGGGTTTTCAAGGTATTAGGCTGTGTCGCCGAGAGAACTGTTCAATCCGATTTGGTGGATATGCCTCCCGCGCCAACGCGCTGGCTTTTGGAACAGTGCTTGCGCTGAGGCAAACGAATCAAACTTTCGCCCGTCGGCACGCTCTTCTGAAAATACCTCACTCGCTCGAGGAGCAGACCATGAAGCACACCGATGGCAAGACCGGCGACAAAGTCCCACGGCCAATATGAACGCGATTACACAGCAGATTACCCAAGAACAGCGCCGCCTGGCCGCAGTGAACCGTTGGTTTCTGTTGTATGACGATCTTGGGCGTAGGCGCGATTGACCAAGCACTCACCACGAAGAATTGCTGCGCCAGGCCGACGAAATGGACCGTCTGGGCCTTATTGACTGGCGCGAATGGCGAGACCTGCGGCGGCTCGCCGACCGAGGCTTCCTCAAAGCCATTGCTGGTTCAGATTATCCCGCCTGATAAATGCCTTGCAGTTGCCATGCACAAGTTACAGAATTCGTATGTAATTACATGGTACATACCACTGTACGAAAGCGTAGGAGCAAGCATGGCCCGGGGCGGTATAAACAAGGTTGTAGTGCAGCAGGCGCGGCAGGCGCTGATTGCCCGGGGCGAGAACCCCAGCATCGATGCCATACGTATCGAGTTGGGCAATACCGGTTCCAAGACCACCATTCACCGCTACCTGAAGGAGTTGAACGGCCAGCAGCCGGTGGCCGCCGAGGGCGGTATTGCGCTGAGCGACGTGCTGAGCCGGATGGTCGGGCAGCTGGCCACCCAACTGCAGGACGAGGCCGACCTGAAGATCGAGCAGGCCGAAAGCACCTTCACCCAACAGCGCGAACAGCTTGAAGCGCAGTTGGCGATTGCCCAGCAAGCACTGGCCGCAGCGCACCAACAACATCAGATCGACGCAGCCGCGCTGGCTGCCGAATCGGAAAAACTGCTTTCCACGCAAAGCACCCTGCAGGCCGAACAGCTGCGCAGCGCCAGCCTCAACCAGTCGCTTGGGGAATTGCAGGTGCGGCTGGCCGACAAGGACGAGCAGGTGCGTTCGCTGGAAGACAAGCACCGCCATGCCTGCGATGCACTGGAACACTACCGCAGCGCCAGCCGTGAACAGCGCGAACAGGAACAACGCCGCCACGAAACGCAGTTGCAACAGTTGCAGGTGGAGCTGCGCCAACTGCAGCAGGGCATGATCGTCAAGCAGGATGAGCTGACCCGCCTGCACCGCGATAACGAGCGCTTGTTGGCTGAACACCGCCAAGCCGCCGGCGAATGCAGGGCGCAGGATGAGTTGCTGGAACAGCGCGATGCGCAGATCCAGGGCTTGCGCACGATCCTGGCCCAGGCTCAGGGCGCCAGCGAGGAAATGCGCCGGCAGCTGGATGCGCAGGCGCAGAGCCTGGAAGCCAGACGCGACTTGTGTGGCGAACAGGCGCGCCAGTTGCAACGGCTTGAAGAACAGCTGAAGGAGCGTGATGAGGCGTTAAGGCACTGTCGGACGCAGCTGTCGGCAGCCGCAGATTAATCAAACTTTTTCGGGCTGGTGCTTTCTTCCATAGACATTCACGGGAGACAACGCCATGCCTGAGTCCGAACAGCCACGCAAATATCCGCAAGGGCCGCATTCGTCCGAGCAGGCCGACAAACAGGATGACCTGGGTTTTGACCCCGATTCGCCAGATCTGGAAGATCCCCAGGTCGACCCACAGGGGCCGGCCAAACCGCCAAGGGACGTCGAGAAGCGCGGTTCTTGACTGATTGATTTGGCAAGAGGTCCTGTGGGAGCGGTGGTGCGGCGAGCCGATTCACCCGCGAACACCGGCACAGCCGGTGCCAACTACCGCGTTGGATTCTTCGCGGGCATGCCCGCTCCCACAGAGTCCGCGTCGGCCCCTATGTTCGGGCCTCCTCTTGCCTTGCTGCCTCCACACCCGCCGCCGAGAGCTTGATCGGGTAGTTCACGCTGATCTGGTGATCGCTGCCCACCGTCACGCTGCCATCCTGGATCAAACCAGCTTCCTGCAACGTCTTGAGCATGCCGGCCACCGCCTTCTCGCCACGATAGTTGTCCAGCACTTCCTTGCCCAACCCCTGGGGATGCGCGTGCAGCAGGCGGGTCAGTATTTCGGCTTTCAATGCATCGTTACTCATGGCGGACCTCACTTGCCGTGCTTGGCCTGAAGCGCCTTGGCATGCTCCAGGTGCTGCTCGAGCTTGGGCAGGGTTTCGCTGGCGAATGCCTTCAGCTCAGCCTTGTCGGACGAAGCAGCTTCTTTCTTGAACAACTCCACTGCTTTTTCATGGGCGTCGACTTGATTGTTGATGTAGGACTTGTCGAAAGACTCGTCGCGCCATTCCAGGATCATTTTCTTGACCTTGTCGGTCAGCGCCGCCTCATCGGGTATGGAAATATCCAGCTTGCGGGCGATGTCGCCCAGTTTCTGGTTGGCTTGAGTGTGGTCGGTGACCATTTGCTGGGCGAATGTCTTGATCTCGGCATCCTGGCTTTTTTCCTGCGCAAGGTTGCCGGTAACCACCTCGGCGATACCGGCCTCTGTGGCTGCTTCGACGAAATCATCCGAACTTGCTGCCAGTGCATGCACCGATGCCAGGCCTAATACCATGCTCAGACCGATGCGCTTGATGAAGAGAGGGCTCATGCTTCACTCCTTAAACCGTGGCGCGACCTCAGTGTCGCGTACGGTTGAGGGTGAGGGCGCGGCAAAGGTTTAATCTTTTTCGCGGCTGGTTTCGCCCATGCGGCACTGAACTATAGTGAAGGGCGGCGAATGTAGTGTGACCAGGGATTTCAATGTGCGCAGCCAGGCAACAGGATGACGAGGGGCCTTTCGCGGTAACCGGCGAGGGCCGCGCCGTGGCGCTGTTCCGCCTGGTCCTGGCGTTCATGGTGGTGGTAATGCTGGCTTTTGTGCTGGTGGAAGGCTGGCGCATCTGGCGCGACTACCGGCAGGCTTTCAGCAATGCCGAGAACATGGTCACCAACCTGGCCAGGGCCACCGCGCAGCATGCCGAGGATGCCATCCGCCAGGTGGATGCCATTACTGCGGCACTGGGTGAACGCCTGGAAGGTGACGGCTTCGAGCGTATCGACCGGCCGCGCCTGCATGCCTTGCTGGCCCAGCAAAAAAACATCATGCCGCAGTTGCACGGGCTGTTCGTGTATGGCCCGGATGGCAGCTGGATCGTCACGGACCGGGCGGCAATCCCACCCAAGGCCAATAATGCCGACCGCGATTACTTCGTCTACCACCGCAACCATGCCGACCGTGGCGTGCGTATTGGCTCGGTGGTGCGCAGCCGCTCCACCGGCGACCTGGTCATCCCCATTTCACGGCGCCTGGAGTATGCCGACGGCAGCTTCGCCGGGGTGTTGCTGGGCACCATCAAGGTAGAGTGGTTCGTACGTTATTACGGCGACTTCAAGATCGACGAACGTGGCGCGCTGGTGTTGGCCAAGCGCGACGGCCTCATCCTGGTGCGGCGGCCGTTCGTTGAACAGGTGGTAGGCCGCAGCTTGGCCAACAGCGAAATCTTCCGCAAGCACTTGCCCTATGCCACGGAGGGGGTGGCCGAAGCAGTCGCGGTGGTCGACGGCACGCCGCGTCTATATGGCTACCGCGCGCTGTCGAGCTACCCGCTGGTAGTGGAGGCGGGCTTGTCGCGTGAGTCGATCGTCGCACCCTGGCGGCATGACGCGATCAAGTCAGTGGCCGTGTTGCTGCTGTTACTGCTTGGGCTGGCTGCATTTGGCGGTGTGGTGCTGCGCCAGTTGCGCGGCCGTATTGTCATTGAGCGGGCGCTGCACCAGGCGCATCAGACGTTGAAATCCCTGGCCTTGACCGACAGCCTGACCGGGCTGGGCAACCGACGGCGGCTGGATGCGGTGTTCGAGCCGGAACTACGGCGGGCGGGCCGCCAGGGCTATCCGCTGGCGCTGGTGATGCTCGACCTGGATTATTTCAAGGCCTACAACGACCGCTATGGGCACCCCGCGGGCGACCAGTGCCTGCGGCGCTTTGCCGAGGTGCTGCAGCAGGCACTGAAGCGGCCGGCAGACCTTGCAGTGCGTTACGGGGGCGAGGAGTTCACGCTGTTGCTGCCAGCCACCGACAGCTATGGGGCGGAACTGCTGGTGCAGGAGGTGCAGTTGCTGTTGCGCCGACAGATGCTGGAACATACGGGCAGCCCGCTGGGGCGCGTGTCGTTCAGTGCCGGGATAGCGGTGGGTGACCAGGCGCGGGAAGAGGTGACGGCTGAAAGCCTGATGGCCGCGGCGGATGGGGCCTTGTACCAGGCCAAGCGGCAGGGGCGGGATGGCTACTGTGTGGCAGCGGGGACTGCGGTGGGCGTCGGCCCGTGATCGGGCTTGAGATTGCCGGGGGCGCTTTGCGCCCCTTTCGCGACGCAAGGCCGCTCCCACATGGACCGCATCAGCCTCAAGCCCTGTGCAGTACCTGTGGGAGCTGGCTTGCCGGCGATGAGGCCAATCCAGGCAATACAAGACAGTTGCTCCCAACTGTGGGAGCGGCCTTGCGTCGCGATGGGCTGCGCAGCAGCCCCAGAACTAAGCAGTGATAGAAAGGCTCATCGCACAACGGCCCATGAGCCCATGGGTATGCTCCTCGGCCAGAATCCGCTGCAATCGTGCATCCAGCAGTTGCTGATCAATCGCCTCGAAGCCAAAGCGCGCATAGAACGGCGCATTCCATGGCACTTCGGCAAACGTGGTCAAAGTCAGTTCATTGGCCCCAGCCTGGCGCGCTGCATTGGCCACCTGCTGCAGCAACCGGCGCCCGACACCTTGCCCCTGAGCCTCCCGGCGTACCGAAAGCTCGTGAAGGTGCAACGCCTGCCCCTCAAGCCGGGCACAGGCAAACCCCAGAATGCGCCCATCTGGCCCCTCAGCCACCCAGCTGCCACCCGCCTCGACAAATGCCTGGTGGGCGTCGCAGTCCATCACATCGCTGTGCGCCAGCCATGCCAGTGCCGGCCAGGCGGCAAAGGCCTGGGCAGCCGAGCGTTCGACGTGCGGGAGCCATTGGATGTCGTGCTCAAGAGTAGGGCGAATGTGCATGAAGAAATCCTTTCGTTCTAGTCTGTCGCTAGCACCTGCGGCTGCAGCTGCCAGCGCACCGAGCTTACACCTTTCTCCAGGCTGACCCGGCTGACCAACCGTTCCAGTTGCGCCGGTGCCTGCGCAGTGCCCAGCAGCTCGGCACGCACCTCCAGGCGCGCGGGGTTGGCCAGGTCTTCGCTGTGCAGTGACTGCAGGCGCAACTGCGGGTCGCCCAGGCTGTGCAACATCAGGCTGCGCACCTGGATCTCATCCTCGGCGCGGCAGACGATGCGTACTTCAAAATGCTGTTCCACCTCGCTGGCCGGCACCACCTCCTGGCGGTCCAGGCGCTGGGCGATATCGCGCAGCAGGATGTTGGCGCACAGCACCACCAGGCTGCCCAGTGTCGCTTCCAGCAGCAGCCCGAGGCTGCACAGCACGCCGATAGCGGCAGTGCACCACAAGGTGGCGGCGGTGTTCAGGCCGCGCACATTGAAACCATCGCGCATGATCACGCCGCCGCCGAGAAAGCCGATGCCCGACACCACATAAGCCGCGATACGTGATGCATCGGTGGGCGCCATGCCTGGCACCGCCTGGGTCATCAGCACGAACAGGCAGGCACCGGTACTGACCAGTGCGTTGGTGCGCAGGCCAGTCAGGCGCTGGCGCAGTTGACGTTCGGCGCCGATCAGCGCCCCCAGCAGCAGGGCGATGCTGACGCGCAGCAGAAATACTTTCCAATCCATAGCAAACCTCTTCCACGGGCAAACGCCCGCATGAACGCCATCATCGGCTGGCGCGGTTGAAAAACCAGAAAATGCGCAGGACCACGAGAGAGGAAGGAGAAGAGGGGGTTACAAGAAACCACCGTCTTGCCAGGGCGGCCAGACAGTGCAGGACACTGCCGGCCTAGTGCGCCACGTGGACCTGTCGCAAGCGACTGGGGCTACTGTCCAATGCAGGTCTCCTGTTCAGGGATGCAAAATTGCGTCGCGGACCATACGCCCGGTGACAGATCAGGTCAAGGGTAAAAACATGACAATGGCTTCACCGAAAACAGGCCTGCAACCTGTCACGCCTGCATGGAAAAAAGCATGGGCAATCGGTACCCTTGCGCCTTCCTTTGCCATCACCCGGACCGTTCCATGCTGTTCAATCTCGCCGTATTGTTCGGCACCCTGGTGGCCATGGAGGGCGTTGGCACGCTGGCTCACAAGTACATCATGCATGGCTGGGGCTGGTGGCTGCATCGCTCGCACCATGAGCCGCAGCTGGGCATGCTCGAAACCAACGACCTGTACCTGGTGGCCCTGGGGTTGATCGCCACGGCGCTGGTGGCCCTGGGCAAGAGTGGTTATGCACCGCTGCAGTGGGTAGGCGGTGGCGTGGCCGGGTATGGCGTGTTGTATGTCGTGGCCCATGATGGCTTGTTCCACCGGCACTGGCCGCGCAAGCCGAAGCCAGTCAACCGCTACCTCAAACGCTTGCACCGGGCGCACCGGCTGCATCACGCGGTGAAGGGGCGTACGGGGAGTGTGTCGTTCGGGTTTTTCTATGCGCCGCCGTTGAAGGTGTTGAAGCAGCGGATGCGCAGCCGGCGCAGCCATTTGTGACAGCCTGTTCGGGCCTCTTCGCGGGCACGCCCGCTCCCACAGGTATAGCGTGAGCCCGAAACCTGCACAGTACCTGTGGGAGCGGGCGTGCCCGCGAAGAATCCAGCGCGGTGGATGGCACCGGCTTTGCCGGTGTTCGCGGGTAAACCCGCTCCCACAGGGATTCCACAATGTTCAAGGCTGTGGTGAATCCTGTGGGAGCGGGTTCACCCGCGAACAGGCCATAAGCCTCAGTTCACTATTTTTCCTTCAGGCTGCGCCGCCACATGCCCGCGGCTCACCCACCAGCCAAACCCCGCCGCCGTGAAGAACATGATCAGGCTGTACAACGCCGCCGGCACCGCCATGGTCGCGTTGTTCAGCAGCGAAGGGCTCAGCGCCAGGGCAATGGCCAAGGTGCCGTTGTGAATGCCGATCTCCATGCCGATGGCTATCGCCTGGCGCTTGGGAATGCTCAACAGGCGCGGAACCCAGTAGCCCACGCCCAGGCTCAGCAGGTTGAACAACAGCGCGGCCAGGCCCACCACCGGCGCGTACTCGACCACGGTCTGCCAGTCCTTGGCCAGGGCCAGGACGATGGTGAAGGCCAGGAACAGCGCCGCCACCAGCTTCATCGGCTTCTCCATGCGTGCGGCGAATGCGGGCGCGAAATGGCGAATCAGCATGCCCAGCGCCACCGGCAACAGGACGATGGCGAATACCTGCATGACTTTGGCGAACTGCAGCGGGATGGCCTGGTCCGACTCCATGAACCAGATCAGCGACAGGTTCACCAGCAGTGGCATGGTCAGGATCGCGATCAGCGAGTTGACCGCGGTCAGGGTGATGTTCAACGCCACATCGCCATGGGCCAGGTGGCTGAACAGGTTGGCCGTGGTGCCGCCGGGCGACGCGGCCAGCAGCATCAACCCCACCGCCAGGGCCGACTCCAGGCCAAAGCCATTGGCGATCAGGAAGCACACCAGGGGCAGCAGCAGGATCTGGCAGGCCAGGCCCACCACTACCGGCTTGGGGTATTTCACCACGCGGGCGAAGTCGGCCAGGGTCAGCGACAGCCCCAGGCCGAGCATGATGATGCCCAGAGCAAGCGGCAGAAAGGCGGTAAGCAGGGGCGAGGCGGTCATGGGCAGTCTCTCGGGCAAAGGATCTCGAGGAGTGTAGGTCGGCCTTGATTGATAGCTAATTGCAAAGCGCCAGCTCTTGGTAACCGTTTGTTACCAGGCGCAGTGGCGAACGTGGCTGGATGCCGCGTTGCAGTGGGCTTGCAGGCGCAGTAGCATTCCCGCTTTTACCGAGGATTAGCCTGTCATGCCGTTCCAGCAAGGTCTGCTTGCCACCCCGGTGCCGGCCCACGCCCGCCACCTGTTCTTCACCCTGCAATCGCCCGAAGCGCTGCCTGCTGCCCTGGATGCGTTGCTGCCGCAGGTCGATGGGCAACAACTGATCCTCGGCGTTGGCGCGCCGTTGGCCAGGTCTTTGGGCCGTGAAGTACCGGGCTTGCGCGCCTTCCCGCTGCTGGACGCCGCCGTGGAAAACCCCAGCACCCAGCACGCCCTGTGGCTGTGGCTGCGGGGTAACGAGCGCGGCGACCTGCTGCTGCGCGCCCAGGCCCTGGAACAGGCGTTGGCACCTGCCCTGCGCCTGGCCGACAGCGTCGACGGCTTCCTGCACCGTGGCGGCCATGACCTGACCGGTTACGAAGACGGCACGGAAAACCCGGTGGGCGACGACGCCGTGCAAGCGGCCATTGCGGCCGACGGTTCCAGCTTCGCGGCATTCCAGCTGTGGAAGCACGACCTGGAGTACTTCAAGGCGCTGCCCCAGGCCGACCAGGACAACATCATCGGCCGCCGCCTGAGCGACAACGAAGAGCTCGACGACGCCCCCGAGTCCGCACACGTCAAACGCACCGCCCAAGAGAGCTTCGAGCCCGAAGCGTTCATGGTCCGCCGTTCGGTGGCCTGGGCGGACCCGCGTGGCGCCGGCCTGGCCTTCGTCGCCCTGGGCCACAGCTTCGATGCGTTCGAAGTGCAACTGCGGCGCATGAGCGGCCTGGAAGACGGCATCATCGATGGCCTGTACCGCTTCAGCCGGCCGCTGACCGGTGGCTACTACTGGTGCCCACCCATGACCGACGTGGGTGTCGACCTGCGCCTGCTGCTGCAGGCCTGATCGCCAAACATCCAGATACAGAAACACCCACCGGCAGGGCGCAGAGCGGCTAGCCTTGAAAGTTTCCGATTCATGACGGGAGCTTTTCCATGTACGCACGTCGTGATGTCCTACGCGCGGGTGCCGCTTTGGGTTTGCTGGCCGCGAGTCCTTGGTTGCACGCCGCAGCACCGGCGGGTTTGCTGACCCGCAAAGTACCGTCCACTGGGGAAGCGTTGCCAGTGATCGGTGCCGGTACGTCCGGCAGTTTCGAGGTGCAAGCCGGCTCGGCCCAGTATCAGCAGCTGAAAACAGTGCTGAAGGCGTTCTTCGAAGGCGGGGGCAGGGTCATCGACACCTCGCCCAATTACGGTGGCGCCGACAGCATTCTCGGCCAGTTGCTGGAAGAGGGCGGCTGGCACCGGCAGTGTTTCATCGCCACCAAGATCGCCGCCGACAGCCGGGCCGCCGCCGAAGCGCAATGGGCCGGCAGCCTCGAGAGCCTGCGCACCGACAAGGTCGACTTGCTGCAAATCCACAACCTGCGCGACTGGCAGACCCAGTTGCCGTATGCCCGCGAGCTGAAGCAGCAGGGCAAGACCCGCTATGTCGGCATCACCCATTACCTGAACAGCGGCCAGGACGAGGTCGCCCGCATCGTTCGCAGCGAGCCTCTGGACTTCATCCAGATCAACTACTCGGTCAACGCACCTCATGCCGCCCGCGAACTGTTGCCGCTGTGCCAGGACAAGGGCGTTGCCGTGCTGATCAACCGGGCCTTCGACGATGGGCGCCTGTTCGCCAGGGTCAAGGACCAGGCCTTGCCCGGCTGGGCGGCAGAGGCGGGCATCGACAGCTGGGCGCAGCTGTTTCTCAAGTTCGCCATCAGCCACCCGGCGGTGACCACGGTCATACCCGCGACCAGCCGGCCCGAGCGCCAGCTTGACCAGCTCAAGGCCGGGCATGAACCGATGCTTACCCAGGCGCAGCAACAGGCGCTGATCAAGCAGTTTGCCTGACATCATGGCGGCTTGGCGGCGGCGCCTGGACCAAGGCCTGAACATCCAACCCGGCGAAGGGCCGGCGGTGCTCGGCGGGTTGTTGCTGTTCTACCTGTTGTTCAGCGGTTACTTCATGCTGCGCCCGGTGCGCGAAACCATGGGCGTCGCCGGTGGTGTGGAAAACCTGCAATGGCTGTTCACCGGCACCTTCATCGCCACCCTGGCCTGCCTGCCGCTGTTCGGCTGGCTGGCCTCCAAGGTGCAGCGCAGGCATATCCTGCCGTGGACCTATGGCTTCTTTGCCAGCAACCTGTGGCTGTTCGCCGTGCTTTTTGCCCGTGACCCGGACGAGGTGTGGACCGCCCGGGCCTTCTACATCTGGTTGTCGGTGTTCAACCTGCTGACCATATCGCTGGCCTGGAGTGTGCTCGCCGACCTGTTTTCCACCGCGCAGGGCAAGCGGCTATTCGGCCTGCTGGCCGCCGGGGCCAGCCTTGGCGGGCTCAGCGGCCCCGTCCTTGGCACAGTGCTGGTGGCACCGCTGGGCCATGCCGGGCTGCTGGTGCTTGTCGGTGCATTTCTGCTTGGCAGCATCGGCGCGACGCTGTTCCTGCAACGCTGGCGAGCGCGCCACCCGCTACCCGCGCAGGTCGAGCGCGCGGATTCCCGGCCATTGGGCGGCAACCCGTTCGCTGGCGCCACCGCCGTGTTGCGCTCGCCCTATCTACTGGGCATTGCCCTGTTCGTGGTGCTGCTGGCCAGCGTCAGTACCTTTCTGTATTTCGAGCAGGCGCGCATCATCAGCGAAACGTTTACCGATCGCACCCGGCAAACCCAGGTGTTCGGCCTCATCGACAGCGTGGTGCAGGCCCTGGCCATCCTGACCCAGGTGTTCCTCACCGGGCGCCTGGCTCGCCGGCTGGGCGTTGGTGTGTTGCTGGTGGCGGTGCCGCTGGTGATGGCCGTGGGGTTCCTGTGGCTGGCCCTGGCGCCGGTGTTCGCCGTGTTCGTGGTGGTGATGGTGGTGCGCCGGGCCGGTGAGTACGCGCTGGTCAGGCCGGGGCGTGAGATGCTGTTCACGGTGTTGCCCGCCGAGGACAAGTACAAGGCCAAGAACTTCATCGACACGGTGGTCTACCGCGGCGGCGATGCCTTGAGCGGCTGGGTCAAGCGGGCGCTGGACGTGCTGGGCGAGCATCCGCAACTGGCGATGTCGATCGGTGCGCTGATTGCCTTGGGCTGGGCCGGGACCGGTGGCTGGCTGGGCCGGCGCCAAGCCAGGCTGGAGAACCCGCCGCGCGACTGACAGGCGCACCAAATATGGCCCCGCCGCTTATTTAATGCCACCGGTCCGAACCCTTCGCAATAAAACGAATCTCGCGATAGAGCCGAACTCCGAACCTGTGTACGGCACACCGCCGTGCATCCCGAAGTCATATGAGGTTTGCGACCATGGCCAACAAAGACAACAGCCGTACCGGCAATCAACAAGGCAGCCAGGGCGGTAACAAAAACCCGGGCAACTTTGCCAATGACCGTGAGAAGGCTTCCGAAGCCGGACGCAAGGGCGGCCAGTCCTCGGGCAGCAACATGCCGCACGATCGCGAGTCGGGCCGCAAAGGTGGCCGCTCGTAATTGACCGACCCGCAGTGCCGGGGCGACCTGGCACTGCGAATCAGCGAAAAGGGGGATACCCTATGCGACTGACACCTCTGCTACTCCTGTTGGGTTCGCTGACCTTGGTAGGCGGCTGTTTCGACCGTGACAACGACCACCCGGCCAAGGACGCCGACCCCAGCAAACCTTCGCTGCAGATGCAGCAGCCCGATACCAAGCCGGCGCCGCAACCTGCGCCCGATCCCGAGCCAATGCCCGGCCAGAAACCGAGCCAGTAAGCGCACGAGGAACATGGCATGACGGTGATGAATCGCAAGACCGCGGCAATTGCACCGCTGACTACCGGGTGCGTCAGCCTGCAACAGCGCTACCAGGCCCTGCTGGCAGGCCCGGATGAGAGCAGCGCCACCTGGCTTGACGAGCAACTGGCGCGTGCCGGGAACCTGCTGGATGACTTGCCTGACACACCGTCGCAACTGCCGGCCTGGAGTGCGCGACAGGCTGCTCAGGTCGCCGAGGCCTACGCCGGCTACCTTGCCCAGCGCCGCCAGGGCGCGCCACGCCGTTTCTTTGCCAACCGCGCCCAGGCGCTGTGGTTCCTGCAGCAGGTGGCACCGACCAAAGCCGTGGATGGCGCCTGGCTGCACGGCGCCTTGCAGCATTGGCGCGACCCACGCTACCACGGGTTGATCCGCACCTATCTGGAAGAACTCGGCAACGGCGACCCGCGCTGCAATCATGTGCTGATCTACCAGCGCCTGCTTAGCCGCCTGGGTTGCCTGGAAGGCATGCAACTGGAGGACCAGCGCTACCTGCAAGGCACCCTGCAACTGGCCCTGGGGCAACATTGCGACGCCTACCTGCCGGAGGTAGTCGGCTATAACCTCGGCTACGAGCAACCACCGCTGCACCTGCTGATCACCACCTACGAACTGGCTGAGCTGGGCATCGACGGCCAGTACTTTCAGTTACATGTAACCATCGATAACGCCGCCAGCGGCCACGCCCATCTGTCGGTGCAGGCGTTGCGCCAGCTGTGTGCCCCACACGACGAGCAGGCGTTCTACGCACGGGTGCGGCGCGGCTATCGCCTGAATAGCCTGGGTATCGCTGCCCCCGACCTGATCCGCCAGTTCGACCTGCAGGCCGAACTGCTCGCCGCCCTCGAGCGCAAGCGTGTCTACGGCCAGTTCATGCATGCCGACCATTGCCGCGTGCAACAGCGCACCATCAATCAATGGCTCGCCGAACCCGGCGCCATGCCCGCGTTTGTCGCAGCGCTGCAGGCCCAGGGCTGGATCCGCCGCGGCCAGGAGCCGGCGCAAAGCCGCTGGTGGAAGTTGATCGACGGGCCATCGGCGGCCATGTTCGGCGTGTTCAATGCTTATGAGAAACAGCTTTGGCATGACTGGATCGCCGATGATTGGCAGGCGCCCATCCGCCGCGTCGTACCCGGCAGCTGGGGGCTGCCCGAGGCTACGGAGGAGCAACCGGGCACGACGCAGCATGAGCCCCCGGCGGCACTGATCGAACGCATGGCCGGCAACCGCCATGCCACCCCCGACGGATTGTCGGCCACCCGCGCCTTCATCCATGCAACCGGGCTGCTTCAGGAGGAACCCCGCTGATGATGCTTGCCCCAGAACAGATCGAGGCCGACCAGGCGCTGCTGCAACTGGGCCAGCGCCTGCGCGCTGATGGTTACCGCTTTACCTGCGTCACGCCGGCTACCCATGCCCGCAACAACGCCCGCGAGGGCGCCGAACAGGCCAGGACGCTGCGTGATGTGTTCGGCTGGAGCCGGCCTTTCGCGCCTTCGCTGGTTTCGGTCGACCAGTTGCGGCTACTCGAACGTGCGCAGGTGCTGGTGCCACATGGCGAGTTGCTGACCAGCGCGGTACGCTGGTCCAGCCTGGACGAACTGCTGCTGGTGCATTCGGCGTTTCCCACCGACGCCCGCGATGCAGTGTTCTTCGGCCCCGACAGCTACCGCTTTGCCCAGGTTATCCACGAGCACCTGCAACACAGCCCCACGCGGGTCGAGCATGCGGTCGATATCGGTTGTGGCAGCGGTGTGGGCGCCTTGCTGATCGCCCGGGCAGCGCAGCATGCGCAAGTCAGCGCGGTGGACATCAACCCCCTGGCGCTACGCTATACCGCGATCAATGCCGCCCTGGCAGGGGTCAGCAACGTTTCCGTCGAGCCCAGTGACCTGCTGGACGGCATCACCGGCACGTTCGACCTGATCGTCGCCAACCCGCCCTACATGCTGGACCGCAGTGCACGCACCTACCGCCACGGCGGTGGGGAGCTGGGCGCCGAACTGTCCCTGCGCATCGTCGAACAAGCCCGCGAGCGCCTGGGCCGGCGCGGTACCTTGCTGTTGTACACCGGCGTGGCGATCGTCGAAGGCCGCGATGCCCTGCTCGAGGCCATCCGCCTGCGCCTGGCGGGCCCGGAGTGGTCCTGGGTGTACCGGGAAGTCGACCCGGACGTATTTGGCGAACAGCTTGCCGAACCGGGCTACGCGCAGGTCGAGCGCATCGCCGCCGTAGCGCTTACCGTCACCCGCAACAGTTGAGCCGGCATGGCCTGGCCCTGCACGTTCGGCATCGAGGAAGAATACCTGCTGGTGAACCTGGGCTCGGGGCAGGTGGCGGCCACACCAGTGCCCGCCGTGATCGGGCGCTGCAGAGAAACCTTGGGCAGGCATTTTGCCCAAGAGATGTTCCGCAGCCAGATCGAAGTGGCCTCGCCGGTATTCACCCACCTGTACCAGGCACGCGAGTTCTTCCAGCACAGCCGGCAGCAGCTGCGCGCCACACTGGCCGAGGAGGGGATGGGCCTGTATGGCGCAGGGAGCCACCCCAACGCCGCCTGGTTGCGGCAGAAACCCGCGGCCTCGGCGCATTACCGGCAACTGTTCGATGATTACCGGTATGTCGCACAGCGCAGCTTGCTCAACGGCCTGCACGTACACGTAGGCGTGCCGCCGGGTTGTGACCGCATGCAACTGATCAACCGCGTGCTGGGTTGGCTACCCCTGCTGCTGGTACTCAGTACCTCCTCGCCATTGTGGGCGGGCCAGCCAACCGGCTACATGAGCTACAGACGGGTGATTTGCGGCGAGTGGCCGCACATGGGGCTACCCGAACCCTTGCCCGACTGGGCTGCCTATGAACGCTACCGCGCGCTCTTGCAGCGCACCGGTTCATTGGCCGCGGATGGCGACTTCTGGTGGGCGATCCGGCCTTCGCGGCGCTTCCCGACGGTGGAGCTGCGCATCTGCGATGCCTGCCCACGACTGGATGACGCCCTGTGCATCGCCGCGTTGTTTCGCCACCTGGTGGAGCACAGCATCACCCACCGCCGTGCCCCTGCGCCCTGCAACCGCGAGCTGCGTTGGGTAACCCAGGAAAACTACTGGCGCGCCATGCGCCACGGGCGTCAAGCTCAGTTCATCGGCATGCATGAGCAGCAGTTGGTCACGGCCGCAGGCTGGCTGGCCCAGTTGCAGGAGCAACTACCGCTCGACACCGTGGACGCCGAGCGCGCCTACTGTCATGCACAACGCCTGCTGCAGGAAGGCACCCATGCAGACCAGCAACTGCAATGCCTGGCGCAAGCCAGCGCGGCGGGGCTGAGCAAGGCGCAGGCGTTGCTGGCCGTGGTGGCCGCGGGGGCTTGCAATTAGCCGGGGTTGGCCGAAAATGGCCGCGCCCCCTCGCAGCCACTCGGAAACACCTGCCCCATGATGCTGATCAAGCAGTTCCCTGATATTTCCCTGGATGACACGCTGTTCGTCTTCGCCCTCGAAGCTGAAGCCGGCGATGTCTTCGCTGGCCTGCACAGCGTGTTCACCGGCATCGGCAAGGTCAATGCGGCCATCGCCCTGAGCAAGGCCATTGCCACGCGCAGGCCCAGGCTGATCGTCAACCTTGGCTCGGCCGGTAGCCAGCGCCATGGCAAGGGTGAGGTGGTGTGTTGCACCCGCTTCGTCCAACGCGACATGGACGTGACGCCATTGGGCTTCGCCCGCTACGAGACGCCTTTGTCGGATATCCCGGTGGTGCTGGAGCATGGGGCGCAAATTCCGGGCCTGGCCGTGGAAACCTGCGGCAGTGGCGACAGCTTCGAGATCAATCACGGCGACGCGCCTTACGATGTGGTCGACATGGAAGCCTACGTGCTCGCGTTGATCGCACGCAGCGAAGGTATTCCGTTCGTGTGCCTGAAGTACATTTCCGACGATGCCGGCAGCGACGCGGCGGGGGATTGGGCGGTACAGGTGCACCTGGCGGCCGAGGCGTTCAAGCGGGTGCTGTTCAGCGATCAGCCAGCCGTAGAGCAGGGCAGCTAAACCTTCGCAGCCCGGCGCAGTCACTTAGGATATTGGCAGGCAACCTCGGAGTACGGTCATGGCTCGGGCAATCTGGAAAGGCGCCATCAGTTTTGGTCTCGTGCATATCCCCGTAGCCCTCAATACCGCCGTGCGCACCGAGCGTGTGGATTTCGACTGGCTCGACAAACGCAGCATGGAGCCGGTGGGCTACAAGCGAGTGAACAAGGTCACCGGCAAGGAGATCGACAAGGAAAACATCGTCAAAGGGGTGGAGTACGAAAAAGGCCGCTACGTGGTGATCAGCGAGGAAGAAATCCGCAAGGCTCGGCCTGAAGCGACCCAGACCATCGATATTTTTTCGTTCGTCGACGCCGGCGAAATCCCGCTGCAGCATTTCGACACGCCGTACTACCTCAGCCCGGACCGGCGCGGTGGCAAGGTCTATGCGTTGCTGCGTGAAACCCTGGCCAGCACCGGCAAAGTGGCGCTGGCCACGGTGGTGTTGCACACCCGCCAGCACCTGGCCTTGCTACGGCCGCTGGACGAGGCCCTGGTCATGATCACCCTGCGCTGGCCGGAAGAGGTGCGAGGGCTGGAAACCCTCGAACTGGACAGCAGCGTCACCGAAGTCAAGGTGGACAAGCGCGAACTGGACATGGCCAAGCGGCTGGTCGAGGACATGAGCGGCGCCTGGAACCCTGACGAATATCATGATGCCTTCCGCCAGACCATTCTTGACCTGGTTGAAGAGAAGGCCAGCAAGGGCAAGATCGAGACGGTGGAGAAGGGCGACGCGGCTGGCGCGGAAAAAGGCGCGGATATCATCGACCTGACCGAGCTGCTCAAGCGCAGCCTGGGTGGCAAGGGGGTAGCGGCTGGCAAGAAAAAACCAGCCAA
Organism: Pseudomonas sp. 10-1B; assembly: GCF_000935045.1. Taxonomy (GTDB): domain Bacteria; phylum Pseudomonadota; class Gammaproteobacteria; order Pseudomonadales; family Pseudomonadaceae; genus Aquipseudomonas. Next base: position 29,413 of record NZ_JYKS01000039.1, read on the forward strand.
ACGTACCCGCAAGGCTTCGTAACGCTTGCAGTCGACAGTGGTCCCTGTGACTGAAGCGGCCCGCCCCACCATCTTAACCCAAGGCCATGCGCTATCCCTTGTGGGAGCCCGGCTTGCCGGCGATGGGCCAGGACAGACAACACAGTACAGGCGGCGAGTGCTCTGGTAAAAACTTGAGAGTGCCGGGGCTGCTTTGCAGCCCATCGCCGGCAAGCCAGCTCCCACAGGTACAGCGTAGGGCTTGAGACCTGCACTGTTCCTGTGGGAGCCCGGCTTGCCGGCGATAGGGCCAGGACAGACAACACAGTAGAGGCGGCGGGTGCTCGGTAAAAATTTGAGAGTGCCGGGGCTGCTTTGCAGCCCATCGCCGGCAAGCCAGCTCCCACAGGTACCGCGAAAAGCTTGAGGTCTGCACTGTTCCTGTGGGAGCCCGGCTTGCCAGCGATGGGCCAGGACAGACAACACAGTACAGGCGGCGGGTGCTCGGTAAAAACTTGAGAGTGCCGGGGCTGCTTTGCAGCCCATCGCCGGCAAGCCAGCTCCCACAGGGACCGCGAAAGGCTTGAGGTCTGCACTGTTCCTGTGGGAGCCCGGCTTGCCGGCGATGGGCCGCAAAGCGGCCCCATCAGAGAATTGCCTCCAGACCCGCCAGGTAATCCCCAAACCCCTCCCGCGCGCGGCTGTCACGCCGGCTGCTGGTCGCCACGCTGTGGCGGGCGGTCCAGCTGATCGGCACGCCCAGCGCTTCCAGGTCACGAACCAGTTGCACATCTTCGTGCGCCGCCAACGGCCGGAAACCGCCGATTCGCTGATACGCCTGGGCACTGACGCCCAGGTTGGCCCCGTGGATGTGACGGTGCCCTTCACGCGCTTGGTAACGACTCAGGTACAACTGGCGCAATGCTGCCGTGTGCCAGGGCTGCCAACGCTGCACATGCACAGTGCCACACACCACATCAGTGCCGCAGGCCAGCTGCGAAACCAGCCAATGCGGGGGCACCTGGCTGTCGGCATCGGTGCAGGCCAGCCAACTGGCCCCTCGCTCGATGCCCCAGGCTGCGCCGGCTCGGCGGGCTTCGCCGACATTGCCAGCCTGGACTTCCAAGGTATGAACACCATGGCGCCTGGCAACGGCCCCGCTGCCATCCGTGCAGCGGTCCAGCACAACCAAGATTTCCACCTGATGGCCCGACTGCATGGCCTGCCGGGCCGCCTCGGTGACCGAGCTGAGGCACCGCCCCAGGCGTCGAACTTCGTTATGGGCGGGAATGACCACGGCGATCATAAGCAGGTCTCGTCCAGGTCGACCACGCAGGGTTGGCAGGACCAGTATGCCAATGCAAAGTCCGCCTCCTCATGCTGAAACTGGGGATACAGCGGCAGGTGCCGGGCCAGCATGCGGTGCACTTCGCGCCCATCCTGCGGGCAACCGACGATGGGATGCTTCCAGTGGCAAGCCAGTAGCCCGCCGTCGTAGCTAAGGCTGGCCACCGCTCGCTCGATAACCTGCAGCCAGTCGCCAGGGTCGAGGTAGTAACCCACTTCGCTGAGCACGATCAGGTCGAAGCGCCCATCCGGCCAGCCCGCCGGGAGCCGGGCCAGTTCCACACGGGCATTGCGCAAGCCAGCCAGACGTTGTCGGGCCAGGCCCACGGCGGTGGGGTCCAGGTCCTGGCACAGCAGTTCAGCGCAGCGTTCGGCCAGCAGGGCGCTGAGTTCACCATTGGCACAGGCCGGTTCGAACACCCGCTGGTAGCACTGGCGTGGCAGGCTTGCCATCAGCAGCTCGCGCTTGCGCTTCTCGTACCAGCGGGTACGGAAGGCCCAGGGATCTTCGTTGGTGGCGTACAGGTCGGCGAAATACTGTGCGTCGAGGCTCATGACAACTCCATCTACAGGAACACCAGTTCGAAAGGTTGCAGCAGGCAATCGAGTAAATCGGTACGCAGAACCGGCAGGTTGTGCCCGTCCGGTTCCAGCTGGCTGGCGTGGGCGGCCAGGGCTTTGCGCTTGCGCGCCAGGCCAGGCTCGTCCAGCTGCAAGCGGTGCGCGCGCGGCCATGGCAGGCGAGGATCGTCCGCTTGCGCCCAGTGCCAGGCCCATATGGGCACTTCCGCCAGTTGCACCCGGCGGGCCAGCGCTGCCTGCGCCGCAGCGCGCCCGACCGCCTCGTGGTCGCAATGGCCATCGCCACGCCAGGTCGTCATCAGCAAGTCACCAGGGCGCAGCAGCTGCGTGAGATGGCTGACCAGGAACGCTTCTTCCCGCGGTAGCTGGCCGTCCTTGAGGTTGAGCCTGCGCCAGTCCAGGCGCTTGAGGTCCAGGTCCAGCTGTTGCAAGGCCAGACGGCTTTCTTGCGGGCGCTGGTGGCGCAGGCGGTGCTCGGTCCAGTGGCTGGAACCGGGGTGGCTACCTTCGCCATCGGTGGCAGAAATCAGCAGCAGGTCCTGTTCACGGCCCTTGAACCCCGTCAGAAGGCCGCCAGCCATGAGGATTTCGTCATCCGGGTGTGGCGCGATCAAGACCAGGCGCCGGCCAGGAGGGCAGAGCTGGCGCGGGTCCAGCCAGGTGGCGCGGGCGAGGTGCGCAGACTGCTGCCACGCCGACCAGGGTGTGCCGCGGCTGGACTGGATCAGGTCCTCGCTCATAGCTGCCACGCGCCGGCCGGGACTTGTGCCGACTGCTGGCCCAATACTGCCAGGTCACGTTCGGCGTGGCTCTGGCGCAAGAACACCGGCAGGTCGGCGCTTAGCCGGGCGAAGTGGCTGCTGCGGCAGAACGGCGTGGCGCCCAGCGCCCGCCCCACATGGCTGATCACCTGCTCGACGGCTTGCTCTACCTGCGCCCGGGTACGCCGTACTTCGAAACTGGCGTCTGCCCCGGGTTGTTGGTCGATCCAGGCGGCGCATTCGCGCAGTGCCGCCCGCGCGCCGTACAACGCCGCATCCACTGCGCCAAGGTGGGCATCGGCGTGCGGGTCGGGACGCGGATGGCGGCAATGTTCGCGCAGGTAATCGGCGAGGGCCTCGGCCGCGCCGTACCAGCAGGCGGCAATGCCTGCACCACCTTGCCAGAAGCCTGGGCGCGACAGGTACTGGCCCGGCTTGCCGATGAGCGTGCCTGGCGTGTCGTTCAATTCGACCTCGACACTGGCGGTAGTGGCCATGCCAACCGCTTGCCAATGCTCGATGCTCAGCCCTTGGCTCGGTTGCGACAGCTCGATCGCGACCAGTTGCGGCCGATCGTCCTGGTCCCAGGCAGTGATCAGCGCCCGGTCGATCTGCAGGGCACCTGAACACCAGGCCTTGCGACCGCTCAGACGCACCTGCGCACCGTCGCGCGCAGAGATATGAGCGCGCGCATCGGGCGGTTCGGCAGCCCATACGCCCCAAATACCCTCGGCGGCATGATGCGCGGCACCACATTCGGCCAGAATCGCCAAGGCATCGGTATGGCCCTCGTACAGCTTGGCCAGCGCCAGGTCGCACCCGGCCACCCGGGCCAGGGTCTGCCAGCGCCGCAAGGTATTGCCTTGCCCCGGCAGTGGCAACAGGTCGAGGTGGTCGGCTTGCAGCGCCTGGATCAACTGGGGCAGTTGGGTGTCGAGGTTGAGCGGTTGGGGCCGTTCGCCGAAGGTGCGTAACAGCCGGTCGAGGTGGGTCAGGTGAAAGTCCTGTACGATGCTCATGGGCGGGTCTCCCTAGCCATGTCCGTCCGATGCGGTGCCATCACTTCAGCCCAAGCTGCTTGCGCATGCGGGCAGTGATGGACTGCCGTGTCTTGCCCATAGCGGCCCAAGGGTCGTCGACTTCCGCCAGGCGCTGGTGCACGTTGGCGATGTTCCACTGGTTGGCCCCCTTGAGCTGGGCCAGCTCCTCGCGCCAGATCGGCACCGAAACGGGCAAGCCTTCGCGTGCCCGCAGCGAATAGGCGCACACCGTGGTGGCACCTTTGCCGTTGCGCAAGTAGTCGATGAAGATCCGCCCGACGCGGTTCTTTGGCCCGGATACAGCGCTCAAGCGGTCGGGGAACAGCTTGGCCAGGTAGGTGACGATGGCGTGGCTGAAGTCCTTCACTTCGTCCCAGCCGGCGCGCCGGGTCAACGGCACCACCACATGCATGCCCTTGCCACCGCTGGTTTTCAAAAATACCTTCAGGCCCAACTCATCGAGCAGGGTCAGCGTCAGTTGGGTCGCCTCCAGCATGGCTTTCCAGGGCAGGGCGGGGTCGGGATCGAGGTCCAGGACAAAACGGTCGGGTTTGTCGAAATCCTTGTCGGTAGCGTTCCAGGTGTGCAGCTCGAGCATGTTCATCTGGACAGCGCCCAGCAGTGTATCCGGGCGGTTTATGACCATCGCCGCCTGGCCTGCCTCGGCCTTTGCATAGCTGAGCACGTTGGCTATGTGCAGTTGCCCTGCATTTTTCTGGAAGAACAGCTCACCCGCCAGGCCGTCTGGGGCGCGTACCAACGCTACCGGGCGGTCTTTGAGTTGCGGCAGGATCCATTGGCTGAGGTCGGCGTAATACTCGGCCACCTCACGCTTGGTGATGCCACTGCTGGCGTCGATGACGCGCTCGGGATGGGTCAGGCGCAAGTCACCGAAGTTTTCCGCTGCCTTGGCTGGTTTGCTTTTGGGCACGGTGTTGCCGGGCATGGCACGCTCCAGGTCGATGGCGCTGGCGGGTTTGTCGTCGCGCAGGCCATGGAACACCGCGTGACGAACCACGCCGTCACGGGTCATCTGCGCATAGGCGACTTCGGCCAGCAAGTGTGGCTTGAGCCAATGCACGCCCCGCGCTTCTGCCCCGGTTGGCGGCTTGGGCAGGGCGGGCTTGGCAACTTCGAGCGGTTCGAGCCGCGCATGGATGCTGGCCAGGGTGGTGCTGCTGAAGCCGGTACCCACCTTGCCGGCATAGCGCAGCGCGCCGCTGTCGTGGTCATGCAAGGCGAGCAAAAGTGCGCCAAAACCGCTGCGGCTGCCCTTGGGGTCGGTGTAGCCGACGATCACGAACTCCTGGCGTTGCTTGCACTTGAGCTTGACCCAGTCGGCACTTCGCCGCCCCAGGTAGGGGCTATCCACGCGTTTACCGATCAGGCCCTCCAGCTTTAGGCGGCAGGCGCTGTCCAGCAGCGACTCGACCGGCTGGTCGAAGTCGGCGGAGAATTTCAGGTTGTCCGCCTGGTTGTGCTCCAGGAGCCGGCGCAGGGCTTCGCGCCGGTCCTGTAGCGCCACCTGGCGCAGGTCATGGCCACCGAGGAAAAGCAGGTCGAAAAGGTAGTAGGTAATCTGCTCGTCATGCTCGGTATCGAAGGCATTCTGCAGGGCCTGGAAATCGGCCACGCCGTGTTCGTCGTTGACCACCATCTCGCCATCCAACCAGGCGGAATCGACGCCCAGTTCGCGCAAGGCAGCGAGGTGGCCAGGCATCTTGGCGCTCCAGTCATGGCCGTTGCGGGTGAACAGGCGTATGTCATCGCCGTCGATCCGGGCCAGGATGCGGTAACCGTCGAACTTCACCTCGTACCGCCAGTCTCCGCTGGGTAGCGAGTCGACCAGTGTGGCCAGTTGAGGCTGCAGCAGGTCGGGTAATGCCGCCTTCTTGCCAGTAGCGGAGCGCTTGCGGGGTGCGGGCTTTGCCTTCACTGCGCCGAGCTTGGGCACCAGAGTGCGGTCACTCAGGACACTATCGGGCTGCGCTTCGAGAATGTTGTATTCGCTTTCGCTGCGGGCCTGGCCATCGTCGGACTTGACCAGCATCCACTGTTCCTTCTTGCCGGCCAGGCGCGTACGGAACAGGTTCCACATGCCGCCGAGCTTTTCGCCTTGCAGGCGGAAACGCAGCTTGCCCTTGGCATAGGCTTGCTGCGCATCGCCTTCGGGTTCCCAGATCCCCCTGTCCCAGACGATTACATCGCCTGCACCGTAGTGGCCCTCGGGGATATGGCCTTCGAAGTTGGCGTAATCCAGCGGGTGATCCTCCACATGCACGGCCAGGCGCCGTACCTTGGGGTCCAGCGACGGGCCCTTGGGGATCGCCCAGCTTTTCAGGGTGCCGTCGAGTTCCAGGCGAAAGTCGTAGTGCAGGTGGCTGGCGTCGTGCTTCTGGATACAGAACTGCAGTGCATGGGCCCGCTTGCCACGGCGGCCCTGGCCGCTGGGCTCGGGCGTGGCATTGAAGTCGCGCTTGCGCGCATATTCCTGCAGGGGCTTGGCCATGGCGGGCTCCGGGCGGTTCGCAGTCTCTAAGCTGGGAGGCAGCGGCCGGTGCGGGAGTTCAAAAAATCGACGATCTCCCAGGCTGAAAAACTCTGAATTTTCCGCCGCTGTGCGTAGTCGACCGATTGAATCCACCTGACGGAGAACGCATATGGCCAGAGCAGATGAACCGAAGCCATACACCCCAAGCGAAATCGACGACACCGAAGACCGCATGGGCAGTGTCCATGAGCTGGACTTCGACGAGCGTCTGGATGAGCGCGAGGGGCGGGTAGGGGATGAGCGGCCGGCCGCGGACGTCGCCCGGGAGTTCCCGCCCCGGCGCGTGGCCGAGAGCGGCATGACCGGGGGCGAAGCGCTGAGCGACAGCCAACATGAGGATAATGTCACCTACGACGACCTGAGCCCGGACACTTTGCTGGACGAAACCGGAGCCCGCGACCCGCACGAACCGGGCGGTAGCGGTGGCCCGGCGGACAAGACCCTGCGACGGGTGGATGCCGATGAGATCGGCGGTGGCATAGGCTTGGACGAAGCTGAACTGGCCCGTTCCGCGCCACTGGATGGCGAGCCGTGGACGGACGACGTGATCGATGAAGAGGGGAGCAAACCATGAACGAACTGCGTTGTGCCTGTGCCAATTGTTCCTGCACCGTGGATGCCAATGCCCTGCAACTGGAGGGCAAGGTGTATTGCTGCGAGGCCTGTGCCCGCGGGCACCGTAATGGCGAGCCGTGCCGGATGAGCGATTGCCATTGTGCTGAGGCGGCAAAACCTGCTGAAAGCGCGGTGGACAATGCGCTGGATGAGACTTTTCCGGCCAGTGACCCGATTTCACCTTGATCGTTGTGCGGCAGGCGGTCCCGCGAAGAATCCAACTCGGTGGATGGCACCGGCTTTGCCGGTGTTCGCGGGCATGCCCGCTCCCACGGGTATGGCGCGAGGCCGAAACCTGCACAGTATCTGTGGGAGCGGGCGAGCCCGCGAAGAATCCAGCGCGGTGGATGGCACCGGCTTTGCCGGTGTTCGCGGGCATGCCCGCTCCCACAGGTATGACGCGAGGCCGAAACCTGCACTGCTCCTGTGGAGGGTCAGTGGGTCTGCCAGATACCGTTGTTGCGCTCGCAATCGGTGCGGGCCTGGCCGAGGCTGGGGGTGTCGTAGTAGTAGGTGATCACCCGCGCATCCTTGGGCAACGCCGGGCTATCGCCGCCGATGGCCTTGGGGTTGGCCAACGCCTCCTGGGTCAACGGTGCGATACAGCTGCCGACGCTGCCGTCCGCGCAGCGCGCTACCTCGTGCTTTTCGCTGTTGAGCATATCCTTGCTTTCGTTGCTGCACGACCAGTTGATCGCTTCGGCGGGCAGGTTACTGTAGCTGTAGCAGGTGTGCTGCTCCACCGGTTTGACCGCCTCGCTGGAGGAGCGGGTCAGCACGTCGCAGGCTTTGCCCAGTACTTGGCCACTAGCCAGGCTGGCAAGCATCAAGATCAACACTGACTTCAAGACGGGGACACGCATTTGCCACCTCCCGGGCCAGGGGCCCTTGCAAGGTCTAGGCTGGCTTGTCGCGCTGGCGCATGGCCTTGGCGCGTTTTTCCAGGATCAGGTAGGAGACCACCGCCAGCAGCAGCGGCACCAGGTAGTACAGTGTGCGATAGCCCAGCAGCGCCGCCACCAGTGCGCCCTGGGCAAGCTGCCCGTGTAGCAGGGCCAGGAACACGGTTTCCAGTACGCCTAGGCCGGCCGGGATATGCGCCACCACACCCGCCACGCAGCTGATCAACAGGATGCCGAGTATCGACGGGTAGAAGGCTGGGCCAGGCAGCAGCCAGAAGATCAGCAGTGCCATCAGTGCCCAATTGCTGGCACCGAGTGCCACCTGGCACAGGGCCAGGCGCAGCGACGGCAGGGTGACTTCATGCTCGCGCCAGCGCCAGGTGCGCTTTTTGGCGAAACCACAGGCCAGCAGGTAGCCCACGGCAATGGCCAGCAACAGCAGGCCGATCAGTTGCAAGCCGGTGGCGCCTACCGCCCAGCTGCTGGGCAGTTCGACCAGGCGCAAGGCGAACAACGTGCCGGCCAGCAGCATGTAGCCCATCCAGTTGGTCAGCAGGCCCAGGGTAAGGATGCGCGTGATCGTCGCCGCATCCAGGCCCAGGCGGCTGTACAGCCGGTAACGCAAGGCGACGCCACCCACCCAGGTGGTGAAATTGAGGTTGAAGGCGTAGCACACGAAGGCCACCGGCAATACCTGCCGGGCCGGCAGGTGGTGGCCGGTGTAGGCGCGTGCCAGCAGATCATAGCTGGCGAACGTCAGGTAGCTGCACAAGGCAAGTGCTAGGCCGACGGCCAGGGTACCGGGCTTATAGGCCAGCAACGACTGGCGCACCTCGTTCCAGTCGAGGTTGCGTACCAGCAGGTACAGCAGCGCAGGGACCAGGATCAGGAACAACAGGGTGAACAGGCGCTTGGCCCAGGTTTGCCAACGTTTTCGGTCCATCAGGTCTTGCCCTCGTGAAAGCCACCCTGGGTTTCGACTTCCGGCTGCACGGAGCGCAAACGCTGGCGGTGCGCCGGGAACCAGCCGGCAATACGCGGGAAATGACGGATGACGTGGAAGCAGACGAAGATCAGCGGTGCCCGCCACCAGTAACCACGGACCATGCGTTCCAGGGTGACCGGCTTGCACTGCTCGCTGGCCAAGGCCTGCAGATGCTGGTTGAGCTGCTGGTTGAAGGCCCGATCGCGGATGAACAGGTTGGCCTCCAGGTTGAACGACAGGCTCAGCGGGTCCAGGTTGCTTGAGCCGACGGTGGCCCACTGCTCGTCCACCAGTGCCACCTTGCCGTGCAAGGGCCGCTGACAGTACTCGTGAATGACCACGCCGTCGCGCAGCAGGTAGTTGTAAAGCAGCCGCGACAGCGCCCGGACCCAGCGCATGTCTGGCTGGCCCTGCAGGATCAGCCGCACCTGCACACCTCGCCGGGCAGCATTGCGCAACTCACGCATCAACCGGTAGCCCGGGAAGAAATAGGCGTTTGCCACCACGATTCGCTGCTTGGCACTGCGAAACGCCTGCAAGTAGTGGGCTTCGATATCGGTACTGCGCAGCCCGTTGTCGCGCTCGACCAGCACAGCACTGCTGGCCCCGGCAGGTTCGGTCAGCGGGCGTACCGCACTGGGCGGCTGCAGCACCGGCGACATCAGCCGCTTGCTGGCGGCATGCACCTGCGCCACTACCGGGCCGGTGACTTCGACGGCGTAGTCCTGCTTGGCCATCGCACCAAAGTCGCCAAGGTGGTCGGCACTGTAGTTGATGCCGCCAATGAATGCGCGCTCACCGTCGACCACCACGATCTTGCGGTGCAGGCGCCGAAACAGGTTGGTGCGCATGCCCACCAACCGGGGCTGCGGGTCGAATGCGTGGAAGCTGACCCCGGCATCGGTCATGGCGGCAATGAACGGCGCAGGCAGGTCAGCGGTACCGTAACCGTCCACGACCACCTCGACGCGCACGCCCCGGTGCGCGGCATCGATCAATACCTGCTGCAATTGCTGGCCAACCTTGTCATCGAAGATGATGAAGGTTTCCAGCAGGATTTCTTCCCGTGCCTGGGCCATGGCCTCGAATACACGGGGGTAGTATTGCTCGCCATTGATCAGCAACTGCACGCGGTTGCCGTCTACCCAAGGTCGGTTCACAGGTTGATCTCCGCGGCCAAGGGGGCATGGTCGGACAGGTGCGACCAGGGGTACTTCGACAGCACCTGGGCATCGCCGGGCATGGCGTTGCGCAAATAGATGCGGTCCAGGCGCAACAGCGGCAGGCGGGCCGGAAAACTGCGCGCCGGGACACCGAAATGCTCGCCGAAGGCCTCGATCAGGTGTTCGCTCAGCACGGCGTCGGCCTTCAGCCGCCAATCGTTGAAATCGCCGGCAATGATCACCGGCGCCTTGGGCGGCAGGCTATCGAGCAGCTCCAGCAGCAGCCTGACCTGGCTCTGCCGGTGGGCTTCGCGCAGGCCCAAGTGCACGCACACCGCATGTACCTGCTCATGGCCCGGCACCTCCAGTTGGCAATGCAGCAGGCCGCGCTGCTCGTTGCCCTGCACCGAGACGTCCAGGTTGTTGAAGCTGCTGATGGGGAATTTCGACAACAGGGCATTGCCGTGGTCGCCATGGGGATACACGGCATTGCGGCCATAAGCGAACTGTGGCCACATGCTGTCGGCGAGGAACTCGTATTGCGGCGTTTCCGGCCAGGCTGGATGGCGCAGGGCATGCTGTTGGTGGTTGCCATGCACCTCCTGAAGAAACACCAGGTCGGCGCCAGTGGCACGCACGGCCTCACGCAACTCGGGCAGGATGAAGCGCCGGTTGAACAAGGTGAAGCCCTTGTGCACGTTCAGCGTCAGTACATTGAGCCGGCGTACGGCGGTGACCTTGTCGATGATGCAGTGCGGGGCGGGCAAGGTCCTGTTCACAGGGCCACCTCCGGCACCACGCCCGGCTCGGTCATCAGTTCGTGGTCCAGCGACAGCTTCTGCAACAGGCGCCGGGCATCGTAGGGCGCGTGCACTTTCTGGTCGTTGTCGAAGTAGCAGTAGACATCGCGGGTCGCGCGGCGTGGTGGCGGGCCCTGAACGATCAATTGGGCGTCCTCGGGCTGGCTGCCTTGGCTCCAGTGCAGGATCCGCTGCTTCCAACGCCGCAACGCCTGCGCCGTGTAGCCACTGCTGTACAGCTCGACGTCGCCATGCAGGCGCATGTAGACGAAATCGGCGGTAACGTCCTCGACATAAGGCCATTTCCCGGCACTGTCGGACACCACCAGCGCCACGCGGTGTTTGCGCAGCAGCTTGATGAACGCTTCGCACCGGAAGCTTTCATGGCGTATTTCCACGGCATGGCGCAACCGAGCATTGCCATTGATATCGGTGCCGCCATTGCCCCGCAGGTACTGCGCACAACCTTGCGCGCATTCGCAGGCGGCCTTGCGGTTACGCGGCAGCAGTTCGAAGAACCGGGCGAAGCGGGCCTCGTCGAACTTCATGCTCGGTGGAAACTGCCACAGCAACGGCCCCAACTTCTTGCCGAGCAACAGCGGCCCCGAAGCGAAGAAGTTAGCCACGGGTTCTTCGATATCCTTGAGCCGGCGCACATGGGTGATGTAACGCGGGCCCTTGACCGCGAACACGAAGCCGTCCGGCGTTGCATCCCGCCAGCCCCGGTAGCGTTCGGGCGTTTGCAGGCTGTAGAACGAACCGTTGATCTCGATGCTGTTGACCGCCCGCGAGGCAAACGCCAGTTCGTCATCCTGGCGTAGGCCTTTGGGGTAGAAATCCTTGCGCCAGGGGCCGTAGCGCCAGCCGGAAATACCGATGCGGATATCGCTCACACTGCGTTCCTCATTGCCGGGTCCTTGTTCGGTCGCACTCGCTCTGAAAGTGCGACTGAAGAAAACCGGCCAGGGTTCAGCGCGATTGACCAACGGGACGCGGGTAATGACGCGTTGAACTTTGCGGCCGATGACGTTTCCACCGGATAGCGGCTTATGAGGACGGGCGTCGGAGGCAAGCATGGCCAGACATATCATCCACTTCACCGGGCCGATCAACTCGTCGACCTGTGGCAACCTGATCAATACCTGCTCGCGGGCGATGCAGCAGGGGGCCGAAATTCTGCAACTGAACATCGCTACCATGGGCGGGGAGTGCAGCTACGGGTTCACCCTGTACAACTTCCTGCGGGCGCTACCCATCGAGGTGCATACCCACAACCTGGGCACGGTGGAGTCCATGGGCAATATCCTGTTCCTGGCTGGGGAGCGGCGCACGGCGTGCAGTTTCAGCAAGTTCCTGTTCCATCCGTTCCACTGGACCTTGCATGGCTCGGTGGACCATTCACGGATGGCCGAGTATGCGATGAGCCTGGATTATGACTTGCGGCTGTATGCGCAGATCGTGGCCGAGCGCACCGAGGGGGCGGTCGAGGTACTGGATGTGCCGCGGTACCTGATGGCGTATCCGCGGATACTGGGGCCGGCGGAAGCGCTCGAAAGCGGGATGATTCATGCCATTGACGAGATGCCGATCGAGGTGGAGGCGTCTCAGTGGAGCGTACATGCCTGAATGGTCGCGGTGGCTGTACTGGCCTATTCGCGGGCATGCCCGCTCCCACAGGTTCACCACATGTCTCAAGGCCTGTGCAGTACCTGTGGGAGCGGGCTTGCCCGCGAATAGGCCAGTACAGGCAAAGCAGGTCTACCGCACTGACGCCGCCGTTGCCCGGTCACAGGCCAGCAACGAACGGATCAACAGCTTGATCTCATCCTTGAGCACCGTCACCTGGTCCAGGTGGGCAAACCGGCAATCAGCAATTTCATGCAGCGCCTTGGGGTGTGGTGCATCGGCAAATTCCGCCTCGAACACGTAGTGCATGCGCTCCGGCGTTTCATGGCGCATCAGCAAGGTCAATGTCTCAGCTTGCAACCCGGTTTCTTCCAGCAGTTCGCGCTCTGCAGCCTGCAGCGGCGTCTCGCCGGGTTCGATCTTGCCGCCCGGCAGGGTCCAGGCAGCGTTGGGCTTTCTCACCCATAACCATTTATGGGTTTGCTTGCCATGCCGGCAGATGATGGTGGCGCGATGCTTGACTGGCTTCATTCAACCTCCTGGCCGAATCTTCTGTTCCATGAAGTTTCGGCCCCGGGCAGCGATGAACGTTGCGTTGAATATGACCAATGGTCAGTACGGCAGCGTGCCGCTCAAGGCCTCGATGGCCTCGACCAGCTCGTCATAGCCCACCGGCTTGTTCAGGTGCCGGTCGAAGCCCGACTGGCGCGACTTGTATTGATCGGCGCTGGCCCCGTAGCCGGTAAGGGCGATGGCGGGGGTATGGCGCAGGTGAACATGGGCGCGCAGGGCTTTGATCAATGCATGGCCGTCCATCACCGGCATGCCGATATCGGACAGAATGATGTCGTACTCTTCGCCGGCAGCGGCCTCCAGGGCTGCACGCGGCTGGCTGAAGGCACTGACGCTGGCGCTCTCCATTTCCAGCAGTTCCTGCATGACCTCCAGCACCTCGACGGAATCATCCACCAGCAACACGCGAATGCCGTTCAAGCGGCCCACGCTTGGCTGCTCCGTGCCCTGGGTGGCCTGCGGGTGCTGCACATCGCACAAGGGCAGGCAGACGGTGAAGGTGCAGCCCAGCCCAAGCCCTGGGGAGCTGGCGCGGACGCTACCGCCTTGGGCCTCGACCAGTTGCCGTACCAGCGACAGGCCTATACCCAGGCCCTCACGGCTGTGGTTGGCCAGCTGCGGCGAGGCTTGGCTGAACAGGTCGAAGATATGCTCCAGGCTGTCGTGGCTCAGGCCCACGCCGTGGTCGATCACCTGCAGGCGTGCCTGTTCTTCGTCGTGGCTCAGCACCAGGCGTATGTCACTGCCCGCCGGGCTGAACTTCAGTGCATTGTTCAGCAAGTTCCAGATGATCTGCTCCAGCCGGGTGACGTCGCCTTCGATCATCAACGGCAGCCCGTCGGCAGGCAGCTCCAGGCGTACCGTACAAGGGTGTTGCTCACTCAGGACCACGTCATGGATGCCCTGCAGGATGGTGCGCAGGTCTACCGCCTCGGTCTTGAGCTTGAGCTTGCCGGTGCGAATGCGCGCCACATCCAGCAGGTCATCGATGATCCGCGCCTGGCTGGTTACCGCCTCGCAGATGGTGCCGACGGCCTTGCTGGCTGCGCTGATGTTCTTGAGCGACGGCAAGCGGCGCAGGATTTCGGCATTCAGCTGGATCAGGTTGAGCGGGTGCTTGAGTTCGTGGGACATGACGGCGAAGAACTCGTCCTTCATGTGGCTGGTGTTCTGCGACTCGGCCAGCTGCTTGCTCAGGCGCTCTTCACCCAGGCGTACGCGTTCTTCGGCAGCGTGGCTGCTGCTGATATCGATGAAGGTCAGTACGGTGCCGTCGATTTTCTGCTCGCTGGAGCGGTAGGGCAGCAGGCGTGCCAGGTACCAGTGATCGTTCTGACCGCCGACCTCACGCTCGATGGTGGTTTCGCCCTGGGCCACGGCGCGGGCGTCGTCGGCCAGCGCCGGGTAATCCAGGCGGTGGGTGATATCGAGCAGGGCGCGGCCGATGTCGACCGGCAGTATGTTGAACAGGTCGGCGGCCCGCGGCGTGAACCAGCGGATATGCAGGTTGCGGTCGACGAACACCGTGGCGATCTCGGTGCAGGCGATGAGGTTGCTCAGATAGTCGTTGACCTTGTCGGTTTCCTCGACCTTGTTCTTGAGCTCGTAGTTGACCGTCAGCAGTTCCTCGTTGATCGACTGCAGCTCTTCCTTGCTGGTTTCCAGCTCTTCGCTGGCCGAGCGCAGCTCTTCGTTGATCGCCTGCATTTCTTCGTTGGAAGCGGTCAATTCCTCACTGGAAACTTCCGATTGCTCGATCGTCTCCTGCAGTAGCAGGCGCGTGCGCTGCAACTCCCGCTCGAGGTTGTGCAGGACCATGCTTTCGGTCTGGCGAATGACGCCAGGCAACGGCAGGGATGGGTCGGGCGCACGTTCCTCGAACACCACCAGCAGGCAGTCAATGCCACTGGGGTCGTCCTTGTAGGGCTGCACGGTGATTTCCACCTGCAGCTTGCGTTCGGTATCCACCTGTTCGACAGGGCGTGAGGTCACTGCTTCAGTACCCTGGCGCGCCTGGAACAGCGTGCTGCGCAGGGCCAGCCGCAGGCTTGGCAGCACCAGGTTGATCAGGTTGCGGCTTGGCTCGCCACCGGTCAGTTGCAAGAAACGGCCGACGCCTTCGCTCAGGTGCAGGATGTTGCCATCGACATCGACGATGAGGCTGGGCGACATGCGGCGCGACAGGGCGCGATGATGCAACTCGGCCAAGGACGGCTTGCGCCCGGGCTTGGCTTTGGCCAATTCCTGCAAGGATGTATTGGCAGCAGGCGTGCCGGGCAACTGGCGGCCAGAGCGGCGGCCTGCATTGCTGACATCGCGCGCGCGGAAAATGCGGTTGCGCTTGTCCACCGGGGTGAACAGTTCGGCGGCCACATCAGCCGATTCGGACGTGCCCAGGAACAGGTAGCCACCCGGGCGCAGGGCGAAATGGAACATCTGCAGGATGTCGCGCTGCACTTCGCGGTCCAGGTAGATCAGCAGGTTGCGGCAGACAACCAGGTCGATCTGCGAGAACGGCGGATCGGACAGCAGGTTGTGGCGGGCGAACAACACCTTCTCCCGCACCTCCTTGCGCACCCGGTAATGCTGGTCTTCCTTGACGAAGAACTGGCGCAGCCGGCTGGGCGGCACATCGGTGACGATGGCCTCGGAGTAGGAGCCAGCGCGGGCGATGCCGATCGCGCGCTCGTCCAGGTCGGTGGCGAACACCTGCACCTTGCGCGCCCCTTGCTCCAGAGCCAGTTGTTCGCAGACCAGCATGGCCAGGCTGTAGGCCTCTTCGCCGGTGGAACAGCCGGCCGACCAGACACGGATCTCGTCCGCGCCCTCGGCGGGGTCACGTTCGCAGGCCAGCTGCGGCAGCACATGGCGCTCCAGGGCCTCGAAGGCGTCACGGTCGCGGAAGAAGTTGGTCACGCCAATCAGCATGTCGGCCAGTAATGCCCTGGACTCCGCAGGGTGCTGCTCCAGGTAACGCAGGTAGCCCGTCAGGTCCGTTTGCCCGGTCACATGCAGGCGCCGCTCGATGCGCCGCAGCACGGTGGCGCGTTTGTAGTGTTGGAAGTCGTGGCCGGTGGTGCTGCGCAGTTGCAGGAGGATTTCTTCGAGCAGGGGCTCGGAGGCCTGGGCATCACCGGCGCGGGTGCCCAGGGCCGGTGGCAGGGTATCGTCCTCGATTTCGGGCAGCTTGACCTGGCGGGCATTGCGCCACAACTCCAGCAGTTTCTGTGGCATTTCCGCCGCTGGCAGCACCAGGTCAACCATACCGGTTGCAATCGCGGCGCGGGGCATGCTGTCGTACTGGGCGTCGTCTGGGGTTTGCACCAGGGTCACGCCGCCTTGCTCCTTGATCCGCGACAAACCCACGGCACCGTCGGCACCGGTGCCGGACAGCACCACGCAGAAGGCATGGTCCTTGTGCACGTCGGCCAAGTCACGGAAGAACAGGTCGATGGCCACGTGGTCACCACGGCGCCGGTTGGCTGGGGTCACACGCAGGTAGCCATCGTTGGTGGACAGGCGATTGGCCGGCGAAATCACGTAGATGTGGTTGCGCTCGATGGGCACCGGCTCGGTCACTTGGCGCACCGGCATGCGCGTGGTTTCCTGGATGATGCGGTCGGCCACGCTCTGGTGGTCGGGCGACAGGTGCAACACCACCACGAAGGCCATGCCGCAATCGCTGGGCATTTGCCGGAACAACGTACAGATCGCCTCCAGGCCGCCCGCCGAGGCACCGATGCCCACGACCGGGAAATCCAGATGGCTGGGACTGAGCGTGGGGTTCTGGGGCGATGCAGGTTGCTTGGAGGACGACTTCATGGACGGAGCCTTGTGCAGACCGTGACGTTCGGCCCGAAGCAGCAGCCGGGCGTATGTGGCTAATACCAGTCAGTTAAGCGATGGGGGCCGCTATGCGGCCCATCGCCGGCAAGCCGGGCTCCCACGGGAACAGTGCAGACCTCAAGCCTTTCGCGGTCCCTGTGGGAGCTGGCTTGCCGGCGATGGGCTGCAAGGCAGCCCCAATGGCTGCCACTAAGGCTTAACTGACTGGCATTAGGCGTATGTGGCAGGATTATAGGCTGCCTGATGAAACAATCGCGAGCCGTGGACACCCCCGCAATGACGTTGAGACCACAGGCTGAGAAGAAAGATGCGATCGCCCTTCAACCACCACGCAAATATTTTGCCTGCGCGTGTTTTGTGTCACCGGTCAGCTGCCGGCAAAACTATTGAGCAGAGCGGCCAATCGGCGGCTCGGAAGCAAGGCATGGCACAGCTTCATGTGCATGGCCAATCCATCGCAAGGAGAAACGACATGGCGCAGGATCAACAGCGAACCAGCCAGCGCGGCGGTACCAAGGAAACCAACCCAGGCAACTTCGCCAACGATCGTGAACGGGCCTCCCGAGCGGGCCACAAAGGCGGGCAGGCCTCTGGCGGCAATTTCGCCAACGATCGCCAACGGGCATCGGAAGCTGGGCGCAAGGGCGGGCAGAACAGCCACGGCGGTGGCCGCCAACAGTGAATTGGCACACTCGCTGAAACCAGGCAGCGATTTCGGGCCTGACGGCCCGGAATCGCGTCATCTCGCTAACAGGTCGCTGGCAGGCGCGCACTCATGTACTCGGGCCCTGGTCACCGTCCTTGGCCTTTGCAGTGGCCGGGAGTGCAACTCGACTGAGCTGACCTGCATACTTGCGGCGAGGATTAGCCCCGCGAACGGGCACTTTAGCGATAGATTCCTGCTGCCCGAGCGGTGGCGTGCAAGTGGCTTTGGTTGCCATGGCCAACCCCAGACGCAGGCCGAACTTCCTCAGGATGGCTTCGATGGTGCCCAAGGTGGGATTACCCTTGTCCTTCTCGATCTGGTACAGGGCCTTGGTCGACATGTTGCACATGGCAGCAAAAGTGTCCTGGTCCAGACCGGTTACCTCAAGCCGTAGTCGGCGAATAGCGGTTCCCAGGGTTTCGCTTCCCCTGTCGTGCTGCAGCATGATGTCGTCGATCAACTGCTTGCGCCGTTCGTGTGTGATCTCTTTCATCGAAGCCCCCATTCAACCAAGCGCTTGTCCAAATTGTTCAGCGGGATGGACTGAGCGCGCCTCACTTGCTCTGGAAGATCGACCAGCAGGTCTGGTAAAGCTCGAAACATTTCAGCCGCCGCACGCACGCGCTCGAACAGCACGTCAGGGCTCACATAGTCGTGGAAGTACTGGCAGATTGTGCGCCAGTCTGGGCTTCCCTTGTGCTCGGGCTTCCACTTGGTCACCCGGGTAACGCCTTCCGGATCGAGCACCATCGGCGCAAGGTCGTAAATCGGCGCCAGCTCGAATCTGTCCCGATACCTGAAAATGGCCATGTTGCGCCCGTGGTTGTCAGAGTTTCCGAGGATGCGGTTGAGCAGGTCGCGGCGCAGGTACTCGAACACCAGCTCCTCAAGCTCTGAGCCCTGCCCATTGGTACGCCACAGGTGGATCAGACGGCTGATCACCTCTTCATGACTCAGCCTCGATCCAGGCTCGGTGTTCTCACACACGGAATAGATCGATTCGACCGGAATCCTTTCCACCACACCGTTGGTGATTCGCCGATCGAAGCGCGGCATCCACAGGCTCGGTTTATCGGCTTCCTCAAGCGCCAGTCCATCCGTGGATATCGTGTGCAAGCCCAGCTGAGCGATCGCTTTGTAGTAGTGGTACTCCGTGCGCAGGATGTTCTTGTCGAGTTCAGTGGCTTGGTTGCGCGCAAATTTCACCAGCCAATGGCGGCGCGCAAGGGCGTCAGGCAGCATGGCATCGGCATGGAGCGCGCCATCTTCCCCCTCCACCATGATCAGCTTCGGCGCTTCGCCCTGAGCCCCCGTCGCACCGCCTAGCGCAGCGCCTGACTCATAGGCGTACTCCAGAAATTCGTTCGTCCGGTCTACAACCTCTTTACGCGGGAAAGCCTCCATGCGGGTTTGATTGATCTGCTCGAAAGACTCCTTCACGCGCAAATGGCCAATGGGCGAGGGCGTGCAGCGCCTGAGAAGGAAAAAGTCCATGTCCATCCCATCAGGCTTTTCCCCACCGAATCGCTTCTGCAACGACGTACGGGCGGCCCCGGCCGGTATGATGTCGTAGATGAAGGGCGGATACCCTTTGCTATCGACAGGGTTCCAGCCCAGCGGAAGGTTCACGCTGATAGCGGGCTCGAACGGCGTCTCTAGCTTGTCGAGGAATTCGATCAGATAGTGCTGGGCGTAAGAGACGCTGCATCGCGACTCCTCAACCTTCTGAACATTCGACACAGAAAGCAGCATTGCATCGCGCCAATGGCCTTCAACGTACGTCTGGATAGTGAGATGTCCTGACATGGCGACCCATACAATCGGAATTATGATGCCGAATAGTGTGGATCAAACAACAGCTTTCGGCAATATGATTCCGGTTACCGCCGGAGGATAGATCACATCCAGCATTATAATGCTGATTGATGAGATGGATAGCGGCGGTGCAACGGCCTGGATGCCGGGCTCCAAGGCCACTCGTACCATACGTTCGACAAAATTTTGAATTTTCTGGCCATGCCCAGATCAATCAGGGTGTCATCCATGGAGAAGAGGAGGCCCCCGCGATGCCTGGCCCACAGCTGTACATCATCGATTACCAACTGCATGGCCAACCGCGCAGTTTCATCATTCGTCTGGAGCGGCTGGACAATGCCGAGGCCTGGCATTGGGCAAGTTGCGATGCGGGCATCGGCATCATTCCCAAGTTCGGCCGCGAGAAGATCCGCAAGGTCAGCAGGCCGATGGCCGAGCGCTACGGGATCACCGCTGTGAGTTGGCGGGTATCGGGGGGCAAGCCGAACCAGTCGGTGGGTGACCCGGCGGCTACGGTTTGATACCCCAGGCTTCAGCCATTATCGGGATCCCCTGTGGGAGCGGGCGCGCCCGCGAAGAACCCAACGCGGTGCATGGCACCGGCTGCGCCGGTGTTCGCGGGCACGCCCGCTCCCACAGGGATGGTGCAAGGTTTCAGGTTCTGCGTAAGCCGGTTAATCCTGCAGTAAGTATTCTGCCGAGCGTCAGGCACCGGACTCAGGGTCGCTGGCGGGTACACCCGGGCGGTTTTCTTCGTCATCGGTAATGTGGGGGTCGGTATCCGGGTCATCTGCCTGGTCATTGCGCCGGTCTGGTTCCAGCTCCGGCCAGTCATCCTGTGCGCTGCCGCCGCCCATTCGCAGTAAGTCATTCATCTGGCAACCCTCGCTTTCGATGAAAAAACGGCCCGCGATCAGGCGGGCCCAATACAGGAGTGAGAGGCGAAGCCATTGACCACCCCTCATTGAATCAGAGGGGTAAAGGCCAGGGACGGTCGATTGAATGCGCGCCGCCCCTGACCAACGGTGCCATCAGGGCTTTTTCAGTACCAGGGTGAGGATGTCGTAGCTGGCCACCAGTTCACCCAGCTGGTTGGTGACTTCCACATCCCAGGCTACCACGCCCTGGGGCTGGCCCAGCGGGCTGGTCTTGCCCTGGTCGATCTTGCGCTTGCAGGTCAGCCGCGCCTGGATGGTGTCACCGATACCTACCGGGTTGATGAAGCGCAGGGTATCCAGGCCGTAGTTGGCCAGTACCGGCCCGGCACCTGGCGAGACGAACAGCCCGGCGGCGGCCGACAGCACGAAGTAACCGTGGGCAATGCGCTTGCCGAACTGCGACTCCTTGGCGGCAATCTCGTCGAAGTGCATGTAGAAGTGGTCGCCCGACAGGCAGCCGAAGTTGACCAGGTCGGCTTCGGTCACGGTGCGGCGGTGGGTGAGCAGCGACTCGCCGATTCGCAGCTCCTCGAAATAGCGGCGGAACGGATGCACCTCGGTTTCGATCACTTCACTACCGCGCACATATTCGCCGGTTACCGCCGTGAGCATGCTCGGCGAGCCCTGCACCGCGGCGCGTTGCAGGTAGTGCTTGACCGCGCGCAGGCCGCCCAGCTCTTCACCGCCACCGGCGCGGCCTGGGCCGCCGTGCTTGAGCTGCGGCAACGGTGAACCGTGGCCGGTGGACTCCTTGGCGGCCTCGCTGTCGAGCACCAGCAGGCGGCCATGCCAGGCGGCAGCCACCGGGATGGCCTTGGCGGCGACGCTGCGCTCGGCGGTGACCAGGGTCGCCACCAGGCTACCTTTGCCACGGGCAGCCAGGGCCAAGGCTTCATCGAGGTCATCGTAGGCCATCAGCGTGCTGACCGGGCCGAACGCTTCGATATCGTGGGCACCGCCTTCGGCATGCGGGTCGCGGGCCTGCAGCAGGGTCGGGGCAAAGAATGCGCCCTCGGCCACGCCCTCGCCACGCGGGGCAAAGCCATCGCTGGCGCCGAACAGCTGGTCGCAACTCTGCAGCAGGCTGCGCACCCGCTCGGCCACGTCGTGCTGCTGGTCGTGGGAGGCCAGGGCGCCCATGCGCACACCTTCCAGCGACGGGTCGCCGACCACTACCTTGCTCAGCCGTTCGCGCAGGCGCGTGGCGACGGCGTCGATGTGCCTGGCCGGGACGATGGCGCGGCGGATGGCGGTGCATTTCTGCCCGGCCTTGGTGGTCATTTCACGCACCACCTCCTTGATGTACAGGTCGAACTCTGCGCTGTCCGGGGTTACGTCCGGGCCGAGGATGGCGCAGTTCAGTGAGTCGGCTTCGGCGGTGAACGGCACCGAGTTGCGCACCAGGTTCGGCGTGACACGCAATTTGGCGGCGGTGTCGGCAGAGCCGGTGAAGGTCACCACGTCCTGGCCTTGCAGGCGGTCGAGCAGGTCGCCGGTGCTGCCGATCACCAGTTGCAGGCTGCCTTCGGGCAGCAGGCCGGAGGCATTCATCAGGCGCACCACGGCCTCGGTCAGGTAGCTGGTCGAGGTCGCCGGCTTGACGATGCATGGCATGCCGGCCAGGAAGGTCGGGGCGAACTTTTCCAGCATGCCCCAGATGGGGAAGTTGAAGGCGTTGATGTGCACCGCCACCCCCGCGCGCGGCACCAGGATGTGGCTGCCGGCAAAATGCCCTTGCTTGCCCAGCGGGATGGCCGGGCCTTCGTGCACCAGGTTGCCCGACGGCAGTTCGCGGCTGCCGATGCCGGCATAGGAGAACAGCGTGGCATTGCCGCCTTCGATGTCGATCCAGCTGTCGGCACGGGTGGCGCCGCTATGGTGGGACAAGGCGTAGAGCTGTTCCTTGTGTTCGGCCAGGTACAGGGCCAGCGCTTTCAGGCGCGCCGCGCGTTGCTGGAAGTCCATGGCCATCAGCGCGGCCAGGCCGCGGGCACGGGCAAAGTCCACGGCTTCGGCGAAGTCCGGGCGCTCTTCATGGCTGTAGGCCAGCACGTGGCCGTCGAGGGCGCTGCGCAGGGCCTGGGCGCCGTGCTGGCCCAGCCAACGGCCGGCGATGAAGCTTTGCAGAGTAGGGGCGGCAGACATGCTGTTCTCCATGCTGTTCAAATGTGGGGGCGCTGTTACCACAGCGCCAGGGTGTAGCCGATGATCAGGCGGTTTTCGTCCACGGCGTTGGTCAGGCCATTGCCGGAACGGAAGGTGACATTGCGCCAGCGCAGGCTGACGTCCTTGAACGGGCCGCTCTGGATGACGTAGGTGAGGTCGGTGTCGCGCTCGCGCTCACGGCCGTTGTTGACGGTGGCGGTCTCGGCATGGCGACCGTCGGTGTAGCGGGTCATGAAACTCAGGCCAGGAATGCCCATGGCGACGAAGTCGTAGTCGTAGCGCACCTGCCATGAGTCCAGCCCGGCACGGGTGAAGGTGTTGTAGGTGACCAGGTTGACGGTGAACGGGTCGCCGCCATTGACGAACGGAAAGGCGCTGTCGCCGGACATCTGCTGCCAGGTAGCGGTGAACTTGTGGGCCCGCACGCCGAGGGTGAACATGGCGTTGAAGTTGCGGTTGTCGATGTTGCCGGCGCGCTCTGCACCGTCGTTACGGCTGTCGAAGTAGCGCAGGTCGGTGCGTAGGCTCAGGCCTTCGCCCAGCGAGCGGGTGTCTATCAAGCCGACGAACTGCTGGCGGTAGATGTCCTCGAGCTTGGCGTAGTAGTAGCTGACGCTGGTTTGCGGGGTGATGGCGTAGCTGCCGCCAGCGAAATCCAGGTGGTCGCTACTGGCAGCGCCGTAGCCCATGTCGTCCCGGCCCGAGGAATCGCGCAGGTTGACCTTGCTCAGGCGGCCGGCGTTGACGGTTAGGCCGTCGAGGTCCTGGCTGGTGAGCAGGCCACCCTGGAAGGTGGAAGCCAGTAGGCGGGTGTCGTTGTACACCACCACCGGCAGGATCGGTTGCAGGGTACCCAGGCGCAGGGTGCTCTTGGCCACCCGTACCTTGCCGGTCAGGCCCAGTTCGCTGTAGTCGTCGACCGGCTCATGGCTGTTCGGGCCAAAAGGCAGCAGGCCGGTGTTGCGGCGGTCGCGGCTGGAATCGAGCTTGATCCCCAGTTGCCCCATGGCGTCGACGCCAAAGCCTACCGGGCCGTCGGTGAAGCCCGACTCCAGCTTGGCGGTAAAGCCCTGGCCCCATTCCTCGGCCTTGGCCTGGGGTGCGTTGCTCTGGCGGAAGTCGCGGTTGATGTAGTGGTTGCGCAGTTCCACGCGTGCGTGGCTGTCTTCGATGAAGTCCGCCAGCGCCGGCATTGGCAGGGCGAGGGTGGCCAGCCAGGCGGCTGACATGAAGTGTGTGCGGTTCATTGTTGTTGTTTTACCCGACATGGTCGTTCGTCCTTGATATCAGTGCTTGCTGGCGCCGGCGGCGCCAATACCGGTCATGGAGCGGATGAACTGGGCCAGGTAGCGGCCACGTTCCTCGACGGCACGCTCCGAGCTGTCGGTGACCGAGAACACCCAGGCAGCGAAGAAGGCCAGGCTCATGGAGAACAGCGCCGGGTTGCTGTACGGGAACAGCGCCGTCTCGTTATGCAGCACGTTGACCCATACCGCCGGGCCCAGCACCACCAGCAGTACTGCCGAGACCAGCCCGGCCATGCTGCCGCACACTGCGCCGCGGGTGGTCAGGCCCTTCCAGAACATCGAGAGCAGCAGCACCGGGAAGTTGACCGAGGCGGCCACCGCCAGCACCAGGCCAGAGAGGAAGGCGATGTTCTGCGACTCGAACAGCAGGCCGAGGATCACCGCCAGCAGGCCGATCAGCAGGGTGGCGATACGCGAGACGCGCATTTCCTCCTGTTCGGTGGCCTTGCCCTGGCGTACCACGCAGGCGTACAGATCGTGGGACACGGCCGAAGCGCCAGACAGCGCCAGGCCCGCGACCACAGCCAGAATGGTGGCGAAGGCTACGGCGGAGATGAAACCGAGGAACAGGTTGCCGCCCACGGCCTGGGCCAGGTGCACCGCGACCATGTTGCCGCCGCCGATGATCGCGCCGGTGGCGTCACGGTAGGACGGCTCGGTACCGACCATGACGATGGCGCCAAAGCCGATGACGATCAGCAGCAGGTAGAAGTAGCCGATGAAGCCGGTGGCGTAGAACACACTCTTGCGCGCTTCCTTGGCGTCGCTGACGGTGAAGAAGCGCATCAGGATATGCGGCAGGCCGGCGGTGCCGAACATCATGCCCAGGCCCAGGGAAATGGCGTCCACCGGGTTGGACAGCAAGCCGCCCGGGGCCATGATCGCCTGGCCCTTGGCATGCACGGCCACGGCGCTGGCGAACATCGCCTCGGTGCTGAAGCCGAAGTGCTTGAGTACCATGAAGGCCATGAAGCTGGTGCCCGACAGCAGCATCACCGCCTTGATGATCTGCACCCAAGTGGTGGCGAGCATGCCGCCGAAGGTGACATAGGCGACCATCAGCACACCAACCAGCATCACCGCGTACAGGTAGCTGATGCCGAACAGCAGCTCGATCAGCTTGCCGGCGCCGACCATCTGCGCCACCAGGTACATCAGCGCCACCACCAGGGTGCCGAAGGCCGAGGTCAGGCGCACCGGGGTTTGCGCCAGGCGGTAGCTGACCACGTCGGCGAAGGTGTACTTGCCCAGGTTGCGCAGGCGTTCGGCGATCAGGAACAGGATGATCGGCCAGCCGGCCAGCACGCCCAGGGCATACAGCAGGCCGTCATAGCCGTTCATGAACATCATCGCCGAAATACCCAGGAACGACGCGGCGCTGATCATGTCGCCGGCAATCGCCAGGCCGTTCTGCATGCCGCTCAGGCCCCCGCCGGCGGTGTAGAAGTCGCTGGCCGAACGGGTGCGCAGGGCGGCCCAGCGGGTGACCAGCAGGGTGAAGCAGACGAACACCATGAACATCGAGATGGCAGTCCAGTTCATTGCGCGCACTCCTGCTTGACTTTGTCGTTGAGCGGGTCGAGCACGTTGTTGGCGCGGTGCACGTAGATGCCGGTGAGGGCGAAGGACAGCAGCACCATCAGCACGCCCACCAGCATGCCGACGGTGGTCACGCCGCCGCTGAGGGACTGGCCGAGGGTGCTTGGGGAAAACGCCACCAGCAGGACGAAGCCGTAGTAGATCACCAGCATGGCCAGGGTGAGGCTGCCGTTGAGGCGGCGTTTGCGCTGCACCAGGTGCTGGAAGTCGGGGTGGTTGGCGATGCTTTCTATGCGTTCGGGTGTCATGGGTTGCGATCTCTGGGTGTTGTAATTGTTTTGTTGAGGTCACGCGGGTATTGCGGTGTTGCCGATGGCCTATTCGCGGGCATGCCCGCTCCCACAGGTGCGGCGCTGTACTTGAGGCCTGCGCTATCCCTGTGGGAGCGGGCGCGCCCGCGAAGCAGGCGACTCGGTCTCAGAGCTGGTCGAAGTCGAGAACCACCTTGTCGCTCACCGGGTAGGTCTGGCACGACAGCACATAGCCGGCCGCCACTTCGTAGTCCTCCAGGGCATGGTTGCTGTCCATTTCAACTTCGCCTTCGATCACCCGGCACTTGCAGGTGGAGCACACGCCGGCCTTGCACGAATAAGGCAGCTCGGCGCCGATGGCGTTGCCGGCGTCCAGCACGTTCTGGGTGTTGCGTGGCAGGTCGAAGGTGAGGGCGCGGCCGTCGCTGATCACGGTGATGTGGCTGAGCGCCGAGTCCACCTGGCGCGCTGCCTCACGGGCCTCGCGGCGGGCTTCGTTGCCGGCAGCGGCGAACAGCTCGAAATGGATGCGCTCCTTGCCCAGGCCATTGGCCTGCAGGCAATCGCGCACGGTCTCGGTCATTGCCTGCGGGCCGCAGATGAACGCTGCGTCCAGGCCAGGAACGTCCAGCCAGCGCGAGAACAGCTGGCCGCACTTGTCGGCGTCGATGCGGCCGTTGTACAGGTCGACATCCTGCTGCTCGCGGCTGAACACGAAAATCAGGTTGAGGCGATCGAGGTAACGGTTCTTCAGGTCTTCGAGCTTGTCGCGGAACAGCGCACCAGAGCTGGAACGGTTGCCGTACAGCAAGGTGAAACGGCTGTGCGGCTCGCTGGCCAGGGTGGTGGCGATGATCGACAGGATCGGGGTGATGCCGCTGCCAGCGGCTACGCCCAGGTAGTTGCCTTGACGGGCCGGGTCCAGCGGCACGAAGAAGCGGCCCGATGGCGGCATCACCTCCAGTTGCTGGCCGGCCTTGAGCACGTCATTGGCAAACGCCGAGAAGCGCCCGCCCGGCACGCGCTTGACCGCCACGCGCAACTCGCCATCCTGCACCGCACTACAGATGGAGTAGGAACGGCGGACTTCCTCGTTGTCCAGTTGGGTACGCATGACCAGGTACTGGCCCTGGGTGAAACGGAACTGCGCCTGCAGGTGCTCGGGCACGTCGAAAGCGATCGACACCGCATCGCGGGTCTCGTTGCGCACTTGCTTGATGGTCAGGCTGTGAAACTGGCTCATGGCGTTCTCCACGGCTCAAATGCATTTGAAATAGTCGAACGGCTCCAGGCACTCGCGGCAGCGGTACAGCGCCTTGCAGGCCGTGGAACCGAACTGGCTAAGCAATTCGGTATGGGCGCTGCCGCATTGCGGGCAGCACACCTGGGGGGCTTCGCCGAGCAGGCTGCGCTTGTTGGCGCTGCCTTGGGGCGGGGCGATGCCGTAGGCGCGCAGGCGCTCACGGCCCAGCTCGCTGATCCAGTCGGTGCTCCAGGCCGGGGTAAGCCGGCGCTCCAGGTCGGGCGCGGGGAAACCGGCCTGTTCCAGCGCCTGGCGGATATCCCCCTCGATCACCTCGGTGGCCGGGCAGCCGGAGTAGGTCGGCGTGACCACCAGATGCAGGTGCCCGGCGCGCCAGTCGAGGTCGCGGACTATCCCCAGGTCGACCACGCTGACCACGGGCACTTCCGGGTCCATGACCTGGGCCAGGACCGCCCAGGCCCGGGCCAGGTCGTCGCCGCGTGGCGCGCGGGCGCCACGGTCGCCGGCAATCAGCTCACCAGGTTGCATCGGGATAGGCCCTTGGCAGGAACTGCATCTCGGCCAGCAGCAGGCCCAGGTGTTCGGTGTGCAAGCCCTTGCGCCCGTCCAGGTAGAAGTGGCTGGCGGCTTTGGGTAGCGGCAGTTCGACCGAAGCGAAGGTGGCGGTCACCTGCTTGAGCCAGGCGCCGCCGACAACAGCCGGGTCGGCGGCGATACCGGCTTCAGACAGGCGCACTTCGTTGTCGCTGGCAGCCGTCAGCTCGACGGTGAAGCGCCACAGTGCCGGGATGGCGGCAAGCATGCGCTGGCGGCTTTCTTCGGTGCCACCGCCCAGTCGCTGTACCCACTCGCTGGAGCGCCGCAGGTGGTAGGTGACTTCCTTCAGTGCCTTGGCGGCAATACCGGCAATGCGCGCATCGCCGGACTCAACCAGCCCTTCAAGCACAGCGAAGTGCCAGGCGTCGTAGAGGAACTGCTTGGCCATGGTCACGGCAAAGTCGCCGTTGGGTTGTTCGACCAGCAGCAGGTTGCGGTAGGCGCGTTCGTCACGGCGAAACGCCAGGGCATCAGCGTCACGGCCGTCATCGAGCAGCTCGGCGGCGTATTCAAGCCAGTTGCGCGCCTGGCCGACCAGGTCGAGGCCGACGTTCATCAGGGCCAGCTCTTCTTCGATGGCCGGGGCGCGGCCACACCATTCGCAGAGGCGCTGGCCCTGCACCAGGGCGCTGTCGCCGAGCAGCAGCAGGTAGGGGATAAGGGCTTCGTTGTGCATGGCCAACCTCACATGTGTCCGACTTCGTCGGGCAGTTCGTAGAAGCTGGCATGGCGGTAGACCTTGTCGTCCGAGGGGGCGAACAGCGGGTCTTTCTCGTCGGGGGAGGAGGCAGTGATCAGCGCCGAGGGCACCACCCACAGGCTCACGCCTTCGCTGCGGCGGGTATACAGCTCGCGGGCGTTCTCGATGGCCATGGCGGCATCGGCGGCGTGCACGCTGCCGACATGCTTGTGGTTAAGGCCGTGCTTGCTGCGCACGAACACTTCGTAGAGGGTCCAGACAGACATTTTCGATCTCCGCATCAATCGCCGCTCAGGCGGCGTTCTTGTTCTGCTGCTTGCGCGCGTAGGCCACGGCGGCCTCGCGAACCCAGGCGCCGTCCTCGATGGCCTTGCGCCGGGTGGCGACACGTTCCTGGTTGCACGGGCCGTTGCCCTTGATCACTTCGTAGAACTCGTCCCACTGGATCTCGCCGAAGTCGTAATGGCCGCGCTCGGCGTTCCACTTCAGCTCGGGGTCGGGGGCGCTGCAGCCAAGCAGTTCCAGCTGCGGCACGGTCTGGTCGATGAAGCGCTGGCGCAGTTCATCGTTGGTCTGGCGCTTGATCTTCCAGGCCATGGACTGGGCGCTGTTGGGCGAATGCTCGTCGCTGGGGCCGAACATCATCAGCGCAGGCCACCACAGGCGGTTGATGGCGTCCTGGACCATGTCCTTCTGCGCCTGGGTACCGTGGCGCATCATGGTCAGAAGGATTTCGTAGCCCTGGCGCTGGTGAAAGCTCTCTTCCTTGCAGATGCGGATCATGGCGCGGGAGTAGGGGCCGTAGGAGGTGCGCTGCAGCACCACCTGGTTGACGATGGCGGCACCATCCACCAGCCAGCCCACCGCGCCCATGTCGGCCCAGCTGAGGGTGGGGTAGTTGAAGATACTCGAGTACTTGGCCTTGCCGCTGTGCAGCTTGGCGATTTCTTCGTCACGGTCGGCGCCCAGGGTTTCCATGGCGCTGTACAGGTACAGGCCGTGGCCGGCTTCGTCCTGGATCTTGGCCATCAGCTGCAGCTTGCGCTTGAGGCTGGGGGCGCGGGTGACCCAGTTGCCTTCGGGCAGCATGCCGACGATTTCCGAATGGGCGTGCTGGGAGATCTGCCGGATCAGGGTCTGGCGGTAGGCCTCGGGCATCCAGTTCTTGGCTTCGATCTTGATTTCGGCGTCGATCTTTTCCTGGAAGTTGCGCTCCTCGGGCGACATCTCTTCCAGCGACTTGACGCGCTTGACTCCGGTTTCCACTAGCTGTGCGTACATGTGCTGCGACTCCTGCTAAGGCATGAGTCATTTGTAAGCGATACAAAACACAACGTCAAACAGTTTTATGTGTATCGAATGATATTTGTGTATCGCTTTGGGGGTCGCCGTTGGATTTTTAGCGCCTGTGAGATCGAGCGCCGCCCGCGCGGCGCTCGATTTCACAGAAACCCCACAACTCAAGGCGTACAGGCAAAAAAAAGCCCCGAACAATGCCGGGGCGAAAAAGGCCGCCGAATAATTCAGCTGGCCAACCGTTTGTCGAACACGTGGCAAGCCTTGCCCTCGGAGCGCTTGAGCGTGCCACAGGGCTGCAGGCGCACCTGGGTGCTGATGCCGATGTAAGTCTTGATCTGTTTGCTCAGCTCCGCGGTCAGCAGCTTGCACTGGCCTTCATCCAGATGCTGGCACTCCGTACGCAGTTCCACATGCACCTCGACGCTGTCCAGGTTGCCATTGCGATACAGGTGAATCTCATAAAGCTCTGAAAGTTGTTTTATTTTCAGCACCTGCTCCTCGATCTGCGTCGGGAACACGTTGACCCCGCGGATGATCAGCATGTCGTCACTGCGGCCGGTGATCTTGCCGATCCGTCGCATCGGCCGGGCGGTGCCAGGCAGCAGGCGGGTCAGGTCACGGGTGCGGTAGCGCACCATCGGCAGGGCCTCCTTGCTCAGCGAGGTGAACACCAGCTCGCCCAGTTGGCCGTCTGGCAATACCTCGCCCGTGACCGGGTCGATGATCTCGGGGTAGAAGTGGTCTTCCCAGATGGTCGGGCCATCCTTGGTTTCGATGCACTCCATCGCCACCCCGGGGCCCATGATTTCCGACAGGCCATAGATGTCGAGTGCATCGATACCCAGGCGTTGCTCGATCGAGCGGCGCAGTTCGTCGGTCCAGGGTTCGGCGCCAAAGATGCCCAGGCGCAGCTTGAGGTCGTGCGGGTCGATGCCCTGGCGCTCGATCTCGTCGGCGAGATTGAGCATGTAGGACGGGGTGACCATGATGATGTCTGGCTGGAAATCACGAATCAGTTGCACCTGCTTCTCGGTCTGGCCGCCGGACATGGGGATCACGGTGCAACCCAGGCGTTCGGCACCGTAGTGGGCACCAAGCCCGCCGGTGAACAGGCCGTAGCCGTAGGAGACGTGCACCTTGTCACCTTTGCGCCCGCCAGCGGCGCGGATCGAGCGGGCGACCACATCGGCCCAGGTATCGATGTCGTTCTTGGTGTAGCCAACCACCGTCGGCTTGCCGGTGGTACCGCTGGAGGCGTGCAGGCGCACCACTTCTTCCTGGGGCACGGCGAACATGCCGTAGGGGTAGTTGTCACGCAGGTCGTTCTTGCCGGTGAAGGGGAACTTCGCCAGGTCTTCGAGGCACTTGAGGTCATCGGGGTGGGCGCCGCACTCGGCAAAGCGCTTGCGGTACAGCGGTACGTTGTCGTAGGCGTGCTTCAGGCTCCAGCGCAGGCGCTCCAGCTGGTGCTGGCGCAGGGCGTCGACGCTGGCGGTTTCCATCGGGTCCAGCAGGACACGATCGGCATCATGGTACATGTTCATGGCTTCACTCGAATTGTTCTTGTACGCCGCGCGGCACCGGTTGCAGGCCGCGCGGTGAGTGTCATGAGCGCAGCATATACGGCTGCGTTCGGTTCGGTAACAAGTCGTTGGTCGCAACCGCTCAGAGGCGCTCGATGACCATGGCAATGCCCTGGCCAACCCCGATGCACATGGTGCACAGGGCGTAGCGCCCGGCGGTTTCTTCCAGCTCGTGCAGGGCGGTGGTGACCAGGCGTGCACCGCTCATGCCCAGCGGATGGCCGAGGGCGATGGCACCGCCATTGCGGTTGACCCGCGCGTCGTCGTCGGCCAGGCCCAGTTCGCGCAACACTGCCAGGCCTTGCGCGGCGAAGGCCTCGTTGAGCTCGATGACGTCCATGTCGGCCAGCGACAAGCCGGTGAGCTCCAGCACCTTGCGGGTTGCCGGTACCGGGCCGATGCCCATCAGGCGGGGTTCGACCCCGGCCACGGCCATGCCGACAATGCGGCCACGGGCTGTCAGGCCATGGCGGCGGGCAGCAGCGCTGCTGGCCAGCAGCAGGGCACAGGCGCCATCGTTGACGCCGGAGGCATTGCCGGCGGTGACGCTGCCGCCTTCGCGGAACGGCGTGCCAAGGCGGGCCAGTTGTTCCAGGGTGGTGTCGCCGCGGGGATGTTCGTCGTGTTCGACCACTTTCGCCGGGCCTTTGCGCTGCGGGATCTCGACCGCCACGATTTCCCGTGCCAGGCGGCCGCGGGCCTGGGCTGCGGCCGCCTTGTGCTGGCTGCGCAGGGCAAAGGCGTCCTGGTCGGCACGGGAAATGCCGAACTGTTCGGCGACATTCTCAGCGGTTTCCGGCATCGAATCGGTGCCGTAGGCCGCTTTCAGCAACGGGTTGACGAAACGCCAGCCGATGGTGGTATCGAACAGCTCGGCCGCGCGGCCAAACGCCTGCTCAGACTTGCCCATGACGAACGGCGCACGCGACATCGACTCCACGCCACCGGCCAGCATCAGCCCGGCTTCGCCACAGCGCAAGGCGCGGGCGGCGTTGCCGATGGCATCCAGGCCGGAACCGCACAGGCGGTTGATGGTAGTACCCGGCACCTCGAACGGCAGCCCGGCCAGCAAGCTGGCCATGTGCGCCACATTGCGGTTGTCTTCACCGGCCTGATTGGCACAGCCGAGAATAACGTCGTCCACAGCTTTCCAGTCCAGCTCGGGGTGGCGCTGGATCAGGGCCTTGAGTGGGATGGCCGCCAGGTCATCGGCGCGCACACCGCTCAAGGCGCCGGCGTAGCGGCCGATGGGAGTGCGCACGGCGTCGATGATCAAGGCATCGGCGAAGGTCTGTTCAGTCATCTTGCGTCTCCTGCGCCAGCACGGTGCCGCGCACTTTGTAGGATTTGCCATGGAACATCGCCACCAGCTCACCGCGCTGGTTCTCGATGCGCACCTCGTACAGGCCGGTGCGGCCTTTGCGGCTGACCTCGCTGGCGCTGGCGGTGAGCAGGTCATCGCGCAACGCCGGGGCCAGGTAGTCGATGCTGCAACCCAGGGCGACGGTGGCCTGGTCGTAGCTGTTGCAGGCGAAGGCAAATGCCGAATCGGCCAGGGCAAACAGGAAACCACCGTGGCAGGTGCCATGGCCCTGGATCATGTCGGCGCGAACCGGCATGCGCAGGCTTGCCCGGCCCGGGCCAGCATCCAGCAGGCTGATGCCCAGGCCCTGGGTGGCCTGGTCACGGGCGTACATGGCGTCGGCACAGGCTTGTGCCAGTTCGACTTCAGTCATGCAGGGTGCCTCCTTTGGCTTCGCAGCGGCGTAACAATAGGGAAGGGCGGTAGCGGCTTTCGCCGTAGCTGCGCTGCAGGTTGTCGAGCACGCGCAGGGTATGGCCAATGCCGATGTCGGTCGCCCAGGCCAGCGGACCGCAGGGGTAGTTGACGCCGGCGCGCATGGCCAGGTCGATGTCGGCGGCAGAGCCAACGCCTTGCAGCACGGCATCGGCGGCCTCGTTGGCGAGCATTGCCACGGTACGCAGCACCACCAGGCCGGGCAGGTCGGCGACTGCCGTTACCTTCAGGCCGGCACGCTGCAGCAGGGCCACAGCCTGGTTGCGGGCACTGTCGGTGGTATCGGCCGACCAGCTGATGGCAAGGCGCTTGGCATTGGCGTAATCCAGCGCAAGGTCGAGCAGCAACAGATTGCGCAAGCCATCTTCACGGGCCCGCTGGCTAGCCAGGCGACCGTCGGACAATGCCAGGGTGGCATCGCCTACCTGGATCAGGCCGCTACCGGCGCGCTGGGTTACGGCAATGCCGCTTTGTCGCAGGCGCTCGACCAGTGGCTGCATCACCCCCAGGTGGCCTTCGACCACGCAGGCTTCGGCGCTGGCAGGGCTGCTCAGTTCGGCCGGCTGCGGGCGTTCGGCGCCTTCGGCATAGCTATAGAAGCCTTGGCCGGTCTTGCGGCCGAGGCGGCCGGCGTCCACCAGCTCTTTTTGCACCAGAGAAGGCTGGAAGCGGAAATCGCCATAAAAGGCATCGAACACCGAGCAGGTGACGGCGTAGTTGACGTCGTGACCGATCAGGTCGGTGAGCTCGAATGCGCCCATACGGAAGCCACCAGCATCACGCAACAGGGCATCGAGGCTGGCGCAATCGGCTGCACCTTCCTGCAGCAGACGCAGGCTTTCGGCATAGAACGGCCGCGCCACGCGGTTGACGATGAAGCCCGGCGTGGAGCGCGTATGTACCGGTTGCTTACCCCAGGCCAGGGCAGTGTCGTAGAGGCACGCGGCCACGCCAGGGTCGGTCGCCAGACCCGAGACCACCTCGACCAGGGCCATGAGCGGCGCCGGGTTGAAGAAATGCATGCCGACCACCTGCTGCGGGCGCTTCAGGCCCGCGGCGAGGCTGGTGATGGACAGCGACGACGTGTTGCTGGCAAGGATGCAGTCGGCACTGCACAAGGCTTCCAGCTGGCCGAACAGCGCCTGTTTGACCTGCAGGTTTTCGACGATGGCTTCGATCACCAGGCGGGCATCGGCCAATGCGTCGAGGGTGTCCACCGGGCACAGGCGGGCACTGATCGCTTCGCCGTCGGCAGCCTGCAACTTGCCTTTTTCCACCAGACGGGCCAGTTGACGTTCAATGCCGGCCACCGCCTGGGCGGCGGCACCCGGGCGGTTGTCGTAGAGCTTTACTGGGTGGCCGGCCTGGGCCGCGACCTGGGCGATACCGGCCCCCATGGCACCGGCACCAATGACTGCCACCTGCACCTTGCTGTCGAGGGCACTCATGTTCAGCACCCCTTGAATGCCGGTGTGCGCTTGTTCATGAAGGCACTCACGCCTTCGCGGTAGTCCTCGCTGCGCCCGGCCAGGCGTTGCAGGTCACGCTCCAGCTCCAGTTGCTCATCGAAACCGTTGTCGAAACTGGCATTGAGGCTGCGCTTGATCAGGGCCAGGCCGTAGGTGGGCTGGGTGGCGAGCTGGCGGGCGAGGGTGAGGGCTTCGTCACGCAGCGCGGCATCGTCCACCACACGGTGGATCAACCCCCATTGCTGAGCCTGTTCGGCGCCAAGGCGCTCGCCCAGCATGGCCAGGGCCTTGGCCCGCGCCATGCCGACCAGGCGCGGCAGCAACCAGGTACCGCCGGAGTCCGGGACCAGGCCGATCTTACAGAAAGCCTGGATGAAGCTGGCCGAGCGGGCGGCCAGCACCAGGTCGCAGGCCAGCGGGATGTTGGCACCGGCGCCAGCGGCCACGCCATTGACCGCGCAGATCACCGGCAGCGGCAGGTCACGCAGGGTGCGCACCAGCGGGTTGTAGAACTTGTCGATCGACTCGCCCAGGTCTGGTACCTCGGCGCCCGGCGCCACATTGCGATCGGACAGGTCCTGGCCGGCACAGAAGCCGCGGCCTTCGGCCGTCAGCAACAGCACCCGCGCTTCGCTACTCTGGCGTACTTGCTTGAGCGCTTCGCGCACTTCCAGATGCATGGCGGTATTGAAGCTGTTCAGCTGTTCGGGGCGGTTCAACGAGAGGAGGGCGACGCCGTCCTCGATGGAAAACAGGATGTGCTGGAAAGTCATGACAGACTCGCTCCGTCAGTCGAGGGAAAGATGATCAGCGGCCTTGGAAGCGGGCCTGGCGCTTTTCCTGGAAGGCACGAATGCCTTCGTCGCGGTCGGCGGTGCCGGCCAGCAGGGTGAACGCGTGGCGTTCGAAACGCAGGCCACTGGCCAGGTCGGTATCGCCGGCCTTCAGCAGTGCTTCCTTGGCCAGGCGCACCGCCAGCGGCGCCTTGGCGGCGATGCTGCGGGCAACGTGCAAGGCGCGCTCCAGGGTGAGTTCGGGCTGGGTGATTTCACTGATCAGGCCAGCCTGCAGGGCGTGGCGTGCACTGATGGCTTCGCCGGTCAACACCATCTGCATGGCCAGCGGCTTGCCTACGGCACGCAGCAGGCGCTGGGTGCCGCCAGCGCCGGGGATGATGCCGAGATTGATTTCTGGCTGGCCGAAACGGGCGTCGCTGCCGGCGATGACGATGTCGGCGCACATCGCCAGTTCGCAGCCACCCCCCAGGGCGTAGCCGTTGACGGCGGCGATCAGCGGCTTGGCGAATGCGGCGATGCTTTGCCAGTGGGCCACACGGGGGTCATTGAGGATGCCGACCAGGTCGCGCTCGGCCATTTCGCGGATATCGGCGCCTGCAGCAAATGCCTTGCGGCTGCCGGTGATGACCACGGCGCGGGTCTGCTCGTCTCGCTCGGCTGCCTCCAGCTCGCTGGCCAGTTCTGTCAGTAGCCCGGTACACAAGGCGTTCAGTGCCTCCGGCCGTTGCAGGGTAATGAGCCGGACGCCGTGTTCTGGCGCCTGCACATCGAGATATCGCGGCATGTCGGGTTCCTCTGGCTGCACGCACGGCGCATCGTGTGGCCGGCATTTCTTGGAGTTGTTTGCAGGGGCGTGATGCTGGATCACGCCCAGGTGGAACCAGTATATGCACTACGCGATACATTTCGGCAACACGAAAATTATTTCATGTATCTCTTTTTGTGGGTTAGCCAATTACCTAATCCATGATTTTTCTGAAATTAGACACCTATTTTCAGCACGTTCGCCGAAAAACATCGATAAAATGCTAGATTTTCGAACGCTTTAAAAGCGATACACGTTTCAGGCAATTGACGACCAATTAATTTGTGATACAAGATCGATGTGCATTTCAAATCATTTCAGGAGTTTCGCCATGCCTTGCTACAGACTGGACGGCCTGACGCCCGTGGTTCACCCGACGGCCTACGTACACCCTAGTGCGGTGCTGATCGGCGATGTCATCGTCGGCCCTGGTTGCTACGTTGGCCCCTTGGCATCGCTGCGGGGGGACTTCGGCCGCATCGTGCTGGAGGAGGGCGCGAACTTGCAGGACACCTGCGTGATGCATGGTTTTCCAGGTGGCGACACGGTGATCGAACGCAATGGGCATGTGGGGCATGGCGCCGTGCTGCACGGCTGTCGAGTGGGCGAAGACGCCCTGATCGGCATGAATGCGGTGGTCATGGACGGCGCCCATGTCGCGCCACGTTGCATCGTCGCGGCCACGGCGTTCGTCAAGGCCGGTTTCGAATGTGCGGCACAAAGCCTGGTGATGGGTTCGCCGGCCCAGGTCAAACGTCTCGTTACCGATCAGGAGCTTGCCTGGAAACAGCGCGGCACTCTGGAATACCAGCATCTGGCGCAGCGCTGCATGAGCACGATGGTCGAGTGCCCACCACTCAATGAAGCCGAAGCGGACCGCCCGCGCATGCAGGATTCCGGCGTCAGGCCCAAAGGCCAGGCGGGCGCATGAGCCTGACAGCCCCGCACAATGGCCAGGCGACCCGCCGCGCAGGTATAGTCGGTGCTTTATCCGCGCACAGTTCGCCCATGAGCAATCTCGCCCCACTGAACAACTTGATCACCCGCTTCCAGGACCAGACGCCGATCCGCGCCAGTTCCCTGATCATCACCCTGTACGGCGATGCCATCGAGCCTCACGGCGGAACAGTCTGGCTAGGTAGCCTGATCAACCTGCTGGAGCCGGTCGGCATCAATGAGCGGTTGATCCGCACGTCGATCTTCCGTCTGACCAAGGAAGGCTGGCTCACCGCCGAGAAGGTTGGCCGGCGCAGTTACTACAGCCTGACCGGCACTGGCCGCCGACGTTTCGAGAAGGCCTTCAAACGGGTCTACAGCCCCAGCCAGCCGGCCTGGGACGGTGCCTGGACGCTGGTGTTGCTGTCGCAGCTGGAGGCGGGCAAGCGCAAGGCTTTGCGTGAGGAGCTGGAATGGCAGGGGTTTGGCGTCATGGCACCAAACCTGCTGGGCTGCCCACGAGCGGACCGCGCCGACCTGGCCGCGACCTTGCGTGACCTGGAGGCCAGCGACGACAGCATCGTCTTCGAAACCCACACTCAGGAGGTGCTCGCGTCCAAGGCCATGCGCGCCCAGGTGCGGGAAAGCTGGCGTATCGACGAGCTGGGGCAGCAGTACAGCGAGTTCATCCAACTGTTCAGGCCACTATGGCAAGGCTTGAAGGAGCAGCAACAGCTCGATGCGCAGGATTGCTTCCTGGCACGTACACTGCTGATTCACGAGTATCGTCGGCTGCTGTTACGCGACCCGCAATTGCCTGACGAACTGCTGCCGGGAGATTGGGAGGGAAGGGCTGCGCGACAACTGTGTCGCAACCTCTATCGCCTGGTGTTCGCCAAGGCCGAAGAGTGGCTGAACGCTGCGCTGGAGACGGCGGATGGGCCTTTGCCGGATGTGAACGAGAGCTTCTACAAACGTTTCGGTGGACTGGCCTAGGGCGTTAATGCCTAATGCTGCGAGAAGCCTGGCCGCTCCTGCATATCGCCCTGTGCAGGAGCGGCCCTGATTGAGAATCAGACCTCAGTCAAATCCGAGGTTGGCGGTTTTCTTGCCGCGTTGACACTCTCCAACTGCTGGTCAGCCAGATCCTGGGCCAGCGCCACCATGGTCATGGTCGGGTTCCACGAGCCACTAGCCGGCCATAGTCCGCCGCCTGTGACATAAACGTTTTCCACGCCATGGGGCCGGTAGTCCAGGCCGACCACACCTTCATCTTTGTCGCCGATCCATAGCGTCGACCCCTCATGCACCAGCCCGGCTACCCGACGGGCATCGACACCAGGACGCTCGGCCTTCCAGCTACCCTGACTAGGGTCACCATGCCAATACTCCACGGTGCCCTCCGGAGCGAAGACCCGCTCCATCATCTGGAAAGTACCTTCATCCATGGTGTCCCAGGTCAGCCGGTCGTTTTCACTGGCCAACACCTGCAATGTCACGTTGGTGGTCGGGTCTGCCTGGTCATTGCGCTGGAAGTGGTTTTCCGGGTTCCGAAAATCCATCTCACCGAGCACCGCACAGACGAACACCAGGTAGTCCTTCGACGACTCCAGTTGTGCCATTGACGCGGTGGCAACCACATCCGGCATGTAGCGCGCCGCTTTTTGCGCATTCTTCAGCGGGTCGCGATCAGACAGCACCGACAACTGCACATGGTATTGCATGGCGTTGTGCTTGTTCTGCCCAGCAAGATAGATCGCAGCCAGTTCCAGCTCGCCGAGCTTGTCCGCGAACGGATAGTCCTTGCGCGGCACGCGGGCGACCACGGAGGTGATGAAGTGGGCGGTAAAGCGCTCGCCAGCGCGTCGTACCTGGGGGAAGGAGTTCATCAACAGTGTGGCCGGAGGCAAGGTGCCCATGGCCAGGATCAGCTTGGCGTTGCCGATGTTGACCACCCCTCGGGAGGTTTGCAGGGCAGTGGCAGCACCATCCTGCTGGAGGATACGCTCGACAATGCACTCGGTGACGATACGCAGTGGGTGGCCTTTACCCAGTGCAGCAAGGTCGGCCTGGCGGCTGGCCAGTTCCATGATCGCGGCGGGAGTTGAAAACTTCGCAAAGTCCACACCACCGGCCCGATCGGCAGCTGCGGCAAGGGGAGCAGGCAGCCAACGAGTCGCCGAGTCGATCTTGTGGATGTTGCTGTTGAGCATGTCTTGTAGCGACAACTGCATCGTGCCGTAGACCGGGCGCTGCTGAGTGACCTGCTCACGCACTTGCGGATCGAGTTGGGTGTCGATCTTGTCGGCGGGGATCACATTGAGCAGCGCTTCGGCCGACTGGAACCGTTCCTGCGCCGCGGCAATGGTCTGCTCAGGCCAGAACGCCATTTCTTCCTGGGTAGGGCGTGGACACCAGGCGCTCCACATGATGCTGCGCCCACCGAAGAACGGCACCATTCCATGCTGCCAGCCGATATTGCCAGGCGGTTGGCTGGCCGTGCGAGCAGACAGGGTCCAAGGAAAGGTTTCGGAAAAACCGCCGAGGGTTTTCTGGTAGGGGATCGGCAGGTTCTGGAAGTGCTCGGGCAGAAAGAAAGGCCCACGTTCGACCATCAGTATTCGCGCCTGCGGCTTGCTGTCGAGGATGCGTTTGGCGAACGCCAGGGAACAAAAACCGGTGCCGACGATGATGAAATCGAATTGCTCTTCTTCGCGGACCTGCTTCCATTGGCTTTCCGAGAGAAAGAACACGTGGTCCAGCACTTTTTGTGCGGTGGGCGTTTGTGGGCCGGGAGTGGGGTAGCCATGACCGAAGTTGGTTGAACTGGTGACTGCGCTCATTTGATGCCTCCATTGCAAGATGGCAGACGTGTAGCCGCCGTTGGGTCTCCTTTGCAGCCTGCCTAACGCTAGCAGAGCGAAGTGGCATTTCAAGAGCGCAGGCCGGGGGGCACAAATGGGGGAGCGAGAGTGGCTGGCTGCGATAAACAGGGCCTGTTGCGCGGCATTGCAGCCTGCAGCGTTTCGGCACGCTTTGTACGACTGTTGCGTTGTCCAGTAACGGAATCAAGCTGCCTGGCTTCATTCGAAACTATTCTGAGTATTCGAAGTACAACGCGACATTGATCCGCTTGCCAAAGGCGCTTGAAGGGCAGGTTCTGGAGATCCTTTTAAATAACTAAACAAAATGAATA
>NZ_JYKS01000004.1 GCF_000935045.1 Pseudomonas sp. 10-1B
ATGCGCCCTCAGTTTGCTGCGCGACAGCGCGGCGCCAAGGCGGCGGGTGGACTCTCATAGAACTGCACATAACTTACTGATTTAGCAGGGACCCTGTGGGAGCGGGCGTGCCCGCGAACACCGGCGCAGCCGGTGCCATGCACCGCGCTGGGTTCTTCGCGGGCGCGCCCGCTCCCACAGGGTACGCAGAGCACCCAGCATCAGCTCTCTTCGCGACAGCGCAGCCCGATAGGCTGGGCAATCTCCCACAGAATTGCGCATGCTCGAGGGCAATGCGGTCGAGGTGGGAGCCGGCTTGCCGGCGATGGGCCGCATGGCGGCCCTTTTTGTTGCAGCACATCAACACGCCCTTCATCACAAGCTGGCACACTGGCTGCTAATGTCTATCGTGCCCCGTGTGAAGGAACATCCCCTCCCCATGAACCAAGAGCTGCTCTGGGTCCTCGGCCTGCTGGCCATCGTCATCGTCCTGTTCGTCATCAACCGCCCACGCATGGACGTGGTCGCCCTGCTGGTGATTCTCGCCCTGCCGCTGTCGGGCATACTCACCGTGGAGCAGGCCCTGGCCGGCTTCAGCGACCCCAACGTGGTGCTCATCGCCGCCCTGTTCGTGATAGGCGAAGGCCTGGTACGCACCGGCATTGCCTACCGCATCGGCGAATGGATGAGCGAACGGGCCGGCAACAGCGAGGCGCGCCTGCTGGTGCTGCTGATGGTGGCCGTGGCCGGGCTGGGTTCGGTGATGAGCTCCACCGGCGTAGTAGCCATCTTCATTCCGGTGGTGCTGAGCATCGCTGCGCGCCTGCAGCTCTCGCCCAGCCGCCTGATGATGCCCCTGAGCTTCGCCGGCCTGATCAGCGGCATGCTGAGCCTGGTGGCCACGCCACCCAACGTGGTGGTGCACAGCGAACTGGTGCGCCACGGCGAGCAGGGCTTCAGCTTCTTCAGTTTCACTCCGTTCGGCCTGGTGGTGCTGGTGCTGGGCATCGGCTACATGCTGCTGACCCGGCACTGGCTCAACGGCGAAGTGCGTAAGGACGGCCGCGTGGAAACCCGCCGCACACTCCTGGACCTGGTGCTGGACTACAAACTCAATGGCCGTGAACGGCGCCTGCGCATCCGCCCCCACTCGCCGCTGATCGGCCACACCCTCGGCGAGTTGGAACTGCGCACCCGGCACGGCGCCAACGTGATCGGCATCGAGCGCCAGCACAAGTTCACCACGCGGGTGATCGCCGCCGATTCCAGTACCGTGCTGCACCAGGGCGACGTACTGCTGCTCGACTTGTTCGCCAACCGCGACGACCTGCGCAGCCTGTGCCAGACCATGCAACTGGAACCGCTGCACTTCAAGGCCGCCTATTTCATCGATCAGTCCCAGGAGCTGGGCATGGCTGAGGTATCGCTGCCGCCAGGCTCGCAACTGATCGGCAAGAGCGTCCTCGAACTGGCCTTCCGTTCCCGCTTCGACCTCAACGTGGTCGGCCTGCGCCGCGAGCAGACAGCGATCGAAGAGCAACTGGTGGAAGAGAAGCTGCGCCTGGGCGACACCCTGCTGGTGGTCGGCCCCTGGAAAGCCGTGCGCCAGTTGCAAAGCAAACCCAAGGACTTCCTGGTGCTGAGCCTGCCCGCCGAGATCGACCTGGTCGCACCAGCCCGCAGCCGCGCGCCACAGGCGTTGCTCAGCCTGGCGGTGATGGTCGGGCTTATGGTCAGCGGCGCGGTACCCAACGTCATCGCCGCACTGATCGGCTGCCTGCTGATGGGCGCGGGCCGCTGCATCGACATGAACAGCGCCTACCGAGCCATCCATTGGCAAAGCCTGGTACTGATCGTCGGCATGCTGCCCTTCGCCCAGGCGCTGCAAAAAACCGGCGGCATCGACCTGGCAGTGGGCGGGCTGGTCAGCGTACTCGGCGGTGCCGGCCCCAGCGCCATCCTCGCCTGCCTGTTCGCGGTCACGGCGGTGATCGGCCTGTTCATCTCCAACACCGCCACGGCGGTGCTGATGGCACCAGTGGCTATCAGCACCGCGACACAGCTGGGCATGTCGCCCTACCCGTTCGCCATGACCGTGGCGCTAGCCGCATCGGCGGCATTCATGACGCCAGTGTCTTCACCGGTCAACACGCTGGTGCTGGGCCCAGGACAATACCGCTTCGCTGACTTCGTCAAAATCGGCGTGCCGTTCACCTTGCTGGTGATGTTGGTCACCGTATTGATGGTGCCTTGGTTCTTCGGCCTGTAAGAAATGCCGGCGAATAGAGGCAATTTGGCATTATCCCGGCGGATCGCGGCAGATTGACATCAACTACCTGACGAAACACACTGACACGCAATTGCCCCAGGTGCTTCAAGCCGTTGTCCTGGATTTCGTTTCCGCTTGCCGGTCGAGCCCATGGTTTTTCCAGCCCAATCGCGCTTGTTGCCCTATATCATTCTGCCCTGCCTGACTTTTGCCCTCACCCTGGGCGGTATCCTGGCGCGCCCGATCGAGTCGCTGTCGCTGTTCTGGCCGGTCAATGCGGTACTGGCCGGCGTGCTGCTGCGCTACCCCCGCCAGGCCACGCTGATGGGCTTTACCCTGGTCTGGCTGGCCATGGTCGGCGCCGACCTGCTGTGCGGCAGCGCGTGGGTCCCGGCCCTGTGGTTCAACCTGTGCAACATGGGCGTGGTGATCACCCTCTGGCAACTGCTCGCGCGCTTGCCGCGCCTGCACCGGCGCATGCGTACCCCTCATGGCGTGCTCAGCGTGTTCGCCGCCTGTGCCGCCGGCGCGATGGTGGCAGCCAGCATGGCCGCGGTGATGGCCGCGCCCTGGTTCCAGCAGTCGTTGCGCGCCACCTGGCTGGCCTGGTTCAGCGAGCAGTTCTCGACCAGCGTACTGGTGTTACCGGTGCTGCTGACAGCGCCCTCGGTACGGGCCCTGGTACGGGGTGGTGCCCAGGCCGTCCGCCTGGCGCCGCTGCTGGTGCTGCTGGCCTCGCTGGCCGTCAGCATCGCCTTCGGTGGCCCTGGGGCCATTGCCTTCCCGATTGCCGCGTTGCTGTGGTGTGCCTGGACCTACTCGCCGTTCCTGGTTTCGCTGCTGGCACTCACCGCCGGCAGTACGCTGATCGTCGCGGTCGCGCAAAACCTCATGCACTTCAGCGTGCCGCAAAGCGAGCCCGGGGTAACCACGCTGATGTCGGCGCGCATGGGCATCGCCATGCTGGTGCTTGGGCCGCTGGTGGTGGCCTGCGTCAGCCAGGCCAACCGCAGCCTGGTGGCCCGCCTGGCGCATCAGGCCACCATCGACCACCTCACCGGCGTGCTCACCCGCAGCGCCTTCACTCGCCGCGCCAGCGCGCTGCTGGACAGCCGCCAGCAACACGCCCAGGCGCTGCCGCTGACCCTGATGATGCTGGACATCGACCACTTCAAGTCAATCAACGATGCCCACGGCCATGCGGTCGGTGACCAGGTGCTGCGCCAGTTCGCCGGCGCCCTGCAAGACCAATTGCATGACGGCGAGCTGTTCGCGCGCATGGGTGGCGAGGAGTTCGTCGTCATTCTCCCGGGCCTTGCGCCAGACCGGGCCAAGTTCACTGCCGAACGCCTGCGCCGCGCCGTACAGGACCTGCACGTGGTACAGGCTGACCAGCGCCTGCAGATTACCGTGAGTATCGGCCTGGCCGGCTGCGCCGAAGGCATGCCAGCCCCCAGCCTGGACGAGTTGCTGGCGCGCGCCGACCAGGCGCTGTACCGGGCCAAGGCCCATGGCCGCAACCGGGTCGAGCAGGCCGAGCCGCAACGCCAGGTGATCTGAGTCAGCCGGCCAGCAAGTCCCACGACAGCTTGGCGATCAGCACGCACAACAGCACCAGGAACAACCCGCGCACAAAGCCCGCGCCCTTGCGCACCGCCAGCCAGGTACCGGTCAGCGCGCCAAGGATGTTGCACGCCGCCATGGGCAAGGCGATGGCGTACAGCACGTTGCCCGACGGCACGAAGAACACCAGCGCCGCCAGGTTGGTGGCGATGTTCACCACCTTGGCCGACGCCGAGGCGTGCAGGAAGTCCAGAGCGAAGAAGCGGATGAACAGGAAGATCAGGAAACTGCCGGTGCCCGGCCCGAACAGGCCATCGTAAAAGCCGATCGCGCCGCCGATCAGCACCGCCAGGCACTGCTCCTTGCGGCCGATCTGCGCCGGTTTGTGCAACGTGCCGAAGTCCTTCTTGCAGAAGGTGTAGATGGCCATCAGCACGATCAACACCAGCACCGCCGGGCGCATCACACTGGGCGGCACCAGCGACACCGTGGCGGCGCCGACGAACGACATGACAAAGGCGCTGAGCGCCGCCGGCACGATCAGCCCCCAGTCCAGCGTCACCTTGCGAATGAACGAGCGCGCGGCGAAGGCCGTGCCACACACCGACGCCAGCTTGTTGCTGCCGAGCAATGCGGCCGGCTGCGCGCTGGGCAGCACGTTGAACAACGCCGGAATCTGGATCAGCCCGCCGCCGCC
Source organism: Pseudomonas sp. 10-1B (assembly GCF_000935045.1). Taxonomy (GTDB): domain Bacteria; phylum Pseudomonadota; class Gammaproteobacteria; order Pseudomonadales; family Pseudomonadaceae; genus Aquipseudomonas. The sequence continues at coordinate 4,509 of NZ_JYKS01000004.1, forward strand.
CACGGCAGCGTCGATCAGCCCTGCGGCGAAGGCAAACACGCAAAGCACAGCGATATCCATCATGACGGGGTTCCAGGCAGTGAAGACGCCCGCAAGGCTAATCAAAGTGCCGCACTTGTGTTGAAATGCCGTATTGCGAAAACTGCAACGAGGAGCAGGCAATGGCATTGGACATGCTGCGGGAAATCCAGGCGTTCGTCAGCGTCGCGCACAAGCGCAGCTTCGTTGCCGCCGCCCGCGCCCTGGGGCGCTCACCCAGCGCGGTGACCCGTGCAGTACAAACCTTGGAAGACAACGCCGGGAGCAAGCTGCTCAACCGCAATGCCAACGCCGTGACCCTGACCGAAGCCGGCGAGCGCCTGCTACCCCACGCCGAGCGCTTGCTGGATGTGCAACGTGATGCCGCTGACGAACTGGCCGCGCTCAGCGGCAGTGCCCAAGGCTGGATCCGCTTCGCCGTACCGCAGCTGCTGGGTGAACATGTGCTGCCTGGGGTGCTCGCCGAATTTTCCCGCCGCCACCCGCAGGTGACCCTGGACGTACAGTACAGCGACGAAGCCCTCGACCCGTTGCAGGGCAAGTTCGATTTCGTGGTCCGCGGCGCCTTCCCGCAATCGAGCGAGCTGATCGGCTACCCGCTGTGGGCCTACCAGCGCCACCTGTATGCGAGCCCTGCGTACCTGGCCTTGGCCGGCACACCTCATCACCCCGAAGACCTGGACGGGCACGCGCTGATCCTGCACACCGCTCCGCGCATCCTCAAAGCCTGGCACTTCTGCCGCGACGGCCAGATCAGCAGCCTGCGCCCCACTCCCAGGTTGCGCCTGGGTTCAGGCGAGGCGGTCTATCACGCCACCCTGGCCGGCGCCGGCATCGCCCGCCTGGCCGCTTGGGTCGGTGAAGCGCAGGTCAAGGCCGGGCGGCTGGTACGAGTGTGCCCGCAATACCGCCTGACCTCCAGCAGCGGCCAGGACCCGCAGATGCATGCCGTATACCCTGCCGGCGAGCAGCCGGCGCGCGTACGCGACTTGCTGGCGGCCCTGCGCCGCGCCGGCACTGCCCAGTGAAACAGCCCTCTGAAACGACTGTTCAAATTCTGCTCAATTTAACAGAGCCCGCCGTGGGCCTGGCTTGCAGCACTTTATCCACAGACCTACCCACGTTTTTTGTGGACAGATTTCCCAACGCAAAGAACGACTTATCGCACAAACAGCAACGCCGAGTTGGCCAGCTTGACCAACTCGATCCACTCCGGCGTACTGATTACACCTGCTCGTTCCAGCGCCTCGGCATTGCGCAGCGCCTGGTCATATCGCTGCTCATCCAGCGTACCTTCGGCGAGAAAATGGCTACGCCACTCCAACATGGCTGAGGTGCCTTTCTTGCATTCCATCAATGTATCGACTCCAAGGCAAAAGACCGGCCCGAATGTGCGGCGGCAGACTACACGAGGCTTTTGCACTTGAGAATGACTTGCAGCTACCGCTGGTCAGCAGTACCACGAAGAGGGGGTGGGCCCGCCCGGGGAATAGGCAGGCCGCAGGGGATATAGGGGATGAATGTCAGCTTGGCGGAATGGTGCCAAGAATACCAATCAGAATGGTCAGTAGCAGAAAACCACCCAGGAACAGCGCCAGCTTGCCCATCGGAACCTCTACAGTCGTGATGCGGGGATGGGCACATTTTCGGGCTTGGGCTGATACGGTTACAGATTCAGGTTTGCGGAAAAAAAGCGGATCAGATGTGTGGGAGCGGGTTCACCCGCGAAGAGTCCAACGCGTTGGATGGCACCGGCTTTGCCGGTGTTCGCGGCTAAAGCCGCTCCCACAGGTAATAGCGTGCGCCCGAAACCTGCACAGTACCTGTGTAGGAGCGGGCTTGCCCGCGAAGAATCCAACGCGGTGGATGGCACCGGCTTTGCCGGTGTTCGCGGCTAAAGCCGCTCCTACACGGGTAGCGTGCGCCCGAAACCTGCACAGCACCTGTGTGGGAGCGGGTTCACCCGCGAAGAATCCAACGCGGTGGCTGGCACCGGCTGCGCCGGTGTTCGCGGCTAAAGCCGCTCCCACGGGTATAGCGTGCGCCCGAAACCTGCACAGCACCTGTGTAGGAGCGGGCTTGCCCGCGAAGAATCCAACGCGGTGGATGGCACCGGCTTTGCCGGTGTTCGCGGCTAAAGCCGCTCCTACACGGGTAGCGTGCGCCCGAAACCTGCACAGCACCTGTGGGAGCGGGCTTGCCCGCGAAGCATCCCGCGCGGTGGATGGCACCGGCTTTGCCGGTGTTCGCGGCTAAAGCCGCTCCCACAGGCAATAGCGTGCGCCCGAAACCTGCACAGTACCTGTGTGGGAGCGGGTTCACCCGCGAAGAGTCCAACGCGTTGGATGGCACCGGCTTTGCCGGTGTTCGCGGCTAAAGCCGCTCCCACAGGTAATAGCGTGCGCCCGAAACCTGCACAGTACCAGGGGGCGCGTTCAACTTACCCGCTGGTAACCACCGACTACCCCGCCCCGCGACAGCACCCACTGCCATAACTGGATATCCCGCGCCCGGAATGCCCCCGCGCACGACAACAGGTAGTACCGCCACATGCGCCGGAAACGCTCGCCCAGCTCACTGGCGAAGTACTGCCAGTGGGCCTCAAAGTTGGCGTACCAGGCCATCAGCGTGCGGTCGTAGTCAGCGCCGAAGTTGTGCAGGTCCTCGACCACCAGCAAGCCATCGGCGGCATCGCCGATCTGGCCGATCGAGGGCAGGTCGCCATTGGGGAAGATGTACTTGTCGATCCACCGGTCAGGCACGTCGCGCCGCCGGTTCTTGCCGATGGTATGCAGCAATAGCAGGCCTTCGTCATCCAGGCAGCGCGCTGCAACCTCCATGAAGGTGCGATGATTCTTGCGCCCCACGTGCTCGAACATGCCAATGCTGACGATGCGATCGAAGCGCTCGTCCAGTTCCCGGTAATCCTGCAGTCGGAACTCGAGCGGCAAGCCCTTGTAGCGTTTCTGCGCCCACTCGCATTGCTCGCGGGAAATCGTCACCCCCACGCACTCCACCCCGTAATGCTCGGCGGCATAGCCCATGAAGCTGCCCCAGCCACAGCCAATGTCGAGCACACGCATGCCCGGTTGCAGGCCCAGCTTGCGGCAAATCAGGTCAAGCTTGGCCGTCTGGGCCTGGGCCAGGTTGTCGGCGTCTTTCCAGTAGGCACAGGTGTAGGCCATGCGCGGGTCGAGCATGGCCGCATAGAAGTCGTTGCCCAAGTCATAGTGGCGTTCGCCAACGGTCCAGGCGCGCTGCCGCGTCTGCCGGTTCAGCAGGCGCGCCTGCAAAGCATGCCAGATCAGCGCTGTCGGGCTGACTTGGTCGGGCACCTGGGCCCGCAGTAAACGGCTGAAAAACTCATCCAGTTGCTCACAGTCCCAAGCGCCGTCCATATAGGCCTCGCCCAGGCCGAGGTTGCCCTGGGCCAGGGCGCGCCGGGGCACATCAGCATCGTGCAGCAACATGTCCCACGGTGCCTCGCCTTCCAGGCCAAGGCCGGCCTGGGCGAGCAGCGAGCGGGCGAAACGGGTGGTGCGGTCATCCTGCGCGGGGTCGCGCAAGTCGGTGGAAAGCTCGGAAGGCATGGTGTGTCCTTGTCGGTATTGGAGATCGGACGCGCAATCAGTGTTGGTGCGGGCCCTGGTGCAATTGCAGCACCACTTCCAGTTCCTTGCGCAGCCACGGCTGCTCGATCTGGGGCAAACGGGCTTCGAGTTGGCGAGCCACCCAGCGCTGGCCCCGGGCAATGAACTGCAAGCGCTCATGCACATCGGTGATGGCCATGGCCTTGGCATAAAATTCGCCAATGCCGCCGCCGGGCTTGGCACCGAGACGTTCAAGGCAATGGCGCAGGCGTCGGCAGCTTTCTGCCTCGCCGTCGTGCAGTTGCTCCAGGCGCCGCAGCAGCGTCGGGTCATCGGTTTCGCGAGCGCTGTCGAGCATCAGCCGGGCGCCAGCCCGCTCGGCGCGCATCAGCATGCGCAGCCAGTCGATCAGGTCATCGGTGGGTAGTTGAGAGAGGGTCGGTACTTCACAAGCATGCGACATGAGTAAACTCCTGAAGCCGCTCTGGAACGCGGCGACGGAAGGAGCTTAGAGCCATGGCACACTGAAATTAATTGAAATTAAATGGGCCTTGACTGCAATAAAACGAATATAAAGGCCGCTCTCAGGAATTTGCTGCAACTTTTTTGCATTCATCCACCCTGTGCTAGGTTCAAGTCCTCGAATCTGCCTAGTAGGACCACCTCGCCATGACCGCTTTCGCTGCCAATGCAGCCCTGCTGCTAATCGACCTTCAGGCCGGCATTCATCACCCTCGCCTGGGCCGCCGCAACAACCCCGAGGCCGAACTGCGCATGGGCGAGCTGCTCGCGGCGTGGCGCCAAGGCGGGCGCCCGGTGGTCCATGTGCGCCATCTGTCACGTACGGCAGATTCGGTGTTCTGGCCGGGCCAATCCGGTTGCGAATTCCAGCCCTCATTCACCCCTCTGGCCAGCGAAACCGTGTTCGACAAACATGTACCTGATGTCTTTGCCAACTCGGGCCTGGAGCGCTGGCTGCATGCGCGCGCTATCAACGAACTGGTCATCGCCGGGGTGATTACCAACAATTCCGTGGAGTCCAGCGCACGCTCGGCGGGCAACCTCGGTTTCGATGTGGTGGTAGTGGAAGACGCCTGCTTCACCTTTGAACAGCGCGACCTGCAAGGCCGACTATGGCCCGCCGAGGATGTGCATGCGCTGTCGTTGAGCAACCTGGCGTTGGATTACGCGCGCATTCTGCGCACCGAGCAAGTGTTGGCCAGCTATGCGGCTCAGGTCAGCCGCTGAAGCTTTTGCGCCGGTAACCAGCCAAACTCGCCATCACCATGGCGCCGGCACCAGATCCAACCATTGAGTGGGCGCACCATTTGCACCAACTGCCCCGGGTCGGCATCCAGTTCATGCGCCGAGTAATGCTCCAGCGCCCTGCCCTGGCACACGCTGAGCCGCTCGATCAACTGCGCCGGCACCCAGCCGGGCTCCTGGCCGGTGCAGGTGCACAGGTACCAGTCCTGCCAACCTGGCTCGCCCTCGTAGCGCGGGCCGATGTCCAGCAAGGTGCCCTTGGCGAAGCGGATGGGCCGCGGATACTCGCTGCGATGGAGTTTAACGACAAGGTAATGCATGGACCTCTCCTTGGCCGGCAAAGCATCGATCGTAGCAGAAGCGGGAAAACCTGCTGCCGCTGTGTGTTTGTATGCTTATGTGTACAAGTTGAGACCTGATACACAAGAACGTTTCCTACCGGCCGATCAGACACATCCGCGATACATCCATTCTCTTTACTGGCCCCCATCAACCTGCACCGATGGCTTTGCCAAGGAGATACCCGATGTCTGCCAGCCCCTCGACCACCGCCCTCCCACGCCGTTTCGGCCGTACATTGCTCGCCTGTGCCCTGCTGCCACTTGGCCTGGTGGCCGCGAACAGCGCCATGGCGGCACCACAAAAGCCCCAGGCAGCAGCCGTCGCGGCGGATGACTTCGGCCCACTGAAACACGTCAACGCTGGTGTGCTCGATGTGGCCTATGTAGAGCAAGGCCCGGCCGACGGGCCAGTGGTGATCCTGCTGCATGGCTGGCCGTATGACATTCACAGCTTCGAGGAAGTCGCCCCCGCCCTGGCGGCAAAAGGCTACCGGGTGCTGGTGCCCTACGTACGCGGCTACGGGCAAACCCGCTTCCTGTCCGCACAAACCCCACGCAATGCCCAACCAGCGGCGCTGGCCAGCGATGTCATCGCCTTCATGGATGCGCTGCATATCCAGCGCGCCGTGCTCGCCGGCTTCGATTGGGGTGCGCGCACCGCCGACATCGTCTCGGCGCTGTGGCCCGAGCGGGTAAAAGCACTGGTGTCGGTCAGCGGCTACCTGATCAGCAGCCAGGAAGCGGCCAAGGCCCCCCTGCCCCCCAGCGCCGAGTTGCAGTGGTGGTACCAGTACTACTTCGCCACCGCGCGTGGCCAGGCTGGTTACGACAAGAATCGCCATGCCTTCGCCAAACTGATCTGGCAGACCGCCTCGCCCAAGTGGGCCTTCGACGACGCCACCTTCGAACGCAGCGCCAAGGCCTTGGACAACCCCGATCAAGTGGCCATTACCGTGCATAACTACCGCTGGCGGCTGGGCCTGGCCCAAGGCGAAACGCGCTACGACCCGCTTGAAACCAAACTGGCCAGCTTCCCCAGCATCGGCGTACCGACCATTACCCTGGAGGGCGACGCCAATGGCGCTCCGCACCCACCGGCCGAAGCTTATGCGCAACGCTTTACCGGCAAATACGAGTACCGACTGATCAGCGGCGGCATTGGCCACAATCTGCCCCAGGAAGCGCCGCAGGCATTCACCCAGGCAGTGGTCGATGCGGATCACTTGTAGCTTGCAGGGCGGCAATTGCTACATAAGGTTTCGAAAAGCACGGCAGGCCCTGCGTGAATCACCTTGAGGGCCTGCATTACTGAAAATCGAGCATTGCCCCGCTACCACGCGGGATTGAGCTTGATTTGAAGGACATCATTTGAAACGCAGCTTGTAGGATCTTTTACCGTGCAACGTAGGAAGGATAGAGCCAGCAGTATTTAGCTGTATGAAAGATCAGTTTCACCAGCAAATTCGAATTGCTACGGTCCACTTTTCCTACAACGGCAAGGAGGCCCACAGCATGAGAAAAGCATGGACCCGTTCAATACCTCTGCCCTGAAATTGCAGAAAAACTTGCTTAACCTGCGCCTGATGCGTGACCGCTTGAGAATGGAAGGCAAGGACAAAGAAGCGGATGAGCTCGCCGCGCCGATCGCGCGCATGGAGACGGCCATCCGGCAGTTGTCGGACAGCATGAAGCCGGTGACCTTGCAGTGACGATCATGGCCTGCCCCACAGCTCGCCCGCCTTCCCTGAAAAACACCACAAGGCAATGCTCAGCAAGCAACCTTGCTGCGCATCCCCTTGTTCCCCGCGCCCAGACACGTGACAGCAAACGCGATCACCAACGCCCCCGTCCCCAGCAGGAAAATCAGCTGCTGGTCAGACCCATCCACCAGCATGGCAATCAGTGCCGGCGTCACCGCCGCGGCCCCCATCAAGGTGATACTGACCAGCGGTGTGAGCTTGCCGGTCGGGTCGTTGGTGGTGATCAGCGCCATGTAATACGACAACGACAGCACCCAGCCAAAGTTGATCAGCAACAACGCCACGAACAACTGCATCGGCGTGCGGGTATGGCCGGTGAGCATGGCGATGGAGATGAACACCGCCACCAGCCCCACGGCGATCATCAGTTGGCGGTTGACCCGCGCACCCAGCAGGCTCGGCAGCCCCGCGCCGGGCAGACCACCAATGGCCGACAGGCCGAACGCCCAGCCGATATCGACGCCGTCGATGCCCTGGTCACGCGCCAGCTGGTCGATGAAGCCCCATACACAATAGATGGCGATCTGCATGAACAGCATGCCCAGCAGCGCCGTGCGGCCCATGCGTGCCGAGCCGCCCTGGGCGGGTGAGACTTCGCCGCTTGCCAACGATGCCGCCGGCCGCCGCGGCAGCACCAGGCTGGCGCCGCAGATCAGCAGGTACCACAGGCCGAACGCACACAAGGCAGTCACCGTGCCGCTCTGCGCGGCAAGCAACGGCAACGCAGCGGAAAACAGCGAGTACTCCGGCGTCTGCAACAACAGCATCAGCCCGAACGAACGGTCCTGGTTGGGTAAACGGCCCAGCGTGGACACCGCGTAGGCATACACCAGCCCCGCACAGGTACCGGCCGCCAAGCGCACGACCAACAGCATCGCGTTGCTGGTGACAAAAGCGGTGGCGATGCTCAAGGCCACGCACAGCATGCCGACGAACAGGCACAACCTGCGCCCGCCGTGGCGCTTCATCAACAGCGGGCACAGCAAGGTGCCCAGGGTCATGCCGAGCATCTCGACCGACACCACCCAGCCCTGCTGATCGAGTGACAGGCTCAGTTGTTCCGTGACCAACCCCATGAAGATGGGTTGCACACCACAGACGATGAATGAAGTACAGGCAATGAAAATCAAGGCGGCACGCAGCAGCTTGGAATCATTGATCATGAGAGGACTCCGACACGGCATTTGTTTTTATTGTGTGTGATGTCCGCCCCTGGAAGGCGCCGTAGCTGGCGGCTGGGCCGGTCACGCGGTCAATCCTGGGCCGAGACCGACGGCTTTGAAAGTTAATTATCGGAATCGACTTCAGTGGGCTTTTTAATGCAGGCCAACTTCCCCTGCCTGTATCCAGAAACGCACTGGACTCGATCCTGATAATTAATTTGTGACATGCCCGCATCCTCCCTACCGTAGGACGTCACCTAAGCCTCAGTAAAAAAGGCCCAATCATGAACGACCGTGAGTTCATCAATGCCATCGACGCCGATGGCCTGCCCCTGCACATTGCCGTGAACAACGGGCGCATTACCCACATCGGCCCGCAACGCGCCAGCGAAGCAGCCCGCGAAACCATCGACCTCGAAGGCCTGCTGGTGCTCCCAGGCTTCGTCGACGGCCACATCCACCTGGACAAGAGCTTCGTCGGCGACCGCTGGCGCCCGCACCAACCCGTCGCGACCCTGCGCGAGCGCCTGGCCGTGGAAAAACGCGAGCTCGCCAGCGCCCCGCCCATCGTCGAGCGCGCTGACGCCCTGATCCGCCAGGCTGCCGCGTTCGGTACCCTGGCCATGCGCTGCCATGTAGACGTGGACGCCAGCACCGGCCTGGCCAACCTGCGCGCCATCCTCGAAGCCCGAGACAAATGGAAAGACCTGATCGACATCGAGCTGGTCGCCTTCCCCCAGGCCGGGGTGGTGACCTGCCCCGGCACCGCCGAAGTGATGGAAGCAGCCGTGCGCGAAGGCGTGCAGGTGGTGGGCGGCATCGACCCGACCACGCTGGACGGCGATGCTGAAGCCCAGCTCGACATCGTCTTCGGCATCGCCGACCGGCATGGCGTGAAGGTCGATATCCACCTGCACGAGCCCGGCGACATCTGCATCGCCCAGCTCGAACGCATCGCCGCACGCACCCAGGCGCTGGGCATGCAAGGCCTGGTCGCGGTCAGCCACGCCTATGGCCTGGGCGACGTTGCCGACGCGGTGGTCGACCGCAGCGCCGAGGTACTGGCCAGCGCCGGCGTGTCGATCATGACCAACGCCCCCGGCGACCACGCCTTCCCACCCGTGCTGCGCCTGCGTGCCGGCGGCGTGCGGGTGTTCACCGGCAACGACAACATCCAGGACGCCTGGTGGCCCTACGGCAACGGCGACATGCTGCAACGGGCGATGCTGGTCAGCTATCGCTCGGGCTTCAACACCGACGAGGAACTGCGGGTAGCACTGCACATGGCGACCGAGGCCAGTGCCGGGGTGATGGGCAAGCAAGACTACGGCTTGAAGATCGGCAACGAGGCCAGCTTCGTCCTGTTCAAGGCGCCGAATGCGGCCGCGGCGGTGGCGGCAGCGCTGCATGAGCGCGTGATCGTGCGCCACGGCAGGTTCTGGGGCGGGCCTGCACAGCTGCAGTTGCAGGCTGCGCAGTTCGCCGCAGAGCTGCGTCGATAAAAAACGATCTGCGGCCGCCGACTTGCACCTGATCGGCTAATGCAATCAACTAATGCCAGTCAGTTAAGCCATTTGGGGCCGCTTTGCGGCCCATCGCCGGCAAGCCAGCTCCCACCTCGACCGCATTCGCCTCAGGCCCTGTGCGGTCCCTGTGGGAGCCGGCTTGCCGGCGATGAGGCCAGTCCAGAGGCTGCGCAAAGCTTGAGATCTGCGCGGTACCTGTGGGAGCTGGCTTGCCGGCGATGGGCTGCACAGCAGCCCGCGTGACGCCAAAGCTCACTCTGCCTCGCCACGCAGGATACCAATCAGGATCTCGGCCAGTTCCTTGACCATCGGATCCGCCGTAGGCCGATGGAAGATCGCCGCCTCGAACACCCGAATCGGCTTGAACCCCTCCTCCACCCCCAACACCCGGTGCCCTGCCGTCACCACCCGCAACGGCAGCAGGCTGACACCCAACCCATTGGCCACCGCCTCCTGAATCCCCGCCAGACTCGAACTGGTGAAAGCGATACGCCAACTACGCCCCATGGCCTCGACCGCGCTGATCATGTCATCGCGGTACAAGCCACGCGGCGGAAAGGTCACCAGCGGGATCGGGTCCTGGGCGAAACACGGATACTGCGCACTGTCGATCCATTCGATGCGCTCTGGCTGGCAGGCATTGGCCTCGCGGCTGTGGCGACGCTGCTTGACCAGCACCAAGTCCAGCTCGCCACGGTCGTAGGTACTCATCAGGTCGCGGCTAAGGCCCCCGGTAATCTCCAGCTTGACCGTCGGATTGCGCCGGTTGAACGCCGCCAGCGCCTGCATCGTCTTGCCCGCGACGAAATCGTCCGGCAGGCCGATGCGCACGGTGACCGTCACCCCGCCCGACATGGCTTCGGTCAACTGGCTGCTCACCGCAAGCAGGTGCCTGGCGTAGCCCAGCAGGGTTTCACCAGCGTCGGTCGGGTGTACCTCGCGGTTGCTGCGGTCGAGCAACTGGTGCCCAACCATTTCCTCCAGCCGGCGCACCTTCTGGCTGACCGTGGACTGGGTGGAATGCAGGCGGGCTGCGGCGGCGGTGAAACTGCCGCAATCGGCCACCATGACCACGGCACGGAGCATGTCCAGGTCGTAGATGGCGCGGTTGGGTTTGGCGGATTCTGGCATTTGGAGGGCTCAGCTTTGCAACGGGGGCTTGCACATGATGCCTGAAGCTGAGGCACATAGCGCTTTGGCTGGCATTCACTCCAACTCGCCAGCAACCCAGGCCCAGGGTGCACTGGCGAAGCGCTCGACCAGGTAATCGATCAACGCCTGCACGCGAACCGGGCGGCTGCGCCCCGGAGGGGTCACGATATGCAGTGCGATCGGCTCGACCTGCCAGTCCTCCATCACCGTCTCCAACGCCCCCGACTGCAGGTCCTTCCAGGCCAGGAACTCGGGCTGCAAGGCCATGCCAAGCCCCGCCAGCAAGGCCGGTTCCAGCGCCTCGGCATTGTTGGCCAGCAATGAGGTGGGCATTGCCTGGGCGAACTCGCCATGCCGTTTGTGCCGGAAGCGCCAACTGCTGCCGCCACGCGAATAGCTGTATTGCAATGCGCGGTGCCCAACCAGGTCGCGTGGGTGTGCAGGGCGCCCATGGCGCTCGAAATAGGCCGGGGTGCCGACCAGCAGAATGCGCACGGTGCACAGGCGCCGTGCCAGCAGGCTGGAATCGGCCAAGGTCGAAATCCGCAGGGCCATGTCGAAGCCCTGGGCGACCAGGTCGACCAATTCGTCGCTGAAATGGACATCGAGCACCACATCGGGGTGGCGCGCCATGAAGTCTGGCAGTACCGGTGCCAGGTGCGAGAGGCCAAACGACATCGGTGCCGTCATCCGGATCGGGCCGCGCAAGCTGGTCGACTGCTCTGTCACCTCGGCCTCGACCGCTTCACCCTCGGCCAGTATGCGAGCTGCACGCTCCAACGCAACGTGGCCACTCTCCGTCAGCGACATGCGCCGCGAAGTGCGATGGAACAGCATGGTCTTCATGCGCCCTTCCAGGCGTGTGATGGCCTTGGAAATGGTGGCCTGCGACAGGCCAAGTTCAGTCGCGGCACGGGCGAAGGAGCCCGTTTCCGCTACCTTGGCAAAGATCGCCCACGCTTCGAGATCGGGTAATTTTTTCATGGCAGCCTTGGAAACAATCTGACCACATCGATTCTATACATTCATCGATGATGCGCATGAAACCTGCCACATATAACAGCAAAAATGGAAACAATGGATTTCCATCGGTTCCATTCTCAGCTCTAACTACTCTGCCTATAGTGAATCTTCCATCGATACCAATTCGACCTGGAGAGAGACAGGCCAAATGCTGCGCAGGCAGCAACGCATGCCGCCTTTTCGAACCCGGTCAATCGTTCAAGGAGATCCACCATGTCCAACAAGTATCTCGAAGTACTGACCCCGCAGAACAGCCAGGTCATCTTCATCGACCAGCAGCCGCAGATGGCCTTCGGCGTGCAGTCGATCGATCGACAGGTGCTGAAGAACAACGTCGTGGGTCTGGCCAAGGCTGCGAAAGCATTCGACATCCCCACCACCATCACCACCGTCGAAACCGACGGCTTCTCTGGCAACACATACCCTGAGCTGCTGGCCGTATTCCCCGAGAACAAGCTTCTCGAACGCACATCGATGAACTCCTGGGACGATCAGAACGTGCGCGACGCACTGGCCAGGCACGCCGCCGCAGGCCGCAAGAAGATCGTCGTCTCCGGCCTGTGGACCGAGGTGTGCAACACCACCTTCGCGCTGTCGTGCCTGCACGACACCGACTACGAAATCTACATGGTCGCCGATGCCTCCGGCGGCACCTCGGTCGAAGCGCACACATATGCCATGGACCGCATGATCCAGGCTGGCATCGTGCCGGTGACCTGGCAGCAGGTGCTGCTCGAATGGCAACGCGACTGGGCGCGCAAAGACAGCTACGACGATGTGATGGCAATCGTCAAAGAGCACTCGGGCGCCTACGGCATGGGCGTGGACTACGCCTATACCATGGTACACAAGGCCCCGGAGCGTGTGCAGCACGGTGAACGCATCGGCCCCAACCCGGCCAAGTAACCCAGCACGCTTGCGTGGCAGGTACCGTCGGGCGCATGTCGACCGATGGTTCCATGCCGCCGGCGAAGGAAACCGAGCGAACCTGAGCAAGCTGGGTTGGCGCTCGCCCACCAGGCAACTAGCCTCTTGGCGGGCAGTATCGAATCCCCGGATGTGAGGGCCGAACCATGACATCCCGTCGAAAATTTCTCGGCGTCGCCTCGACGCTGGCGCTGGGTAGCGTATTGGGGCGCAACGCCGTCGCCGAAATCCTCAGAACAGGAGAGTCCACCGTGACCGATTCCGTTCCCGAAATCATTTTCCGTAATGGTCAGATCACCACGCTCGATCGCGCCAAGCCCGTCGCCAGCGCCGTCGCCATCAAGGATGGCAAGTTCCTCGCCGTGGGCGAGGACCAGGAAATCATGGCCCTGGCGGGCTCCGGCACACGGGTCATCGACCTCAAGCGCCGCAGCGTGCTGCCCGGCCTGTTCGACAACCACACCCACGTGATCCGTGGTGGCCTCAACTACAATCTGGAGCTGCGCTGGGACGGTGTACGTTCGCTGGCCGATGCACTGGAGATGCTCAAGCGGCAGGTCGCCGTCACCCCTACCCCGCAATGGGTGCGTGTGGTCGGCGGTTTCACCGAGCAGCAGTTCATCGAAAAGCGCCTGCCAACCATCGCCGAAATCAATGCCATTGCCCCGGACACCCCGGTATTCCTGCTGCACTTGTACGACCGTGCATTGCTCAATGGCGCTGCCTTGCGGGCCGTGGGCTACACCAAGGACACGCCCGAGCCGCCGGGCGGCCAGATCACCCGCGACGCCAACGGCAACCCCACCGGCCTGCTGCTGGCCAAACCCAATGCGACGATCCTCTACGCAACCCTGGCCAAGGGGCCCAAGCTGCCGTTCGACTACCAGGTCAACTCCACCCGACACTTCATGCGCGAACTCAACCGCCTGGGCGTGACCGGAGTGATCGACGCCGGTGGCGGCTTCCAGAACTACCCCGACGACTACGCGGTGATCCAGAAACTGGCCGACGAAGGTCAAATCACCGTGCGCCTGGCCTATAACCTGTTCACGCAGAAGCCGAAGGAAGAAAAGGAAGACTTCCTCAAATGGACCTCCAGCGTGAAGTACAAGCAGGGCAACGACTACTTCCGCCACAACGGCGCAGGCGAGATGCTGGTGTATTCGGCCGCCGACTTCGAGGACTTCCGCGTCGAGCGTCCGGACATGCCGCCGCAGATGGAAGGCGAACTGGAGGAAGTGGTGCGTGTGCTGGCCCAGAACAAATGGCCGTGGCGCCTGCATGCGACCTACGACGAAACCATCACGCGCGCCCTGGACGTGTTCGAGAAGGTCAACCAGGACATCCCGCTGGCCGGCCTCAACTGGTTCTTCGACCACGCCGAGACCATCTCCGAGAAATCCATCGACCGCATCGCCGCGCTTGGGGGCGGTATCGCGGTTCAGCACCGCATGGCCTACCAGGGAGAATACTTCGTAGAGCGCTACGGCGCCCGTGCCGCCGAGGCCACGCCGCCGGTCAAGCGCATCCTGGAGAGTGGGGTGAAGGTTTCGGCCGGTACCGACGCCACCCGCGTGGCCTCGTATAACCCCTGGGTGTCGCTGTCGTGGATGGTCACCGGCAAGACCGTCGGCGGCCTCGGCCTGTACCCTCGGGCCAACCTGCTCGACCGCGAGACCGCACTGCGCATGTGGACCGAGAACGTCGCCTGGTTCTCCAACGAGGAAGGCAAGCGCGGGCGTATCCAGGCCGGCCAGTTCGCCGACCTGATCGTGCCGAGCAAAGACTACTTCACGGTGCCCGAGGACGAGATCTCCTTCCTCACCTCCGACCTGACCGTGGTCGGCGGGCGCATGGTCTACGGCGCGGGCGACTTCGCACCGCTCGACGACAACCCGCTGCCACCCGCCATGCCCGACTGGTCGCCGACACGCACCTTCAAGGGCTACGGCGCCTGGGGCGAGCCCGATGGGGCCGGCAGGAATTCGCTGGCGCCGCTGCGTGCCCAGGCCGCGGCTTCGTGCGGATGCGCCAGTTCCTGCGGCCTGCATGGCCATGACCATGCGCGCGCCTGGGCGTCCAATGCTCCGGTGTCGGACGCCAAAAGTTTCTTCGGCGCCTTGGGCTGCTCCTGCTGGGCCGTGTAGAGGAAACTGCCCCATGCCAACGTCCAGCTCGTTCGGCGAGATGGCGCATTTCGGCGTGTCGCCGGCACCGCAGCTCGCGGTGCCGGCGAGCCTGCTCGAACCGGGGCTTGCGTGATTATCCTCAGCGGCTGGCTGAGTGGCTTGGACCTGAAAGCACGAGGGGCATCATGAGCAAGCAATCGTCTCAGCCGGTTTCTGCGTCTGCTGGTAGCTTCGCACCCTTGCGGCAGACGCTTTTCGCCGTGCTGTGGATCGCGACCATCATTGGCAATACCGGCAGCTTCATCCGTGATGTCGCCAGTGCCTGGATCATGACGGACCTGTCGCCGTCGCCCGCGGCCGTCGCGCTGGTGCAGGCCGCCGCGACCTTGCCGATCTTCCTGTTAGCCATTCCCGCTGGCGTGCTGTCCGATATCCTCGACCGGCGCAAATTCCTGATCGCCATCCAGTTTCTGCTGGCCAGCGTCAGCATTTGCTTGATGCTGCTGTCATTCACCGGCCTGCAGTCGATCACTTCGCTGGTGGCGCTGACCTTCCTCGGCGGTATCGGTGCAGCGCTGATGGGGCCGACCTGGCAGGCCATCGTGCCCGAGCTGGTAGAGAAGAACGACCTCAAGAACGCGGTGGCGCTCAATTCGCTGGGGATCAACATCGCCCGCGCCATCGGTCCGGCACTGGGCGGGCTGATCCTCGCAAGCCTGGGGGCGGCGTTCACTTATGGCGTTGACGTCATCACCTATGTCTTCGTCATCGCCGCATTGTTGTGGTGGCGGCGGCCGGTCGCAGAGCAGAATGTGCTGGCCGAGCGCTTCCCCGGCGCATTCCGGGCGGGGCTACGTTACGCCCGTGCCAGCCGCGAGCTACATGTCGTGCTGGTACGCGCCTTCGTCTTCTTTGCCCTGGCCAGTTCGGTCTGGGCCTTGTTGCCGCTGGTCGCACGCAGCCTGCTCGGCGGTGGCGCCGGCTTCTACGGCATCCTGCTCGGCGCCGTCGGCCTGGGCGCGATCGCCGGGGCCGTGATCATACCGAAACTGCGCGAACACCTGAGCGCCGACGGCCTGCTGTTACTGGCAGCGCTAGTAACGGCGGCGGTCATGGTCTTTCTCTCGCTTGCGCCACCGCAGTGGGCAGCGGTGGTGGCGTTGCTGTTACTGGGTGCAGCCTGGATCAGCGCGCTGACCACGCTCAACGGCGTGGCGCAGGCCATCCTGCCCAACTGGGTACGCGGCCGCTCGCTGGCGGTATATCTCACGGTGTTCAACGGTGCCATGACCGCGGGCAGCCTGAGCTGGGGCGCAGTGGCGACATTGATCGGCGTACCCTTCACGCTGTTGGCCGGCGCCGTCGGGCTGGTTGTGGCTGGCCTGGTCGCCCATCGGCTCAAGCTGCCCAAGGGCGAAGCCGACCTGGTGCCTTCCAGGCACTGGCCCGAGCCACTGACAGCGGCGCCGGTCGAGCATGACCGGGGGCCGGTGCTGATCCAGATCGAATACCGTATCGCCACAGAGGACCGTGCCGACTTCCTGAAAGCGCTGGCCCGGTTGTCGTCCGAGCGGCGGCGCGACGGTGCTTACGCCTGGGGTATCAGCGAGGATGCGAGCGACCCGCAATTGATGCTCGAATGGTTCCAGGTTGAGTCCTGGGCCGAACATTTGCGTCAGCATCATCGGGTTTCCAGGGCGGACGCCGACATCCAAAGCGAAGTTCTGCGTTTCCATCAGGGCGAAGGCAGGCCCGTGGTGCGGCATTTCCTGGCGTTCAACCACCCGAACGAAGAGCGGGCATAGGCGCCAGGCAGTTCGACGCGGTCATGCGCTATCCCGCTGGCAGCCCCCTGCTTGGCTGCGCTATCGCGCAGAGAACAGGATACGTCGTGGGCTTGTTGGGCGTGAAAGCTCATGCAGCAGCAGCCCCCTTGCCAACACCACTGATCTCGAACTGCCCCACCAGCTTCTGCAACTTGCCGGCATCCACCCGCACCTTCTGCGCACTGCTCTGCAGCACGACCGCGGTCTGGCGCATCTCGCTGGAGGACTGGTTGACCTGCTCGATGGTCTTGCCATATTCCACGCTGCGCCGGTTAAGCTGCTGGATGATCGCGAACATGCCCTCCACTGCCTGGTGCAGTTGCACGTTCTCGGATGAGGCATCCTCGGCCAGGCGCAGGCTGTTGTCCACGTCCTGCACGCCTTGCTCCATGAAGCTCACCGCCTGGCGGGTTTCGCCCTGCAGGCTTTCGACCATGCGCCGAATGTCATCGGCAGCCCGCGCGGTCCGCGCGGCCAGGCTGCGCACCTCGTCAGCCACCACCGCAAAACCACGGCCATGCTCCCCGGCGCGCGCCGCCTCGATCGCAGCATTCAGCGCCAGCAGGTTGGTCTGGTTGGTGATGTCGCTGATCAACCCGGTGATGTTGTCGATCTCGACCATGCGGCTATCGAGCCGCTGCACACTGGATGACGAGCGTGTCACCACATCGCGGATCGACTGGGTACCGGCCTGCACCGACAGGAACTGCTCGCGGGCGTGGCGGACCACTTCGTCCATGGCCTGCTTCATCTGCTCGGCGCTGACCGAGGCCTGTTGCAGCTCGCCCAGCTGTTCTTCCATGATGATCATCATCTGGTGAACCGCCTCGGCCACGTCAGCCGAGGTGACACTGGCATCCTGGCTGCGGCCAAGCATCATCTGGTTCGTGGCGCCGACCGTGCGACTGGCCTTGACCACCTGCCCCACCACCGCATCCAGGCGGTCAATGAAACTGTTGATCCAGCGCGCCATATCGCCACTTTCATCGTTGCCCAGGGTGCTGGTGTCCAGGCGCTGACGCAGGTTGCCCTCACCCTCGGCGATGGTACGCAGCACGCCGCTCATGCCGTTCAGGCGCGCAGCCAGACGGCGCGGGCCGAGCACGCCGAACAGCAACGTGGCGGCGAGCATGCTCAAGGCTTCAATGGCATCGTTCAGGCTCTGCGGCAAGCCAGCATAGTGCTGCACCAGGTAGTTACAGCCGAACAGGCCGGCCATGGTCGTAACGTAGGGCTTCATCAAGCCATAGCTCAGCGAGCGGCGGCGGTACACCTCCTCCAGGTCCGCCTCGCACATCATCCCCCAACGGTCCGGCGAGCCCGGCAACTGGAAGGTCACGCCCTTGCCCACTACCGGCACATGACGGTAGTCGGAGTACCCCGGATAGGTGACGAACAGGTTGGCGCCGCAACGGATGGTTTCGCGCACACCCGGGTGCAACTCCCGGGTTGAAGGATCGGTGAAACGCAGCTCCAGCTCGGTGTGCCGCTGCACCTGAACGGTGGCCCAAGGCGTATGCACGCCGCTTTTCAGGTTCTCGCCGTGGGTGAAGGTGGCGTCTTCGAAGCGTGAGCGCGACAGTGCCGTGCCGGGCTGGATCGCCGGGTCGAAGCGCGACTGCGCCATGAACAGGTAGTTGTCGCCCGACTCAGCGAAGATGTGCCCGGCCTCGCGCTGGATCAGGTCGCCCAGTACATCGTTGGGTACCCGGCCGCACAGGCAACCGAGTACTTTGCCGCCCGCCTTCACAGGCTGATAGAACATCAGTGTCACTTCATCGTGAAAGCGCGACGACGATGGGCCGATGCTCAGGGTCAACGGGTCGCAGTAGGGGCCGTGCAGGAATGGCGCCTTCAGCCCTTGGGCCAGCGCTGCGGTGTGTTCGATACGCGGCGTACCGCGTTGTGGCCAGGTCGAGGCCATAACGTTGCCGGTAACATCGACGACGAACAGCTCGGAAAAGTCTTCGACTTGGGCCAGCTTGTCCCGTAGCTGCCTGCTGTCGGGCTGGCCAAAGCCTGGTGTCAGCTGCTCTGCCAGTTCAGCCAAATGTTCCCACTGCTCGCGCGCCCACTCATGCAACAAACGCATACGGGTCTGGGCAATGGCTTCGAAGGTTTGCTCGATCTGCGGGTAGTTCGCCCGGTTCAGGCGGCACGCCCAGCCCATGTTGAACTTGCCGGTTTTGCCGAACCAGGGCAGCCAGCTCTTCTCGCTTGATGACAACTGCATGGAACTACTGGAAAGCGACATTATCTTCACCATACACGACATCAGATAGCACTCTGACAGCAAGTCGCACGCCAACCGCGCGAGCAAGGTGATTAATCGGTGATTTCGCGTATTCGCTGCCCATCGCCGGTGCAAGAACGATCTGGATACCCCTGGCATGCACCATCAAGGGGCAATCATGAAAGCACTACCGGCTCAATTGAAGTCCGAAAAGTTTGCTGCAGAACTGCTCGCAGATCGCACAACAGTTCGATAATCGCACAAATTCCGCCATCCCCCCCTCTACTGTTGCCCTATCTTGCGGCACGCTATAGCGAAGTCAGCAAGCATTTGAAAAGTGCTGACAGGCCCATCGCTTCACGCGCGCCGGCCAGTCCGACAACCACAACTCCAGGAAAAACCAGGAGCTCGCCTTGATCAATAAAACGCACGAGTCCATCGCCAGCGCGGTGGAAGGGATCACCGACGGATCGACCATTATGGTCGGCGGCTTCGGCACTGCCGGCATGCCGTCCGAGCTGATCGATGGCCTGATCGCCACCGGTGCCCGCGACCTTACAATCATCAGCAACAACGCCGGCAACGGCGAAATCGGGCTGGCCGCTTTGCTCATGGCGGGCTGCGTGCGCAAGGTGGTCTGCTCGTTCCCGCGCCAGTCCGACTCGTACGTGTTCGACGAACTGTACCGCGCCGGCAAGATCGAACTGGAAGTGGTGCCCCAAGGCAACCTTGCCGAGCGTATCCGCGCAGCGGGTTCAGGCATCGGTGCATTCTTCTCGCCGACCGGCTACGGCACGCTGCTGGCCGAAGGCAAGGAAACCCGTGAGATCGACGGGCGCATGTACGTGCTGGAAATGCCGCTGCACGCCGACTTCGCACTGATCAAGGCGCACAAGGGCGACCGTTGGGGCAACCTGACCTACCGCAAGGCCGCACGCAACTTCGGCCCGATCATGGCCATGGCCGCCAAGACCGCCATTGCTCAGGTCGACCAGGTGGTCGAGCTCGGTGAACTGGACCCGGAACACATCATCACCCCGGGTATTTTCGTCCAGCGCGTGGTCGCCGTCACCGGCACTGGCGCTGCTTCGCTTGCCAACGCTATCTGAGGCCTGCCATGACCATCACCAAAAAGCTCTCCCGCACCGAGATGGCCCAGCGCGTGGCCGCAGACATCCAGGAAGGTGCCTACGTAAACCTGGGCATTGGCGCACCGACCCTGGTGGCCAACTACCTGGGCGACAAGGAAGTGTTCCTGCACAGCGAAAACGGCCTGCTGGGCATGGGCCCAAGCCCGGCACCGGGCGAGGAAGACGACGACCTGATCAACGCCGGCAAACAGCACGTGACTCTGTTGACCGGTGGCGCCTTCTTCCACCACGCCGACTCGTTCTCGATGATGCGCGGCGGCCACCTGGACATCGCCGTGCTCGGCGCCTTCCAGGTGTCGGTAAAAGGCGACCTGGCCAACTGGCACACCGGTGCCGAAGGTTCGATCCCTGCCGTGGGTGGCGCGATGGACCTGGCCACTGGCGCCCGCCAGGTGTTCGTGATGATGGACCACCTGACCAAGACGGGTGAAAGCAAGCTGGTGCCCGAGTGCACCTACCCGCTGACGGGTATTGCGTGCGTTAGCCGTATCTACACTGACCTGGCCGTATTGGAAGTGACGGCTGAAGGGCTGAAAGTGGTTGAGATCTGTGCAGATATCGACTTTGACGAGTTGCAGAAGCTGAGCGGTGTGCCGCTGATCAAGTGATCGGCGCAGCGAACCGGCAAGCGCCCGCTTGCCGGTGTGGCAATGCCGATGGTTTGCACTGACCTTTCCTGCCTGCGCGCACTCGTGTAGGCGCTGGCTTGCCTGCGATGGCTGCAAAGCAGCCCCATTGCCCCATCAGGTTTCCTAGCTCGCTCCAACTACCTCTAGAGTTTGAAGCGCACGTGAATGCAGCTTTTGCCTTCCACTCGCTCGATGCTTACCGCAGAGCTTCCATACCCCGAATAGCTTTTCACCAACCGCATGCCCAGACCGGTGCCCGTGGGTTTTGGATAGGTGTCCGGAAAACCTTGTCCCTCGTCCTTTACCGTTAGCCGCGCATGGTCGCCCGCATGCTTGACCGAGACCTCGACGGTGCCTTTGCCGTACTTCAACGCATTGGTGACGAGCTCAGAAAGTACCAGGCCCAAAGGCGCCATCCGCTCGGGCGGCAACAGGAAATCATCGGTCTGCAGTACGATATCTCGATCAGCCAGCGCTTTGCCGAGATCCCCGACCAGTGCACTCAGGTAGTCCGCAGCCTTTACACCTTTGTCTGTGGTGGAGTGATAAAGTCGCTCATGTACGCTTGCGATGGTTACGACACGACCTGCCGCTGTCTCCAGCTGATGCTTCACCTGCGTATCCGGCGTGAGGTTCGCCTGCAGGAGCAGCAATGTATTAACCAGGTGCAGACTGTTTTTCACCCGATGGTGGATCTCTTCCAGGTACAGGTCGCTCGCGCTCTGCCGGGAATTATGGGCTTCGATCAGCGATAGCAATTGTGTCTCATATTGATGACGCTCGGTGATGTCCCTGGACACCGCGATGATCCTTTGCAGCTGGCCGTCTGCGCCAGGAATCGGCGCCACCGTCACATCCCACCATTTGGGCTCATCGGGAGCGGTCGGGAGGTATGCTTCGAACCTCGCGGCCTCGCCTGCAGCCACCTTGGACAGCGCGTCCAGCACCAGCGGCTTGGACTCATCAGGCCAGAACCGGGACCAGGCCTGACCTTTGACGTCGGATAGAGCGGCTAGGTGCATCAGCTCCAGACCCTTTTCATTCATGAACTCAATCTCGCCACCGGGCGACAGGATCTTCACGCAGTCCGGGCTGGCATTGAGGAAGCTTTCCGAATAAGGATCGGGGTGAGGCACCTCAGCGCCTGCTGCTATGCGCTCGACCGCCAGGGAGATGACGTTGGAAATGCCTTCCATGAATACCAGGTCGCTTTCAATAAAGTCATCCCCTTCGCTGCTGTCCGCCTCGAGCACGCCGAATGGCGCAAGCGGCCCGCGTATTGGAACGTTGATGGCCCGTTCGATCCCGTACTTTTTCAACAGGTCCGGGGTACGAAAGCGCTCCTCCAAACCCAGGTGGTTGGACAGGACGGGACGGTACGTGGAGAGCGCGTACCCTGCCGGGCTGGCAATATCACCGCCCACGGTGGCATGGCCGATATCCGATTCGTCCCAACCCACACCATGTGAGAGGACATAGTCATCACTGTCCGCAAGCGGCTGAAGGATCTTGGAGAATCGAGTGTTCATGCCCTCCGCCACCACGGTGCACGCTTGCGTGAGCAGAGCATCGAGGTCATCGCCCTTGAGGGACATAACGCCGAATTCCACAACCAACTCATGCTGTCGGTGCAGCCTGGCGTGGGATTTTTTCAAAGCAGCCCGAATGGTCTCGTCCGGCGGTAGCTGTTGCATGACCTCTCCATCCTGATGCGCAGCGCAGACAGTTTGTTTCCGCTGCAGTGCCAGCGTTTCGCTTATTGCCCTGAAACCATAGACGCTATTCGGGTTTGCCACCCTGAGCTTCGCCGCCTCCCTCGACCTGGCACGTCGAGGAAGGCAATGCCTGGTGCCAGCAGGCAAGCACCTGCCCTGCTGCGACTCACAAGCCTTGGCTGAACCATTATTTACTCAAATGGGTGCCCCAGGGGTCGTTTTCATTCACAATGGCCGCACGAGATGCAGTGTGGAATCTTCTGATGCACCTCCCTACCGATGAGCGCCTGCTCAAAGCGCTGGGCGACGCGATTGTCGTCCACCCCCGAGCCACATTGAAGGAGCTGGCCGAGGCGGCGGGCGTGAGCAAGGCGACCTTGCACCGTTTCTGTGGAACCCGTGACAACCTGGTGAACATGCTGGAAAGCTACGGCGACCAGGTCCTCTTCCAGGTCATCGGTAACGCTGACCTGCACGGCAGCGACCCGAGCACAGCTCTGCATCGCCTCATCGTCGAGCACCTCAAGCATCGCGAGATGATGATCTTCCTGCTCTTCCAGTACCGCCCGGACTCGTTCGACGACAGCGAGGCAAATCGCCCGTGGCGGGCCTACGCCGACGCCCTGGATGCCTTCTTCCTGCGTGGTCAACAGGCGGGGGCCTTCCGCATCGATATCAGCGCGGCGATCTTCACCGAAATGTTCCTGAGCATGGTGTACGGCATCGTTGATGCAGAACGGCGCGGGCGGGCGGCCAGAGCGACTTCCGTGCAGACACTGGAACTTCTATTCCTCGACGGCGCTTCGGCACCCGCTCGCTGACCTGACTTCGCCAGCCCTAGATTGGGTAAGGGCTACCAAGTGCTTGGTTTGGGTTCTGAGGTGGTGCGTAAATCGAGCGCCGCCCGCGCGGCGCTTCGCGGGTGAACCCGCTCCCACAGGTACGGTGCAGGTTTCAGGCTCACGCTATACCTGTGGGAGCGGCTTTAGCCGCGAACACCGGCAAAGCCGGTGCCATCCACCGCGCGGGCGGCGCTCCATCTCACCGCCGCTAAAAATGCTGTGGCGAACTCAAAAAAAGCCCCAGGGCATCGGTCCCTGGGGCCAGGTAGCTGGACATGCCAACCAAAGGAGGCTGTTTCAGCCCTGGCTCGGCCACCCGCCACCGAGAGCGCGGAACAGGTCGACCAGCACCAATTGTCGCTGGGTACTGGCTTCAATGAAGGCTGCTTCGTTCACGTAACTGTTGCGCTGGGCGTCCAGGTAGGGCAAATGGTTGTCCACCCCACCCTCGTAACGTGCCTTGGCCAGCGCCAGGGTCGCGCGGCTTGCTCGCGGCGCAGGGTGTCGGTGGCAGCCAGCGCATCGGCCACTTCGCGGAAGGCGACCTGGATCGCGCCTTCATAGGCGGCCACCGCCGAGTCCTTGCGTGCCTCGGCCAGGCTGAGCCCGGCACGGTTGCGCCCGGCGTCGAACAATCGCCTTGACCGCCTCGCCACTGCCCAGCAACAGCACCAGCGCGTTGTAGGCCTGGCGCTGCTGACGCACGGTGACTTCAAGCTCGGCACGGGACTGCTCGACCAGCCCCAACGCCTCCTGATGGTCCAGCGCCGTGGCCGTGCCGACGGCGCGTCGCTGGCCGACCAACGCCAGAGCGCTACGATGCTGGAGAACGCGTTTTTGCAGGGCATTGCAACGCGGGCGCCACGTTGAGCGCCCGCCTGCGGCAACAGCGTGAACGCTATTGCGTCAAAGGAAGGAGATGAATGCTATTGGTCGTCGCCATCGAGTGGCGTGCTCCAGATCACCAGCTCAAGGGCAGCGGCGATCTGGATGCGATGGTCGGCAAGCGGGATAGGCAGCAGGTCCTGGGCGCGCTCCAGCCGGCGCAGCAAGGTATTGCGATGCGTACCCAGCACCTCGGCGGTCTGGGTGATGTTGCAGCCATTGGCCAGGAAGGCGTGCAACGAATGCTGAAGAACCGTGGGCTCAGTCGCCAGGCGTCCCAGGGTGCTCAAGACGAACTGCCTGGCCGCGCGGGCGTCCTGGGTCATCAGCGACACCATCCTCACCTGATCGATCGTGGCAACAGCGGGTGAGCCCGCCAAGCGGCCCATCAACCGCTGGGTGGTCAAGGCTTCCAGGTGCGAGCGCCGGAAGCCATTCATCCCCGCGCCCGCCGAACCGATTGCCGCGCGTACCTTCGGAAATTGCCGAGCGACGCCTTGCAGCAGGTTCAGGTCCAGCGGCTTTGCCGCATTGCTCCAGGCCCACAGGGTCGCAGGGCCCGCGAATACGATCAGAGGCGCTACCGTGCCCGTCAGCTGCGCCAGCGCACGCGCCATATCTTCCAGGGGGCGAATTTCCGCGTCCGGGGTTTCGCTCCAGACGAGGCAGGCATGGTGCCTCTGAGCCAGGCTGTAGCCCAGTCGCCTGCCGAACTGCTCCGCGTCCACATCCCTGCCATCGAGCAGCCGGCTGACCAGGCTGCGTTTATCGATAGGGTCGTCATGGGCCTGGGCGCTCTTTTCTTCGAGGATGATCTGCGTCACCACACGCATGTTGCTGTCGATGAATTCCGAGATCGACCGCGACGAGACCTGCAGGAACTCCTCGAGCACCGCGGGATCCTGCGTCAGGCTGAAGGCCATCTTCATCCACAGGTCCCAGGCTGCGTTCTGTGTCGACCTTGCAACATTCATCAGCAGTTCGGACAGCCCCCTGCGGGCGAGCTCCCTGGCCGTGTCCACCATGTCAGCAGACACGTAGGGCTCCACCGGCTCCCCAGGGCGTTGCAGATTGGCGTTCGCCCAGTGCAGCAACTCTGCCCGGTTGGCGCGCCGGCACGCCGCGAGGATGACCGGGTCCTCCAGCAGCTTGGCATCTTCCGGTGAAGAGAAAAGCGCCTGATTGAGGCGTTCGACCCACGCAGGCGGCAGCGCCTGAGCGAGCTCGGCGCCTTTGCGCATGAGCTCACGAACGGCTTCCGATGGGCGTGGCCAGGGGGATGGAGTACTGGTCATGGGCAGTGCAAATCACTCAAAAATTCCATGGAAAATGGTGCAGTTTGTACCTTGGCGCAAGGTCAGTGGAAACCTAGCATGAACTCACTGCCTGAACAAAAAATACAAGGAGGCACCGTGACGCTCCATGTTCTTTTTTGGGTTTAGCGCAGTGGCAAGCGGGCTTGTTCGCCGATGCCCATTGACCGGGCATCAACCCGCCTGCGCCAACCGTTCCTTCAATCTGGAGTGCTTTCAATGTCAGCCTCTCGCGATACCTTGCCCAGCCTGCCCGTTGTAACCCGCTCGACTTCAGCGCAAGAGATTGCGCTGCTGAGCGACCAAGCAGGTGCGGTCATCATCCGCAACTTCTTGACCGCCGAACAAGTCGTACGGATCAACGACGAACTCGAAGCCCCCCTGGCCGCGCTCGATGCCGGCTCCAAGCACGAACACGAGCTGATCGCCGAGTTCCATGGCCATCGAACCAAACGGCTCACCAACCTCGTTACCCACAGCAAAACCTTTCGTGAGGAAATCCTCGATGACGACCTCTTCCACGAACTGGGGAACGTGCTTTACGCCCCGGAGTGCGGTGACTGGTGGCTGACCACGGCCCAGTTGATCGAGATCGGTCCAGGCAACACAGCGCAAATGTTGCACCGTGACATGGCGCAGTACCAACCGTTCGTGGCCATGAACAAACATGCACCACGCGCCATCACCAACCTGATGCTGGCGCTGACCGATTTCACCGAAGAAAACGGCGCCACGCGCTTGATCCCCGGGAGCCAGGACTGGGATGACTTCGACGATGTAGGAACCCCAGAGATGACGATCCCTGCTCTATTGAAAGCAGGGGATGCCGTGCTGTTCGGCGGCAAAGTCGTTCATGGTGGCGGGGCCAACGTGACCACTGACTATTACCGTCGCGGGCTGACCATCCCGATGCAGGCTTCGATCATCACGCCTGAAGAAGCGTATCCGTTGATCGTGCCGCTCGAGGTAGTCAGGACGCTTGCTCCACGCGTTCAGAAGATCCTCGGCTTCCGCTCTCAGTACCCCAATGGCAGCCCAGGCCTGTGGCAACATAACTACGCAGACCTGGCTGACTACCTCCAACTCTAGAAACCTGCCACGCTGGCTTGTCTGGCCTGAAGGTGCCACGACCACCCGAATGCCCAGACGTAGTTGCAGCGCCTGTGCGATCGAGCGCCGCCCGCGCGGCGCTTCGCCCTTTGCACATGACTTGAGTTTTGTATTGCCTATATTGGCCTCATTGCCGGCAAGCCAGCTCCCACAGGTATTGCACAGGATTTGAGGTCGATGCGGTCGAGGTGGGAGCTGGCTTGCCGGCGATGAGGCCAGTCCAGGCAATACAAGACAGTTGCTCCCACAGGTGCTGTGCAGGTTTCGAGCTCACACTATTCCTGTGGGGCTTGTCCCGCGAAGCGCCGCGCGGGCGGCGCTCGATCGCATAGGAGCTGCAAATGCCTCGGGGAATATTTCCCAGCCAGCCCTTCACTCCTGGTAGGGCATTACCCCACGACGTGAAAACAGAACCGGTATGCCATCGGCGTTGAACAGCGCCGCCGTCAGCGAGAGCCCATCAACCGACTGCGTTTCCTCGAAACTGTGCCCGCCATCGCTGCTCTGCACCCTCAACCCATCCAGCCCGACCGCCAGTACCCGAGCACCGGCTACCGCTACCGAGGTGACAGAGCCCTTGCCTTGGGTTGGCACTCTGCGAAAATCCTTGCCATCGGCAGAGCCCTGCAACAAGGTGCCACGCTGGCCACCCAGTAGCAGACGCCCGTCGGCCAGTACCGCGCCCGACCACAGGGTGCCTTCGTAGCCGGTATCCAGGTAACGCCAGTTTTTTCCGTGGTCATCGGAATGCAGCACCTGCCCGTGCTCGGCCGTGGCGTACAGCGTGCCGCGGTTGTCTGCAAACAGCCCCATCAGGTTGAGGTCGGCCCGCTTGGCCCCGGGCGGGGCTGGCACCGGCTGCTCTGCCCACGTCTGGCCCCCATCCTCGGTGGTCAGCACCAACGACCAGAGGCCTACCGCAACGCCCTGCCGGGCATTGAAAAAGTGCACGGCGAACAGCGGCCGGTCTTCTTCGGTGGCCAAGCGCTGGACCTGCCAGGACTCCCCGCCATCGGTGGTGGCCAGGATCGCACCCCAGTGGCCTACCGCCCAGCCGCGCTTGGCATCGACGAACGACACCCCCGTCAACGGTGTGGACAGCGGTACCGAGCGCGCCTGGCGCCACTGCTTGCCTTGGTCGTCGGACAACAACACGACACCGTGGTCGCCCACGGCAACCACGCGCTCCCCGGCCCAGCCGGCGGCCAGCATGGTGGCCTGCGTGGCATTGCTCGCCTGTACGGCCGGCACGGCCTGCAACGGCGCGGCCTGCAGCGGCACCAGCGGCAGTGCTGCTGCGAACAAGGCCGCGGTCAATGAACCCATGTATCGCATGCTTCTCTCCTCAGTGCACCAACGCGCCGATCATGCGCACGGGGCGTTTACGCGGGAATACCCGCTCCAGCCAGACAGCGAAAGCCGGCAGCACGGTCATGGCCATGACCATGTTGACGATGAACATGAAGGCCAGCAGCTTGCCCATGTCGGCCTGGAACTTCAGCTCCGAGAACGCCCAGGTGGCCACGCCCACGGCCAGGGTGATGGCAGTGAAAATGGTGGCTACGCCCACCTCGAGCAGCGCGTACTCGACCGCCTTGGTGATCGACTGCCCATGGGCCAGGTGCAGTTGCAGGCGGTTGTAGATGTAGAAGGCGTAATCGACGCCAATGCCTACCGCCAGCACCATCACCGGCAAGGTGGCGATGGTCAGGCCGATCTGCAGCTCCTTCATGAACCAGTAGCCAATGAAGGTGCCGATGGTCAACGGCAGGCAACACACCAGGACCGCTCGCAGGTCGCGATACACCACGAACACCAGCAATGCGATGGCGGCATAGACATACAGCAGCATGGGGGTTTCGCTTTTTTCCACCTCCTCGTTGATGGCGGCCAGGACGCCGGCGTTGCCGGAAGCGAGGCGCACCGAAACGCCTGGCATCGGGTACTCGCTGCGAAACGCCTTGGCGGCGTCCACCACTCGGTTGATGGTCGTGGCTTTGTGGTCTGCCAGGTACAGGTGCACCGCCGACATGCTGCAGTCGGTGCGCATCAGCCCGGGCGTGCGCGCAACCTCGGTGGCCAGCGCGGCGTAGTTCATCGGGTCGATAGGCACCGCCGCCATCTTCGGGTTGCCTTCGTTGTAACCCTCGTTGAACTGGCGCATGTTGGTGGAGAAGGACGCGACCGACAGCACGCCGGGCACCCCCTGCATGGCCCACACAAAGCGATCCTGGTACTGGCCCAGGGCGACATCCTCGCAGGCCACCTGGCTGTCTTCGCCGGAGGGGGCCTTATTGACTTCGAACACCACGCTGAGCCAGTCCAGGCCAATGTCGTAGTTGCTGGCGATGGAGACCGCATCGCGATTGAAGCGCGAGTCCTCGCGCAACTCCGGCGCACCTGCCTGCAGCGTGCCAACGACGCGGTCGTGGCTTTGCCAGATCGCCACCAGAAACACCACCAAGGCCGCGCCAAGTACCCACTGCGCCTTGCGCGGTTCGGCGAGCCGGGCTAGGCCACGCAGCCAACGGGTACGACGCTGCCGGGAAACTTCCTGGGCGGCCGCGTACTTGTCATCGACGCGCAGCAAGGACGCCATCAACGGCAACATCACCAGGTTGGTGATGATTTTGTAGGCCACGCCAAGCGAGGCTGTGATCGCCAGTTCCCGCACCATCGGGATCGGGATCAACAGCAGCGTCACGAAGGACACCAGCGCGGTCACCAGCGCCAGCGTCCCGGGGATCAGCAAACCCGTGAAGCTCGAACGCGCCGCCGCTTCGGCGCTCTTGCCGATGGCGATCTCGCGAACGATGAAGTTGATTTGCTGCACGCCATGGGACACGCCGATGGCGAATACCAGGAAGGGCACCAGCACCGCCAGCGGGTCGAGGCCATACCCCAACAAGCGCAGGCTGCCAAACTGCCAGACCAGCGAGGCCAGCGAACAGACCAACGCCAGCAAGGTGAAACGCAGCGAGTGGCAATACCAGTACACCGCCCCCGCTGTCAGCAGCAGTGCCAGCAAACAGAACTCCAGCACCGCGGAAGCTCCGTCGGCGATGTCGCCGATCTGCTTGGCGAAACCGATGATCTGGATTTCGAAATCGCCATCTTCGAACTGCTGGCGGATCTCTTTCTCCAGCCGATGGTTGAACGCCACGTAGTCCAGTTGGGCGCCCTGGGTGTCGTACTCGTTGAGCTCCACCGTGATCATCGCACTGCGCTGATCACGGGAAACCAGCGTGCCGATGAAACCGCCCTGGGCAGTGGAGTTGGCGATCGTCGCGATTATCTGGTCATCCAGGTGCTCGGGAGAAACCGTCCCCGGTACCAGTGGATCCGCGCGAAAACCTTCTTCGGTGATTTCGTTGACGAAGGCATTGGGCGTCCACAGGGAACGCACACTGCTGCGCGACACGCCCGGAAGGAAGGTCACCGCCTGAGTGACGTCATACAGGCGCTTCAGGCCGGGGGCGCTCCAGATATCGCCCTGTCGGGCCTTGACCACCAGGGTCAGCCGGTTCGCCCCCAGCAAGTCATTGCGGTAGGCCTCGAATGTCTTGATGTATTCGTGGCCTATCGGCAATTGCTTTTCGAAGCCGGCATCCATGCGCAGTTGCACGGCGAACCAGGCCATGATCAGCGTGAACACCACCAGGCTCGCCAGCACCAGCCGGCGATACCCGAACAACACACCCTCGACACGTGCCAACAGGCCACGTGCCGGGGCTTCAGATAGCTTTACAGAACCGTTCACGGCAGGCCTCACAAGGTGCGGGAGATCGCGATGCCGACATAATCGCGGTCACGATAAAGCTGGTCGTAGGGCGTCTCGCCGCCCATGAACTTCGCGTAGTTGAGGGAAATCTGCCAGCTGGCCGGGTTTCGCACGAAGTTCAGGTACAGGTTCATGCTGCTCGCGTCTTCGGTGAAGGTCGCGCTCAGGTTCGGCGTTCTGCCCCCCAGCGAACGCGAATAGAAGACGCCGGGCGTGACCTGCCAGCCCGGCAGCAACGTGCCGTCATAGGTCAGGCTGAAGTCCAGGTTGATGCCCGACGAGGTCTTGTCGCCACGGGACTTGGGCGCTGTCGCAGGGTCCAGCTGCCAGGTATTGAGCCCCGCGGCGAGTGGTTCGCCATTGACCTGGTCATGCAGCCCTGGGTATTTGATGACCACCAACTCGGTCAGCAAGGTGCCCGTGCTGGCCCCGGTGAAGTCGAGCAAGGTCGGTGAGTTGGAAGGCGTGAAGCTGTACAGACCGGTGAGGTGCCACTGGAATTTCTTTTCGTCCTTCCAGCATTTGCCGCCGTTGCTAGAACACAGGTCGATGACCGGGTTGAGCATGACCGAGTCCTTCGGCCGGTACGACAGCTCCGTACCGACGGCCCAGTCACCGATCGGCATGTTGGCACTGATGCCATACATCATCCGGTCTTCCTGGTATTCCCAGGTCGGGGCCGCGGCGAAGGTGTTCGGATCAAGAATGGCAACGCGCAATGACGGCAGCTTGTCGTGATAACGCATCACGTAGAGGCCATAGTTGATGTCGCTGTCCTCCGGCTGCCAGCGTAGCGAAAGGCCCCACTGGCCGCTGTCGCGGGCGTCCTTCTCGGAGAACCCGTAGTCCCCCCTGCCCTCACCCAGCGCGTTGGTGGTGGACCAGTAGCTGCCCACCGGCGGCAATTCGCTCTTGTTCCAACGGAACTGATAATAGGCCTCGATATTCACCCCAGAGCCAAGGCCCGACGCGACACTGAGCATCGGCGCCGGCAGCACGGCCTCCTTGAGCTGCACGCCGGGGCGCGCCAAGGCTTGGTAGTCGTAGGCGTTGGTGTTGTTGATACCACCGGCCACGAACAGGCTTTCACCCCAGTTGATCACCTGGTTGCCCAAGCGCGCGCGGACCCGCTGCCCGCCCACGTCGAAGCCTTTGCTCACCCACAGGTCCAGCAAGCGAGCCTTGAAGGCGAGGTCGTCGCGGGCGTCGTCACTCAGCCCGTTGCTGCCCACGCTCTCAGGGGTGTTGAACGACAGCGTGCCAGTGGTATCGGTGGCAGCGAAGTCGCGGATCCAGGTACCACGCGCCATGAAGGTGACGTCCTCGGGCATCTTCAGCAACAGCTCATGGGTACCTTTGAGGTAGTTGGTGAACATGTCGCCACGGTCGTAGTTCAGGTCGCCCTGGTCAGCCACGCCGGAGCTCTGCGCCAGGCAGCCGGAAGGCACATTGTGCCCGGTCGGCCCCTGGTTGATCAGGTTGCAGCCCCGCGACTCGGTACGCAGGCCCATGCCTGCGGTGATCGTGGAATCGAAGGAGCCATTGAAGGTTTCGGTTTCAAATGTGAACCCCATTGCCAGTGGGGTTGCGCACACGATGACAAGGCCTGACGCTTTCGTAATTATTTTTTTCATGTTGGCTCTCGATCTGGCGTCGTTTTAGCGCTCGCTGATGGCGCGCAGGTTGTCGGAGGTGAAGAAGTCGCGTTTCAGGCGAGGGTTGCCACTGTCCTCGGTGATCCAGCGAATATCGTTCTTGCCCGCCCCGATCGAGGTCATGTCGAAGAGGTAACGACCATCGGCCAGGTTGTACTGGACCTGGGCCTGAACATCGCAAGCGCCGGTCTCGTACACGGGGATCGAGAACCCTTCGCGCACCTTCCAGATCTGCCCTTGCTTGTCGAAGTCGACGGCCAGCAGCGGGTTCCAGCTGTCCTCGTCGATGTAGAACATGCGCTTGGGTGCCTGGTGGCGCATCCCCTGACGGACGTTGGCCTCGACGACCCAGACGCGATGCAGTTCGTAGCGGCGCGACTGTGGCGCAAGCGAGTCGTTGCCGGCGAACGCTTCCACCTTGGCGGCCGTGTCATAGGCACCGAAATCGTTGTAAGGCACCAGCAGTTCCTGCTTGCCGATCAGCTTCCAGTCGAAGCGATCCATGGTGCCGAAGAAGACGTTCGCCTCGTCGACGGTGTACTGGTTGTCCAGGCCGATCTGTGGCGCGTCGTAGGAATACGACGGCATACGCCGCACGCGACGCTGGCCAGGGAAGTAGTAGAAGGTGGTGGCCTGCTCACCGGCCACAGCGGTCTGCACCGCGGATTGCCCGGCCAGCGCTGCGGGCTCCAGGTAGTTGAAGAAGGTCGCGTTTTCCAGTCGGCCGTAGGAGGAGAAAAGCGCGCTGCCCTTCTTGCCCCAAGGGGTCAGGAAGAAGGTGTCGGTGGACTGGCGTAACCACTCCCCACCCTTGCGCGGAGAAATACCTGAAATGCTCCGGGGAATTTCAACGCCAACGCCGCGATAACGCATCTTCATGTTCCACATCACCTCGGCACCGGTGCTGGGCATCGGGAACGGGATACCCGGAACATGGGCTTCTTCAAGGGCGACACCGGCAGCATCGAGCTTGGCAAAACCAAGGTTCTGCCTGGTGTTCTCGATCACGAAATCCGGTGCGCTGCAGGTACGACGGGTCGGGTAGACATCCATGCGATAGCCTGGGACTTTCTTGAACAGTTCGAGCTGGCCAGCGGACAACTGGCTCGCATGTTGCGCCACGTTGTTCGCGTCGATGCTGTATAGCGGCTTGTCACCCTTGAACTTCCAGTGCTCCCCTCGTACCTGGCCATAACTCCACCCCGCCCCCTGCTGCCCTGGCTGTGCCCAGGCCGGAATATCCCCGCTTGAGCTGGCGGCGACCTCGCCGCCCAGCGGCGTCAGCTTCGAACCCAGCGCCTCGGCCCCCTGGGGCGCGGCCTGCACCGAGCAGATCGCGGTCGACGCCGCCAGGGTAACCAGCAGCTGCCTGAAAATACGCCGGGCGGACAGTTCACCTTCCAACCGTGCAGTGACTTCTTTCATGGGGGGATCCTCAACAAAGGGCTTGGACCGGCTACTCGATCTTCCGAGCGGGAAAATCGGTGCCTGGCACATCATGGTCATCTGACATGATCAATTGACCATGTCTAGCGATCAACACGCAAGCCATATGCCAGAATGCCTGATAGGTGGATTAAGTTAGATAAATCAGCTAGTTAGAATTGTTTATCGCTTTATACGTGCCAGACGCCTGCACACTGCTGGGAAGTAAGGAAACATGTGTTACCAAAAGATGCTTATTAATAGTGCACGGCATAAACGCTTCGCCACTTTTAGCAGCGGATCGTTATATAGTTTTCGCTTATCCAACGCCATTATCGACACGAATGACTCACCCATAAAAAAAACCGCCCCGAGGGGCGGCAAAAAGAGCAGGCCTTCGGCCCGCCATGGAGTTAACACCAGATTTAGGATATTTAACGTCACGAAAACGGAAGCATTCGGAAAAACGATAAAGCGCGTGACTTGCTATTTGTGTCAATGGGAATGAAGCATGCCCTGGGTGGAAACGCTCTTTGAGCGCTGAAGTGCACCATAGGCATAGAACAACTGGGCCATGGAATAAGACCAAACCAGGAACGCACAGGTCATGAATATCATCTTCGTGTCATCCCCCGGAATCGGAAAGAAGTCATACCGCAGTGCGATCGTCAGCCCCGCGGCCCCTCCCAGCAAGCTGGCCAGCGCGTGCAGCGACTCGCCGGCACGTACCAGCCGCCAGACAAAGTAGATCAGGAACAACGTGTACAACGACCACATCAACACATAGAAATAGGGCAGCAACTCTTTAAAGCCCGTCGACAGGTAGTAAATGGCCGTCGCGGCAAACGCGGCCAAAAACAATATCACGTCTTTCGCCGGCGAAGGCTTATAATTATGTGTCACGGCCATCAACCCGAGCGTTGCAATAACTGGCACGCCGACCCCGCGGGAAAACGCATCCAGAAAAATGGCGACATTATAATTGGCCTGCCACCCCGTGGCGATGAACGTCGTAAAGTTTGTTGCGGAAATACCGACAATCAAGAACTCCACGCCCAACAGATAATTTTTGCGCCTGATAAATGCAACACCATAACCCAGGCCACTCATCACCAGCAGCACGCATGCGATCAACGCAAACAAATCTATGAGTTCCACGATAACAGCCTCTGTAAAAAGGGTCGCGCCGTAGTTCTGCACGTACGGGCATAGAACACGCACATTAATTGCAATCAGCCCTTCCTGGCCTTGTCTTTACGCACTTTTCTATCGGTCCAGCCATCCAGCAACTTGGCCGCCGCAAAGGCAGCGTGTACGGCGCACCATTGCAAGGGTTCAGGCAGCATGGACGGCGTCTTGTGTTGCAGTGCCGCCAGCAGTTCAGGCGCCTTGCCGTTTATTTGCTCGGCAAACAGCTTGCCGATCAACGATTGCGTGCCCAGCCCGTGGCCTGAGCAGCCGGTGGTGTAGTAGATGTTCTGTTTCGCGCCCATGGCACCGATCACCGGCAGGAAGTCGTAGGCGCCACTGACGTAACCACTCCAGCAGTGCTGGACGCCAATGCCTTGCAATTGCGGATAGCGCTCGCGCAGTACCTGCGCCAATGCCGCGTAGGCGCCCTGGTCCGGGACATTGGGCGTCATCGATCCGTAGGCATAACCAAGCTTCTTGACGGTCAACACCATCGTGCCGTGCGCCGTCAGGCGGTGGCTCTCCATGGTGTAATGCGGCGTGATGATCCCTTCCCGCCCTTGCCAGCCGAGGGCAGCCAACTGCTTCGGCGACAGCGGTTGGGTTTCGATTGCCGACACGCGAATTGCCGCGACCTTGTTGCGCAACACCCCCAACTGCGGGGTATAGGCGTTGGTTGCCAGCACCATCACCGGGGCGGTTGCAGTGCCATGCGCAGTTTTGCAGGTAATGACCGACCCTTCGCCGAAGGACAGCAACGGCGTGCGTTCGTAGAGTTTCACCCCCATCTCGATGGCCGCGCGCCGCAGGCCGCCGATGTATTTCCCTGGGTTCAGGGTGCCACCACACTGCTCGGCGGCGAACAGAAAGGCCGGGGGGATGCCCCGCGCACGCATTTCGGCAGCGTCCACGAAGCGGCTCGCCGCCCCCAGTTTCTGGCCCAGCGCCATGTTTTCGCGCAAGCGCTGCTCCTGGCTGGGATGAACAGCCGCCCGGAGCACGCCCGAAGGGTTGTAGTCACAGTCGATACCCAAGGTTTTGAATCGACCTTCCACGTAGGGCACAGCCTCGTCATAGAATCTGACGAACTGCGTTGCCTGCTCCATGCCCACGCGCTTGACGAACATGTCGTACTCGATACCCATGCTGCCCAGCAGGTAGCCCGCGTTGCGGCCGCTTGCACCGAAGCCGGCGAAATCCTGCTCCAGCACGATGACATTCGCGCCGAGCGCCCTGAGCTCCAGCGCAGTCGACAGGCCGGCAAAGCCGGCGCCGACCACGATGACATCGGCCTGCACGTTTCCTTCAAGCGTTGGCTGCAAATCGCCCGGCCGCTCTACCCATCCACCCAGACTACGAAACTTCAACGGTGCTGCATCACCGTGGGTTTCTTTGTTCAATGCATTCATTTCCATGGTTCCTGGAATAGCGGCTGTGCCTTGCACCCTGGCCCGCCCCAAGGCGGCCCAGGTGCATCAGAACCCTTTGCCCGGCTCGGCGAACTCAGCCATGCCCAGCAGCTCTTGCGGGTCGCGCATCTGACCATCGATTTCTACCCAGCCCAGCAACGTGGAGCTGGCACTCCACCCCAGCAGGCGTTGCATTTCTGCAGGGAGCTGGCGAACGCGTTCGATAGGAATGGAAAGGAAGTGATTCTCTTCAAGGCGCAGGAAGGCCAGGTCGTAGGCCATCGTCAGGCCAGTGCGTGGCACGTCGGACGTGTTGGCACCGCCGCCGTGATACACCGACCCCATCCATAGCAACGCCGAGCCTGCCTTCATTTGCGCGGCGACAGTCTCTTCCTGGGTTGGCATACGCTCGTCATCCCACAGATGACTACCGGGGATGACCCGCGTCGCGCCGTTCTCATCGGTGAAGTCGGAAATGGCCAGCATCATCTGCAGCCGGGCCTCACGCCCGTACTGGGGATGCCGCCACAGTGAAGTCGCATCGTCACGGTGCAATGGCTGGAGGCCTTGGCCCGGCCCGATCTGGATGGCTTGGGTAATGCTGAGTTGAATATCAGGCGCCATTTCAATGCGATCACTGCCCACCCACACGTGGGTAGGCGTTTGCAGGATCTGCCGGGCCGCACCGATGAACAGCGGGTTCAGTGCCACCCCCACCGCCGTGTCGCTGCGCCCGATGATACGAGCGACACGCCGGGTCTGCGTGCCTGCGAAGTATGGGTCCACGCCGCAAGGCGTGGCCTTCAAGTAGGTGTCCAGCTCTTCGGTGAGGGACTTCAGCGTTGTTGGCGAGACGAAGTCGGAAATGATGACCCCACCGTCGCGCCGGATGATCTCTACCACCTGCTCGAGCGAGGCATCGCTGCTGACCGTCGAAAGTTTTCGTGCATCCATCTGCTTGCTACCTGTCTGGTTTGTCGTTGTTCTGTCCAGTGAGCCTCGGTATCACGGCTCGGCCGACCCGGTGCCAACCACAGCGGCAGCGCGCTATTCGCAAACGTCGCCCAGCGATGCCAGGGTGGAGACTTCATGATTACCGAACATGGTCATTTGATCAAGTCATTTGACTTATGTATTTTTCGTGGGGTGCCTTCCCCAGGAAATGGGATTGCCCCCGACTCATGGATCCAGGCATGACCTTGCGATAGCATTCGACACCGTCGACACCAGACCAGTAGGCTGGCGGCAATACCGAATAGGGAGAACGCTCAATGGCTCGGATAGGCGCTGAAGAGCGCAGACAGGACTTCATCGAGGCCACCGTGAAGGTGATCGCGGAACATGGCGTGGCCAATGCCACCACCCGACGAATCGCAGCGGCGGCAGACTCGCCCCTGGCTTCGTTGCACTATGTCTTCCATACCAAGGACGAATTGTTCTATGCGGTCTACGAGTCCTTGATCAACATGCCGCAACAATCGCTGCAACACGTACCGACAGGCGCAACGGCAGCGGAATCGGTGGGCGAAATGCTGCGCCAGCTGGTCAACTGGTTCACGGCCCACCCGGAAATGGCCACCACACAGTTCGAACTCTTTTGCTGGAACCTGCGCAACAACCCGGAGATGGCGACCAAGATTTATGCCGTGTCTATCGAAACAGCCCAGCAGGCGATCGCGAAGGTCACCGACGGCGCGCTTGACCAAACCGCACTGACCACCATCAGCCGCTTGCTGATCAATCTGTTCGACGGCTTGATGCTCGCCTGGTCCGCCCACGGCGACCGCGCGCGCCTGGATGCCGAGACTGAAGCGGCCTGCCAGGCGGTCAAGCTGCTGGTGGCCAGTTACTAAGGCGCGATGCGGATGTGCTGCGATGTGGCGCGGTGCATCCGGGCGTTTTGTGACAAATCCTCCAATGAGCGTGCCGCTCCCCCGCTGCAGTAGCGCCTTGATGCCCTTCCCACGTATGCATCGCCCCTCCCCACGGGAATCACGCACGGCCAGGTAGCCATTGCGTATACCAGTCGAATCAGCGATCCGTTGTCCGCCAAGGTGCAAATCATCCTAAAACGATAGCGACCTGGTGCATTTTGCACCTTGTTCCGCATGGTTGTCCGCCCTATTCTGGTCAAATGATCAAGTCAAAAGATCAGTCTCTATAACACAACAATTAGGAGGCGAGATGTCTTCTCACACTGCTCTTCCGGTTGAGCCGCTCGATATTTTGATCATAGGAGCCGGTGTGTCTGGCATTGGTGCGGCGGCTTACCTGCGCCGCCATCAGCCCCACAAGACCTTTGCGATTCTCGAGTCGCGCGAACGAATGGGCGGCACCTGGGACCTGTTCCGCTACCCCGGCATTCGCTCCGACTCGGACCTGTATACCTTCGGGTTCGACTTCAAGCCCTGGACCAAGGCCAAGTCCTTGGCGGACGCCGCGGACATTCTCGAATACCTGCGTGAAGCCATCGACGAGCACGCACTGGAACCCTTCATCCAGTACAAGCAGAAAGTCGTCTCGGCAAACTGGCAGAGCGGCAAAGGGCTGTGGTCGGTATGCGTCGAAGATGGCCACACGGCAGAAACCCGCACCATCGAGTGCCGCTGGCTGTTCAGCGCAGGCGGTTACTACCGTTATGACCAGGGGTTCAGCCCACGTTTCGAGGGCACGGAGCAGTTCAAGGGGCAGATCATCCATCCGCAACACTGGCCGGAAAACCTGGATTACACAGGCAAGCGCGTCGTCGTCATTGGCAGTGGCGCAACGGCCGTGACCTTGATTCCGGCCATGGCGGACAAAGTCGCCAGCATCACCATGCTGCAGCGCACCCCCTCCTACATCATCAACCAGCCCGCCAATGATTCCGTTGCAGCGTTTCTGCGCAAGATCCTGCCGGCGCAAACCGCCTACTCCCTGACGCGCTACAAGAACGCCAAGATTACCTTGGCCTTCTGGGGCTTCTGCCAGCGCTTCCCCAAGCTTTCGAAAAAACTGCTGCTGTGGCTGACCCGCAAGGAGCTGCCCAAAGACTACCCGGTCGACGTGCATTTCAACCCGCCCTACAACCCGTGGGACCAGCGTTTGTGCTCGGTGCCCGAAGGCGATCTGTTCAAAGCCATCAGTGCCGGCAAGGCCGACATCGTCACCGATCATATCGAGCGCTTCACCGAATCCGGTGTATTGCTCAAATCGGGCAAGACCCTGAAGGCCGATATCATCGTCACCGCTACGGGGCTGAACGTACAGCTGTTCGGTGGCATTACCCTGCACAAGGACGGCAAACCGGTAGTGCTCAGCGAGAGCCTGGCCTACAAAGGCATGATGCTCTCCGGTGTGCCCAATTTCGCCTTCGCCGTGGGCTACACCAACTCATCCTGGACCCTGAAGGTATGCCTGCTGTGCGACCACTTCTGCCGCTTGCTGGGGTTCATGGACCGTGAGGGCTACAACGTCTGCGAGCCCAAGGCGCCGGCCGGGATCGAAACCCGCCCCTTGCTGGACTTTGGCGCCGGCTACGTGCAACGCGCCTTGGACAGCATGCCGCGCCAAGGGCCCAGTGAGCCCTGGGTGATGTCGATGGATTACTTCCGCGACGTCAAACTACTGCGCCGCGGAAAGGTTGCCGACAAGTGCCTGGCCTTTACCGCCGTGCCCAATATGCACTTGCACAACGGCGTCGCACTGCAACCACAGAGTGCGCGGCGATGAGTGCCGATCAGTTCTGCGAAATTGCCAGCCAGCGCACCCTTTGCTATCGCAGCCACGGGCCTGAAACGGCGCCTGCGGTCATCCTCATCGTCGGGCTGGGGTTGCAGTTGACCTATTGGCCGCAGCCGATCATCGCCGGCCTGGTCGAGCAGGGGTTTCGCGTCATCACCTTGGACAACCGCGACTCGGGCCGGTCGTTCTTCACCGACGTTGCGCCTCCCACGGCCATGCAGCAGTTCTTGCGCAAGCGCACCCCCGGCTATGACCTGGGCGACATGGCCAACGACGTGATCGGGCTGATGAACGGCCTGAACCTGGAAACGGCGCACGTGGTGGGGATGTCGATGGGCGGCATGATCGCCCAGACACTCGCCGCCCGTTACCCCGAGCGCATCAGAACGCTCACCTCGATCTTCTCGACCACCGGCTCGCTGCGCGTAGGTCAGCCTGCGCTCAAAGCCCTTTTCCAGCTCCTGCGCCGCCCGCCGCGTAACCAGCAGGAAAGCGTTCGGGACTACGTGGACATCATGCGCCTGATCGGCTCGACGCTCGAATGCAACGAGCAAGCCTTGCGTGACTACGCCCAGCAGGCCTGGGAACGCGGTGGCGGTGAGGCGAGCAACCTCGGTACCGCCCGGCAGATCGGCGCCATCATCAACTCCGGCGACCGCACCCAGGAGCTCGAGCGGGTTCGCTGCAGCACGCTGGTCATCCATGGGGACAAAGACCTCATGGTCGCGACCACCGGAGGGTTCGCCACGACTGCGGCGATTCGCCAGTCAAGCTTGGTTCTATTGCCTGGGATGGGGCACGACTTCCCAACCTGCCTGTCGGGCACGCTGCTTTCCCTGCTGGCAGGACACATGCGTTAGCACCGTTTCCCTTTAGGGGCGTGTTGCTTGGCCGCCCCTCTTTTTGTTCCACCAGAGGCTTCTCGCAGCAGGTTTCACCCAAACACAAAACAACAACATTCCGGCTTGTACGAAGCGGTCAAGCCACACATCACACGCCTGAGCTGTCACGACGGCCGGGCGCGGTGCTCCTCCACTGCCCTTTCAACAACGACAACAACTGAGCAAGAGGTACGTATGGAATTCAAGTTCTTACTCCCCACCAAAGTCGTGATGGAGCCAGGCCTGCGTGAGCGCACTGGCGAGCATCTGCGTGAACTTGGCCTCAAGCACGTCCTGATCGTGACGGATGCCGGGGTCAAGGCCGCAGGGCTGTTGACCAGCGTCTATGCCAGCCTGGAAAAGTCGGGCATTTCGTTCGATGAAATCGCGGACGTGAAGGCAAACCCTCGCAGCGAAGACATCAACCAGGCGGCGCAGCTGTACCGCGGCAAAGGGATCGAGGGCCTGCTGGCCATTGGCGGCGGCAGCGCGATGGACGCGGCCAAGGCCATCAGCCTGTTGCTGACCCACGAGGGCCGGATCGAAGACTACGAGGGCTCTTTCACCCTCAAGCACGCCATACCGCCTATCGTGGCGATCCCGACCACCTCTGGCACCGGCAGCGAGGTGACGTGCTTCTCGGTGATCACCGACACCGCACGTCATTTCAAGATGAACGTGCTGGATTACCGAATCGGCCCGGTGCTGGCCCTGCTCGACTCCAACATCACCACTACGCTGCCGTCGTCGATTGCCGCGGCCACCGGTATGGATGCCCTCACCCACGCCATCGAAGCCTACACCTGCCGCGTGTCGAACCCGATCAGCGACGGCCTGGCGCTGCACGCCATCCGCCTGATCAGCCAATACCTCAAGCCTGCCGTGCTGGAGCCAGGCAACCTGCACGCCCGCGAGCAAATGCTGGTGGCCAGCCTGATCGCCGGCATGGCCTTCGGTAACGCGGACGTTGGCAGCGTGCACTGCATCTCCGAAGCCATCGGTGGCATGTACGACACACCGCACGGCGTGGGCAACGCGATCTTCCTGCCGTTCGTGTTCGGTCACAACCGCGATGCCGACATCACCCGCCACGCACAGGTTGCCTATGCACTGGGGATCGACCCCAACCTGTCGCCGTTCGATGCCGCCGAGGCTGCTGTCGGCTACCTGTTCCAGATGAGCAAGGACCTGGGCATTCCCCGCTTCGCCGAGGTCAAGGGCGTGCGCGAGGAAGACTTCCTGAGCATCGCTGAAAAGTCGAAGAAGAACTTCTCCGACGGCAGCAAT
Source organism: Pseudomonas sp. 10-1B (assembly GCF_000935045.1). GTDB lineage: Bacteria > Pseudomonadota > Gammaproteobacteria > Pseudomonadales > Pseudomonadaceae > Aquipseudomonas. The sequence continues at coordinate 46,481 of NZ_JYKS01000004.1, forward strand.
GCCAAGGAAATGACCGTGGAAACCTACCGTGAAATCGTCGCCACTGCTTACCACTTCGTAGCGTGAGGGCCGTCAGTCATGAGCGAGTCAACTCCTGGCGCTTCGTTGAAGCGCACCCTGGGCCCGTTTTCGGTGCTGCTGTTCGGCCTGGCATTCCTGGCCCCGTTGATCGTCTTCGGCACCTATGGCGTGATCACGCAGGCCAGCGGCAACACCACGGCGATGGCCTACCTGATCGCGGCGACCGGCGTGGTGTTCACGGCGCTGAGCTACGGCCGGCTGGTCAAGGTGTTCCCGGTAGCCGGTTCGGCCTACACCTATACCCGCAAGATGCTGAGCGCGAACCTCGGTTTCATGGTGGGCTGGGCCGCCCTGCTCGATTACTTCTTCATTCCGATGCTGATCTGGCTGCTCGGCGCCAGCTACCTCAACATGGCCTTTGCAGAAGTGCCGCAGTGGGTGTGGATCACCGGGTTCATCGTCTCCACCTCGCTGCTCAATGTCCTGGGCATCCAGGTGGCCAACCGCTTCAACGTGCTGCTGATGGTCGTGCAGTTGGTCATCATCGTCGTGTTCATCGGCCTGTGCGTGCACTACATCGTGGCGGCCAACGGCCCTGGCGGGCTGCTGTCGGCCAAGCCGTTCTTCAACCAGGACGTGCCCTTCGCCACCAGCATGGCCGGCGCCGCGATTGCCGCGTACTCGTTCCTGGGCTTCGACGCGCTGTCCACGCTCAGCGAGGAAACCCGTGACCCGGCCAGGACGCTGCCACGTGCCATGCTGCTGGTCGCGTTGATCGGCGGTTCGGTCTACGTCGGCTCCTCGTACTTCATGTACCTGGCACACCCCTCCCCCACGTTCGAGCTTGTGGACGGGGCCGCCTTCGAAATTGCCCGGATGATCGGCGGCGATGTGTTCTTCGCCGTGGTGCTGGCGGGGATCATCATCGCCCACTTCGCTGCGGGGATGTCGTTCCAGGCCAGCGTGGGCCGGTTGCTGTACGCCCTGGGCCGGGACAACCAACTGCCGCGCAAGTTGTTCGGCGCCCTGCATCCTCGCTACAAGACCCCGGCCTTCAACATCTTGCTCTGCGGCATTTTCGGCACCGCAGGTTTTGCCCTGACGATCGCCACCGCGACGTCCCTGGTCAATTTCGGCGCGTTTCTCGCCTTCACCGCAGTCAACCTGTGCGCGTTGCGGCTCACCTTCGATGCACGCGTCAAGGACGGGGCTGGCCTGCTGCGCGGGGTGCTCTTCCCCCTCATCGGCCTGGTCACGGCCGGCTGGATGCTGGTCAGCCTGGATAAAGACGCGCTGATCATGGGCTGTAGCTGGCTCGCCCTGGGCGCGGCCTACCTCGCCTGCCGGACCAGCTTCTTCCGCAACCCGGTGCCCGACGCGCTGGCGTAACGGCCGCCGTCCCATCGGATGCCCTGACGACAACTACAAGGCAAGGCCCTGGCCTTGCCGTTCAATGGCGAGAATCGACATGCAAACAAAACTCCTGATCAATGGTGCCCTGGTGGCCGGCGAAGGCGAAAACCTCGCCGTGTACAACCCGTCCCTGGGCAGCGTCCTGGTACAGACCACCGAGGCCAGCCGTGCCCAGGTCCATGCCGCGGTGCAGAGCGCAGATGCGGCTTTCGACGCCTGGTCGCAAACGCCGCCCAAGGACCGCGCGGCACTGCTGCTCAAGCTCGCCGATAGCATCGACGCCCAGGCACCGGTGTTCGCCCGCCTGGAGGCGGACAACTGCGGCAAGCCTTTCACTGCCGTGCTGCAAGACGAACTGCCAGCCGTATCCGACGTGTTCCGCTTCTTTGCCGGTGCCGTTCGCTGCCTGCAGGGCTCGGCGGCAGGTGAGTACATTCCGGGCCACACCTCGATGATCCGCCGCGACCCGGTAGGCGTGGTTGCCTCCATCGCACCGTGGAACTACCCGTTGTTGATGGCGGCCTGGAAACTCGGCCCGGCCTTGGCCGGCGGCAACACCGTGGTCCTGAAGCCCTCCGAACACACGCCGATGAGCACCTTGAAACTGGGCGAGCTGCTCGCCGACATCTTCCCCGCCGGCGTGGTCAACATCGTCCATGGCCGCGGCGCCTCGGTGGGTGAACCACTGACCAGCCACGCCCAGGTGCGCATGGTGTCGCTGACCGGCTCGGTGCGTACCGGCAGCCAGATCATCGAAGGTACGGCCGACAGCGTGAAGCGCATGCACATGGAGCTGGGTGGCAAGGCACCCGTACTGATCTTCGATGACGCCGACATCGACGCCGCCGTCGAAGGCATCCGCGCCTTCGGCTTCTACAACGCCGGCCAGGACTGCACCGCCGCGTGCCGCCTTTATGTGCAGAAAGCGGTCTACCCCGAGTTCGTTCGCAAGCTTGGCGAAGCCGTCTCCAGCATCAAGTGCGGGCTTCAGGATGACCCGGCAACCGAGATGGGCCCGCTGATCACCAAAGAGCACCTGGAGCGTGTCGAGGGCTTCGTCAACCGTGCCAGGGAGCTGCCTCATATCGAGGTGGTCACCGGCGGCAAGCGCGCCGCAGGTGACGGGTTCTTCTTCGAGCCGACGGTCCTGGCCGGCGCCACACAGAAGGATGAGGTGGTGTGCCGGGAAATCTTCGGCCCGGTGGTGACGGTTTCGTCATTCGAGGACGAAGCCCAGGCACTGGCATGGGCCAATGAATCGGACTACGGCCTGGCCTCGTCGGTGTGGACCGCCGATGTGGGGCGCGCCCATCGCCTGGCCGCCCGCCTGCAATACGGCTGCACCTGGGTCAACACCCACTTCATGCTGGTGAGCGAGATGCCCCATGGTGGGGTGAAGCTGTCCGGTTATGGCAAGGACCTGTCGATGTACGGGCTCGAAGACTACACCGTGGTACGCCACGTGATGTTCAAGCACTGATCGCCCACGTTGCCCAGATCATTTTCAAGAGGTTATGCATGAACAACATCGAGACGTTCGAGAGGCTCGAGTCCAACGTGCGGATGTACTGCCGTGACTTGCCGCTGGTGTTCGATACCGCCCAAGGCAGCAAGATCCGCGGCGAAGATGGCCGCGAATACCTGGACTTCTTCGCCGGCGCCGGCGCCCTGAACTATGGCCACAACGACCCACGCATGCGCGATGCCCTGATCGGGTATCTGTCGTCCAACGGCGTGGCCCATGCCCTCGACCTGCACACCACCACCAAGCGCCAGTTTCTGGAGGCGATCGAACGTGACCTGTTCAAGCCACGCGGCTGGGACTACAAGGTCCAGTTCACCGGCCCGACCGGTGCCGATGCCGTCGAGGCGGCGTTGAAGCTGGCGCGCAAGGCGACGGGGCGTACCAAGGTCGTATCGTTCTACGGGGCTTACCACGGCATGACGGCCGGCGCTCTGGCCGTCACCGGCAACCGCACCCGTCGCGGCCCTGGGCTATGCACCGACGTGGTGTTCGTGCCATACGAAGACAGCCCCTACGGTGAGTTCGACAGCATTGGCTTCCTCGAGCGCCTGGCCAACGACCAAGGTAGCGGCTCGGAATTGCCGGCGGCGGTGATCGTCGAGTCGGTACAGATCCAGGCGGGTGTCTACCCGGCCTCCAACGACTGGCTGCAACGCTTGCGCAAGTGGACCAGCGCTCACGGCGTGCTGCTCATCTGCGATGAGATCCAGGCCGGCTGCGGCCGTACCGGCGATTTCTTCGGCTTCGAGCGCTCCGGCGTGGTGCCAGACCTGATCACCTGCGCGAAATCGATTGGCGGTTTTGGCCTGCCGATGGCGATCGTGTTGATTCGCGCTGGGCTGGATGTGTGGCAACCGGGCGATCACATCGGCACCTTCCGCGGCAACCAGCTGGCGTTCCTGACGGCTCAGATCGCGCTCGGCTATTGGCGCGATGAGCCGTTCCTGACGTTGCTGGCCAACAACTGCGCGGCCATGGAGCGCGCGGTAGCCGGTTTTGCGGAAATCCCTGGCGTCGCGTCCGCGCGCTGTCGCGGCATGATCGCCGGCATCGACTTCGGCCGCGGCAACGTCGCGTTCGCCAAGGATGCCCAGCAGCGCGTGCTGCAGGCGGGTGTGCTGGTCGACCGCTGCGGCCCGAACGGCGAAATCATCAAGTTGATGCCACCGGTGAACACCCCGACCGACCAGCTCGAAGAAGGCCTTGAAGCCTTCGGCGAATCGGTCGCGGCAGTGCTGAGCCAGTAACTGCACGGGCCTGCCGTGCGGCCTGTATCGATACAGGTGCCGCACGCAGGCTCATCGCATGCAGTCGACAACCCGTCCATGGCAGGAAATAACGCCAATGAGCAACGTCACTTCAACCGTTCAGAATGACCTGGCTTCATTCATTCATCCCAACACCAACCTTGCGCTGCACCAGGAAGTCGGGCCACTGGTGATCGCCAGAGGCGACGGCGTGCGGGTCTTCGACGAACAGGGCAATGCCTACATCGAAGCCATGTCGGGCCTGTGGAGCGCTGCCTTGGGCTTCAGTGAACATCGCCTGGTCGACGCCGCCGTCGAGCAGTTCAAGCAACTGCCCTACTACCACAGCTTCAGCCACAAGACCAATGCGCCTGCGGCAGCGCTCGCCGCCAAGTTGGCAGAGCTGGCGCCGGGCGACCTGAATCATGTGTTCTTCACCAACTCAGGCTCCGAAGCCAATGACTCGGTGGTGAAAATGGTCTGGTACGTGAACAACGCACTGGGCCGGCCCGCCAAGAAGAAATTCATCTCTCGCCAGCAGGCCTATCACGGCGCCACCGTCGCCGCAGCAAGCCTGACCGGTATCCCGTCGATGCACCGTGACTTCGATCTGCCGGCCATCCCGGTTCATCACCTGACGTGCCCGAACTTCTACCGATTTGCCCGGAGTGGAGAAACCGAAGAGGCCTTTTCGGCCCGCCTGGCCAATGAACTGGAGCACTACATCCTCGCCGAAGGGCCGGAAACCATCGCCGCTTTCATCGGCGAGCCGGTGATCGCGGCGGGCGGTGTGATCCCTCCTCCCACAGGCTACTGGGCGGCGATCCAGGCGGTGTGCAAACGCTACGACATCCTCGTGGTGATCGACGAAATCATCACCGGCTTTGGCAGGCTCGGCACGCTGTTCGGCTCTCAGCTGTACGGTATCCAGCCCGACATCATGGTGCTCTCCAAGCAACTTACCTCCTCCTACCAGCCGCTGGCGGCCGTGGTGGTGTCCGATGCCATCAATGATGTGCTGGTGAGCCAGAGCCAGCGCCTGGGGGCGTTCGCCCATGGCCTGACCTGCACCGGCCACCCTGTCGCCACCGCAGTCGCGCTGGAAAACATCCGCATCATCGAGGAGCGCGACCTGGTTGGCCATGTGCAACGCTTGGCCCCGGTGTTCCAGCGCCACCTGCGCGCGTTCGAAGACCACCCGTTGGTCGGCAACGTCCGAGGCGTCGGGCTGATGGGCGGGATCGAACTGGTTGCCGACAAGGCCACCCGCCAACCGTTCGCCCACCCAGGTGCGTTGGGTGGCTACGTGTTCAAACAGGCTCACCAGCACGGGCTGATCATTCGCGCCATCTACGACACGATCGCCTTCTGTCCGCCGTTGATTACCACGGCGGAGGATATCGACGCGATCTTCAGCGCATTCGAGCGGACGTTAGCTGACGCCACGGACTGGGCTCGATCACAGCACCTGCTGTGAGCAAAAGGCTGCACTTGTTGGAAACCACATAAAACAATAACCATGAGGGTTTGACCGTGCGCAAACACAATGATGAAAGCTTCGAGTTCGATGTGTCCGTGGTCGGGCTCGGCGCCATGGGAACGATCATGGCGCAAGCGTTGCTCAAGCAAGGCAAACGCGTCGCGATCTGGAACCGATCGCCTGGCAAGGCCGCAGTGCTCGTCGCCGCCGGCGCTCACCTGTGCGACAGCGCCGAAGCCGCGCTGGCCGCCAGCCCGGCAACGATTTTCGTGCTTCTGGACAACCAGGCGACCCACGAGGTGCTGGGGATGCCAGGGGTGATGCACGCGCTGGCCAATCGTACGGTCATCGATTACACGACCAACGCCCAAGACGAGGGCCTGGCGCTTCAGGGCCTCGTCAATCGGGCGGGCGGCCATTACGTCAAAGGGATGATCGTGGCCTACCCGCGCAACGTCGGCCATCGCGAAAGCCACAGCATTCATACCGGCGATGGGGAAGCCTTCGAGCGGCATCGGACGCTGCTTGAAGGGCTCGCCGGGCATACGGTGTTCCTTCCCTGGGACGAAGCACTGGCCTTTGCGACCGTGCTCCACGCCCATGCGTTTGCCGCGATGGTGGCTTTCTTCGAGGCCGTGGGCGCGAGCGAGCGGTTTGGCCTGCCGGTTTCGACGACGGCCCGGCTCCTGATCGACACCTCACGCTTTTTCGTCGCCGACACCCTGGAGGACGCGGCACGCCGGCTCGAAGCGCAGGACTTCGCGGGCGACCAGGCGAGGCTCGATGTGCACGCAGACGCCTTCGCGCACATTGCCCAATCCTTGCACGCACAAGGGGCGTGGACGCCGGTCTTCGACGCGGTGTGCCAAGTCGTGCAACGCGCGGCCTCGATGGGCTACGGCGACCAGGATATCGCAGCGATCACCAAGTCATTTGCCCGTGAGAAAGAGCCAGGACAATAACCTAATGTCGGTCAGTTAAGCCATTTGGGGCCGCTGTGCGGCCCATCGCAGGCAAGCCAGCTCCCACAGGGACTACGCAAAGCTTGAGATCTGCGCGGTACCTGTGGGAGCTGGCTTGCCTGCGATGGGCTGCAAAGCAGCCCCAATGGCTGCCACTACGGCTTAACTGACCGACATTAGGGCAATAACCGTGCTTTCTCGGATCGAACCCGAAGACAACAACTATAAAAACGCTGGAGGATCATATGCGCCGATTTGGTTTTCTACTGGCTGTGTTGACGCTGGCCATTTTCCTGAGTGCCCTTCTTGCCCCCCGGCCGTCCCTCGTCAACCGGGGGACAGCGCAGCACATGGGGCATCCGATCACCAGCATCGGGGAGATCTTCAGGGGTTACTAGCAAGGGCTCACAAGGCCGCTGGCACTCATCCGCCAGCGGCCACTTGTGACTCAGTGATCGACTGCACCACTGGCGCCAAGGCCGGTCTGGCCCCGGACGAACTGGTCGGCGAAGGCCGCCCTTTCGGCCTTGGCCCGCGCAGTGCGATCCAGCCGGGAAACGCTATACGCCACCAAGAACGCCAACGGCATGGAGAACAGCGCAGGCTGGGTATAGGGGAACAGCGGTTCGGCAAAGTGCAACACATCCACCCACACCAGCTTGGAAAACACCACGAAGCCCATGGCACTGAGCAACCCTACGTAGCCACCGGCCAACGCGCCACGGGTGGTCAGCCCAGACCAGAACATCGACAGGAACAGCACCGGGAAGTTGGCCGAAGCGGCGATGCCGAAGGCCAGCGCGACCATGAACGCGACGTTGATGTTTTCGAACACGATGCCCAGGGCTATCGCCACCAACCCAAGGCTCAGGGTGGCCAGCTTGGTCACCCGCAGTTCCTGCGCCTCGCTGGCCGCGCCCTTCATGATCACCCGCGCATACAGGTCATGGGCGATGGCGGACGCCCCGGCCAGGGCCAGGCCTGAAACCACGGCCAGGATGGTGGCGAAGGTCACGGCCGACAAAAAGCCCAGCAGCAGGTTGCCGCCTACGGCCTGGGCCAAGTGCATGACCACCATGTTGCCCCCACCCAGCAACTTGCCACCCACCTCCCCGCCCTCGAAGAACTGCGGTTGCTGGCTGACGATCACGATCGACGCCAGGCCCAGCAGGAAAATGACGTTGAAGAAGTAGCCGATGAACCCGGTGGCATAGAGCACCGACTTGCGCGCCTCCCGGGCATCGCTGACGGTGAAGAAGCGCATCAGGATATGCGGCAGCCCGGCGGTGCCGAACACCAGCCCCAGGCTCAGCGACAGTGCGGTCAACGGGTCGGCCAGCAGGCTGCCGGGCGCCAGCAGGCGTTCGCCCAGGGCATGGGTGTCCATGGCCTGGCTGACCAGCGTGTCATAGCTGAAGTCGAACTCGCGCATCGCCAGGAACAGCACCAGCGAGCCGCCGACCAGCAGCAGGAACGCCTTGATGATCTGCACCCAGGTGGTCGCCACCATGCCGCCGAAGGTCACATACAGCATCATCAGCGCGCCGACGATTACCAGGGCGATATGGTAGTCCAGGCCGAATAGCAGCCTGATCAACTGCCCGGCCCCGACCATCTGCGCCACCAGGTAGAAACACACCACCGTCAGCGAGCCGATGGCGGCCATGGTGCGCACCTTGCCTTGGTCGAGGCGGTAGGAGGTAATGTCGGCGAAGGTGAAGCGGCCCAGGTTGCGCAGCCGCTCGGTCATCAACAGCAGCAACACCGGCCAACCGGCGAAGAAGGCGATGAGGTAGATGTAGCCATCCATGCCGGAGGTGTAGATGAGCGCGGTGATCCCCAACAGCGTCGAGGCGGACATGTAGTCACCGGCCAGCGCCAGGCCGTTCTGCCAGCCCTGGATGCCGCCACCGGCGCTGTAGAAGTCCGCCGTCGAGCGGGTGCGACGCGCCGCCCACCAGGTGATGCACAAGGTGAACAGCACGAACACCATGAACATGCCGATGGCATGCAGGTTGAACGGCTGACGCTGGCCCGCGTCGAGGGCGGGCGAAGCCAGCAGCAGGCCAGAGTGCAGCAGCAGGGCCAGAGGCAATAGTTTTTTCATGCGCCCTGCTCCTCTTCCAGCCCGCTGAGCAGCGCCTGGGTCAGGCGATCGAACTCGCCATTGGCCCGGTACACGTAGAACGCCGACAAGGCACAGAAGAACACGAACAGGAAGACGCCGGCAGCGACGCCGACGGTCATGTTCGACCCTTGGGCCAGGCGCCTGGCAATCAGCTCGGGCCAGAACGACACCAACCCGATGTAGCCATAGAACGTGACCAGAATCAGCACGAACAAGCTCAGGGTGAAGCGGTTTCTGCGCGCCACCAGTTGCTGGAACCGGGCATTGGCGCGAACACGCGCGTATAACAGGCTGGACATGGGACACCTCGGTCAATGTAGTTGTTGTTATGGGTGTGCAGGTGTTGCAGCACAATCAGTGCTCGGCGTCGGCGGTCTGCGCCTCCTGTTGCCGGGCCCACTCGCGCAGGACGAACTTCTGGATCTTGCCGGTGGCGGTCTTGGGCAGCTCGGTGAGCGACACATGCCGCGGCGCCTTGAAGTGCGCCAGGCGCTCACGGCACCAGCGGACCAGATCGTCCCCGGTGACCAGTGCATCAGCGCGCAGGGTGACGAAAGCGTGAGGTGTCTCGCCCCAGCGCGAATCCGGGCGCGCCACCACCGCGGCCTCGACCACCTCGGGGTGCTGGTAGAGCACTTCTTCGATTTCCAGCGAGCTGATGTTCTCGCCGCCGGAAATGATGATGTCCTTGGCCCGGTCCTTGATTTCCACATAGCCGTCCGGGTGCAGCACGGCCAGGTCGCCCGTGTGCAGCCAGCCATTGGCCAACACGGCACGGGTAGCCTCTGGATTGTGCAGGTAGCCTTTCATCACGGTGTTGCCCCGCACCACCAGCTCGCCAAGGGTAAGGCCGTCGGCCGGGACCGGGCGGCCGGTATCGGTATCCAGCACCGTGGCCTCTTCGAGCATCGGGTGGGCGACGCCCTGGCGGCTCATGAACTGGGCCCGGGCCTCCAGCGGCAACTCATCGACCCCCGGCTGCCACAGGCACAGGGTGCTGGGGCCGTAGCTTTCGGTCATGCCATAGGCGTGGGTGATGCTGAAGCCGCGTGCCTCCATCGCGGCGATGACCGCGCTGGGCGGCGCGGCGCCGCCGGTGATCACCGAGACCGGCGCCGGAGGGGCGCTGGCATGCTCGGCGTGGATCAGCATCGACATCACCACCGGTGCGGCGCTCAGGTGGGTCACGGCATGTTCGGCGATGGCGGCATTGATCGCATCAGGCTGGACCTTGCGCAGGCATACGTGGGTGCCACCGGACAAGGTCACCGCCCAGGTATGGCTCCAGCCGTTGCAGTGGAACATCGGCAAGGTCCACAGGTAGACGCTGCGCGGCCCCAACTGGAAGATCAGCGCCCCGGCGCAGGCGTTGAGGTAGGCACCGCGGTGATGCAGGACCACACCCTTGGGGTCGCCCGTGGTGCCGGAGGTGTAGTTGATGGCGATCGACTGCCATTCGTTCTGCGGCGCATTCAGCGGCCGCCCGGGGTCGCCCTGGGCCAGAAACGCTTCGTAGTCCAGATCGTGGGCCAGGTCGGCGCGCTCGGCCTGTTCATCATCGATACCCACCAGCAATGGCGGTGCATCGAGCATGGCAAGCGCTTGATGAGCCACCGCACCGAACTCACGGTCGCAGATCAATACCTTGGCCGCACAGTGACGCAAGATGAAGGCGATGCTGCGCGCCTCCAGGCGGATGTTGATGCACACCAGCACGGCGCCCGCACCGGGCACGCCATAGTGCGCCTCGAGCATTTCAGGGATGTTCGGCGCGAGTATCGCCACCCGCTCGCCCGGCTGCACGCCGACCCGCTCCAGGGCACTGGCCAGCGCGCAGCTGCGCTCGTGCAACTGGCGGTAGCTGTAGCGCCGCGTGCCATAGACCACCGCATCACGCTGCGGGTACACCTGCGCGGCACGCTTGAGAAACGACAGCGGCGACAGCGGTACATGGTTGGCTTCGTTGGGAGCGAGCTCGTGCTCGAGGGTTGGAACCATCATGGCAGGCACCTCATCGACTCATTGCTCAGGTATTGCGCGCACATACATACCTCCTGTTTCTTGTTGTTATTGCGCCAGGGCGCGTTACAGGCTGCTGCACAAATGGCCGCCGTCAACCACGATCTCAGCGCCACTCATGGCTCGCCCGGCATCGCTGGCGAGCAGCAGCAAGGCGCCGTCCAGGTCCGCCGGCACGCTGAAGCGCCGCCCGGGAATACGCGAGCGCAGCTTTTCCCCGGCCTCGCTGGCCAGGAACGCCTCATTCAGGTCGGTCATCACGTAGCCGGGCGCCAGGGCGTTGACCCGGATGCCATGGCGCGCCAACTCCAGTGCCATGGCGCGGGTCAGATGAGCCAGGCCGGCCTTGGCCGCCAGATAAGGGCCCACGGCACCGGTCACACGGCTGGCGAGGATCGAAGTGACATTGATCAGGCTGCCCCCCTTCCCCGCGGCGACCATGCGCCGGGCGCTTTCCTGGGCCACGGCCCAGGCGCCCTTGAGGTTGGTGTCGAGCACGCGGTCCCAGCTTTGATCGTCGCAGGCCAGCAAGGGCTGGCTGTCGCTTACCCCCGCGTTGTTGACCAGCACGTCCAGCGGGCCGACGGCATCGAGCACCCGGCAGATGTCCTCACGGCAGGTCACGTCGAGGGCAAAGGCGTGCGCCCGCCCTCCCGCCACCTCGATGGCCTCCACCAGCGCCTGCAGCGGCGCCCGGCGCCTGGCGGTCACCACCACCTCGGCGCCTGCGGCGGCCAGGGTCATGGCGAAGTGGCGGCCCAGGCCGCTGGAGGCGCCGGTCACCAAGGCGCGGCGTCCGTCGAGGGCGAACAGTCGGGTCAGGTTCGGCTGCATCAGTGGGCCTCCAGGCGCTGATCGAGAAGCTTCTTCGCCAGGCTCATGCGATGCACTTCACTCGGGCCGTCATAGATGCGGAACGGGCGAATGTCGCGGAAGATCCGCTCCACCACGGTCTCTCCGGTCACCCCGCGCCCGCCCAGGACCTGGACGCAACGATCGACCACCCGCCACAACGCCTCGGCGCTGATCACCTTGGCCATGCTCGAATCGACATTGGCGCGCCGGCCCTGGTCGAGCACCCAGGCACAGTGCCAGACCGCTAGGCGCACCACGTGCAGGTCCATCATGTTGTCGGCCAGCATGAAGCCCACGCCCTGGTGCTCACCCAGGGGTTTGCCGAAGGCGTCGCGGGTGCGCGCATAGTCGCAGGCAATATCGTGGGCGCGGCGCGCGGCGCCGAGCCAGCGCATGCAGTGGGTCAGCCGCGCCGGGGCCAGGCGCACCTGGGCATAACGGAAGCCCTTGCCGATCTCGCCGAGCACATCGCTCGCCGGTATGCGCAGGTTGTCGAAACGCAGCTGCCCGTGGCCGCCGGTGAAGCAGCTGTCCAGCGAGTCCAACTGGCGCTCATGGGTGATGCCGTCGCGCTGCATGTCGGTCAGGAACATGGTCGCCGTGCCGTCCTCCATGCGCGCCATGATGATGCCGAAGTCGGCGCCTTCGGCCCCGGTGATCAGCCACTTGCGGCCATTGATCAGGTAGTCGTCGCCATCGCGGGTGGCGGTGGTGCGCAGCATCGAGGGGTCCGAGCCGGAGCCTGGGGCAGGTTCGGTCATGGCGAAGCACGAACGGGCATGGCCCTGGACCAGCGGGCGTAACCAGCGGTCCTTCTGCGCCTCGGTGGCGACCACGTCCATCAGGTGGATGTTGCCTTCGTCCGGCGCATGGATGTTCAGCGCCACCGGGCCCAGCGGTGAATAGCCAGCCTCTTCGAAGACGATCGCCTTGGCCATATGGCTCAGTTCCAGGCCGCCCATTTCGCGGCTGGCGTGGGGTGTCAGCAAGCCGGCGGCACGGGCGCGGGCCAGCAGGTCCTGGCGCAGGGCGTCGCTGGGGCCGTGGCTGTCCTGACGTGGGTCGTTCTCGAACGGGATGACCTGTTCGGCGATGAAGTCTCGGGTCTTGGCCTGCAAGGCGAGCAGTTCGTCCGGGAGGGTGAAGTTCATGGCTGTCCTTCTGTGTGCTTGTCTGTCGGGGAATGGGTTGGCTGGCGCCGCTCAGGGCAAGGCCTTGGGGTTGCTGATCGCCAATCGGGCGACGGTGACCTGGCGCAATGCCTCGATCAGGGTGCGGCGGGTTTGCGGGGCATCATGGTTGCCCTGGCGAATGGCGTGGGCCAGTTGGCGGCGCATGTCGGGCAACGTCGATGGCGCTTCGTCGACCAAAGCGGCCAGCCGCGCCTGCTCCTGGTCCTCGGCCTGGGTCCCCAGTCGGCTTTCACGGGCCGCGATGGCCATGGCATTGGCGATCATCAGGGCCGGGTAGCGCAGCTCGCCGGGCAGCGCTGGCAGCAGCTGTTCCAGGAGCGTTGCACGGGCGATCTCGAGCAGTTCGTCGGCATTGGGCTGGGTCATGGCGCTTCGGCTCCGGTCATGTGCAGGATGTCGAGTTCAAGCTCCGGCAGCAGCCGTGCGGTCAGTGCCAGCTCGATGGAAGGTTCTTCGCCGGACAGGTGGCGCTGCCCTTGCTGCAGGGCGATCACCGCCCAGCGCAGGGTGGCCATGACCTGCCAGTAGTGGAGCTGGCTGGGCTCGATACACAGCGAAGACACCTCGTGGTAGCCGCGCAGGAAGTCCTCCAGTTGACCGATGCCACCGGCTTCGAGGTCTGGGCGGGTGAAGCGCCAGCAGCGGGCGGTGAACCAGCCGAGGTCCTCGCAAGGGTCGCCCCAGCCGGTGAACTCCCAGTCGAGCACGGCTTCGAGCCCCTGCTCGCTGGCCAGGTAGTTGCCGGTACGGTAGTCACGGTGCAACAGGCACAGGGTGCTGTTGCGCGGCGCATGCAGCTCGCACCAGCGCAGGCCCCACTCCAGCACTGGATAGGCGTCGGCGAGGGTGTCGAGGTAGCGGCGGTAGGCGTCGATGGTCGCCAGGGCGGGGGAACTGTCCGACACAGGCAGGAAGCCCAGCGCGGCGCACGGCGGGCGAACCTGATGCAGACGCGCCAGGTTGGCGCCAAGCTGTGCCGCCAGTTGCGCCCGGCCCTGGGGGCCGGCGTCGGCGCTGAGCAAGCGCCCGGCAGCGATACCCGACACATATTCCATCAGGAAGAACACCCGTCCATGCACGCGCACATCCCGGCACAGCCACAGCGGGCGCGGCACTTTCACACCGGCTTGATGAGCCACCTGCAGCACCGCGAACTCCTGCTCACGGTCGAGGCTGGCGGGCAGCGCGGAGAGCGCATCGCTACGCAACACCCAGCGCTGGGCACCGGCCCACGGGCCGCCCTCGATCAGCAGGTCCAGCAGCCAGTTTTCCTGGATGGCGCCGCCGCTCAGGCGCTTGCGTGCCTGGATGACCACCTGTGTTGCCGCAGCATGTCCGCGGATGAAGTCGACCAGGCGCTGGTCGTTGGGGTTGGCCGCGCAGGTTTCGCTGGCCAGTGAAATGGTAGGGGAACTGCTCATGGGTCTATGGGCCCCGCCTTCGATTTAGGGTTGGCAGGACACCATCAGCAATGCTCGGGCCAATTTTTCAAAAACTGCCTGAAGGCCGCGCCGGCCATGGCCTTCAGCCTTTTCAGCATGGCGCGTGAAAGCACGCTGCATTTCACTTTTGCAATGAACTGATCCAGTATCGAAACATTTCAACTCTGAACAGGCCCTGCCATGCACTCGCCCACCTCCCAGGTCATCGTGCTGATCAGCCACCTGCAACGTCCCCAGCACGGCAGCCGCCTCGCCCACATGGTGGCCGCGCTCACGGCGGATTACCCCAACACCCATATCCAGGTGCTCGACACATCGGTATCCGAAGCCCTGCAGACTGCTCGTGAGCTGGAGCAGCGGGGTGAGGCCGACGTGTTCGTCTGTGCCGGTGCCACCGCTGCCTACCTGCGCAAGCACCTGACACGCCCGGTACTGACGATGCGCGTGGGCGGCGACGATTTGTTGCGGGCGCTGGGCCAAGCTCGCGAGCACTCCTCGCATGTGGCCCTGCTCAGCTACAACCGCATCAACCACGACCTGCAGGCCCTGCGCGCGCTGTTCACCGTGCAGGTTCACCAGGCCACCTACACCTCCCTGGACGAGGCACGCCAAGCCGTCGAACAGGCCGCCTTGCTGGGCTGTCGCAGCATCATCGGTTCATCGACGGTGGTGGAGCTGGCGGAACAGACAGGCCTGCACGGCGTGCTGTCGCTAAGCGAGGACACCGTGCGCAAGGCGCTCGAGGAGGCCATGGGTATCCTCGACAGCCAGCGCATGGAAATAGCCAAGCGCCGGCATTTGAACGCCGTGCTGCAACACATCCCGAGCGGCGTGGCCGCAGTCGACAACCAAGGCGTGGTGCAATCGCTCAATCCGGCCCTTGCCCAACTGCTGGATTTGCCGGTCAGCGCCGCCCTGGGCCGGCCTTTACAGCAGTTGTGCCCGGAACTGGACTTGCAGCAAGCGCTACAGGAGGGGGCCGGCGAAGAAAACCGGGTGATCCGGCTGGGTTCGCACGCAGTGGTCAGCAACCTGCTGCCTATCCTCGAAAACGGCGAGCGCACCGGCCTGGTGCTCACCTGCCAGGACATCACCGCCGTGCAGCGCGCGGACCAACGCATCCGCTCCGCCCGCCGCCCCGGCGCCTTCAGCGCCCGCTACCGGCTCGAACAGCTCAACGGCAACAGCAAGATCAACCGCGACATGCTGCAACTGGCCAAGCGTTTCGCCGCCAGCCATTCGACCATCTTGATCACTGGCGAAAGCGGCACCGGCAAGGAGCTGCTGGCCCAAGGGATCCACAACGAGAGCCCGCGTCGACAAGGCCCCTTCGTCGCCATCAACTGCGCGGCGTTTCCCGAGTCGCTGCTGGAAAGTGAATTGTTCGGCTACGAGGAAGGCGCCTTCAGCGGCTCGCGCAAAGGCGGCAAGCCGGGGCTGTTCGAAGCCGCGCACCGCGGCACACTGTTCCTCGACGAGATCGGCGACATGCCGGTGTCGCTGCAAACACGCCTGCTGCGCGTGCTGCAAGAGCGCGAAGTCCTGCGCCTGGGCAGCACAGAACCCATCGCCATTGACGTGCGCATCATCGCCGCCACTCATCAGGACCTGCGTGCCGCGATGGATGATGGCGATTTTCGTACCGATCTTTATTACCGGCTCAATATCCTGCGCCTGCAAACCACTGCGCTGCGAGAAAGGCCTGAGGACATTGCCCTGATCTGCGCAGGCATCAGCCAGCGCCTGCTCGTTCAGGGCCAGCCGGCGGGCGCCGCAGAAATACCTGCCGCACTGCTGCCGTACCTTGAACGTTATGCCTGGCCAGGCAATGTCCGGGAGCTGGAGAACGTGATCGAGCGGGCGATGCTCTCGGCACGCGAACTGCTTCAGGGGCACCGCGTGGACGAGCAGTACCTGGCTCGCGTGCTGCCTGAGCTGTGTGAAGGCCCTGCCCTTTCACCCGCCCGGAAAAAATCGCCAGGCGAAACCGACCTGCACACCATCGGCAAGGCTGCCCAACTGCGCCATGTAAAGGAAACGCTGGAGAGCTGCCACGGCAACCTCGACGAAGCCGCCCGTCGCCTCGGCATCAGCCGGACCACTTTGTGGCGGCGGCTGCGATCGGCCCATTGAGGGGAAGCAGGAAACGGCGGCTAGCTCTGAAAAGCGCTTGGCATGAGGCAGGTGACGATCCAAACAACCCTTTATGTTGCTCGCATCACATAACCAGCAGCGTCAGGCGCCACGCTCGGCAGCGCCATAGCCTCACAATTTCCAGTCCAGGCTGACCATCATTGTCCGTGGCTCACCCTGGTAAACGCCGTTGTAGAATCCAACGTTGTTGTAGTAATGCTCATCGAAAAGGTTCTTCACGTTAACCGACGCTGCCAGGTGTTCATCGATTTGATAGCGTGCCATCAACCCAACCACCGAGAACGCCTTCTGGCCGATCTTGTCTTTGACAGTGATGATCCTGTCGCCGTCGCGTCCGACTGGGCGGTTGCCTATTTTGAAGTTGTCGCTCTGCCAATCGAGGCTCGCGCCCACGGTCAATGCAGGCGTCATTTTGTAAGTGCTGGAGAAGCGCACCAGGTTCAATGGCTGCTCAGTGTTCTTTCGCTTCTTCTCAGCTGTGGCGGCATGGGTGTAGCTGTAGCCCAGGCTCATCTGCCAATCGGTCATCACCTCGCCCGCGACTTCAGCTTCGAAACCTTCAACGACTACACCTTTGCCGCCGCTTTTGTAGAAAATTTCATTGCCATTGGGCGGCACCGAGTCATCCTGTTCCGCCACGTTGTCCTGTTTACTGCGGAACACGGCAGTGCTCAGGTTCAGCCGTTCCTCGAACATACTGCCCTTGAGACCTACCTCGTAGACTTTGCCAACGATAGGTTCAATATACTGTTTGTTGACGTCTCTCACGGTCTGCGGGTTAAAAATGTCGGTATAGCTGACATACGCGGTGAACTGCTCAGTCAGGTCAAAGAGCACACCGGCGTAGGGTGTCCATTGATCGTTTTGGGTCTGCTTGGTGGTGGACTGACCAGCGACATTCAGGGCGTCGTCATAGTCCCATTCCCGACGCTCCGTCTCCCAACTGCCGTAGCGGCTGCCAATCACGAAGTGAAGGCGGTCCGTGGGGTTCAGGCGTGTTGCGATGTAACCGGCCTTCTGACGGGTGTAGGAGCGCGCGCCATCCAGCCCGGTATCGATGTCATAGAATTTAGGGATCGATCCCATGTACTTCCAATCGGGGATTTTGTCGTAGTCCTGGGGCACAGGTAGATCGAGGCGATATGGCTCACTATTGCGCCGCTCCGACTCGCCGTAGCCGATCATGAAATCATGGCTGCGACCCAGTAATTGGAAGGGGCCAGCAAGGTTGAAGTCGATCGCATCCATCTTCTCCTCGCCCCCAAAATGCGAGTACCAGGCCCGCATGCCACTGCGGTCAGCTTCCGGGAAACCATTTCCTCCGTAGTACACCTTGCCGTCACTGTCGGTTTGCCGATGGGTGTAGGCCACCTTCATCAGCCAGTCGTTACCTAGGCGCTGATCAAGGGTGGCGAATACCGTCTGGTCTTTCAATGGCCAGGAAGACCATGGGGCACTGAGGTTGGTCGAGCGTGGCAGGTTGGCTTTGCTGCCATCGGCATTCCAGAAAGGCACCGTACCCCATGAAGAACCTTGGACGTGCTTGTTCTGATAGTCATATCCCACCGCCAGGACTGTGCTGTCGGTCAGGTCGGCTTCGAGCACGCCATATGCCACCTCACGCTGAGTGGCGTATTTATTCATGAACGACTTGTTGTCGCGATACGCCAACACTGTGCGACCGCGCAGCCGGCCCTCCCAGCCTAATGGGCCGCCGACATCCAGGTAGGTGTAGTAGTTGTCGTAGCTGCCCCCACTTACCCCACTTTTTACCGCCAACTCATGCGTTGGGCGCTTGCGCACCATGGCGATAGTGCCCGATGGATCGCCAGCTCCTGTCGTCAGCCCAGTGGCTCCCCGCACGACTTCGATTCGATCGTAGATGATGGTATCGGAGTCGGACTTAAGCCCCCGAGAACGTGTTGAGCATTCCATCGATCTGGAAATTATTGATCGCGTAGCCACGTGAGTAGTAGGTCGGTCGCTCCGAGTCATTTCGCTGAACGGTCACCCCCGTCACATGGGCCATGGCCTCGGACAAGGTGTTGAGCTGGAAATCGTCCAACTGTTGCCGGGATATCACCGAGACCGATTGGGGTGTTTCCTTGATCGAGAGGTTCAAGCGCGTGGCTGCGCTCATGCTACCGGTGGTGTAGGAGCCACTGTTTTCAGTGGTACTACCCAAGCTGGTAGCAACCACATCAGTGGAACCAAGCTCCAGCACACTACCTTCGGATTTGGTTTGCGCCTCGGCCAGGGATAACGGGCTGAACACGGAAGCACACAGACCAAGGGTAAGTGTCATGGAATGGTTGATCGACGGGGGCATTGCGGGCTGACTCCTTGCGCATGAAAAATCCTTGAGGCGCAAATCTACATGAAAATCATACGCATATGATAATAAATATCATATTTGCTCGAATTCTATTTTGGAGGGCCAGCCCTCCCTCGTCGGCCGTCATGGAAGCATGAGCCCTTTCATGGTTGAGACTACGAAGCCCTGCTTCCGTGGAACTGCATGCCAGCATCGCCTGGCTGAGGAAGTAGAAAAGCGCGACCGATCTGAGTGTTCAGTCGGACGCTTTTGAAATTGGCTGCCGCTGAAGTCAGCCAGAGATGCATGGCTATTTCAGACCATCTCTAGGGTGAAACACCAGGTAGCCTCAAGCTGCTACCTGGATAATGGCGTCGCGCCCGTAAGGAGTGCGCGGATCTATCAAGCGTCCGGCTACCGCAGTGGGCTTAGCGCTCCTTAGCTTGCTTCTCTTTCATTTTTTCGATGGCTTGAGGCAAATTCTGGATAAATTTCACACCGAAGTACAACGATCCTTTGCCGACCAGCTTGGCCGCCGAAGCAGCACGGGCCATGCCTGTCCCATGAGAAAAGTCATCTTTAACTTCGCTCCAGGCATCGCCCATCATTTTATCCAGCGACTCGTTGAAGGAAGGTCTGTTCCTTTCCTGAATCTCATCGTCCATGCGCGCTCTCCTCGGCTAAGCAAGCTCATTGCACAGAGATGAGCTTGCTTTTCACTCGCCACCGGCTGAGCCGCCGCAAATAGGTCACCCGTGATTTCGTTCCGCTGGCTGAGGTCAATCAGTAGCACCTCAGCCTTGCTGTAACGGAAGCCCTGCCGGAACACCCGCTCCACGCCCTCCTGCGCTGCCTATGTCAGCTAACGCACGCTGCTCGCCGAATGTAGCAGCTCACCACAACGCAATCTCGTAAGTCAGATACACCCGAACGTTGTCGCGATCACTGGCGTAGGTGTTTCGTGATGTGGCGCGTCGTAGCTCGGCCCCCACCCCCCTAAAAACGCCATCCTGAATCACATATTTCAGCTGCGTATTAGTCTCATGCTCTCTGGCATCCAGCCCGCGATAATCGCCCCCGCTACCGTGGTAGTACCGTGTCATGAATGCCAAACCAGGCACGCCGACGCTGGCAAAGTCGAAGTCATAACGGAGCATCCAGGTGCGCTCACCAGGCTGGATGAACTTACCGATGCTGGCATTACTGAACGAGTAAACCGTGCTCACGCTCACATATGGCAGCGCTGTGCTTCCATCGACTTTTTGGTAACCGAAACCAAGGGAATGTCCTGCTCGACGATAGGTGAGCAGCCCACTAAACATGTTGGCATCGACAGCGCCATTACGACCGGCTCCGGCGTCGTCGCTGATGAAGTACCTGAGATCAGTCGTCAGCGTCCCCTTCCCTGCAGGGGCTGTGTACACCAGGCCATAGAATTGCTGCCGATAGAAATCGCGGAGTTCACCGTAATAGGTGCTCATGCTGAGTTGCTTGCTGAGGTCGTAGCGCAATCCGGCAAAGTCGAAGTCGGTGCCTTCGCTTCCCGAGTAGCCTTGCGGGAAGATATCAACGCTATCGGTAGAGTTCCGCGCCTTGAGCTTGTCTAGGTGACCAGCATGAGCATAGAGCCGGTCAATGCCAGTGTACTCGATTTGAGTGCCTTGGAACGTCTGAGGCAAGAGGCGCCCATCGTTGTAAACAAGCACTGGGATCTTGGGCAACAACGTGCCTGTGCTGAGGAGCGTATCTTGCCAGCGAAGCTTGGCAGTGATCCCAAGGCTGGAGTATTCGCTAGCAGCCCGGCCATCATCATGAACAGGAAGAAGCCCCGTCCCTGCGTGAGTCCGGCTTGAATCCAACCGTATTCCTGAAAGCCCCAATGCCTCCATCCCGAACCCGACCGTACTCTCGGTAAAGCCCGATTGTGCTTTGAGAATGAAACCTTGAGCCCACTCTCTTCGGTCATTGCCGCCGTCGCGATAGTCGTCGTTGAAGTAGTAATTGCGAAGCTGCAAACGGGCTTGGGAATCTTTGAAGAATTCGGCAACTGCCAAATCGGGGACGAGGCTGGTCATCACACCCGCGCAAGCGAGGGTGCTCGTGCTCAAAAGCATGCGCATTGGAAGTCTCTGCTATGTGTTGTGATTGTTGGCAGATTGGCAATCGAACAGTTGGAAGGAGCCAGCCGCAATATCGGTAAAGACTGGACTCAACGTGTTCGTGCGGCGGACACTACCGCCCTGTGAACCAAGTCACAACGTTATGAGCGATGCGCATTACCCTATGCGCACGCTCCTGGTCACATCGTTGGGAGCAGGACGTGAACCTCAAGCAGCTCGAAGCTTTTCAAGCCATCATGGCGACCGGCTCTACCATTGGAGCAGCTACCCGGATGGATCTATCCCAGTCAGCTGTCAGCCGGCTTTTAACACAGCTGGAAGAGCATTTAGGCTTCTCGCTTTTCCTGCGCCGAAAAGGTCGATTGATGGCGACGCCTGAGGCACAGGAGTTGTTGGGCCAGGTCTCTGCGCTCGTCGACAATCTCCAGCGTGTTCAGCGTTTGGCAGACGAGCTTAGGGTAGGTCGCTCACAGCGAAGCTTGCTCCGGGTGGCAGTACCGACCAGCATGACTCATCACTTGCTACCCAGCATCGTGGCTGAGTTCCTGCGCGAGCGGGAAGATGTAGTCGTTGAAATCCTTACCGGAAGCTATGACACCTTGGAGCGCGCTGTTCTAGACCGCAGTGCAGACTTCGCGTTTGTCCGATTGCCTGCAGAGCTTCCAGATTTCGAGGTACAACCGGTGCTGGAGACCGAGGGGGTCTGCGTGATGCCTGAGGGACATCCTTTGGCAGAACTATCCGAGGTCACTCTTGATCATCTTCGAGAGGTTCCCCTGGTGCTTTTGGGGCGGCAACGCAATCTTCGCTCAGAACTGGATCAGCGCTTTCGCGAGGCTCGTGTGACCCCGCAGGTTCGAGTCGAAGTTCACTCCGTCAGTGCAGCCTGCGCATTCGTTGCAGAGGGGATGGGGGTCTCGATTATCAATGGTTTGCTGGCCCGAGACACAGGTGGTCTTCCGCTCTTGATCAGGCCTCTCCGACCTATGCTGCCCTATCGGTTCGGTCTGATTTTCCGCAAAGATCAACCGCGCTCCCGACTGGTCGAGGCGTTTGCAAATCACATGAGTGAGCGCCTCAGAGCGATCTCGAATGACAGATAACGCATAGGGCAACCCGAATCATTCATAAGATTGAGCGATGACGAGGGTTGTTCTAGTGTGCCGCCATAACGCCTGGGCACCCCAAGAACAACAATCGAGAATGCGCACTATGAACCGCTCCCACTCTCCGTCGGTAATAGCCGAACAGGTTGATAAGGCTGCACCTTCCAGCCCCGCTTCCAACAAACCGTCCAAACAGCTCAACCCAGCATTAATCCTACTGAGCATCGTTTTCATGGCGCTGGCGTTCACGTACTTCGTGGACTCAGGTCAGTTTGAGCGCAAAGACATAGCCGTCATTCCGGGCTCGTACCAGACCCTGCAAAAGGATTCTGGCTTGACTCAGTTGTTCTCTGTGGAACCACGTGTTGCAAATGCCGAAGTAGCACGTCCTGTTTCCCTACTAGAAGCGTTCACGGCGATCCCACAGGGCATCGAGAAGCGTGCCGGACTGATCTTCATGGTGCTGTTCATCGGCGGGATGTTCGGCGTCCTGAACAAGGCCGGAGCAATCGACGCAGGCCTCGAGAGGATCTTGGGCCTGACCAAAGGGAACATCTACGTTCTCGTACCCTGTCTGATGCTGGTGTTTTCTGCAGGTAGCACTTTCATGGGGCTCGCCAAAGAATTCATCCTGATCGTGCCGTTGATGGTTGCGATGGCTAACAGGCTTGGCCTTCCCAACATCATCGGTTTGGCAATCGTCGCCATATCGGTAAAGGTCGGCTACCTCGGCTCGATCACTAACCCCGTAGCATTAGCAGTAGCCCAGCCTCTGGTGGGCGTGCCCATGTTCAGCGGCCTGAACATGCGGGTGGTAGCCTACCTAACCTTCCTGGTTGTAGGTATCGCTTTCGTGTTACTGAGCATTCGCCGGCACGGTTTTGACAGCACCGCTCAGTTCGACTTCAAGCAATCACGCCTGCACCCACGCCACGCTGCCAATCTCATCCTCCTGGTGCTCGGCGTCGCATTCCTGGTGTATGCCTCGAACAAGTGGCACTGGAAGTACCCAGAGCTGTCCGCTTACTACCTGGCGCTCAGCATGGTATTCACTGTCGTTGCCGGTATAGGTGCCAGCGAAGCTGCGGGCGCCTTCGTGGATGGCATGAAAAAAGTGTTGATGGCTGGGGTATTGATCGGCCTAGCCACAGCGGTGGAGATCATTCTGAGCACCGGCCAGGTACTCGACACCATCGTCAACCATCTTTCGGAACTGGTTGGTGCGCATGGGCCACTGGTGTCAGCGTTCGGTATGTTCTTCGCCCAGTTAGGCCTCGATGTCTTGATTCCGTCTACTTCTGGCCAAGCAGCTGTAACCATGCCAATTTTCGGCCCGCTCGGCCAACTGTCTGGCGTCACACCGCAAACCACCGTGTATGCCTTCCTGCTCGGCAACGGGCTGACCAACCTCATAACCCCTACCTCCAGCGGTTTGCTGGTTCTGCTGGCAACGGCGCAAGTGGGCTGGGGACAGTGGGCACGTTTCATCTGGCCACTTTTCCTCATTTTTACTGCAATGGCCCTGGCACTCCTCAGCATCGCCGTCTTCGTCGGTTACTAAATTCGGGCTGCCCCGGCAGCCCAGCAATTCAGAGTCGCAAACATGCACGCTATGAAAAACCTGATGGTGCCGATGCGCGATGGCGTTCGGCTGGCCACGGACGTTTACTTGCCCGACGCCACGATCACTCCGCTTCCGGTGATCATTGAACGAACCCCTTACAACAAATCCTTGCCGTCCCGTTCGGAGAAGCGTTTCGACGGACACCATCTCGGTCGAGAGGAGATGGCCGCTGCGTTTGCCGCCAAGGGCTTCGTAACCGTGTTCCAGGATTGCCGAGGAAGATATGGATCTGAGGGTGAATTCGTCAAATACGTCAACGAAGGCGAGGACGGCTACGACACACTTGCCTGGTTGGTAGAGCAGCCTTGGTGCAATGGCCGAGTCGGCAGTATGGGGCTCTCCTACGCTGCACATACTCAGCTAGCCATGGCCTGCCTCAACCCACCGGGTCTCTGTACGATGGTGCTCGATTCGGGTGGTTTCGCCAATGCTTTCCAATGCGGTATTCGCCAAGGTGGCGCATTCGAACTCAAGCAAGCTACCTGGGCCTACAAACAGGCCAAGGAAAGCCCGGCAGCAAAGGCTGACCCTCTCCTGCGAGCATCGCTCGAGAAGGAAGACATACATGCGTGGTTCGCCAACATGCCGTGGCGAGCAGGACACTCACCGCTGCGCCATGCACCGGAGTACGAGGATTACCTACTCGATCAATGGCGACGTGGTAGCTACGACGCTTACTGGAAACAACTGGGTATCTGCGCCGATCACTATCGAGCCAGAATCCCGGATATCCCAGTCCTCCACATGTCCAGCTGGTACGACGCCTACGTCAGTTCCACCTTGGACAACTTTGATGCCTTCACGCGCCACGGCAATGCTCCTCAGCGCTTGATCATGGGGCCTTGGCTTCACGGTGACCGAAACATCACCTACAGCGGGGACGCCGAGTATGGGCAGGCTGCAGCGTTCGATGGGCATGTGGAGAGCGACTGGCTTGCTTGCCGCCTGCAGTGGTTCGAAACTCACCTCCTTCAGCCAACTCCAGAAACGATTTCTCCCCAAGAGGTGCAAGTGTTCATCATGGGTGGCGGTTCGGGTCGCAGAGACGAGTACCAGCGAATCAATCATGGCGGGGAATGGCTAACAGCGCCCCAGTGGCCACTGCCTGGTAGTCAGCAACTGACACTTCACTTCCACGCTGACGGTATTTTGCGAGAAAACGCTCCCACCACTTCTGCCAGCCAAACCTATCTGTCAGATCCCCGCCAGCCAGTACCAACCATTGGCGGAGCACTCACGTCGGGCGCTCCCGTATTTGCGGGCGGTGCATACGACCAGCGCGAATCATCCAGGTTCTTCGGCGCCCGAGGAGACAACCTGCCGTTGATCGAAAGGCCTGATGTGCTCAGCTTCGAAACCGAACCCCTGACCTCCGACATAGTGGTTGCCGGTAGCATTGAGTTCGAACTGTGGGTGGAGACAGATGGCCTCGACACCGACTTCACCGCAAAACTTGTCGATGTGTACCCGCCGAGCACTGACTACCCAGACGGCTTCGCAATGAACATCACGGATGGCATTATTCGTGCCCGATACCGGAACTCCTGGAGTGAGCCTTCGCCCACGGTGCCTGGGCAGTGCTTCAAGGTATCAATCACTCCATTTGCCACCTGTAATCGCTTCAAGGAAGGCCATCGCCTGCGCATTGATATTGCGAGCAGCAATTTCCCCCGCTTCGATGTGAACCCTAATAGTGGTGAGCCTGAAGGGCTCGCTGCAAACAAGCGGGTAGCTCGGAATACGGTTCATATGAGCAGCGAAAAACCTTCTCGTGTCGCCCTGACCGTGCTCCCCACCTAGCCATAGCGAGCAAGCTATACGCTGCCTGTTAAACTCGTTGGCGCACGCTCTGGGCTTTTGCTGAGATCACTTGCAGTAAACAGTCCAGAGCTCATCGACCCGCGTCGTGAAGCTTTGGCTCATCATCTCCCGACGCAGTTTTGTGGGTCGAACTGTTGTCCAGGATCACATGGAGATCCAGTTCGGCAGGCGTGCTGTTATCAACCTGCCGAAGGAAATCCAAAAACTCCTTGGCCCGATGCCGCTGGGTAATCCGGCCCATGACTTCACCGGTCATGATGTCGAACGCGGCGTACAAGCTCGCCGTGCCATGGCGCTTGTAATCATGGGTTCGCCGCTCGATCTGCCCAGGCCGAAGTTGCAGCATTGGCTGAGTACGATCCAGCGCCTGGATCTGAGTTTTCTCAGCAGGCGGTTTGAAGACAAAGCTACCCATGACGGCTCCTATCAATGGCATTCATGACCACATTCGGATCGCCGGGGCCGCCACGGCCCCGGAAAACTGGAGTACAGCGCATACCGGAAGGCTATATAGCTGTCTGACCTTGTACCGTAGTACGCTTCAAAGATCGGCCCTCCCATTTCGCGACCACGACGGGAGCCAAGGCGTTACCAAGCACGTTCAATGCTGTGACAGGCATGTCCATTAGCCTATACACACCTGCAATCAGTGCTACACCTTCGAGTGGCAAGCCGGCGGCAGATAGAGTCGCAGTTAAAATAATAAACATGAATCCAGGCACGCCTGCAGCGCCCTTTGATGTAAGCACCATAATGAAAACAAGCATGACCTGGTCAGCAAGACTCAGCTCGACATTGTAAGCCTGCGCAATAAAGAGTGTACCCAGGCCTGCAAATAGAGACGCACCATCAAGATTGAATGAGTAACCCAGAGGGATCACCAGCGTGGTCACACTACGGGGCACACCTCTTGCCTCACTTTTAGCCATCAACTGTGGCATAACGGTGGCGGAGCTAGCACTACTGAACGCGAGAACAAGTTCGTCCTTGAAAGCTTTGATGATCTCAAAAATACTTTCACCTACAAGCTTTGCTATCAAGCCCAATACCACGACAGCAAAAAACACAACTGCGACATAGGTTACACCTATGAGCTTAGCAAGAGGCAGCAAAGATTCAATACCGAAACTAGACACAGCGACAGCGATCAACGCAAATACACCAATGGGGGGAATAAGCCATTACCATATTCGTAACCTTGAACATTGTATCTGCAACGGATTGCAATACATTTACGAGCGGTAGTTTTCTTTGCTCATCAAGCGATGATAGCGCAACCCCGAAAACGATAGCAAAGAAAAGTACGGATAGTAGTTTTGCTTCCGCCATAGCCGCAATTACGTTCTCAGGAACTATTCCTAGAAGTACCTTTCCAAGCCCTTGCGAGCTGTCTTGCACAGGTGTATTGACAACCGCACTCGTGGCGGTCGCGAAATCGGCTCCGACGCCAGGCTGGAGGAGATTCCCCACAAGCAGCCCAAAAACGATGGCTACACCCGTAACGGAAAAGAAGTACACGAGACTTTTGGTGCCTATTCGTCCCAATGCCCGCCCACCAGAACCCGCGATCCCTACCACCATGCAAGAGAAAACGAGTGGCACGATGATCATCTTCATCAGTTTGATAAAGGCATCACCAGCCGGCTGCAACACCTGACTAACAAGCCATAGCTTGTGCTGGGGAAAATAGTTGAGCAACAGTCCTACTAAAACACCTGCGATCAAACCGATTGCGATTTGAGTGATCAAGTTGATCTTTTTGGTCATGGCCATGGCACATCATCTCTATTATTTTTATTGAAACAAATCAAGAAGCAAAAATCGCGGAAAAATCTTTAAAACCTTTAATTTCAATTGGGTTGCCACTGGGATCGACGAAGAACATAGTGCGCTGCTCTCCAGGCTCACCTTCAAATCGAATTACAGGTGGAATTTCGAAAACCATCCCTTTTTTATCAAGGCGCTCCGCCAGCTCTAGCCAGCGATCGAGGGGCAAGGCCACCCCAATGTGAGGCATGAGTACCATGTGCTGGCCAACCTTCCCGGTACGGGTGGTTTTGAAGGGTTCGCCCAGGTGAAGAGAGATTTGATGCCCAAAGAAATCGAAATCAACCCAGGTATCAGTGCTGCGGCCCTCGACACACCCTAAGAAATCTTTATAGAATTTTCTTGACTCTTCAAGACTGGTGACGTGATAGGCGATATGGAAAGGCGTAAACATAAAATAACCTCCTCAACAAGGGGTCATATGTTTTCAAACAGCGTGATGCATGTACACTAGCCAAATCTTGGTCTCAGCATAAGAAATCCATATGGACATTAAAACTTTAGAAACGGTTATCTCTGTCATAGATTGCGGCTCCATAGCAGGCGCCGCCAAAAAACTGAATGTCTCACCCACCGCGGTCAGCCTTCGCGTTCAAAGTTTTGAAAAACAAATGGAGTGCGAGTTATTCAATCGCGAAGCTCACTCCATAAAACCAAACCACAAACTCGATAATGTAACACAAAAAATTAGAGCCATTATCAATCAAGCCCGAGAACTAAAATTCGACCTTCAACTGAACGGCATTAGTGCAGAGTTACGCCTAGGCGCAATATCAACAGCCCTGACAGGCATTATTCCTTCAGCGCTGGAGAAAATTTCCTTACAAGCCCCTAATGTACGTTTGAAAATCACCCCGGGAGACTCAAAATTACTTTACGACAAGCTAACGAGCGGCGATCTCGATGCTGCCATTTTGGTTAACCCACCCTTTTTAACGCCGAAATCCATACGCACATCCTTACTGCGCCGTGAGCCCCTCGGACTATTAAGCAGGCAACCTGTATCAGAAGATGAGATCCTGAAGGTACTTCAAACTGAACCCTATATAAGATACTACATGCACTCTTGGGGAGGTCAACTGGCTCAGCGCTACCTTGATGATTATGAAATCTACAGTCGAGTATCGTACGACATTGACTCCCTGGAGGCGATTGACTTGCTGGTATCTTATGGCCAAGGCGTATCGTTAGTCCCGCAGTGGCTCGACCAAGCCGATTACCTTTCTGCCTTCACAATCGTCAATACCGAACCAAAGTACTGCAGAGAAATTGTATTGGCATATGATGCATCATGCGCGAACTCCTCTGCGATCAACCTTCTTAGAGAGATCTTAATCTCGATATAAAAAACACTGATATACCCGTGCATGATTCACTGCAAAAATTTACTCCCAAAGGGCACATGCCACATTCCGACCACAGAAGGCGGCCAGGCTCACCATCTGCCTGCCAGGTAGAACATCCCCCCAGCAAAACCGGTCAAGAAGACGCCCTTCAGTACATCGCCAAAATCGGCGTTACCTGAGAACCATGCTTCGACCTGTGCGGCCAGAAAGAAGACCGCGATAAACAAGACGACGCTCGCGATGCGCCGCTGAATCTTGAACCTAGCCTTGTCGGTTCCGAGCCACAGCATGCAGGCCTCCTTTTGTGTTCCATCCATACCCACGATAACCCGCGCTACGATTCTGGTCACTGGGTAGACTTATGGCGATTAACAACATACATTTAAAATATGAAAATGCAATTTTTTATATATTTTAAATCTCTACTGATTACTTTTATCGTTCTCGCCGGGCTGTAAACACAGCCCTGGCAACGCGACCAACAACAATAACGCGTGAAGGGAACGAACCAATGCGCATGTCACCCCTCTCTCTGGGCGCGAGTACCGCCGCCCTCGCCTCGCTGCTGCCCACGCCCGCCCTTGCCGAGTTTTTTGCCGACAGCAAGGCCGACCTGGAATTACGCAACTTCTACTTCAACAGCGATTACCGCCAACCCAATGCCCGCCAATCCAAACGCGAGGAATGGGCCCAGGGTTTCATTCTCAATTTCGAGTCAGGCTTCACCGAAGGCCCGGTCGGCTTTGGCATCGATGCCTTGGGCATGCTGGGGGTCAAACTGGACTCCGGGCCGGACCGGCAAAACAGCGGTCTGCTGCCCGTCGGCGATGAGCATGCCCCCGACGACTACAGCAAGCTCGGCCTGACCGGTAAATTGCGCCTATCCAAGAGCACATTGCGGGTAGGCACACTGATACCGAAGATGCAGACCGTTCGCAGCAACGAGTCACGTCTGCTGCCGCAAACGTTCGAGGGGGCGCACGTTGTTTCCCGTGAAATCGACGGTCTTACGTTCAACGCCGGGCGCCTGACACGCAACCGGGTGCGTAACGACAGCGCCAATGAGCAGATGACGGTGGCAGGCAGCAACATTCGCGGTGGGCAGGACACCGATGAGTTCAATTTCGCTGGGTTACGCTACGACTGGAGCAAACGGCTCACGACCGTCTATGACTACGGCCACCTCGACCAGAACTACAAGCAGCACATGCTCAACGTGCTGCATACGCTGCCCATCGGCGACAACCAGTCACTCAAGACCGACTTGCGATATGCCCGCTCACGCAAGGCCGGCAACACCAACGTCGACAACGATGCCCTGGGCGCCAAGTTCACCTATACCCTCGGTGGACACGCCTTTGGCATCGCCTACCAGAAGATGAGCGGGGAAACCGGCTTCCCGCACCTCAATGGTACCGACTCGTACCTGGTCAACTACGTGATGTTGTCGCCGGACTTCGCCAGCCCCGGCGAGCGCTCCTGGCAACTACGCTACGACTTCGACTTCGCCGCCATCGGCATTCCCGGCCTCACCTTCATGACCCGCTACCTCAAGGGTGACCATTTCGACAGTTCAAGCGGCGCGGCAGGTCAGGAATGGGAACGCAATACCGACCTTGGGTACACCTTCCAAAGTGGCGCCCTGAAGAACTTCAACGTGCGCTGGCGCAACGGCATTTATCGCAGCCGCGGCGCCACCGAACTGGACCAGAACCGGCTGATTCTCAGCTACACGCTGCCACTGCTTTGAAACCGTGCCCGGCGCCCAGGCGCCGGCGCCGTTCGATAACCGAAAGGAACCCTTTGCATGATCGCTCCCCGTCCCCTTCTGCCACTGGCCCTGTTCATCGCGCTTGCCGCTGGCAATCTGGCCCAGGCCGCCGACACCTCGCAATTGCCGTGCAAAACCACCGCCCAATGCCAGGCCGAAGCCGCCAGCATCGGCGCCGCAGCCGAACCCAAGGGCCCCCGGCCCGGCGCAGGTGAACGGCAGTTCGACTGGATCAACCGCATCAACAAAGCCTCGATCGTGATGCTCACCGAGCAAGGTATCGTTACCCCGCAACTGGGCCGCAAGATCGCAGGTGGCGTCGAGTACACCATCGAGCAGGGCAACCAGCCCAACGGCAAACGGCCCAGTGACGTACTGCAGGTGGAAAAGATCGTGACCGACAAGATCGGCCCCGAAGGGTCTCTGATCCACTCGGGCCGTAGCCGGCAGGACATGTATGCCACTTACCGCCTGGCCAGTTTGCGCAGCCAGGTTCTTGCTTATGCCCAGGCCATGAATACGACCCGTCAGCGGCTACTGGACATCGCCGCCGACAATGTGCAAACCCTGGTACCAGCCTACACCAACGGCGTCCAGGCGATGCCCATTTCCTACGCTCACTACCTGCTCGCCTACGCCGACTCCTTTGCCCGCGACGCGCAACGCATCGCCCAGCTCTACCAGCGCCTGAACCTCAGCCCCATGGGTACCGCAGTGCTGGCCAACTCCGCCTACCCGCTCAATCGCGAACGGCTGGCCGAGCTGTTGGGCTTTGATGGCGTACGGCAGAACTCGCTGGATTCGAGCCAGGTGTCGACCTACGACATACCAATCGAAGCGGCCGGTATCGCCTCCTCTTCGGCTATTCGCCTGGGCGCGATGATCGGCGACATTCATACCCAGTATCACCAGATCCGCCCGTGGCTGCTGCTTGAAGAAGGCTCCACCTACACCAGCAGCGCCATGCCGCAAAAACGCAACCCAGGCCTGCTCATGCGTACCCGTGAGGCCGCATCCGACACCGTTGGCCTGGCACAAACCGTTACCCTGCGCGCGCACAACGTCACCACCGGCATGACCGACTACAAGAATGCCTTCGATGATCTGGACTTCTTCGACTCGGCCATCTCGATGTTCACCCGCATGAACCATGTGCTGGACAAGTTGAAGATCAACCCTGAGCGCGCGTTGGAAGAGCTGGAAAACGAATGGTCCACCTCCATGGAGCTGGCCGACACGCTAGAGCGTGAGCATGACGTACCATTCCGTATTGGCCACAGCTTCGCCTCCCTGATCGTGACCCAGGCGCGCAACGAAGGCTATACCCCAAAGACCTTCCCGTTCGCCCAAGCACAGAAATTGTTCACCCAGGCAGCGGACAAGTACAAATGGACGGCCTCCAGCTTGCCGCTGAACGAAAGCGCGTTCCGTGCGGCCCTGTCACCTACCAACATGGTCAAGACACGGGTCGGCACCGGCGGGCCGCAGCCGGCCGAAGTGCAACGCATGCTAGCAGAAGCCAGAAAGACGCTGCAGGCTGACATCGAGTGGGACAAAGCCCGGCGCCAACACCTGGCCGATGCCGAAGCCGGGCTTGACCAGGCGTTCGGCAAACTGTTGAAAAACTGACTGTTGTCCGGGGTTCAGGTGCCCAGCGCGGCCCTGAGCTCACGGCGATCGAGCGTCCCCTGCCAGCGCGCAAGCGCCAGGCAGGCCACACAATTGCCCAGCACATTGGTGAGCGAGCGGCACTTCATCAGCCGCTCGACTGCCAGCAACAAGCCTGCGCTTTGCACCGGTACGAACGGCAGGATCGTCAAGGTCGCGGCCAGGGTGAGGAAGGCCGAGCCTGCGACACTGGTCGAACCGAGCGTGGTAACCAGCCCAATGAGCAGGATCGACAGCACATGCCCGACCTGCAGCTCTATACCCGCCAGCTGGGCAAGAAACAGCGTGGCCACGGCCAGGTAGATATTCGACCCCGGCAAGTTGAAGGAGTAGCCAGTGGTCAACGACAACCGCACCAGCGCAGCCGGGCAGCCAGCCCGCTCCAGGCGCTCGACCAGCGCAGGCAGCGCCGCCACCGATGACCCGGTGAACACCACCAGCAGCAGTTCGCTTTTCAACCAGGCAATGAGCCGCAGCAGGGAATAGCCGCAGCACCGGGCAACCAGGGCCAGGATGCCGAACACGAAACACGACGATGCCACGTACATGGCCAGCAGAAACTTCAGCAGCGGCCACAACGATGCGCTGCCGTACCGGGAAACCGTGAACGCCATGGCGCCGAACGCGGCGACCGGGGCCAGCCGAACCACCCCGCGCAACACTCGCAACAGCAGCGCCAACAACCGATCGAGCGGGGCCAGCCAAGCCTTTGCACCCTCGCCCAACAGCCGCAGTAAACACCCGGTCACGATGGCGGCCAACAGTGTCGGCAGCATGATGC
Organism: Pseudomonas sp. 10-1B; assembly: GCF_000935045.1. Lineage (GTDB taxonomy): Bacteria > Pseudomonadota > Gammaproteobacteria > Pseudomonadales > Pseudomonadaceae > Aquipseudomonas. Next base: position 79,298 of record NZ_JYKS01000004.1, read on the forward strand.
TTTGGGTGCATGCCTGCACCAGAATGGCGGGAAGTGCGTCGAGCAGCGCAGGCCCCGCACCGTTCCACTCCAGTGGTGCCAATGCCAGATCGGCGGATACGCCCGGGCGCATCAACAAGCCAATCGCCAACCCTACAACCAGCGACAGCAACGACATGCACAGGAAATACGCCAGCATCTGCATCGCCACGGTACCGACACCACGCCCCAGGCGCCCAAGGGCCGATACCACCAGCGCGAACATGACGAACGGAATGAGCGCTCCCACTGCCAGCAGGAACACATCACTGAGTGGTTTCATGGCGCGTGCGAGGTCGGGTTGCCACAGCCCCAGCAGCAGGCCGCAGGCGATGGCCAGCACCATCTGCATACTGCCTTTGCGGGCGATAGCCGCGATCATCGAACGCCCCGGCTCGGAGCATTGGTGAGCGACGGCAACGGAGTATCCTGAACGACCAGCCTGCCGGGCCGACTCAAGAGGTGAACAAGCCAATGGAACTGCGACATCTGCGTTACTTCGTCATGGTGGCCGAGGAGCAGCATTTTACCCGTGCAGCCGCACGCCTGAACATGCAACAACCACCGTTGAGCCAACAGATACGCGCACTGGAAGACGAACTGGGTTTTGCCCTGTTCATTCGTCATCCCAAGGGCGTGGCGCTTACCGCCGGCGGTGAAGTGTTCCTGCAGGAAGCGCGTGACATCCTGGCGCGGGTTGGTCGGGGTGCCCACCGGGCAGCACGGGTCGCTCACGGCATCGCAGGCACCTTGGCACTGGGCTTCACCAGTTCTGCAGCCGCCCACGCGCTGATCCCGCGGATCATCCGGGCCTATCGCGAACGCTACCCGGACGTGGAACTAACCGTGAGTGAAGACAACGCCCAGGGCCTTACCCACGGCGTGGCCGAAGGCCGGCTGGATATGGCCATCCTGCGTGCGCCGGTCAGCACCGTGGACGGTGTCAGCTACCACAGGCTGCTCAATGAGGAGATGGTACTGGCCCTGCCAGTCGATCACCCGCTGTTCGCAGGCGCCAGCGGTGAAGCCTTGCAGGCCATGGCACAGCGCGGTTTCACGTTGCAGGCCCTGGCCGACGAGCCGTTCATTCTGGTCAGAAAGCCCGGCGCGCCGGGCATGTACGCCAACCTGGTCAAGGCCTGCCGCAACGCCGGCTTCGAGCCCAGGATCGCCTGCGAGATCGAGCGCATGCTAACCAACCTGAGCCTGGTAGCGGCTGGGGCGGGTATTTCGGCAGTGCCTGCGTCGATGACCGGCCTGCATGATTCGAGCATTGTCTACTGCCGCATCCGCGATGCACGCCCGCGCCTGGTCGCGCCTGTCACTCTGGCATGCCGCACATTCAACCCTACCCCTGCCCAGGATAATTTCGTCGCCCTGGCCAGGCAGATGGCAGGAAGGCCCTGCCGCAGGGAAGGCCTGCCTGTGTGACTCAGCTATGCCGTAATGGTCTCGCTGGCTTGTGTCATGCGGTGTATGCGCCGGCTTCTCAGACAGAGCCTAGTCTCCTTGGCTTTAAGGCTTGAGCGCCATCTCACCGCGTGCGGAGTCGTTCAGGAGTAACCTGCCCGCTCCGCTTAGTAAGTGCAGCAGGGGTATGAAAGCTCGCAGGCCCACATATCCCTTTTTCGGGGTAAAGGAAGGAAAGGAGCCGATGCCCTATTTTGCTGCTAGTGGGATGTCTGACTTGGCATAGTCGATGGCCGCGGCCTTTGTCGGCCACCTGCGATTAACCTGCTCAGCCTTGCAGGGACTCGTGGCAGCGCTGCCATGGTGGGTACTGGCAGCCGATGTTCAGCGTGTTGCCGCGCCGGTTTCTATTTGGGCTCGTGCAAGGATGGAATGCAGGAATGCGCAGCCTGTAGAAAGCCTTGTCCTGCGAAGGTATGGCCGGGCTGGAATGCCCGGATGGCGATATTCGCTGAGCAACTTCCTCCCCCTAGGCCCTGCAAGGCTGAGCGCCTCTTCAAATCATAGGTAGTCTTCATAGACGCGCATTTGATAGGTCAGGCTTTTCAACAACTGAGGATCAAACGACAGTTGGAAAACGCTCGTTGGCAAGCGCTGCGGTGACTCGATCCCACTTACCGATATCCGCCCTGTGTTCGCATCACGCCAGGTCGCGCTAAGCCGATGCCCCCCTGGAACGGTTTCGACCCTCAACCACACCTGGCCACGCACGTCGCTGGCGCCGAGGGCACCCTGTTGCGTCAGCAGGCGGTCCTCGTCTCGAAGCGTTAGTTGCAGCGTCGCCAGTTCGTAACCTTGGTCATTGACCTGGAAAAACGAGACCACCCTGGCCAACCAATCAGGTGAAAGTGGCTGATGCCGGATAATCGCACCAATCACGCGTGGCTCATTGAGCCAGCGGCCGGGCTCGACCAGCGCCGCGTAGCCTCCATCCAACTCGAGCGCCAAGCGTCTGGAACCTAACAAATCAGTCAGGCGAATGCCTGCCCCCAGCAGCACGCTATCACCGATCAGGGCGCTGATATCCTCCAGCGGCAACTCACCGGTGCTTGGCAAGATTCCACCCAGGCCTCCCACCAGTTCCAGAAGATCGGACTGCCACAGCTCTGGCTTTGTCTCGCGCAGGAACTGTGCATATTCGTTCACCGCCGCATAAGAACCTGTATTCTGCGCGATATAGAGCGCCAGCTTGGAACGATAGTAACGGTCCACCTTGCCCACATTGGCTTGGGCGAACGCCAAAGCCATAGGATCCTCGAACAGTTTGAGGTTATCGAATGCCAGCATTTTCATGGACCAAACGTGATCAGCGTCCGCGATGAGAGTGCGCGAGAACGGCAGGAAAGCGCGGTCGAACTTCAGCCGTTCAAGCAGCAACACCTGCTTGTGCTGGCTCAAAGATGAGTCGTTCACCAGTTGGGCAAGAGCTTTACCAGTTGGGTCCTCCATCCAGGCCGGCGCGAACAGCCCACGACTACGGGTAATGATGGTCAACGCGTCGGAGAACTGCCCGACATCCGATGACGGATCCTGAAGGATCGCGAGTAGACGCTGCCGCTCAGCTTCTGTCAGAGACAATGAACCATTGCGCCCATCCAGACGCTCACGGGCGAAACGCACCATGTAAGCGTCCAGCAGCGCTTGGGTGCGCATTGCATCAAGCGCCATGCTTTCATCGCTATCACCGTCCTCGAAGCGTAACCACCGCTCAACCTTGTTCGTGAAGGTGGTCGTCAGGCTGTCGGCAAGGTTCTTGTAGCCAAAGAATGCTCCCACAGCCAATGCCAGGGTCATGAAGGTTCCGACCAAGAGAATCCACTGCTTGATGTGATGAAGAATCGACAGTGTCTTCTCAATGGCTCGTTCGGAAACCTTCGCCTCGACATTGCCGATCTGGCTCTGGACTTCGTGGAGCAGACTAGCGCTGGACGCCTTGAGCTCTTGCAACTCCAGGTGGAGGGCCCGGTTTTGCTCAAGCGCCTCGGCACGCAGTTGCGCCGCTGCCTTGTCCAGGTGCAGGGAAATGAGTTCTTTAGTAGCAGACAACAGCATTCTTCCTTATATATTCGGAGCGACCAATAGTTCCATATCCACCACTCCATTGACATCCTGAAACCAGCAAGAGTGATTCAGTGCCGGCGGGTCAGTGAATCGCCCCGGAGTGTCTAGACAAATCGAACGGCAGCTTCTGGCCGATTCTGTTGAAAAAGTAGCTCCCCTGTCTGGCCTGCGGCAAAATCCGCGCATCGGCCAGCAGGGAAGCACGCAACATGATGGAATAGTTATCGAGTGGGCAGGAACGGCTGTTTTACTCATTCAACCTTGAAGACCACATCCCCGCCGTTCACCTTCTGCGTAGCAGCAAGATGCGTCCGAAACAAACCGCTAATAGAGATCTTCCGCCGCGAATGATTCGGCGTACGCGAAAGCGCAAAAACGGCAACATCTGGGTTGCTTACTACTACGACGGCAGGGACGAAGATGGCAGGCGTCGAGAGATACCTTTAGGTAACGACCTGGACATCGCCAAAGTAGAATGGGCGAAGCTCGACAGGAAGGCCATTCCAAAGATAACGCGCTTGATGGGGCAGCTATTCGATCGCTATGAAAGGGATGTCATCCCGGGTAAAAAGCCGCGAACCCAGAAGGACAACCTGGCTGAGCTCAAACAGTTGCGCAAAGCCTTCGATGATGCCCCGATGGAGCTGATTACACCTCAAGTACTTGCTCAGTATCGAGATCGACGGACAGGCAAGGTTAGGGCGAATCGAGAGATTGCCCTTCTCTCTCACATTTTCAACATGGCAAGGGAGTGGGGCATTACTGACCGCCCAAACCCAGCGACCGGTATCCGTAAGAACAAGGAGACTCCTAGGGACTTTTATGCAGGACCGGCGATCTGGGATGCGGTGTACAACCACGCCACTTCCGAGCTGCGCGATGCAATGGACTTGGGCTATCTGACCGGTCAACGCCCAGCTGATGTACTGGCCACCCGGGCGACAGATGTGGTTGATGGTTTTCTGCAATTCGCCCAGGGCAAAACGACAAAAAAAATTGAGGATACGTCTTGAGTCGGAAACAGAGACCAGCCAGCTGGGATACTGGTTGAGCGCCTTCTAAGCCAACGCAAGGCGCGCGGGGTGCGCAACCCTTACCTGATCGTGACAGAGGACGGCCGTAACGTGACGTCAGCGATGCTACGCCTTCGCTTTGATGATGCTAGATCCAAGGCCGCCGCCAAAGCGATGGAAGACCTCGATAGCGTCCTGGCCGACAGCATTCGTCAATTCCAGTTTCGCGATATCCGCCCCAAAGCAGCGAGCGAAATTGAAGACCTGGCGCACGCGAGTAGGCTACTAGGGCACACCGATAAGCGGATCACGCAGACCGTTTACCGCCGCGTCGGGGAGATCGTGAAACCAACCCGATGAAACATCTTTTACGAAGGAATTGCGGAACACCATCGAAAAGTTGCGGAACACTTGGCCTTTTCAGCATCAAGTTTTCCGCCCTCCAAAAACGCAAAAAGCCCTGAATAATCAGGGCTCTGAATATGGCGGAAGCGTAGAGATTCGAACTCTAGGATAGTTGCCCATCGACGGTTTTCAAGACCGTTGCCTTAAACCACTCGGCCACGCTTCCAGCTCGTTTTGCGGCCGCCATCATACCGTAATGAAACACGCTGTCAAACTCTCTATGTCGCCGGTTGCGCAAGCTCTGATAGACTCCCTGCATCTGAATGTTCGAAACCACAGGTTTACCAAGGAGTGTCGCCATGCGCGAACAGGATTACGCCGTACACCACGGCCAGCAGGTCGAGCAGCAGGAGATCAGCAAGGTCCTGCGCAACACGTACAGCCTGCTGGCACTTACCCTCGCCTTCAGCGGTGTCATGGCCTTCGTTGCCCAGCAGATGCGTGTCGGTTACCCGAACATATTCGTGGTGCTGATCGGCTTCTACGGGCTGTTCTTCCTTACCAACAAACTGCGTGATTCGGCCTGGGGCCTGGTGTCCACCTTCGCCCTTACCGGCTTCATGGGCTTCATTCTCGGCCCTATTCTCAACCGTTACCTGGGCATGGCCGGTGGCGCTGAAGTGGTCAGCTCGGCATTTGCCATGACTGCACTGGTGTTTGGCGGCCTGTCGGCTTACGTGCTGATCACCCGTAAGGACATGAGCTTCCTCAGCGGCTTCATCACTGCTGGCTTCTTCGTTCTGCTGGGTGCTGTCGTGGCCAGCTTCTTCTTCCAGATCAGCGGCCTGCAACTGGCGATCAGCGCTGGCTTCGTGCTGTTCTCGTCGGTCTGCATCCTGTTCCAGACCAGCGCGATCATCCACGGCGGCGAGCGTAACTACATCATGGCGACCATCAGCCTGTATGTATCGATCTACAACCTGTTTGTCAGCCTGCTGCAGCTGTTTGGCATCATGGGTCGTGATGACTGATTGATTGCTGCTTGAGAAAGCCCGCTTCGGCGGGCTTTTTTGTGGGTATCGGAAATGGTTGCGCGCGCCCACAGGTATCGCGCGATCTTCAAGCTATTGCTGCACCTGTGGAAGCAACCGTCTTGTATTGCCTGGACTGGCCTCATCGCCGGCAAGCCAGCTCCCACAGGGACTTGCGCAAAGCTTGAGATCTGCGCGGTACCTGTGGGAGCTGGCTTGTCGTGGCGACGAACCGCGTCGATGGGCTGCACAGCAGCCCCAATGTGCCTTATAGGCTTAACTGACTGGCATTAGCCACACAGCCCGCTTTTGTGGGAGCGGCTTTAGCCGCGAACACCGGCGAAGCCGGTGCCATGTACCGGCCGCGCAAAGCTCGCAATAACTGACCACAAAGTCAGCTAACTGATCAAATGGTCGCCGATCATGCCGCCATCGTGCTTTCCCCTACCCCAAACCGCCCTCACCCCGTAGAATGCGGTCCTTTTTTCTTGCGGGGCAGCTTTCAGCAATGAGCTCACACGAACACAGCCTGGGCGCGGCAGCGCCTGCCAATGAACTGGTGCTTGGTCTGGAGGACAAGCCACGGCTGTTGATCGGCCTGCTGGCAGCCTTGCAACACCTGCTGGCGATCATCGTACCGATCGTCACCCCTGGCCTGCTGATTTGCCAGGCGTTGGGTGTTTCTGCGCGTGATACCAACCTGATCGTCTCCATGTCGCTGGTCATCTCGGGTATCGCCACCTTCGTCCAGTGCAAGCGCTTCGGGCCGTTCGGCGCCGGTTTGCTGATCGTTCAAGGTACCAGCTTCAACTTTGTCGGCCCGCTGATTGCCGGCGGTGCATTGATGGTCAAGCAAGGCACGCCGGTAGAAAGCGTGATGGCGGCCATCTTCGGTGTGGTAATCGCCGGTTCGTTCGTGGAGATGGGCGTGTCGCGCATCCTGCCCTTCGTCAAACGCCTGATCACCCCGCTGGTGACCGGCATCGTAGTGCTGATGATCGGCCTGACACTGATCAAGGTCGGCCTGATCAGCATGGGCGGTGGCTTCGGTGCCATGGCCAACGGCACCTTCGCCAATGGCGAAAACCTGCTGCTGTCGGGCGTGGTGCTGGCGATCATCGTCATCCTCAACCGCATCCCAGTGGTGTGGATGCGCAGCTGCGCCATTGTCATCGCCTTGGCGGCCGGCTACGCCCTGGCCGGCTACCTGGGCCGCCTGGACTTCACCGGCATGCACGAAGCCGCGCTGTTCCAGGTACCGACGCCACTGCACTTCGGCCTGGGCTTCTCTTGGGCGCTGTTCATTCCGATGCTGGTGATCTACCTGGTGACTTCGCTGGAAGCCATCGGTGACGTTACCGCCACCAGCAAGGTCTCGCGCCAGCCGGTCGAAGGCCCGGTATGGATGCAGCGGATCAAGGGCGGTGTGCTGGTCAACGGTGCCAACTCGCTGCTGGCCGGCTTGTTCAACACCTTCCCCAGCTCGATCTTCGCCCAGAACAACGGTGTGATTCAGCTGACCGGTATCGCCAGCCGCCATATCGGTATCTGGATTGCCGTGATGCTGGTGCTGCTGGGCCTGTTCCCGAGCGTTGCCGGGGTGATCCAGGCGGTGCCGGAGCCGGTGCTGGGTGGCGCGGCCATGGTCATGTTCGGGGCGGTTGCGGCTTCGGGCATCAATATTTTGGCCAGCACTCGCCTCGACCGCCGCGCCCTGTTGATTATCGCTGTGTCTCTGGCGCTGGGCCTGGGTGTGGCGCAGGTGCCGGAGTTCCTGGCGCACATGCCGGCGGCGATCCGCAATGTGCTGGAATCGGGTGTCGCCACCGGTGGTATCTGTGCCCTGGTGCTGAACTGGTTCTTGCCGGAGAGCAAGGAACAGGCTTGAGGGCGGTTTCCTTCTGATAGGGAGATGGGGCCGCCACGCGGCCCATCGCAGGCAAGCCAGCTGCTACAAGAGACCGAGCCAGCCTGGAGGCTGAAGAGAAAGCCCGCACCCGCTGCACAAGCGGACGCGGGCTTTTTTGCTTTATCATGGCACCATTCCTTTGCATGAGTTATCCATGAAATTCGCTATCGCGGTGTTCTCCCCGGCCCATGCGCCCTCCTCGCGGCGCGCCCTGCGCTACGCCGAGGCGGTGCTGGCCGGCGGGCATGAGATTGCCCGGCTGTTCTTCTACCAGGACGGGGTACACAGTGCCTCGGCCAACGTGGTCGCGCCCCAGGACGAGCTGGACGTGGCCGGCCAGTGGCGTGCCTTCATTACAGCCAACCAGCTGGACGCGGTGGTGTGCATCGCCGCCGCCCTGCGCCGTGGCGTGCTCGACGAGGCCGAGGCCAACCGCTACCAGCGCCCGGCCGTGAACCTGCCCAAGCCCTGGGAGCTGTCGGGGCTTGGCCAGTTGCATGAGGCGGCACAGGTTGCCGATCGCCTTGTCTGCTTCGGAGGCGACTGAAATGGCCAAATCCTTGTTGATCATCAGTCGCCAGGCCCCCTGGAACGGCCCATCGGCCCGCGAGGCGCTGGACATTGCCCTGGCCGGTGGCGCCTTCGACCTGCCGCTGGGCATGCTGTTCCTCAACGATGGCGTATACCAGCTCGCCCCGGACCAGCAGCCTGCTGCCCTGCAACAGAAGAACCTGGCCGCCAACCTGCAAGCGCTGCCAATGTTCGGCGTCGAGGAACTGTTCGCCTGCAGCCACAGCCTGGCCCGCCGGGGCCTTGCAGCCGACACCCTGGCGCTACCGGTGCAAGTGCTCGACGACGCGGCCCTGGCCGCGCTGATCACCCGTTTCGACCAGGTGGTAACGCTCTGATGACGACCCTGCATGTAATTGCCCACTCCCCGTTTGGCGACGAGCGCCTGGCCAGTTGCCTGCGCCTGCTCGGTGCCAGCGACGCCCTGCTGCTGTGCGGCGATGCAGTGTATGCCCTGCGCAACGGCAGCGAGCCGCACCGCCTGCTGCAAGCCGCTGGCCTGGCCCAGCGCCTGTTCGCCCTGGACGAGGACGTACAAGCCCGCGGGGTCGGCAACGACCTGGCCAAGGCCGTGGACTACGCTGGCTTTGTCGAACTGTCGCTGCATTACGACAAGGTCAACAGCTGGCTATGAACACGCTCAACGTTGGCGATCGAGCCATTGCCCTGGACAAGGACGGCTTCCTGGTCGACCTGCAAGACTGGTCCCACGCCGCAGCCGAGGCCCTGGCCGCGCGCGAGGGTATCCCGCTGACGGCGGACCACTGGGAAATCCTCGAACTGCTGCGCCAGTTCTACCAGGAATACCAGCTGTCCCCGGCCACACGCCCGCTGATCAAGTACACAGCCCTCAAGCTGGGCCCGGAAAAGGGCAACAGCCCGCACCTGAACCGCCTGTTCAACGGCACTCCCGCTAAACTTGCCGCCAAGCTGGCGGGCCTGCCCAAGCCGACCAACTGCATATGACCCAGCCACTCCCCAACGAAGCCCGCCCGCTTACCCTGGAAACCCCTGCCGAACACCCGTTCGCCGAATTCGTGCGCATTCTCGGCAAGGGCAAGCGCGGTGCGCGCAGCCTGACCCGCGAAGAAGCCCGCGCGGCCATGACCCTGCTGCTGGAAGGCAAGGTCGAAGACACCCAACTCGGTGCCTTCCTCATGCTGCTGCGGCACAAGGAGGAAAGCGCCGAAGAGCTGGCCGGCTTCACAGAGGCCCTGCGCGCGCACCTGCAGGCCCCGCGTATCGCCGTGGACCTGGACTGGCCCACTTACGCCGGCAAGAAGCGCCACCTGCCCTGGTACCTGCTGGCCGCCAAGTGCCTGGCCAGCAATGGCCTGCGCATCCTGATGCACGGCGGCGGCGCGCATACCGCCGGGCGCATGTACAGCGAACAGCTGCTCGGCCTGCTGCAGATTCCGCTGTGCCGCGACTGGGCCGCCGTCGGCAACGCCCTCGACCAGCACCATCTGGCGTTCTTCCCACTGCACGACTGGGCGCCGCAGTTGCAGCGCATGATCGACCTGCGCAATACCCTGGGCCTGCGCTCGCCGATCCACTCGCTGGCCCGGGTACTCAACCCACTGGGCGCGCGCTGTGGCCTGCAGAGCATCTTCCACCCCGGTTACCAGGCGGTGCACCGCGAGGCCAGCCGTCTGCTCGGCGACCATACCGTGGTGATCAAGGGCGATGGTGGCGAGATCGAAGTCAACCCCGACGTCATCAGCCACCTCTACGGCACCACGGCGGGTGAAGCGTGGGACGAAGAGTGGCCGGCCCTGAGCGAACGCCGCCATGTCAAACCGCCCAGCTTGCAGGCCGAGCAGTTGCTGGCGGTGTGGCGTGGGGAGGTTGAAGACAGCTATGGCGAGAAGGCCGTCATTGCCACCATGGCCCTGGCTCTGCGCGGTCTGGGGCAGGAGCGCGAGCAGGCGTTCGCGACAGCCCTCGGCTATTGGAATACACGCAATCGATCGATTTGATCGATCATAACCCCCGAGTCTTTGCGCTATTTGTTCGAACGATTTGGCCTAGACTGGGCTCCAACGACAAACCACTTTGTTCCAGGAGCTCACCATGGGCCTTTTGATCGATGGCCGCTGGCATGACCAGTGGTATGAAAACGGCAAGGACGGCGCGTTCAAGCGCGAGAACGCCCAGCGCCGTAACCCACTGCCAGCGCCCGAGGCCGGCCGTTACCATCTGTACGTGTCGCTAGCCTGCCCATGGGCCCACCGCACGCTGATTTTTCGCGCGCTCAAGGGCCTGGAGCCGCTGATCGATGTGTCGGTGGTGAGCTGGCTGATGCAGGACCATGGCTGGACCTTCGACCAGCAGCAAGGCTCCACCGGCGACCACCTTGACGCCCTGCAGTACCTGCACCAACGCTACACCCAGGATGACCCGCACTACACCGGCCGCGTGACGGTACCGGTGCTGTGGGACAAGAAAGAGAAGCGCATCGTCAACAACGAGTCGTCGGAGATCATCCGCATCTTCAACAGCGCGTTCAACGAGCTGACCGGCAACACGCTGGACCTGTACCCCGAGCCGTTACGCCCGACCATCGAGGCGCTGAACGAACGCATATACCCGGCGGTGAACAACGGCGTGTACCGCGCAGGCTTCGCCACCACGCAAGAGGCCTACGAGGCAGCGTTCGACGATGTGTTCAACGAGCTCGACTATCTGGAAGACCTGCTGAGCCGCAATCGCTACCTGGCTGGCGAGTACCTGACCGAAGCCGACGTGCGCTTGTTCACCACGCTGGTGCGCTTCGATGCGGTGTACCACGGGCACTTCAAATGCAACCTGCGGCGCCTGAGCGACTACCACAACCTGTCGAACTGGCTGCGTGAGCTGTACCAATGGTCGGGCGTGGCGGGCACGGTGAACATGGAGCATATCCAGAAGCACTATTACATGAGCCACAAGACCATCAACCCGAACAGGATCGTGCCCAAGGGGCCCTTGCAGGACTTTGGCCTGGCGCATGATCGGGAGCGGTTGGTGGGTAAAGGGATTTGGCAGGCTTGAGATAGCCGGGGCTGCTTTGCAGCCCATCGCCGGCAAGCCAGCTCCTACAGGTACAGCGCAGCCCTTGAGACTGGCGCAGCACCTGTGGGAGCCACAAGACCATCAACCCGAACGGAATCGTGCCCAAGGGGCCCTTGCAGGACTTTGGCCTGGCGCATGATCGGGAGCGGTTGGCGGGTAAAGGGATTTGGCAGGCTTGAGATAGCCGGGGCTGCTTTGCAGCCCATCGCAGGCAAGCCAGCTCCCACAGGTACAGCGCAGCCCTTGAGACTGGCGCAGCACCTGTGGGAGCCACAAGACCATCAACCCGAACGGGATCGTGCCCAAGAGGCCCTTGCAGGACTTTGGCCTGGCGCATGATCGGGAGCGGTTGGCGGGTAAAGGGATTTGGCAGGCTTGAGATAGCCGGGGCTGCTTCGCAGCCCATCGCCGGCAAGCCAGCTCCCACAGGTGCTGCACAAGCCCGAAGCCTTGTGCAGCACCTGTGGGAGCTGGCTTGCCTGCGATGGGCCGCAAAGCGGCCCCGGCGATTTCAGCTGTTCTGCGAACCTTCGAACCAGGCCAGCTTGTCGCGCAGTTGCACCACTTCCCCAACGATCACCAGTGTCGGCGCATGCACTTCATGCTGGGCCACCAGCTGCGGCAAGTCCGCCAGGGTGCCGGTGAATACCCGCTGATTACGCGTAGTCCCCTGCTGCACCAGCGCCGCCGGGGTGCTGGCCGCACGCCCATGGCGAATCAGCTCGGCACAAATGGTCGGCAAGCCCACCAACCCCATGTAAAACACCAGGGTCTGCGCCGGCGCCACCAGGTCATCCCAAGGCAGGTTGCTGGTGCCATCCTTCAGGTGCCCGGTCACGAAGCGCACCGACTGGGCATAGTCGCGATGAGTCAGCGGAATCCCGCCATAAGCGGAGCAACCACTGGCCGCCGTGATGCCCGGCACTACCTGGAACGGAATGCCATGCTCGGCCAACTCTTCGATCTCTTCGCCACCGCGGCCGAAGATGAACGGGTCGCCGCCCTTCAGGCGCAACACGCGCTTGCCCTGCTGGGCCAGGTCGACCAGCAGGCGGTTGATCTGCTCTTGCGGTACAGCGTGGTCGGCACGGCGCTTGCCCACGTAGATGCGCTCGGCATCGCGCCGGCACATTTCGATGATGGCAGGCGCCACCAGGCGGTCGTACAGCACCACGTCAGCCTGCTGCATCAGGCGCAAGGCACGGAAGGTCAGCAAGTCCGGGTCGCCCGGCCCCGCCCCTACCAGGTACACCTCACCGCCCTGCTGCACCGGCGCGCCGTCGACCATGGCCTGCAACAGGCGTTCGGCCTCGGCGCCCTGCCCGGCCAACTGGCGCTCGGCGATCGCCCCCTGGAACACGGTTTCCCAGAAGCCGCGGCGCTGGTTGACGTCCGGGTACAAGGCCTTGACCTTATCGCGAAAGCGCGCAGCCAGGCCGGCCAGTTCGCCATAGGCAGACGGGATCCAAGCTTCCAGCTTGGCGCGAATCAAACGCGCCAGTACTGGCGCGTCACCGCCACTGGATACCGCCACCACCAAGGGTGAACGGTCGACGATGGCCGGGAAGATCACCGTGCACAGGGCCGGCGCATCCACCACGTTGACCGGCAGGCTGAGGGCCTGCGCATCGGCCGACACCTGGGCGTTGAGCCCAGGGTCGTCAGTGGCCGCAATCACCAGCCGGCAACCGACCAGGTCGGCCGCCTGATAGCCACGCACCAGCACCTCACCGCCACCCTGCCGGGCCAACGCGGCCAACTGGCCATCGACATCCGGCGCCACCACGCGCAGCGCGGCGCCGGCATCCGCCAGCAGGCGCGCCTTGCGCAAGGCGATCTCACCGCCGCCGACGACCAGCACGCGGCCGCCCTGCAGCTTGTGGAACAGCGGCAGGTAATCCATTTAGCGGATGACCTCGACACCACCCATGTACGGCTTCAGCACTTCCGGCACCAGGATCGAACCGTCGGCCTGCTGGTAGTTTTCCAGCACGGCAACCAGGGTACGGCCCACCGCCAGGCCGGAGCCATTGAGGGTGTGCACCAGTTCTGGCTTGCCGGTTTCCGGGTTGCGCCAGCGGGCCTGCATGCGGCGCGCCTGGAAGTCGCCGCAGTTGGAGCAGGAACTGATCTCGCGGTATTTGTCCTGGCTGGGTACCCACACTTCCAGGTCGTAGGTTTTCACCGCACCAAAGCCCATGTCGCCGGTGCACAGGGCCAGCACGCGGTACGGCAGCTCCAGCAACTGCAGCACGCGCTCGGCGTTGGCGGTCAGGCCTTCCAGGGCTTCCATCGACTTGGACGGCTCCACCACCTGCACCATCTCGACCTTGTCGAACTGGTGCTGGCGAATCATGCCGCGGGTGTCACGACCCGAAGCACCGGCTTCGCTGCGGAAGCACGGCGTATGGGCGACCAGCTTCAGCGGCAGTTGCTTGGCATCGAGGATTTCACCGGCCACCAGGTTGGTCAGCGACACTTCGGCGGTCGGGATCAGGTAGAAGTCGGCCTCGCCTTCGCGGCTGATCTTGAACAGGTCTTCCTCGAACTTCGGCAACTGGCCAGTGCCCTGCAGGGCCGGGGCCTGGACCATGTACGGGGTGTAGTGTTCTTCGTAACCGTGCTCGCCAGTGTGCAGGTTGATCATGAACTGCGCCAGGGCGCGGTGCAGGCGAGCGACCGGGCCACGCAGCACGGCAAAGCGGGCGCCGGAGAGCTTGGCGGCGGCTTCGAAGTCCAGGCCACCGCTGACTTCGCCAAGGGCGACGTGGTCCTTGATTTCGAAGTCGAAGGCCTTCGGCGTGCCCCAACGGCGCACTTCGACGTTGTCGTCCTCGCTGGCACCGACCGGTACGCTGGCGTCCGGCAGGTTAGGGATGGTCAGCAAGATGCCGTCCAGTTCGGCCTGGATGGCGTCCAGTTCGGTCTTGCCGGCAGCCAGCTCGTTGGCCATGCGCTCGACGTCGGCCATCAGCGGCGCAATGTCCTCGCCCTTGGCCTTGGCCTGGCCGATGGACTTGGAGCGGGCGTTACGCTCGGCCTGCAGTTGTTCGGTGCGGGTCTGCACCGCCTTGCGGCGCTCTTCCAGTGATTCGATGCGCGCGACATCCAGGCTGAAGCCACGGGAGGCCAGGCGATCCGCCACTTCCTGAAGTTGGCCGCGTAACAGTTTGGAATCGAGCATATCGTTCTCTCGTTATATGTAGGTGTTGGTTCAGAATCGGGTCAGGGACAGGCCGGCCCAGGTCGCGAGCAGCCCGCCCACCACGCTGATACTGGTATAGCCCAAGGCAAGGGGCACCTGCCCACTTTCCATCAGGCGCACGGTATCGAGCGAGAAGGAGGAAAAGGTCGTCAGGCCACCGAGGAAGCCGACGATCAGGCCGGCGCGCAGCTCGACCGGCGCCAGCGGCTTGTGCAGGAACAGGCCATAGAGCAGGCCGATCAGCAGGCAGCCAACCAGATTGACCGCCAGGGTACCGGCATAGAAATGCCGCGGCCAGTGGGTCACAACCCAATTCGAGGTGGCGAAGCGCAACAAGGTCCCGGCGATACCGCCCGCGCTGACTGCGGCGATGAGGGCAATCACGGTTTTCTCCGCTGGCGGGGGCTGTTGCGGTCCAGGTCGGCCAGGTGGCGCAGCTTTTCGCCAATTTTCAGTTCCAGGCCTCGCGGCACCGGCTGGTAGTACTGGCGCGGTTCAAGCTCTTCCGGGAAATAATCTTCGCCGGCGGCATAGGCGTCGGGTTCATCGTGGGCATAGCGGTACTCGTCGCCGTAACCTAGCTGCTTCATCAGCTTGGTCGGCGCGTTGCGCAGATGCAGCGGCACTTCCAGCGAGCCATGTTCGGCGGCCTCGCGCAGGGCGGTCTTGAAGCCCATGTACACCGCGTTGCTCTTTGGCGCACAGGCCAGGTAGGTGATGGCCTGGGCCACCGCCAGCTCGCCTTCGGGGCTGCCCAGGCGTTCCTGCACGTCCCACGCGGCCAGGCACAGGCTGAGCGCGCGCGGGTCGGCGTTGCCGATGTCTTCGCTGGCCATGCGCACCACGCGACGGGCGATGTACAACGGGTCGCAGCCACCGTCGAGCATGCGCGCAAACCAGTACAGGGCGCCATCGGGATTGGAGCCGCGCACCGATTTGTGCAGCGCGGAAATCTGGTCGTAGAACGCCTCGCCACCCTTGTCGAAGCGGCGACGGCTGTCGCCGAGCAGGCTCTGCAGCATCTCGACGTCGATCTCGCTGCCATCTTCGGCCAGGTCAGAGGCGTTCTCAAGGAAGTTGAGCATGCGCCGACCATCGCCATCAGCAGCCGCCATCAGCATCTTGAAGGCGTCGTCCCCCACCTTCAGGTTGCGCTTGCCCAGGCCGCGCTCTTCGGTGAGCGCACGGTTGACCAGCTTGCGCAGGGCTGCCTCGTCGAGGCTTTTGAGCACATACACCCGCGCCCTCGACAGCAGCGCGTTGTTAAGCTCGAAAGACGGGTTTTCGGTGGTGGCGCCGATGAACAGCAGGGTGCCGTCTTCCACATAGGGCAAGAAGGCGTCCTGCTGCGACTTGTTGAAGCGGTGTACTTCGTCGACGAACAAAATGGTCCGACGGCCATACTGGCCAGCCTGCTGCTTGGCCACCTCGACCGCCTGGCGGATCTCTTTCACCCCGGCCAGCACCGCCGACACCGTTTCGAAATGCGCATCGCAAAACTGCGCCAGCAGCCGCGCAAGGGTGGTCTTGCCCACCCCCGGCGGGCCCCAGAAGATCATCGAGTGCAGCGCACCCTGCTCCAGCGCCTCACGCAGCGGTTTGCCGCGCGCCAGCAGGTGCTCCTGGCCAACGTACTCGTCCAGGTTGGACGGGCGCAGGCGGGCGGCCAGAGGCTGGGCGACGGGTTCGCTTCGAAACAGGTCCATGGCGAGCTCTGGTTACTCCTTGATGACGTCCGCGCCCTTGGGGATGTCGAACTTGAACTTGCTGTCCGGCACTGCCTGGTTGGCCTTGACGCCATTGAAAAGGATATTGGTGCGCTGACCGACACTGTCGATCAGTTGCATGTCATTGATCAGGCCTTTGCGGAACGACACGCGCAGCGAGTCGAACAGGGTGTCCTTGGTCTTCGGCTTGAGGGTGAAGTCCATCACTTCGCCCTGCTCCTTGGAGGTGATGTCGAAGCTCTGGCTGATCTTCGACACATCGCCGGACAGCAGCAGCGCCGGGGTCTGGTTCAAGCGCACGTCGAGCTTCTTGATGGTGGCCTGTTCCAGGTCCGGGTCCCACAGGGTGACGTTCTTGCCGTCGGACACCACCACCTGCTCCTGCGGCGCATCGGTGTGCCAATAGAATAGGCCTGGGCGTTTGACCGTCATCTTGCCGGAGGTTTCCTGCAGGCTGGTGCCGCCCGCGTCCAGGGTCAGCTGGGAGAAGTTAGCCTCGATGGTCTGCGACTTTTCCAGCAACTGGGTCAGGCGTTGTACGTCTTGCTCACCGGCAAAAGCCGAAACGGTGGCCGACATGGAAGCCGCGGCCAGGGCAGAAACCAACAGCATGCGAATCGCGCGCATGGGAATCCTCATTGAGCATTGAAAAGGCCGGGCACCACCGTTGGTGCCCGGCAGGGGGTTCATCAGTCGCGCGGGCCACCCGGGGCAATCACTTCCCGCGAACCGTTGCTGTTCATGGGGGTGACCACACCGGCCATTTCCATGGCTTCGATCATGCGCGCAGCACGGTTGTAGCCGATCTTCAGCTTGCGCTGTACCGCCGAAATGGACGCACGGCGGCTTTCCAGCACGAACTGCACGGCCTCATCATACAGGGCGTCGCTTTCCGAATCTTCGCCATCGCCGCCGCCACCGCCGCCTTCGAAGCCGCTACCGGCCTCCTCGACACCATTGAGGATGTCGTCGTTGTAGTCCGGGGCGCCACGCAGCTTCCACGCTTCCACCACCCGGTGCACTTCGTCGTCGGAAACGAACGCACCGTGCACACGGATCGGCAAGCTGGTGCCCGGCGGCATGTACAGCATGTCACCGTGGCCCAGCAGTTGCTCGGCGCCGCCCTGGTCGATGATGGTCCGCGAGTCGATCTTGCTGGATACCTGGAACGCCATGCGGGTCGGGATGTTGGCCTTGATCAGGCCGGTGATCACATCCACCGACGGGCGCTGGGTAGCGAGGATCAGGTGGATACCGGCCGCCCGCGCCTTCTGTGCGATACGGGCGATCAGCTCTTCGACCTTCTTGCCGACGATCATCATCATGTCGGCGAATTCGTCGACCACCACCACGATGGTCGGCAGGGTCTTCAGCGCTGGCGGCTCGTCGTCCATGCTCTCGCGGCGGTACAGCGGGTCATGGATGATTTCGCCAGCTTCCTGGGCATCCTTGACCTTGCGGTTGAAGCCGGCCAGGTTACGCACGCCCATGGCCGCCATCAGCTTGTAGCGCCGCTCCATCTCGGCCACGCTCCAGCGCAGGGCGTTGGCGGCGTCCTTCATGTCGGTGACCACCGGGCACAGCAGGTGCGGGATGCCTTCATAGATCGACAGTTCGAGCATTTTCGGGTCGATCATGATCAGCCGCGCGTCTTCCGGGCTGGACTTGAACAGGATCGACAGGATCATCGCGTTCACACCCACCGACTTACCGGAACCGGTGGTACCGGCCACCAGCAGGTGGGGCATCTTGGCCAGGTCGGTGATCACCGGCTTGCCGCCGATGTCGTGGCCCAGGGCCAGGGTGACCGGCGATTTCTGCTCGTCGTACTGCGGCGTGGCCAGGACTTCGGAGAAGCGCACCATCTGGCGGTTTTCGTTGGGGATCTCGATACCCACCGTGGTCTTGCCCGGGATCACCTCGACCACGCGCACGCTGGTCACTGCCAGCGAGCGCGCCAGGTCCTTGGCCAGGTTGGCGATGCGGCTGACCTTGACGCCGGCGGCCGGCTGGATTTCATAACGGGTAATCACCGGGCCCGGGTGGATCGAGTCCACCGCCACTTCCACACCGAATTCCTTGAGCTTGATTTCCAGCAGTTGGCCGACACCGGCCAGGGATTCTGGCGAATACTCGATCTTCTTCTGCTCGGCAGGGTCAAGGATCGAGATCGACGGCAAGGTGCCTTCCACGGCGCTGTCGATGAACAGCGGCGCCTGCTTCTCCTTCATCACCCGCTTGCTCGGCTCCGGCGCCCTGGCTGCTGCCGGTGGCACGATGGTCGGGGCCACATGCTGTTCGCGCGGCACCACGGCTTCACGCGGTGCCACAGGCTCACGTGCGGTCTCACGTGGCGGCACGATCGGCTCGCCCAGGGTCGGCTCACGTGGCTCGACCGCCGCGGGCGCCTCCTCACGCTTGAAGATACGCTCACGCAGTGCCGGCCTGGCCGGCTCGCGCTTCTCGGCGGCCATCGGCGCGGCCTTGAGCACCGGCTCATCCTCGCGCAACTGTGCCTCCAGGCGCTTGCGCTCGTTGCGCGCTTCCCACCAGCGGTTGGCGGCGCCCTGCAGCAACTCGAACAGGTCGAGGGTGATCTTGCCGGTCAGGTCCATCACCTTGAACCAAGACAGGTCGGTGAACACGGTCAGGCCGAACAGGAACAGGGCAATGAACATCAGCGTGCTGCCCTGCACGTTCAGCAGGTTGCGCGCCAGGTCGCCGAGGCTCTCGCCCAGTGCACCACCGGCGGAGAACGGCAGGCCTGCCGCCGGGTGGAAATGGATATGCGCCAGCGCCGCACCGGACAGCACCAGGAACACCAGCCCGATCAGGCGCCAGGAGAACAGCCAGCCACTCCAGTCCCACGGTTGGTGGCGTTCGCGGAAGATCTGCCAGGTCTTGATCGCCAGCAGCAGCGGGAAGATGTAGGCGAAGTAACCCAGCACCATGAACAGGATGTCGGCGAAGTAGGCACCGGCACGCCCGGCGGCGTTCTGCACCTGGTCGACGTTGCTGGTGTGGCTGAAGCCCGGGTCCGAGGTGTCGTAGGTCAGCAGCGCCATCCACAGGTACAGGCACAGGGCGCCGACGGCGATCAACGCACCTTCCTTGAGGCGATAATGCAGCTGCTGCCGCCACAGGGGCACGGGCAAGGGAGCTGGGGTTGCGGTGGATTTCTTCAAAACGCGTCTATTCCTGCGCGTGCTGCGCGTCCAATAGTGATCGGCCGACTGTACGGCCAATGAACCACTACTTTTAACATTACTGCCCGCCAGCCGCCATGGCGGCACGCCGCATGGGGGTTTGACCGGGGGCGACTTTCATATACCTGCAATTTGATCACGCATTTTCTTTCGTGACAAAGGCTTATGCTGTGTTTTTGCACAGGTATGACAGCAAATGTAGCGGATGGTGCCTGCGGTTTCATGAATGTGTAGGAAATTGCCTGTTTTCATCGCCTGTGCCGGCCTCTTCGCGGGCAAACCCGCTCCCACAGGTATTGCACAGGCACTGAAGACAGTGGAGTACCTGTGGGAGCGGGTTCATCGAGGCGTCGAACCGCCGCGAAGCAGCCAAAGAGATTGACCCTGCTTTTCACCCACGCCATGCTGCCCTCTCCCCTCCCCCACCGCACGATAGACCATGCTCACCTGGCTGACCCGCGACTCGCTGACCTTCCCGCCACTGGAAAAGGCCCTGCACGACCCCAACGGCCTGCTCGCCGCCGGCGGCGACCTGAGCCCCGAGCGCCTGGTGCAGGCCTATCGCCATGGCTGCTTCCCCTGGTACCAGGACGGCCAGCCGATCCTCTGGTGGTCACCCGACCCGCGCACGGTGCTGTTCCCAGACCAGCTGCACGTATCGCGCTCGCTGGCCAAGCTGATGCGCCAGGGCCGCTACCAGGTCAGCTTCGACACCGACTTCCCCGCCGTGATCGCCGCCTGCGCCGCACCACGTGACTACCAAGGCGGCACCTGGATCACCGACACCATGCGCAACGCCTACTGCGAACTGCACCGGCGCGGCATCGCCCATTCGGTGGAAGTACGCCAGGACGGCGAACTGGTCGGCGGCCTGTACGGCCTGGCCATGGGCCAGTTGTTCTTCGGCGAATCGATGTTCAGCCGCGCCGACAACGCCTCCAAGGTCGGCTTCGTGACCCTGGTCAACCACCTACGCCAGGCCGGGTTCGCCCTCATCGACTGCCAGATGCCGACCAACCACCTGCACAGCCTGGGCGCACGCGCCATCAGCCGCGCCGAATTCGCCGACTACCTGGCGCGCCACCTCGACCAGCCCAACAGCGCCACATGGGTTCCCTAGGCGAGTTCCCATAGCTGGCTTACACTTAAAACAAAGTCTCACCGAGGGGGTTGATCATGACAGAGTTGGCGCGGTTGAAGTTCTATGCCACTCAGCCCCACTCCTGCAGCTACCTGCCCGACGAGCAAGCGACCACGCTGTTCCTCGATCCCAGCCAGCCGATGGACGTGCACGTGTACGCCGATTTATCGGAAATGGGCTTTCGCCGCAGTGGCGACCACCTGTACCGCCCCCACTGCCAGAACTGCAACGCCTGCGTGCCGGCGCGCATCCCGGCGGCGCGCTTCATCCCCAACCGCCAGCAACGGCGCATCCTCAAGCGCAACGCCGACCTGACCGTGACTGCGGCGCGCCCGGCGTTCAAGGAAGAGTACTTCGACCTGTACCGGCGTTATATCGAGACGCGCCACGCCGACGGTGACATGTTCCCGCCCAGCCGCGACCAGTTTTCCACCTTCCTGGTGCGTGACCTGCCGTTCTGCTGGTTCTACGAGTTCCGCCTGGCCGGCCGACTCATGGCGGTGGCGGTGTGCGACCTGCTACCCAACGGCCTGTCGGCGGTGTACACCTTCTACGAGCCGGACGAAGAACGCCGCAGCCTCGGCCGCTTCGCCATCCTCTGGCAGATCACCGAAGCCCTGCGCCAGGACCTGGAGGCGGTTTACCTGGGCTACTGGATCAAGAACTGCAAGAAAATGAACTACAAGACGCAGTACCGGCCCATCGAGTTGCTGATAAACCAGCGCTGGGTCACCCTCAACTGAAAGGCATTGGCTTGACACACAGTTTTCGGGCATAATCCACGCCACTTTTTTGCCCGGTGCGGTTATGCGTCGGGCCAACACTGGATCCGAGGGCTCTACTGCATGTCGAAAGAAGACAGCTTCGAAATGGAAGGTACTGTCGTCGACACCCTGCCCAACACCATGTTCCGCGTGGAGTTGGAAAACGGGCACGTCGTAACCGCGCACATCTCCGGAAAGATGCGCAAGAACTACATCCGCATTCTCACTGGCGACAAGGTCCGCGTCGAACTGACGCCGTACGACCTGAGCAAGGGCCGCATCACTTACCGTGCGCGCTAAGCTCAAGCCATGAAAAAGCCCGGCCATGTGCCGGGCTTTTTTTGCCTGAAACATTGTAGGGGGCTGCTTTGCAGCCCTTCGCGGGCAAGCCCGCTCCTACAAAGGACCGTGCATGCAGCTGCATATGCGATCCATGTAGGAGCGGGCTTGCCCGCGAAGGGCCGCAAGCGGCCCCAAAATCACGCAACCTCAGCCGTGGTCTCGAAGTCGAACACCAGTTCGCCATCGCGCAGGTCGACGTGCACCACGCCACCATGCTCGGCCAGTTCGCCAAACAGGATCTCCTCGGCCAGCGGCCGTTTGATCTTGTCCTGGATCAGCCGCGCCATCGGCCGCGCGCCCATCTGCACGTCGTAGCCCGACGCCGCCAGCCAGCCGCGTGCGGCATCGCTGACTTCCAGCAGCACCCGCTTGTCTTCCAGCTGCGCCTGCAGTTCGATAAGGAACTTGTCGACGATGCTCTTGATCGTCTCGTGGCTCAGGCGGCCGAACTGGATGATGGTGTCCAGGCGGTTGCGGAACTCCGGCGTGAAGCTCTTGCGGATCACCTCCATGGCATCGGACGCGTGGTCCTGATGGGTGAAGCCGATCGATGCCCGCGCCGCGGTTTCCGCCCCGGCGTTGGTGGTCATGATCAGGATCACGTTACGGAAGTCAGCCTTGCGCCCGTTGTTGTCGGTCAGGGTACCGTGGTCCATCACCTGCAGCAGCAGGTTGAAGACTTCCGGGTGAGCCTTCTCGATTTCGTCGAGCAGCAGTACGCAGTGCGGCTGCTTGGTGATCGCTTCGGTCAGCAAACCACCCTGGTCGAAGCCAACATAGCCAGGAGGCGCACCGATCAAGCGCGACACGGTGTGGCGTTCCATGTACTCGGACATGTCGAAACGTACCAGCTCCACACCCAGCGCCTTGGCCAGCTGCCGCGCCGCTTCGGTCTTGCCGACGCCGGTAGGGCCAGCGAACAGGAACGAGCCGACCGGCTTGTCCGGCGACTTGAGGCCGGCACGGGACAGCTTGATGGCAGTGGCCAGCGAATCGATGGCCGCATCCTGACCGAACACGGTCAGTTTCAGGTCGCGTTCCAGGTTGCGCAGCAGTTCCTTGTCGGAACTGGTGACGTGCTTCGGCGGAATCCGCGCGATCTTGGCGACGATGTCCTCGACCTGCGGCACGTCGATGCGCTTGACGCGGTTGGCTTCCGGCTGCAGGCGCTGGTAGGCACCGGCTTCGTCGATCACATCGATGGCCTTGTCCGGCATGTGCCGGTCATTGATGTAGCGTGAGGCCAGTTCGGCGGCGGCGCGCAGGGCTTCGTCGCTGTATTCGATGTTGTGGTGGCTTTCGAAGCGCCCTTTCAGGCCGCGCAGGATGCCCACGGTGTCTTCGACCGACGGTTCGCTGACATCCACCTTCTGGAAGCGCCGCGCCAGGGCACGGTCCTTCTCGAAGATGCCACGGAACTCCTGGAAGGTAGTCGAGCCGATGCACCGGATTTCACCGGACGACAGCAGCGGCTTGAGCAGGTTGGATGCGTCCATCACCCCACCCGACGCCGCACCGGCCCCGATGATGGTGTGGATTTCGTCGATGAACAGGATCGCCTGCGGGCGCTTGCGTAGCTCACCCAGCAGCGCCTTGAAGCGCTTTTCGAAGTCGCCGCGGTACTTGGTACCGGCCAACAGTGCGCCGAGGTCGAGGGAGTACACCACGCTCTGCGCCAGCAGGTCGGGCACCTGGCCATCGACGATGCGCTTGGCCAGGCCTTCGGCGATGGCGGTCTTGCCCACGCCGGCCTCACCCACCAACAGCGGGTTGTTCTTGCGCCGACGAGCAAGGATTTGCGCCACGCGCTCCACTTCCTGCTCGCGACCTACCAGCGGGTCGATACGGCCGGCACGGGCCAGCTCGTTCAGGTTGCTGGCATAGGCGTCCAGCGGGTTGCTCGAAGAGGAGGTTTCGCCACCCTCTTCGTCCTGCATTTCCTGGTCGCTTTCGGAATGTGGACCATGGCCCGGCACCTTGGAAATGCCATGGGCGATGTAGTTGACCACGTCGATGCGGGCCACGCTCTGCTGCTTGAGCAGGAACACGGCCTGGCTTTCCTGCTCACTGAAGATTGCCACCAGCACGTTGGCACCGGTGACTTCGCGCTTGCCGGAGCTTTGCACGTGGAACACGGCACGCTGCAGCACACGCTGGAAGCCCAGGGTCGGCTGGGTTTCGCGGTCTTCGTCGTTGACCGGAATAAGGGGCGTGGTGGAATCGATGAACTCTTGCAGGTCGTGCTTGAGTTTGTCGAGATTGGCGCCACAGGCGCGCAGAACGGTCGCGGCAGCCTCATTGTCAAGGAGTGCCAGCAGCAGATGTTCGACGGTCATGAACTCATGACGCTTCGAACGAGCCTCCTTGAAGGCAAGATTGAGGGTGACTTCGAGCTCGCGGTTTAACATAGCTTCACCTCATACCCAAGTGGTCGGCGATTAACCGTCCTTCTCGATTTCACAGAGTAGCGGATGCTGGCTTTCCCTGGCGTATTGGTTGACCTGCATAGCCTTTGTTTCGGCGATGTCACGGGTAAACAATCCGCACACTGCCCGCCCTTCGGTATGGACGGTCAGCATGATCTTGGTCGCCAGCTCGCGGTTCAGATTGAAGAACGTCTCGAGCACTTCGACGACGAAATCCATTGGCGTGTAGTCATCGTTGAACAAAACCACCTTGTACATCGGTGGCGCCTGCAGGATCGGCTTGGCTTCCTGAACTGCAAGACCTGAGCCGTCGTCCTCATTCGATTGCGGGCGATCCTGATTGAATGTTAGTCGAATCTCACTAGGTGCATGCATGGAAAGAATTTCATCATGAACGTCAGGTTAAGGTTGTGGGTTGACTGCACAGGCCGCCGCCAGCGCAGGCGCCGCGTGACCTTGACTATCGGCAAAACGGTGTTACAACCAATAAGAACCCACCGTGGTCGATAAAGATCCGCGCAGTCAACCAGATTTTTCGCATGGTTCGTATGCGGATGAAGTGGATGATACTCCAGTGATGGAGTCCTTTGCAGAGGGACATAGGGATGGCAAGCGGTAAAGTCAAGTGGTTCAACAATGCCAAGGGCTACGGATTCATCAACGAGGAAGGTAAATCCGATGACCTGTTCGCCCATTACTCGGCCATCCGGATGGACGGATACAAGACCCTCAAGGCTGGCCAGGCCGTGGTGTTCGACATCGTCCAGGGCCCCAAAGGCCTGCACGCGGTGGAAATCAAGGATGCCGCGGCGGCAGCGGCAGAAATTGCCAGAACCCTGGGCGAGCCCCAGAGCGAAACCGTGAAAGCCTGACCCTCCGCTCTGTGCCGGTATACGAAAAAACCGGCCGCTTCTTTAGGAAAGCGGCCGGTTTTCTGTTGTCTTACATATGTTTGATCATTTCATCGCCAAAACCTGAACTGCTCACCAGCGTGGCGCCGTCCATCAGCCGCTCGAAATCGTAGGTCACGGTCTTGGCCGCGATCGCACCGTTGGTGCCCTTGATGATCAGGTCGGCTGCCTCGGTCCAGCCCATGTGCCGCAGCATCATCTCTGCCGAGAGGATCACCGAACCCGGGTTGACCTTGTCCTGCCCGGCGTACTTGGGCGCAGTGCCATGAGTGGCCTCGAACATGGCCACGGTGTCGGACAGGTTGGCGCCCGGCGCGATGCCGATGCCGCCGACTTCCGCCGCCAGCGCGTCGGACAGGTAGTCACCGTTGAGATTGAGGGTGGCGATCACGTCGTACTCGGCCGGGCGCAGCAGGATCTGCTGCAGCATGGCATCGGCGATGGCGTCCTTGACGATGACTTCACGGCCAGTCTTGGGATTCTTGAACTTCATCCACGGGCCGCCATCGAGCAGTTCGGCGCCGAACTCGTCGCGGGCCACCTCGTAGCCCCAATCCTTGAAGGCACCCTCGGTGAATTTCATGATATTGCCCTTGTGCACCAAGGTCAGCGACTCGCGGTCGTTGTCCACCACGTACTGCAGGGCCTTGCGCACCAGGCGCTTGGTACCCTCGCGGGACACTGGCTTGACGCCGATACCGCAGTCCTGGTCGAAGCGGATCTTGGTGACGCCCATTTCCTCCTTGAGGAACTTGATCACCTTGTTCGCCTCGGGCGAACCGGCCTTCCATTCGATCCCGGCATAGATGTCCTCGGAGTTCTCACGGAAGATCACCATGTCCACGTCGCCTGGCTTTTTCACCGGGCTCGGCACGCCCTGGAACCACAACACCGGGCGCAGGCACACGTACAGGTCCAGCTGCTGGCGCAAGGCCACGTTGAGCGAACGGATGCCGCCACCGACCGGGGTAGTCAGCGGCCCCTTGATCGACACCACGTAATCACGCACGGCATCGAGGGTTTCCTGGGGTAGCCAAGTGTCCTGGTCGTACACCTGGGTGGCTTTTTCGCCGGCGTAAACCTCCATCCAGGCAATCTTGCGCTTGCCGCCGTAGGCCTTCTGCACCGCGGCGTCGACCACTTTGATCATCACCGGCGAGACATCGACGCCAATCCCGTCGCCTTCAATGTAGGGAATGATCGGGTTGTCAGGAACATTGAGCGAATGGTCGGCATTGACGGTGATCTTGGTGCCGTCGGTCGGAACCTTGATTTTCTGGTATCCCATGCTTGCACTACTCCGCTGTCGGGTGTGATTGGACATCCTGCAATCCAATGAGCCTAAACCACATCTGCCGACCTGCAAGGTGTGGGAGCGGGCGTGCCCGCGAAGGGCCCAACGCCGATGCTGCGGCATTACGCCACATTGCCGCTACGTCTTTGGTCTTATGAGTGGGTCGATATCACTTCGCCTTGCTGATTAGCCCGAATGGTTTGATATACTCCGCCGCGACCGAAGGGTCATCGGGGCGATCCCTTGGAAAAATGCGGACCGCCCTAGGCCAAGAATGGCCGTAAAGCCTGGCCACTAAAGCCTGGACTGTTACCGCAGCCCAGCACTTGACGCTCGACTGATGCATCCACCATCACCGCTCGCAGCCTCTCGACTTTCCGCTCATGGCATTGCCAGGGCGATGCGCCTACCCTGCGCACCACGAGACTCGAGCACGCTCAGCACACAGAGAGTTAACCCGCATGCCCACCCGTTCCAAGATCATCTATACCTTCACCGACGAAGCCCCCGCCCTCGCCACCTACTCGCTGCTGCCGATCATCGAAGCCTTCACCGCTTCGGCTGACATCGCCGTCGAAACTCGCGACATCTCCCTGGCTGGCCGTATCCTTGCCGCCTTCCCGGAGCAACTGGGCGCAGAGAAGCAAGTAGGCGATCACCTGGCGGAACTGGGCCAGCTGGCTACCACCCCTGAAGCCAACATCATCAAGCTGCCGAACATCAGCGCCTCGGTACCGCAGCTGAAAGCCGCGATCAAGGAACTGCAAGGCAAGGGCTTCAACATCCCTGACTACGCCGACGAGCCGGCCACCGCGGAAGAGAAAGAATCCCGCGCCCGCTACGACCGCATCAAGGGCAGCGCCGTGAACCCGGTACTGCGCGAAGGCAACTCCGACCGCCGCGCGCCGCTGTCGGTCAAGAACTACGCCCGCAAGCACCCGCACAAAATGGGTGCCTGGGCCGCCGACTCCAAGTCGCACGTTGCCCACATGAACCAGGGCGACTTCTACGGCAGCGAGAAAGCCGCACTGATCGAAGCTGACGACAGCCTGCGCATCGAGCTGGTCGGCAAAGACGGCAGCACCACCGTGCTGAAGGAAAAGACCGCGGTCAAGGCCGCCGAAGTCATCGACTGCGCCACCATGAGCCGCAAGGCCCTGAAAGCCTTCATCGCCGAGCAGATCGCCGATGCCAAGGCCTCCGGCGTGCTGCTGTCGGTGCACCTGAAAGCCACCATGATGAAGGTCTCCGACCCGATCATGTTCGGCGTCATCGTCGAAGAATTCTACGGCGACGTACTGGCCAAGCACGCAGCCGCACTCGGCCAGGTGGGCTTCAACGCCAACAACGGCATCGGCGACCTGTACGCCCGCATCAAGGACCTGCCAGCCGACAAGCAGGCCGAGATCGAAGCCGACATCCAGGCCCTGTACGCCCAGCGTCCGGCCCTGGCCATGGTCAACTCCGACAAAGGCATCACCAACCTGCACGTACCGAGCGACGTCATCGTCGACGCTTCGATGCCGGCCATGATCCGTGACTCGGGCAAGATGTGGAACGCCGCCGGCGAACTGCAAGATGCCAAGGCGGTCATCCCGGACCGTTGCTACGCCGGTATCTACCAGGCCACCATCGAAGACTGCAAGGCCAACGGCGCCTTCGACCCGACCACCATGGGCAGCGTGCCGAACGTCGGCCTGATGGCGCAGAAAGCCGAAGAGTACGGCTCCCACGACAAGACCTTCCAGATCAAGGCCGACGGCGTCGTACGTGTGGTCGACAGCAAAGGCCAGGTCGTGCTGGAGCAGAATGTCGAAGCCGGTGACATCTTCCGCATGTGCCAGGTCAAGGACGCACCGATCCAGGACTGGGTCAAGCTGGCCGTCAACCGTGCCCGCCTGAGCAACACCCCGGCAGTGTTCTGGCTGGACCCGGCCCGCGCCCACGACGGCGTGATGATCGAAAAGGTGCAGAAGTACCTGAAGGATCACGACACCACCGGCCTGGACATCCGTATCCTGGCCCCGGTCGACGCCATCAAGTTCTCCCTGGCCCGCATCCGCGAAGGCAAGGACACCATCTCGGTGACCGGCAACGTGCTGCGCGACTACCTGACCGACCTGTTCCCGATCATGGAACTGGGCACCAGCGCCAAGATGCTGTCGATCGTACCGCTGATGAGCGGCGGTGGCCTGTTCGAAACCGGCGCCGGCGGCTCGGCTCCGAAGCACGTACAGCAGCTGGTTGAAGAGAACTTCCTGCGTTGGGACTCGCTGGGTGAATTCCTGGCCCTGGCCGCTTCCCTGGAGCACCTGGGCAACACCTACGACAACCCGCGCGCCAAAGTGCTGGCCAACACCCTGGACCAGGCCACTGGCAAGTTCCTCGACACCAACAAGTCGCCTTCGCGCAAAGTCGGTGGTATCGACAACCGCGGCAGCCACTTCTACCTGACCCTGTACTGGGCCCAGGCCCTGGCTGCCCAGACCGACGACGCCGCCCTGCAGGCACGCTTCGCGCCACTGGCCAAGACCCTGACCGAGAACGAGGAGACCATCGTCGCCGAGCTCAACGCCGTTCAGGGCAAGCCGGCCGACATCGGTGGCTACTACGCCCCGGATGCCGAGCTGACCGCCAAGGTGATGCGTCCAAGCCAGACCCTGAACAGCGCCATCGCTGCCCTGTAAGGTTCGCTTGAAGTAACAGCACAAACCCCGGCCACGCACCGGGGTTTGTGCTTTCTGGGAAATGGGGCCGCCCTGCGGCCCTTCGCGGGCAAGCCCGCTCCCACAGGGGGGTGCTGTCATCGAAACCTGCACAGCACTTGTGGGAGCGGGCTTGCCCGCGAAGGGCTGCAAAGCAGCCCCAACCATCCAAAAGGACACAGGAATGACCTGGCAACCCCACATCACCGTCGCCACCATCGTCGAACACGACGGCAAATTCCTCTTCGTCGAGGAATTCAAGGCCAACCAGCACGTGTTCAACCAACCCGCCGGCCATCTCGAGCCGAACGAAACCCTGCCCCAGGCCGCCCTGCGCGAAACCCTTGAGGAAACCGCCTGGGAAGTCGAGCTGACCGGCGTGGTCGGCATCTACCTGTACACCGCCCCCAGCAACGGCGTGACCTACCAGCGCATCTGCTTCGCTGCCCGCCCGGTTCGCCACCACGCCGACCTGGCCCTGGACAGTGACATCGTGCGCGCCGTATGGCTGTCCCGCGACGAACTGCTGGCCGACCCGGCCCGCTGGCGCAGCGAACTGGTGCCACGTTGCCTCGACGACTACCTCAAAGGCCCGTTGCACAGCCTCGACTTGCTGCGCGACTGACGCAACGCCGCGGGTTTGATAGAATCGGCGTTTTTCCCCCTTGATACACACCGGTAACCATGACCAGCCCAGCACTCAAAGACCCCGCCAAGACCCGCGTCATCGTCGGCATGTCCGGCGGCGTGGACTCTTCCGTCTCCGCCCTTCTGCTCATGGAGCAGGGCTACCAGGTGGAAGGGCTGTTCATGAAGAACTGGGAAGAAGACGACGGCACCGAATACTGCACCGCCCGTGAAGACCTGGCCGATGCCCAGGCCGTGTGCGACCGCATCGGCATCAAGCTGCACACCGCCAACTTCGCCGCCGAATACTGGGACAACGTGTTCGAGCACTTCCTTGAAGAATACAAGGCCGGCCGCACGCCCAACCCGGACATCCTCTGCAACCGTGAAATCAAGTTCAAGGCGTTCCTCGACTACGCCCTGTCGCTGGGCGCCGACCTGATCGCCACCGGCCACTACGTGCGCCGCCGCGACAGCGGTGAGCTCACCGAACTGCTCAAGGGCCTGGACCCGAACAAGGACCAGAGTTACTTCCTGCACGCCGTTGGCGGCAAGGAAATTGCCCGCACCCTGTTCCCGGTCGGCGAGCTGGAAAAGCCCGAAGTACGCGCCATCGCCGAAAAACACGGCCTGGCCACCGCCAAGAAGAAGGACTCCACCGGCATCTGCTTCATCGGTGAACGCCGCTTCAGCGACTTCCTCAAGCAATACCTTCCGGCCCAGCCAGGCGACATCGAAACCACCGAAGGTGAAGTGATCGGCCGCCACCACGGCCTGATGTACCACACCATCGGCCAGCGCCAGGGCCTGGGCATCGGCGGCCTGAAAGACGCCGGTGACGAGCCGTGGTACGTACTGCACAAGGACCTCGCGCGCAACGTGCTGGTGGTCGGCCAGGGCAACGAACACCCATGGCTGTTCTCCCGCGCCCTGCTCGCCTCGGAAATCTTCTGGGTCAACCCGATCGACCTCGGCACCCCGCGCCAGCTCACCGCCAAGGTGCGCTACCGCCAGAGCGACCAGCAGTGCACCCTTGAGCGCACTGCAAACGGTTATCGCGCAGTGTTCGATGAGCCGCAGCGCGCTGTCACGCCTGGCCAGTCGGTGGTGTTCTACGACGGAGAGGTGTGCCTGGGCGGCGGCGTGATCGAAGCCGCCGAGCCATGGAGCCCGCGCGCATGAGCAACCTGCAGGAGCAGCTGATTGCGTTGGGTGGTGTGTTCCAGGCCGCCGTGCTGGTCGACCGCATCGCCCGCACCGGCCAGGCCAGTGAGGCCAATATCGGCTGCATGCTCGGCAGCCTGCTGGTGCGTGACCCGAAGGACACGCTGGAGGTGTTCGGCGGTGACGACCTGAACCTGCGCGACGGTTACCGCGCGCTCGCCGGCGCCCTGGAGCGTGATCCCAGCAGCCTGCAGCGCGAGCCGCTGCGCTATGCCCTGTCGATGCTGGGCCTGGAGCGCCAGTTGAACAAGCGTGGCGACCTGCTCGACACCATCGGCAACCGCCTGCCGCAAATCCAGTCCCAGGCCGAACATTTCGGCCTGGTTCATGAAAACGTCATCGCTTCCAGTGGAGCCTTGTACCAGGACACCCTCAGCACCTTGCGCCAGCGTATCCAGGTGCATGGCGACATGCGCTTCTTGCAGCAGGCCAACAACGCCTCGAAGATCCGCGCCCTGCTGCTGGCCGGCATCCGCGCCGCGCGCCTGTGGCGCCAGCTGGGCGGGCATCGCTGGCAACTGGTGTTCAGCCGGCGCAAGCTGCTCAACGAACTGTACGACATGATGCGTTCGCCTTCCTGAAAAGGGCTTGGCTGCTCCGGCCTCATCGCCGGCAAGCCAGCTCCCACAGGACTTGCACTCTGCTCAAGGCCGGCGCAGTACCTGTGGGAGCTGGCTTGCCGGCGATAGGGTCAGAACAAGCAATGCACAATGTCGCACCTGATGTATGGCCCGACCTTTGGTCAGCCACCCGACTCGGGCGCATTTTTCATGTATGATATGCGCCCTTCCAAAAGCCTGACTGTCCGAGAACACCCCATGCAGCTCTCTTCGCTCACTGCGGTTTCCCCTGTAGACGGCCGTTACGCCGGCAAAACCCAGGCCTTGCGCCCCATTTTCAGCGAATTCGGCCTGATCCGTTTCCGCGCCCTGGTCGAAGTGCGCTGGCTGCAGCGCCTGGCCGCCCACCCGCAGATCGGCGAAGTGCCGGCGTTCTCCGCCGAAGCCAACGCCCTGCTGGACAACCTGGCCACCGATTTCAAGCTGGAGCACGCCGAGCGCGTCAAGGAAATCGAGCGCACCACCAACCACGACGTCAAGGCGATCGAATACCTCCTCAAGGAGCAGGCCGCCAAGCTGCCTGAGCTGGCCAAGGTCAGCGAGTTCATCCACTTCGCCTGCACCAGCGAGGACATCAACAACCTGTCCCACGCCCTGATGCTGCGCGCTGGTCGTGACGAAGTGCTGCTGCCACTGATGCGCCAGATCGCCGACGCCATCCGCGCCCTGGCTCACACCCACGCCGACGTGCCGATGCTGTCGCGCACCCACGGCCAGCCGGCCTCGCCGACCACCCTGGGCAAAGAGCTGGCCAACGTCGTGTACCGCCTGGAGCGCCAGATCGCCCAGGTCGCCGCCGTGCCGCTGCTGGGCAAGATCAACGGTGCCGTAGGCAACTACAACGCCCACCTGTCGGCCTACTCGCAGATCGACTGGGAGCAGAACGCCCGCGCCTTCATCGAAGACGAGTTGGGCCTGCAGTTCAACCCGTACACCACCCAGATCGAGCCGCACGACTACATCGCCGAGCTGTTCGACGCCATCGCCCGCTTCAACACCATCCTGATCGACTTCGACCGTGACGTGTGGGGCTACATCTCGCTGGGCTACTTCAAGCAAAAGACCGTCGCCGGCGAAATCGGCTCGTCGACCATGCCGCACAAGGTCAACCCGATCGACTTCGAAAACTCCGAAGGCAACCTGGGTATCGCCAACGCGCTGTTCCAGCACCTGGCCAGCAAGCTGCCGATCTCGCGCTGGCAGCGTGACCTGACCGACTCCACCGTGCTGCGCAACCTGGGCGTGGGCTTCGCCCACAGCGTCATCGCCTATGAAGCCAGCCTGAAAGGCATCGGCAAGCTGGAAGTCAACGAAGCCCGCATCGCCGCCGACCTGGACGCCTGCTGGGAAGTCCTGGCCGAGCCGATCCAGACCGTGATGCGCCGCTTCAACATCGAAAACCCCTACGAGAAGCTCAAAGAGCTGACCCGTGGCAAGGGCATCACCCCGGAAGCGCTGTTGACCTTCATCGACGGCCTGGACATGCCAGCCGAAGCCAAGGCCGAGCTCAAGCAGCTGACCCCTGCCACCTACATCGGCAACGCGGCAGCCCAGGCCAAACGCATCTAAGCTGAGCGTCGCGTTCAACGCCCGGCCTGGCCGGGCGTTTTTATTCCCGTACGAAAATTACGTTTTTTCAATAGGTTGAACATGAATCCTGATACTCCACTGCAGCTGCTCGGCGGCATCTCGGCCCGCGAATTCATGCGCGACTACTGGCAGAAGAAGCCGCTGCTGGTGCGCCAGGCCTTCCCGGACTTCATCAGCCCGATCGAACCCGATGAACTGGCTGGCCTGGCCCTGGAAGACGAAGTCGAGTCGCGCATCGTGCTC
The DNA here is from genome assembly GCF_000935045.1 of Pseudomonas sp. 10-1B. Classification (GTDB taxonomy): domain Bacteria; phylum Pseudomonadota; class Gammaproteobacteria; order Pseudomonadales; family Pseudomonadaceae; genus Aquipseudomonas. Next base: position 112,794 of record NZ_JYKS01000004.1, read on the forward strand.
GAGCACGGCGCCCACCCGTGGGAGCTGCGCCGCGGCCCGTTCAACGAAGACACCTTCGCCGAGTTGCCGGAACAGGACTGGACCCTGCTGGTGCAGGCGGTGGACCAGTACGTGCCGGAAGTAGCCGAACTGCTGGAAAACTTCCGCTTCCTGCCCAGCTGGCGCATCGATGACGTGATGATCAGCTTCGCCGCCCCCGGTGGCAGCGTCGGCCCCCACTTCGACAACTACGACGTGTTCCTGCTGCAGGGCCATGGCCAGCGCAACTGGAAAATCGGCCAGATGTGCGGCAGCGACAGCCCGCTGCTGGAGCACGCCGACCTGCGCATCCTGGCTGAGTTCGAGCAGAGCGACGAGTGGACCCTGGAGCCCGGCGACATGCTCTACCTGCCTCCACGCCTGGCCCACTACGGCGTGGCCGTGGACGACTGCCTGACCTACTCGATCGGTTTCCGCGCACCAAGCGCTGCCGAAGTGCTGACCCACTTCACCGACTTCCTCGGCCAGTTCCTGCCGGACGAAGAGCGCTACAGCGACGCCGACGCCCAGCCGGTCAGCGACCCGCACCAGATCCAGCACGACGCCCTCGACCGCCTCAAGGCCCTGCTCGACAAGCACATGGGCGACAAGGACCTGCTGCTGACCTGGTTCGGCCAGTTCATGACCGAACCGCGCTACCCCGAGCAGATCGTCGGCGAAGAGCTGTCCGAAGAAGAGCTGATCGAGGCCCTGGAACAAGGCGCCATCCTGATCCGCAACCCGAGCGCGCGCCTGGCCTGGTCGGAGTTCGAAGACGACCTGCTGCTGTTCGCCAGCGGCCGCAGCTGCCCGCTGCCCGGCAAACTGCGCGAGCTGCTGAAGCTGGTCTGCGCAGCCGACGCCCTGCACATCGACAACCTCGGCGAATGGCTGCAGGATGAAGATGGCCTTATGCTGGTACAGCAGCTGGTGAAACAAGGAAGCCTGGGATTCGCCAATGAATAAGATTCGTGTGCGCCTCGCCGACTGGCACAAGGACAACGCCGACATCCGCCGTATCCGTGAAGCGGTGTTCATCGCCGAACAGCACGTGCCGCCGGAGCTGGAATGGGACTCGGACGATCCGACCGCCGTGCACTTCCTGGCCCTGGAAGGCGACTATCCGATCGGCACCGCCCGCCTGCTGCCCGATGGCACCATCGGCCGGGTTTCGGTACTGAAGGACTGGCGCGGGCTGAAGGTGGGTGACGCACTGATGAATGCGGTGATCGTCGAAGCGCAGAACCGTGACCTGAAGCAGCAGATGCTCAGTGCCCAGGTACACGCCACGCCGTTCTACGAGCGGCTGGGCTTCCGCGTGGTCAGCGACGAATTCCTCGAAGCCGGCATCCCGCACGTGGACATGGTGCGCGACTCGCGCGCCTGATACCTGCACCGGCCTCTTCGCGGGCAAGCCCGCTCCTACAGGGACCCCACAGACTCTAAAAACTGTGGTGTACCTGTGGGAGCGGGTTTACCCGCGAAAGGGCCGGCACAGGCTCAAGACACTTCCCCTGACAAAAACCTGTACATCCATCCAGATAAAACTTGCCTCCGCGCCCCTGCTTGCGCATCCTAGTGCCCATCACCCCCGATGAAGCGTTCCCGGCCATGCGCCTGTTCCTCTGCGAAAAACCCTCCCAGGCAAAAGACATTGCCAAAGTGCTCGGCGCCAACCGCAAGGGCGATGGCTGCTGGCAAGGCACCGACGTCTGCGTGACCTGGTGTATCGGCCACCTGCTGGAAACCGCCCCGCCCGACAGCTACGACGACCGCTACAAACGCTGGAACCTGGCTGACCTGCCGATCATCCCGGAAAAGTGGAAGATGCTGGTCAAACCCAAGACCGCCAGCCAGTTCAAGGCGGTCAAGCGTCTGCTCAGCGAAGCGCGGGAACTGGTGATCGCCACCGACGCCGATCGCGAAGGCGAAATGATTGCCCGCGAACTGGTCGAACATTGCCGCTACCGTGGCCCGGTGCAGCGCCTGTGGCTGTCGGCGCTGGACGACGCCTCCATCCGCAAGGCCTTGGCGCGCCTGCTGCCGGGCCACGAAACCTTCAACCTGTACCACTCGGCGCTGGGCCGTTCCCGCGCCGACTGGCTGATCGGCATGAACATGAGCCGGCTGTTCACCCTGCTGGGCCGGCAATCCGGCTACCAGGGCGTGCTGCCCGTGGGCCGGGTGCAAACGCCCACCTTGCGCCTGGTGGTCGACCGCGACCGCAGCATCGCCGACTTCGTGCCGGTGCCGTTCTGGGCCATCGACGTGCAGCTGGAACACGCCGACCAACGCTTCAATGCCCAGTGGCGAGCGCCCGAGGACGCCTGCGACGACCAGGGCCGCTGCCTGAACCAGGCCCTGGCGCAACAGGCCGCCGCCGACATGAGTAGTGCCGGCACGGCCCGGGCCGTCAAGGTGGCCACCGAGCGTGTGCGTGAAGCCGCGCCCCTGCCCTTCGACCTGGGTACCCTGCAGGAGCTGTGCTCGAAAAAGTTCGGCCTCGGCGCCCAGGAAACCCTCGACATCGCCCAGGCCCTGTACGAGACCCACAAGCTGATCACCTACCCACGCAGCGACTGCGGCTATCTGCCCCAGAGCCAGCACGCCGAGGCGCCAGCCATCCTCGCCGCCCTGCAGCGGGCCGATGCCAGCCTGGCGCCGCTGCAGCCCTACCTGGAGCCGCAGCGCCGCTCACGGGCGTGGAACGATGGCAAGGTCAGCGCCCACCACGGCATCATCCCCACCGCCGCAGCCAGCGACCCGTCGCGTCTGCCGGCCAAGCACAAGGCGGTGTATACCCTGATCCGCGCCCGCTACCTGGCGCAGTTCCTGCCCAATCACGAGTACGACCGCACCCAGGCCGACTTCGACTGCGCGGGCCATGCCCTGCGCGCGGTGGGCAAGCAGATCGTCGAACCGGGCTGGCGCCGCGCGCTACCCGAGGCGCTGACCCCAACCAAGGGCCGTGAGGCACCACCCGCCCAGGTACTGCCTGTGCTGCGCGAAGGCCAGGACTGCAACGTGCAGGGCCTGCAGCTGAAAGACCTATGGACCCAGCCGCCCAAGCCGTTTACCGAAGGCGACCTGATCAAGGCGATGAAGAACGTTGCCAAGCTGGTGGACGACCCACGGCTGAAACAGAAGCTCAAGGAAACCACCGGTATCGGCACCGAAGCCACCCGCGCCAGCATCATCCAGGGCCTGCTCGATCGCGGTTATCTAGTGAAGAACGGCAAGGCCTTGTCGGCCACGCCAGCGGCCTTCAGCCTGATCGACGCCGTACCGCGCGCCATTGCCGACCCGGGCACCACGGCCATCTGGGAGCAAGCGCTGGATATGGTGCAGAGCGGCGAGATGAGCCTGGAAGAGTTCGTCGCCCGGCAGTCGGCGTGGATGGGCAAGCTGGTGGAGCGTTGCCAGGGAATGCGCATGACCATCAGCGGGCCGGCGGCCGGGGCGGCACCACCGTGGAAAAAGAAGCGCCGGGGTAGCGGGAAAAGCAAAGCGACCGGGGGCAAAGCAGCGGCTGGCAAGCCAAGGCAGCCGCGGAAAAAAGCGGCAACCTGAATTTTTTGCAGTGTCAGTACCGGCCTCTTCGCGGGCTCGCCCGCTCCCACCTCAACCGCATAGGCCTCAAGCCCTGTGCAGTACCTGTGGGAGCGGGCGAGCCCGCGAAGAGGCCAGTACAGCCACTGCAAACCACCCCGTCATGTACCGCTTTTCAACCGGCTGAACGCCCGGGTGAGCTCGCGGTTGAATGCCTTGCCATTGTCATTCTTGCTATACAACCGCGCCCTTACCTCAGCCGGTGGGTAGGTCCCCGGTGCATTGCGAATATTCGCATCCACCAGGTCATCAGCCGCGGTGATCGCATTGGCGTAGTGAATGGTATCGGTAATCGGCGCGATCACTTCCGGGCGCATCAGGTAATCCATCAGCTTCCAGGCCGCCTCGGGATGCGGCGCATCCTTGGGCACCACCAGCGCATCCAGCCAAATCAACGTGCCTTCCTGCGGAATGCTGTAATCCAGCACGAACGCCTTGCCCGCCTGCTGCGCCTGCCCTTGGGCGATAGCCACATTGCCGTTCCACGACATCGCCACGCAGGTTTCGCCATTGGCCAGGTCGTTGATGTTGCGATCGTTGTCGAAGTAACGAATGTACGGGCGGACCTTGCGCAACTGTGCTTCTGCCGCCTTCAGGTCTTCAAGGCGCTGCTGGTTGATGTCCAGGCCCATGTAGCGCATCACCGCGGCGAACACCTCATTGGGGTCGTTGAGCAGGCTTACCCCGCAGTCGGCGAATTTCGCCACCACTTGCGGGTCGAACAGCATCGCCCAGCTGCCCAGCGGTGCGTCGGCCATGCGCATGGTCACGGCCTGCTGCTGGTAACCCACGCCGGTGGTGCCCCAGGCATAGGTCCCGGCGTAGCGGTTGCCTGGGTCGAACACGGCCATGTGCTGGAGAAACTCCTCGCCGATGCCCGCCAGGTGCGGCAACTTGGCTTTGTCCAGCGGCTGCAAGGCGCCGCTGGCGATCGCCCGGCTCAGGTGCTGGCCGGCACTGAGCACCACGTCGTACCCGCTACCCCCGGTCAGCAGCTTGGTCTCGGCGGTTTCCAGCGAGTCGAAATGGTCTGCGACCACGCGGATGCCGGTTTCCTTCTCGAAATTGCGCAGGGTATCCGGGGCGAGGTATTCGCCCCAGATATACAGATTGACGCTGGGCTGTTGTGCGTCGGCAGCCAGGGCCACCGATGCCGTGCAGCCCAGGGCGGCCGCAGCCGCCAACGTGACCAATTGTTTCATCAGCGGCGGCCTCCGGCGTATTGCGGCATGGTGATACAGGCGACGTTGCCGCCACCGAGCAGGATTTCGCGGGAGTTGTCGATGCCAATGATGCGGTGGTCGGGGAACAACTCGGCAAGGGTCGCCTGGGCGACGCTGTCGTTGCGGTCACCGAACAACGGCAAGACGATAGCCGAGTTGCCGGCGTAGTAGTTGATGTACGACGCGCAGATGCGGGTCCCGGCCTCACGCAGGTGAGTCCCTTCGACCTGGTCCAGCCCTGCCGCCTCCTCGGCAGTCCACTGCAATACGTCGGGCTGGGGCAGTTTGTGTACCTTCAGCTCTCGGCCGCGGGCATCGCGGGTGCTGCGCAGGATGTCGTAGGCCTCCTGGTAGATCTCCCACTGCGGGTCATCGCGGTTATCGGTCCACTGCAGCACCACTTCGCCCGGGCGCACGAAGCACGCCAGGTCGTCGACATGGCCATCGGTCTCGTCGAACTTGCAGCCACGGGGCAACCAGATCACCTGGTCCGCGCCCAGATAATCCTCCAGGCGGCGGGTGACCTCGGCTTTGCCCAGGTGCGCATTGCGATTACGGTTGAGCAGGCACTGCTCGGTGGTCAGCAGGCTGCCCTGGCCGTCACTCTGAATGCCGCCAAGCTCGGCGATCAATGGGGCGCGATAACGGTCCAGGCCTTCGATTTCGAGAATTTTCTGGGCGATCTGGTCGTCCTTGTCCCACGGATAGTAGAGGCCGCCGTCGAGCCCACCGTAGGCGTTGAACTCGAAGTCGACCCCGCGCACCTCGCCACTGCTGTCGTTGACCACGAAGCAAGCACCGCTGTCGCGAAACCAGGTGTCGTTGCAGGTCATTTCCACCACTCGCACCTGCGGCGGCAGCAGGCGCCGGGCGTTGGCGTACTGGGCAGCAGAGGCACAGACCGTGACAGGCTCACTGGACGCGATTGCGCTGACGATATCGACCCAGACTTTCTGCGCAGGCTTGGCGCCATTGCGCCATACGTCCGGGCGCTCGGGCCAACCGAGCCAGCATCCCGTCTTGCGCTCGAATTCGCCAGGCAAGCGGAAACCATCGGCCTTGGGGGTGGTGGTGAGCGAACGTGCCATGGGTCAACCTCGTGTCGGTGAGTGATGACTGCACGCTACGCCGCCCCGCTCTGGGCATCCAACGATGAAAACTCAGCGATAACTGAATTTAATTCAACTATCACCCAGCTGTTCGATGAACCAGTCGATGAATTCGGCCACCGGCGCCCTCTCCAGGCGCAGCCGCTCGCACACCAGCGCGTACTGCCCCTGAGCCGTCACGCTGGCACTGAACGGGCGCACCAGCCGGCCGCTCTGCAAGTCAGCCTGGCAGGTCAGGTTGTCCCCCATCGCGATGCCCTGCCCCAGCAACGCAGCCTCCAGGGCCAGGGCGGCGTGAGGGAAATACAACTGGCGGGTGGGCAAGGCGTCTTCGGCGTGGGTGGCCAACCAGGTGGTCCAGGTGCGGCCATCCTGGTCATCATGCAGCAGGCAGTGGCGCACCAGGTCGCGCGGGCGCTTGAGGCCGCCCTGGTTGAACAACCCCGGGCTGCACACCGGGAAGAACTGCAGCAGCGGCAAGGGCCGGACGAAGTGGGTGCTGGCGTCGAGGGCGCTGGTGCCGTAGGTGATGGCCAGGTCGACATCCAGTGCCGGAGCGCCGGCATCGATCGGCTGATCGTGCAGGTGCAAGGTGATGTGCGGGTAACGGCTGCTGAAGTCAGCCAGGCGCGTCACCAGCCATTTCTGTGCCAATTCAGCGGTCACCGCCACCCGCAACACCGCCTGGGAGGCAGGGTCACGCAGTTCGTCGCAGGCCTTGCCGATCAGTTCGAAGGCCTGTTGCAGGTGATGCAGCAGGCGCTCAGCTTCGGCACTGGGGCGTACCTGACGGCCAACACGCTCGAACAGGGCAACGCCGAGCTGGTCTTCGAGTTGGCGGATCTGGTGACTGACAGCGCTGTCGGTGACACACAGTTCGGCGGCGGCGCGACCGAAGTGGCCGTGGCGGGCGGCGCATTCGAAGGTGCGCAAGGCAGTCAATGAAGGCAGGCGGCGCATGGTGTTTTCCTGATAGGGCCTTGTGTCGCGGAAGGGCCGCAAAGCGGCGTCCGATCATATATCCAACCACGGTGGAAAAACGAACAGGTTGGCACCATGAAAATACGATGCTAGATTTTCATGAAAATAATCACAATAAATTTCACGAGGCCCATGCATGTTCAAGCAATCCGCTCAGCACGTCGCCAGCTACTATGCCCAGACCTACCCCGCCAGCATCCCTCTGCGCCCTACCCTGCAAGGCCCCCACGACACCGATGTGCTGATCATCGGCGCCGGTTTCAGCGGCCTGCACACCGCCCTGCGCCTGACCCAGGCCGGCAAGCGCGTGACGCTGCTGGAAGCCAGCCGCGTGGCCTGGGCCGCGTCCGGTCGCAACGGTGGCCAGGCGCTACTGGGCTGGTCCTGCGATATGCCGCCGCTGGAAAAGGCCCTGGGCATCGAACGCACCCGGCGGCTGTGGGCCAGCATGTGCTGGGCCGCCGACGAAATGCGCGAACTGCCCGAGCGCCATGGCTTCGACATCGATTACCGGCTGGGCAGCCTGTGGACCGCCGTGCTGCCGCGCCGGGTGAAGATGCTCGAAGAAGCCCTGCACGACGCCGAGCACAAATGGGGCTACGACGCCCTGCGCCTGATCGGTCGCGACGAGCTGCCGCAATGGATCGACAGCCCGCGCTACCAAGCCGCGCTGTACGACGCCAAAGGTGCTCACCTCAACCCGCTGAAGCTGGCCCAGGGCCTGGCCAGCACCATCGAGGCCGCTGGCGGGCGCATCTACGAGCAGAGCCAGGTGCTCGACTACCAGCAGGCCGGCAGCGGCTACGTCGCCCGTACCGAACAAGGCGAAGTACGCTGCGACGTGTTGGTGCTGGCCTGCAACGCCTATATCGACCGCCTCGACCGCGGCCTGGCGCGCCGCCTCCTGCCGGTTGGTTCCTACCAGGTGGCCACGGCACCGCTGGACGCCGACCTCGCCCGCTCACTGCTGCCGCGCAACAGCTGCGTGATCGACAACCAGTTCGTCCCCGACTACTTCCGCCTGACCCCGGACCACCGCCTGCTGTTCGGCGGCGGCTGCACCTACCTGGGCGGTATTCCCAAGGATGTCGCCAGCGCCACCCGCCCCTACCTGGAACGGGTGTTCCCGCAACTGGCCGGGGTGGCCATCGATTATGCCTGGGGCGGCCATATCGACTGCAGCATCCAGCGCACCCCGGACGTCGGCCGCGCGGACCAACGCTACTGGCTGCAGGGTTTCTCCGGCCACGGCGTGCTGCCGACCCTGGCAGCGGCACGGGCAGTCAGCGACGCCATCCTTGGCGATGACGACCTGCTGACGCTGTACCAAGGCATCGACAACGGCCGCTTCCCCGGCGGGGACCTACTGGCGGCACCGCTGGAAGCCGCCGCCAAGGCCTGGTACCGGATGCGGGACCGCGTCTGAAGGGCATTTGTGTTGTCTGTGCGGGCCTCTTCGCGGGTAAACCCGCTCCCACAGGGAACTCACAGATTTTGAATGCTGTGTGGTACCTGTGGGAGCGGGTTCACCCGCGAAGAGGCCCGCACTGGCAGCACAACTTCCCGCTACTCGCCGAAATCTCTCCTAACCTCAATAGCTCCCATCGGTTCCTGCGCACAGGAGACACGACCATGAGCTATGTAACCACGAAGGACGGCGTACAGATCTTCTACAAAGACTGGGGCCCGCGCGATGCGCCCGTCATCCACTTCCACCACGGCTGGCCGCTGAGCGCCGACGACTGGGATGCGCAGATGCTGTTCTTCCTCGCCCAGGGTTACCGCGTGGTCGCCCACGACCGCCGTGGCCATGGGCGCTCCAGCCAGGTATGGGACGGCCACGACATGGACCACTACGCCGACGATGTGGCGGCCGTGGTCACCCACCTGGGCACCCAGGGTGCCGTGCATGTCGGGCACTCGACCGGCGGCGGCGAAGTGGTGCGCTACATGGCGCGTCACCCTGAAGACAAGGTGGCCAAGGCCGTGCTGATAGCTGCCGTACCACCGCTGATGGTGCAAACCCCAACCAACCCCGGCGGCCTGCCCAAGTCGGTGTTCGACGGCTTCCAGGCCCAAGTGGCCAGCAACCGTGCGCAGTTCTACCGGGATGTGCCAGCGGGGCCGTTCTATGGCTACAACCGCCCCGGTGTCGAAGCCAGTGAAGGCATCATCGGTAATTGGTGGCGCCAGGGCATGATCGGCAGCGCCAAGGCCCATTACGATGGCATCGTGGCGTTTTCCCAGACCGACTTCACCGAAGACCTGAAGGGCATCACCCAGCCAGTGCTGGTGATGCATGGCGACGACGACCAGATCGTGCCTTATGAAAACTCCGGCGTGCTGTCGGCGAAACTGCTGCCCAACGGTACGCTGAAGACCTATAAGGGCTACCCGCATGGCATGCCGACTACCCATGCCGATGTGATCAATGCGGATTTGCTGGCGTTTATCCGCAGTTGATGTGATCGCCTGTACCGGCCTCTTCGCGGGCTTGCCCGCTCCCACAGGTACTGCACAGGTATTGAGATGTGCATTTAACCTGTGGGAGCGGGCGAGCCCGCGAAAGGGCCGGCACTGGCAACACATTCCCCTCAGGATTACCATGTCTCCCTTCTAACGCGGCCCTTTGCCGCCCCTTGCCTCCCGCCTGCCAAAACCCCATGCCCTTCGAACTCACCGTAGAACCCCTCACCCTGCTAATCCTGGCCCTGGTCGCCTTCGTCGCCGGTTTCATCGATGCCATCGCCGGCGGTGGCGGCCTGCTCACCACCCCGGCACTGCTCACCGCCGGCATGCCGCCGCACCTGGTGCTGGGCACCAACAAGCTCAGCTCCACCTTCGGCTCGGCCACGGCCGGCTTTACCTACTACAAGCGCAAGTTGTTCCACCCGGCGCAGTGGCGCCCGGCACTGTTCGCCACCCTGGTCGGGGCATTGATCGGCGCGGTAGTGGCCCACTACATGCCTGCCGAATGGCTGAACAAGATGCTGCCGGTCATCGTCTTCGCCTGTGGCGTGTACCTGCTGTTCGGCGGCACGCCCAAGGCGCCGCTGGATGCCGATGCACCGATCAAGAAGAAATGGCAGATGCCCCAAGGCTTCACCCTGGGCTTCTACGATGGCGTGGCCGGCCCGGGCACCGGGGCGTTCTGGACCGTCAGCACGCTGCTGCTGTACCCCATCGACCTGGTCCGCGCCAGCGGTGTGGCGCGCAGCATGAACTTCGTCAGCAACATCGCGGCGCTGACGGTGTTCATCATTTCCGGGCAGGTGGACTACATCGTCGGCCTGTGCATGGGCCTGTCGGTGATGGTCGGCGCGTTCTTCGGCGCACGCACGGCGATCAGCGGTGGCAGCAAGTTCATCCGCCCGGTGTTCATCACCGTGGTGCTGGCGCTGACCGTGCGCCTAGTGTGGCAGCACTGGTTCGGGCAAGCCTAAGCGCCTGGCCACATAAAGGTCGATCAGATAGCGGGCAATGGAGCGCCCGGCCGGCAGCGGCGGCAGGTCGTGGACGCTGAACCACTTGGCATCCTCGATCTCGTCCGGCTGCATGACGATGTCGCCCCCGGCGTACTCGGCATGGAAGCCCAGCATCATCGAGTGCGGGAACGGCCAGCACTGGCTGCCGACGTACTGGATGTTCTGCACCTCCACCGCCACTTCTTCACGCACCTCGCGCACCAGGCAGTCTTCGGCCGACTCGCCCGGCTCGGCAAAACCGGCCAGGGTGCTGTACACCCCGGTGACGAAGCGCGGCGAGCGCGCCAGCAGAATCTCGTCGCCGCGGGTCACCAGCACGATCATGCTCGGCGAGATACGCGGGTAGCTGCGCAGGTCGCACGGCTGGCAGTACATCGCCCGCTCCCAGCGAATCTGCGTCATCGCCTGGCCGCAGCTGCCGCAGAAGCGGTGCTCGCGGGCCCAGGTGCCGATCTGCGCGGCATAACCCAGCACTTTGTAGCTGTCGAAGTCGCCTTCGAGCATGAACGCACGCAGGCCGCGCCAGCTGCAGCCGGGCACGTCGCTGGAGCTGCGCAGCTCCAGCAGGAACACCGGTTGGCCATCGAAATGGCCGATGCCGTGCTCGCACAGCACGTCGAGGTCCTGGCGCTTGAGCCAGTCACGCGGGAACAGCGCGCCGTTGGCATCCACCAGGAACCCTTCCGGGCTGCGGGCCACGGCCAGCCCCCCGGTGATCTGCGGGTCGAGTACTGCGGTAGTCCAGCGTGCTGACATGTCGGGGGTTCCTTTACTGCGCGTCCCCCGGTCTGATCAGTCGGCGAACGTCGGTTTCTGTTTGCTCATGTGCGCCGCCACAGCCACGCGCAGGTCTTCGGACTGCAACATCGCGGCGTTCCAGGTGGCGATGTATTCCAGGCCATCGTCGATGCGGTGGTCGCGCATGTAGCTGAGCATTTCCTTGGTGCCGGCCACGGCGATCGGCGATTTTGCGGCAATCTCGCGGGCAATGGCAAAGACCCCGTCCAGCAGCGCGGCGTGATCAGCATAGACCCGGTTGACCAGGCCGATGCGCAGCGCCTCGTCGGCCTCGACGTTACGCCCGGTGAAGGCCAGCTCACGCATCATGCCGTCGCCGATGATACGTGGCAAACGTTGCAACGTGCCGACATCGGCAGCCATGCCCATGTCGATTTCCTTGATCGAGAACTGCGCATCGCGGCTGCAATAGCGCATGTCGCAAGCGGAGATGAGATCGATGGCGCCACCGATGCAATAACCCTGCACCGCGGCCAGTACTGGCTTGCGGCATTGGTCCACGGCATTGAACGATGCCTGCAGGCGCAGGATGGTCTTGCGCAGGAAGCGTGCATTGCGGCCAACGTCCTTGCCCATCTGCCCGGCCAGCGAAGCCAGCATCATCAGGTCGATACCGGCGGAGAAATGCTTGCCCGCGCCGCTGATCACCACCGCGCGTACGGCATCGGTATCGTCGACCCACTGGAAGATGTCCACGATCTCTTCCCAGAAGGCCGCGTTCATCGCGTTGACCTTCTCGGGGCGGTTGATCTGAACGTGGGCGATGTTATCGGTCAGTTCGACCTTGAATGCGCTGTACTCGGTCACGGGCGGCACTCCTGCGGGTTAAGGGTTCATAGCGCGGATGGTAACCCAGCCCGATGACTGCACTTGTGCCAAAAACGGGACTGTACGCCTTGCCTAAGACGCGCTGATCCGGCACCGTGCGCCATCGCCGAATTATAAGGATACAAATTCATGTCCCGCTCCCTGACCGGCGCCCTCGCCCATGGTTTTCTGGGCCAGTCGCCGCTTTGGTACAAGGCAGTCATCTGCCTGTTCCTAGTACTCAACCCACTGCTGCTGATGGCCGTTGGCCCGGTCGCGGCCGGCTGGGCGCTGGTGCTCGAATTCATCTTCACCCTCGGCATGGCGCTGAAATGCTACCCGCTGATGCCTGGCGGCCTGTTGCTGATCGAAGCCCTGCTGTTGCAGATGACCACGCCACAGGCACTGTACGAAGAACTGCAACACAACTTCCCGGTGATCCTGCTGCTGATGTTCATGGTCGCCGGCATCCACTTCATGAAGGAGCTGCTGCTGTTCCTGTTCTCGCGCATCCTGCTTGGGGTGCGCTCAAAGGCGATCCTGGCGCTGCTGTTCTGCGTGCTGTCGGCGTTCCTTTCGGCGTTTCTCGATGCGCTGACCGTGACTGCCGTGATCATCAGCGCCGCGGTCGGCTTCTATGCGGTGTACCACCGCGTCGCTTCCGGGGCCAACCCGCGCGAAGACAGTGCGCTGGACAGCGACCAGCAGGTCGCCCAGCTGCACCGAGAAGACCTCGATCAGTTCCGCGCTTTCCTGCGCAGCCTGCTGATGCATGGTGCGGTGGGTACTGCCCTGGGTGGCGTGTGCACGCTGGTGGGCGAGCCGCAGAACCTGCTGATCGGCCATGAGATGGGTTGGCACTTCGCCGACTTCTTCTTCAAGGTGGCGCCGGTTTCGCTGCCTGTGCTGGGCGCTGGCCTGCTGACCTGCGTGCTGTTGGAGAAGCTGCGACTGTTCGGCTACGGCACGCTGATGCCTGAACCTGTGCGCCAGGTGCTAGCCGCGCACGCCGCCGAAGACAATGCCACGCGCACCCAGGCCCAACGTGTCGCGCTGTGGGTGCAGGGGTTCGCGGCGTTGCTCCTGATCGTCTGCCTGGGGTTGCACGTTGCCGAGGTCGGCCTGATCGGCCTGATGGTGATCGTGCTGATCACGGCGTTTACCGGCATCACCGACGAACACCGCCTGGGCCGCGCCTTCCAGGATGCCATGCCGTTCGCCTCCTTGCTGGTGGTGTTCTTCGCCGTGGTCGCGGTGATTCACCAGCAGCAACTGTTCAGCCCGCTGATCAGCTGGGTGCTGACGCTGCCGGCCGAACAGCAGCCGGGCATGCTGTACCTGGCCAATGGCCTGCTGTCGGCGATCAGCGACAATGTGTTCGTCGCCACCATCTACATCACCGAGGTGAAGCAGGCATTTCTCGATGGCGGCATGAGCCGCGAGCACTTCGAGACGCTGGCGGTGGCGATCAACACCGGCACCAACCTGCCCAGCGTGGCGACGCCGAATGGGCAGGCGGCGTTCCTGTTCCTGCTGACCTCGGCGATTGCGCCGCTGATCCGGCTGTCGTATGGGCGGATGGTGTGGATGGCCTTGCCCTATACCGTGGTAATGGGCGGGCTGGGGTGGTGGGCGGTGACTTACTGGCTTTGATGTAAGCCGGCACTGGCCCTATCGCCGGCAAGCCAGCTCCCACAGGGACCGCATCAGGGCTGGTAACCCTGATGCTCTTGCCACAAACCATAGAATCTCCCACAGGTACTCCACAGTCCTCCGCTGCAACGCAATACCTGTGGGAGCTGGCTTGCCGGCGATAGGGCCATTACAGACAGAACGAAAGGCCCTGTCGATTCTGCCTTCTACCATCCGACTATCCGATGCTCAGCCACCCCGGCTGCCAACAGGAGAGTCCCCATGCGCAAGCTCATCGTAGCCGCCTTCATCAGCCTCGACGGCGTCATGCAGGCCCCCGGCGGACCACAGGAAGACACCAGCGGCGGCTTCAGCTACGGCGGCTGGATCGTGCCCTACGCCGAGGAAGTGTTCGGCCAGGCGATGCAGGCGCTGTTCAGCCAGCCCTTCGAGCTGCTGCTGGGCCGGCGCACCTATGACATCTTCGCCGGCTACTGGCCAAAGATAAAAGACGACTCGCAGGACTTCTCCATCGCCAACCTGTTCAACAGCGTGCCCAAGCACGTGGCCACCCACACCCCCGCCACCCTCGACTGGCACAACAGCCACGCCCTGGGCGCGAACATCACTGCTGCGGTGCGCACCCTGAAACAGCAGGATGGCGCCGACCTGCTGACCCAGGGCAGCGCCGAACTGGTGCAGCAACTGCTGGCAGCGGACTTGGTCGACGAGCTGCAGTTGCTGATCCATCCGCTGCTGCTCGGCCACGGTAAACGCCTGTTCGGCAACGATGCGGCTGCCGCAGCCTTCACCCTGCAACACTCGGTGGTGTCACCCAAAGGCGTGGTCATCGCCCGCTACGTGCGCGCAGGCCAGGTGCAGACCGGTTCGTTCGACGAGGCGTAACCGACGGCCAATGGAAGTTGCTGACGATTGCCCGCGAACAAGGCTATGACACCAGCAAACTCATCTGGCGGCAGGCCGAGTAGCCGGCCATCGACGGCATGCGCCAATCAGGCTAAGGTGTGCGCCCTTTAATCGCCTCGAAGGAACGAGCCCGTGAGTAGCGCGCCGCTGCAAGCACCCCGTATCCGTTTTCTCGCCCTGTGCGTGTTCCATCACCAGGGCAAGATCCTGGTCAACGTGTTCGACGACCCAACCAGCGGCCAGACCCTGTGCCGCCCGCTGGGTGGCGGCATAGAGTTCGGTGAGTTGGGCGTGGAGGCCATCGCCCGCGAGATCCACGAAGAGCTGGGCCAGCCGATCAGCAATGTGCGCCTGCTCGGCACCCTTGAGAGCCTGTTCACCTATGCCGGCAAGCCAGGGCATGAGATTGTGCAGGTATACGATGCGCGCTTCGACGACGCCAGTCTCTACCAGCGAGCCTGGCTCGACGGCCACGAGTCCAACGGTAGCCCGTTCCGCGCCCGCTGGTGCGACAGCGCCGATTTCGACCATATCGGCCCGCTGGTACCGCAAGGGCTACAGGTGTTGCTGCGCGACCTGTCGCTGTTGGGCTGAAACAAGGAGCCAGACCATGGACCTGCTGTTCCTCGGCACCTCCGCCGGCGTGCCCACCAAGGCGCGCAACGTCAGCGCCACGGCGGTAATCGAAGCCAGCGGCAGCCATTGGTACCTGGTCGACTGTGGCGAAGGCACCCAACATCGGCTGCTGCACACCCCACTGTCGGTCCGCGACCTGCGGGCGATCTTCATCACCCACGTGCACGGCGACCATTGCTTCGGCCTGCCCGGTCTGCTGGCCAGCGCCGGCATGAGCGGCCGCACCCAGCCGCTGGACGTGGTGCTGCCCTGTGCGCTGCACGACTGGGTGCGCCAGGGCCTGCTGGCCAGCGACACGTTCCTGCCGTTCGAATTACGCCTGCTGGCCGTGGAAGAGCTGGTCGAATGGCGCAGCGAGACCCTGCAAGTGACCAGCGTGCAGCTGTCGCACCGGGTGCCGAGCGTCGGCTTCGTGTTCACCGAGCTCAACCCCGAACCGCGCCTGGACATCCAGCGCCTGGAAGCCGATGGCATACCCCGCGGCCCGTTGTGGGGCGAGCTGGCCAAAGGCCTGACGGTGCAACATGACGGGCAACTGCTGCATGGCCGCGACTACTTGCGCCCGTCGCGCCCGCCACGACGGGTGATCGTGTGTGGCGACAACGACGACCCCGAGCTGCTGGCCAACGCTGCCCAGGGCGCCGATGTGCTGGTGCACGAAGCCACCTTCACCCAGGCGGTGGTCGAGCGCACGGGCGTCACCTTCGGCCATAGCACCGCTGCAGCAGTGGCGCGCTTTGCCCAGAGCGCAGGCGTGCGTAACCTGGTGCTGACGCACTTCAGCGCCCGCTACCAGAACGACCCACGGCGCAGCCCGAGCATCGGCGACGTGCGCGACGAAGCCCTCGCCCACTATGACGGGCAGCTGATTCTGGCGCAGGACCTGCAGCGTTATCACATCGGGCGTGATGGCTGTCTTGAACCGGCCGGATGAATCGCGGAGCTTCGCGGGTGAGCCTGAAACCTGCATAGCTCCTGTGGGAGCGGCGGTGCGGTGATCCGATTCACCCGCGAAGAATCCAGCGCCGTGGATGGCACCGGCGTTGCCGGTGTTCGCGGCTAAAGCCGCTCCCACAGGTATAGCGTTAGCCTGAAACCTGCACAGCACCTGTGGGAGCTGGCTTGCCGGGGATGAGGCCATTACAGACAGAACGAAAGGCCCTGTCGATTCTGCCTTCTGCCATTCGACTATCCGATGCCCACAGCCACCCCCGCTGCCAACAGGAGAGTCCCCATGCGCAAGCTAATCGTAGCCACCTTCATCAGCCTCGACGGCGTCATGCAGGCCCCCGGCGGACCACAGGAAGACACCAGCGGCGGTTTCACCTTTGGCGGTTGGCTAGTGCCCCATGCCGAGGAAGTGTTCGGCCAGGCCATGCAGGCGCTGTTCAGCCAACCTTTCGAATTGCTGCTGGGCCGGCGCACCTACGACATCTTTGCCGGCTACTGGCCGAAGGTGAAAGACGATACCGAGGAATTCTCCATCGCCAACCTGTTCAACAGCGTGGCCAAGCACGTCGCCACCCATGATCCCGACAGCCTCGATTGGCACAACAGTCATGCGCTGGGTGCGGATATCGTCGCGGCGGTACGGGGCCTCAAGCAGCAGGATGGTGCCGATCTGCTCACTCAGGGCAGTGCCGACGTGGTGCAGCAACTGCTCGCCGCCGGGCTGGTCGATGAGCTGCAGTTGCTCACCCACCCCGTGTTGCTGGGCCATGGCAAGCGCCTGTTCGGGGAGGATGCTGCGCCTGGGGCTTTCACCCTGAAGCATTCGCAAGTGACGCCCAAAGGGGTGGTCATCGCCCGCTATGTGCGTGTAGGCGAAGTGCAGACCGGTTCATTCGACCTGCCAGCACATAGCGATTGAGGCCGGCGAGTACACGAGCACGGCAGGTAGCTCTTTCAATCTGGCCGGCTGGAGAAGGCGTAAGGTTGAAGGTCTGTCAGCTGTGCAAGAAAAACTAGATGCTCAACGGCGCTGACCTTCTTGAGGTACTCCAGGCGGTCAGATCCACCCAACATGAGGGCGGGGAAAAAGCCGTACATTTCATCATTCTTGAGTTTTCCGAATTTTGCGCTAGCAGGTTCGAAGAGATCATTGAAATCGTTTGAGTCGAGTTTTCTTGACAGAAAAAACCCTTGGAGCTCAGCTTCTAACTGATCTTTTGTGAATTCATTTTTATAAAATGCGTATCGAGCGCTGACGCCTGTTATCTCCAGTGAAAAACCAGTTCTTTCACCCCATAGATACAGGTCTCCAAAAGCGCTTCGAGCGATCAAATGGTAGGTATCGTGTGAGCTGAATTTCGTGCCCGCTATCCAAGATGAAACAACTGCCTCATATTCTTGTGGATTGACTAACCAGAAAATCCCTTCGCCATAGCCTCCCCACCCATGCTCAGACCAGTATTCCAGAAGCTTGGCGGGAAGCTTACCCCTGTACTTTTCGATCGTCGAGAAAGGTACTTCCCGGCGATCGATCGGATGACCGAAATTCTCAATAAACCTGGCATAGATTTTATCCATCTTGATGTCCTTGACTCAGCATTTGTGCAATTTGACATTCATGCGGGTTGAGCTTCTATGTTCGGGCGGCACCGCTTCGGCGGCCTTCTTCAAATTGGGTATCTTTGTTTTCCATTGAGGTCCTATTATGGAGTTTATCTGGCGATCCCCGAAGTCCGATATGACGTCCCTGCCTCCAGCGACAAGGTCTGGATTGTGCAGCGCTGCTATGGCTGACATTCTGTTTCTAGCTTTTTCCATGGCAACTTGTTGTGCTTCAAAAGGACCCATGGTCTTCCTTAGCTCCTTCTCAAAATTTTCCTGGATGATCTCCAATTCCTTTCTTCGAGCTTTCTGAGCCAGCCCTTTATTTCGCTGTTCTGGGTTTTCGATTTTCTCCAGAAACTCATCGATGGTCATCCAGTTGAGCCCATCTTCCTGACCACTCAGCTGCCGCTTGAATTCTCCCACTTTGTATTCCGGCACTTTGTCAGCTTTGAAGCATTCGACATTATGCAATGCCATCCTGCCGGGGTGGTGTTCAGGCGGCTCCTTCTTCGGCTGATTCCTTTGATTCGGATGCGGATCACCCAGCCCTCCCTTACGCCGCTCCGGCACCTGTAGGTCTGGCCGTTTCTTCAATCCCTCTTCATGCTTGAGCATCCATTGCCCCAGCCGTGCACCTTTGCTGCTGGCCGCCATCTCCTGCGCCAGCACCCGAGCATCGCCGCGCCCGCGGGTGAGGTACGAGACGATCGCGCCCAGCAGCAAAACCACGACCTCTACATGACCTAGAGCGATATGATGGGCAGCTCTGGAAATGGTATACGGGTCATCCGATCCGAACGGGTTAATACCTTCGTCCCGTGTCCCATCCCAAGCGATACGTATGCCGTCGAGGTAATACTCACCAATGCGAGGCAAGCCTTCGAGAAAAAACTCGGCAATGGAGGCAAGCCCCAGCACGCCAAGTATCCAACCACTGACCTTGAGGCCCATTGCCGCGCCAGCGCCGGCCAAAGGAATGGCCCCTGCACCAGCGCCAAATGCCCCAATCCCGGCGCCAATCGCGCCGCCGGTGAGGGTGCTGCCGACGACGATCATCGCCATCTCCCGTACCACCTTGAGCAGCTCGTCGAGGATGCTGGCGATTTCCAGCTCGGCAAAGCGCTGGCGCAGCATGCTGCCGGCTTGCCACTCGGCCTGGTTGAAGGCCGCCTGGACAGCCCTCACGCGACGCAGGTTGAGGGCCAGTGAGGCGACCGGTTCGTTTAGGTAGGTACGGAAATGGGCGCCTCCCTGATAGCCCATCTGATCGGTGATACGTGATTCGATCTGGAACCACGAGGGCACCAGGTAATCCAGATACATGAGGTGTCTCCCTGACAGCGTGTACAGGGGGAAATCCCATCATGGATTTGCTTGGGAAGTTTCTGAGTCAGCTGTAGGAAAAGTCTCTTTCGCTTTGACTCTGAGCTGACAAAGGCACTCGATTCCTTACGCCATGCATCGTCAATACAACTTTTGCGCCCCGCCCGCATCGAACCAAAGGTGAGCCCCACACTCACTGACAGGAGGTTTGCCATGGCGATGCGCACGGCCCTGATGCTTTCCTGCATGACCTTGGCCCTGATGGGCTGCGTCGGTTCAAACGACGATCACCGCTCCCCGCCGGCTACCGAACAGGTCGACCTGCAACGCTACCAAGGCACCTGGTACGAGCTGGCGCGCCTGCCGATGTTCTTCCAGCGCAACTGCGTGCAGTCCGAAGCCCATTACAGCTTGCGCGAGGATGGCCGCATTGACGTGACCAACCGCTGCAAGGAAAAGGACGGCGCATGGAATGAAGCCCACGGCATCGCCGAAGCCCAGGTGCCGGGCAGGACAGACAAGCTCTGGGTGCGCTTCGACAACTGGTTCAGCCGGCTGGCACCGGGGCTGACCAAAGGCGAATACTGGGTGCTGTATCACGACAAGGACTATCGCGTGGCGCTGGTCGGGCACCCCAACCGCGAATACCTGTGGCTGCTGTCGCGCACGCCGGCGATCACTGACCAGACCCGTGATCAGCTGCTGGCGATTGCCCGTAAGCAGGGTTACGACACCAGCAAGCTGATCTGGCGCGAGGACGCCCCTGCCGTGCCATGAGCATCGACGCCCTGTAGCAATCCGTCTAAGGTGTGGCTCCCCCACGCATGGAGCGAAACATTGGACCTGCAGTTTCTGGGCACTTCCTCGGGGGTGCCCACAAAAGCCCGCAACGTCAGCGCCACCGCTGTCATCGAAGCCAGCGGCAAGCAGTGGTACCTGGTCGATTGCGGCGAAGGCACCCAACATCGGCTGCTGCATACTCCACTGTCGGTCCGCGACCTGCGGGCGATCTTCATCACCCACGTGCACGGCGACCATTGCTTCGGCCTGCCCGGTCTGCTGGCCAGCGCCGGCATGAGCGGCCGCACCCAGCCGCTGGACGTGGTGCTGCCCTGCGCGCTGCACGACTGGGTACGCCAGGGCCTGCTGGCCAGCGACACGTTCCTGCCGTTCGAATTGCGCCTGCTGGCCGTGGAAGAGCTGGTCGAATGGCGCAGTGAGAGCCTGCAAGTGACCAGCGTGCAGCTGTCGCACCGGGTGCCGAGCGTCGGCTTCGTGTTCACCGAGCTCAACCCCGAACCGCGCCTGGACATCCAGCGCCTGGAAGCCGATGGCATACCCCGCGGCCCGTTGTGGGGCGAGCTGGCCAAAGGCCTGACGGTGCAACATGACGGGCAACTGCTGCATGGCCGCGACTACTTGCGCCCGTCGCGCCCGCCACGACGGGTGATCGTGTGTGGCGACAACGACGACCCCGAGCTGCTGGCCAACGCTGCCCAGGGCGCCGATGTGCTGGTCCACGAAGCCACCTTCACCCAGGCGGTGGTCGAGCGCACGGGGGTTACCTTCGGCCATAGCACCGCTGCAGCAGTGGCGCGCTTTGCCCAGAGCGCAGGCGTGCGTAACCTGGTGCTGACGCACTTCAGCGCCCGCTACCAGAACGACCCACGGCGCAGCCCGAGCATCGACAACGTGCGCGACGAAGCCCTCGCCCACTATGACGGGCAGCTGATTCTGGCGCAGGACCTGCAGCGTTATCACATCGGGCGTGATGGCTGTCTTGAACCGGCCGGATGAATCGCGGAGCTTCGCGGGTGAGCCTGAAACCTGCATAGCTCCTGTGGGAGCGGCGGTGCGGTGATCCGATTCACCCGCGAAGAATCCAGCGCCGTGGATGGCACCGGCGTTGCCGGTGTTCGCGGCTAAAGCCGCTCCCACAGGTATAGCGTTAGCCTGAAACCTGCACAGCACCTGTGGGAGCTGGCTTGCCGGCGATGAGGCCAGCCAAGACAAGACAGTTGCTCCCACAGAAAACCGCGCTCGCCTGATTAGGCCGCCAGGCGCCCGCTGGCAATCGCCTCCGACGCCGCCAGCATCGCCCGCAGCAACACCGCGCAGCCTGCCGCCAGGTCCTCGGGCGTGGCATTCTCGATCTCGTTATGGCTGATGCCATTCTCGCACGGCACGAAAATCATCCCCGCCGGCCCCAGCTCGGCCAGGAAGATCGCGTCATGCCCCGCCCCGCTGACAATGTCCATGTGCGCCAGGCCCAGTGCTTGCGCCGACTCGCGTACGGCATCGACACAGCCTTTGTCGAAGTACAGCGCCGGGAAGTCGGCCGTGGGCACCAGTTCGTGGCTCAAACCATGCTTGGCACAGGTCGCCTCGATCACCGCGCGCACATCGGCAATCATCGCATCCAGTTGCTCACCCTCCAGATGACGGAAGTCCAGGGTCATGCGCACCTCGCCCGGGATCACGTTGCGTGACCCCGGATACGCCTGCAGGCACCCCACGGTGCCGCAGGCATGGGGCTGGTGGCCGAGGGCGGTGCGGTTGACCGCTTCCACCACCGCCGCCGCGCCGACCAGGGCGTCCTTGCGCAGGTGCATGGGCGTGGGGCCGGCATGAGCTTCGACGCCCCTCAAGGTCAGGTCGAACCATTTCTGGCCCAGGGCACCCAGCACCACACCGATGGTCTTGGCCTGGTCTTCGAGGATCGGCCCCTGCTCGATATGCGCTTCGAAATAGGCCCCCACCGGGTGGCCCAGCACCGCGCGTGGGCCGGCGTAGCCAATGGCGTTCAACGCCTCGCCGACGCTGACACCTTGGGCATCGCGCTTGGCCAGTGTCTCTTCCAGGGTGAACTTGCCGGCGAACACCCCCGAGCCCATCATGCACGGGGCAAAGCGCGAGCCTTCTTCGTTGGTCCATACCACCACTTCCAGCGGCGCTTCGGTTTCCACGCCCAGGTCGTTGAGGGTACGGATCACCTCCAGCCCGGCCATCACCCCGAAGCAGCCATCGAACTTGCCGCCAGTGGGCTGGGTGTCGATGTGGCTGCCGGTCATCACCGGCGGCAGTGCCGGGTTGCGTCCGGGGCGGCGGGCGAAGATGTTGCCGACGGCGTCGATGCTGACCGTACAACCGGCGGCCTCGCACCACTGCACGAACAGGTCGCGGGCCTGGCGGTCGAGGTCGGTAAGGGCCAGGCGACAGACGCCACCCTTGGCGGTGGCACCGAGGCGGGCCAGGTCCATCAGGGATTGCCACAGGCGGGTGCTGTCGATGTGGTGGGCGGTGGTTTTCAGGATGTCTTGGACTGGGGTCACGGGTTTCTCCTTCAGGCTTTTTGTTGTCTGTGCGGGCCCTATCGCCGGCAAGCCAGCTCCCACAGGTTCACCGCAGGTTTTGAATGCTGTGCAGTACCTGTGGGAGCGGGCGAGCCCGCGAAGAGGCAGACACGGTCTCAGGGCAAAGGCTTGGCCAACCGCGCCGGGCTGCGCGCCGCCAAACTGGCAAGGACGTAGTACAGTGCCCCACCCAGTAGCGAGCCGGTGAACCAACCGTAGTCGTAGAACCAGCTGAAACTGCTGTTGCCAATCGCCATCACGGTCAGCGCCACCGGTAAGGCAAAGGCGGCAAACCCAGCCCAGTTCCACGCCGGATACACGTCGTCGCGGTACAGCCCGGCCAGGTCCAGCTTCTGCCGGCGGATCAGGAAGTAGTCCACCACCATGATCCCGGCAATCGGCCCCAGCAGGCTGGAGTAGCCCAACAACCAGTTGGAATACACGCTCTCCAGGCTCAAGTCAGAGACGATCCAGCCCAGCTTCTTCAGCAACTCATGGCCCATCAGCGCCAGGCCGATGAAGCCGGTCAGCCACACCGCCCGGCTGCGCCCGATCAGGCGTGGGGCGATGTTCTGGAAGTCGTTGGTCGGCGACACGATGTTCGCCGCAGTGTTGGTCGACAGCGTGGCAATCACGATCAGCGCCATGGCCAGCGCTACCCAGAACGGGCTGTGGATCTTGCCGATCAGGCTGACCGGGTCGGACACCGTCTCGCCTACCAGCGACGCCGAGGCAGCGGTCAGCACCACACCCAGCGCGGCGAACAGGAACATGGTCAGCGGCAAGCCGAAGATCTGCCCGAGTATCTGGTCTTTCTGGCTGCGGGCGTAGCGGCTGAAGTCCGGGATGTTCAGCGACAGCGTGGCCCAGAAGCCGACCATGGCAGTAAGCCCGGCACAGAAATAACTGACCACGCTCGCCCCTTCCGGGCGCTTGGGCGGCTGCGCCAGCAGTTCGGTCATCGACATGTGTGGCAAGGCCCAGAACAACAGGCCGACACCCACCGCCACCAGCAGCGGTGCCGACAGCGTCTCGAGCCACTTGATCGACTCGGCGCCGCGCAACACCACCCACAGGTTCAGGCACCAGAAGATCATGAAGCCGATCACCTCGCCGGTGCCGCCCAAAGCCTTCCAGCCCTCGAACACCGAGCCGAGGAACAGGTGGATGGCCAGGCCGCCGAACATGGTCTGGATGCCGAACCAGCCGCAGGCGACCACCGCGCGGATCAGGCACGGCACGTTGGAACCGAGGATGCCGAACGACGAACGCAGCAGCACCGGGAACGGAATGCCGTACTTGGTGCCAGGAAATGCGTTGAGGGTGAGCGGGATCAGCACGATCAGGTTGGCCAGCAGGATCGCCAGCAAGGCCTCGCCCACGCTGAGGCCGAAATAGGCGGTGAGCACCCCGCCGAGGGTATAGGTGGGCACGCAGATGGACATACCCACCCACAGGGCGGTGATGTGCCATTTGTTCCAGGTGCGCTGGTGCACCTTGGTCGGTGCGATGTCGTGGTTGTAGCGCGGGCTGTCGAGGACATCACTGCCCTCGGACAGCTCGAACAGGCCATTGTGCTCGACCACTTCCGATCTGCTCTGTTGCATGGGGCCTTCTCCAGATTTTCTTGTAGTTGTTCGCTCATCGGGCTAATGCGATGGCCGGAGTACACACGCGTAATTGTGCTTAGAAATCTCGACCAGATTTTCATCTTGTCAAGTTAGTCAAAAATCCTGAAAACCCCGTAATCAGCACATCCGAAAAAATTAACTGTTAAATATCAACAAGTTAAAAACAATAAAATTAATAGGAAATTTTCTTGCCGAATCCAGAATCAGCATCTAGCCTCGAATCTTGTCAGGTATGACAGGATTAATCGCCCTGCTCGTCCTGCACCCGTGACAATTCCAAGAACCGGCCCAGACCGGTCAGCCTGCGAGGAAAACGGCATGTCCCTGTTGATCCGTGGCGCCACCGTGGTCACCCACGAAGAGAGTTACCCCGCCGATGTCCTGTGTGCCGATGGCCTGATCCGCGCCATCGGGCAAAACCTCGAACCGCCCACCGACTGCGAGATCCTCGACGGCAGCGGCCAGTACCTGATGCCCGGCGGCATCGACCCGCACACCCACATGCAATTGCCATTCATGGGCACCGTGGCCAGCGAGGACTTCTTCAGCGGCACCGCTGCAGGCCTGGCCGGCGGCACTACTTCGATCATCGATTTCGTCATCCCCAATCCGCAGCAGTCACTGCTGGAGGCCTTCCACACCTGGCGCGGCTGGGCGCAGAAGAGCGCCAGCGACTACGGTTTCCACGTCGCCATCACCTGGTGGAGCGAGCAGGTGGCCGAAGAGATGGGCGAATTGGTGGCCAAACATGGGGTGAACAGCTTCAAGCACTTCATGGCCTACAAGAACGCCATCATGGCCGCCGATGACACCCTGGTGGCCAGCTTCGAGCGCTGCCTGCAACTGGGTGCGGTGCCCACCGTGCATGCCGAGAACGGCGAACTGGTGTACCACCTGCAGAAAAAACTGCTGGCCCAAGGCCTGACCGGGCCGGAAGCCCACCCGCTGTCGCGCCCGGCCCAGGTGGAGGGCGAAGCGGCCAGCCGCGCCATCCGCATTGCCGAAACCCTCGGCACGCCGCTGTACCTGGTGCACATTTCCAGCCGCGAAGCGCTGGATGAAATCGCCTACGCCCGGGGCAAGGGCCAGCCGGTGTACGGCGAAGTGTTGCCCGGCCACCTGTTGCTGGACGACAGTGTCTACCGCGACCCAGACTGGGCCACCGCCGCTGGCTATGTGATGAGCCCGCCGTTCCGCCCACGCGAACACCAGGAAGCGCTGTGGCGCGGCCTGCAATCGGGCAACCTGCACACCACCGCCACCGACCACTGCTGCTTCTGCGCCGAGCAGAAGGCCATGGGCCGCGACGACTTCAGCCGCATTCCCAACGGCACCGCCGGTATCGAAGACCGCATGGCGGTGCTGTGGGATGCCGGGGTCAACAGCGGGCGCCTGTCGATGCATGAGTTCGTCGCGCTGACCTCTACCAACACGGCGAAAATCTTCAACCTGTTCCCCCGCAAGGGCGCCATCCGCGTCGGTGCCGATGCCGACCTGGTGCTGTGGGACCCGCAGGGCACACGCACGATCTCGGCCCAGACCCACCATCAGCGGGTGGACTTCAACATCTTCGAAGGCCGTACAGTGCGCGGCATTCCCAGCCACACCATCAGCCAGGGCAAGGTGCTCTGGGCCGATGGCGACCTGCGCGCGGAAGCGGGCGCGGGGCGCTATGTGGAACGGCCGGCGTATCCGTCGGTGTACGAGGTGCTGGGGCGCCGGGCCGAGCACCAGCGCCCGATGCCTGTACCGCGTTAAGGCCATTGGGGCTGCTGCGCAGCCCATCGCCGGCAAGCCAGCTCCCACCTCGACCGCGCTGTTTTCAAGGTCGGTGCAGTACCTGTGGGAGCTGGCTTGCCGGCGATTGGGGCGCAGAGCGCCCCCATTCCAAGCCAAATATAAGAACGAGAGGCTACAACCGTGATCGATGCCCTGAACCACTTGCCGCGCCCCCGGGCCGGCGCCGACCAGTTGGCCGAGCGCTTCAGCGACCTGGCCCCACCCCTCACCGCCCGCCAGGCCGCCGTCGAAAGCGCGCGCTGCCTGTACTGCTACGACGCCCCCTGCGTCAACGCCTGCCCAAGCGACATCGACATCCCGTCGTTCATCCACCGCATCAGCGACGAGAACCTGCAAGGCGCCGCCGAGCGCATCCTCTCGGCCAACATCCTCGGCGGCAGCTGTGCCCGCGTCTGTCCCACCGAAATCCTCTGCCAGCAAGCCTGCGTGCGCAACAACGCCGAAGAATGTGCACCAGTACTGATCGGCCAGTTGCAGCGCTACGCCGTGGACAATGCCCAGTTCAGCGAACACCCGTTCAAACGCTCCCCCGCCACCGGCAAACGCATCGCCGTGGTCGGTGCCGGCCCTGCCGGGCTGTCCTGCGCCCATCGCCTGGCCATGCACGGGCACGAGGTGGTGGTATTCGAGGCCTGTGACAAGGCCGGTGGCCTCAACGAGTACGGCATCGCCCGCTACAAACTGGTGGACGACTACGCCCAGCGTGAAGTGGAGTTCCTGCTCGGCATTGGCGGTATCGAAATTCGCCACGGTCAGCGCCTGGGCAGCAACCTCAGCCTGGGCGAACTGCGCGACCAATACGACGCGGTGTTCCTCGGCCTCGGCCTGAATGCCGTGCGCCAGCTGGGCCTACCCGATGAAGAAGCACCCGGCCTGCTCGCCGCCACCGAGTACATCCGTGAACTGCGCCAGGCCGATGACCTGAGCCAACTGCCACTGGCCGACCGCTGCCTGGTGATCGGTGCCGGCAACACTGCCATCGACATGGCCGTGCAGATGAGCCGCCTGGGCGCCCGCGACGTCAACCTGGTGTACCGTCGCGGCCACGCCGACATGGGTGCCACCGGCCACGAGCAGGACATCGCCAAGGCCAACCAGGTACGCCTGCACACCTGGGCCCGCCCCGACGCCGTGCTGCTGGACGACACCGGCAAGGTGCGCGGCATGCGCTTTGCCCGTACCGAACTGGCGGACGGCCGCCTGCGCGACACCGGCGAAACCTTCGAGCTGGCCGCCGATGCCATCTTCAAGGCCATCGGCCAGCGCTTCGACGACACCAGCCTCGGCGACCCGCTGGCCGCACAACTGGCCCGCGACGGCGAACGCATCCGCGTCGACGAACACCTGCGCACCAGCCTGCCGGGCGTATATGCCGGTGGCGACTGCACCGCTCTGGGCCAGGACCTCACCGTCCAGGCCGTGCAACACGGCAAGCTGGCCGCCGAAGCCATCCATGCCCAACTCATGCTCAACGTGGAGGCAGCGTAAATGGCCGACCTGTCCATCGATTTTGCCGGTATCAAGGCACCCAACCCCTTCTGGCTGGCCTCCGCACCGCCAACCGACAAGGCCTATAACGTGGTCCGCGCCTTCGAGGCCGGCTGGGGCGGCGTGGTCTGGAAAACCCTGGGCGAGGACCCAGCGGCGGTCAACGTGTCGTCGCGCTACTCGGCGCACTACGGTGCCAACCGCCAGGTGCAGGGCATCAACAATATCGAACTGATCACCGACCGCTCACTGGAAATCAACCTGCGCGAAATCACCCAGGTGAAGAAGGACTGGCCCGACCGCGCGCTGGTGGTGTCGCTGATGGTGCCGTGCGTGGAGGATTCGTGGAAGTTCATCCTGCCGCTGGTGGAAGCCACCGGTGCCGATGGCATCGAACTGAACTTCGGCTGCCCGCACGGCATGCCCGAACGCGGCATGGGGGCGGCAGTCGGCCAGGTGCCGGAATACGTGGAAATGGTCACCCGCTGGTGCAAGACGTACTGCTCGCTGCCGGTGATCGTCAAGCTCACACCGAACATCACCGACATCCGCCAGTCGGCCCGCGCCGCACACCGGGGCGGGGCCGATGCGGTGTCGCTGATCAACACCATCAACTCGATCACCAGCGTCGACCTCGACCGCATGGTGGCCCACCCCATCGTCGGTGACCAGAGCACCCACGGCGGTTATTGCGGTTCGGCGGTGAAGCCGATTGCCCTGAACATGGTGGCGGAAATCGCTCGCGACCCGGAAACGCGTGGCTTGCCGATTTGTGGCATTGGTGGCATCGGCAGCTGGCGTGACGCCGCCGAGTTCATGGCCCTGGGCAGTGGTGCGGTGCAGGTGTGCACGGCGGCGATGCTGCATGGCTTCCGCATTGTCGAAGATATGAAGGACGGCCTGGCACGCTGGATGGACCAGCACGGGCACCGCACTATCGAGGCGTTTCGTGGGCAGGCGGTGGGGCATACCACCGACTGGAAGTACCTGGACATCAACTACAAGTCTGTGGCGCACATCGACCAGGCGGCCTGCATTGGCTGCGGGCGCTGCCACATTGCCTGCGAGGACACTTCGCACCAGGCCATTGCCAGCACGCTGAAAGCTGACGGCACGCATGCCTACAGCGTGATCGAGGAGGAATGCGTGGGCTGCAACCTGTGCCAGATCACCTGCCCGGTGGAGAACTGCATCGACATGCAGGCGCAGGATACCGGCAAGCCGTACCTGAACTGGACGCAGGACCCGCGCAACCCCTACCGCGAAGCCAGCTGAAGTAATTGGGTCCGCTGCGCGGCCCTTCGCGGGCTTGCCCGCTCCCACAGGATCGCTGTCGCCCTCAAGAACGGCGCGGTACCTGTGGGAGCGGGCAAGCCCGCGAAGGGCCGCGCAGCGGACCCATCGGTCAGATCAAGGCTCCAGGCCAATCCCCCGCAAGATCACACTGGTCACCGTCTGCACCGCACTCTCGAACGCCATGTCCGACAGCACTTCGCCGCCATTGAGCAACTGCACCTGGTAGCCAAAGTCGGCATAGTGCTGGGTAGAAGCCCAGATCATGTACAGCAGCGCCGACGGCTCCACCGGCAGAATGCGCCCCTCCTCCACCCAGCGGCGGATCTTGGCTTCCTTCAGTTTGGCCCAGGGCACCAGGCTTTCATCCAGGTTAATCCCCAGCACCGGCGCGCCGTGCAGCATCTCTTCGGCCCAGATCTTCGAACCCAGCGGCCGCGAGCGCGAATGGCCCATCTTTGCCCGGATGTAACTGGTCAGCACCACACGCGGGTCGTCGAAGTTCTCGAAGCACAGCGCGTCCTGCTTCCACACATCCAGCAGGTCCTGCAGCACCGCGCGGAACAGCTCGTCCTTGGTGCTGAAGTAATAATGCAGGTTGGAGCGCGGCAACTCGGCCTGCTCGGCGATATCACCCATGGAGGTGGCGCCATAACCCTTCTCGGCGAACACCTTTTCCGCCGCGTGCAGGATCTTCTCGATATTGCGCCGACGGATTTCGATCTTGTGGTTGGCCATCAGGCTTGGGCCGCCCACACCGCCCGTTCATTGAACTCGATATTGTCAATCTGCCGATCAGTACCGCGAATGCCCATGTTTGCTCCGTGCTGAATGGTGTTTGCCCTAGTCTACTCCGGTCATTTCAGACTTTTACATCAGGCGGCTTGAAACAACCGGGTAATCACAGGCTGCTGGCGGTGACGCGCCTGCCAGATATCGTAGTCGGCCTGGATAGCCAACCACAGACGGGCGGTACTGATGCCCGCCATCTCCAGCCGCAACGCCAGGTCCGGAGACATCGCCGCACGGCCATGCAGCACTCGCGAAAGCGCTTCGCGGGAGAACCCAAGGTGCGATGCGAAGGCCTTCACCGTCAGGCCTAGCGCTGGCAGAACATCCTCGCGCAAAGCCTCGCCCGGGTGTGGCGGATTATGCAAAGGCATGATCAGCTCTCCTTTTCAGTGATAATCAAGGTAATCGACCAGTTCGACATCCGAACCCACGAAACGAAAGACCAGCCTCCAGTTGCCTGACACACTGACTGACCAGAAGTCTGATAAGTCACCCTTGAGCGGATGCAACTGCCAGCCCGGTACGCTCAAGTCCTGTGCAGCCATGGCACGATCGAGAAACTGCAATTGTCGTTTCAAGCGCTTCGCATGGGAGGCCTGGATCGCTCGGGTATTGCCCGTTTCATGAAAGATTCGCAGTCCCTTGTGTCGAAAACTGATGATCATGGGTAGCTCGCCGCGTCCATTTGGGAGACGGGCGCAGTGTGACCCCATGCATCACACGAAGCAAAGTATCATATGTGACGTTATGCGTCACATGTTGATTGCGACCGGAATGCCTTCGCTCGCCCCCTACCCACAACGCGCCCGGTCACGCACCGGGCACTGCGCCCGGTGCAGGTTCAGCGCGGTGTTGATGATGCCGATATGGCTGAACGCCTGGGGGTAGTTGCCGAGCATGCGCTGGCCGGCCGGGTCGTACTGTTCGGCCAGCAGGCCGAGGTCGTTGCACAGGCCGGTCAGGCGATCGTACAGTGCCTGTGCTTCTGCCTGACGCCCCAGTAGTACGTAGACGTCGGCCAGCCAGAACGAACACACCAGGAAGGTGCCCTCCCCTGGCGTCAGGCCGTCACTGCAGCTGTCGCTGTCGTAGCGCAGCAACAGGCCGTTTCTCAGTAGGCGCCGCTCGATCTGATCCAGCGTACGCAAGAAACGTGGGTCATCCGCTGGCAGAAAGCCGGTCAGGGCGATCTGCAACAGGCTGGCGTCCATTTCGCTCGAGCCGTAGGCCTGGACGAAAAAGCGGCCACTGGCATCCAGGCCTCGTTCACACACTTCGCGGTGAATTTCGTCGGCAACCTGGCGGTAATGCTGCCCACTCTCGCGGCCTTCTTCGGTAGTGTCGGCCAACCCTGCCGCACGGTCGAAGGCCACCCAGGCCATCACCTTGGAATGCACGAACTGCTGCCGGCCACCGCGCACTTCCCAGATGCCTTCGTCCGGCTCGCGCCAGATGCGTTCGACGTAGGGCAGGATCACCCGGGCGATGGCGGCGCTGCGCGGGTGGCGGGGCAAGCCGCCCTTGATCGAATGGGTCATGGCATCGGCCAGTTCGCCATAGATGTCCAGCTGCATCTGTGCCGACGCGGCATTGCCCACCCGTACCGGCTGCGAATGCTCGTAACCGGCCAGCCACGGCAAGGTGTATTCCTGCAGGTCGCGCTCGCCGGCCAGGCCATACATGATCTGCATCTGCTCGGGGTTGCCAGCCACCGAACGCAGCAGCCATTCACGCCAGGCCAGGGCTTCGTCGAAGTAGCCGAGGTTCATGAAGGCCAACAGGGTCATGGTGGCGTCGCGCAACCAGCAGAAGCGGTAGTCCCAATTGCGCTCATGGCCAATGCGCTCGGGCAGCGAAGTGGTGACAGCCGCTACGATGCCTCCCGTTGGGGCATAGGTCATGGCCTTGAGGGTAAGCAGCGAGCGGCGAACCAGGGCGCTGTGCGGGCCCACCTGCGGGCAGCGGGCGGCGAAAGCCTGCCATTGGTCGATAGTCTGAGCCAGGGCCTCGTCGATATCGCAGTCGGGCAGCACTGGCAGATGCGAGGGCTGGTGGCGAAGGCTGAAGACCTGACGTTCGCCAGCGCACACGCGAAAGCGGGCGACGGTGTGATGGTCGCGACCATGGGGCGGTACGGTACTGCACAGGATCAACCGGTCGGGGCCGGCGACGGCGCTGAGGGTCTGCGGGTCGAGCCGTTCAACCCAAGGGACGCTGCGGCCGTAGTCG
Organism: Pseudomonas sp. 10-1B; assembly: GCF_000935045.1. Lineage (GTDB taxonomy): Bacteria > Pseudomonadota > Gammaproteobacteria > Pseudomonadales > Pseudomonadaceae > Aquipseudomonas. The sequence goes on from NZ_JYKS01000004.1 coordinate 144,484, forward strand.
AAGCGCATGACAAGGTCCATTTCGAAGTTGGTTTCGCCGGAGATGCCCTCGACGATGCGCACCACCGAATTGACCTCGCCCAGCGGCATGAAGTCGAGCATGCGGGCCCGGCCGGTGGCGGTGACCCAGGTGGTTTCCAATACCAGGGTATCGTCCAGGTATTGACGGCTGCTGTGCTCGACAGTGTCGCAGGGGGCCAGGCGCCAGCGGCCGTTTTCTTCGTTGCCCAGGAGTGCCGCGAATACCGCCGGGGCGTCGAAGCGCGGCAGGCATAGCCAGTCGAGCGAGCCATCGCGGCTGACCAGGGCGGCGCTGCGGCAGTTGCCCAGCAGCGCGTAGTCTTCGATATGAGCGGGCATTGGGCCTCCTTTGTGTGATTGCCTGGGCTGGCCTCTTCGCGGGCTTGCCCGCTCCCACAGGTGCAGCACAGGCCTTTAAACCGGTGACATGCATGTGGGAGCGGGCGTGCCCGCGAAAAGGCCGGTACAGACTTACAAACATTTCACCCCAACCGATGCCACTCCCGCTTGTCCCGCGCCAGCAACTCATTGCCGGCCTCGGGCCCATCTTCACCAGCCGGGTACTCATGCACCTCGCCCCCCTGCGCCCAGGCATCGAGAAACGGCTGCACCGCACGCCAGCCATTCTCGATGTTGTCGGCGCGCTGGAACAGGGTCTGGTCACCGGTCAGGCAGTCGTAGATCAGCGTCTCGTAGCCGGTAGCCGGGGTCATCTTGAAGAAGTCCTTGTAGGCAAAGCCCAGCTCTACATTCTCCATCACCAGCTCCGGCCCGGGGCGCTTGGCCTGCAGGTCGAACCACATGCCTTCGTTGGGCTGAATCTGGATCTTCAGGTAGTTGGGCTTGGGCCGCTCCAGCTCGGACTCACGGAACTGAGCATAAGGCGCGGGCTTGAAGCAGATGGCAATCTCGGTGTCGCGCACACTCATGCGCTTGCCAGTGCGCAGGTAGAACGGCACACCGGCCCAGCGCCAGTTGTCGATCATCACCTTCAGCGCCACGTAGGTCTCGGTCTGGCTGTCAGCCGCAACGTTGACCTCCTTGCGGTAGCCAGGCAGTTGCTTGCGGCCCTGCTTGCCAGCGCTGTACTGACCACGCACGGAATTTTTCAGGGCCATCTTCACCGACCACGGGCGGATGGCGCCAACCACCTTGGCCTTTTCGCTGCGCACGGCATCGGCGGCGAATGCAGCCGGTGGCTCCATGGCCACCATCGCCAGCAACTGGAACAGGTGGTTGGGCACCATGTCACGCAGGGCGCCGGTGCTGTCATAGAAGGCGCCACGGGTCTCGACGCCAACGGTTTCGGCGGCGGTAATCTGCACATGATCGATGTAGTGGTTGTTCCAGAACGATTCGAACAGGCCATTGGAAAAACGGCTGACCAGAATGTTCTGCACCGTTTCCTTGCCCAGGTAATGGTCGATGCGATAGATCTGCCGCTCGCCCATCACTTTCAGCAGGCAGGCGTTGAGCGCCTCGGCGCTGGCCAGGTCGGTGCCGAAGGGTTTTTCGACCACCACGCGACGAAAGCCGCCGGCGGACTCGTCGAGCAATCCGGCCTGCCCGAGGCGCAAGGCGACTTCCGGGAAGAAGCGCGGCGAAGTCGCCAGGTAGAAGATGGCGTTGCCGTGACCCGTCTTGTCGATGCGTTTGGCGATGGCCTGGTAAGTGGCCGGATCGAGGAAGTCGCCGGTCTGGTAACCCAAGCGCTTGGCCAGACGTGCCCAGAGCTTTTCGTCCAGGCATTTGGCCCCGCCCTCGCCACCCTTGTCGCGTTCGACCATGAATGCGTGCAAGCGCTCGGCGAACTCCTCGGCACTGGCCGGGTTGTGATCGACGCCGACGATGCGCAGGTTTCGGTCCAGCAAGCCGTCGCGGCCGAGGTTGTACAGCGCCGGCATCAGCAGGCGCTTGACCAGGTCGCCGTTGGCGCCGAACAGGAACAGGGTACAGGGTGGCGCGGCCGGAATGGTCTGTTCAGTCATTCGCCTTTCTTCTCGACGTGGCCACCGAAGCCCAGGCGCATGGCCGAGAGTATCTTGTCACCATAGGTGCCCTGCTGCTGGCGCGAACGGAAGCGCGCGAACAGTGCGCTGGACAGCACCGGCACCGGCACCGCCTGCTCGACGGCAGCGTCGATGGTCCAGCGGCCTTCGCCACTGTCGGACACCGAGCCGCTGAACTGCGACAGCTGCGGATCGGCCACCAGGGCGTCGGCGGTGAGGTCGAGCAGCCACGAGGTGACCACACTGCCGCGGCGCCACACTTCGGCAATTTCCGCCACGTTCAGGTCGAAGCGCTGGTCTTCCGGCAGTTCGCTGCCACCCTTGCTGCGCAGCAGGTCAAAGCCTTCGGCATAGGCCTGCATCAGGCCGTATTCGATGCCGTTGTGCACCATTTTCACGTAATGCCCGGCGCCGGGGGGGCCGGCGTGGATGTAGCCATGCTCGGCGCGCTGGTGTTCACCGTTACGGCCATGGGTACGCGGGATATCACCCACGCCTGGCGCCAACGCCTTGAACAGTGGCTCCAGGCGTTCGAACACGTCTTTTTCGCCACCGATCATCATGCAGTAGCCACGGTCCAGGCCCCACACACCACCGGAGGTACCCACGTCCAGGTAGTGCAGGCCGCGCTTGGCCAGCTCAGCGGCGCGGCGCATGTCGTCCTTGTAGAAGGTGTTGCCGCCGTCGATGATCGCATCGCCCGGCTCCAGCAGCTCGGCCAGTTGGGCGATGGTCTGCTCGGTCGGCTCCCCGGCCGGCAGCATCACCCACACCGCACGCGGCGCCTTCAGTTTCTGTACCAGCGCGCCCAGGTCGTGCGCGCCCTGGGCGCCCTCGCCCTCCAACCCGCTGATGGCCTCACGGTTACGGTCATGCACCACAGTGCGGTGGCCGGCGCGCATCAGGCGCCTTGCGATATTGCCGCCCATGCGGCCCAGCCCGATGATTCCCAGTTGCATGAGCCGATGCTCCCCTTTCGAAATGGATGACAACACAGTCCAGCTTTTCAGATTAGTCCAGCGTACCGCACGAGGGTTCAGCGACGAACGGCGAGACCACGATAAACAAAAAAGTTCCCAAGACCGGTGAAAGAATTCAAAATGCGCCCCGCGTGAAGCGTCTACGCTTTGACTTGTCACCAGCCAAAACCGCGAGGTGTGCTCATGGGTACCTTGATGCCTGCAACCCCAACCCAGACCCTCTATGTCTCCGTGCGCCGTGATGAGCTGCGTAAATTGAAGGACGAACGTGACCAGTTGCGCCAGCAGGTCGCCCAGTTGAACCTGCTGCTGGAACAGGCGCGTAGCGACGGTAAAACCGTCAGTTTCTAATCTCCCTCCCCTGTGGGAGCATGGCGCTCCCACACTGCCGGCCCCATCAATAGAAAAAGTTTGAATTGGGAACGATTCGCGTTTATGGTGCGCGCTTTTCTCCCACAAACTTGCTCCCGGGGCGTTGCATGGCCACCCATGAAACGGATGCGATCATTCCGCTCGAGGCGCTTTACCGCAGCGAGCGCGGCTGGCTGCACGCTTGGCTGAGGCGTTCTCTGGGCTGCTCCCAGCAGGCGGCAGACCTGGCCCAGGATACCTTCCTGCGCTTGTTGGTGCGTAACCAGCCCATCTGCGCCCAGGCCCCACGTGCGCTGCTGGCGCGCATCGCCCGCGGCCTGGTGGTCGACCACTGGCGGCGCGACGCCCTGCAGCGCGCCTATCTGCAAACCCTGGCGCAGTTGCCCGATACCAGCTATCCGTCGCCCGAAGTACGCCACGAGGCACTGCAATGCCTGGAGCGCATCGCGCAGTTGCTCGACGGCCTCAAGCCGGCTGTACGTGAGGCCTTTCTGCTGTACCAGCTCGGAGGCCTGACGCACAGCCAGATTGCCGAACAGCTACAGGTGTCCAGCCGCACGGTCGAGCGCCATGTGGCCAAGGCCCTGCTGCACTGCTACCGGGTGTGCTTCGAATGAGGGCCTCGGCTGAGCGCCTGCCGGAAACCATCGTGCGCATGGCCATTGAATGGCAGATGCGCCTGCGCGCCAACCCGGACAATGTCGAGCTGTTCAGCCAGTGCCAGGCCTGGCGCCTGGGCGATGCCCGCCACGAGCTGGCCTGGCAACGCATGCAGCAGGTCAGCGGGCATTTCCATGGCAACCACTTGCCCGACGCCACACGCACCGTCGCGCTGCTGCGCAATGCCGAGGTCGACTTGACCCGCCGCCGCACCTTGAAGCTACTGGGTGTAGGGCTGGCCGCCGGCAGTGCCTCGCTGTTGCTGGCCAACGCACCGCAGGGCTGGCGCAGTGACTTTGCCACCCAGGTCGGCGAACGCCGGCAACTGTTGGTCGATGGCGGTGTACAGCTGCAACTGAACACCGACAGTGCCGTGGACGTGCACGGCCGCGAGATCTTTTTGCACAGCGGCGAGGTGCTGGTGGACGGCGCTGACTGGCGTGTGCGCTGCAAGTACGGGGTATGCGACGCCAGCCAGGCGCGGGCGGTGCTGCGTGAGCGCGAAGGCTATAGCGAACTGCATGTCGAGCGCGGCGAAGTGCGGGTGAGCGCCGCCGCAGGCAGTCAGCGCGTACAGGCCGGCCATGGCTTGGCGCTGTACCCTGGGCAGTTGGCAGCTCTGCACAGCGGCGCCCTTGACCCTTTCGCCTGGGCGCGCGGCTTGTTGATCGTCAACGACATACGCCTGGCCGAATTCCTTTCCGAAGCCTCACGCTACCGGCGCGGCTGGCTGCACTGCGACCCACAGCTCGCCGACCTGCGCCTGTCCGGCGTGTTTCGCCTGGACGAACCGGCCACCTTGCTCGGCAACATCACCTACCTGCTACCCGTGCGTATAGAACAACGCACCCGTTGGTGGGTGCGGGTGGTGGCACAGGCCTGAAAAATATTGTCGGACTTTGCCATTTCATCCGGTTAGGGCTGATCACTCCCTGAATGGACCCCTCCATGTTACCTGCCCGCCTGCCGTTGCCCTCTCGCCCCCTGTCCCGCGCCGTGTGCCTGGCGCTGACCCTGCTCGCCGCCAGCACGCACGCCGCGACGGCGACCACCCCGAGCATACCGGCAGGCCCCTTGGGGCAAGCCTTGAGCAGCTTTGCCGAACGCACAGGCATCACCCTGTCGTTCTCGCCAGAGGCCGTACAAGGCTTGAACAGCCCAGGCCTTGCCGGCGGTGGCTCGGTGGAGGACGGCCTTGCGCAACTGCTCAAAGGCAGTGGCCTGGCGCCGCACAAGACCAGCTCCGGCTATGTTGTGCTGCCCGCGCACAGCGAGTCTGGCCTGCAGTTGGACCCAACCAGCATCGATGCCAGCGCCTCGCAAAGCGCCTTCGCCCCGGTACCCGGCTACTTCGCCAGCAACGCCAGCAGCGCTACCAAGAGCGACCGGCCGATCCTGGAAACCGCGCAAAGCATCAGCGTGGTAACCGCCGAGCAGATCGCCGACCGCAAGGTCGACCGGGTCGAGGATGCCGTGGCCTACACGGCCGGCGTGCGGGTCGGTGCCTCGGGGCTGGACCCACGCTTCGACATGATCAGTATCCGCGGCTTCGAAACCACCATCGGTGCCGATTTCCTCGATGGCCTGCGCCAGCCCGGCAGCGGCTGGCTATCGCTGTACCAGACCGAAGCCTACGGCCTGGAGCGCATTGAAGTACTCAAGGGCCCCTCATCGGTGATGTACGGGCAGATCAGCCCGGGCGGCATGGTCAACCGCGTGAGCAAGCGCCCGAGCCTGCAGGCCAGGAACGAAGTACAGGTGCAGGCGGGCAACTACGACCATCAGCAAGGCCAGTTCGACCTGGGCGGCAAGCTGGATGATTCGGGCGATGTGCTGTACCGCGTGGTCGGCGTGTATCGCGATGCGGAAAACTACATAGAGCAGCTGAACAACGATGTACGCCTGATCGCACCCTCGCTGACTTGGCAGATCGACCCCGACACCAGTCTGACCTTGCTGGCGCAGTACCAGGAGCGCGAAACCGCCGCCTCACCGATGCTGTACCAGCAAGGCGACCACCTGACCAACTTCTGGCAGGGCGACGAATATTTCGACAAGCTGCAGCAACGTCAATGGACCTTCGGCTACGAATTCGAGCACGCCTTCAACGACACGTTCAGCTTCCAGCAGAACCTGCGCTACGGCCAGGTCGACACCACCAACCAGTACCTGCAACCCTACCAGGAGCGTGAAGGGCACATCCTCGACCGCTACGCCGTTGGCGTTTACGAAGACATGTCGACGCTGTCGGCCGATACCCGCCTGGTAAGCCGTTTCGACACCGGCGCGCTGCACCACACCCTGCTCACTGGCATCGACTACGGCTGGATCGACACCTCGCTACTGTATGCCAGCGGCCCGGCCCCCTCGATCGACCGCTTTGCACCCAACTACCACCAGCCGGTGGCCAAGCCCGGTACGCCACTGGCTGACGAAGACGGCCTGGAACAACGCACCGGCCTGTACCTGCAGGACCAGCTCGACCTCGGCCGCTGGCGCCTGTCGGCGGGCCTGCGTCGCGACTTCGTGCATGTACGCCGTAGCGACAACCTCAGCGGTATCAACCGCAAGACCAGTGATTCGGCCACCACCGGTTCGGTTGGCGTGCTCTACCTGTTCGACAACGGCCTGGCGCCCTATGCCAGCTACGCCACCTCGTTCCAGCCGCAGAGCGGCAGCGGTGCGTTCAAGCCCACAGAGGGCGAGCAGTATGAAGTGGGCCTCAAGTACCAACCGCCCGGCAGTGCGACCCTGCTGACCGCTTCGCTGTACCACCTGGCCCAGAAGAACGTGCTGACCCGCGACCTGGCCAACCCGATCAACAGCATCCCCACCGGCGAGCAGGTGTCCAAGGGCCTGGAGCTGGAAGCAGTGTCCGACCTCGGCGACCGCCTGAAGATGACCGCCAGCTACAGCTACAACGACCCGGAAGTGACCAAGAGCAACGACGGCAACGAAGGCAAGCAACCGCTGAACGTGCCCCGCCACCTGGCCTCGCTGTGGCTCGACTACCGCCTGCCGATGGGCCTGGGGGTAGCGGGTGGTGCGCGCTACACCGGCAGCAACTATGGCGATGCGCAGAACACCGTGAAGAACGAAGGCTACACCCTGGTCGATGCCGGCGTGCATTACGACTTCGGCGGCAGCCTGGACGGCGTGCGCCTGGCCTTGAACGCCCGCAACCTGTTCGACAAACGCTACATCAGTTGCGAGCAAGGCTATTGCTACCGGGGTGAAGCGCGCAGCGTGGTTACCAGCCTGAGCTATCGCTGGTAAGGGGGCGAGTATGCTACGCACACTGTTTGCCTGGCTCGGCGCACTGCTGCTCGCCAACCTGGCCCATGCGGGCCCGATGCGCCTGGATGGCACCGAACAATGGACGATGAAAAGCGCCGAAGGGCGTGAATACCGCATCATGATCAGCCTGCCGGAGGGCGATGTGCCCTGGACCGGAGGCTACCCGGTGATCTACCTGCTCGACGGCAATGCCTACTTCCCCGCCTTCCACGCCGCCAAGCGCGCGCAGGAGCGCCTGCGCGGGGCGATCCTGGTCGGCATCGGCTACCCAAGCGACACGCCGCTGGACTTCGAGCGCCGCGCCTTCGACCTGTCGCCGCCGCAACCAGCCGAGCGCAACACCCCACCGCAAGGCGGGCAGGACCTGTTTCTTGACTTCATCGAGAAGCGCCTGATGCCCAAGGTCAATGCACGCTTCAAGGTTGACCAGGACCAGCGCAGCCTGGTCGGGCACTCGTTTGGGGGCATGTTCGGCGTATATGCCCTGTTCACTCGGCCGCAGCTGTTCCAGCATGTCATCGCCATCAGCCCGAGCCTATGGTGGCGCGACCGCTACCTGCTGGAGCATGAGCGGGCGTTCCGCAAGAAGGCGCAGGCCGGGCAACTGGACCTGACTCACAGCAGCCTGACGCTATTGATGGGCGAGCGCGAAATGGCGCAGGAAATACAGGATGCACGGGCCTTGCAGATACGACTGGAGGCTTTGTCGCAGTATGGCCTGCGCAGTGATTTCCAGATCGAGCCTGGGGAAGACCATATGTCGATGCCATTCCGCGTGTCAGCCCGGGTGCTGGATGAGCTGATCAGTACCCGTCGGTTCTAGGTCACCCGCTCCCCACTCCCTGTGGGAGCGCTCGCCCGCGAAGAATCCAGCGCGGTGGATGGCACCGGCTTTGCCGGTGTTCGCGGGCTTGCCCGCTCCCACAGGTACTGTGCAGGCCTCAAGCCCTACGCTGTACCTGTGGGAGCTGGCTTGCCGGCGATGAGGCCAGTCCAGGCAATACAAGACAGTTGCTCCACAGGTTATGCGGCGCGCCCACGCGCTTCGTTCACAGCGGCATATCACGCACCATAACAGTGCACTTCTTGCATCCTGCCTCATGAACGCGCAGCGCAAAATCCCACCCTGTTAGCCCTCCAACAGCCTTGGTCACATCCGTTCACATACGCCAACGTTTGCGTCTATTCCGCGCCATAACAATAGTGACCAGCGGGTCACATTTTTATCTCTTTCTCTCCTACACTCGGTTTTCGGCCCGCCATTTGCTCAACGGAAGAGTGACGAAAAAAAGTCGAACTTTACGCAAAGGCGGCGGGTCAGGAACTAAGTAGGCCAAACGCAAAGGGACTTCCCCAGCCTCGGCCCACCACCCCAACCAGTCCAATCGCCTTCGGCCGGAACGTCGATCGCGCTGTGCCTGCGCGCACGACTCAGGGGCATGGAACGCACTACGCAGCATTCAGAATCAGAGAGAACCAACACGAAACATCGCCACGGGTGCCAGCACCCGGCCAAGCATAGGGACGGAGAGAAGTATGATCAGTGCCGCTGTCGAGCCTCACGTAGATTCATTCAACCCGGACAACCGCGAACCGCTCACCCCGGACTTCGCCGCGACAGGCAAGGCACCCCAGCACAACCCCAACAAGCGCAAGATCTTGTTCGTTACCTCGGAAATCGCCGACCTGGTGAAAACCGGCGGCCTGGGTGACGTGTCCGCCGCCCTGCCCCGCGCCTTGGCGCACCTGCACGACGTGCGGGTGCTGATCCCCGGCTACCGCCAGGTGATGGAAAGCGACAACCCCATCCATATCGTCGGTGAACTAGGCGGCCACGCGGCCTTGCCACCGTGCAAGATCGGGCGCATGGACATGGCCGACGGCCTGGTCATCTATGTGCTGATCTGCCCCGAACTGTACCAGCGCGATGGCACGCCCTATGGCACCAACAACGGCCGTGACTGGCCCGACAACCACATCCGCTTCGCTCGCCTGGGCCTGGCCGCCGCGGAAATTGCCGCTGGCGAAGGCAAGATCCACTGGAAGCCCGAAGTGGTGCACGCCCATGACTGGCCCGCCGGCCTGGCGCCGGCCTACATGCACTGGCGCGGGCTGAACACCCCGACCCTGTTCACCATCCACAACCTGGCCTACCAGGGTGTGTACAGCCGTGGTTGCAGCCCGGAACTGGCGATCCCCGAGCACGCCATGCAACAAGAAGGCATGGAGTTCTACGGCAAGCTGTCGTTCCTCAAGGCCGGCCTTGCCTACTCCAGCCACATCACCACGGTCAGCGCCACTTATGCCCGGGAAATCACCACCCCGGAATTTGGCTGCGGCCTGCACGGTTTCCTCGCCAGCAAGGCCCAGCAAGGCCTGCTCGGCGGTATCCCCAACGGCATCGACGAAAGCTGGGACTCGGCCACCGACAAGCACCTGCAGCACAATTTCAGCATCAACGACTGGGAAGGCAAGGCGCGCAACACCCAGGAGGTACGTGAACTGTTCGGCCTGGACGACTGCGAAGGCCCGCTGTTCGCCGTGGTTTCGCGCCTGGTCTACCAAAAAGGCCTGGACCTGACCCTAGGCGTGGCCGACTACATCGTCGAGCAAGGCGGGCAGATCGCGATCATCGGCCGTGGCGAGCCAGAAGAAGAGCAGGCCATGCGCGAGCTGGCGCTGCGTCACCCGGGCCGCATCGGCGTGCGCATCGGCTTCAACGAAACTGACGCCCGGCGCATGTTCGCCGGCAGCGACTTCCTGTTGATGCCGTCGCGCTACGAGCCCTGCGGCCTCAGCCAGATGTACGCACAGCGCTTCGGCTCGCTGCCAGTGGCGCGCAACACCGGCGGACTGGCCGACACCATCGAGTGCGGGGTCACCGGCTTCCTGTTCAACGAGTCGACCGTGGAGAGCTACCGCGAGGCGCTCGGCCGCGCCTTCTATGTGTACGGCAAGAAGGACCTGCTCAATGCCATGCGCTGCCTGTCGATGACCCAGCCTTTCAACTGGTGCCAGGCAGTGGAACCTTACGCACGCCTGTACGAGGACTTGGTCAAGCAGGCGCAATTGAGCCACTACTGAGCGGGGACCCGAAGATGCACAGGCATGGCGCACATTTGCTGGACGCCACGTCGGCGCGCTTCGCCCTCTGGGCGCCGGATGCGCGCAGCGTGAGCGTGGAACTGGAGCGGCAGCCGCCCATCGAGCTGCTGCCCGAGGAGGATGGCTGGTTCGGCGGCATTGCCCCGTGCCAGGCCGGTGACCGTTACCACTACCGTATAAACGGTGAACTGCAGGTGGCCGACCCGGCGTCGCGCTACCAGCCCGACGGTGTGCAGGGGCCGAGCCAGGTGGTGGATGTGGCCAGCTATGCCTGGCAACACCCCTGGCAAGGCCGGCCCTGGCACGAGGCGGTGATCCAGGAGCTGCACGTCGGCCTGCTCGACGGCTATGCCGGGGTGGCCCGGCAACTGCCGCGCCTGGCCGAGCTGGGCATCAGTGCCATCGAGCTGATGCCCCTGGGGCAGTTCCCCGGTGAGCGCAACTGGGGCTACGACGGCGTGCTGCCGTATGCCCCGCACAACACCTACGGCAGCCCGGAGCAGTTGTGCGCACTGGTCGACCAGGCCCACGGCCACGGGTTGATGGTGCTGGTGGACGTGGTCTACAACCACTTCGGCCCCGACGGCAATTACCTGCACCAGTACGCCAGCCCGTTCTTCCGCGAAGACCGGCAGACCCCGTGGGGTGCGGCCATCGACTTCCGCCGCGCGCAGGTGCGCGAGTACTTCATCCAGAACGCCCTGATGTGGCTGTGCGACTACCGTTGCGACGGCCTGCGCCTGGATGCCGTGCATGCCATCGACCAGCCCGACTTCCTGGTCGAGCTGGCGCAGCGGGTGCGCGCCGCAGTGGAGCCCGGCCGGCAGGTGTGGCTGGTGCTGGAGAACGAGCACAACCAGGCCTTGTTGCTGGAGCAGGGCTTCGACGCCCAGTGGAACGACGACGGCCACAATGCCCTGCATGTGCTGCTGACCGGCGAAACCGAAGGCTATTACGCCGACTACCAGCAGCGCCCCATCGACCAATTGGCGCGCTGCCTGTCCGAAGGCTTCGTTTTCCAGGGCCAGGCCAATCGCCATGGCACGCCCCGTGGCGAGCCCAGCGGTCATTTGCCGCCCAGCGCCTTCGTATTGTTCTTGCAGAACCACGACCAGGTCGGCAACCGCGCCCTGGGCGAGCGCCTGACCCGCCTCTGCCCGCCAGCGGCCCTGCGCGCTGCCACCGGCCTGTTGCTGCTGACGCCGATGATTCCGCTGCTGTTCATGGGCGACGACGACGGTAGCTGCCGGCCGTTCCTGTTCTTCACTGACTTTCATGACCAACTGGCCGACGCTGTGCGCGAAGGCCGCCGCGGTGAGTTCGCCCATTTCAGTGCCTTCGCCGACCCGGCGCAACGCGCGCTCATCCCCGATCCCAACGCCGAGCAAACCTTCGAGGCGTCCCGCCCGCAGGCCAAGGAAGTGCTCGCCGGCTGGCACGGCCTGTATCAGCAGTTGCTCGACCTGCGCCGCCGCCACGTGATCCCACACCTGCCCGGCAGCCGCGCGCTGGGCGCTGAAGTGCATGGCGACAAGGCGCTGACCGCGCGCTGGCGCCTGGGCGATGGCAACACCCTGCGCATCGACCTGAACCTGGGCGCCACCGCGCAGGCGGTCGAGCTGCCCGCGGCGCCCACCCGGCTGTTCGACAGCAGCGACACCCGCCACCCGGATACCCACCTGGCCGCGTACAGCTGCGTGGTCAGCCTGCTTTCCCCTGCCCAGGAGCGCCCATGAGCGAAACCGCCCTGCACCGCCTGGCGAGCCGCGTCGGCCTGAGCCGCGACTGGACCGACGCCAATGCGCGGCCCCAGCGCGTCAGCGACGAAGCACTGCGCGCCATCCTCGAAGGCCTGGGCCACCCCGCCGCCGATGATGCGGCCATCGCCGCCAGCCTGCGCGCCGTGGAAGCCGCCGAAGACAGCGAGCACTTGCCGCCGCTGCTGACCGCCGACCTGGGCCAGCCGCTGGCGTTGTCGCGTTACTTCGCTGCCGCCAGCGTTGCGCACTGCACCCTGGAAGACCATGCCTCACTCAGCCTCAGCCTCGACGACCAGGCCCGCCTGCCCGGTGAGCTACCGATCGGCTACCACCAGGTGGAAATCGACAGCCGCCGCTTCACCGTGGCCGTGGCCCCGCCCCGCTGCCACAGCCTTGACGACTGCCTTGAACAGCGCCTGGACGGCAGTGCGCAACAGCTACCCCCGCGCTGCTGGGGCCTGGCCGTGCAGCTGTATAGCCTGCGACGCCCCGGCGATGGCGGCTACGGCGACTGCCTGGCCCTGGAGCAACTGGCGCGCTCGGCCGCCGAACGCGGCGCCGACGCGCTGGCCATCAGCCCCATCCACGCCCTGTCGGCCATCGACCAGGAACACTACAGCCCCTACTCACCCTCCAGCCGCCTGTTACTCAACACCCTGTACGCCAGCCCCACCGCCCTGCTGGGCGAGCGGGCCGTACGCGTGGCCATCGAAGCCTGCGGCCTGGAGCAACTGCTCGAAGACCTGGAGCAACGTCCACTGGTCGACTGGCCGCGCGCCGCCAGCGCCCGCCAGCGCTTGCTCGAAGCCCTGTACCAAGGTTTCAGCCAGGGCGACCACCCGCTGCGCAAGGACTTCGACAGCTTCCGCGAGGCCGGCGGCCAGGCCCTGGAGCATCACTGCCGCTTCGAGGTACTGCAGGCCCAGGCAGTGGAGCACGGCCTGGGCGCCGACTGGCGTAACTGGCCCAAGGCCTGGCACGACCCGTACCACCCGGAGGTGGAAGCCTTCGCCAATGCCTACCCGGCCAAGGTCGAGTTCCATGCCTTCTGCCAATGGCTGACCGAACGTGGCCTGCAACGCGCCCACGAAGCTGCCCGCGGCAACGGCATGGCGGTTGGCCTGATCGCCGACCTGGCGGTGGGCGCCGACGGTGCCGGCAGCCAGGCCTGGAGCCGCCAGGACGAGCTGCTGGCGGGCCTGAAGGTAGGCGCACCGCCCGACATCCTCAACCGCCTCGGCCAGGACTGGGGTATTTGCGCCTTCTCACCGGAAGGCCTCAAGCGCAACGGCTACCGTGCCTTCATCGAAATGCTGCGGGCCAACCTTGCCCATGCCGGCGGCCTGCGCATCGACCATGTCATGGGCCTGCGCCGGCTGTGGCTGATTCCGCAGGGGGCCAAGCCCAGCGAAGGCGCCTACCTGAACTACCCGCTGGATGACCTGCTGCGCCTGCTGGCGCTGGAGTCGGTGCGCCACCAGGCGATCATCCTCGGCGAAGACCTGGGCACCGTGCCCGACGGCCTGCGTGAGCAACTGGCGGCCAAGGCCGTGCTGGGCATGCGCGTACTACCGTTCGAGCAGACCCAGCCCGGCCAGTTCAAGCCGATCCTCGACTGGCCAGACAACGCCCTGGCCACCACTGGCACCCACGACCTGGCACCACTGGCCGGCTGGCTGGAAAACCGCGACATCGACTGGAGCCACCGCCTGCACTTGATCGACGCCGCCACCGAACTGCATTGGCGCCACGAACGCCAGAAAGAACACGACGGCCTGCGCCGTACCCTGGAAGCCAACTACGGCCCGCTGAAAGACAACGATGCACTGATCGACGCTGCCATCCGCTATGTCGGCCACACCCGTGCACCGCTGGTGCTGGTGCCACTGGAAGACCTGCTGGGCTGCGACGAACAACCCAACCTGCCGGGCACCACCAGCGGCCACCCCAACTGGCGCCGACGCTTTGCCCGGCCGGTACGTGAACTGCTCGACGACGACGATGCCGCACGGCGCCTGGAGCTACTGGCCCAAGCCCGCGAACAAGCCGGGGAGCGTGACCGATGAAGCCGCTGACCGCGACCCAGCGCCTGCAGTTTCACAGTGACTTCACCCTCGATCACGCCGTGCCGCTGGTGCCGTACTTTGCCCAGCTGGGCATCAGCCACCTGTATGCCTCGCCCATCCTCAAGGCCCGCGCCGGCTCGCGCCACGGCTACGACGTGGTCGACCCGACCTGCGTCAACCCCGAGCTGGGCGGCGAGGCAGCACTGCAACGGCTGGTCGCCGCCCTGCGCCAGCACGGCATGGGGCTGATCCTCGACACCGTGTCCAACCACATGGCCGTGGGCGGGGCCGACAACCCCTGGTGGCAGAGCCTGCTGGCCTGGGGCCGGCGCAGCCCGTATGCCGAATTCTTCGACATCCAGTGGCACTCCAGCGACCCGCTGCTGGCCGGCCAACTGCTGCTGCCATTCCTCGCCAGCGACTACGGCGTAGCGCTGAAAAATGGCCAGATACCGCTTGAGTTCGACCCGCACCACGGCCTGCTACAAATCGCCCATTACGCGCACCGCTTCCCGATCTGCCCGGTCGACTATGGCTGGATCCTCGCCTTCAGCCCGGAGCCGGCGCTGAAGGCGCTGGCCGAACACTTCACAGCATTGAACGCCTCGCCCGCCCCGCTCGCCGATGCCCTGCCCCTGCACACTGAGCTGGCGCGCCTGGTACGCGAAGGGGCCGACCTCGAATCCGCCCTGGTGGCCTTCGACAGCCGCAGCGAAAACGGCTTCAAGCGCCTGCACCTGCTGCTCGAACGCCAGACCTACCGCCTGGCCAGCTGGCGCACCGCCGCCGACGACATCAACTGGCGACGCTTCTTCGATATCAACGAGCTGGGCGGCCTGCGCGTGGAGCGCGCAGTGGTGTTCGAGGCCACCCATGCCAAGCTGTTCGAGCTAATCGAGCGGGGCCTGGTGGACGGCCTGCGCATCGACCATATCGACGGCCTGGCCGACCCGCGTGGCTACTGCCGCAAACTGCGCCGGCGGGTCGATGGCCTGCTGGCGCGGCGCCCCCTGCACGCTGCCCTGGAGCACTTCCCCATCTACGTGGAAAAGATTCTTGGCCCAGGCGAACACCTGCACCGCGACTGGCTTACCGACGGCACCACCGGCTACGAGTTCATGAACCAGGTTTCGCTGCTGCAGCACGACCCGGCGGGCGAAACGCCGTTGACCGAACTGTGGGCCAGCATCAGCGAACGCCCGGACTTCCCCGAAGAGGTGCGCCAGGCGCGCCACCTGGTACTCAACGCCAGCCTGGCCGGCGACTGCGAATCGGTGGCCCAGGCGCTGCTGCAGGTGGCGCGCAACGACCTGATGACCCGCGACCTGACCTTGGGCGCGATCCGCCGGGCCTTGCAGGCACTGGTCGCGCATTACCCGGTGTACCGCACCTATTTCAACGCCTGCGGGCGCCCGGCCGAAGACGAAGGGTTTTTCCAACAGGCCTTGGCCAATGCCCGTCAGGACCTCGGCGAAGCCGACTGGCCGCTGCTCGAACAGCTTGAACGATGGCTGGGCGGACAAGCCTGGCGCCAGCTGCCGCCGGGCCGCGCTCGCAAGCAACTGCGCCACGCCTGCGTGCGCTTCCAGCAACTGACCGCGCCGAGCGCCGCCAAGGCCGTGGAAGACACCGCGTTCTACCGCAGCGCCCGGCTGCTGTCGCGCAACGACGTGGGCTTCGAGGCGGAGCAGTTCAGCGCCCCAGCAGAACACTTCCACAACGAAGCCCAGCGGCGCCTGCGCGACTTCCCCGACAACCTGCTGGCCACCGCCACCCACGACCACAAGCGCGGCGAAGACACCCGCGCGCGCCTGGCTGCGCTAAGCGAGCGCGGCCCCTGGCTGGCCAGCCGGGTGCAACACTGGCGCGAGCTGGCCGCGCCGCTGCGCGAGCAACTGGACGACGGCCCGGCGCCCAGCCCCGGCGACGAGCTGATGCTGTTGCAGACCCTGCTGGGCAGCTGGCCACTGCAGCTTGACCTGCACGACGACAACGCCCTGCGCCAGTACGCCGAGCGTGTTCGCCAGTGGCAGCAAAAGGCCCTGCGCGAAGCCAAGCTGCGTAGCAGCTGGAGCGCGCCGAACGAGGCCTACGAAGGCGCCTGTGCCCGCTACATCGACGGCCTGCTGCTGGACAGCGAGAACCAGCAACTGCGCAAATCCCTGGCAGATGCCGCGCAACTGCTCGCCTGCCCCGGCGCCCTCAATGGCCTTGCCCAGGCCCTGCTACGCATGACCGTACCCGGTGTGCCCGACCTGTACCAGGGCAATGAATACTGGGACTTCAGCCTGGTCGACCCGGACAACCGACGCGCCGTGGACTACGCTTGCAGGCGTCGCACCCTGGACAGCGCCACGCCCACGGCCGAGCTGCTGGCGCACTGGCGTGACGGCCGCATCAAGCAGGCTCTGGTCGCCCGGATGCTGGATTGCCGCCAGGCGCATGCCGAACTGTTTCGCCGTGGCGCCTACCTGCCGCTGACGGTGCAGGGCCGCCATGCTGACAAGGTGCTTGCCTTTGCCCGCCTGGGGGAAGATGAACGCGCCATCGTCGTCGTCCCGCGCCTGGCCAGCGGCCTGCTCGGTGGCGCCGCAACACCGTTGATCCCGGCACAGAACTGGGACGACACCCGGCTGGTTCTGCCGTTTGCCTTGTCGCCTGCCAACTCCACGGGACTTTTCGCCTGCACGGTGGTCAGCGCTACTAGGGAGCTGATGTTGAGCGCCGTGCTGGCGGAGTTTCCGGTGAACCTGTTGATACAACAATCTTGAGCATCAGGAGCGTCATGATGAGTGTCGATGAAAAGCGTATCCGCGAATTTGCCTACCAGATCTGGGAGTCCGAAGGTAAGCCCGCCGGCCAGGAGGAGCGCCACTGGGAAATGGCCCGCAAGCTGGCCGAGGCCGAGGCGCTGGCGCCCAAGGCAGCGCCGCGCAAGCGCGCGCCAGCCAAGCCCAAGGTAGCGGCGCAACCCGAGGCCCCGGCCGAGCCCAAGGTGGCCGCCTTGCCGGGGGTGAAACCGGCTGCGGCGAAAAAGCCTCGGGCGGTGAAAAAGCCTACTGCTGGTTAAGCCTGGGCCGGCCTCTTCGCGGGCTTGCCCGCTCCCACAGGATCTCCACAAGGCTGGAGGTTGGTGCTGTAGCTGTGGGAGCGGGCGAGCCCGCGAAGAGGCCAGTGCAGGACTGCACAACCCTCCCTTCCACCACGGCCACTTGAGGACCGCCATGAGCCCCCGCACCGCGAAGAAAACCCGCTCAGTCGCGCCATCGCGCATCCGCGAAGGCCTGCCCTTCCCCCTCGGCGCCACCTGGGATGGCCTTGGGGTCAACTTCGCCCTGTTCTCGGCCAACGCCACCAAGGTCGAGCTGTGCCTGTTCGACTCCACCGGCGAGCAGGAAATCGAGCGCATCGAACTGCCCGAATACACCGACGAGATCTTCCACGGTTACCTGCCCGATGCTCATCCCGGGCTGGTCTATGGCTACCGTGTCTACGGCCCCTATGAGCCGGAAAACGGCCACCGTTTCAACCCCAACAAGCTGCTGATCGACCCCTATGCCAAGCAACTGGTCGGCAGCTTGAAATGGTCCGAGGCCCTGTTTGGCTACACCATCGGCCACCCCGACGGCGACCTGTCGTTCGATGAGCGCGACAGCGCGCCCTTCGTGCCCAAGTGCAAGGTGATCGACCCGGCCTTTACCTGGGGCCGCGACCAACGCGTGCTGATCCCCTGGGAACGCACGATCCTCTACGAGGCCCACACCCGCGGCATCAGCATGCGCCACCCGGCCGTGCCGGAAAACCTGCGCGGCACCTTCGCCGGCCTTGCCAACGACGAATTGCTCAAGCACATCAAGGAGCTGGGCGTTTCCAGCATCGAACTGCTGCCGATCCACGCCTTCGTCAACGACCAGCACCTGCTGGACAAGGGCCTGAACAACTACTGGGGCTACAACAGCATCGCCTTCTTCGCCCCCCACCCGCGTTACCTGGCCAGTGGCAAGATCGCCGAGTTCAAGGAGATGGTCGCGCACCTGCACGACGCCGGGCTGGAGGTGATCCTGGACGTGGTCTACAACCACACCGCCGAAGGCAACGAGCGCGGCCCCACGCTGTCCATGCGCGGCATCGACAACGCCTCCTACTACCGCCTGATGCCTGACGACAAGCGCTACTACATCAACGATTCTGGCACCGGCAACACCCTGGACCTGAGCCACCCCTGCGTGCTGCAGTTGGTCACCGATTCGCTGCGCTACTGGGCCGGCGAAATGCACGTGGACGGCTTCCGTTTCGACCTGGCGACCATCCTTGGCCGCTACCACGACGGCTACAGCGAGCGCCACGGCTTCCTCGTCGCCTGCCGCCAGGACCCGATGCTGAGCCAGGTCAAGCTGATTGCCGAGCCGTGGGACTGCGGCCCGGGCGGCTACCAGGTGGGCAATTTCGCCCCTGGCTGGGCGGAGTGGAACGACCGTTTCCGCGACACCGTGCGCGCGTTCTGGAAAGGCGACGAAGGGCAGTTGGCCGACTTCGCCTCGCGCATGACCGCCTCGGGCGACATGTTCAACAACCGCGGCCGGCGCCCCTATGCCTCGGTCAACTTCGTCACCGCCCATGACGGTTTCACCCTGCGCGACCTGGTGTCGTACAACCACAAGCACAACGAAGACAACGACGAGAACAACCAGGACGGCACCGACAATAACCTGTCGTGGAACTGCGGCGTCGAAGGGCCGACCGACGACCCAGGCATCAATGCCCTGCGCATGCGCCAGATGCGCAACTACTTCGCCACCCTGCTGCTGGCCCAGGGCACGCCGATGATCGTCGCTGGTGACGAGTTCAGCCGTACCCAGCACGGCAACAACAATGCCTACTGCCAGGACAGCGAGATCGGCTGGGTCAACTGGGACCTGGACCAGCAAGGCGAGGATCTGCTGGCCTTCGTCAAACGCCTGACCCGCCTGCGCCTGGCCTACCCGGTTCTGCGCCGTTCGCGCTTCTTGGTGGGCGATTACAATGAGGCGATCGGGGTCAAGGACGTGACCTGGCTGGCACCGGATGGCAGCGAGATGAGCGTGGAACAGTGGGAAGACCCCCACGGCCGTTGCCTGGGCATGCTGATCGATGGCCGCGCGCAGGTCAGCGGCATTGCCCGGCCGGGCGCCGAGGCCACGGTGCTGCTGATCGTCAATGCCCACCATGACACCGTGCCGTTCAAGCTGCCGGCGGTGCCCGCAGGGGATTACTGGAGCTGCCTGGTCGATACCGACCGGCCGGAGTTGCGCAAGGGGCAGCATTTGCAGTTCGACAGCAGCTTCGAAGTGAAGGGGCGGTCGATGTTGCTGATGGTGCTGCAGCGCGATGAAGAGTGAACGTGACAGTGCTGACAGGTGTTTGCCACAAGGTATGCAGCGCCTATGAGATCGAGCGCCGCCCGCGCGGCGCTCGATCTCATAGGCGCTGGCAATGCCATGGCGGATACCCGCGAAGCGCCGGTGTAGCAATTATTCTTCATAGCCACCGTGCGGCAAATAGCGAACCCCGCTATACCCATCATGTTTAACTGGAAAATCAATGGCTTGAACAGAGTCACGAAACATCGACAGCGCCTTCACGTTTTCTTGACGCAAGCCGCGACCTCTCCTTAGCTGAACATTATCTAGTAGTAAAGATCTCGCGCCGGGCCTCTAGCTCGCGCCTTCGTGCGCGCTGGCGAACGGCTGGCGCGCTGGTTTGGGTCGCCCACTGTTTTTGCCGTACAGCTCGTGACAACAGGCCAGGTCCTTGGGCTGTACCCCACAAAAACATAGGAGATCCGCCATGAAAAGCACCTCGAACCCCTTGCGCTTCGACAGCATTTTCTACGCGGTTTCCACGTCGCTGCTTCTGGCAACCCCGGTGGAAACTTTCGCGTTCGAATTGCAGGATGACCCCACCTCGCCCAGCTTCCTGCAGCAGCCGGCAGTGCCGCAGTTGTCGCTCGAGCCGGTCAGCGCCAGTGGCTTGAGCATGGCTACCTTGAATGAGTTTTCACAAAGGATGAGCACGCGCCACGGGCAGGCGACACCGGACCTGGTCGCCAGCCAATGGACGCAGTTCTTCCCCTCCTCCGCGCGCAGTGGCGCACGCGCCCCAGAGCACCTGGAGGCGCCCAGCCAGCAACTGATGATCGGCCCGAACCTGTTCGTGCGTGAAACGTCAGCGGGGAATGTGCATCGGGCGGGCATCTTCGTAGGGCACAACAACTTGCAAAGCAGCTTCAACGGCATGCGCCCGCTGCTGGGCGACAAGCAGCGCAATGCGGTGAACCTGAGTGGTGAAAGCCTGGGCGTGTACTGGAGCATGACCCATGAGCAGGGCTGGCACCTGGATGCCGTGGCCATGGGCTCGCGCATCGATGTGCTGGGCCGTGGTGAGAGCGGCCAGCGCCTTGACGATAGCGGCCACGCGATGACCTTCTCGGTGGAGGGCGGCTACCCGATTCGCCTGAACGGCAACTGGGTGATCGAACCCCAGGCACAGTTGATCAACCAACAGTTCTTCCCTGGCAACCAAGTGCAGGAAGAGACCTTGCAGGCCTTCGACAGCCAGCCGAGCTGGAGTGGCCGGGTGGGTGCCAAATTGTCCGGGCGCTATGAAGTGCGCGGCATGCCCATCGAGCCCTATGTGCGGACCAACGTATGGTATGACTTCAGCAATGCCGACGGTGTGAAGCTGGACCAGGTCGACAAGATCTCCAGTTCGCGCTACTCGACCACGGTGGAACTGGGCTTGGGGCTGGTGGCGCGGGTGACGCCTTCGGTGGCCATGTTTGTCAGTGCCGATTACAGCAGCGACGTGGATGGCAATGACCTGAATGGGCTGATTGGCAGCCTTGGGGTGCGGATGCGCTGGTAGGCAGGTTAGGCCCTTTCGCGGGTGAACCCACTCCTACACAAGGATCACCGCCGGTTTCGAAATCACCGCCGGTTTCGGGGATCGGTGTAGGAGCGGGTTTACCCGCGAAGAGGCCGGTACCGGCAACGAATCAGGCGGGCTTCATCACCAGTACCCCAAGCGGCGGCAGGTTCAGGGCCAGCGACAGCGGCTGGCCATGGCTGGCCACCTCGTCACTGGCCACCGCCCCCAGGTTGCCGACATTGGACCCGGCATACAGCTCGGCATCACTGTTCAACAACTCTTGCCAACGCTCGCTAAACGGCACACCAATGCGGTACCCCTCGCGCGGTACCGGGGTGAAGTTGGCCACCACCAGCACTGGCTCGCCATCGCTGCTCCAGCGCAGCCAGGCATATACGCTGTTCTGCGCATCGTCACCGATCAGCCACTGGAAACCTTGCGGCTGGCAATCCTGCTCATGCAGCGCCGGCACCTCGCGGTACAAGCGGTTGAGGTCCCCCACCAGGCGCTGCACGCCCTGGTGCTCGGGGTACTGCAACAGGTACCAGTCCAGTTCACTGTCATGGTCCCACTCACGCCACTGGCCGAACTCGCAGCCCATGAACAGCAGCTTCTTGCCCGGGTGCGCCCACATGAAGGTGAGGTAGGCGCGCAGGTTGGCGAATTTCTGCCAGCGGTCGCCCGGCATCTTGTCGATCAGCGAGTGCTTGCCATGCACCACTTCGTCGTGGGAGATCGGCAGGATGAAGTGCTCGGAATAGGCATAGATCAGCCCGAAGCTCATCTCATTGTGGTGGTAGGTGCGGTGCACAGGGTCGTTCTGGATGTAATGCAAGGTGTCATGCATCCAGCCCATGTTCCATTTGTAGGCAAAGCCCAGGCCGCCCTGCTGGGTCGGCTGGCTGACGCCGGGCCAGGCGGTGGACTCCTCGGCGATGATCAGGGCGCCCGGGGCTTCATGGGCGGCCACGCCGTTGAGGTGGCGGATGAAGTCGATGGCCTCCAGGTTCTCGCGCCCGCCGTGGCGGTTGGGCACCCACTCGCCGGCCTTGCGCGAATAGTCGCGATACAGCATCGAGGCCACCGCATCGACCCGCAGGCCGTCGATGTGGAAGTGCTTCAGCCAGTGCAGGGCCGAGGCCAGCATGAAGCCGCGTACTTCATTGCGCCCGAGGTTGTAGATCAGCGTGTTCCAGTCCTGGTGGTAGCCCTCCAGGGGGTTGTCGTACTCGTACAAGGCGGTGCCATCGAAACGCGCCAGGCCGTGTTCGTCGGTGGGGAAATGCGCCGGTACCCAGTCCAGGATCACGCCAATGCCACCCTGGTGGCAGGCGTCGATGAAGGCGGCGAAGTCCTCGGCGCTGCCATAGCGCGAGGTGGGCGCGAACAACGACAGCGGCTGATAGCCCCAGGAGCCGCCGAACGGGTGCTCCATGATCGGCAGCAGTTCGATATGGGTAAAGCCCAGTTGCTGCACATACGGCACCAGGCGCTCGGCCAGCTCATGCCAGTTGTAGTAGCGCGACACCTCGCCCATGTCGTCCAGCTCGCAGCGCCAGGAGCCTGGGTGCAGCTCGTAGATCGACAGCGGCGCGTTGTAGGCATGGCGCTGGGCGCGCTGTGCCATCCAGTCGTGGTCCTGCCAGGCGTGGCTGAGTTCAGCGGCCACTTTCGACGCCGTGCTTGGCGGCAGTTCGGTGGCACGGGCCAGCGGGTCAGCCTTGAGCGGCAGTATCCCCTCCTTGCCCAGCACCTCGAACTTGTAGGTTTCGCCCACACCCAGCCGCGGCACGAACAACTCCCACACCCCGGCGCTGTGACGCAGACGCATGGGGTGGCGACGGCCGTCCCAATTGTTGAAATCACCCACCACCGACACCCGCCTGGCGTTCGGCGCCCACACCGAGAAGCACACGCCGTCGATGCCATCGACCTGGGTCGGCTGGGCGCCAAAGCGCCCGGACAAGTCGCGGTGGTTGCCCTCGGCGAACAGGTACAAGTCCATGTCGCCCAGTTGCGGGCCGAAACTGTAGGGGTCTTCGGAGACCTGCTCGCCGCCGGCCCAGCCAATCTGCAGCAGGTACGGGTGTGCCTCATCGAGGTGCGCGGTGAACAGCCCCGGCAGGCTGCCCTGCTCCATTTCGGCGAGGATGCGTCCATCGTGACGCGCCAGCACCCGTACATTCAGGGCATTGGGCAAGAAGGCGCGGACGTACCAGCCGCCCGCCCCGTCGCCATGGGGGCCTAGCACTGCGAAAGGATCGGCGTGCTCGGCGCGGGCCAGGGCATCGAGGTCCCGTTGCCGAAGGCCGCCGTTTTCACGCATGGTTGCATTCATCTATGACTCTCCCCAGGTACTGATCAGTCCATGCAGGCCATGCAAAGGCACGGCCAGCCAGGTTGGACGGTTTTCGGCTTCGTATGTGATTTCGTAGGCGGCTTTTTCCAGGCAGAACAGCTCCAGTGCGGCACGCTCGCCCTCGCCCTGCTGCCAGGCGTGGGGCATGGCCGCGGTGGCCAGGCCGTAGGCTTCGACAAACGCATGCCGCGACTGGTGCAGGTAGTGCCTGGCAACACGCTGCCGGGCCTGCCGCGCCGGGTCGGAAAGGTCGACCGCAGACGCGCTGCGCAGGATCATGGCAGCAGCATAGTCGAAGGATCGCAACACGCCGCTGACGTCCTTGTACGGGCTGTGTTTCGCCCGCCGTTCGTCCAGTGGGCGGGCGGGCTCACCCTCGAAGTCGATCAGGTAGGCGTCGCCCTGCACCACCAGTACCTGGCCCAGGTGCAGGTCGCCGTGCACCCGCATCAGCAGGCCGCCCTGGGCCTGGCTGGCGAGGTCGGCGATATGCTGGGCCAGGCCATCGCGCTGCTGTTGCAAGTCGTCTACCAGGGCCTGGCTGTCGCTGTCGAGGTGCTCGCGGTGCTGGGCCAGTAGGTCGAGGGCGTGGTTCAGTTCGGCACTGATTTGCGCGCTCCAGCGTTCGCTGTCGGCGGCATCGCTGGGGCGGGGCTGGAAGGCCTGGTCGGCGCTCGGCGCGGCCAGCAGCAGGTGCATTTCGCCCAGGCGCTGGCCGAGCAAGGCGGCGAAGCCGGTCAACTCGGCCAAGGCGTCGGTGTGCGCGTCGGCATCGGTGCTGGCGGGTTCCATCTGGTCGCGGATGGCCCGCTCCAGGGTGTTCTGAGTCCAGGCCCAGGCATCGCCCTGGTTGCTCAGGTAACCCTGGGCAATCATCAGCAGGTGCGGGGCGCCCTGTTCGTCGATGCGACTGACCCAAGCCAGCAACGGCGAGATATTGGCAAAGCCTGCGGCGGTCAGGTAGGCACTCATTTCCAGTTCCGGGTGAACGCCCGGGTTGACCCGGCGGATCAGCTTGAGCACTATGCGGTCGCCAATCACCACCGAGCTGTTGGACTGCTCGGCACTGAGGTAACGCACTTCGCTTTCATCGTTCAATTCCAGGCCGGCCAACTGCGCCGTGCTTTCGAAGCACAGCGCGCCCTCGCCATTGCCACAAGGCAAGCGCATACCATCCTGACAAGCGCGCAGCACCGCGCGGATGAACGGTTCGAGGACGAAGGCGTCGGTGATCAGGCCGACCTGGTGGGCACGTCGCACCCGCGACAAGGCCAGCTGCTGCGGCAGCGCGGTGTTGATCTGTTCCTCGCGCAGCAGGCCGAACGGCAACTGGTAGCGGGTGGCCAGGCCATCGCTGAGCACTTCGATTTCGCTGAGCAGCACCGGCGTGGTGGCCGTACCGAAACGCACGCCATAACACAGGCGCACCTGGTCGATGGGGCCTTCCTTGCCAGCGAACCAGCGGCGCTTGGGCAAGTACTGCGGCAGGATGGTGGTTTGCAGGGTGTCGCTGGAGGGGGCTTCCAGCAGTTCTTCCATGCGCTTGCGCAGTACCAGCGTGGTCAATTCGGGTAAGCCCTCGGTAGCCTGTATGTGCCAGCTGGGCATGCGGTCATGGCTGGCCAGCAGGAACCAGTAGAAGGCATAGGGTGGCAAGGTCAGCAGGAACGGCAGTTGGCCAATGGGTGGGAAGGCGCTGCCGCCGAGCATCTCCACCGGTACTTTGTCGGCGTATTGTGACAATTCCAGTTCTGCGGCCTGGGCAGCGCGGGAAACGTTGGCCACGCACAGGATGACCTCGGTGTTGCCAGCGGCATCGGTGTACTCGCGGATATAGGCGAGGATGCGCCGGTTGCTGGGCGTGAGGCTGCGCAGGGTGCCGCGGCCAAAGGCCTTCTGTTGCTTGCGCACCGCCAGCATGCGCCGGGTCCAGTTGAGCAGCGAGTGCGGGTCGTGGCTCTGGGCTTCGACGTTCACGGTCTGGTAGCCGTACAGCGGGTCCATGATCGGCGGCAGCACCAGGCGTTGCGGGTCGGCGCGGGAGAAGCCGCCATTGCGATCCGGCGACCACTGCATCGGCGTGCGCACGCCGTCGCGGTCACCCAGGTAGATGTTGTCGCCCATGCCCAATTCGTCGCCGTAGTACAGGGTGGGCGTGCCGGGCATCGACAGCAACAGGCTGGTGAGCAGTTCGATACGCCGGCGGTCGCGCTGCAACAGCGGCGCCAGGCGCCGGCGAATGCCCAGGTTGATGCGGGCGCGGCGGTCCTCGGCGTAGTAGTTCCACAGGTAGTCACGCTCGCGGTCGGTGACCATCTCCAGGGTCAGCTCGTCGTGGTTGCGCAGGAAGATCGCCCACTGGCAGTTGGCCGGGATTTCCGGGGTCTGGCGCAGGATGTCGGTGATCGGGAAGCGGTCTTCCATGGCCAGGGCCATGTACATGCGCGGCATCAGCGGGAAGTGGAAGGCCATATGGCATTCGTCGCCCTCGCCTTCGCCGAAATATGGGCGGGTGTCTTCGGGCCACTGGTTGGCCTCGGCCAGCAACATGCGGTCGGGGTAGTTGGCGTCGATCTCGGCGCGGATCGCCTTGAGCACACTGTGGGTCTCGGGCAGGTTCTCGTTGTTGGTGCCATCGCGCTCGATCAGGTAGGGGATGGCATCCAGGCGCAGGCCATCGACGCCCAGGTCGAGCCAGAAGCGCATCACCCCGATCACCGCCTTGAGCACCTGCGGGTTGTCGAAGTTGAGGTCGGGCTGGTGCGAGTAGAAGCGGTGCCAGAAGTATTGGCCGGCGACCGGGTCCCAGGTCCAGTTGGACTTTTCCGTATCGAGGAAGATGATGCGCGTGCCGTCGTATTTCTGGTCATCGTCCGACCACACGTAGAAGTCCCGCGCCTTGCTGCCGCGCTTGGCATGGCGGGCGCGCTGGAACCACGGGTGCTGGTCACTGGTGTGGTTGATGACCAGCTCGGTGATCACCCGCAGGCCGCGCTTGTGCGCCTCGGCGATGAAGCGGCGGGCGTCGGCCATGCTGCCGTAGTCGGGGTGCACGGCCTTGTACTCGGCGATGTCATAGCCGTCGTCGCGCCGTGGCGAGGGGTAGAACGGCAGCAGCCAGAGGGTGTTGACGCCCAGCTCGGCGATGTAGTCGAGCTTGCTGATCAGGCCGGCGAAATCACCGATGCCGTCGTTGTTCGAATCGAAGAATGACTTGATGTGCAGCTGGTAGATGACGGCGTCCTTGTACCACAGCGGGTCGTCGATGAAGGCTGCCGGGCGGGAACGCTTGGCCATGTGCGACTCCTTTCAATTGCGGGTTGCTCTGGCCCTGTGCAGAAGCAACTGACTTGACACAATCCCTGTGGGAGCGGGCGTGCCCGCGAATCAGGCACCGCGGTGGTTGGCACCGGCTCTGCCGGTATTCGCGGGCACGCCCGCTCCCACAGGATATGCTGTGAACTCGCTAACGGGCCTTTTCGATGCGCCAGATACCGAACGGCAGGTGCCCGGGTTCGATGCGCATCCACTGGGTCTTGCCATGCCAGGTCCAGCGGTGGCCGTTCATCAGGTCCTCGCCCAGCGTGTCGGCGTCGTCATCCAGCCCCAGTTCCCACAGCGGCAGCTCGAAGCTGGCCTCCTGGGGGTTGTGCGGGTCGAGGCTGACTGCCACCAGGATGTAGTTGTCACGCTCCGGCGTGCGCTTGGCGAAATACAGGATGTTGTCGTTCCAGCAGTTGAAGAACGCCACGCCCAGGTGGGTTTGCAAGGCGCGGTTCTGCCGGCGGATACGGTTGAGCTGGGCGATCTCGGCAATGATGTTGCCGGGCTGGTTGAAATCGCGTGGGCGGATTTCGTACTTCTCCGAATCCAGGTACTCCTCCTTGCCCGGCAGCGGCGTGCCTTCGCACAGCTCAAAGCCCGAGTACATGCCCCACAGGCCCGAACCCATGGTGGCCAGCGCCGCGCGAATGAGGAAACCGGCGCGGCCGGAGGTGTGCAGGAAGTATGGGTTGATGTCGGGGGTGTTGACGAAGAAGTTGGGCCGGTAGCACTGGCTCCAGGGTGGCTGGTTGAGCTGCTCGTAGAAC
Organism: Pseudomonas sp. 10-1B; assembly: GCF_000935045.1. Lineage (GTDB taxonomy): Bacteria > Pseudomonadota > Gammaproteobacteria > Pseudomonadales > Pseudomonadaceae > Aquipseudomonas. Next base: position 172,109 of record NZ_JYKS01000004.1, read on the forward strand.
TCGCGCAGTTCCTGCTTGCTGTTGCGCCAGGTGAAGTAGGTGTAGCTCTGCGCATACCCCACCTTGCCCAGGCGCGCCATCATCGCCGGCTTGGTAAAGGCCTCGGCGAGGAAGATCACCTCGGGGTGCTGGCTGCGCACATTGGCGATCAGCCATTGCCAGAATGGCAGCGGCTTGGTGTGCGGGTTGTCGACGCGGAACGTCTTCACCCCTTCCGCTACCCAGCCCATTACCACGTCACGCAGGGCCAACCACAGCGAGGGCACGGCGTCGGGGGCGTAGAAATCGACGTTGACGATGTCCTGGTACTTTTTCGGCGGGTTCTCGGCATAGCGAATAGTGCCGTCCGGGCGCCAGCTGAACCAGCCGGGGTGCTCCTTGAGCCAGGGGTGGTCCTGGGAGCACTGGATGGCGAAGTCCAGGGCGATTTCCAGGCCGTGCTCGGCGGCGGCGGCCACCAGGCGGCGGAAGTCGTCGCGGCTGCCCAATTGCGGGTGGATCGCATCGTGGCCGCCTTCGGCGCTGCCGATGGCATAGGGGCTGCCCGGGTCGCCAGGTTCTGCCCGCAGGGCGTTGTTGCGCCCTTTGCGATACTGCATGCCGATGGGGTGGATGGGCGGGAAATAGAGCACGTCGAAGCCCATGTCACGGATCATCGGCAGGCGTTCATGCACATCATTGAACGTGCCGTGGCGCTGCGGGTCGTCGGTGATCGAGCGCGGGAACAGCTCGTACCAGCTGGCGAACTGCGCCGCCGGGCGGTCGACATCGATGGGGAATTCGGCGCTGCGGGCCAGGTAGCTGCGGTGCTCGGCGTCGCTCATCAGGCGGGCGGTGGCAGGGTCGAGAAACAGCGCCACCTGGTCGTCGGTATTCAGTTCTGCCAGGCGCTGCTGCACGGCCTCGAGCTCCTCGCGCAGGAGGCCATCGCACAGGGCGATGCCCTGCCCCAGCATCAGCCGGCCTTCTTCCAGCTCCAGCTTGACCTCGACACCGGCGTGGTACTTCTTCTCCAGGTCGTGGCAATAGGTCGCGAACGGGTCGATCCAGGCTTCGATGCTGAACAGGTGTGGCCCCAGCTCGATGGGGGTGAACTCGGCCAGCCACAGGTCGTTGCCCGGCGAGTGCATGGGCACGCAATGCCAGCGCCGGTTGTGGGCCTGACGCCAATTGAGCATCACCGCCAAGCGGTCGTGGCCATCGCTGTAGACCTTGCTGCTGACAGCCACCGGCTGACCGCTGATGGCTTTGGCAGCGAAGGCGCCGCCTTCGAGCACAGGTTGGGTATCTTCGATCACGATGCGCGGTGCCAGCAATGCCTGGGACAGGCTGATGGCCTGGTCGGGGTGATCGTTGGCCATGGGCACGCTTTCGAAGGGCTCGTTTCGTGACATCGGACCTTGCTCCCTTAGGCTGGTAGCGGTAAGGGTTCAGAGCCGGGCACAGGCGCGGGGTTCAAAAAAATTGAGCGAACGGCAGCTGCGCGAAGTCGAAGCCTGCAGCACCTCTTCATTCACCCACGCGAGGTCAGGCCATGAACATTCCCATTCCACCGGAGACACCCGATCCCAACATCGACGACCCGAGCTTGCCGCCGCCGGTGCCGGAAGAAGAGCCGGACGAGCTGCCGATCAAGCCGACCGTGCCGCCGACGGTGGGCGACCCGCCGAGCCAGGAGCCGCCGGTAAAGGCTTAAGGGTAGACCAGGATTTTGCGCTGGCAGGCCCGGCCTCATCGCCGGCAAGCCGGCTCCCACAGGTACTGCACAGGGCTTGAGGCCTATGCGGTCGAGGTGGGAGCGGGTTTACCCGCGAAAGGGCCAGCTGAGCAAACCCATCAACCCACAGCTACAGCCGCAATCTCCGCCACGCTGATCTCACGCATGCGGAACTTCTGCACCTTTCCGGTCACCGTCATCGGGAACTCGTCGACAAAGCGGATATGCCGCGGCACCTTGAAGTGGGCGATGCGCGCCTTGCACCAGCCCTGCAGCTCCTCGACCGTGGCGCTATGCCCCGGGTGCAGCTTGATCCAGGCGACGATTTCTTCACCATAGCGGCTACACGGGATGCCGATCACCTGCGCATCGGCCACGGCCGGGTGGGTGTAGAAGAACTCCTCCAGCTCACGCGGGTAAATATTCTCGCCACCACGAATGATCATGTCCTTGTTGCGCCCGACAATACGCACATAGCCTTGTTCGTCCATCACCGCCAGGTCACCCGAATGCATCCACCCTGCCGGGTCGATGGCGTCTGTCGTGGCCTGGGGGTTGTCCCAGTAGCCGAGCATCACGCTGTAGCCACGGGTGCACAGCTCGCCAATTTCGCCACGGGGAACGATACAACCGTCGGCATCCACCAGCTTGTTCTCCAGTTGCGGTTGGGTGCGGCCGACCGTGGTCACGCGCAGTTCCAGGTCGTCGTCCGGGCCGGTTTGCAGTGACACCGGGCTGGTTTCGGTCATGCCGTAGGCGATCTGCACTTCGGCCATGTGCATCTGGTCGATGACCCGGCGCATCACTTCGATCGGGCAGGTGGCACCGGCCATGATGCCGCTGCGCAGGGTCGACAGGTCCATGTGCGCACGCGACGGGTGGTCGAGCATGGCAATGAACATGGTCGGCACACCATAAAGGATGCTGGCGCGCTCTTCGGCCACGGCGCGCAGGGTGAGCTCGGCGTCGAAGGCATCGCTGGGGTAGATCATGGTGCTGCCGTGGGTGATGCAGCCGAGGTTGGCCATGACCATGCCGAAGCAGTGGTACAGCGGCACCGGGATCACCATGCGGTCGCGTTCGCTCAGGCCCAGGCTTTCACCGACCATGAAACCGTTGTTGAGGATGTTGTAGTGGCTGAGCGTGGCGCCCTTCGGCGCGCCGGTGGTGCCGGAGGTGTACTGGATGTTCACCGGCTGGTCGAATTGCAGGCTTTGTTGGCGGGCTGTGTATGCCGCGGAGGGGGTCTGCCCTGCCCGCTCGGACAACGCTTGCCAGGGCAGGAAGCCGGCCGGGGGGTTGGCGGACAGGCTGATCACACCGCGCAGGTCGGGCAGGCATTCACTGCTCAGTTCACCCAAGGTGGCGCTGGCCAGGTCTGGCACCAGCTCCTGGACCATGGCGTGGTAATCGGATGACTTGAAGGCATCGGCACACACCAGCCAGCGGCAACCAGACTGACGCAATACATATTCCAGCTCGCCCACGCGGTAGGCCGGGTTGATATTGACCAGGATGGCGCCGACCTTGGCACTGGCCAGCTGCAAGATGCACCACTGGGCGCAGTTGGGTGACCAGATACCGACACGATCGCCGGTGTTCACCCCCAGGGCCATCAGTGCACGGGCGTGTACTTCGACCTGCTCGGCCAGTTGCCGCCAGCTGTAGCGCAAGCCCTGGTGGCGCGATACCAAGGCCTCGCCATCGGCACAACGGGCTACGGTGGCATCGAACGCCTGGCCGATGGTCTGGGTCAGCAAGGGTCGGTCCTGGCGACCGCGGGTATAGCTCGGTTGACTCATGGGTGTCCCTTCTTGTGGTTGTTCTGGGCACGACTGAAGCAAGCGGGGAATACTCTGGCGCAGATTTACGTTTACGTAAAGGTGATGAGTCGATTGACAGTCATCGCATGCAGGTTTACGTTAACGTAAAGGTGATGAACGACACCGGCCCTCAGGCTTGAAGCCGAACCTTGTGGGAGCGGGCGTGCCCGCGAATGCGATCACTCAGGCAATGACGGTGGTCCTGCGGACGCATTCGCGGGCACGCCCGCTCCCACAGGGTTCGGCGACAGATCCTTGAGTTAGGGTGTTTCCCATATTTCAAGAACAACAAGGTGCCCCAGCATGCATTACCCAACCCTGAACTTCGCCCTGGGCGAAACCATCGACATGCTCCGCGACCAGGTGCGCACCTTCGTCGCCGCCGAACTGGCCCCGCGCGCCGCACAAATCGACCACGACAACCTGTTCCCCGCCGACATGTGGCGCAAGTTCGGCGACATGGGCCTGCTGGGCATCACCGTGCCGGAAGAGTACGGTGGCGCCGGCCTGGGCTACCTGGCCCATGTGGTGTCGATGGAAGAAATCAGCCGTGGCTCGGCCTCGGTGGCCCTCTCCTACGGCGCCCACTCCAACCTCTGCGTCAACCAGATCAACCGCAACGGCAGCCATGAGCAGAAACTCAAGTACCTGCCCAAGCTGATCAGCGGCGAGCACATCGGCGCGCTGGCCATGAGCGAGCCCAACGCCGGCTCCGACGTGGTGTCGATGAAACTGCGCGCGGAAAAACGCGGCGACCACTACGTGCTCAACGGCAGCAAGACCTGGATCACCAACGGCCCCGATGCCAACACCTACGTGATCTACGCCAAGACCGACCTGGACAAGGGCGCGCACGGCATCACCGCGTTCATCGTCGAGCGTGACTGGAAAGGCTTCAGCCGCAGCAACAAGTTCGACAAGCTGGGCATGCGCGGTTCCAACACCTGCGAGCTGTTCTTCGACGGCGTCGAAGTACCGGAAGAAAACATCCTCGGCCAGCTCAACGGCGGCGTGCGCGTACTGATGAGCGGCCTGGACTACGAGCGCGTGGTGCTGTCCGGCGGCCCCACCGGCATCATGCAAAGCTGCATGGACCTGGTGGTGCCCTACATCCATGACCGCAAGCAGTTCGGCCAGAGCATCGGCGAGTTCCAGCTGATCCAGGGCAAGATCGCCGACATGTACACCCAACTCAATGCCAGCCGTGCCTACCTGTATGCCGTGGCCCAGGCCTGCGACCGTGGCGAGACCACCCGCAAGGACGCCGCCGGGGTCATCCTGTACACCGCCGAACGCGCCACGCAAATGGCCCTGGAGGCAATCCAGATTCTCGGTGGCAACGGCTATATCAATGAATTCCCGGCAGGCCGCCTGCTGCGCGACGCCAAGCTGTACGAAATCGGTGCCGGCACCAGCGAAATCCGCCGGATGCTGATTGGCCGCGAACTGTTCAACGAAACCCGCTGAGCACAAGGGACGGGCGCACATGGCTACCTTGCACACCCAGATCAACCCGCGTTCGGCGGAGTTCGCCGGCAACAGCGCGGCCATGCTCGAACAGGTCCAGGCCCTGCGTGGCCTGCTCGCCCAGGTCGCCCAAGGCGGCGGGCCCAAGGCGCAAGAGCGGCACACCTCGCGCGGCAAGTTGCTGCCGCGCGAGCGTATCGATCGCCTGCTGGACCCGGGCTCGCCATTCCTCGAGATCGGCCAGCTGGCGGCCCATGAGGTATACGGCGAAGACGTGCCCGCCGCTGGCGTGATCGCCGGCATCGGCCGCGTCGAAGGCGTGGAATGCATGATCGTGGCCAACGACGCCACGGTCAAAGGCGGCTCGTACTACCCGCTGACGGTAAAGAAGCACCTGCGCGCGCAGACCATCGCCCTGCAGAACCGCCTGCCGTGCATCTACCTGGTGGACTCCGGCGGCGCCAACCTGCCACGCCAGGACGAAGTGTTCCCCGATCGCGAGCACTTCGGGCGGATCTTCTTCAACCAGGCCAACATGAGCGCCCAGGGTATCCCGCAGATCGCCGTGGTGATGGGCTCGTGCACGGCGGGTGGCGCCTATGTGCCGGCGATGGCCGACGAAGCGATCATGGTGCGCCAGCAGGCGACCATCTTCCTCGCCGGGCCGCCGCTGGTAAAAGCCGCCACCGGTGAAGTGGTCAGCGCCGAGGACCTCGGCGGTGCCGACGTGCATTGCCGCACCAGCGGCGTGGCCGACCATTATGCCGACAACGACGAGCACGCCCTGGCCCTGGCCCGGCGCAGCGTGGCCAACCTCAACTGGCACAAGCTGGGCAAGCTGCAGCGCCTGGCACCGGTGGCACCGCTGTATGCCGCCGACGAGCTGTACGGCGTGGTGCCGGCCGATGCCAAGCAGCCGTTCGACGTGCGCGAGGTGATCGCGCGCCTGGTCGACGGCTCGGTGTTCGACGAGTTCAAGGCGCTGTTCGGCACCACCCTGGTGTGCGGCTTCGCCCACCTGCACGGCTACCCGGTGGCGATCCTGGCCAACAACGGCATCCTGTTCGCCGAAGCCGCACAAAAAGGCGCGCACTTCATCGAGCTGGCCTGCCAACGTGGCATTCCGCTGCTGTTCCTGCAGAACATCACCGGTTTCATGGTCGGCAAGAAGTACGAAGAAGGCGGCATCGCCAAGCACGGCGCCAAGCTGGTCACCGCCGTGGCCTGCGCCCAGGTGCCGAAGTTCACGGTGATCATCGGCGGCAGCTTCGGTGCCGGCAACTACGGCATGTGCGGCCGTGCCTACGACCCGCGCTTCCTGTGGATGTGGCCCAACGCGCGCATCGGCGTGATGGGTGCCGAACAGGCCGCCGGGGTGCTGGCCCAGGTCAAGCGCGAGCAAAGCGAACGCAGCGGCCACCCCTTCAGCGCCGAGGACGAGGCCAGGCTCAAGCAGCCGATCCTCGACCAGTACGAACACCAGGGCCACCCCTATTATTCCAGCGCCCGCCTGTGGGACGACGGCGTCATCGACCCGGCCCAGACCCGCGACGTGCTGGGCCTGGCGTTGTCTGCCGCGCTGAACGCGCCGATCGAACCGAGCCGCTTCGGCATTTTCCGGATGTGACCCATGAGCGATTTCAGCACCCTCGAAGTGATTCGCGACCCGCGCGGCTTCGCCACCCTGTGGCTGAGCCGCGAGGACAAGAACAACGCCTTCAACGCGCAGATGATCCGCGAGCTGATCGTGGCCATCGACCAACTGGCCGAAGACGCCAGCCTGCGCTTCGTGCTGCTGCGCGGCCGTGGCCGGCACTTCAGCGCCGGCGCCGACCTGGCCTGGATGCAGCAATCGGCACAGCTGGACTTCAACACCAACCTGGACGACGCCCACGAACTGGGCGAGCTGATGTACGCCCTGCACCGCCTGAAAGCGCCAACCCTGGCCGTGGTGCAAGGCGCAGCGTTTGGCGGCGCCCTGGGCCTGATCAGCTGCTGTGACATGGCCATTGGCGCCGAAGACGCCCAGCTGTGCCTGTCGGAAGTGCGCATCGGCCTGGCCCCGGCGGTGATCAGCCCGTTCGTGGTCAAGGCCATCGGCGAACGCGCTGCGCGCCGCTACGCCCTGACCGCCGAGCGCTTCAGCGGCGTGCGGGCCCGCGAGCTGGGCCTGCTGGCCGAGGTGTACCCAGCCAGTGAACTGGACACCCAGGTCGAAGCCTGGGTGAACAACCTGCTGCAGAACAGCCCGCAAGCGCTGCGCGCGACCAAGGACCTGCTGCGCGAAGTGGACGATGGCGAACTCAGCCCAGCCCTGCGCCGTTACTGCGAGAACAGCATCGCCCGCATCCGCGTCAGCGCCGAAGGCCAGGAGGGCCTGCGCGCCTTCCTGGAAAAACGCCGCCCCGCCTGGCAAACCGACGACAAGAAGGAGCCGCGCCCATGAGCCGCCCCGTTTTGACCACCCTGCTGGTCGCCAACCGCGGCGAAATCGCCTGCCGGGTGATGCGCACCGCCAAGGCCATGGGCCTGACCACCGTCGCCGTGCACAGCGCCACCGACCGTGACGCCCGGCACAGCCGCGAAGCGGATATCCGCGTTGACCTGGGCGGCACCAAGGCCGCCGAAAGCTACCTGCTGGTCGACAAGCTGCTGGCCGCCGCCAAGGCCAGCGGCGCCCAGGCCATCCACCCGGGCTATGGCTTCCTGTCCGAGAACGCCGGCTTTGCCCGTGCCATCGAACAGGCCGGGCTGATCTTCCTCGGCCCACCGGCCAGCGCCATCGACGCCATGGGCAGCAAGTCAGCGGCCAAGGCGCTGATGGAGGCCGCTGGCGTGCCGCTGGTGCCGGGCTACCACGGCGAAGCCCAGGACCTGGACACCTTCCGCGCCGCCGCCGAGCGTATCGGCTACCCGGTGCTGCTCAAGGCCAGCGCCGGTGGTGGCGGCAAGGGCATGAAAGTGGTCGAGGACGAAAGCCAGCTGGCCGACGCCCTGGCCTCGGCCCAGCGTGAAGCGCAATCGTCGTTCGGCGATGCGCGCATGCTGGTGGAAAAGTACGTGCTCAAGCCGCGTCACGTAGAGATCCAGGTGTTCGCCGACCAGCACGGCAACTGCCTGTACCTCAACGAGCGCGACTGCTCGATCCAGCGCCGCCACCAGAAAGTGGTCGAGGAAGCCCCCGCCCCTGGCCTGTCGCCAGAACTGCGCCGGGCCATGGGCGAGGCGGCGGTACGCGCGGCCCAGGCCATCGGCTATGTGGGCGCCGGCACCGTGGAATTCTTGCTCGACGCCCGAGGCGAGTTCTTCTTCATGGAGATGAACACCCGCCTGCAGGTGGAGCACCCGGTCACCGAGGCCATCACTGGCCTCGACCTGGTGGCCTGGCAGATTCGCGTAGCCTGCGGCGAGGCCCTGCCGATCACTCAGGACCAGGTGCCGCTGATCGGCCATGCCATCGAAGTACGCCTGTATGCCGAGGACCCGGCCAACGAATTTCTGCCTGCCACCGGCAAGCTGGCGCTGTACCGTGAGTCGGCCGCGGGTGAAGGCCGGCGGGTGGACAGCGGGGTCAGCGAAGGCGACGTGGTGTCGCCGTTCTACGACCCGATGCTGGGCAAGCTGATTGCCTGGGGCGAAGACCGCGAGCAGGCACGCCTGCGCTTGCTGGCCATGCTCGACGAGTTCGCCATTGGCGGGCTGAAGACCAATATCGCGTTCCTGCGGCGCATTCTGGCGCACCCGGCGTTCGCTGCGGCGGAGTTGGATACCGGTTTCATTCCACGTCACCAGGAGGTTTTGCTGCCTGCGCCGCAAGCGCTGCCGGCAGGCTTCTGGGAAGCGGCGGCCGAGGCTTGGCTGCAGGGTCAGGCCGGGCATCGACGCGATGACGACTGCAGTTCGCCGTGGGGCGAGCGCAACGGCCTGCGCCTGGGGCTGCCGGCACGCAGCAGCCTGCACCTGGTGAGTGCTGGCCAGGACCAGGCGGTCGCTCTGGAACGCAGCGCTGCCTCTACCTGGCAGCTGGTGGGCGAGCAGTTGCTGCATGACCAGGATGGCGTGCGTCGCCAGCATCTGGCGATTCGCCGTGGTGACACGCTGTACCTGCACTGGGATGGCGAGATGCATGCCATCGAAGCCTTCGACCCGATCGCCGAGGCCGAGGCCAGCCACAGTCACCAGGGTGGCTTGGGTGCGCCCATGAACGGCAGCATCGTGCGGGTGCTGGTCGAGCCGGGGCAGGTGGTGGAAACCGGTACGGCGCTGGTGGTGCTGGAGGCCATGAAGATGGAGCACAGCATTCGTGCGCCGCATGGTGGGACGGTGAAGGCATTGTTCTGCCAGGAAGGGGATATGGTCAGCGAAGGGACGGTACTGGTCGAACTAGTGGAGTGAAGCCATTGGGGCCGCTTTGCGGCCCTTTCGCGACACAAGGCCGCTCCCACCTCGACCGCATAGGCCTAAAGCCCTGTGCAGTACCTGTGGGAGCTGGCTTGCCGGCGATGAGGCCCGCCCAGGCAATACAAGACAGTTGCTCCCAAATACCGCGCCAACCTAAAGGCATGCACGGTACCTGTGGGAGCGGCCTTGCGTCGCGATTGGGCTGCGTAGCAGCCCCGGCAATCTAAAAGGTCCCATGCACCCGCACGACCACCCCCAGGAACTCGCAGCCCTCTTCACACAGAACCGTCGGATAACGCGTATTCAGCGGTTTGAGCATCTTGTCTCCGCCCTCCTCGACCAACTGCCGCAACACTGCAGGCCGCCCTGGCTGACGCGCAATCACCAGCCGACCAGGCTCTGCCTGCAGGCCGGTATCCACCAGCACACGCATCCCTTCAGGCACGCTCTTGCCGCTGGTTGCATTCATCGAGTCATTTTCCACCACCAGCCAGAACGCATTACCTGCGGGCATGTAGTCCGTCTGTTCGAGCGTCTTGCTCGTTTCAGGCAAAGGCCCCTGCAAGTCAGACCAGCTCAGCACCGGGAAGCGAAAGCTCGCATAGCGTCCAGGCACTTCAGGCCCGATATCGCGCTCCACCACCATGACTTGTGCTTCCAGAAACACCAGCCCAAGCTTTTCGAGCTTTTCGTTGATAGTCTCCAGAGTCGGCCGCCGCGTGCCACGCAACCAATGCCCCACGCCGCCCTGAGTCATGCCCAGGCGCTCAGCCAGCTTGAGCTGGCTGAGGTTGTGTTCTCGCTTGTAGCGCCTAAGAAATGAATTCCAACTTTCCATAAGCAGACGGTACGGGTCTCGTAACTTACGCAGTCTCTGTGGGAGCGGCCTTGCGTCGCGATTGGGCTGCGTAGCAGCCCCGGCAATCTAAAAGGTCCCATGCACCCGCACGACCACCCCCAGGAACTCGCAGCCCTCTTCGCACAGCAACGCCGGGAAGTTACTGTTCAATGCCTTGAGATACCGCTGCCCACCTTCCTCGGCCAGCTCACGAAAAATCGCCGGCTTACCCGGCTGACGCGCGATGACCAGACGCCCAGGTTCAGCTTCCACCCCAGGATCCACCAGCATTCGCATGCCCTGCGGCACACTGCGGCCACTGACGGCGCTCATCGCATCATTTTCCACAGTCAGCCAGAACGCCTTGCCCTGAGCCAAATAATCAGTCTGTTCGAACAGCCCAGGCTCTTCAGACGCTTCAGCACCTAACTCACTCCAACCCAGCACCGGGTAGCGGAAACATACGATGTATTGCATGAGGTCCAACTCATCATCATCGTCATCAACCTCGTAAATGCCGCGCTCCTCGCCAACCTGGCCCTGAATGCGCAACTGCAGGCTGACGTGGTAATGAGGCATGCCAATCTCGACGAACGTACGGTTCATCGACTCGATCTTTGGCTGACGCCGCTTGTTCACCCAATGCCCCACGCTGCCTTGAGACACGCCAACGCGCTCGGCAAGCTGCTCTTGAGTGAGCCCTAGCTCCTCCATCCGGTCGCGGACGAGGGCAATCCATTTATCCATATTCATCGCTGGCACGATACGGACTACCCTCAGCCGCTCAATAAACATTTAGTATTATTTATCGAAAAGCATAAAAATACTTCAGGTATTAGTATCGACCTGAACCCTTTCCCTACTGGCTTTAGCAGGTATCAGGATGAAACCATCGAAAAACGACGAAACAGATCTCGACAGCGAAGCAGCCCGCCGCGCCCTCGACTACTACCTTAACCCCAACCCGCCACGGCCTACCCTGGACAACAGGATCTGGACCCTGCATGAAGGTGTAACCAGCGACCAGGCCCAGGAGCACGCCATCGCCCTGCTGCGCTGCGCCGCCGCTACCGCGCAGGAAACCGCCACCCACCAGCACGGCAGCCAGCGCGAACTGACCTTCGCCCTGATGCATATGATGGACATGGCTCGCGCACTGCTGGAGCACAAACGCACCGTGGAAACGGGTTTGTAGGCAAAAAAGAGAGAGAGAACGTGATAGCCGGGTAGCAGCGAAAGCCCCGATTGCCGGGACAAGGAAGCGCATCGGTAAAACTTTTTTACCGGATTAGCGAAAATTCATTTGACTGGCAAATGATAACGATTATTATTGCACTCAGCTGATCGCGAGATCCGCTGGATAACCTGGAGCTTAGGTCGCTCTCAGATTATCTCCTCATCAGGCTAATCACGGTTTTTGACCCGGCTTTTTGCCGGGTCTTTTTTTTGGCTCTTCAGGCTAATGAAGATCGTGATGGCGCGCATGATAGCAAAGGTGTTTCAGGGCGTGAACGCTCATTACAAAACTTTGCGGAATCAGCACTTGAGAATCAATCTCGTTTCGCTTACGCTGGTCTCGCATCAAGGAAGATGCCCCCACCCCTCCCCCTTTTGAGCAAGGAGCTGTCCATGACCCGCCTGCTGCTGCCCCTTGACCACCCAACCCCCGTTGCCGAGCACGATGCCGAAGATGCCCTGTTGCACGCGCTGAAGCGGCTACCTCGGCGCGTGCAGCAAGTGTTCCTGCTCAACCGCCTCGACCAGCTGGACTTCGCCAGCATCGCTGCCCGCCTCGACCTGCCCCTGGCGAGTATCGAGCGGCATATGGACCAGGCACTGCTGGCAGGCCGCTCGCGCCGGGACGTACTGGCGAGTGTCGCCGGGCAATGGTATGTGCGCCTGCAAAGCCCTCAGGTGACCGCGTGCGAACGCATCGATTTCCGCCGCTGGCTGGATGCGGACCCGGCGAACTTGCAGGCGTTTCACGAAACGGAACTGCGCTGGCGCAGCCTGTTGGCACCGGCACGGCAACTGGGCCACGACGGCTGGTACCGGCAAGGTCGCGCGGCGCTGTCGTTGGGCGGCTGTTCGGTTGCGGTCGGGCTGGGTGTGGCGGCGTTGGTGCTGTTTGGTTTTTGGGCCTGATCAACATGCGCGGGACGGGTGGAGCCCGGGGTCACCGAGACCACGGCCGCTAGCCAGCCAAACGCCGGAACACCAAACCAGAAGTCCCGCACATAACAGCACACAGCAACATCACCGTGGCGATATCGGCCACCGAGGTTTCGCTACGCCCGTCCAACCCGGCCAGGCCCCCTAACAGCCCCCCTGCCAGGCTCACCGACATGGCCATGGTCAACTGCACGGACATCGCCGACAACGAACTGGCCGCCGCCGAACGCTCACCGGGCACGTCCTGATAACTGGCAGCGCCCAGCGTCGAGAACTGCAGTGAACGCACCAGACCTGCGGCGAACAACGCCGCTGCCATCAGCCAGACAGCAATATCATGATCGAAGCCGGCGCACAGGGCGATCCCCACACCGCTGAGCACGGCATTGCAACTGAGTACCCGTCGATAGCCGTAGCGCCGAACCAATGGCACGGCCAGCAGCTTCATCAGCAGCGCACCGACGCCACCACTGACCACCAGCCAACCCGCCGCCAAGGGGCTCAAGCCCAAGCAGTTCTGCAGCAGCAGCACAATCAAGAACGGCTGGGCTGCCGAACCCAAGCGGAACAGCCCGCCACCCGCCTGGGCCACACCAAAGCTGCGCAAGCGCAGCAGCGACAAGTCCACCAATGGATTGGGATGTCGCCGGGCGTGCAGCAGATACCCCAACGCACAGGCTACTCCAGCGGCCACCAACGCCATCGCCCAGGCTTGCGGCAACTGCCCTAGCCCCAGCGATTCCAGGCCGAACACTAGCATGGCCAGGGCCCCGCCGCTGAGCAGCAGGCCACGCATGTCCAGCGGTGGCACCGACCGTGCCGGGTAGTCCGGCACATGGCGCAGGATCAGCCAGCAACCGAGCAGGCAGATTGGCAGGTTGATCAGGAAGATCCAGTGCCAGGACAACACCGTCACCAGCAAACCGCCAAGCAACGGACCGACCAGCGGCCCCACCAGTGCCGGCAGGGCCAACCAGGACATGGCCTGCAACAGCTGCTCGCGGCTCGACCAACGCAGGATGATCACCTGTCCCACCGGTGTCATCAATGCCCCGGCTGCCCCCTGCAGCATACGCCCCAGGCATAGTTGCCAGAGCGTATCGGCCAGGGCACAGGCCAGCGAGGCACAGGTGAACAAACCCATCGCCGACAACATGACCTGACGCGGGCGAAAGCGCTCGGCGGCCCAACCGCTGACCGGCACGCACAAGGCCAGGGCAAGCATGTACAGCGACACCACCAAATTCATGCGCAGCCCCGGCTCGCCGAAATCGGCGGCCATCCGCGGCAGGGCGGTCATCACCGCTGTGCTGTCGAGCAGCTCCATGAACAATGCGGCACCGATGATCACCGGTACCTTGGGGCTTTGCACATGGCCGGCGAGCAAAGCCGGCTGGGCGGTCAAAATAGCCCCGAGACAGGTGGACGAGTGCCCTTGAGCTGCCAGGCACCGACCACCGCCGCCTTCCACTGGCGCGGGTTATGATTGGCCACGGTACGGGCATTGCGCCAGTGGCGGTCGAAGTTGTGCTGGCGATCGGTGGTTGAGGCACCACCAACGTCGAACAGCGTTTCCGCGGCCTTGAGCGCCAGCTCGGCGACCATGTACTGGGTCTGCGCCACTTCGATGGCGGCCTGCTCCACGGTGGCTTCATCCAGTTGCGCGGCCCATGCCTTGTCGATGGTTGCAGCGGCCTTGAGGACCAGGGCCTCAGCGGCATAGGCACGGGCCGCGATATCACCTACAGACAGCTCTACATAGGGGTCATCTACCGAGCGGCTGGCCGTGCTGTGCTTGATAGGGCGCGCATGCTCGCGGGCGAAGCGGGTCGCGTCATCCAGCGCATTGCGGGCGATACCGGCCGACACAGTGGCAAGGAACAGTTGCAGGAACGGCGTGACGATGGTGCGCTTGCCCTCCTCCACGGTACGCGTGCGGATATCGCTGGCCTCGACGCGCACATTACGCAAGTGGGTGGTGCCGCTGGCGGTCAGGCGCTGGCCCATGGCGTCAAAGTCGTCGACCAACTCCAGGCCCTGGCGATCGCGAGGCAGGATGAACGACACTGGCTGCTCGTCCTCGTCCAGGGCAACGGCGCTGACGTAATCGGCGAACAACGCACCCGTGCTGTAGAACTTGCTGCCATTGGCGCGGAAATGCTCGCCCTCGCGCACCAGGCGCGCGGCGATGGAACCATTGGCACCGCCCAGTTCCCAGCCGGCATTGCCGATCACCGCACCCTCGAGATAACGCGCGAACCAGCGCTCGCGCTCCTGCTCGGCACCTTCGGCCTGCGCGGCCAGCAGGCCTTCGACAAAGGCAAAACCTGGGCGCAGGGCCTGGGCCACGTTAGAGTCGGCAGAAGCAATCTGCAGCAGCAACTCGATCACATCGCTGACATTGCCGCCGGGGCCGCCGTACTGGCCAGGGATACGCACAGTGTAAATCCCGGCGGCCGCAAGCTGGGCAATGGCCTCATAGGGCAACTGACGTTCGCGCTCGCGCTGCCCGGCCCCTTCGCCGATCGCAGGCAACAAGGCCGTGATGCGGGCCTTAAGCGCTGCAACGCTGACGGCCGGAGGCTGGGTAGGAAAACGTTGAAAAGAGGTCATGGTTCACTCCTTTAAATTCAGGATTCGTACAGAGGTAGCGGCTTGTGTGGGAGCGCCAGGCTTCAAATGGCAATCTTCCACAGTCGCGCTTCATCGAACAGGTCGAAGGCTTCGTGTTCCAGATCCAGCGGGGGCACCACCAGTTCGGCACCGCTGCCGGGCAGGCGCGGTACCGCGCCAAGCAACCGTTGGGTGTATTCGTGGGCAGGGCTCTCGAACAACTGCTCGACCGGTGCCTGCTCCACCACCTGGCCGTGACGCATCACCAGCACGTCGTCGCTGACATGGCGGATCACCCCCAAATCGTGGGAGATGAACAGGTACGCCAGGCCCAATTCGTCCTGCAGGTCGGCCAGGAGATCGAGCACCTGAGCCTGTACCGACACGTCCAGGGCCGAGACTGGCTCGTCGCAGATGATCACCTTGGGTTCGCTGGCAATCGCACGGGCGATTGCCACCCGCTGGCGCTGGCCACCCGACAGTTGCAACGGTCGGCGCTGGGCAAGCGCTGCCGGCAGACGCACCTGGTTGAGTAGCACAGCGATGCGTGCAGGCCTGGCGGGTGCCTCGATGCCGGCGACCTGCAGGGCGTCATCAAGGATCTGCGCTACGCTCCAGCGCGGGTCGAACGAGCCCAGCGGGTCCTGGTAGATCACGCTGACCTCGCGGCGCAACGGCCTGCGCAGCGCCTCGCTCACGGCGTTGGCCGGGCCGTTCCAGGGCTGCCCGCGATAGAGGACTTCGCCCTCGTCGGGCTGCAGCAGGCCGAGGACGATGCGAGCCACGGTGGTCTTGCCCGAGCCGGACTCGCCGACAATGCCCAGGGTGCGCCCGGCCCGCAGGGTGAAGTCGACGCCCTGCACCACCTGCCGCGCCAGCCCGTCCGGGCCGAGGTAGCGCTTGCCCAGGCCACGGCCTTCGAGCAGCACGTCGCTGTGCAAGCGTGCCTGCGGTTCACGGCACACGCCAACCCGCTCGGGTGACAGCCGGCTGCCACGCGGGTGCTCGGCCGGCACTGCCGCCAACAAGGCCTGGGTGTACGGGTGACGCGGCTGACGCAGCACCTGCTGCATCGGCCCCTGCTCCACCACTTCGCCATGGCGTAGCACCACCACCTCATCGGCCAATTGCGCGACCACCGCCAGGTCGTGGCTGATGATCAGCAGCGAGGCGCCACGGGCCTTGATCTGCTGGAACACTTCAAGGATCTGCGCCTGCACGGTGGCGTCCAGCGCGGTGGTCGGCTCGTCGGCAATCACCAGCGCGGGGTCGAGGGCCAGAGCACTGGCGATCAGTGCACGCTGGCGCAGGCCACCGGACAACTGCCCAGGACGCTGACGAGCGCGCAACTCGACATCCGGCACACCTACTCGCTCTAGCAACTCATGCACACGCCTGTTACGGGTGTGACGGTCACCATACTGGTGGGTCTGCAGCACTTCGAGAATTTCCTTGCCTACCGGCCGCAGCGGGTCAAGCGACACCAGCGCATCCTGCAACACGAAGCCGATGTCCTTGCCGCGCACCGCGCGCCACTGGCGTTCGCTGAGGTCGAGCAGGTCGTGGTCAGCGAAACTCAAGCGACGGGCACTCACCTGCGCTCGCCCTCCGGCCAGGCCGACCAGGCAGCGGGCACTGACGCTCTTGCCCGAGCCAGACTCCCCGACCAAGGCCACGCAACGGCCCGGCAACACTGTGAAGGACAAGTCACGGACCACGCTGGCGCCATCAAAGGCCACGTTCAGTCCTTCGACGATCAAGGTCTTGTCGCTCATGGCAGGCGACCCTCCAGGCGTTGTTGGATATAGCGGCCAGTCACGGTCGTCGCCAGGGTGGTGAGGACGATGAACAGACCGGGGAAGAAGGTGAGCCACCAGGCATTGGCGATGAAGTCACGGCCCATGGACAACATGGTCCCCCACTCCGGCGCCGGCGGCCGGGCCCCCAGGCCGAGGAAGCTCAGCGCCGAGGCCCAGACGATGGCCTGGCCAACGCCCATGGTCAGCGTCACCACCAATGGCCGCATGGCGTTGGGCAACAGTTGCCGCAGCACAATGCGCGATGTCGGGTGCCCCAGCGCCCGCGCCGCTTCGATGTAACCGGCGTTGCGTACCGCCAGCACCTGGCCACGGACCATGCGCGCGTACCCCGGCGCACCGCCCAGCCCGGTGGCGACGATCAACGGGCCGACGCCGCTGCCGAATACCGCCACGAACAGCAGCGCCAGCACCAGGCTGGGGAAGGCGAACAGCACCTCCAGCAGCCAACCGACCACACGGTCCACGCGTGCGCCGCCAAGCCCACCGAGCAGGCCGAGGGCGATGGCGATAACCATGGAAATGGCCGTAGCCGCAAGGCCGATCAGCAGGCTCTGACGGGCGCCGTGGATGATCCGCGCAAAGATGTCGCGGCCCGATTGGTCGGTGCCCAGCCAGTGCACCCAGCTTGGCGGCTGAAAAGCCTCACGCGGTACGATGGCCAACGGGTCGATGCGGGTGAACAGGCCCGGTGCCAACGCGGCCAAAAGCAATGCGAACAGGAACAGGATCGCCAGGCTTGCGCCCAGTGGCGGCAGTTCCAGCTGGCGCTGCCGACGCAACGGCGTGAGCGCTTGATCATGGGTCAGGTCTGTCATGCTGCAGCCTCCTGCTGCCGAGGGTCGATCCACTGGTACAGCAGGTCGACCAGAATGTTCGCCAGCACATAGCCGGCCGCCACTACCAGGCTGATGCCGATCACCAGCGGCAAATCCTGGGCCTGCACCGCCTGGTACAGTTGGCGGCCCACCCCCTTGCGGGAAAAGATCACCTCGCACACCACCGCGCCACTGATCAGCGCGCCGATAGCCCAGCCCGACAGCGACACACCTGGCAACAAGGCATGGCGCAAGGCGTGCCGGAAGCGCACGGCCAGGTCGCTGAGACCACGTGTGCGGGCGGTGAGAATGAAGGGTTGATCGAGGGTCAATTCCAGCGATTCTCGGGTGACCTGAGCGATGAAGCCGGCCAACGGAATCGCCAGGGACAACGCCGGAAGTATCAGGCTGGCGACGCTGTCGCTACCTGCCGGCGGGAACCAGCGCAGGCCGAAAGCGAACACCGCCAGCAGCACCACGCCGAGCCAGAAGTGCGGCAGCGCTGCACTGAGGGTTTCCGCCAGCGAGGCGATGCCGCCTACCAGCCTTCCGCGCCCCGCTGTGATCACCGTCAACAGCAGCACCAGCAGCCAGGCCAGCAGCAGGGCGGCGAGGGTCAGTTCCAGCGTCGCCCCGCCCTGCTCGGCCAGCACGCGAGTGACCGGCAGGTGCTGCGAGTAGGACACCCCCAAGTCGCCTTGCAACAGGCGCCCGAGGTAGAACACGTACTGCACCGCCAACGGTTTGTCGAGGCCGTACTCCACGCGCGCGGCTTCAATCGCTTCCGGTGTCGGGTTGCCGCTGGGGCCGCCGAGAATCGCCAGCACCGGGTCACCCGGCATTAGCCGTAATGCGAAGAAGGTCAGGGTCGCCACCGCCCACAGCACCAGCACGCCACCGCCCAGACGGATGGCGGCGCGCCGGCCCAGGGCGGCCAGACGTTCGCGGCGCAGGTTGGTCAAAGCGAGCGTCGTCGTACTCATTTGTTCACCCATGCATCATAGAGGTAGGTCACCGCCAGCGAAGGTTCCAGTCGCACGCCATGGGCGGTCTTGTAGATACCCAGGCGCGTGCTTTGCGGGTATGTGGTGAGTTGCAGGTATTGCGCGGCGGCCTGTTGCTGCGCCTGGAAGTAGCGCTGGCGCCGCAGGTCCACATCCTGGGTGGCCAGGGCACTGTCGAGCAGCGCGTCGTAGCCCGGGTCGGCGTAACCGGAGGAGTTCTGGTGATAGCCGCCAACCCCGGCTGGCTGCACGAACGCGCTGGTGAAGATGATGCGCAGCACGTCAGGGGTGTTGGTGTTCCAGTAGCCAATGCGGATGTCATAGTCCCAGGCGGCCTGGCGGGCGGTGACCTGGGCATCGCTCATCTGGTCCAGCACCAGTTCCAGGCCAGCCTGGCGGGTAGTGGCCTGTACCTGTTCCCACAGGGTCAGTTCCGACGGCGGCGTGCGTGCGCCGATCAGCACGACGGCGCGCAGGCGCTGACCGTTCCTGGTGCGGTAGCCCTCGTCGTCACGGCCGGTCCAGCCGGCTTCGTCGAGCAGTTTTCCAGCGCGGGCCGGGTCGTAGTCCTGGCTGTGCTCGAAGTCACCGCTGTAGAACGGCGTGGCAATGCTCAGCGGGCCACCGGCGCGGGGAAACTCGCCGAAGTACACACTCTTCAGTGCGCCCTCGACATCGGCGCTGCGAACGAAGGCCTCGCGTACCCGGATGTCGTCGAACGGTGCGCGGCGCAGGTTGAAAGTGCCGTTGGTGGGGTTGCCCGGGCGCTGGGCGATGATCAGCTCCACGTCCGGGTTGCGTCGTGCTGCTTCGTGCGACTCCGGCGGCAGCGCTTCGATCACATCGACCTCACCGGCCTGCAGCGAGGCGAAACGCACCGACGGTTCCTGGATGAACTTCCAGACAATGCGCTCCAGGTAAGCAGGGCCTTGGTGCTGCGCGGTCGGTGGCGCCCAGTTGTAGACCGGGTTGCGCACCAGTTCCACCTGGTTCTGCCGGTCCCAGCGCACCACCTTGAACGGTCCGCTGCCGACCGGGCTCGCGCAGTTCTCGTCACGGCTGCGTTGCAGTGCGGTGGGCGACTGGATGCCAAGAAAGCCCTGGGCCAACACTTCAAGGAAGGCCGCGTAGGGTGTCGCCAGAGTGACTTCGGCGGTGTAGGCGTCGAGCACCTTGGTGTCGCGGTACTGGCGGATGTAGCCACCGGCGGTACTGGACTGGGTCTTGGGGTTGGCCATGTGGTCGAGGTTGGCCTTGACCGCTTCAGCATTGAACGGCGTGCCATCGGTGAATTGCACGTCGCGACGCAGATGGAAGGTGTAGCGCAGGCCGTCTGGCGAGACCTCCCAGCTTGTCGCAAGCCAAGGACCTATCTGGCCTTTGCTGTCCATCGACACCAGTGAATCGAGGTACTGCTGGGCAACGAACACCTGCGGCATATCGCCGGCCACATGTGGGTCGAGACAGGTAGGCTCACGGTCGGAGGCATAGACCAGGGTGCCACCCTGCTGCGGCTGGGTGCTTTGCGCCGTGCGCTGCTTGGCTTGCTCGCAGCCGAGCAAGGCCAGTACGGTGCAGAGCGGGATCAGGGGGAAGATGAGTGTGTTCAAGGACGCTCCTGCGGGGACTGGACTTTGATAGGCCTGTTGCAGGAGTTGTGCCGGGTTCAAGGGGTTGATTTTGCTGGGGTTTGGCGAGGATGTGGTGCTGTTGCGAGGGCAAAGTGTGCAAGGGGTGTTCGAATGGCAACAGTGCGGTTCGGGCCTACGCCGGCAAGCCCGGCGATAGGCCCGACTCAGGATCTTGCTGCGAGTCTCAGGCCGCCTCCCCTTGCCGACTCCACAGCCGATGGTAATACCCCCGTCGCGCCAGCAACTGCGCATGGCTGCCATCCTCGACAATGCGTCCATCCTCGAACACCACGATCCGGTCAAGGTGCGCCACGGTCGACAGCCGGTGTGCCACCACGATCACCGTCTTGTCGTCCATGATCTCGTCGAGCTTATCCTGGATATATCGCTCGGTGATCGAGTCGAGGCTTGAGGTCGCCTCGTCCATTACCAGGATCGGCGCGTTCTTCAACAGCACCCGGGCGATGGCGATACGCTGACGCTGCCCGCCGGATAGCTTCACACCGCGCTCGCCCACCAGCGACTCGAAGCCTTGCTCCATGGCCTCGATGAAATCCCGGGCACCGGCGCGTTCGATCGCCGCCGCCAACGCATCGTCACCAGCCTCCAGGCAACCGTAGTGGATGTTCTCGCGAATGCTGCGGTGGAACAGCCCCGGCTCCTGCGGAATCAGCCCGACCTGCTGGTGCAGCGAATGCTGGGTCACCGTGCGCACGTCCTGCCCGTCGATCAGCACCTGCCCCTGATCCACGTCGTACAACCGTAGCAACAGCCCGAGCAAGGTCGATTTACCCGAGCCGGACGCACCGACCAGGCCTACCCGCTGCCCCGCCGGAATATGCAGGTTCAGATTCTGAAAGATCGGCCGTCCTGGGTGGTAGCCAAAGGTCACATCCGCAAAGTGCACTTCGCCCCGCTCGACCTTCAGCAACGCTGCGTCAGCCGTGTCGCGCACTTCGTGTGGCCGCACCAGGGTGCGCACGCCATTGGCGATATTGCCCATGGCCTCGAAGAACTCCAGCAAGCGCCGCGACAGCCCGGCCACATCGGTGATGATCATCAGCGACAGGCTGGTAGCGGTGACGAAGGTGGCGATGTCGATGCTGCCGCGTTGCCACAACCACAGCGCCAACAGCAAGATACCCAGCTTAAGCAGCACGCCACAGGTGTTCTGCAGCCAGCGGATCTTCTCCATATAGCCGAGCGAGCGGTCTGCCGCTATTACCTCGCGGTCGAGAAACTTGCCCAGGTAGCCATGCTCATAGGGGTGACGGGCGAACAGACGGATATTGGTGAGGTTGCTTACCGCGTCCACCACCTTGCCGGTGCTGACGCTACGCGCTGCGGCAAAGTCGCGGGCCAGCGGGTGGCTACGCCTGGCCAAGAACCAGCACAACATGAGAAAGCCGACCGCCCACAGGCCCATGAACGCCGCCAGCCAGGCGTTTGCGGTGGCCAGCAGGATAACCGCCAGGGCAAGGGTCGCAAGCAACGGGATAAGATCGAAGATCAGAATCGCCAGCGTCTGAGTGGTGCCGATCGAAACCTCGCTGATACGGTGCGCCAATGCCCCAGCGAACTCGCTGGTGATGTAGCGATGCGAATGGCGTTGCAGGTAGGCGAACAAGGCCTGGGTCACAGCGCGCCGCTGACGGGGCACGGTGTAGATATGCAAGCCACTGGCGGCCCGCGTGCTGACCATCTCAAGCATCAGCATCAAGGCAAAACCCATCAAGGGCCAGCTCAACACCGTGACGACATGGCTCGCGTCCACGCCCTGGCTGACCAGACGGGTGATCTGGCCGAGTTGCCAAGGGACCAGCACAGCGCAGAACATGGCGAGGGTCTGCAAGGCGAGCATACCGGCGTAGGCCAATGGGTGACGCAGGATAAAAGCGCGAAGGAAGGCCAGCGGGGTGTCTGGCAGGTGACGGATGTCCCAACCATCGGGCAGGCGGCGGGTGGATGGCACAGTATTCTCCTTGTGTTTTGCTTATACGGCGATGCGCCGGAACCAGCTTGGCCGTGCCGCCGGAAGATGAGGCACGGCATCGAGCAAAGCGCGGGTATAGCCATGACGTGCCTGGCCAAGCACCTGGGCTGCCGGGCCCTGTTCCATCACCCTTCCCCCTTGCATCACCAACACGTGGTCACTGACCTGCTCCACCACCCCAAGGTCGTGAGAGATGAACAGGCAAGCCAGGTTCAACTCCGCCTTGAGTTCGGCCAGCAATGCCAGGATTCGCGCCTGCACCGACACATCCAGCGCCGATACCGGTTCATCCAGCACCAGCACCTTGGGCTTCATGGCCAGTGCTCGGGCAATCGCGATGCGCTGCCGCTGCCCGCCCGACAACTCCAGTGGACGGCGGTCGAGCAAACCCACCGGCAACTGCACCCGCTCCAGTAGCGCCGCCGTCTCGGTGCGCTGCAACGCACGCGGCCCCCCCGCATGCGCCAGTGCCTCGGCCAATATCCGCAACACGGTGTAGCGCGGGTCGAACGAAGCCAGCGGGTCCTGGAACACCACCTGGATCCCGTGCCGTGCCCGGCGCTGCTGCGCGGCGGAAAGCGCAAACCAGTCCTGCCCGAGCAGTTGCAGACTGCCTTGCTCCGGCCGTTCCAGGCCCAGCAGGATGCGTCCCAGCGTGCTCTTGCCGGAACCGGACTCGCCCACCACGCCAAGGGTTTGCCCGGCGCGCAACTGCAGGGACACATCGTTCAGCACCGGGCGCAACCGCCCGTCCGGCCCAGCAAAGGCTTTGCTCAAGCCACGTGCCTCCAGCACCACCGGTTGTTCGTCCACGGCATTCTCCACCAGCGCCAGGGCCGGCACCGCCGGACGCTTGAAATGCACGGCCCGAGCGGCATTCAGCAGGCGTTGGGTATAGGGGGCCTGCGGGTCCTGCAGGATCTGTTCGACGCTGCCCTGCTCCACCACTACCCCTTGGCGCATCACAGCCACCCAGTCGGCCAGGCGTGCGACCACGGCCAGGTCATGGCTGACCATCAACAGGCTGTTGTCGCGCTCGCGCAGTTGCTCCAGCAGGTCGAGAATCTGCGCCTGCACCGTGGCGTCCAGCGCGGTGGTGGGCTCGTCAGCGATCAACAGACGCGGCTGACAGGCGATCGCCGAGGCGATCAAGGCGCGCTGTCTCAGGCCTCCGGAAAGCTGCCACGGGTATTGCCCGGCGCGCACTTCAGGTTCAGGCACACCGACCTGGCGCAATAGCTCAAGGACTCGCAGACGACGCTGTTGCGCAGTCAGCTCGGTGTGCAACAGCAATGGCTCTTCGATTTCTGCACCCACGCGTCGCAGCGGGTCGAGCGAACCCAGCGCATCTTGCATGACAAAGCCGATGTGCTCGCCACGCAAACGCTGCCACGCGTTCTCATCGAGCTGGCCCAGGTGCTGCCCGGCGAAGGCCAGGCGCTGCGCCTGCACATGAGCGCCAGCCCCGGTCAGGCCGACGAGGGTACGCGCCGTGACGCTCTTGCCCGAGCCCGATTCGCCCACCAGCGCCAGGCATTGCCCCGCGCGCAATTGCAGGTCGACGCCGCGTACCACCGGCACACCGTTGAAGCTCACATGCAGGTCGCGGATGTCCACCAGCGGAGTCAGGTTGTCCTCGAAGATGCTCATACGCTTCTGCCCTCGCTACGGCGCAGCCAGTCACGGCCAATGACGGTGATGGAAATTACGGTCAGGGTGATCGCCAGCGCTGGCCAGGCCATCAGCCAGGGTGCGTTGGCCATGAAGTTGCGCGCCACGGCCATCATCGCGCCCCACTCCGGCGCGGGAGGTGGTGCGCCGAAGCCGAGGAAGCTCAGCGCAGCGGCAGCGGTGATGGCGCCGCCCAGGCCGATGCAGGCCAGGATCAACACGGGTTGGACTGCGTTAGGCAGCACATGCCAGAACACCACTGCCAAGGGACTGCGGCCCAGCGTTACCGCAGCTTCGACGAAACTGGCATGCCGGATAGTCAGGGTCTGGGCGCGTACCAGGCGGGCGTAGCGCGGCACCGAGGCGATGCCGACGGCGAGGATCAGGTTGCTGGTGCCTTGACCGAACAGGGTGATGATGACCAGCGCCAGTAACAGGTCGGGGAAGGCCAGCAGCACATCGACGGCGCGCATCAGCAGATTGTCCAGCCAAGCGGGGGCAAGGCCGGCAAGCAAGCCGAGCAGCGTACCAAGGCCGAGCCCGACCAGGGTGGCGGCCAGGCCGATGTAGAGCGATGGGCGGGCGCCGTGGATCAGCCGGCTGAGGGCATCGCGGCCGTTCTCGTCGCTGCCCAGCCAGAAGGTGGGGCTTGGCGGGTGGTAAGCCAGGCGGGCGTCGGCGGCCAATGGATCGGTCGAGGAAAGCCAGTCGGGGAAGGCTACTGCCAGCAGGAGCAAACCGAGCATGGCCCAGGCGCAGAACAGGCCAGGGCGCAATTGCCACTTCGGTCTGCTGACCCAGCGGGAGGGTGCTAAAGATATCGTGTTCATGGCGGTCCTTCTTGTATCGCCTGCATGGGCCTATTCGCGGGCAAGCCCGCTCCCACAGAGACCGCACAAGTTTCAGCATTGCGATGATCCTGTGAGAGCCCTTGCCATGCGGGCTACGGTGCCGGGTTGGGAATACGGCGGTGCACCGCCTGGATATCGGCCAGCACCTCATCACTGAGCGACACATCCAGGGCACTCAGGTTCTCCTGCAACTGCAGCAAGGTGGTCTGCCCGGTAATCGCACTGGCCACGAACGGCTGGCGTATGACGAAAGCCAAGGCCAGTTGCGCCGGTGTCAGCCCATGCTCCCGCGCAATCTGCACATAACTGGCAATAGCGCTGTTGGCCTCCTCACTGCCATAGCGATTGAAGGTGCGATACACCGACGACAACCGCGAACCCTCCGGCTTTGCCCCGTTCAGGTACTTGCCGGTCAACGCCCCGAATGCCAGCGGCGAATAGGCCAGCAGGCTAACCCCTTCGCGATGGCTGAACTCCGACAGGCCGTTCTCGTACAAGCGGTTGAGCAGGCTGTACGGGTTCTGGATACTGGCAATCCGCGCCAGGCCCTTGTCCTCGCTGTGTCGCAAAAACTGCGCTACCCCCCACGGCGTTTCGTTGGACACTCCGATATGACGTACCTTGCCAGCCTTGACCTGCTCGTCGAGCACGGCCAGGGTTTCTTCGATGGCCGCCGTTTGCGGATGGTCGTCAACGTAGGGGTATTCGCGGATGCCGAAGAAATTGCTGGTGCGATCGGGCCAGTGCAGTTGGTAGAGGTCGAGGTAGTCGGTGTTCAGGCGGCGCAGGCTGCCCTCCAGGGCGGCAACGATGTTCTTGCGGTCGTGGTGCGACAGGCCATCCCGGATATGCGCCTGGCCGCCGGGGTCGCGGGCAGGGCCGGCGATCTTGCTGGCCAGCACGAGCTTGTCACGGCTGCCGCGGGCGGCGAGCCAGGTGCCGATGTAGCGCTCGGTGGTGGTCCAGGTTTCGGCGCGGGTGGGCGTGGGGTACATCTCGGCGGTGTCGATGAAGTTGATGCCGGCAGCGAGGGCGGCGTCCAGTTGCTGGTGGGCGTCCTGTTCGCTGTTCTGGTGCCCCCAGGTCATGGTGCCGAGACTGAGGAGGCTGACCTGAAGATTGGTGTGGCCTAATGGGCGGTAGCGCATGGTGTCGAGTCCTTGGGTGATACGTTGATGTCTGGGTGCAACCCTTAAACAGCCCGTGCAGCCTCGCGCCGGGCTTGTGCAAACTGGTTCACTGCTTTCGGCAAACCCAGGTGCTCACGCAAGGTGGTGCCGGTGTATTCGGTACGGAACAACCCGCGCTTCTGCAGCAGCGGCACCACCTCTTCGACAAACACCCGCGCGCCTGACGGGAACATGTCGGGCATGATGTTGAAACCATCCCCCGCTCCTGCCAGGAACCACTCAGCCAGGGTAGCGGCGACCTGCTCCGGGGTACCGACGGCCAAGCGGTGCCCGACCAGAATCCGCCGCGACAACTGGCGAATGGTCAGGTTCTCGCTGCGCGCCAGATTCAACTGAGCTTCCAGAAAACCATGCGACCCCCGCTCGAAATCCGCCACCGCGCCAATCCGCGCCCAAGGCAACGGCGCATCCGGGTCCAGCTCGCTGGCGTCGATGCCGATACGCCCCGCCACCTGCTGCAACAGGCCGTGCTCGCCATGCCAGGCATTGAGCTCGTCGAAGCGTGCGTGGGCCTCGGCCTCGGTGCCGCCGATCACGGTCGACAGGCCAGGCATGATCTTCAGGTGCTGCGGGTCACGGCCCCAGGCTTTGGCCCGCGCCTTCATCTCCCGATAGAATGCCTGTCCGTCGGCCAGGGTGGTCTGGGTGGTGAAGATCGCATCTGCATAGCGTGAACCGAGTGCCTTGCCACCTTCGGAAGAGCCGGCCTGCACCAGCACCGGCCTGCCCTGCGGCGAGCGCGGCAGGTTCAGCGGCCCTTTGACCTGAAAGTGCTTTCCCTTGAAATTCAGGGTGTGGACCTTGCTCGGGTCGGCAAAACGGCCAGCGGCGCGGTCACCGATGATCGCGTCGTCCTCCCAGCTGTCCCAAAGCTTCAGGGTCACGTCGACGAACTCCTCGGCCCGCCCGTAGCGGTCCATATGCAAAGGCGCGCCAGCCAGGCCGAAGTTCTGTGCCGCCGCGTCACCGGCATTGGTGACCACATTCCAGGCTGCCCGGCCGCCGCTGATATGGTCCAGCGAGGCAATTCGCCGGGCCAGGTTGAAGGGTTCGTTGTAAGTACTGGAGCAGGTCGCGATCACGCCAATGCGCTCAGTGGCGGCCGCCACCGCAGTGAGCAGCACGGTCGGCTCCAGGCGCCCGCCCGGCTGGGCGGACACATCCGGCGGCAACGCCGGGCCATCGGCCAGGAAGATTGCATCCAGGCAGCCGCGCTCGGAAATACGTGCGACATCACGGTAATAGTTGACGTCGATATAGGCGTCGAGTGCCGCCTCACCCTGGCGCCAGGCGCCGGAATGCGAGCCGAAGCCGAGGATATTCATGCCCAGGCTCATCTGTTTCGTAGTCATGCCGGTTCTCCTGATCAGACTGCGCTGGCTTCGTCGCCGCTGCCCTGGCCTTCGCTGGCGGTAGCCTGAAGGGCGCGCCAGGCCTGAGCTGGGCTGATGCCATTGAGGTAGTAGTTGCCTAGCGCCTGCTCGCGGTAGATCGCCGGGTTGTGCGAAGCCAGGGTGCGGGCATTGCGCCAATGGCGATCGAGGCGCCGAGCATTGCTGGTGGCCGATGCGCCGCCGACTTCGAACAGCAAGGTGCTCGCATCCAGCACTTGCGCCAGGACAATCTGCTGCGCCTGAAAGGCATGGATCTCGGCGTCGGTGTAAAGCTGCTCGGCCACCTCACCCTGCTGCCCGGCTTCGAACACAGCATGCAGGCTCTGGCCCACGGCAGTGACTTGCGCATCGGCGGCGAAGGCCAGGCTCGACAGGCGACCGATCACCGCCTGCACCCGCGGGTCGGCAGCTGGCCGTGACTGCCCCGGCACGCCGAAGGCGCGGGTGCGGCCCTGGACGAAAGCTACGGCATCGGCCAGTACTGCATGGCCGATACCCGCCAGGGTAGCCAGGTGCACCGCCTGGTAGAACGCGGTGAGGTACGACTCGGCACGCAATTCGCCTTTGGCGAAACGCCGCAGCAAGTGCTCCGGCTGCACGCTCACCTGGGTGAAACGGGTGGTGCCACTGCCGGTCAGGCGCTGGCCAAAACCGTCCCAGTCGTCGACCTGCTCCACGCCCGGTACACGGGTCGGCACCGCGAGGCTGACAAAGTCGTCGCCATGGTTGGCCACTACCGCCACCCAGTCGGCGTACAGCGCGCCAGTGCAGTAGTACTTCTCGCCGTCCAGGCGGTAACCGCCCTCGCCTTCGCTCAACTGCACGGTATTGCCGGTACTGTCGGTACGCTCGGCCATGGCGGCGCCCCACAGCTGGCCAGCGACCACGCGGGCGAACCAGTAGTCCTGGGAGGCGGCATCGCTGGACGACAGCCGCCCTTCGACGAAACCGAAGTGGGCGCGAAAGATCTGCGGCAGGTTGGAGTCAGCCTGACCCAGGCGCACCAACTGGCGCAGCAACTGCGGCAAGGTTGCGCCTGAGCCACCGTGGCTGCGTGGTACGCGCAGGGCGCCGAAGGCGGCCTCGCGCAACCAGGCCACCGGCTCATGGGCCAGGGTACGCTGCTGCTCGCGGGCCACCGCGCCTTCGGCGATACGCGCGTAGATTGGTGCAAAACGCGCATCTAGTTCGGCATCTGTAATCGTGGTTTGACTCATGATGGTTCCTTTCTCGTGAATTCAGAGGCGCGCGGTGCGCGGGTCGATGGCCTGGGTCGCCAGGTCCACCAGCAGGTTGACCAGCACGTAGATCGCTGCCGCCAACAGGGTGACGCCGAGCACCAGTGGCACGTCCTTGCTGGCGGTAGCGTCGAGCATCAACCGGCCAATGCCTTGGCGGCCGAACAGCAACTCCAGCACCACTGCGCCGCCGAGCAGGCTGGCGAACACGTATCCGGCCAGGGTCACCAGCGGCACCAGGGCATGACGCAGGGCATGGCGCAGACGCACAGCGGTATCGCCCATGCCACGGGCACGGGCTTGGGCGATGAAGGGTTGTTCCAGCACCTGCTCCAGCGACTGGCGCAACACCTGGGCAAGCACCGCCGCGATCGGCAGCGCCAGGGCCAGGCTCGGCAGTACCAGCGAGCGCCAACCGCTGGACCCGGACGGCGGTAGCCAATGGAAGTGGAACGCGAAGACCAACAGCAGCAGCGTGCCGATCACGAAGTTGGGGGCCGACGACAGCAATAGCTCGATGCCCGAGACCACCGCCCGCAAACGCCGCCCGCGGTTGGCGGTGAGCAACGCCGAGGCCATCGCCAGCAGCACCGCCAGCACAGCGGCGCTGCTGGCCAGGGCCAGGGTCGCGCCGGCCTGTTCGCCAATCGCCTGGCCGACCGGTATGCGCAACCGATACGACTCGCCCAGATCGCCCTTGCCCAGGCGCGCCAGGTAGTGACCGTACTGCACCCACAGCGGTTGATCGAGGCCGTACTCGGCGCGCGCCTGGGCCAGCACCGCCTCGCTTGGCATGGCATCCGGGCCGCCAAGGATCACCAGGGCGATGTCGCCACCGCTGTGCTGCATACCGAGGAAGGTCAGGCTGGCCGCCGCCCATAGCACGATCACACCGTCACGCAGGCGGCGCAGCAAGACCGTCAGCAGTTTCATGGTTGCTCCTTTGCCAGCCACACGCTGGTGAACAGGGGAACGTTGTGCGAGCCATCGAACAGCACACCGCCTACAGCATTGCGGTAGGCCAGCAGCATCTGGCTTTCTACCGAGGGTACGGCCGGCACAGTCTCGCCCAGGCGTTGCTGGGCCTGGCGATACAGCTCGCGACGTTGCATCGGGTCGGTGCTGCGCCGGGCGGCGCCAAGCAACTGGTCGAGGGTGGCGTCACGGAAGTGGCCGACGTTCTGGCCAATCATCCGCGCGCTGGGGATGGATTGGCTGTGGTAGAGGATGTACAAGCCGTCAGCCGTGTTGGTGTGCCAGTAGCCGCCGCCGATGGCGTCGAAGTTGCCGAGGTAACGTAGCTCCAGGACCTTGCTGATCGGCAGCAGCTCGATGCGCAGGTCGAAGCCGACCTTGCGCAGGTCCGCCTGGGCAGCCACCGAGACATTGGCCGGAAACGCCGGGTTGTCATAGCTCAGCAAGGTCGCCCCGAGGCGCTGGCCATCACGGCTGCGATAGCCTTCGGCGTCACGCCCGGTCCAGCCGGCGGCATCGAGCAAGCGCCCGGCTTCGACCGGATCGAAGGCCAAGGCATCGCGGGCCACCGGGTCATAGCCGGGGGTATTCACGGCGAGGAAATCCCCCTTGGCCAGGTACTCGCCAAAGCCGGAGATCCACGCCAGGCCATCACGGTCGATGGCCTTGGCCACTGCCTGGCGCACTCGCACGTCATCAAACGGCGCACGCTCGACATTGAAGGTGATGCTGCGCGATGGATTGCCCTTGCGAATGCGGTTGCGCAGGGTCAGTTGCGGGTTGGCGCGGATCGCTGCGGCATTCTGCGCCGGGGCGTCCAAGGCCATGTCGTTGTCGGCGGCTTCCAGCGAGGTGTAGCGGATCATCGCTTCGGGCACGTAGCTCAACTCGATGCCATCCAGATACGCCTCGCCCTGGTGGTTGATCGCTGGCGGCGCCCAGTTGTACCCCGGGCGGCGGACAAAACTGGCACGCTGGTCGCGCACCCAGCCGGTCAACACGAATGGCCCGGTACCGATGGGTTGACTGGCGATGGTCTTCGGCGCCTCGAGGATCTGCCGCGGCGAAATCATCCCCAGCCAGGCCTGCGACAGCACATCGAGAAACGGCGCATAAGGCGCATGCAGGGTAGCCTCGAACGTGTACTCGTCCACCACCCGACCCCGCAGGTACGGCGCGATATAGGCGGCGGCCAATGGCGACTTGGTCGTCGGGTCGCGCATGTGTTCGAGGTTGACCCGCACGGCCTCGGCGTTGAAGCGCTCGCCATCGCTGAAAGTGACGTCGTCACGCAGGTGGAAGGTATAAGTCAGGCCGTCGGCGCTGATGTCCCAGCTTTTCGCCAGCCACGGCGTGAGGGTACCGTCCTCGGCCTGGTACACCAAGCAGTCGAACAGGATGCGGCCCATCCACTGCATGTTGCCGTTGGACAGTGCATGGATATCGAAGCTGCCGGCGTCGATCGCGGCCGACACGCGCAGGGTGCCACCGCGCTGGCCAGCCTGCTGCTCGACAAAATCGCTGGCAGGGTAACGCATCACCCCTTTCACTGCATGGACCGCTTTGCCCTTCAGTGTGCCCGTAGCCTGCGGCGCAGGCGGTGCGCACGCAGCAAGCAGCAGCGCACTCGTCAACAGGGTGCTCTGGGCCAGGAGCAGCATCGACGCGGCCATCGGACGCCGCACGCCCCACCGGTGACGCACACACGTACTGGAACTGGGCAACGCCAATGTCACAGGCACACCGACAGCGCTGACCAATGGGTGGCTGCAGGGTCTGACTTTCGCACGCACTGCACATACTCCCTTTCATATAAAAGGCTGTTTTTCGCAGCGACTGCGAACAACGCCATCCTATTTAAATGAAGTATTGCAGTTGTCGTGCCAGCCTTTTCAATGCGTATTTACTGGCCCATTCAAAAATAACCACCTGCGTAATCAGACAAACTGTTAAAGCGCTGTTGAAAAATCAACATCAAAAACCTCAAACCCTTGCCATGGCTGACCCATACAACTCTCAGCCCCCGCACAAACTATTAGGCATTTGCTTATAACTCGCACTGTTCGACAAACAACAGCGGCACAACAAAACTTCTTGTTTCGCTCACTTTTAAAACTAAAAAAACCCGCCCACCCTACAACTTATGGGCTGATACCAACTGGCACGGAAACTGCTCTCCAGCATTTCGACAGGCCTGACTATTCCCATAGAGCGCCAAGGACCTACGATGACTTTCAAGGAATTCAACGATGCGTGCGATTCACCCCCATCCATTGCGCCTGGCCATCCGCCACGCTGCCTTGGCCACCGCGGCCACGGCACTGCTGGCCCCGGTCACGGTACTAGCCGCTGACCCGACCCTCGGCACGGTGACCGTGCAGGCCGCCAAACAATCCGAAGTGCAACGAGCAGCCAGCGCCCTGGCCGAGGTGCCCGGTGGCACCAGCGTGGTCGACAGCGAGGAGGTCGCCAAGGGCCGCACTGCCACACTGCAGGACACCCTCGGCTACCAGCCCGGGGTATTCGTGCAGTCCACCGGCGGTAACGACGCAGCGAAGATCTCGATCCGCGGCTCCGGCGCCAATACCTCGCCCGGCTACTTCCGGGAAGGCATCAAGTTCCTGTTCGACGGCCTGCCGCTGACCGGCCCTGGCGGCACCCCCTACGAATTCCTCAACGCCAGCGGCGTGAACTACACCGAGATCCTGCGCGGCGCCAACGCCTTCCAGTATGGCGCGCTGACCCTCGGTGGCGCGGTCAACTTCGTCAACCACAGCGGCTACAGCGCCCCTGGCCTGCGTGTGCGCGCTGAAGCCGGCAGCTACCACTACCAGAAGCAGAGCATCAGCTACGGCGGGGTCGAGGGCGACCTGGACTACTACCTGCAGGCCGACAATTACCGCAACGAGGGCTCCCGCGACTACAGCCTGTCGAAGAGCTCGGGCATCGTCGCCAATGCCGGCTACCGCTTCAGCCCCAAGCTGGAAACCCGCCTGCTGCTGCGCTACCGCGACGAAACCCACAACGACCCCAGCGCCACCACCCTCGACGCTGCACTGCACCACCCGCGCCGCGCCAGCGCTACCGCCGAGAGCAGCGGTGCCGGCGCTCGCCGCCCGGGCAGCATCTGGGCGGGCAGCAAGACCACTTATACCTTTGACGACGATGCACGGCTGACCTTCGGCCTGTCATACCACGACTATCGTCACACCAACAGCCCGCGCAGCCCGAGCAACCCCAGTTACTGGGATTGGCACGACCTCGGCCTGCTGTTGGGCTACGACCGGGTCGACTACTTGTTCGGCCACGAGAGCCGCAGCAACATCGCCTTCACTTCCACCCAGCACCTGCGCGGCGGGGTGAACTCGGCCAACGACGACAAGGTGTCGCTCAAGCAGGTCAACTACAAGGATTCGTTCGACCGGGTGATCGCCTTGGGCAACGATCTCAACCTGGTCGACAATCTCTGGCTCACCAGCGGCGTGTCGTTCATCAACGTACGGCGCAAGGTGGACATCGACTACGCGGTGAACCCCAACACCACTACCTTCCCGCAGCACGTCGACTACGACAACTGGAGCGTTGCTCCGCGCATCGGCCTGCGCTACGAGTTCAGCCCGAACCTGCAGGTATTCACCAACTTCAGCCGCAGCATCGACCCGCCTGCTTCCTGGGAATACTCGGGCTCCGGCCCGACCCTGCCTTACATCCGCCCGTTAGTGGAGCAGAAAGGCAACACCTTCGAGGTCGGTATCAAGGGCTCGCACGGCATCTTCGATGGCAGCCTGGCACTGTACCGATCATGGATCCACGACGAACTGCTGAACGTGCAGATCATCCCCGCCACGTCATCGTCGGCAGCGGTCACCGGCGCCTTCAACGCCTCACCGACCATCCACCAGGGTGTCGAAGCCGGCCTCAACACCCGCCTTTGGGAAAACCCTCAGGGCGACCTGGTGCGCTGGCGCCAGATGTACACCTACAACGACTTCTACTACCGGCATGACGACACCTTCGGTGACAACCAGTTGCCGGGCGTGCCCAAGCACATCTACCAGGGTGAGTTGCAGTACCAGGACCACAGCGGCTGGTACACCGGCGTCAACGTACAGTCAGCCTCGCGCACGGCTGTGGACTATGCCAACAGCCTGTATGCGCCGTCGTACACCATCTGGGGGGCGAACCTGGGATATGAGGCGCCAAATGGCAACTGGAAGGTATCGCTGGACCTGAAGAACCTGGCGAACAAGGCATACGTGACGGCGGTAACGCCGGTGTACAACGCGCGCGGGCAGGATACTGCGTCATTCTGGCCGGGGGATGGGGTTGGCGCGTACGTGGGGGTTGAGGTCAGATACTGAGCACATGATACGGCCATGTGTTTGATGGCACGTCCACTGCACATTCGAGACCGAGCGCCGCCCTCGCAGCGCTCGGCCTCGGGGCGTTAGCCACGGCCCGACCGCTCAGAAACTCAACCTGAGCATATCAGCCAAGCGCCGGTCATCAGCATCGCGCGAACGGCTGCAGGCTTTCAGCGCCTGCTCCAGGCAACGCACCAGGCACCGTGCCGCCGGGTCCAGGGCCTGGTCGCGCAAGTGGATCACGCTGATATCACCCGCCTCCAGCGGCTCGTCCAGGGTCAAGGCCTGTGCCTTGCTGCGCAGCGGCTCGCAGAGCAGCATCGGTGCGGGCGAATAGCCAAGCAGTCCACCATCGACGATCAGGCTGCTGAGCATCGCGCTGGACTGGGCACAAACGATGCGACCCGGTGCGATGCTCAAGCCGTGGCGGCCGAACAATTGGTGCATCAGCGCGTGCTGGCCAGCCTGGGTGAAGTTCATCACCCAGTCATGCTCCAGCAACTGGCCGAGCGAACGCGCGGCCTGCAAAGGATGGTCGATGCGCGCCAGCACCCGCATGGGGTAGTGCGCCAGCACCTGATGGCTGAATTCCTGCCCCGGCAGCCCACCCGCCGGCCCGAGGGCGAATTGCATCTGGCCACTGCGCAACAATGCCAGGCTGACCGCCTGCAAACCTTCATAGAGCTCCAGCTGGACGCTCGGCATTTCCTGGCGAAAGGCCCGCAACGCAGCGCCCAGCAAGGTCTGCCCGAACCACGGTGTGATCCCCACGCACAGGCGCGTCGGCGCCTCGCCGCGCAAGCTGGCCAGGTCACGCTGGGCCTTCTCCAACTGGCTGGCGATCTGCCGCGCGTGCGGCAACAGGGTCAGGCCGGCCGAGGTCAGGCGCGCGCCGCCAGCATGGCGGGCCAGCAAGGGTAGCCCTTGCTCTTCTTCCAGCTCGCGCAACGCACGGGTAATGGCGGCCTGGGACAGGTCCAGGGCCCGGGCGGCCGAACGGATGCCACCGTGGTCGGCCACGGCCATCAGGGCCTGTAGCTGATGCAGCTTCACGAAAAGTCTCCTGCCTGAACACCAAGGGTCGTCATGACAACATTTTTGCGGCTTATGCCCCGCTACCGCCGGCGCTAGGGTAGAGCACGAGGTCAAGGCCGCCAATGGGCAGTGCAGTGTCGCCTCACCGACCAGGAAAGAACAATATGCCTACACCCCGCATCGCCCCCGGCATCGCTGCCATCACCCCGGCCATGGTTGAACTGCGCCGGGCTATCCACCGCCAGCCTGAACTGGGCTTCGAAGAGTTCGCCACCAGCGCACGGGTGGTCAGCCACCTGCGCGAATGGGGCTACGACGTTCACCAGGGCATGGCCAGTACCGCCGTGGTTGCCACCTTGCGCAATGGCAAGGGCCCCACGCTCGGCCTGCGCGCAGAGCTGGATGCCTTGCCCATCGACGAACAGAGCGGGCAACCGTGGGCCAGCACGGTGCCGGGCAAGATGCACGCCTGCGGCCATGACGGGCATACCGCGATGCTGCTGGCCGCTGCCTGCGAACTGGCCCGCGAACGCCACTGGCAAGGCACCCTGCACTTGTTCTTCCAGCCCGCCGAGGAAGGCCATGGTGGTTCCGGAGCCAAGCGCATGCTCGATGAAGGCGTGTTCGAACGTTTTCCCTGCGACGCCGTTTACGCCCTGCACAACTCCCCCGGCATGCCCCTTGGCCAGTTCGGCGTGCTCGCCGGGCCACGCATGGCCTCCACCGACAACGTGACCATCGTCATCCACGGCAACGGCGGCCATGGCGCCATGCCGAACCGTGCGATCGACCCGGTAGTGGTCGGTGCCTCGCTGGTGCTGGCGCTGCAGACCATCGTCTCGCGCAACGTGCCGCCCAGCGAAACCGCGATCATCACCGTGGGCGCCTTTCTCGCCGGCGATGCCGCCAATGTCATCCCCGGCCGGGCCGAGCTGCGCCTGAGCGTACGTGCACTCGACGCCAACGTTCGCCACCTGCTGCGCCAGCGCATACAGGCCTTGGCCGAGCACCATGCGCAAAGCTACGGCGCCAGCGCCGAGGTGAGCTTTGGCGAAGGCTACCCGGTGCTGGTCAACACCCCGCAGGCTACCCAGCTGGCCGAGCAGGTCATACGTGACTGGCTTGGCGAAGAAGGCCTGGCAACGGGCCAGAAACCGATTTGCGCCAGCGACGACTTTGCCTTCTGGCTGGAGCAGGTGCCCGGCTGCTACCTGCTGATCGGCAATGGCGAAGGCAGCGGCAGCTGCGAAGTGCACAACCCCGGCTACGACTTCAACGACCTGGCACTGCCTCTGGGCGCGACCTTCTGGGTGCGACTGGCGCAGCGCTTCCTGGCCTGACGGCCACCGCAAGAGAGCAACAACGATGACAACAAAAACAACAGACTTCGCCATCGAAACCCCTGCCCCACACCCCAGCAAGCGCCGAGCGATCGCCGCGATCTGCGTGGGCAATGCCCTGGAGTTCTACGATTTCCTGGTCTACAGCCTGCTGGCCACGCTCATGGCCAGGCTGTTCTTTCCGTTCAGTGACCACCCGTTGATCCCCTTGATGCTGTCACTGGCCGTATTCGGCACCGGCTTTGTCATGCGCCCGCTAGGCGGCCTGGTGATCGGAATGTATGCCGACCGCGTGGGACGCAAGGCGGCCATGCGCCTGACCTTGTGGCTGATGGCGATCGGCTCGCTGATGTTCACCATCGCCCCCACCTACGCCCAGGCTGGCTTGATCGGCCCGGCAGTGGTGATCGTCGCCAGGCTCCTGCAGGGCTTTGCGGTCGGCGGGCAGATCGGCACTTCGACCACCATGCTGATGGAGTACGCCGACAACCACTCACGCGGCTATTACTGCAGTTGGCAGACCTTCAGCCAGAGCCTGGGTATCTGCCTGGGAGCACTGATGGTCACCCTGCTGAGCAACCTGCTCAGCCCGGCAGCCATGGACAGCTGGGGCTGGCGAGCGATCTTCGCCATGGGCATCCTGGCCATCCCGGTCAGCGAATACATCCGCCATCGCCTCGAGGAAACGCTCGCCCATCGCCACGTCACGGACAGCCGTGCACCCGTGTCGCAAGGCAAGCAACTGGCCTTGCTGCTGCAACACCCACGGCAGATGCTGGCGGGGGTGTTGCTGGTGATCGGCGCCACCGTGCCCATCTACACCATCCAGTTCTATCTCGCCAACCATGCCATTGGCGTGCTGGGCATGCCGCTGTCCAGTGGTACCTGGGCGGCAATCGTCGCTTGCCTGCCGCCGCTGCTGTTGTCGGCCCATGCCGGCCGCCTGAGTGACCGCATCGGCCGGCGCAAGGCGATCTTCTGGCCGTTGCCGCTGCTGTTGCTGGCGATCTACCCAGCCTTCCTGCTGCTCAACCAACACCCCGGCCTGCCGGTACTGCTGACGGTGGTGTTTTTGCTGAGCATCCCGCTGACCTA
This sequence comes from Pseudomonas sp. 10-1B, assembly GCF_000935045.1. Lineage (GTDB taxonomy): Bacteria > Pseudomonadota > Gammaproteobacteria > Pseudomonadales > Pseudomonadaceae > Aquipseudomonas. The sequence goes on from NZ_JYKS01000004.1 coordinate 209,556, forward strand.
CACCATCGTGCCCAATCTGGCGATCCTGCCGGAGCTGTTCCCCACCCGTATCCGCGCCAGCGGCATGTCACTGGCGTATTGCATCGGCGTGGCCCTGTTCGGCGGTTTCGCCCAACTGTTCGCCGCCGGGCTGGTCAGCCTGACCGGCAACATGAATGCGCCCGCGTTCTACATCATCGCAGCGATCCTGCTGTCGCTGGTCGGCCTGAAGCTGGCACCGGAAACCGCCGGCAAAGACCTCGACTGACCCCACCCGCTCACGGACGAGCCCTTCGCCTTCTTGCCATGTCCACGGGCCTTCTGCCCGGGGTACCTGGCTGCGCCCAGAACAAGAACAACAGGTGAACCTTCATGTTCCATCGCCATGCCACACTGCTCTGCACCGCCCTGCTGGCCACCGACGCCGTGGCTGATAGCCAGGGCCTGATCGAGGGCAGCCAACTGGAGCTGCGCAACCGCAACTTCTATTTCAACCGCGACTTTCGCAACGGCGCCAGCAATGGCCAGGGCGACAATGCTGCCCGCCCCGCCGACGCGCGCAAGGGGTACCGCGAGGAATGGGCCCACGGCGTGATGCTCGGCCTCACCTCAGGGTTCACCCAGGGCCCCCTGGGCCTGGGGCTCGATGCCCATGCCCAGATCGGCCTGAAGCTCGACAGCGGCCCAGGGCGTACCGGCACCCTCCTGCTGCCCGTCAGCCATAACCGCCAGCGCAATGCCGAAGTGGCCGATGACTATAGCCATGCAGGCGCGGCGCTCAAGGTTCGCGCGCTCGGTAGCGAATTGAAATGGGGCGAGATGCGCACCTCGACCCCGGTGTTCACCACCGCCGACAGCCGCCTGCTGCCGGAAATGGCCACCGGCTTTTATTTGCGTAACGATGCTGTGCCAGACCTGCAGCTCGAAGCGGGCCACTTCACCGCCTATCGGGATTTCACGTCGAGCAACGCAGACGACAGCCTGCGCACCCGCTACTCCGACGTCGAAGTACGCAGCCTGGATTTCGTCGGTGCCACCTACCAGGTCAACGAAACGCTGAGCGTCAAGTTGTTCCACGCCCGCGCCGAGGACAACTGGCTGCAGAACTACCTCAACATCAACCAGGATGTGCCGTTCTCATCGGCCAGCGGCCTGAACTTCGACCTGCACCTGTATCGCACCGACGACACTGGCCGCGCCCTTTCCGGCCAGGTGGACAACACCAGCTGGAGCCTGGCTGGCGCCTGGAGGCAGGGTGCCCACCGTGTCACCCTGGCCTACCAGCAGATCGACGGCGACACGCCCTTCGACTATGTCGGCGGCCTGTCCATCGACCTGGCCAACTCGGTACAGATCTCCGACTTCAATGCCCCCGGCATGAAATCCCGTCAGGCACGCTACGACCTCAACTTCGCAGGGTACGGTATCCCCGGCCTGAACTTCATGACCCGCTACGTCACCGGCAGCGAGGCCAGCGACCAGCACTGGCGACCGGGCCGACGCTATGCCGGTGGGGCGCTATCGAGCTATGGTCTGTATGACGGCGCCAAATGGCATGAGCTGGACCTCGAATTGCGCTACGTGGTGCAGCAAGGCCCAGCCCGCGACCTCTCCATACGCACCCGCGTGGCCACCTATCGTGGCAACCACGAGGCGCAGGTCGACCTGCCAGACATCAACGAAGTACGCCTGATCGTCGAGTATCCGCTGAAGTTCTAGAAATGCGCTTTTGCGGCGTTCGCCTTGTTCAAGGCGATCTCTTCGCGCAACCGGTCAAGCACCCGCTGGGAGTTGTCAGCGCACGGCATGCCCTCGGGCTTGCTTTCAATGCCCTCGATCACCATCAGCAACTGCTCCTTGTTGCGCGCCAGACGCTGTTGCAGTGCTTCGATTTCCTCGACCTTGCGTTTCAGGCCAAACAGCAGTTCGTCATGCCGCCAACCGTTCGCACTCACAGGCAACAGATTGCGGATCTCCTCCAGGGAAAACCCTGCCGCCTGGGCGCTGGTGATCATCTCCAGCATCCACACGGCATCCTCTGAATAATCACGGTAGCCATTGGCCTTGCGCTCGACCGACTGGATCAGCCCACTCGCCTCGTAGAAACGGATGCGCGAAGGCGCCAGGCCGGTGAGCTTGGCCAGCTCTCCTATTCTCATTGAAGCACCTTCCAAATATGATTTGACCTTAAAGCCTACTTTAACTTTAAAGTCGTTTGGCGGCCAAGGAGTACCGACGCGCTTACCGCTCAGTCAAGCAAGCCGCGCACCAACTCGAGCAGATGCCGAGCCGCAGGTGTGATAGCGCTGACTTCGCTAACGCTCACCACCAGTAGCTCGCTTTCAGGTGCGTCATCAGGAAGGCGTCGAGCAATGACATTCTTGGGCATGAAGTTTTCCGCATAGGCTGGCAACAAGGTATAGCCCAAGCCAGCTGCCACCAGGTTGATGCTCATCAGCGGATTGGACGACGGATAGACATGCCCGACCGTCACCCCGTGACGCACCAGGTAGTGCGCCAGCGCATCGTGAATCGCGCGCCCATAACCTGGGTCGATGTTGATGGCAGGCAAGTTATCCAGGTGCATGGGCAAGACGCAATCGACTGCGGCCAGGCTGTGCCCTTGTGGCAGGAACACCCGAAACGGCTCAACCAACACCACTTCACTGCGCAGGTTGGCTGCGCGCACGGGGCCGCGCATGAAGCCCAGATCGATCTCGCCACGCGACAAGGCCACCTCTTGCTCTTCGGAGGTCAGGCTGCGCAGGACGATATCCACTTCGGGAAACGACACGCGAAATACCGGCAGCACGCTGGGGAAAATACGCACTTCGGCGGCGGGCACGAAGCCGATGGTGATGCACTCGCGCGCCTGAGAGGCCGCCTTGGCGGCACGCGCCACGGCCGCTTCCACATGGGTGAGGATCTGTCGAGCTTCGTCAAGGAACACCACACCGGCGGCCGTCAACTCGACCTTGCGCCGCGTGCGGGTAAGCAGCGAAAAGCCGATTTCCAGCTCCAGGTTGCGTATCTGCTCGCTCAACGAGGGCTGCGAGGTATACAACCGGCCTGCTGCGCGGGTGAAGTTCAGCTCTTCCGCCACGGCGACGAAATAGCGCAGATGCCGCAGTTCCACTTTAGCCTCCCAAGGTCGAGCGCAAAGCCAAGGTTCGCCTGCACGGCGATACCATTGATAGGTTTAACCGATCGATAGATCCAAAGAAAGTATTTTTTGATTCGGGCCAGCTCCCCTAGATTTAGCGCATCTGTTGGCGCCAACAGCACATTCGACAAAAAACGAACCCTCCTAGTGAGCGGTGAGGAGAATAAGAGTGGCTATCACCCCAGAACAGATCGCGACGCTGGTTGACGCCCGCAACGGTCGTATCCGCCCTGCCATATACACCGACCCGGCGCTCTACGAGCTGGAGCTCGAACGCATCTTCGGCCGTACCTGGCTGTTCCTTTGCCATGTCAGCCAAATCCCCAAGCCTGGTGACTTCTTCAATACCTACATGGGCGAAGACCCCATCGTGGTCGTGCGCCAGAAAGACCGCTCGATCAATGCCTTCCTCAACCAATGCCGCCATCGCTCGATGCGCGTTTCCTATGCCGACTCGGGCAACACCAAGGCGTTCACCTGCCCCTACCACGGCTGGAGCTACGGCACTGACGGCGAGTTGATCGATGTGCCGCAGGAGCCGCGTGCCTATCCACAGGGCCTATGCAAGAAAAAATGGGGCCTGCAACCGGTGACCCGCGTACGCGAGTACAAGGGCCTGGTGTTCGGCAATTGGGACGCCGATGCGCCGGAGCTCGAAGACTACATGGGCGATATTGCCTGGTACCTGGATGGCGTGCTCGACCGCCGCGAAGGCGGCACCGAGATCATCGGCGGCGTGCAGAAGTGGACCATCGACTGCAACTGGAAACTCCCTGCCGAGCAGTTCGCCTCCGACCAATACCACGCGCTCTATTCACATGCCTCTGCCGTACAGGTGCTGGGGCAGGCGCCTGGCGACAGCGAAAAGGCCCTCGGCTCCGGCCAAACCGCCCGCCCGGTATGGGAAACCGCCAAGGATGCGGTCCAGTATGGTCAGCGCGGCCATGGCAGCGGTTTCTTCTTCACCGAAAAGCCTGACGCCAACGTCTGGGTCGACGGCGAAGTCTCACGTTACTTCCGCGACACCTTCGAAGAGGCCAAGGCACGCCTGGGCGAGATCCGTGCGCTGCGCCTGGCGGGCCACAACAACATGTTCCCGACGCTGAGTTGGCTCAATGGCACCGCAACCATCCGCGTGTGGCACCCACGCGGGCCGAACCAGGTCGAGGTCTGGAACTTCTGTATCGCCGATGCTGCCGCCCCGGATGAGGTCAAGGCCGCCTTCGAGCGCAGTGAAACCCGGGCGTTCGGCCCGGCCGGCTTCCTCGAACAAGACGACTCGGAAAACTGGACCGAAATCCAGAAGGTCCTGCGCGGCAAACGTGCGCGCAACACGACCCTATGCATGGAAATGGGCCTGGGCAATGAAAAGCTGCGTGAGGACATGCCTGGCATCACCAACTACATCTTCAGCGAAACCGCCGCGCGCGGCTTGTACCAGTACTGGGCCGACCAGCTGTTGTCCGCGTCCTGGGACGAAGTGACCTGCCGCAGCGAAGCCTATGAGCAGGAGTTGCTGAAATGAACAGTGCCGTTATCCACGACCCGCTCGCGCCCAGCACGCAACCGATCGTCGATGCCCAGACGCACCACGAGATTGCCGACTTCATTTTCCAGGAAGCCGAGCTGCTGGATGACTGGCGTTTTCGCGACTGGCTGATCGTCATTGCCCAGGACATCAACTACAGCATGCGCACCGGCGCCAACGCACAAACCCGTGATCGACGGCGCAAGGTCGGCCCACCCACCACCTGGATCTTCAACGACAACTGGCACCAGCTGGAACGGCGCGTCGCGCGCCTGGAGACCGGCATGGCCTGGGCCGAAGAGCCACCCAGCCGGACCCGACACTTCGTCAGCAACCTGCGCATCCGCCCGACCGAAGACGGCCAGGGTTTCGAGGTACGCAGCAACTACCTGCTGCACCGTTCGCAGAAAGAAAAAGACAACGTGAGCTACTACGGCATGCGCATCGACCGCCTGCGCCGGGTAGATAACGGCTTCGGCTTCGAGATCTATTACCGCGACATCGCCCTCGACCAAGTCGTGATCACCTCGCACAACCTCAGCGTGCTGTTCTGAAACGCAGGGCCTCTACCCGCACGCTAATGCCAGTCAGTTAAGCGATTTGGGCCGCTGTGCGGCCCATCGCCGGCAAGCCGGCTCCCACAGTTGAGGGCTGCGCTGTACCTGTGGGAGCCGGCTTGCCGGCGATGGGCTGCACAGCAGCCCCAATAACGCTAACCAGCTGCCATTGGCCCGCTTCTCAAACCACCCTGGAAAATCGGTGTCCCTAATGACCACTATCAACGTCTGTGAAACCCACGCGCTCGCCGATGGCGAAGCCGTGAAAGTACAAGCCCCCGACCGCCTGATCGCCGTGTTCAACGTCGGCGGCGAGTTCTATGCCCTGGACGACCGTTGCAGCCACGGCAACGCGTCCATGTCCGAAGGCTACGTCGAGGACGATGCCACCGTCGAATGCCCCCTGCATGCCGCACGCTTCTGCCTCAAGAGCGGTGCGGCGCTGTGCCAGCCGGCCACCGAACCGCTGCGCACCTACCCGGTTAGCGTCATCGACGACATGATCCATGTGCTGTTGGAGGACGCGGCATGAGCGGTTGGCTGCAAGATGAAGTGGTACTGATCACCGGCGCCGGCTCAGGCCTGGGCCTGGCGTTGGTCGAGCGCTTCCTGGCCGAAGGGGCGAAGCTCGCCGTGCTGGAACGCTCCGCGGAAAAATGCGCGATGTTGCGGGAGAGCTTCCCTAATGAGGTCGTGGTGACCGAGGGCGATGTGTGCAGCAGCGCGGACAACCAACGTGCGGTGGACGCCGCCGTGACACGTTTTGGCAAGCTCGATTGCTTCGTCGGCAACGCAGGCGTGTGGGACCACGGCGTGCGCCTGCTCGACACCGACGCAGACAAACTAGCGCAGGGCTTCGACGAGCTGTTCGCGATCAACGTCAAGGGCTACCTGCTGGGTGCCAAGGCAGCCGCCAGCGAGCTGGTCAAGTCATGCGGCAGCATGATCTTCACCTTGAGCAATTCAGCGTTCTACCCCGAGGGTGGCGGCCCGCTGTACACCGCCAGCAAGCATGCGGCGGTCGGGCTGATCCGTGAGCTGGCCTTCGAGCTGGCGCCAAAGGTGCGAGTCAACGGCGTCGGCCCCTGTGGCATGAACACCGATCTGCGCGGCCCAACCGCACTGGGCCAGCAGGACACCCGCATCATGGATTCACGCTCGCCGGACGCGATCAAGGCGATCTTGCCGCTGCAATTTTTCCCGGATGCCAGCGAGTTCACCGGGCCATTCGTCCTGCTGGCCTCGCGCCAGAACAACCAGACCTTGAGCGGGGTAATGATCAACGCTGACGCCGGGCTGGGCATCCGCGGCATCCGCAATGTCGCCGGAGGGCTCGCGCTATGACCGTCCGCGTCGTGATCATCGGCGCCGGCCAGGCTGGCGCCAACGCAGCGATGGCGTTGCGCCGCCAGGGCCATACCGGGCCTCTCGTGCTGGTTGGCGATGAAGTGCATGCGCCTTATGAGCGCCCGCCGCTGTCCAAGGAAGCGTTGCTGCAACCAGACCAGGCCAGGCTTGCCCTGTATACCCCGGAGCAGTTCGCCGAACAGGGCATTGCACTGAAGCTCGGCATCCGCGCCATTGCCATCGACAGCCAGGCCAGCACCGTCACGCTGGCCAATGGCGAGACCCTGGCCTACGACAAGCTGCTGCTGACCATCGGCGCGCAACCCCGGCACCTGCCCATGCTGGACGCCCTGGGCGACCGGGCGCATGTGCTGCGCACCGTCGAGGATGCCCAGCGCATCAAAGCCCAGGCTCAAGCTGGCAAGCGGGCCATCCTGGTCGGTGCCGGGGTGATCGGGCTGGAGCTTGCCTCAAGCTTGACCGAATTGGGGGTGCAGGTGGACGTCGTCGACCCGGCAAGGCGCGCCATGCTGCGCAACTCGCCAGAGCTGATCGGCCGCTTTTTGCAGGACACCCATGAGGCCCGTGGTGTCACCTTCCACTTCAATACCGGCGTCAGCGCTGCCGAGCGTAGCGGCGACCGCGTACTGCTTACCCTGGAAAACGGCACGCAACTGCTGGGCGACCTGCTGGTCTATGGTATCGGCGTATGCGTGGACGATACGCTGGCCAAGGCCGCCGGCCTACGCATGGAGCAGGGGGCGATCGTGGTCGACGAGCACTGCCGTACCTCGCAGCCGAACATCTATGCGGCTGGCGACGCGGTGCTGCAGATTGCCGCCAACGGCCAACACCGGCGCATCGAAAGCTGGGAAAACGCCAACCTGCAAGCCTCGGCGGCGGTGGGCGATATCCTCCAACAAAGTGTTGCACCGTACCCGGTGCCGTGGTTCTGGACCGACCAATGTGGCTATAACGTGCAGTTCGCCGGCGACATGACCGCACCGCAGTGGTTGCTGCGCGGCGAGCCCGGCAAGGCGCCGTTCATGTTGTTCGGCCTGGAGGAAGGTGCTGTCGTCGGCGCGGTCACGGTCAACGCCGGCAAGGATATGCGCCCAGCCAAGGAACTGATCGCCAGGCGCGCGCAGGTGGATGAAGCAACGCTATGCGACCCGGGCGTCGCCCTGCGCCAGTTGGCAAAGGCGTCCTGAATCAGGACGCCCTGCCACGCAAAGCTCACCAGAGCCGAATGGTGTAGTCCACGTTGACCCTCAGCTCGTTATCATCCCGGTGCGTCGCGCCGGGCAGGAAATCGTTCCGATACCAGGCGTGGCGCAGGCGCAGCGCCACGCCTTTGAAGGTGCCCTGCTGCACGGTGTACGACAGCTCGACATCCTTCTCGCTCTCGCTCAGCCCCCCGCCCCCGAAGCGCGCCAGCTCGATATTGTCACCGCGCACATAGCGCAGCATGCCCTTGAGCCCCGGCACGCCGAACGGGGCGAAGTCCTGGTCGAACTTGACCTGCCAGCTGCGCTCCTTGGGGTTGATGAATTCGGAGCTGAGCGTGCCTTCGGTGATCACCAGCGGCTCGGTGCCGTACAGGTACGGCATCGCGGTGTCGCCATCCAGCCGCATGTAGCCGACCCCCAAGCTGTGGCTGGCCCAGGCATAGGTGAGCATCAACGCGGTGTTGCGGTTGTCGACCGGGCCGGCCTTGGCAGCGCCGTCCTCACCGGTGACGAACAGGCGGAAATCGCTCTTCAGGCGGCCCGTCCCCAGCTTGCGCTCATCGACGAAACCGAAGTAGTCCTTGCGGTACAGCTGGTCCAGCTCGGCGTGGTAGTAGCGCAGGGTCAAGGCATCGGACCAGGCGTAGTCGCCACCGAGAAAGGTGAAACGATCGGAAGTAGCGGCGCCGTTGAAACGGCCGTTGGGCGCGGCGACGCTCATTTTCTGGTAGTCGGTGGAGTCGCGCAGGTTGATGCGGTCGAGCCAACCGGCGTGCAAGCTCAGGCGCTCGATATCGCTGGAACGCAGATAAGCGCCGCGGAACGTCTGCGGCAGCAGCCGGGTCGGGCTGGCGAAGGCGATCGGCAGGAAGGTGCTGATGGTGCCGCCTTGCAGCTCGCTGCGTGAAATGCGCATCTTGCCGGTCAGGCCCAGCTCGGAATAGTTGTCGGCGGGTTCGCGGGTGGCCGGGTCGAAGGGCAGCAGCCCGGTGCCGACCCGGTCAGGCGAGGAATCGAGCTTGACGCCGAGCATGCCCTTGGCATCCAGGCCGAAGCCGATCGGCCCTTCGGTGAAGCCGGAGGTGACATTGAGGATGAAACCCTGGGCCCATTCGCGGGCGGCCGCCTGCGGTGTCTGGCCCACGTAGTTACGGTCGAAGTAGTAGTTGCGCAGCACCAGCTCGGCATGGCTGTCGTCGACGAAGCCAGCGGCGTGGGACAGGTTGGCGCAGAGCAGGCCGATGGCCAGGGCCAGGCAGGTTTTTGGGGCCTTGTGCATGGTCACTTCACTTTCTTGTAGTTGTAGGGTGCCCTGCCGCGTGAGCAGCAGGGGAGCAAGCAAGGTTTGACGGCGGGCGGGATCAGGCCGGGCGACGGCCGATCAGGCGGAACAGCGCCAGGGCGGCGATCACCACCCCCGGAGCCGAAGCCATCAGCACCCCGGCAGAACCGGCACCGAGGGCAAGCATCTGCCCGGCCACCAGCGGGCCGCTCATGGCCCCCAGGCGCCCGATCGCCACCGCTGCGCCAACGCCGGTGGCACGCACGCGGGCCGGGTAGAAGTGCGGCGCCAGGGCATACAGCACGCCCTGCCCGCCAGTGGCGAAGAAGCCGGCGAAGAAACCGGCGACGAGCATCGTCGCCAGCGAGTTGGCCAGCCCCAGGCCCGCCAAGGCGGCGAGCAGGCCGACGTACACCAAGGCGGCGGTTACCCCGGCTGGCAGACGCTCGAGCATCTGGCCGAGGATCAACGTGCCGATGGCCGCGCCGATCTGCAGGGCGAACATCACCCAGCTGGCGTCATGGCTGCTGAAGCCCTGCCCTACCAGCAGGCTCGGCAGCCAGTTGATCAGTATGTACACCACCATCAGGGTGAAGAAGTAGCTCAGCCACAGCAGCCAGGTGGCGCGTTGGCCGAACAGCTCGCGACGCAGGCTCGGCGCATCCTCGGCCTGGCCAGTGGCGCGGAACTGGCCCGATTCGGGCAGGTAGGCCACCAGCAGCGGCAGGATCAGCAGCGGCCCGGCGCCACCGACATGGAACACCGTTTGCCACTCGCCGCTGTAGCCGGCGATGCCGATACCGGCGGCGATCGCCGCGCCCAACGGCACGCCGCAGTACATCAAGCTGACCGCGCTACCACGCAGGCGCTGGCCGGCGGCTTCGCTGCACAGGGCGATCAGGTTGGGCAGTGCGGCACCCAGCCCCACGCCGGTGAACAGGCGCGCCAGCAGCAGGCTGGGCAGGCTCCAGGCATGGGCCGTGGCCAGGGAGAACAGGCCGAACAGCGCCACCGAGCCGATCAGGATGCGCTTGCGACCGAAGCGGTCGGCCAGCCAGCCGCCGACCAAGGCACCGGGCAGCAGGCCGAGAATGCCGGCGCTGAAGACCCAGCCCATTTGCAGCTTGCCCAGGCCAAAGGCACTGGCCATGCCCGGGGCGGCGATGCCGGCAGCTTGCAGGTCAAGGCCTTCGAGCAGGGCGACGAGGAAACATAGGCCGATGGTGACGGCCACGCGAGGCGGGTTGTTGGCGGAAGTCATGAATCACCCATTTTGTTTTTGTGTTGGGTTGGGGGCGCTGTGCGCCCCATTCGCGGGTCAGCGCTTGAGCAGGTCCAGTGCCACGTCCACGATCATGTCTTCCTGACCACCGACCATGCGTCGCTTGCCCAGCTCGACGAGGATGTCCACCGCCTTGATGCCGTAGCGCGCAGCAGCCACCTCGGCATGGCGCAGGAAGCTCGAGTAGACCCCGGCATAGCCCAACGCCAGGGTTTCCCGGTCTACCCGCACCGGCCGGTCCTGCAGCGGCCGCACCAGGTCGTCGGCGGCATCCATCAGCGCATACAGGTCGGTGCCGTGGTTCCAGCCCAGCTTGTCGGCGGCTGCGATGAACACTTCCAGCGGCGCGTTGCCGGCACCGGCACCCATGCCGGCAAGGCTGGCGTCGATGCGGTCGCAGCCCTCCTCCACCGCGGCGATGGAGTTGGCCACGCCCAGGCTGAGATTGTGGTGGGCATGAATGCCGGTGTGGGTGGCCGGGTCGAGCACGGCCTTCACCGCCCGGAAACGCGCACGGATATCGTCCATGTTCATCGCTCCGCCAGAGTCCACCACGTAGATGCAGGTGGCGCCGTAGCCCTCCATCAGCTTGGCCTGTTGCGCCAGCCCTTCAGGCGATTGCATGTGGCTCATCATCAGGAAGCCGACCGTGTCCATGCCCAGCTCACGGGCATACTCGATGTGCTGGCGCGAGACGTCCGCCTCGGTGCAATGGGTGGCCACGCGGACGATGCGGGCACCGGCGTCGTAGGCGTTCTTCAGGTCGTGGATAGTGCCGATCCCTGGCAGCAGCAGCGTGGCGATCTTGGCGTGGCTGACCGCGTCGGCGGCTGCTTCGATCCATTCGAGGTCGGTGTGGGCACCGAAGCCGTAGTTGAAACTGGAGCCCTGCAAACCATCGCCATGGGCGATCTCGATGGAGTCCACCTTGGCCCGGTCCAGTGCCGTGGCGATGGCGTGCACGTCATCCAGCGAATACTGGTGGCGGATGGCGTGCATGCCATCGCGCAGGGTCACATCGGATATGTAGAGTTTCTTGCCGTTCATGCCGAGGCCTCCATTGCTTGCGCCATACGCTCGGCGGTAGCCAGCGCGGCAGAGGTCATGATGTCGAGATTGCCGGCGTAGGCCGGCAGGTAATGGGCGGCGCCTTCGACTTCCAGGAACACCGAGGTCTTCAGCCCGGTGAAGGTCCCCTGCCCCGGCAGCTTGAGGTCGCGCACTTCTTCGAACTGCACCTGCTGCTTGAGGCGGTAGCCCGGCACGTAGGCCTGCACCGCAGCGGCCATTTCCTCGATGCTCGCCGCCACCTGCCGCTGGTCGGCGGCCTCGCTCAGCACGTACACCGTGTCGCGCATCATAAGCGGCGGCTCGGCTGGGTTCATGATGATGATCGCCTTGCCCTTGGTCGCGCCGCCGATCACTTCGATGGCCTTGCTGGTGGTCTCGGTGAATTCGTCGATGTTGGCGCGGGTGCCGGGGCCGGCGGACTTCGAAGCGATCGAAGCAACGATCTCGGCATAGTGCACCTTGGCCACACGCGATACCGCCGCGACCATCGGGATGGTGGCCTGGCCGCCGCAGGTGACCATGTTGACGTTGGTCGCCTGCAGGTGCTGCTCCAGATTGACCACGGGCACGCAGTACGGGCCGATGGCTGCCGGGGTCAGGTCAATGATGCGCAGGTCGGCCTTGTGCTGGCGCAGGAAGGCGTCGTTCTTCACGTGGGCACCGGCGCTGGTGGCATCGAAGACGAAATCGATGTCCTTGAACACCGGCAGGCGGGTCAGGCCCTCCACCCCTTCGTGGGTGGTGGCCACGCCCAGGCGGGCCGCCCGGGCCAGGCCGTCAGAGGCCGGGTCGATGCCGACCATCGCCGCCATTTCCAGGTGTTTGGCATTGCGCAGGATCTTGATCATCAAGTCGGTGCCGATGTTGCCGGAACCGATGATGGCGACTTTGCGTTTCTGGCTCATGTTGTTCTCCGTCACTCGCCGCTGAAGGTCACGCCGACACGGCCCAGGCCGTCGATTTCGGCTTCGAAATGGTCGCCCGGCGCCACCGCCACCATCGGCCCGAGGGCACCGGTGAGGATGATGTCGCCGGCCCGCAGTGGCTCGCCCAGGCGCGCCATGGTCCGGGCCAGCCACACCGCGGCATTGAGCGGGTGGCCCAGGCACTCGGCGCCAGTGCCACTGGACACCAGCTCACCGTTGCGGGTCATGCGCATGGCCGCGCCACGCAGGTCCAGGTCGTGCAGCTGGCGCGCCGGGCCGCCGAGCACGAAGCAGCCACTGGAAGCGTTGTCGGCCACGGTATCGGCGAAACGGATGTTCCAGCCCTGCACGCGGCTGCCGACGATCTCCAGTGCCGGCAGCACATGGCCGGTGGCGGCGATCACATCGGCGAAGGTGGTCTGTGCGCTGGGCAGATCATGAGCCAGCACCAGGGCGATCTCGGCCTCGATCTTCGGCTGCATGACGCTGGCATACGGCACGCTTTCGTTGTCGCCGTAGCACATGTCGGCAAACAGGCTGCCGAAGTCCGGCTGATCGACACCCAGTTGCGCCTGCACCTTGGGGTTGGTCAGGCCGATCTTGCGGCCCACCAGGCGGCGGCCTTCGGCCAGGGCGTGGGCAACGTTCAGACGCTGGATGGCATAGGCCGCCTCGGCGTTTTCCGCGCCGATGGCATCACGCAACGGGGCGATGGCCTCACCCTGCTGTTGGGCGCGGCGCAGGTCGGCGGCCAGGCGCTCGAGGGTTTTCGAATCGATGGTCATGGGATGTACCTCAAATCAGTGCTGGAGGAAGTCCAGCACCAGGCGGTTGAACGTGTCGGCGTGTTCCCACTGCGCCCAGTGGCCGCAGTTGTTGAACACGTGCAGCTCGGAATTGGCGATACCGGCGATCAGGCGCAGGCCGACATCCATCGGCACGAAGCGGTCGTTGCGGCCCCAAACCACCAGGGTCTTGGCCTTGATCTCGCCCAGGCGCGCGCCGAAATCGGGGAACTGCTTGGGGTTGGCGGCCAGGCTGGCGACGAAGTTCTCCAGGTGATCGCGGCGGCTGAGCATGTTGTCCAGGCGGGTCTGGAACAGCTCCTCGGTGAGGTCGCTCGGGTCGTAGACGAAGACGTTCATCATCTTCTTCAGGTTGTCGATGGTCGGCTCGCGGTACAGGCCGTTGATCAGCTTGATGCCTTCGGTGGGCATCGGCACGAACGGGCTGGCGCCACCGGTGCCACCGCCCATCAGCACCAGTTTGCCGACGCGCTCGGGGTAGCTCAGGGTGAAGGCCACGGCGCTGTGGCCGCCCATGGAGTTGCCGAGGATGTGCACGCGCTCCAGGCCCAGTACGTCGAGCAGGCCCTTGAGCGCGGTGGCGTTGAGGTCCGAGCGCGAGCCACGGTTGACGATCGGGTCGCTCTTGCTCCAGCCCGGGCAGTCCATCAGCACCACGCGGTAACCGGCAGCCAGCAGCGGCTCGATGTTACGGTTGAAGTTGGCCCAGCCACTGGCACCCGGGCCTGAGCCGTGCAGCATGACCACGGTCTCGGCGCCTTCGCCGAGGTCGTTGTAGTGCAGTTGCAGGTCGAGTTCGCCTTCACGGATGCGGGCGAAACGGCTGCTGGCGGCTTCACTGAGAGAGATGTTGGTCATGATGGTTCCTCCGTTCATCAGGTAAGGGAATGGGCGCTGAGCGAGCCGAAGCCGGCGATCCACTCCGGGATCGGCCGGTAGTAGCGCTCGCTGGCCTGGTAGTCGCCGAACGCAGAGAGCGCAGCGAAGGCCGCTACCCAGGTCTTGACCTCGTGGGTCGACTTGCCGGCCAGCGCCGACAGCTCGGCATTGGCCATGGCGTCGAGCTCGCCGAAACGGCGTTGCTCCAGCAGGTCGAGGAAGTGCTTGTCCCAGGTCGGGTTGAGCGGATGCAAGGTGTGCTGGTCGCGCACGAAACCTTCGGCGGCGCTGATCACACGCTGCTGCCGGGCCTGGCGTTCGTTGGCCGGCAGGTCGCGGCCGCTGCCCATCAGGCGATCGGCCATGCGTGCATCGACATGGGCCAGCTCCGGTACCGGCGGCTGGTGCGACAAGCCGCCGGAGCCGAGAAACAGCACGCGCTTGCCGGTGTTGCGGGCAAAACGCCCAATGGCCTCGCCAAGCAGGCGGGCGCGGGCGAAGCCTGGCAGTGGTACCGCCACGCTGTTGATGAATACCGGGATCACCGGCTTTTGCGCCAGGCCACCGAGCAGGAACTCCAGCGGCTGGGCAAAACCATGGTCGACCTGCATGCGGTAGGACACGGCGGCGTCCACCCCAGCTGCCAACACCGCGTCGGCACAGGCCTCGGCGATGTCGCGCGGTACGTCGAGCGGGCCGGCGGCGCTCTGGAAATCACCGATGGCGGTGGCTCCCATGCCGATGCAGAAGGCCGGCATGACGTCATAGAAGAAGCCGTTGTAGTGGTCCGGGGCGAACAGGAACACCAGGTCCGGGTCGAACGCGGCGATGCGCGCACGGGCGGCGCCGATCACCTCATCCACTTCGGCCAGCACGGCTTGCTCCGGATCGACGTAACCCACCAACGGGGTATGCGACAGGCAATGCAGATAAGCGCTCATCTCAAGCCACCTTGGACGCCAGTGGCGCCTGTTGGCCAGCCTGAGGCTGGGCGGCCAATGCGCGCAGCAAGACGTCGCTGGCCTGGCCGATGGTCTGTGGAATGGCCACCGCGCCGACGAAACGATCTGGGCGCAGTAGCGCGATCGATACCGGGTAGCGGCCGAACCACTCCTTCAGGCGACCAGTGCAGTCACCCACGCGAACGACCCCGTCCGGCACTTCACGCCCAGCCTTGAGCTGGACTTCCGGTAGCACCTGGATGAAGCAGGCACCCAGCGCACGCCAGGCCTGCACCTGGGCGCTGCTCAAGCCCCATAGCGGATCGTTGCCCCAGGCGATGAAGGCGAAGTTGCTGCCGATCACGTCATCCAACAGGCGGATGTCACCCGACTCGGTGAGTACCTTGGGCTGGATGAACATGCGCCCGACCGGCGAGGCCTTGTTCTTGCTGCCCGGCTCGGTCACCAGTGCACCTTTGGTGTACTGCGGCATGGGCTTGAAGCGCATTTCCAGGAAGTAGCGCTTGACCGCAGGCAGGTAGTTCAGCATCCAGGAAATGCCGTCACGCAAGGTACCTTGCCAGCGCTTGGGCGGCGCCAGCACGTGGCCAGCCAGCACCGACAAATCGATCATCGCCTTGGCATGGTCGCGGCGTTCCTGCTCGTAGGTGTCGAGCAGCGCTTCGCCTGCCAGGCCCTTGACCACCAGGGCCAGCTTCCAGCCGAGGTTGCTGGCGTCACGCATGCCACTGTTGTAGCCCTGGCCCTGCCACACCGGCATGATGTGCGCAGCGTCGCCGGCCAGCAGCACCCGCTTGACCCGGAACTGGCTCGCCAGGCGGGCGTTGTGGGTGTACACGCGCTTGCGGATCAGCTCGACGCGGTCCGGGTCCGGCAGCACCTTGGCCAGCAGCTTGCGCATGTTCTCGGGCTTGCCCAGCTGTTCTTCGGTCTCACCCGGCATCACCATGAACTCGAAGCGGCGCACGCCGTGCGGCAGCGCCGCCGACACATACGGCCGCACCGGATCGCAGCACAGGTAGACGTTGGGGGTGCCCAGCGGGTCGTTGGCGATGTCGATGACGATCCACTGGTTGGGGGCGGTCTTGCCTTCGAAGGCAATGTCCAGGGTGCGGCGGATCAGGCTGTTGCCGCCGTCGCATGCCACCAGGTAGCGGGCACGCACGCTTTCCTGGCAGCCTTCCGGGCCATTCATGCGCAGGCTGACGCCCTGCTCGTCCTGCTGGAACTCCACCACATCGCGAGAAAACAGCGTGCGCACATTGGCAAAACGCGCCAGCCCCCGGTGTAGCACAGCATCGACCTGTGGCTGGATGAAGGCATTGCGGCGTGACCAGCCAAACTCGTCGGTGGTGGGCTGGATATCGGCGAAGCAGCGGCCCTTGGGCGTCAGGAAGCGCATCGCGTGCCAAGGTGTGGTGTGCGGCAGTACCTGCTCGACCAGGCCGATGGCCTGCACGGTCCGCAGCGACTCGTCGTCGATGCCGATGGCGCGCGGGTAGTCGATCAGCTGGTCGAGCTTCTCGATCTGCAGCACCTGCACCCCAGCCTGGCCGAGATAGTTGGCGATGGCCAGCCCTACCGGGCCGGCACCGATGATCACTACGTCTGCGGTGTAGTCGGCCTGAAAATGATCTGGATGCGGCTTGTTCATTGTTGTAATCCTCGACACTGCCCCACGGCGTCCCCGGCATATTCCAGGCAAGCCGCGACCGTCCTCGCGCAGGCAGGCGCAAGAGGGATGAAGGGGCGTTTTGACTGGTACGGGGTCTAGCGGAATGTCACTACGCTTCGAAGGAGGAAGGCGCAGGCAATGGATAGGGACAGCAGGCAGGCATGGCGCATGTTGTATTCCCCTGTCAGGGCATTTGTAGTTGTTGCGGCGAGTATAGAAATGATGCCGATTGCCCTACAATGAAAAACCGCCTTGCTGTGCACCAAGTGCACATCATTGTTTTATAAGGATTTTTCTTGAATTTTGACCGAGATTCCGAGTATAAGACCGTACGCGGGCTGAGCCGTGGCCTGGCCCTGCTCAACGCCCTCAACCGTCTGGACGGGGGTGCCAGCCCGACGCGCCTGGCCGAAATCACCGGCCTGCATCGCACGACCGTTCGGCGCCTGCTCGAGACCTTGCAGGACGAAGGCTACGTGCGCCGCAGCGAATCCGACGACAGCTTCCGCCTGGCCCTCAAGGTGCGTGAGCTGAGCGAAGGGTTTCGCGACGAACAGTGGATCTCCGCCATCGCCGCACCGTTGCTCGGTGACCTGTTGCAGCGCGTGGTGTGGCCGACCGATATCTGCACGCTGGACGTGGACGAGATGGTGGTGCGCGAGACGACGCACCGGTTCAGCCGCCTGTCGTTCCACCGTTCGATGGTCGGACGTCGCCTGCCGGTGCTGCAAACGGCAACCGGGCTGGCCTACCTGGCATTCTGCGGCGAGGCGGAACGTGAGCAGATCCTGGCGCTGCTGGCCACCCGCGACGAGCCCGAATGCCACCTGGCCCGCGACCGCCTGGCGCTGGACAATATCCTGCGCAAGGCACGCCATCGTGGTTACGGCGAGAACTACATGGGTTGGAACCGGGAAGCCAACATCGCCTCCATTGCGGTGCCCCTGTACGACCATGACAGCCAACGACTACTGGGCTGTGTCAGCCTTATCTACATCGCCAAGGCCATGAGCATCGAACTGGCCGCCGAGCGCTACCTGCCAGCGCTGCAGGCCTTTGCCCAGCAAGTCAGGCAAAACCTCGGCAGCGACCATTCATCGCCGCCGGGGCTGTCGTGACGGGGCTATCGTGACGGGCTCGCGGGCAACAAAACTGCTCTTACCCGTTTCGGCTCAGAAGCGCGGCTTGACGACTTTCCAATCCGGCCGGTAGCGCTGCATCTGCTTGACGTCGTCACGCTGGCGAATTCCGCAACTGAGGTATTGGTCATGCAGCTTGCCCAGTTGGTCGTGATCCAGTTCTACACCCAGCCCCGGCGCGCGGGTGATCTGTACGCACCCGTCGACGATCGGCAATTTACCCCCCTTGATCACCTCTTCGTCCGGCTCCTGCCAGGGGTAGTGCGTGTCGCAGGCGTAGTCGAGGTTGGGCACGGCGGCAGCCACATGCGCCATGGCCATCAGGCTGATACCCAGGTGCGAGTTGGAGTGCATGGACACGCCCAAACCGAACGTCTCGCACATCTTCGCCAGTACCTGAGTATCGCGCAGCCCCCCCCAGTAATGGTGGTCGGCCAGGACGATCTGCACGCTGTTCTGGCGAATGCTGCGGCGCAATTCGTCGAAATCGGTGACGACCATGTTGGTTGCCAGCGGCAGGCCAGTGCGCTTATGCAATTCGGCCATGCCCTCCAACCCCGGGGTAGGGTCTTCGTAATACTGCAGGTCGTCAGCCAGCAGTTCAGCCATGTGAATGGCAGTTTCCAGCGACCAGTTACCATTGGGGTCGATGCGCAGCGGCACGCCCGGGAACGCCTTCTTCAATGCCTTGATGCACGACACCTCGTGCCCCGGCTCCAGTGCGCCCGCCTTGAGCTTGATGCTCTTGAAGCCATAGGTTTCGATCATGCGACGGGCCTGGGCGACGATTTGCGCTTCGCTGATCGCCTCGCCCCAGTCGTCCGGCTCATAGGGCGAATCGATGTGCCTGGCGTACTTGAAGAACAAGTACGCACTGAACGGAATGCGGTCGCGGATCGCGCCACCGAGCAGGTCCACCACTGGCACATTCAGCGAGCGCGCCTGCAGGTCGAGAAACGCCACTTCGAACGCCGAATAGGCGTTGCTCACCGCCTTGCTGGCATGGGAGCCAGGCGCCAGTTCGGCACCGGCCAGGCTCGCCGGCCGATGCGCAGCCACCGTGGCCTGGACGATGGCCCGCAGTTGGTTGAGGTTGAACGGGTCGAGCCCGATCAGTTGCTGCTGCACCGCTTGCTGGATGGCCAGTGCCGGGGCATCGCCATAGCTTTCGCCCAGGCCGATGTAACCGGTGTCGCTCTCGACCTCGATGATCGAGCGCAGTGCATAGGGTTCATGAATACCGCTGGCATTGAGCAGCGGCGGATCGCGAAAAGCGATGGGGGTGACGGTTACGCGGACAACTTTCAAGAGGCAGCTCCCTGTAGACCAGAACGCGTGGCGTGATGATGGGATGACACTTCGCAAGAGTCGTGGGCTGCGGGCCTCACGGTCGGCAAACCGTGACCGCCGCGCGGTGTGGTACGGGCGAAGAACACGGCGGCCGCGGCCAGCAGCGAAGTCGCGGCCAGGCCATAGAGCCCGCCCTCGATGGAGCCAGTGGTCTGTTCCAGAAAACCGAAGGCAGTCGGCGCCACGAACCCGCCCAGGTTGCCGATGGAGTTGATCAAGGCAATGACCGCAGCCGCGATACGCGCATCGAGGTAGCCTTGGGGAATGGGCCAGAACAAGGCCGACGCAGCCTTGAAGCCAATGGCGGCGAAGCAGATGGCAACGAAGGCGAATACCGCCCCGCCGGTGGTCGACATGAACATGCCGACCGCGGCGATCACCAGCATCAGCGCGACCCAGGCCTGTTGGCGCTTCCATTTGCTGGCCATGGCGGCGAAGGCATACATCGCGATGATGGAAATCAACCAGGGAATCGCGTTGAACAGGCCGACCTCGAAGTCGCTCAGGCTGCCCATTTTCCTGATCATGCTCGGCAACCAGAAGGTCGCGCCATAGATGGTCAGGGCGATGGAGAAGTAGATGAAACAGAACAGCGCGATCTGCTTGTCCACCAGCAACCTGAAGATCGAGGGACGGCAGACCTGATTCGCCTCGCGGGCTCGCTGCTCCAGTTCGATGGCCGAGACCAGTGCGTCCTGTTCGACCTTGCTGAGCCACCGGGCCTGGCGAGGGTGCGACTGCAACCAGAACCAGACGAAACCACAGAGCGCGATAGAGGCAAAGCCTTCGATCAGGAACATCCACTGCCAGCCATGCAGGCTCAGCCCGTCGATATGCAACAGTGCGCCCGACACCGGCCCGGAGATCACCGAAGCGATAGCCGACCCGCTGAGAAAAATGGCCATGGCCTTGCCACGCTCGGCAGCCGGCAACCATTGCGTGAAGTAGTAGATGATGCCCGGGAAAAAGCCGGCTTCGGCCGCCCCGAGGATGAAGCGCAGCACGTAGAAACTGGTTTCGCCCTTCACGAATGCCATGGCCATGGCCGCTGCGCCCCAGGTGAACATGATGCGCGTCAGCCATGCACGGGCGCCATAGCGCTGCAACAGCATGTTCGATGGCACTTCGAAGATGGCGTAGCCAATGAAGAACAGCCCGGCGCCCAGGCCATAGGCCGCCGCGCCGATACCCAGGTCGGTTTCCAGATGGCTACGCACGAAGCCGATATTGACCCGGTCGATGTAGTTGACGATGAACATGATGACGAACAACGGCAGCACATGGCGCTTGACTTTGGTGGCCGCGCGGGCAAGTGCGGCGGGGTCTGGCGAGGCGTGTAAGGTCTTCAACATTGACTCCCGTTCATTGTTTTTTTAGGGACGACGAATGATGGACGCCCGGTATTATTACTGTCTAATCTAACCTGGCATAGGATTGATACCCGGATTGGATCAATGTTCGAACTTACCCAACTGCGCTGCTTCACCACCGTGGCCACCGAGCTTAATTTCCGCCGGGCAGCGGAACGCTTGAACATGACTCAACCGCCGCTCAGCCGGCAGATCCAGCTACTGGAGCATGCATTGGGCGTCGAGCTATTCACCCGCACCACGCGCACGGTTGCCCTTACCGCCGCCGGCCGGGCGTTCTTCATCGAGGCGCAGAACCTGCTGGAGCGTGCCCAGCAGGCCGCAGCCAGCGCCAGGCGTTATGCCGAAGGCGATATCGGTACGGTGAACGTCAGTTTCGTGGGCAGCGCGGTATATGAGTTCCTACCCAAGGTCATTGCCGAGGCCCGCCTCAAGCAACCGCAGGTGAAGATCAATCTGTCCGAGATGAACACCTATCAGCAGCACGAAGCCCTGCGTGCCCGACGCATCGATCTGGGCATCGTGCGGGCGCCGTTCATGGAGCCGGGCTATGTCAACGAATGCCTGGTGCGCGAGCCGTTCGTGCTGGCCGTACACAGCAGCCATCGGCTCGCCAGCGCTGATGTAGTTTCGATTCAGGACCTGGATGCCCAGCCGTTTCTGATGTACGCCCATTCCGCGTACCCGCCGTTCAACGAGCTGCTCACCGGCAGGCTACGCTCAGCGCGTGTCGCACCTGAGTTCGTGCAATGGCTAGGGTCGTCCCTGACCATCCTGGCACTGGTCAACGCGTCCATGGGGCTAGCCCTGGTACCACGATGTGCCAGCAGTGTGGCGTTCAAGCATGTGGTGTTTCGCGAGATCGACCTGGGTGAAGGCGTGGTGAGCGAACTGTATCTGAGCTGGCACCAGGACAACGACAACCCGGCATTCGCCATGTTGCTCCAAGGCATTCGCCGTGCGGCGCGGCAGGGGTGGGCCACAGACGCCTGATCCCCCGCCGCAACCGCGTCACGCTCGTTGGCGCTGGCCTCAGCTCAGCGCGTCGCGGCTGTGCTTACCGTCGACCAGGCGTTGCAGGCCCAACGGGTTGGCGTTTTTCAGGGCGTCCGGCAACAGCGCGTCCGGGTAGTCCTGGTAGCACACCGGCCGCAGGAAGCGGTCGATGGCCAAGGTGCCAACCGACGTGCCGCGGGCATCGGAGGTGGCCGGGTATGGTCCACCGTGCACCATCGCATCGCACACCTCGACCCCGGTCGGGTAGCCGTTGACCAGCAGACGCCCGGCCTTGCGTTGCAGCACGGGCACCAGTGCGGCGAAACGCTGGAAATCCTCCGGTTCGGCGATCAAGGTGGCAGTCAACTGCCCATGCAGGGCTTCCAGTGCACGGCGCAGTTCGGCCTCATCAGTCACTTCGACGACCACGGTGGTTGGGCCGAAGACTTCTTCCTGGAGCAGTTCGTCACCATTGAGCAGCAGGCTCACGTCGGCCTGGAACAGCTGCGCCTGGGCCTGGTCGCCGGCCTGGTCGACCCCGGCCAGATGACGCACACCGGGGTGCTGATGCAGACGCTGCACGCCATTGGCATAGCTACGCAGGGTGCCAGCGTTGAGCATGGTCTGGCCAGCCTGGTCGGCCAGGTGCGCGCCAAGGGAGGCGACGAAGGCGCTGAACGACTCGCCAGCGATACCGATGACCAGGCCTGGGTTGGTGCAGAATTGCCCGACCCCCAACACCACCGAGGCGGCCAGTTCCTTGGCCACCTGCCCACCCCGGGCCTGCAGTGCCCCTGGTAGTAGCACGACCGGGTTGATGCTGCTCATTTCGGCGAACACCGGAATCGGTTGCGCACGCGCCGCAGCCAAATCGCACAAGGCACGGCCGCCCTTGAGCGAGCCGGTAAAGCCCACCGCCTGGATCGCCGGGTGGCGCACCAGTGCTTCGCCGACGCCTGCGCCATAGATCATGTTGAACACGCCAGCTGGCATGCCAGTAGCCACGACCGCTCGCTCGATCGCCTCGGCTACCTGCTCGGCGCTGGCCATGTGGCCACTGTGCGCCTTGACCACTACCGGGCAACCGGCGGCCAGAGCGGCAGCGGTGTCGCCACCGGCGGTGGAGAATGCCAGCGGGAAGTTGCTGGCGCCAAACACTGCCACCGGGCCGACGCCGGTGCGGAACTGGCGCAGGTCCGGGCGCGGCAACGGCTGACGCTGGGGCTGCGCACGGTCGATGCGCGCGCCCAGGTAATCGCCACGACGCAGCAGTTGGGCGAACAGGCGCATCTGGTTGCTGGTACGGCTACGTTCGCCCTGGATGCGCCCAACGGGCAGCGCGGTTTCGCGGCACACAATGGCGACGAAGGCATCGTCCAGCGCGTCCAGCTGGTCGGCAATAGCATTCAGGAACTGCGCCCGGCGCTCCGGCGCCAAGCCATTGTATTCAGCGAATGCCGCCTCGGCGGCCACCGCCGCAGCGGCCACCTCTTCAGGGGTGGCCTGGACAAAGGCCACGGGTAGGGCTTCGCCGGTACGTGCGTCGAGGCTCTGCAGGCGCACGCTACCGGCCGCGCGACGCTGGCCGCCAATGAAGTTGCTTCCAGACATGGTTGACTCCTGTAACGAAGAAAGAAGGCTCAGAGGCTAATGCCGGTCAGTTAAGCCATTTGGGGCCGCTGTGCGGCCCATCGCCGGCAAGCCAGCTCCCACAGGGACTGCGCAAAGCTTGAGATCTGCGCGGTCCCTGTGGGAGCTGGCTTGCCGGCGATGGGCTGCAAAGCAGCCCCAATGGCTGCCACTAAGGCTTAACTGACTGGCATTCGGCTCAGAGGCTTTTCACGCCCCCGGGGCGCACCGCCTCGGACGCAGCGGCGATGCCATTGCGCAGCGGCTGGCCGAAGGCGTCCAGGCTGACCTCGAAGGTGTCGCCCGGGCGCGCCTGGATGCCGTCGGCGAACGACAGCGTGGCGGTGCCGAAGTAGTGCACATGAACATCGCCTGGGCGCAGGAACTGGGCGTACTTGAAATGGTGGAACTCAAGGTTCTCGAAGCTGTGGCACATGTTCTGCTCGCCGGAAAGGAACGGCTTGCTCCACAGTTCCTGGCCATCGCGCAGGATGCGGCTACGGCCCTCCAGGTGCGCTGGCAACGCGCCCAGGCGCAGCTCCGGGCCGAAGCTGCAGGCGCGCAGCTTGGAGTGGGCCAGGTACAGGTAGTTGCGCCGCTCCATGACATGGTCGGAAAACTCGTTGCCCAGGGCATAGCCGAGACGGAACGGCGTGCCGCATTCACCGATCACATACAGCCCGACCAGCTCTGGCTCCTCGCCAGCATCTTCGGCAAAGGCTGGCAGCGGCAGGTCGGCACCAGGGCGCACGACGATGGCGCCATCGCCCTTGTAGAACCACTCCGGTTGCGCGCCCTCCTCGCCCGCTGGCGGTCGCCCGCCCTCGAGACCCCACTGGAACATGCGCATGCTGTCGGTGACTGCACCCTCGGCCTGCTGCTGGTGCATCTTGTCACGGGTGGCGGCGCTGCCCAGGTGGGTCAGCCCGGTACCGGTGACCAGGCAATGCGCCGGGTCTTCATGGTCAAGCGGCGGTAGCACCCGGCCCTCGGCCAACAGTGCCGGATAGTCATGCCCTTCCCCCAAGCCCGCCACCTGTACCTGGCTTGCCAGGTCGCGGCCAGCGGCGATGGCCTGCAGGGCCAGTTCGCGGGTGCTGCTGACGCCGCGGACTTCCAGGGCCTGCTCGCCCTCCACCACACCCACGCGGCGCTGGCCGGTGGCAGTTTCGAATTGGATCAATCGCATGCTTGTTCTCGCTTTTCGGTTGCGAAGATTAGCGGCTGGCCTCGGCCACCCGCGTGGAAGCCAGGCGCTGGCGGCGCTCGAGGCGGTTGTAGACCACACCAGTGAGCAACAGCCCGAACAGCATCACCAGAGCCAGGAAATACAGGCCGGACGACAGTTGCCCGGTGTGCTCCTTGAGCGCGCCGATGGCAAACGGCCCCACATAGCCGCCAAGGTTGCCGATCGAGTTGATCAGGGCGATCGCCGCTGCAGCGCTGGCACCGGAGAAGAACCGCCCTGGCAAGGTCCAGAAGATTGCCGTGCAGGAAAACAGTGCGAAGGCCACCAGGCACAATGCGCCTAACTGCATCGCGGGCACACTCAGCCAGGCGCTGAGGAACAGGCCCAAGGCCCCCAAGCCGTAAAGCACGCCCAGGTGGCCGTAACGATCATTCAAACGATCAGAGCTGCGCGGAATGATCAGCAGGCCGATGATGCCGAACAGGTACGGCACTGCCGAGATAAACCCGGTAACCAGGTCACTGCCGCCAAACTGGTGAATCAGCGTCGGCAGCCACAGGCCCAGGCCATAGATGCTCAGGGTGACCGGGAGATAGAACAGCGCCAGCAGCAGTACCCGGCGGTCCTTCAAGGCATGCAGAGGGTTGCCATGACGGGTCTGGCCGAAGTCGCGCAGGTCGTTGGCCAGTTGTTCCTGCAACCAGCTACGTTGCTCGTCGCTGAGCCAACGTACCTTGGCCGGGCCATCCGGCAGCAAGCGCAGGGTTGGCCAGGCCAACAGCACCGCCGGGGTGCCAATGCAGATGAACAACCACTGCCAACCATGCAGGCCATAGCTGCCATCGAGCCCTAGCAGTGCGCCTGACAACGGCCCGGTGATCAGCATCGCCAACGGCTGCGAAAGGATGAAGAAGCCGAGGATCTTGCCGCGATGGCGCACCGGGTACCACTGGGTGATGTAATACAGCACGCCCGGGAAGAAGCCAGCCTCGGCCGCCCCCAACAGGAACCGCATCACATAGAAGCCGTTAGGCCCGGTGACGAACGCCATGCCGACGGTGATCGCGCCCCAAGTCACCAGGATGCGGGCGAACCAACGACGCGCGCCGAAGCGGTCGAGCAGCAGGTTGCTCGGTACCTCGAACAGGAAATAACCGATGAAGAACAGCCCGGCGCCTAAACCGTAGGCAGCGTCACCGAGCCCGATATCGGCGCCCATGTGCAGCTTGGCGAAGCCCACCGCCGAACGGTCGACATAAGCCACCAGATAAAGCAGGACCAAAAAGGGGATGAGTTTCAGTGTGATCAGGCGGACGAGCCGCTGCTCCTGAATCATGGCGATGCCTCCAATTGTTCTTGTAATGAGCACAGCACCTGGCCGGGACTTTTTGGGCAGACCTCTGACCGGGCCAATCGATAATATAGTATTACTATTTAAAACAACAAGCCTTCACATCAGTCGTTTTTGCCGGTAGAGTCAGCCGAATAACGACAATTAGTAATACTAATAAGGTGTCTACCCATGTCTGATAGCAAACGCCCCCTGCGCTCCGCCCAATGGTTCGGCACCGCCGACAAGAACGGTTTCATGTACCGCAGCTGGATGAAGAACCAGGGCATCCCCGATCATGAATTCCAAGGCAAGCCAATCATCGGCATCTGCAACACCTGGTCCGAGCTCACTCCCTGCAACGCGCATTTCCGCAAGATTGCCGAGCATGTGAAAAAAGGCGTGCTGGAAGCTGGTGGTTTTCCGGTGGAGTTCCCGGTGTTTTCCAGCGGCGAGTCCAACCTGCGCCCCACCGCGATGCTCACCCGCAACCTGGCGAGCATGGATGTGGAAGAGGCCATCCGCGGCAACCCCGTCGATGCCGTGGTGTTGCTGACCGGCTGTGACAAGACCACCCCGGCGTTGCTGATGGGCGCTGCAAGCTGCGACGTGCCGGCGATCGTGGTCACCGGCGGGCCGATGCTCAACGGTAAGCACAAGGGCAAGGATATCGGTGCTGGCACCATCGTCTGGCAGATGCACGAGGCCTACAAGGCCGGCCAGATCGACCTCAACGAATTCCTCTCGGCCGAGGCCGGCATGTCGCGCTCGGCGGGCACCTGCAACACCATGGGCACCGCCTCGACCATGGCCTGCATGGCTGAGGCGCTGGGCACCTCGTTGCCGCACAATGCTGCGATCCCGGCGGTGGACGCCCGTCGCTACGTGCTTGCCCATCTGTCGGGCATGCGTATCGTCGATATGGTTCGCGAAGACCTGCGCTTGTCGAAGATTCTCACCCGCGAAGCGTTCGAAAACGCCATCCGCGTCAACGCGGCCATCGGCGGTTCGACCAATGCCGTGATCCACCTCAAGGCGATTGCCGGGCGCATCGGCGTCGACCTGCAACTGGAGGACTGGACCCGCATTGGCCGCGGTACGCCGACCCTTGTCGACCTACAGCCATCGGGGCGCTTCCTGATGGAAGAGTTCTACTATGCCGGCGGCTTGCCCGCAGTAATCCGTCGCCTTGGTGAACACGGCCTGCTGCCCAACCCCACCGCCCTCACCGCCAACGGCAAGAGCCTGTGGGACAACTGCCAGGCCGCACCGCTGTACGACGAACAGGTCATCCGCCCGATCGACCAGCCACTGGTTGCCGATGGCGGTATCTGCATTCTGCGCGGCAACCTTGCACCTAAAGGCGCTGTGCTCAAACCGTCGGCGGCGACGCCCGAACTGATGCGCCATCGCGGTCGCGCCGTGGTGTTCGAAAACTTCGAGGACTACAAGGCGCGCATCAACGATCCTGAGCTGGAGGTGGACGCCAACTCGGTGCTGGTGATGAAACATTGTGGACCGAAGGGTTACCCGGGCATGGCCGAAGTCGGCAACATGGGCCTGCCGGCCAAACTACTGGCCCAAGGCGTGACCGACATGGTGCGTATCTCTGACGCACGCATGAGCGGCACCGCCTACGGCACGGTGGTTCTGCATGTAGCCCCGGAGGCGGCCGCAGGTGGACCGTTGGCGGCAGTGCGCGAAGGCGACTGGATTGAACTTGATTGCCAGGAAGGCCGCCTGCACCTGGATGTTTCCGATGCAGAACTGGCCGGCCGTCTGGCAGACCTGCAGGCCCCGCCCCAGCTGATCAGTGGCGGCTATGCGCGGCTGTACCTGGATCATGTGATGCAGGCCGACGAAGGTTGCGATTTCGACTTCCTGGTCGGCTGCCGTGGCGCGGCAGTGCCCAAGCATTCGCACTGAGCCGGGCCATGCCGCCTTGTGGGGGCCGCTTCGCGGCCCTTTCGCGACACAAGGCCGTTCCCACACGCTATGATGCGCAGCTCTACCCGAAGGATCCTCCGCGCCCCACATGAACTACCGCCAGCCCACTCCGCGCAAGAGCATGCATGCCACCCTGGTCCAGGACCTCGGCCTGCAGATCGTATCCGGCCAACTCACTCCCGGGCAGAAGCTGCCCTCCGAGGCCAGCCTGTGCGAAGCCTACGCGATCAGTCGGCCGGTGTTCCGCGAGGCCATGCGCGCCCTCACCGCCAAGGGCCTGGTCGAAGCCCGTCCCCGGGTCGGTACCTTGGTCAGGCCGCGCCATGACTGGCACATGCTCGACCCTGACGTGCTCCATTGGTTGATGCAGGCCACCCCGCAGCAGGAGTTCTTCAATACCTTGTCCAGTGTGCGCTGGGTCATCGAGCCGGCCGCCGCTGCCCTGGCCGCCACCAACGCCACCGCCGAGGACGTCGCTTCGATCGCTGAGGCCTATCTACGCATGGAAGCTGCACGCACCCATGAAGAGCGCCTGCAGCCGGACCTGGACTTCCATGCACGCATCGCCGATGCAACCCACAACGACCTGCTGGCCTATTTGTGCAACATGCTATCGATGGCATTGCGCGAGTCGGTGCGCTATTCCAACCAGCGCGCCAACTTTGACGAACTTGCCCTGCCTCGGCACAAGGCAATCCTTACCGCAATCCAGAATGGCGATGCCCTCGGCGCCCGGCATGCCGCCCTGGTGCAACTGGAAGATGCGCGGGTGGCCTTGAGCAAGGTTCTGGGGCAGGACCCCATTATTTGAAATTTGTCTCTGACCGGGGCCAGGTGGCAAGCGGAGCCCCTTTTCCTTACTTCAGCTGGGTGATGCCGTGCTGGAACGAGCAAGTCGATAAAGCGCGCTTGCGGCAAGCTGGCTAACTGCTACTGTGAACGGTGAGCGCAACGCTTGAGCAAGCCATTCATTGCAATGGTCTAGGCCGTTGCTCGGTACCGGAGCGCAACAACGGCAGGTTTCTGTAGCCCCTTGGGTAGATGCCTGCGTCAACGTTTTGCGAATGGCGGAAGCGATGGTATGACCGGCCATGTCAAATCCGAGCACTGGCTTGCCCATTTATTGTCCGTGTGTACCCACCATTTGCCGGCCGCGCTGATGGTTGCTGCAGTGGTATTCATCTTCGATCACCGGTTGCATTGGCTGAAGGCCATCGAGGGGTACGCTTTTCTTGGGATCGCCAATGTCACGGCCCAGAATATGCCATTGCCGGACAGCAGCGCTGCCACGGTGACCCTGGTCCTGCTCGACCAAAATAACCATGAGGACTTCTACCGGGGACGTAATCCGTTGGATCGCTGCCAGTTGTGGCAGGATCTCAGCGACATCTACGCGCTAAAGCCGAAGCTGCTGGTGATCGACCTCGACCTTTCTCCCGGACTGCCCCTTCTGCATCCTGACGGCTCCGAGGACCTGAGTTCCCTGGATTGCGACAACAAGCTCCAAGTATTGCTCGCCCAACCCGACGCAGAAACCCATACGGTACTGATTGCACCGTTCCCGATGCTGGATGCGCAAGCCCAGCAGCGTAGCGAAGAGTGGCGCGCTGCCGTGGAACGAGCTGGGCATCACGTGACCTTTGCCGAGGACCCCAGCATCAGCGTCAACTTCGGCCTGGTCAACGACCTAGACTGCAATGACGACTCAGTGGCTGCCACCGCATTCAAGGTCTATCGGGGCGATTCCCCCTCCAATTGGCCGGACAACTGCCTGAAAAAGCATGCAAACCACCGCCCACCACTGATCATCAGCCCGGGGCAATATCTTTCCGGGTTGCGTGTCGTTTCGTTTTGCCAGTTGTCTTCCCGCATGGGAGCAGCGCAATGTCACGACTCGCGGTATGAAGCGATCGGTGATGTTAAAGACAAGGTCGTCTTCGTCGGGGCCAGCTTCGGTGATGGCGATACCTTCCTGACACCGCTCGGCATCATGTATGGCGTGGAGGTGCATGCCGCCGCGTTCATGTCGTTATTGCAACCCACCACCCGGTATGACCTGCTCGCATTCAGCCTGGATGTGCTGCTTGGCTTGATGATGGGCGGCCTGATCGATTTATCCTGGCGTGGCTATTTCTCTCTGCGCTTCAGTGCCAAGGCCTTGGAGCGACAGGCGGCCCCTTGGCTGATCCTGCTACTGGCCATCGGTTTCGTGATCGTGGTCGGTGTGCTGACCGTAGGGTCATACCTGGTGCTGCGCTGCTTCAGTATTTGGCTATCGCCGCTGCCGATGGCCGTGGGGATGCTGATCGAGAGTTTCTTCACCAGCGCCATCGGCACCGCCGTGAAGCAAGGCTATGAGCAGCGTCAAGCCCTGGTGCGGCGCTTGCAGGCCAGCGGCCCCGACAGCTATGCCAGCCGGCTGGCCCTGGAAGCCGAACAGCGCCCGCACTATGCGCACACCCTTCAAGAGCGGGCGACGCGTTTCTTCTACCTGGATTGCGCGCGTTTGTGGCATCGCGAGAAATATGGCGCGGCGGTCTTGCTGGGCATACGCCGGGTGGCGTTCTTCCTGGTGCTCTTGCTTGCCTACTACTGGGATTGGTTTGCGTCACTGGTCAAGGGCTTCTTTCACTAGTCGAGGACATGCCATGAATTCGCTCTGTTTCAAGCTCTGCATCGCCATGCTACTGCTGCCTGCCTCGACGGCCGCTATGGCCCAGGACTGCAAAGGGCTGCAAGACTTGCCGGCCCACTTGGCCAAGTTGGCGGCGCAAACGACCGAGAACGGACCAGCACAGTCCGACTGCGGCTCGCTGGCATCGGTGTTTTCCAGGTTGGCCAGCACTCGCAAGGTAGGTGGCCGTAAGCTCGAGGAAGACCGCCCGTTCAACGCCCAGGCCGCCCAGTCCGACCTGGCCAGCGCCGAGGCCGATCCCGAGGTCCGACCTCGCCTGGAGAAAATTCGCAAGGAAGTGACCGACCCGACCCAACGCTTGGTGTATGAAGCGGCGGTTCTGGATGAAGAGGGGTACTAC
This sequence comes from Pseudomonas sp. 10-1B, assembly GCF_000935045.1. Classification (GTDB taxonomy): domain Bacteria; phylum Pseudomonadota; class Gammaproteobacteria; order Pseudomonadales; family Pseudomonadaceae; genus Aquipseudomonas. The sequence goes on from NZ_JYKS01000004.1 coordinate 240,227, forward strand.
GGCGCCAGGGACTTGCGCATCAACCAGATCAAGCAACAACTCAAGTGACAGGCAAGCATCTGTCGAGGATATACCATGAGTGGACGCATGGCCCTGCATGGGTTGCTGGCCTTGGCGATATTGTCCAGCGCCTGCAGCCCGACGAAGCTTTCCAACCCCTTCGGTAGCTCCAAAGCCCCGCAGCACATCAAGGAATTCGACAGCCTACCGCCCAGGGCATTGGTGGTGCTCGACCGCAACTGCGCCGAGCTGGTGCAGCCCTATCGGCTGACCGATAACTTTGCCTCGCTGTCGGTATTTGGCATGAAAGAAGGCCTGGACAGCGTTTCCGGGCACCTGACCCGGCTGCTCGGCGCAGGTGGTGCGCAAGCGGCCCCCTCCACCGACAAGCTCGGTGACTCGGCGAAACGGGCAGCCAAACAGTTGAACTGGATGCCCATGAGTGCCGAGGTGATGTATGCCGAGCGCCAGCATAGGTCTGCCGAAAGCGAACTGCTGGGCCGCACCAGCAAGCAGGGGCGCAAGTATTACCCGGCCGCCGACAAGATGCTCAGCGATATTCTGGCGAGCATCCACGAACCTTACGATTATCGATTCAAGTTGTTCATCGTCGGCACCGACAGCCACAACGCCCTGGCTTTGCCTGGGGGCTACCTGTATCTGGACAAGGGGTTGCTGACCACGTCACAGATGCAGAAAAAGGCCTACTTCGCCCTGGCCCACGAGATATCCCACGTGTTGCAGCGGCATGAAACCAAAGAGATGCAGAGCCTGGTGGTCGACTCCTTCAGTGCCAAGTCGGCCTTGCTCGATGTGATGAGAAACGCCGAAGGCAACCCTAAGGCGGTGGTCGATCGGATCAAGCTGGAGAAAGGGCAATTCACCCGTCACCACGTCGATCAGGAGCTGCAGGCCGACTCCTGCGCGGTGAAGATGCTCAGTCGAGTCTACCCCGATCGCGAGCAGTTGGCGCAGGCACTCGAGGCATTCATCAAGGACTTGCCAGCAGCCAAAGCTGAGCCGGTTGCGAACGCCGGCAGCAATCAGGCCAGTGTCATGGCCGGTGACGTGGAAGAAATCGTCACGTCGCCGATCTTGCGTCATCCTACTACCCAGGAACGCAAGGCCAACCTGCAGGAGATTTATCGTGAGGTCACCGCTGGCGGCAAGTGAGCGGGCGGTGTCCGCTGGGTGGGAGGCGATGGCACCAGCCAGCAGCAGGGCTAGTGGTCTTGCGATTCCTCCTCAGCCAGCCATACCCATGCTTCACTCACGGCGAAAAAGCCCCAAGGTCGATGCACACCCGTAGCTTGCGCAAGGTGAAAGTCACCGAACGGCGAACGGCAAATGACTTCGCCGGTTTTCGATGGTTCCCGCTGGAACGAAAAAAGGACCGAAGGCTAATGTCGGTCAGTTAAGCGATTGGGGTCGCTTTGCGGCCCCAATGGCTGCCACTAAGGCTTAACTGACTGGCATTAGCCCGAAGGCCCTTTTTTTCAACGACTTACAGACTTTCATGGAACTCTGTAGATCTATAACTGGAGCGGGAAACGAGACTCGCATCGGGCCTGCGAGCTGTTGAAATCTAATTTGAAGTGAAGGCCTAGAGCCGTGAAGAATGGAGCTGTGTATAAAAAAATTTTCATATGGGATGCGCTCGTCCAAAGCAGACCCAAGGAAAAGGAATACCACAAGTCCAGCCTCACGCCATATACCAGGTATCCATTTATCACCCATTCCCCATCCTGGTTTCAAAAGACGTCAACCGGATATTGGGTGATGATCCGTACCTGATCAACGTCTCCATCGGCCTGGGCTGAGTTGGCGCGGTGGGTGGTCTGCTGCACTACCCACGACAGGTTTTTCGCTGGCCCACTTTGCACCACATATTTCAGCTGGAAATCGCGCTCCCAATGCTTGCCGCCATCTCCCAAAGTCGCGTAATAAGCATAGGCGCCAGTGCTGTCGACTTCGCTGTTGTCGATGCCAGAGCCGCGCAGATAGCGCGCCATGAAGCTCAACCCTGGCAGCCCCCAGGCAGCCAGCTCGAAGTCGTAGCGGATCTGCCAAGAGCGCTCGTTCGGTGAGTTGAAATCGGAATACAGCACCGAGTTGGCCAGGTAGATCGAATCGCCGTCGCCGAGGTAGTCGAATGGCTGGTCGCCGTCGATGCGCTGATAAGCCAGCGTCATCGAATGCGCTCCCGTGCGCAGACGGGCGTAGGTGCTCCAACTGTCAGTGGCGATATCCCCGGCCAGTGCGCGGCCCTGGTCGCGGGTGCGATAGAAATTGCCGCCCAGGTCCAGGGCATGCCCCTCATCGAATGCGAACGTACGCGCCAAGCTCATGTAGCGCTGCGTCCAAACATCCTCGAAGCGCGCCTGGTAAAGGCTAAACGCGGTGCCGTCGGCAAAGGCGTAATCGCCGCCAAGGTAGCTGGCGCTGCGGTAAGCAGTGCCGCCGTATTCGGTGCTCATCTCGCCGTCGTGGTTGCTGCTGGCCTTGTTGCGCGCCGCATGCAGATGGCCGCCTTGCAGGGTCAGGCCGTCGAGGCTGGTGTTGCGCAGCGAAACGCCGCGAAAGCTCTGCGGCAGCAGGCGGCCATCGCCACGCTGAAACACCGGCGTTATGGGGAACAGGTCGCCGACTTTCATCTCCGTGTCGAACGCCCGCAGCTTGAGCGCTGCGCCCGCGGCGGAAAAGTCATCCTCGGCGCGTCGCTGGCTGTCCAGCGGCAGCAGGTTGGTGCCAGAAGTGCCGCCGCCGCTGTCCAACTTCAAGCCCAGCAAGGCATGGGCGTCGATTCCGACACCCAGGGTTCCCGCGGTATAGCCGGAACTGAAGAAGCCTTGGAACCCCTGGGCCCACTCTTCCCGATAGCTCTGCTGCCGGGGATTGAAGATGCCATCGCCGCGGCTGCGGAAATCGCGGTTGAAATAGAAGTTGCGATTGATCAGTTGCAGGGAGCTGCCTTCCAGCAGGCCTTCGGCGGCTTCCTCGGCCATCAGGGGCAGGCTGCACAGGAGCATGGCGCTAGCGCAGAATGCGCGGTGAGTACGGATGGGTCGGGACACGATGACGAACCTCTTGTTGTTCTTGTATGAGGAGCCGTCAGTGTTGCCGCGCCGCCGGCCGGCGGACAAACGCTCATTTCCCAGGCAGTGCATGCCGCAGACGCATGCACGCGAAGGTGTTCAGAGACCGAGGAACGCCCGCGTCGCCTCGTTGGTACGGCGGGCGTAATCCAGGATCCAGTCCTTGAACACCATGTGCGGACGGGACGCCTCCAGGCCCTGGCCATGCACCAGGTACTCGACATGCCCGGTATTAACCACCGCGTCGACTGGTCGCACCAGGCTGCCATTGGCGAAGTCCGCCAGGGGCGCGACGTAGGCCCACATCAGCATCACCCCCTGGCCGGCGAAGGCGGCGCGACAGGCCAGGTCGTAGTTGGAAACCGACAGGGTGTAGTTGATCCCCCGGGTTTCGCAGCCGGCGCGGTTGAACCAGTCCGGCCAGCCCTTGACCGTGCGCAGGTGCCGGACCTCGAAGTCGATCAGCTTCTCCCGGGACAGATCGGCGATGCCAGGGAGGTCGCGGCCTTTGAGGTAGGCCGGGGTGCAGGCGGGGAAGATCACCTCTTCAAACAGGCCGATGCACACGTGCCCGCCGCGCTGGCCCTGGTCGTAGAGGATAGTGAAGTCGGTCTCGTTGTCCTGGATCGCCGCGTAGTCCTCGCCGTCAACGGCGATGACCCGCACGCGGATTTCCGGATGGCGATCCTTGAACTCGGCGATGCCGGGCAGCAGCCAGAAGCTGGCGATGGCCATGCTGGCGCTGATGGTCACGGTGGGACTCTTGTCGTTCTCGATGGTCTCCACGGTACGGCGCAGTTCCGCCAGGCTGCGCTCGATGCCGCCAAGCAGGGTGCGACCGGCCTTGGTCAGGTCGAGAGCCTTGTGCGTGCGAGTGAACAACTGCACGCCCATGCTCTCTTCCAGATGCTTGATCTGCCGGCTCACCGCGCTCTGCGACAGGTTGATCTCCTCCGCCGCCCGGGTGAAGCTCAGGTGCCGGGCGGCAGCCTCGAAGGCTTCGAGGTTCTGCAGGGGAGGAAGTCGCTTTCTGGATATGCTCATGGCCCGCCTTTCTTAATATTCCTGTCTCCCGACCCAACGCTCCTTGGCGAGATAGGCCTTGACCCCAAGATCGAGGAATGGCCTGGGCGGCAACCGCTGCGGGACGCCCAGTTCGCGCATGTCGGTGATCAGTTCGTTGTCCACGCCACAGGCCAGGTCGGCCAGGGTCACCCCGGCGATGGTCTGCTTGGCGATTCCGACCCCGTTGCAGCCCACGGCGGCGTAGACATTACGCTCGATCTTGCCCCATCGCGGCGCGCCATTGCGAGTGATGCTGAAGAAACCCATCCAGAAATGCTCCAGCGCCACATCCTCCAGCGCCGGGAAACGTGCCAGGAACACTTCGCGATGCTGCGCCCGGACCCGCTGGCGAACACGTTCGTCGACCTGTAGGCGCGGAGTGAAGTCGAACTGCTGGCGGATCAGCAGGCGATGATCACGGGTATAACGCATGGTCGCGCCGCTGACCGCGTTGGCCGGGGTCACGCCCCACTCCTCGACGTTGCCGATCCGCGCCCGCTGCTCAGCCGTCAGTGGCCGGGTCAGGCTGCCATAGGATGCGACATTGAACATCTGCCGCTCGAAGCCTGCCAACTGCGAAGCGCTGCCGTTGTTGGCCAGCATCAGCCGGCTGGCACTGACCGCACCTCCGGCGGTGCTGGCGTGGATGCGCGCACCGCATTCCAGGCGGGTGACAGCACTGTTCTCGTACAGCGTGACATTCTCCGGCAGGGTATCGGCCAGACCACGGGTCAGCGCCGCCGGGTTGAGCAGGATGCAACCGGGGGTGTAGATCCCGGCATGGAAGAACGAGGTGCCCAGGCGTCGGGCCAGCTCGGCCTGCTCCAGCCACTGGTAGGGCTCGCCCAGTGTATCCAGTTCATGGGCATGCTGGCGCAGCAGAGTCTCGGCCAACTGCGGTGCGGCGGCGCAGTGGTACTTGCCCTTCTCGCTCCAGTCGCAGGCGATCTGCCGCGCCCTGACGATATCGTCAAGGTAAGCGATGCCCGCCTTCATCAGGCGCTTGTAGTTGGCCGCCTTCTCCAGCTCTGCGGTAGAGCTGCCGACGTTGTGCGGTACATCGATGGCGAAACCGGAATTGCGCCCCGAGGCATTGTCACCCGCCTCACCGGCTTCGAGCACGACGATATGCTCGTTGGGACGGTTGTGCGCCAGGCGCCGCGCCGCAGCCAGCCCGGCGTAACCGGCGCCAATCACCAGCCAGTCGGCCTTGATGCGCTGGTCAAGGGGCGCATGGGCCTGGCGCGGGGGCAGGATCGCCGACCAGCCGTTGGTGCGATCGTCGTGGGGTTTGAGCCTTATATCCATTGCTGCTGCGTCCATGATGCCGTTCACTCGCCTGGCGGGGTAATGACGAAGAAGACTTTCGCCTCGGTGCCGAAGTACTTGACCGCGGTGTCCCTGGGGATGCGCAAGGTGGTATGCGGACCGCCTTCGAAGCGTTCGCCGGATTCCAGCTGGAAGCCGAAGTGGCCTTCCAGCACGATCAGCACCTCGTCGTAGTCGAGGATCTTGTACGGCGAGTCATCGCCATCCCAGCGGGCGAACCCGGCCAGCAGCGGCCCCTCGTCCTCCAGCGGGACCGACCAGCCCATCTTGACCCGTGCCTGTCCCGAGAGCGGGCGTTGCGTGTAGCGCACCTGGTCGACGTTGATCGCGAGTGGCTGGATCATTGGATTTCCCTCTGCATGTGACGGGCGCAGGCCCAGTAATGGTAGGTCGCCCAGAAGCCGGTGAAGGCGCAGCCAAGCAGGACATAGCGCAGCGATTCGGCCGGGTTGGCCAGGTACGGGCCGACTAGGTCGGAGAGCAGGCCGACCAGTTGCGGGGCGATGGCCAGGTTGGCGATGTTGGCGGTGAACAGCAGGATCGCCGAGCCCTTGGCGCGCATCCCCGCGGGATAGAGGTTCTGCAACAGGCCGATGGAAGGGCCGATGTAGATATAGGTAATGGGCACGAAGAGCCACAGCAGCACATGAACGAGGTCGAGCCGCGAGGTGCTGAACAGGGCCACGGAAAACAGCGTGCCGAGCAAGGTGGTCCAGGCCACGAAACTGGACTGGCGGCCCATCGGCTTGCCGCGCAACAGCAGCATGACCAGCACGGTGACGATCATCATCGCGGTTCCGGCCAGTCCGTGGATGGGCCCGAGCAGCGCCCCCGCCTCGCCCACCGTCAGGCCATGGCTGCGCACCAGGAACGAGGTGGCCCACCAGAGAATGCCCCAGCCCCAGAAAGTGATCACGGTGGCGCCGGCGATCAGGTGGAACAGTGCGCGGCGCCGCAAGGTGTAGGCCAGCGCTGCCTTGAAGCTGCTGTCTTCGCTTGCAGGTACGACCGGCTCATCGTGCACCCGCTTCGGTTCGCGAATGCACAGCCACACCAGCAGGGCGAAGGGCAAGCCGCAGAGGCCGAACACCAGCAGCGTAGTGCGCCAGCCATAGGCGTCGTTCAGGTAGCCGGCCCCGGAAGCACCGAACCAGGCGCCGACGCTGGCACCGATGCCGTATAGCGACAGGGCGAAGGCACGCAGCCGGGGACGGAACTTGTCGGCGATGATCGAGTGACTGGGCGGCGTCCCACCCGCCTCGCCTACACCGACACCGATCCGCGCCAACAGCAGGTGCCAGAAGTTGCCGCTCAGTCCGCAGAGCACGGTCATGGCCGACCAGACCGCCACCGCCACGCCGATCATGCGCTTGCGGTTGGTGCGGTCGGCCAGCGCGCCCAGGGGCAGGCCAGCGGCGACGTAGAAGATCGCCAGGGCGACTCCGGTAAGAAACCCGACGGAGGCATCGCTGAGTTGGAATTCGTGTTTGATCGGTTCGATCAGGGTGGAGAGGACATAGCGGTCGGCGATGTTGATCGCATAGACCGCAGTAAGGATGAACAAGGTGGTCCAGGCGCCGGGGCCGGCGACCATGGATGATTCGGTGGACGACAGGGTGGTGTTGAGACTGTTCGACTGCACGGACATCGTTGACCTCCAGCCGCTGACCGGCGCACCAGTGGCGCCGCGAGCTTGTTATTGTTCTTGTTCGAGAGGTGCACGGCGGGTGCCGTGTACAGGCCCAACATACCCCCGGCCCGGGCATGGCAAAAGCGCATATTGCTTCTGGCCTGCATGCGCAAGACGCATGCAAATTCCGTGAAGATGCGCTGGTATCGAGGCTTGCCTGAGGAAATGACAGTCAGGACGAGGCGCCGACCCACTCCCACAGGGTGCGCGCCAGCGGGGTCAGTTCGCGGGAGGCAGGACAGGCGAGGTACTCCCCCTGCCCCGTCAACAGGGTTTCGGGACAGGCGCGGCAGAGGCGCTGACCATCGACTTCCGGCGGCAGGGCTTCGGCCCAGGCCAAGGCGATGCCTTCACCGGCCAGGGCGGCCTTGATCGCCAGGTCGTAGCTCGACACGCGCAGGATGGTCCCCTGGTGCCGGCCCTCGAAACCGACGCGGCGCATCCACTGGCGGGTCGAGAGGGTCGCCGGGTCGTTGGATTCCAGTTCTATCAGGTCGCAGCGGGCCAGGTCGGCCAGACCCCGGACCTGCATACGGTCGCGATAGGCCGGGATGCACACAGCGAAGATTTCCTCCTCGGCGATGCGCTGGCTACGCAGCGCCGGCCATTGCCCGTCGCCGTAGGCGATGGCGAAATCGGTGGCGCTGAAATCGATGGCACGGCGGTCCTCGACCGCCACTACCCGTACGTTGACCTGCGGGTGTAGCTTGCGAAAGCGCGACAGCAGCGGAATCACCAGGTAGCTGGCGATGCCGCTGCTGGCGGCGATGGACAGGCCGGGCGCCTGGGCACTGTCAATCTGCTGCACCGCCTCCTTGATGCATTGCAGGCTCTGGGTCACCGCGCGGTACAGCACGGCGCCGTTGCCGGTCAGGCTGACCTCGTTGCCGCGCCGCTCGAACAGTTGCGTGCCCAGGCTTTCTTCCAGACGCTTGATCTGCTTGCTGACAGCGCTCTGGGTCAGGTACAGCTCAGTGGCGGCACGGGTAAAAGTGCCAAGGCGCACTACCGCGTCGAAGGCTACGATGGCGCTGAGTGGTGGCAACTTCTTCGAGGTCATGGGTAGGGTCCGGGCGGGCGCGGGGTGCGCGCGTCCGAGGGTACCGGCAATCACGCGGCCCGGCAATTTCAGGCATCGATGACCACATCGCCCAGTGGCTCGCTACAGCACGACAGGATATAGCCCTCGGCGAGTTCTTCCTCGCTGATCCCGCCGTTGGCCGCGATGCGCACTTCGCCGGCTTGCTTGAGCACCCGGCAGGTGCCGCAAATGCCCATCCCGCACGCCTTGGGCAAGGCCACGCCGGCCCTGCCGGCGGCCGCGTGCACGGTCTCGCCGGGGGCGATGCGGATGCGCTTGTCGCTGCGGGCGAAATGCACCACGTGGGCCTGTTCCGTGGTGGGCTGCGGCGCCTCTGCCAACGGCACGAATGCTTCCTCGTGGTAGCGACGGCGGTCGAAACCGGCCTCGTCGAGCAGGTGTCGGACCGCTGCCATGTAGGGCGCTGGGCCGCAGCAGAAGATCTCGCGGTCGAGAAAGTCCGCTGCCATCAGCTCCAGCATCGCCCGGCCGAGGTAGCCGCGATAACCCGCCCAGGCTTCGCCGCTGCCCTGGCGCTCGCACACCAGGTGCAACTGGAACGCCGGGTTGCGCGCTGCCATATGGCGCAGTTCGCGGTGGTAGATGATGTCCCCTGGCGTGCGTGCGCTGTGCACGAACACCGTGTCGGCCCCGCTGTGGGTATCGCACAGCCAGCGCGCCATTGACATCAGCGGGGTGATGCCGACGCCGCCGGACAGCAGCAGCACCTTGTCCGCCGGGCGCTGCGTGAGGTGGAAACGCCCGGCCGGCCCGTGGACGATCAGGCCCTGGCCTGCGCCGAACTGATCGTGTAGCCAGTTGGACACCTTGCCGCCCGGGACGCGCTTGATGGTCACGGAAAACGTCGTGGGCAGGGTCGGGGAACTGGAAATGGTGTAGCTACGCATGAGGGTCTCACCGTCGATCACCAATTCCAGGGTGACGAACTGCCCCGGCTTGAACAGGAACAGGCAGGGCTGCTCGGCGACGAAGCAGAAGGTGCGGACATCCTGGGTTTCCTGGACGGTGCCCACGCAACGGACGGCATGGCGCCCCGGGCTCCAGGCCCGTGGCGCGAGGGACTGCGCGAAAGTGGTCATGGCGGTTCGGCTCTTGTTGTTGGTTGCGCCCGTCACTATCGGAACTCACCGCCGCCGCCGCAAAGGATCAATCGGCATGCGCCCATTCCGCCTTGGAATGCCCGCCCGCCTGCATGAAAAAAGGAATGCAGGGTATGCCGCGTATTCGTTTGGCGGCCCGACGCCGGCATCTTATAACCAGCGGGCGCCCCTACAACAATGAACGCCCGCGCAGGCGACCTTCAATGAGGTTTGTTCCATGACCGGCTGCAGCCACCACGCTCCCGTGCCCACCCTTTCCTTCGCTCCGCACCTGGCCGACCTCTATGGCCAGTGCCGCCGCGGCCACACCCTGCCCCAGGCGCTATACACCAGCGCCGCAGTATTCGACTTCGAGATGGAGGCGGTCTTCACCCGCGCCTGGCTGCAGGCCGGACACCTGGCAGAGGTGCCCCGGGTCGGCGACTACATCACCGTGCAACTGGGCAAGACCTCGGTGGTGATCATCCGCGAATCGGAAAGCGTGGTACGCGGCTATTTCAATACCTGCCGGCACCGCGGCGCACTGCTCTGCACTAGCGACAAGGGCTCGGCCCGGCGCCTAGTCTGCCCTTACCACCAGTGGACCTACGACCTCGGCGGCAACCTGATCTTCGCCCGCAACATGCCCGCCGACTTCGATCCGCGCCAGCATGGTCTGATTCCGGTGCACTGCGAGGTGGTGGCGGGGGTGATCTTCATCGCCCTGTCGGACGATGTCCCGGATTTCGCCGAGTTTCGTCGCCAGCTCGAGCCGATGCTCGCCCCCCACGACCTGGAAAACGCCCAGCTCGCCCACAGCGTGGTGCTGCCCGAGTACGCCAACTGGAAGCTGGTGATGGAGAACGGCCGCGAATGCTACCACTGCAGCGCGCGCCATCCGGAGTTGCTCACCGCGTTTCGCGATCCCACCGAGGACGACTACTTCGACGCCCAGCCGGACTGGATGAAGGACTTCGAAGCGGTCTGCCACGCCAATGGCCTGGTCAACGGCCCGGCCGAGGGCGCCTGGTTTGACATCCTGCGGTTCCCGATCAAGGACGGCGTCGAGTCCCTGACCCTGGACGGCCGCCTGGCCTGTTCCCGGCTGCTGATTCCCTCCGGCGAGGGCAATATCGGCACCCTGCGCTGGGCTACCGAGCCCAACGCCTTCAGCCACGCTCTGCGCGACCACGCCTTCAGCTTCGAGGCCTGGCCGATCGATGTTGGCACCACCCATGTGCGCGGCAAGTGGCTGGTGCACAAGGATGCCGTGGAAGGCCGCGACTACGAACTGGCCCACCTCACCGCGCTGTGGAACGCCACCAACGACCAGGACAAGTGGCTGGCGGAGAACAACTTCAAAGGCGTGCAGGGCCGCGGATATGTGCCAGGCCCGTTCTCTGTGAATGATGAGAAGAAAGTGATCGATTTCGTCAATTGGTATCTGGACACTGCTCAGTCCTGTCTCAGGTCCTGAGGGTCAAGCCGCTATAAGGGGCAGTCTACGGCACCGGCCGAGGTGGCGAAAACCTTGGAGACGGCGTCGAAGGGGCGCATTTCGAGGGTGACACCCCACTCCTCGGCCAAAACCTCGGCCAGGGCGAACGACACACCTTTGAAGGGCGCCTCATGTGCTTGCCTATAACCTCAAATTAATGATGAGCGCATCTTCGGCATTGGCGTCAGACCGCGCCAACACGGACGCTGTGCCTTCCAGGCGTATTGTTAAGGGTGCACTTGCTGCCTGCACATTCCCTTGCGCGCAGAGATCCAGTCGGTTCGCCCAGTCCTGCATCATTGCCCGGCGCTGCTCAACATACTCGGCGTGGTTGTACGAAGCGCTGACCCTATCGGGGTCGGCGTGTGAAAGCTGTGCGTCAACCCATGCTTTCGGGTAGCAGACCTCGTTGAGGACCGTTGAGATGGTAGCTCGCATGCCGTGCCCGGTGAGTCTGTCAGCAAAGCCCTTACGCCGCAGCGCACTGTTCAAAGTGTTCTCGCTGATGCGTTTACTCAAGTCGCTTCGATGGGCGAGCAAATGCCGCTAGCAGACTCACCACTTCGATCGCCTGAACTGACAACGGAACGGCGTATGGGGGTACCTTGGAGGCGCTGATACGGCTCTTGCGCATCTTGAGCTGCAACTGCTTGACCACCTCTGGCGGAATAACCCATAGCCCACGCTCCAAGTCGAATTGATCAGGCGTTGCCAAGCGCAGCTCACCGGTACGCACACCAGTGAGTAGCAAAAGCCAAATCCCCAAAAGAGTCTGCTGACCGCCGTGATGAGTACGGAGTTTACTTAGCAGCTGGGGCAGCTCAGCCATACGCAGGAAAGGATTATGCTCCACTGGAGGCTTCGGCATCGCCACAACGTCCAAGTCGGCCGCAGGGTTGTGCTCAAGGCCAGCGATCCGCACCAGCGCATAACGAAACAGCTGACTCAGCCAGGTCCGACACTTTTCCGCCATGGTAAATGTATCGCGAGACTCGATACGATCCAGCACTTCCATGCTCGTCTCGTGCTCCACCAAGCTCCACCGGAAAAGCGAATTGGGGCATTTCCAATTCTGGCCTCAAATCTGGCCTTGAAATTCCCGGATACTGCCGGTTTCAGTGGTTTCCGCCGGGAACGAAAAAAGGGCCATAAGGCCCTTTTTTCAACGACTTACAGACTCCCATGGAACTCTGTAGATCTATATTTGGAGCGGGAAACGAGACTCGCATCGGGCCTGCGAGCTTTTGAAAGCAAAGGATTTTCTGCCATCCCGAAAACGGGAATAGCCTTGATTCTGGACTCATTCTACGCAGCTTTCAACGGGTGCGCCCACGGCCCTATGGGAGGACCACCAAATAGGTCAGACAGATAATCCCATGTCGGGTATCTGAGCTAAGGCCTTAAGCGTACCCCGTTTTCCGCAACGAAATTAACCTGAGTAGGCACAGCTCGAAAGGGCGCCTCCATTGGGTACCCCGCTTCGGGCAGCGTAAGGCGGGAGTGCTGCTATCTGCCACCGCACCGATTACCATCAACGGCTCCCGAGTGACGACAATTTGCCATCATCGGTTGTAGAATCCTTTCCAGAAATTCCTCGCCAAGCATGATTCAGTGATGCCAGTTGTGATTAGCGTCGATTTCAGCTGGCAGTAACAACCATTCTCAAGGAAGTAGTCTGGCATGTCCGAAACGCTGAAAATCAGAATTGACTTCGCCGAAAAGCGCCAGCGTCCGGCAGATGTCTTCCAGGCTATGAGTTGCTACATCGAGGCTTACCAGGCATTTGGCCAGGTCATTGTGCATGCCTTAGGCGACACAGAGGATTTCGTGCTCCAACTGGAGAGCGTTGAGGCTGGGTCTGTTGCGAGCTTCATCAGAGCGGTACCTGGTCGCGTTAAAGAGTGGATGTCTTCAGCCATCATAGATTCAGGTTTCCAGCTTGCGGATACGCTTTCAGGCGTTCAAAGCACAGCTACTGAAGGCGAGGTCGATGCCATCGCATCAGTGCTTGAAAACGAACTGACCAAATCTGACAACCCGCAGATGATCAACCCGAAGATCGATAGGAAAGAGCTTGCTTACGCGCTGCAAAAATTCTCTGAGGCTAACAAAAAGCTTTTGCCAGAAGAAAGCGTAGAGACGTCCCTGGCGGACACTGAGAATGTCACCCCCATCAACACCCATTGGCGCTTCAATGCCAATCCGAAAAACATGTTTCTTGGCCTCACAACAAGCTTCAACGGCGTAGATCGCCTGTACGTACGAGCACCCGTGAACATTGGCAAAGGAGCATGGTCAATGGTCAGCGTCACGACAGGCAGTCGGTACAACGCCAACATCAGTGATTTGAAATGGCTTGATGACTACCAAAATGGAATGGTACGCCCGATTGGCCCGAAGGATGTGATGGAAGCCGAGGTTTCGTTCCAGCTCTACACCCCTCCTCCTGGCCAAGGCAAACCATACATTTCGAATGCAAAGGTAGTGAGAATTCTAGAAATTCACCGGAGCCGCTGATGCTGCAGCACTAGAGGTTATTCGACCATTCAACGATGCGGAGACCTCTGGTTTACTAGGCCATGAGGTAGAGCGGCTTCACGTACTGGCGGATTCGCTGAACCAGCCGTCATCGACTTTCAGGTTCTGAAAGCAGGCAAGCCACCGTCGACCATTCAATGAGGCGTTGTCACCGAGTGAAGCGTAAGACACCAGTCCTCTACCCTGACCACCCCATGTATATCGACGCGATAGACGCGCTGGAGCGCTACCACGAGGCGCAGGCTTCTCAGTGCCCTGCTGAATAAATTGAGCGGCTGCGTCAAATCGCTGAATCTCAATTCCAAGCTGTGAACGAGTATCAACTCAGGGCTTTGGGTTGGCCCTCTCGAAAGCTCCAGTGAATCGCTGGTAAGTAGGCCGTAGGGGTTTCACCTTCAGCCTCTCGCAGAACCGTACGTGAGCCTCTCAACTCATACGGCTCCCGTTGCCCAGTCGAGCCTCATTTCCATAAACATGCCAGTGCACGAACAACGATGGGCATGCCTTCTTCATTCGATTGAGCCAATCAGCACTGCGGCGCTTGTGCCCCGCCAGTGGTTTGTATTTCTGACGTGCCCAGCGTTGTAACTTCAAATCAAAGTGATTGAAGACCTTACGCATAACCGTTTTGTAGAAAGCTCCATAGTAATTCCACCATCCACGAAGGACAGCGTTGTACTGCTGCGACAGTTCCAGAAGGCTGGCCGGTGTTTGTCGCTGGATATTCCAGCTACGCGTTTGCTGACGCATCCGCTTCTGAGCTTCTTTACTGGCGCCGGGCAGGAAGCTGGTAAACACGCGTCCCTGATTACCCCACGCCTTCCGTGGTCGGAAGGTGAATCCCAGAAACGTGAACTGCGTCGTCGGGTACGTTGCTTTGCGATTACTGTCCTTGCAGTAGACGATCTTTGACTTTTCCGGATGCATGGTCAGCAGACATGCTTCCAAGCGTTCCTTGATGGCCGTCATGACCTCACACGCCTGCCTCTCGCTGCGGCAGTGAACCACCGCATCGTCGGCATAGCGGGCAAACGGACATCCCAGATAAGATCTTTGCATCCAGGCATCGAACGCATAGTGCATGAACAGATTCATCAATAAGGGACTAATGTCCTGTCTCAGATAAAACGTTCTCTTTGCTCTCGCGTGCCATTGCCTCTCGGGCACCCTGGATCTTGCGCAAGATGTCTTCACCTTTCGCGCTCCAGGCGTACCGAGAGGGTTGAGCGTTGTGCAGCGCTAAAAACGTGGTAATGGAGCTGGCCAGTTCACGTGTGGAACTGAAGCTGCCGTCGCGCAGGTAAACGGTGATATCCCGGAAGAAGCGCTCAACCATGTTCATCCAGGAGCTTGAAGTCGGGGTGAAATGCAGGTGGAATCGTGGATGCCGCTTAAGCCATTCCTTGACCACGGGATGCTTGTGAGTGGCGTAGTTATCCACGATCAAATGCAGTTGCAGACCTTTGGGGGTTTCTCGGTTGATCTTTTTCAGGAAGGCCAGCCACTCCTGATGCCGATGCTGGGTTTCGATGCTGCTGATCAGCCGACCTTGCAGATAGTCCATGGCGGCGAACAACGTTAGCGTGCCGTGGCGGACATAGTCATGGGTTTGCGTGCGGATGTGGCCGATGCCCAATGGCAAGCCTGGTTGCGTGCGTTGCAGAGCTTGAACCTGGCTCTTTTCATCGCAGCAGAGCACCAACGCCTTATCCGGTGGCGCCAGGTACAGGCCGATAACGTCCCAGAATTTTTCTTCGAACTGCGGATCATTGGACAGCTTGAAGGTGCGGGTGAGGTGCGGCTTGATGTCGTTTGCAGCCCAGATCCGCTGAACGCTGGCAGGAGAAATACCAGCGACACGCGCCATGCTACGGCAGCTCCAGCGTGGCTGACCGATGCGCGGTTGAGTGACCTGCTCAAGTGTTCGCTGCAAGGCTTCGGCAGGCAATGAAGGCTTGCGGCCTCGCCCCGGCAAATCTACCAAACCCTGAAGACGCAGTGCTTGAAACCGCTTGCACCAGCGGGTGACGGAAACTACGGAGAGGCCTGTCAGCTCAGCGATTTCATTACGTGAATGACCTTGAGAGGCCAGCAAGATTACACGCGCTCGACGGCCATCGCGCTGGCTGATGGTGGCAGACCGAACTCGTCGGTTCAGTTCAACTTGTTCATCGTCACTGAGCACGATGTCTTGAGAATTCATCGCTCCACCCCGCGTCCTGTTTGACCAAGGAAGCGTAGCTCAAATGGAATACTTATTTTTGAGACAGTACACTAGCGTGCGGGCAATGGCGAACCCCTGGATCATTTCCGTGACCTCTTCGCCCCACCATGTGCGCCCCAGCAACTCGCCATCGTTGGCATCGAACACCAGTTTGACGAACCCTGTGGCCGCCCCCCATGGCAATGGCCTTACCGTTGGCCAAAAACGGAAAGCGTCCCACCTTGACTGTATTGCCCCGCGCCCGAGCCTGAGTTTCCGTCAGGCCCATGCTGGCAACCTGAGGATAGGCATAGATGCACTCCGGATGTTCTGCGACTGCAATGGCTAAGACTGCTGGCCCGCGATCTTTTCGACGCAGATCATGGCTTCATGGCTGGCCTTGTGCGCAAGCCAAGGCGACCCTGCCAGGTCACCAATGGCAGACACCCCGGGCTCGCCGGTCCTGCAGTAGTCGTCGACCACCACGTGGTTGCGCCCGACCTGCACGCCTGTACCCTCCAACCCGACGACCCATTACCTGCTCACGGTGAAACTCGCCTCACTGGGACTCACCTACCTGGCCTCCAGCGGCATCATAGATGCCACCCAGCCGCTGCTGGACGAACTGGCCCAGGAAACCGGCGAGCTGATCCGGCTCGCGGTCATTGAAGAAAACCAGTTGATTTGGGTCGCCAAGTCCCAGGGAGCCCGGAGCGGGCTGCGCTACGACCCGGATGCCGGTGCCGATGTCTACCTTCCGGCAACCGACAATGGCCTGGCCTGGCTGGCCGCCGAGCCTGAAGAGCGAGCCCTGGAGCTGATTGCCGAACAGGGCATGGAGCGGGCACAAGGTATGGGCCCCAACGCACCACGCACCCTTCGAGAACTGATGGAGCGGATAGAAGAAACCCGCACCAGAGGCTATGGCGTGGTCCGCGACGTGTATGAGCCCGGCACCAGCGCCATTGCCACGGTCATCCGCCATGTGGACGATGGACGACCGATCGGCACGGTCAGCATCGCCGGGCCGTCCGTACGCATGACGCCCGAGAAAGTCGAAGCGGTCGCCCCTCTGCTGCAGGAGTACGCCAAGCGGCTGGCGGGGCTGAGCCTGGTCTCGCCCGCATTCAACAACCGCTGACCCCAATAAGGATCGCATCGGTGACACTTCCAACCACGCAAGCCCCCAGTGTCACGACCGAGACCGGCCTCAGCATGCAAACGCGCCTGATCGCCTGGGTGGTCGCGGTGACCTTCTTCATGGAGAACCTTGACGCAACGGTGATCGCGACCGCCCTGCCCACCATGGCCGCCTTTGGCGTCACGCCGTTCGACCTGAACGTGGGGATCACCGCCTACATTCTCGCCGTGGCGGTCTTCATCCCCCTTTCAAGCTGGATAATCAGTATTACTTCGGTGCCAAAGCCCATATCGGTGTCGATGACGAGTCGGGCCTGGTGCACAGAGTGGTTGTCACGGCGGCCAATATTGCGAACGTCACGCAAGTCGGCAAACTGCTGCACGGTGAGGAAGCCGTGGTCTGCGCTGATGCGGGTTACACCGGGGCCGAGAAGCGTGAAGAGCACGCGGGACGTGAGGTCATTTGGCAAATTGCAGCCCGACGCAGCACTTACAAAAGCATGGAAAACGCAGTGCCCTGTACAAAGCGATACGTAAGATCGAGAAGGCCAAGGCTCAGGTTCGAGCCAAGGTCGAGCACCCGTTCCGGGTGATCAAGCACCAGTTTGGCTATGAAAAAGTGCGTTTTCGGGGCTTGGTCAAAAACACCGTATAGATGGTGACGCTGTTCGCTCTGTCGAACCTGTGGATGGCACGTCGACATTTGTTGGCGAACGCAGGAGAGGTACGCGTGTAATACAGAAAATGGCTGCTGCGCAGTGGCCGATGGGCCCGAAAAATCAAAGAGGATCGATCAAATCCTGGCGTGCGTCGTTTTTTGAAGTGCTGACCGCTCGATAGCCGGATAATATCCGGCTATTTCAGACCATCCCTAGTACAACTCGCTAACCGCCATATTCTAACTTGCTAACAAAAAGCCCCGTGATGCATGCCGCGGGGTATTCCGCAAAAGTTACGACAGTTCGCCCCTCCGACAGGAAATGCCGGTTCGGGTATTCGATCTGCAAACGGCGTTGTACGAAGCCCCAGTCAGGCAACGGTCGCACTTATCGCACCATTGATAATACGGGTCAGCTGGTCAACCTCATCCCTAGGCGATGAAGCGGCCTCGCCGCGGTCCCAAAAGTGCGAGCCCTGCAGCATGCCAATGATTACCACAATTAAAAGATCGAAGCGGTGATTGAAAGTATGCCCCTTGGCAGGCTGACCGGCGATCACCGACTTCAGGCAGCGGGCATAATCCTCCACTAGGGATTTGATATGTTCTTGCTGCTCGGTAGAGAGATTGATCATCTCGCGATTGATCAGGATCATGCGCTTGCCCTCACGCTTCTGGAAATCCAGCGACGCTTGGACGAACAGCCGTATACGCTCATTACGAGTTTTGCCCTGCTTGACACTGGTGCGTGTATTGGCCAACAGGTCGTCCAGCGCTTCTTCCATCAGCTCGTAGAGCAGCGACTGTTTGTTCTCTATATGATTGTACAGGGACCCCGCTTGCATCCCGAGGCAGGATGCCAGGTCGCGCAGGCTGGTTGATTGATATCCCTTCTGGGTGAATAGTTCAAGCGCGGCTTGACGCACGCGCTCGTGTGTTTCAGCGTTGACATGCGATGAAGAGACTCGAGACATTTGTTTTCTCCGCTCGCAGTTGGTTGTTGCATCTAGAGGCGTAGAGGGCCATACAAGCGACGGGCAAATCGCGCAGTAGATAGCGCCTGTAGTAGAGAATCCGACTCCCATTCAAGGGACAGCGACCGCTGGAACGTGAACATCGACCACAAGGTTGTCGATAAGCCGCGTCTTACCTAGACGAGCTGCGCCCAGAATCACCCAGTGGTCGTCATCGTGTGTCGCCGGTTCCAAGCTCTGCGCGTTTCTGACCTCCAGGTACTCAAGCTCGAACCCTGCTGCCTCTAACCGCTGTCGGCAACCATTCAAGGAGGGACCGACCTCCTGCCCTAGCTTTAGCAATGAGGCTAGGTCCACCAGGCACTTGTGCAGCAACGGCGCCATCGAACGTTGCTCCTCACTCAGATAGCCATTTCGGGAAGAGAGTGCCAAGCCGTCCTGGGCACGAACTGTCGGCGCCCCCACGATCTGTGTCCCTATGTTGAGGTCTCGCACCATTGCACGGATGACCGCTAACTGCTGGTAGTCCTTTTCACCAAAGATCGCCACGTCCGGCTGGACAACATTCAGCAGCTTGATGACCACCGTTGCCATGCCATCAAAATGGCCAGGGCGCGAGGCGCCACACAACCCTTGAGAAACTCGCGGCACCCTGACGAGAGTGACATCCTGCATTCCATCCGGGTACATCTGTTCGACGGTGGGTGCAAACAGCACATCGCATCCTACAGCCGTCAAGCGTTCCTTGTCGGCTTGCAGCGTTCTGGGGTAATTGGCCAGATCTTCGCCAAGCCCGAACTGCAGGGGGTTGACGAAGATACTGACCACCACGACGTCGGCCTTCTGCTTGGCCAGCTCAACCAACGCGATATGCCCGTCGTGCAAGTTGCCCATGGTGGCCACCAGCGCTATCGTGCTGTGTTCGGCACGCAGGTGCCCAAGGTGTGTGTGAAGCGCCTTGACCGTACCTATTGTCAGCACAGATTTATACCCCACTGGCCAACTGAGCGTCGATTGCTTCGAGCAAGCGTGGGTCGTCAGCCGCCACATCGGGAGCGAAACGGGCGACAACCTTTCCCATCCGGTCTACTAGGAATTTCTCGAAATTCCACAGCACGTCCGTGCGGTTATCAGCCACGATGCCATAGCCCTTGAGCCGCTCCCTGAATGGGCCTTCACCAATCGTCTCGGGTTGCGCAGCCGTGAGCTCGGCGTATAGCGGGTGCCGATCTTCGCCGTTGACCGACAGCTTCGAGAACAGCGGGAATTGTATGCCGTAGTTCAACGAGCAGAACTCGGCGATTTCGGTGTCGCTGCCGGGTTCCTGCTCCTTGAAATTGTTAGCTGGGAAACCCAACACCTGCAGCCCTTGGTCTTTCTTGCGCTGATAGAGTTTTTCCAAACCTTCATACTGTGGGGTTAGCCCGCACTTCGAAGCCACATTGACCAGCAATAGAACTTTGCCGCGATAACGGCCAAGGGTGCTGGCTGTGCCATCGATCTGCTGCAAGGGAATATCGTAAATGGAATTGCTCATGATTACTGCCCCTAAAGATTGAGTTCAACGGTGGGAAGAACTGGATTTCCAATACAGGTGAAGAACTAGCCCCCCAGCGCTCCCTGACAACAGTGCAGACCAAAGGAACACCCAAGCGTAGCCGTAGCCTGCAGCAACCAGGCCCAGCGCCGGCCCAGCCACCCCGACTGCGACGTCAAAAAACAATGAAAGTGCACTGAGCGCCAAGGTTCGGTTAGCCGCAGGGATCATCGCCAGAGTTTCCATGCCTAGCCCTGGATAGACCCACGACACGCCGATGCCAGTGAGGGCGCCCCCTGCGATCACCAGTGCCGGTGACGGCGCCAGCCCGACCAGCAGCAGGCCGCTCGTCTGTACCAGCAGGCAGCCAGCAACCACCGTATAGCCGCGCAACCGGTGCAGAATGCCCGGCGATGCCAGCCGCGCCACGATGAAACCCGCACCAAACCCGCTCAGACAAAACGCCGCACCCTGCCAACCCAGGCTGTCGAAATACAGTGCTACAAATGCCATGAGCCCACCGTATCCAACCGAGCTGCACACGAGCACAATCCCATTGGGCAGCACCGCCAGCAGTACCCGATGAAAGGCCAGCCTCACCCCAGCCACTACCGGCGCCGGGCGCTTGCCCAGGGCCATGAACACAAATACCAAGCCCAGCAGAGCACTGCACAGCCCGACACTGGCAATGCCGAACGTATTGCCCAGTAACCTTCCCAACGGCGCGCCAACCGCCACACCGCCATAGGCCGCGATGCCGTTCCAAGACATCACCTTGGCGGTGCTAGGTACACCGTTCAGGCCAATCGCCCAGGTACAGCAGGGCGTGGAGATCATGGCGGTACACAGACCCAAGATGATCCTGCCCAGCACCAGAAGCACCAGGCACAGCGACACTGGAGCCAGCAGCGTAAGCGCAAGCCAGGTCGACAGACCGCTAGCGATCAGGCCGCCGAGCCCGCAGAGCACCGAGCACCTGGCCCCAAAGCGGTCTGCCACGCTGCCAGCCAGCGGCCGTGCGAGCAATGTCGCTACGTACTGCACACCGATCACCGCGCCAGCCAGCACCGCGCCCAAGCCGAGGTCATGCAGCACGAAGCCCGGCAGCACCGCCAGCGGCAAGCCGCTGCATATGTACCCGATGAAGTTGAAGCAGATGATCGAAAGGATCTGCGCATTGGGATGCGCCGGCCTACTGACCGCTGTAGTATCCCAGCGCAACCACATACCCGTTTACCCGCTGCAATAAGGTTTTCTTGAACTCGTTCTGCCCAGTGATGGGGTTGCGCCACAGGTAGTCGAGTTCACCGGTTTCATGCTGTTGCATTTGCCGCAACATAGCCTCGCCAATCGGCTGGCCATCGGTGGAACGCAGCGACTTGAAATCCGTACCGATCAGGCGCGGCAGGAAGCCGTGGGCAACGAAGCGCTGGCTCTTGATGTCCACCACGAAGGCATACAGGTCATCCTGGGTGAGCTCTTTGTCGTGCTGGTTGATGAGGGCAAAGGCCGCGTTTGGGTCCTTGTGCACTTGGTCCACGACCCGCTGCAGCAGTTCACGGGCCCGTTCAGGGCTGGAGCGCGGCATGTAATAGCCCACGGAGATCACCCGCTCGCCCACCCGTTGATAGAACACGCGCTTGCGCTCTACCTTGGCATGTTGCCAGTTCCACCAGCGATACTCGGCGCTGCGCACGGTGCCATCAGCGGGCTGCTCCATAGCTTGGCGAAACGCGGCCTTGAGGTCGTCGTCCAGCACGCTCACCACCGGTTTGCCGACCAGCGACACCGATGGCCCGCCGCTGGCCAGCATCACCCCAGAGGTATCGACCACGTAGATATACAACTCGCCATCGACGAACGCACCCTGGCGGCTGAACTCGGCCAGGGCGTTATCGCCGCTGGCCTGGTAACGGGCCACCGCCTTCGCCAGCAGTGCACGAGCGCGCTGGCTTTCAGCATCGTAGACGTCACTCGACGGCGGCTGCGCCATGGCGAACAAGCAAGCAAGACACAAGCAAACACCTGTGAACGCTCGATAAAGGCTCATTGTTTTCATTTCTCCGGTGACTTTACGGGTAGCACTGCCACGCCCTGCCCGTCGGCGCCTACAGCGTGCGACCGATAATCTCTTTCATGATTTCCGAGGTACCGCCGTAGATCCTCGCAACACGCGCATCGACCCAGGCCCGGCTGATCTTGTACTCGCTCATGAACCCATAGCCGCCGTGCAGTTGCAGGAACTCGTCAAGTAGCTTGCCCTGCATCTCCGAGCCCAGCAGCTTGGCCATGGCCGCCACATCCGCGGGCAGCTCGCCGCGCATGACCTTGGCCAGGCAATCATCGACAAATACTCTCAGCATGGTGAACTGCGCCTTTGCTTCGGCGAGCTTGAAGCGGGTGTTCTGGAAATCCAGCACCGGCTTGCCGAATACCTTCCGCTCGCGGGTGTATTCGATGGTCTCTTCCAGTAGCGTCTGGATCGACTGTGCGGCGCGGATCGCGATGATCAGGCGCTCCCACGCCAATTGGTGAGTCAGGTACTTGAAGCCCTGCCCCTCCTCGCCGAGCCGGTTGCCGGCAGGCACCCGCACATCGTCGAAGAACAATTCGGCGGTGTCCTGGCCCTTCAGGCCGATCTTTTCCAGCAACCGCCCCTTGGAGAACCCCTGGCGCTCTTCTTCGACGCAAATCAGGGTGAGCTCTTTGGCGCTGAGGTCGAGCTTGGTTGCGGTCACCATCAGGCCGGCATTGCCCCCGTTGGTGATGAAGGTCTTCTGCCCGGAAATGATGTAATCATCGCCCTCCCGGCGCGCCAAGGTCCGCATCGAGCGCAGGTCGCTGCCGATACCCGGCTCGCTCATGGCGATCACGCCAATCAGCTCGCCGCTGACCATCCGGGGCAGCCAGCGCTGTTTCTGCTCTTCGCTGCCGTAGGCGACAATGTAAGGGGCAACGATCTCTGAGTGGGTAGTAAACCCTACCGCGGTGGCATTGGCCCGCGCCAGCTCCTCGATCATCACGGCCGAGTGGCCAAAGTCCCCGCCAGGCCCGCCGTACTCCTCGGGCACGGTAGAACACAAAAGTCCGGTCTCCCCCGCCTTGAGCCAGAGCTCCTTGGGCACTATGCCGTTCTTTTCCCACTCATGCAGGTAGGGCACGATCTCGCGATCGACGAACCGGCGCGCTTGTTCGCGGAACATGTTGTGGTCTTCACGGAAAACGCCACGCATCTTCAATACTCCAAAATTCCGTCGGTTGTGCCTTTATGCGGTCACCGGTCGAGGTAGTCGGGATTTCGCTTTTCGACAAACGCCGAAACGGCTTCTTGATGGTCTTCAGTGTGGTGGGCCAGCGATTGATAAGCCGCCGACAGCTCGAGCAGTGAGTCCAGGCGCATGTGCTGCCCTTCGCGCAGCAAGCGCTTGCACAGGCGCAGCGAGTGCCCCGGGTTGCTGGCGATGCGCTCGGCCAACGAACGCGCTTCAGCCATCAGCGTCTCGTGTGTGCACACCTGCTCCACCAGCCCCCATTCCAGGGCTTTGACCGCATTGATGGTGTCGCCGGTAAAGGACATCAGGCTCGCCTTGGGAACGCCGATGATCCGCGGCAGCAACCAGGCGCCGCCATCGCCCGGCACGATACCCAGGCGTACGAAGCTCTCGGCGAATACCGCCGAGGTGGATGCCAGGCGGATGTCGCACATGCAGGCAAGGTCCAGGCCCGCGCCAATCGCGGGCCCGTTGACGGCGGCGATAACCGGAATGTCCAGGTCGTACAGCGCCAGCGGAATGCGCTGGATGCCGTCACGGTAGGTGTTGCGCAGCTCATAGGGCGAGCCTGCAAAGATGCCGGCACGCTCGTGCATATCCTTGACATTGCCGCCGGCGCAAAAGGCGCTGCCATTGCCGGTCAGCACCATGACCCTGGCGGACTTGTCGCGGCGCAATGCGGCGCACAGATCGACAAACTCCTGGATCTGCTCCGGTGTGGTCAGGGCATTGCGGGTGTCCGGGTGGTTCATGCGCACAGTGACGATACCGCCCTCGCGCTCGATCTGAAGAAAAGGGTTCATAGTCGATTGCTCGCAAGGCCGGTCAAGGGTTGCTCGCTGTGGTGGGTCAACAACGGCCAGTACCCGTCGCTGCCACCCTGGCAGATTTGTGCGCCCAGGCGTTGGCTCCAGAGGCTGGCCGAGCCAAACTCGCTGCGCCATGCCCACAGCCTTCGGCTGAGCAGATGAAGGGGGTATTCCTCGGTAAAGCCGATGGCGCCGTGTACCGAATGGGCGATGCTGGCGCCGACACTCGCGGCGTCGGCGGTACTGATTTTCGCTACGGCGATGGTCAATGCCGCGAGCCCGTCGTCGGACTCGCAAAAGGCCGCTTCAGCGGCAATGCTGGCAGCGGCCGTCTGCTCGGCCAGTACCGCCAGCTGTTGCTGGATCGCCTGGAACGACCCGATGGCCTTGCCGAACTGCTTGCGCTCTCGCGCATAGTTGGCGGTCATGTCCAGCAACGCATGCAGCGCCCCGGCGGTCTGCGCCGAGCGCAGCATCGCGCCCCCAAGCTCCAGGACATCGACACCGAGCCCGTCTGGCAGGTGTGCGTGGGCAACTACCCGCGCACCGCGGAAGACCAGATCATCGCGCGGTTCTCCCGCCACGTTGAGGCTGGGGGTGAGTTCGCAGGCCGTGCTGCGTTGCAGCAACACCACCTGCGGTGTACCTGCATCGGTCGTGGCGACGGTCACCACGGCATCTACATTGCGCCCCCAGGGTACGGCGCGGGCGGTGCCGCTGACGTGTCCATCGGTCAGGGTCAAATCGGCATGGGCGGCGATGCTCAAGGCGCCCTCGCGCCCTTCAAGGCCGGCCTTGCTCAGCAGCCAGTTGGCCAGCAAGGCCTCGCCCAGCGGGGCCGGCACCGAATAGCGCCCGGCGGCGCGGACCATCACATAGATATCCGCCCAGCTGGCGCCCGCGCCGCCCAGCGCTTCGGCGGTGCCCGCTAGGGTAAAGCCTGACTCATCGAGCGCAGACCACAGCTCGGCTGGCCACTCGCCGCCCTCGCAGCCAAGCACATAGGCCGGGGTGGCCAGGTCGGCAAACAGGCGTTCGATCATCGTCTCAAATAGTTCGCGCATTATCGCAACTCCAGGCCCCGGGCAATGATGCCGCGCAGAATCTCGCGCGTACCGCCACGCAGTGAAAAGGACGGCGCCATCTGTGTCAGGTAAGCCAGCACCCGTGCGTATTCGCTGCCACCCTCCTGTCGCGGCTCGGTGTCCAGCAGCAGTTGCGCGACTTCCGGCAATTCCTGTTCAAACACATTACCCAGGTCTTTCACGCAAGAAGCGGCCCACGCAGGATGTTCGCCTGCAGCCAGTTGCGCGGTGACGGACAGCGACATGTTGCGCAATGTGAGCAGCTTGGCCGACAGGCGTCCCACCTCCCGTGCCTGCAAGGCATCCGGCGCCTTGCCGAGTGCGTCGATCAAGGCAGTGAGCAGCGCCATGCAACTGAGAAAGCGCTCGGGGCCGCTGCGCTCGAACGCCAGTTCGGCGGTCACCTGATCCCAGCCCTTGCCTTCACTGCCGATCAACGCGTCGGCCGGCAAGCGCACGTTGTCGAAGAACACTTCGTTGAAATGTTCGCCGCCGGCCAAGTCGCGGATCGGCCGGATGGTTATGCCGGGCAGGCTCAGGTCGACGATGAATTGCGACATGCCCTCGTGGCGCGCGGCCTGCTTTTCGCCGGTGCGCACCAGGGCAATCATGTACTGCGAATGGTGGGCGTTGGTAGTCCAGACTTTCTGCCCGTTGAGCAGCCAGCTGTCCCCCTCACGGACTGCATTGCTCTTGATGGACGCAAGATCAGAGCCGGAATTGGGCTCGCTCATGCCGATGCAGAAGTAGCTTTCACCCCGGCAGATGGCAGGCAAGTAGCGCTGTTTCTGTTGTTCCGTACCGAACCGATTGATCAGCGGCCCGCTTTGCCGGTCGGCGATCCAATGGGCCGACACCGGCGCACCGGCAGCCAGTAGTTCCTCGATGATCACGTAGCGGGCGAACGGCCCCGCCGCAGCGCCGCCGTAGGCTTTGGGCAACGCCATGCCGACCCAGCCGCGGGCGCCCAGCTTCTTGCTGAAATCGGCGTCGAAACCCATCCATGAATGGGCACGCAAGGTCGGCGGGGAATCGGCCAGGTGGACCTGGATGAACTCCCGGACTTCGGCACGAAGCGCCTCGGCCTCGGGAGGGATGGAGCTGTAGCTGAATTGACTGATGGCCATATGCGCTCTCTAACGCTGAACACAGGCGCAATCGCCCCGCTTGAGGCGACCACAGAACCGCCCCCTTGCTTCAGCCGCCGATGCGCGACACCTGAAGCAAGGTGGGCGACTTACAACGCGGTTTGCGCGTCAGCCTGGGCGAACATCGCATTGATGTCGCCGGAGGTGACAGGCTTGTTGTCATGGCGTCCATGGTCGGCGCCGCCCAGGCCCAGGGCAGGCTCGATGCTGACGTGTGTGGCCTGGGCCCGCAGCGCACCCACCGTGCAGTTTTCGCGACCGTGGATGGAGAATGGGTCGAAGGAAAACTCGCGCATCGCATTCAGATGGGTGACCTTGTCGATGACGTCCTTGGAGAGGTGTTGCAGCCCTTCCCAGGCGGTTTCCGGCGAGTTGGGCCATGTGCAGTCGGAGTGTGGGTAATCGCTCTCCCAGGTAACCATGTCGGCGTTGAGGAAATCCAGGTTTTTGAGGCCGAAATTGTCCTCAATGAAACAGGTGATGAAGTGCTTGTTGAAGATATCGCTAGGCATCTTCCCGCCGAAGTTGGAGTTGGTCCAGGCGTTGTGATGGCGGTGAGTGAAGTCGGCACGCTCCAGCAGATAAGGCACCCAGCCGATGCCCCCTTCGGACAGGGCCATGCGCAGGTCGGGGAATTTCTTCCACATTGGCGCCCAGATCCAGTCGGCCGCCGAATTGGCGATGGAGATGGGCATGGACGTGATCCAGGCATCGATAGGCGACATGTCAGACGCATGGTTCGCTTTCACGCCAGTACCGATATGGCAGCAGATGACCACCTTGTTGTCGCTACAGGCCTTCCACAGTGGGTCCCAATAGTCGCTGTGAATCGACGGGTAACCATGGATGGCCGGGTTATCCGACAGCGAAACGGCATGCACGCCTTGCCGTGCCAGGCGCTCGACTTCAGCGGCAGCGGCCTTCATGTCCCACCACGGTACGATCATCAGCGGGATGAAACGGCCCGGAGCGGCGTTGCACCAGTCGTGCAGGTGCCAGTCGTTATAGGCCTGGATTGCAGCCAGCGACACGGCGCGGTCGCCGTGCACCTGAAAGCGCTGCCCGGCAAAGCCCGGGAAGGTGGGGAAGCACAAGGAGCCCAGTACGCCGTTAGCGTTCATGTCGTCGACACGGTCCTTGATGTTCCAGGTGCCACGACGCATCTGGTCGTAGCCCAGCGGCTCCATGCCGTATTCCTCTTTCGGCCGGCCGACTACCGAGTTCAAGCCCATGTAGCCGGTGGCCTGCTCTTCGAACACCCAGACGTCGCGCTCGCCTTTCTTGACCACATGCGGCTCGCGCCCCTTGAAGCGGGCCGGCATATGGCGGGCAAAGGCATTGGGCGGCTCAATCGCGTGGTCATCGACACTGACGAGAATCAGATCTTCAACTTTCATGGCTATCCCCTTCGCATTCGGGCTTGTTGTTGTGAATGAAGCATAGAGCAGATTCAAACAGAATTAAACACTTTTTTTATTTGTGTTCATATTTAGTCGAATGCAAGGCTGTCAGCGACGACCAGGGGCTGCTTCAATCCCACAGCACATGCAGGTAATGCGGACCGCGCAGCTGCGCGCCTACTATCTGCGGCGCGGGTTTGCTCGGGTCTAGGCGGATGTTGGGCATCAGGTCGAGAATCGCGTTCAGCGCGCAGTTGATCTCGGTCTTGGCCACGAATTGGCCGATGCACATATGCGGACCGAAGCCGAAGCCGAACGAAGGCTTCGGTTTGCGATCGATGTCGAACACGTCGGGGTGTTCGAAGGCGTCTTCGTCGCGGTTGGCGGAGCTGACAATGCACTGCACCATCGCCCCTTGCGGGATAGGTACATCGCGGATCTGCAGGTCTTTGGCGGCCTGGCGCACCTTGAAGGTGGCCACGGGCTCGAAGCGCACCGCTTCATCGATGGCCTTGTTCACCAGGCTGCGGTCATTGCGCACCCGCTCCAACACCTCGGGGTGCTGCAGCAGTAGAGACATCAGGGTGCCGAAGGTGCGGGTGGTGGTTTCACTAGCCGCAGGCAGCAGCGACCGCACGAAGGTCGCGATCTCATGATCATCCAGTGATCGGCCCTGGTATTCAGCCTGGATCAGGCGGCTTATCAGGTCATCACCCGTACCACCCTGGGCACGGCGCTCCGCTACCACGTCCTTGACCACGTCATACAGCGCCTGAGCCGCCTGCATTGCCGCGCCGCGTGCGGAAGCGGCCTTTTCCGGGTCCACCTGGGGCCCCGCCAGGATCGCCAGTGCCCAGGCCGCATACTGCTCGATCTGCTCTGGCCGGTCTTCGGGAAAGCCGATCAGCGAATAAATCACACGGATGGGGAAATACAGCGCGAAGTCCATCAGATCGGCCGACCTGGCCGACACCATGGGCTTGAGGTATTCCTCGCGAATCACCCGGTCGATCCGGGTTTCCTTCCAGCGGTTGACGGTATCGGGCATGAACACCGGCTGCAGCAGGCTGCGGATGTTCTTGTGCGCCTCGCCATCCATCGCGGTCAGGATCAAGCCATCGAAAAAGGCACCCAGACCCTCGGCGATAAAGCCGCTGGTGAAGTTGCCGGCATCACGCATCACAGCCATCACGTCGTCATACTTGAACAAGGTGAAGGTGGGCCGTGTGGCATCCAGCCCGGCGATGGACGGCACCCCGAGGCGTGCCATGAAGTTGTCTTGAAGGACGGGGGAATTGGCGCGCATGTCACGGTAGGTCGCGTGCAGATCGATGTCGCTGGTACCCCGGTAATTGCTGGCTACATCGGTGAATGCCTTGGTCAGGTCGCTTTGTGCCGGTGTGGACATGATCATCTCCTGTTTTATTGTCATTATTTTTTATCAGGCCGTGGCAGAGCCCCTATACGCTGGGTAATGGTAGGCCTTATTTAACTACAACTGAACAAATATGACTTTTTTGATCACCAAACATGAATGCGTGACAATTTTCAATAGGCCTGGTGTACCAGCGTCATGCGTCCGCCTGCCAGCATCAGCGCGCAGTACATTCCCAGCTCGGCTATCTGGCCGGCAGAAAAATAGGCTTCGAGCCGTCTGAAATGCTGGTCGTCGATGGCCAGATAATCGCTGGCGAACAACTCAGCGTAGTCCAGCGCCGCCCTTTCCTCAGGGCTGAATTGCGCGCTGTCGCTGGCCATGCAGGCGATGTCCTGTTCTGTGACGGTGTCCGACTTGCGCGCCAACTGGCAGGCCTGGCAGGTGGTGATGCTGGCGATCTTCAGGCGCACCATCTCGCGCAAGCGCTCGGGCAGCAGGCTGTCGCTATGCAAACTTTCCATCAGCTCTAGCCAAGCCAAAGCGGCCGCGGGACGGTGCGCCCAGACCTGAACTGGGGTGACGGAACTGAGCATGCGGCTACGTTGCCCACGCTCGACCGCGTCCTGCAACGCGGCCGGCATGTCACCGAGGGCAACCAGAGGCAGGCGGGCCACCTTAATCGAGCCGCTCGATAAGGGTGGCGGTGCCCATGCCACCGGCACAGCAGATGGCCTGCAGGCCGAAGCGGCCACCCCGGCGCTCAAGCTCGTTGAGCAAGGTGGTCATCAGGCGCGCACCGCTGGCCCCCAGCGGATGTCCCAGGGCAATGGCTCCCCCGTTGACGTTCAACTTCTCATGGGTTACGCCAGTTTCCAGCATCCACGCCAGCGGCACCGAGGCAAATGCTTCATTGACCTCGAACAGGTCGATGTCATTGATGCTCAACCCGGCCTTGGCCAGCACCTTGCGAGTGGCAGTAATCGGCCCGGTCAGCATCAAGGTCGGGTCAGAGCCAACCGTGGTGAAAGCGCGAATGCGCGCACGCGCCTTGAGCCCAAGTTTTTTCGCCGTGTCGGCATTCATCAGCAGCAGCGCGGCAGCACCATCGGAGATCTGCGAAGAATTGCCTGCGGTGATGCGCCCGGACTCGGGGCGGAAGCTGGTCTTGAGCGTCGCCAGCTTTTCCCGCGAGGTATCCCGGCGAATGGTTTCATCGCGACGCAACACACCAGCCGGCTCGGCCAGTGATTGCTCCTTCAGGTCATCGACCACGACCTGCACGATCTCGTTGTCGAAATACCCCGCGTCGCAAGCGGCCGCAGCGCGCTGATGGCTGGCAAAGGCGAAGTCATCCAGGGCGTCGCGGCTGAGCGACCATTGGTCGACGATCCGCTCGGCCGCCTCGCCTTGGCTGGTCAATTCATAGCGTTGCACCGCCATCCAGCCGAACGCCTCGCCGTGAAGGTCTCGGTTGCTGCCCATCGGAACGCGGCTCATGTTTTCCGCGCCACCGGCCACTACCACATCCACCGCGCCACTGGCGATGGCGCCAGCGGCCAGGTGCACAGCGACTTCACCCGAACCGCATTTACGGTCGATGGTCAACCCGGGAATGCTGACCGGCCAGCCTGCACCCAACAATGCGGTACGGGCGATATTGGCGGACTGCTCACCGATCTGCGTCACACAGCCGAAGATCACATCTTCGACCTGCTCAGGAGCCATATCTACGCGCTCCAGCAAGCGGCTGATCACCAGCGAGCCCAGATGATCGGCGCGCACTCCCGCAAGGCTGCCACGAAACCTGCCGATGGGCGTGCGCACCGCATCAACGATAACGACCTCGTTCATAGTGCACTCGCCTTGAGGCCGGACCCCGGAACCTGCTTGCCATCGGCATAGCGATACACGCCCTGCCCTGTCTTGCGCCCCAGGCGTCCGGCCGCAACCATCTTGATAATCAGTGGGCAGGGGCGAAATTTCTCGCCCAGGGTCTGATGCAGGTAGCGCAGCACCGACAATCGCGTATCCCAGCCGGTCAGATCGCCCAGCTCCAGCGGCCCCATCGGGTGATTGAAGCCCAGGCGCAGTGCGGTATCGATGTCTTCGGCGGTCGCGGTGCCTTCTTGGAGCATCCACATCGCCTCATTACCCAGCAGCGCAGACATGCGACTGGTGGTGAGCCCTGGCGACTCATTGACGATGATGGAGGTCTTGCCGATCTGCTCGCACAGCGCGCGCGTGCGTATCACCACCTCGTCGCTGGTGGCCAGGCCACGCACCAGCTCCACCAGCTTCATCTTGTGCACTGGGTTGAAAAAATGCATGCCGATGACCCGGTCGGCACTGTCCACCGACGCGGCAATTTCGGTCACACTCAGGGCCGAAGTGTTGGTGGCGATGATCGCGTCGGCGGCCAGCAGCGGGGCTGCCTGGCTGATGACTGCCTTCTTCACCGCCAGTTGTTCGGAGACGGTTTCCACCAGCCAGTTCGCCCCGCTAGCGGCTTCGCTCAGGTCACTGGTAGTCAGCAAATTAGCCAGTGATTGCTGCGCCTGCTCCTCGCTGACCTTGCCCAGACGTACGCCATCGCCAAGGACCTTTTCGATGCTGGCCCGCGCGTGGGTCAACGAGGCCGGCTTAGTATCGACCACGACGGTGGCGAAGCCGGAACTGGCGAAAGCATGCGCAATGCCGGTGCCCATCAAACCAGCACCCACGACCACTACTTTCTCTTTATTGTTGGTGTTCATGTCTGGCTCTCGATTGGCTGCGGTTTTTTACCGACTACATTTCGCAATGTGCCGATGCCTTCGACGCTGGCTTCAACCACGTCGCCCTCCTTGAGATACAGCCCTGTGCCCATGCCCACGCCCGCCGGCGACCCGGTGAACAGTACGTCGCCCGTGGCAAAGCTGGAGCGTTGCTGCACAAAGCTGATTAACTGCCCCACGTCCCAGGTCATCTCCGCGGTGGAACCATCCTGGCGAACCTCGCCATTGACCTTCAGGGTCAAGCGCAACCGCGGGGAGCCCTCGGCAAACTCGTCCTTGGTGACGATCCACGGGCCCAGGCCCGTGGTCCGGTCCTGGCTCTTGGCGGCGAACAGGTCCATGCCGATGCCGGGCGGCCCGCTGCGCTGCAGGTCACGCGCACTCACGTCGTTGCCGACGGTGTAGCCCAGCACGCAGGCCATCGGGTTTTCGACGTCGATCTCGCCCGTACCGATCACCACCACCAGTTCAACCTCGTGGTCGAGTTCTTCGGTCAAGGGCGGAAAGCGTATTGGGTCCCTGGCGCCGATTAACGCACCGTAGGCCTTGAGGAATGCGACCGGCTGCGCCGGTGCATTCAGTCCGAACTCCACCAGGTGCTTGGCATAGTTGGCGCCCGCCACCACTACCCGATTGATCGGTTCGATCGGTGGCAACAAGCACACTTTCGACAGCGCCAGCGCCGGGCCGGCGAGCCGGACGGAGCTGATGCCCCGCCCCGCCGCCACGCCCGGAGCCCAGTCCCTGAAGTCGCCGGAAATAGGGGTTACCTGGTCCTGGGCGACATCGACCACGGCCCAGAAAATACCGACCGCTGGATGCTCACAGCGTGCCAACTTCATCAGGCACCTACCTTGCCCAGCTTGGTGGGATCCAGATGCAGCAGGCGGCAGGCATTCTCATAGCGGATCTTGCGCAGATCGGCATCCGAAAGCTTCAGGCCATGGGTCAGGTCATGACGCACCGCATCGCTGCCGCCGAAGTTGCTGCCGTACAGCACATGGTCGGCACCGATGATATCGACCAACGCCTGGCGCATCGGCACTTCGTGCAATTCGACATCGAAGTAGAAGTTCTTCATGTAGTCGAGCAACGGCTTCTTGTTGTATTTGACGTCCAGGTTCTCGTTGGTCTTGGCCAGGCGCCCAAGCTGATACGGCACGTAGCCGCCGCCGTGGGTGATGTACACCTTGAGGTCGGGGAAGCGGTCCAGCACGCCACCGCAGATCAGGTTCCAGAAGCAGCGACTTTCGTCGTACTGCATGCCGACGATGGCGGTGGTTTCGTAACGGTCGTCGTTGGCGTTCTTGCCCCAGGTGACCGACTGGTTGTAGCCGTGGATGAACATCGGCAGGTCCAAGTCGCAGAGGGTGCGCCACACCACGTCAAGCTCCGGCGAATCGAACTCCAGCCCGCCGAAGTTGGCGCCACCGGCCACCATGCCCTTGGCCCCCAGCTCGGTACAGGCATAGCGCAGTTCGGCGGCGGCCGCCTCGGGCGCGTTCAACGGCACGTGGGCCCAGAACATCAGGCGGTCCGGGGCCGCCGAGCAGTACTCAGCCAGCGTCGTGTTGACGGTACGTGCAAATGGTACGGCGAACTCGGCCTCGGTCCAGTACATGTAGCAGTGCGACGGCACCGAGATTACCTGCAGGTTCTGCCCTGCCGCATCCATGCCGGCCAGGCGGACTTTCGGATCCGCCCAGCGCGCGAAATACTCTTCAAGCTTGGGGCCGTTGCCAGAACGCACGGCAGCCTTACGCTCAGGCGAACCGAGCCCCAGAATCCATTCCCCCACCCGCAGCTTGATATCGCCATCGGCGTGCTGTTCGAAGAACGGCCCCCAGTGCGGGTGCTGGTTGTAGTAGCCCGGATGGGGTGCGTGAGCGTGCAGATCGATAAGCATGTGCAGGTACCTCGAGGTTGGCACTTTTTTGTTGGTTTGCAGCAGGGCGCCTTTGCGCGGTCACGGTCAACCGACGCGGGAAGGGGAACAGCAAGGCTCGCTACTAGGCCAGAGCTTAAAATTAATTTGAGCATAAATCAAAATTCTGTTCATATTATTTTCAGGCCACCCTGAAACCCCCGAGGCAGAGCCTGCCCCAACCTAGGCAAGAGGGCTTGAACTGACCAACAAGCGCGAAAATGAGGAAGAAGAATTTCGACAAACCACAAAAAACCCCCGACTGACGGGGGCTTAGGGTGTACCGAATGGCGAAAGAAGGTTTCAGCGGCGGGTGCGCGAGGTAGACCCCATGATCAATGCGCCAAGCAGCTTTTTCACGCGTACCGGGAATAGTCGGCGTCCCGCCGCCTCCGGCACCAGGACTTCGCTCAACACATAGCGAATGATCATTTCGCAGATCAGCTCCCGATCCAGGCGTACGCCCAGGCGGTCGTCCCAGTCATCGAAGACAATGCCCAGGCCATCCTGAAAACGCACGATCGAGTCGTGGAAAATTCGCCGAAAGAACCCCAGCGCATAGTCTGGCGCCACCACCAGCAGGCGCCGCGCACGGCTTTGCTCAAGGTAGTTGTCGAGGTAGGCGAACAGTGCGTTCAGCCGCGCTTCCGGGTCACTGATGTGGCCCAGTTCCTGCGACAACGAGGTGTGGAAGCTTTCACGCTTGTGCCGTGAGAAGGTGTCCAGCAGGTCTTCCTGGGAAGAGAAATAGCGGTAAAAGGTACCGCGCGATACACCCGCGACCTGGCACACATCGAGAATGGAAATGCGATCGGCGCCTGACATCAGCACCACTTCTTCGGTCGCCTTGAGGATGTTGGCGATGGTTTCTTCCGAACGGCGATTGGGCTTGACCTTATTGCCTGACGTCGCCGGGCCATTGCGTCGCTCGACGGTCTTGACGGCTTTGGCGCCGCTTGCAGGGGCGTCAGGTGCGGCTTTTTTTCTGGTTTTGGCAGCGGCCTTAGGCGCTTCTGCCAGCTGAGTAGCATTTTTTGGCATGGACTTGCAGGCTCGTGGAGAGTAATGATGAGGCAACGTTAGCACAGAATCTGCGCACAAATAATCGTATATGTTCAACTTTATGCTAAAGACAATTTGATATTTTGCATTTAGAATCAGGTTCTCTATTTAAAACAAAAACCAGGCAGACCAGCAGTTTCGGGGCCTAAACGGAGAAAACTCATGGGTAGCAGTGGGAATCCAGACACTTGGGCGGTAGGAGAACGAGACACGGTCATTGATGCGCTAGACCGTGCGGTGGCACGGCATCCGGAGCGAATCCTGCTGGATTTCAGCGGAGAATTATACACATACGGTGAAGTTGATTCACTTTCGACAAGAATGGCCAACGCCCTGGCGTCGCTCGGCATCAAGCCGGGTGAAACTGTACTGACCATGCTCGACAACAATATCGATGCGGTCATCACCTGGCTGGCCATCAACAAGCTGCGCGCAGTAAGCGTGCCGATCAACACGGCACTCAAGGGCGAGTTTCTGCGCCACCAGATCGCCGACACTGGCACCTCGCTGGTGATCTGCGAAGCTGCCTACCTGCAGCGCATCACACCGCTGGCAGAACAGCTGCATGACGTGCACCACATTTTGCACCGCGGCACCCCCGACAGCGTGCCCGAGTGCGCGATTCGCATTACCGCGCTGGACAGCTATCGCGGCCAGGACGCCACCCCGCTGGCCACTAAGCCGCAACCTTCCGATCTCGCCTGCCTGATCTACACCTCGGGCACCACCGGCCCGTCCAAAGGCTGCATGATCAGCTACAACTTCATGTGTAACCTGGCCCGCCTGCAATTGCGTGCCGGACCTGCTAGTGCCGATGACGTCACCATCACACCGCTGCCGCTATTCCACATGAATGCCCTGTGCGTGTCGATCATCGCCAGCATTCTGGTGGGTGCACGTGCCGCCATCCTGCCGCGCTTTTCGGTGTCCGGCTTCTGGCCGGAAGTGGAACGCTCGGGCGCCACTATCGCCTCGATTCTCGGCGGCATGGGCGGGCTCCTCGCACAGGCGCCAGACAACGAGGCCATGTTGCGCTGCGTCGGGCAAATACACACCGCTCGCGGCAACCCCTATACCGAAGAAACCAAGAAGATCTGGCGCGAACGCTTCGGCACGCCGCTGGTGGGTGGCAACGGCTATGGCCTGACCGAAGCCTGCGTGATCACCTCGCTGGCAGCCGGCGAATATGCAGCGCCCGGCTCCTCGGGCAAACGTATTGCCGACTTCGATGTACGCATTGTCGACGACCTTGACCAGGAAGTACCCCCTGATACCGCCGGTGAAATCGTGGTACGCCCACTGCGCCCGGACATCATGTTCCAGGGCTACTGGCGCCGGCCGGAAGACACCCAGAAGCTGATGCGCAACATGTGGTTCCATACTGGCGACATCGGCAAGTTCGATCATGACGGCTTCTTCTACTTTGTTGACCGCAAAAAGGACTATCTGCGACGCCGTGGAGAAAACATCTCCAGCTTCGAGATGGAGGCGGCCTTCGGCGTGCATCCTGCCCTGGCCGAAGTGGCGGTACATGCGGTGCCGTCCGACAAAGGCGAAGATGACGTGAAGGTCACTGCAGTTTTGCATGAAGGCGCCACGCTGCACCCCGAAGACCTGTTCCACTGGGCCGTGGAGACGGTGCCCTACTACGCCCTACCGCGCTACATCGAGTTTCGCCCCAGCTTGCCGAAGAACCCACAGGGCCGTGTTTTGAAATACCTGCTGCGCGACGAAGGCAAAACCTCTACTACCTGGGACCTCGAGACTACCTCGATCAGCGTTGCCAAGAAGTAGCCGCTTCACCCAGCACGCGAAAAGCGCGGCACTAGCCGCGCTTTTTTATTGGCTTCAGTATTCGCGCACGGGGATGCCTTTGGGCCGAGAGTTGTAGCCAGGCAGGTGCAGACCGCCGTCGACGTGAATGGTTTCGCCGGTAATGAAGCGCGACATCTCGCTGGCCAGGAACACCACCACCGGGCCGATATCGGCCTCAGGCTCGCCACAACGCCCCAGCGGGCGCATGGAAGCAGACATTTCAGCGAACCCCGGGTTCTCTGCCGCCAGCTTGTGGAAGGTGGCGCCCATCGCGGTGGGCGCGATAGCGTTGGTGCGAATGTTGAAGCGCCCCCATTCGGAGGCCGCGCTGCGGGTCAGCCCCACGATGGCCGACTTTGCGGTGTTGTAGTCGCCATGCAGCCAGGCACCGATCTCGATATCGATCGAGTAGAAGTTGATGATCTTGCCGCCCCCGCGCGCCTTCATGTGCGGGAGCGCCGCCTTCATCGCCCACCAGGCTGCCCACACGGTCGAACCCAGTGTCTGCGCGAGCATCGCATCGGTCTTGTCTTCCAGCAACACGTTGGGCGTGGGCGCAAACGCGTTGTTGACCAGTATGTCCAGGCCACCGAACTCGTCTACGGCCAGTTGCACCGCGGCTTCGATATCGGCCTTGCTGCAGACGTCCGTGCGGATGAACACCGCCCTGGCGCCAAGCGCCTTGAGATCCGCTACCACCGCTTCCCCGCTGGCTTCATCCAGTTCTGCGACCACCACCGCAGCTCCCTCTTTGGCGAAGTTCAGCGCGATGCCTCGGCCGATTCCGCCCCCTGCGCCGGTAATCAGCGCGACCTGTTCGTTCAGCAGGGCCATAACCGCTCCTTTTCTTGTTTTTAGTGAACATTATAGTATTTAGTGTTCAAATATAGCTGATTTCAGCGCCCCTCACACCCTTTGCAAAAGGACACCAGGATGACTGTATTTCGACGCCGCGTAGACATCATTGCCCACGCAGACCACGTTCGTGCGGCCCTGGAAGATGATTTTCACCACTTTCGCGTATGGGCCAGCCACACAGCCGGCCATGTCACGGCCATCGGTGGCGAAGCGCTGCGCTACCCCTATTCGCTGTGCCCGCAGGCAGGCGACCAACTGCAGGCGCTGATAGGCATGCCACTGGCGCGCATTGCGCATTCGGTCACCCGGCACACTGACGCCAGCCATCAATGCACCCACCTGCTCGACCTGGCCGGCCTGGCTATTGCGCGCGCCGCCCGCGGCGCCGGCGAGCGGCGCTACGAGATCCAGGTCGGCGCACGTATCGACGGGCGTACCCGCGCCAGTCTGAGCTGCGACAGCGGGCAGGTCCTGAGCTGGGAAGTGAACGGTACGATGATCGAAGGGCCGCCACCCTATGCTGGGGTCAACCTTCGCGAAGGGATGGCGCGCTGGGCGTTGGGCACCCTCAGCGAAGACACCGCCGAAGCGTCGCTGCTTCTGCGCCGTTGCACGCTTATATCGATGGGGCGCGCCTACAACCTCGACGAACAAGCCCACGCCGTCAGCAGCGGTCGCTGCTACAGCCAGCAACCGGCCCGCGCCGAACAGGCACTGCGTATGCAGGGCTCGACCTTGGATTTCAGCAACAACCCACAGGCATTGTGCGCCCAGGACCAGGCGTGGCTGCGTGCCATGCCCGGTGACCACGCGGCGTGACACGCCGAGTGGCCTTTACACGACGCTTTAGAGGAAGATGGCCAGGTTGGGTGTGCCCAGCACCGCCTGGTCCAGAATCACCTCGCGCCGCGCCAGCTTGAACCCGGCCGCCCCCAGGCGCAGCACATCGCGCCGCTCACCGCTGATGATGTCGACGTGGTGGTCTTTGAAACGGCTGCGCGTGAGCAACAGGTAACTGGTGACCACGAACTCGTCAGGCTTCTGCGTTTCCTCCACGAACACGTTGGTCACCAGCCGGCGGGTACGCGAAGGCGGGTCTTCTGCCCAGGCGCTCTTGCCGGACAAGCGCAGGATGCGCCCCATCATCGAACGGTAGTCGTCGTGGTAGTGCTGCACACTGCGCACGATGGTGGTCTTAAGTTCCGAGGCCAGGCGCGTTTGGCGCAGCGGCACTGTGTAAACCAGGTCGGTGTCCAGGCGCTCGGCCCATTCCTGAAGGCGAATCTGGTCGAGCAAGGTGGCCTCCTCGAAAAGGAAGGTCACTACATCGTTGTAGACCGCCGACCCCACCGGCACTCGCCGTGTGCCGACCGGGGAGCCAGGCTGGATCTCCTCCACGCCGCGTTGCTGAACCTGCGTCATGAGCAATTCCTCATTGTTGTTCTTCTACTTGAAGGGTGACGAGTTGAGGCGACAGCACAGGAAGGGCCGCTTCGAAAAGCGAGCCTCCCCCATGCTCATGCCTCATCCGCGGCAGTCATCAGTTCGTGCCAGTACAGCCACCAGTGCCACTGCGTGTCGTCCTTGGTAAAGCCTTCGTTGACGATGCCCGGGCCGGGCCAGCCTTCAGGCGCACCCGTCTCGTAGCAGGCCTGATACTTGAGGGTGCTCTTACGCCCCATCGCGCCCTTGGCGGCCAACGTCATGTGCGGCCAGGTATCGGAGTCATCCTGCTCGACCATGCCGGAGGTGCCGAATAGTTGAATGGTCTGCTTGAGCATCTTGTCTCGCAGCTCTGGTGGCGCGTCCTTCTCGGCGAACACCCAGTTGACGAACTCCAACTTGTCAGGGCCTTGCGGCACATAGGCGTGCAGGGTCATGGAACCGACGACGCTGCCGTCGGGCTGTGGAATGTAGACAAACCCAAAAAGAATATTCGGGAACATGCCACCCACTTGTGGAGGCATGCTGGTGAGCACCTGCAACTGCTCGTCGCTCAGGTTGCGTGCCAGCTGCTCGACCATCCCGGCGGTCATGCCGGCAGGTGGCAGTGCTTCAAGCTTCTGCTGCACGCTCAGCTCGGCCGGATCCAGGCCGGTAAGGCGCTTGATCTTGCGGGCCAGGTCGATGCAACGCAGGGCATGGCCATGCGGCGAACTGATCTCGACACCGATCATTTCCGGGCTCAGGTCGGCGGTTTCACCCTCGCCCTTCTTCGCATAGTTGCCCACCTCGCCCAGCCAGCGGTGCAGGGTCAGGGTGTGGAAGCCGTCCGCGGCGGACTGCTCGCCAGCGGTTTTCCAGTTGGCGTTGACGATGAAGCGCTGAGGCGGACCGAGCACTTCCATGCCCTTGTCGGAACGACAGAACAGCATGTCGTAGTACCACTTAGCGTCGCCCAGAAACTCCTCGAAGGACGGCCCCTCGGTGTTCCAGGTGGCAAACACCAGGCCGCCGTACAACGTGACCCGCGCCTTTTTCAGCCCCAGCTCCTCTTTAGGCATCATCTTGCC
Source organism: Pseudomonas sp. 10-1B (assembly GCF_000935045.1). Lineage (GTDB taxonomy): Bacteria > Pseudomonadota > Gammaproteobacteria > Pseudomonadales > Pseudomonadaceae > Aquipseudomonas. The sequence goes on from NZ_JYKS01000004.1 coordinate 280,173, forward strand.
GTGCATGCACTCGCGCTCCACCGGCGAACCGATGAAATCCCCGTTCGGACGGAATGCCCAACCATGGTAGATGCATTTATGGATCTGAGTGTTGCCGCAATCGGCGGTGGTGATGCGCATGCCGCGGTGCGGGCACACGTTTAAGGTGACGAAGACCTCGCCTTGTTTGCCGCGGGCGACGATCACCGAGTCAGAACCCAGGTCGCGAACCATGAAGTCCCCGGCGTTAGGGATCTCCGTTTCATGGCCCAGCAGTACCCAGATCTTGCCGAAGATCTTTTCCATCTCCAGCTCGTAGATTTCACGGTCGGACAGCACGCGCATCTGCACTTCGCGAGTGTTGGGGTAAATGAGGTCAGAGACCTTGGTTCCATCAGACAATACGGGGCTTGTTCTTGTTAGCATGATTGCCTCCTGCTCAGGGTGTCACGGCGGGTCCGCAACGAATATAAGACACTTTATTAATTTTTGTATACTTAATTTACGTTCAAAAAAGAGACCCTTGGCGGTCCAGTATCAGGCCTCAGTAGCCGCCTTGCGGCCAACCTGGGTGCGCAGCATGCCGATACCGTCGATTTCCAGCTCGACCACATCGCCAGGCTTGAGGTAGCGCAGCTGCTCCAGGCCACAGCCGTTGCCTACCGTGCCCGAGCCCAGGAACTCGCCGGGGTATAGAGTCTCGGAACGCGAAACATGGGCGATCACGTCTTCGAAGCGCCAGCGCATGTCTCGGGTGTTGCCACGCCCCCACTCCTCGCCGTTAACCCGCGCCACCATGTTAAGGTCGTAGGGATCTCCCAGTTCATCCACAGTCACCAGGCATGGGCCCATGATGTTGGCAGTGTCGAAGTCCTTGCTCTTGGCTGGGCCGAGCATGCCAGGCATTTCCAGAGCCTGGGCATCGCGGGCGCTCATGTCGTTGAAAATGGTGTAACCGACGATGTGCGCGCCAGCGGCCTCACGACTGATGTCCTTGCCCCGCTTGCCGATGTAACAGCCGAACTCCAGCTCAAAATCCATCGCGCAGCTGAAGCTGGGCCACTGAAACTCATCGTCGATGCCCACCACGGCAAAGCGATTGCCCTTGTAGTAGATGGGCTGCTTGTTAAAGGTCTCGATCACTCGGTCGTCGGCACGCGTATTCATGGCCTTGAGGGTCGCTTCGGGATCGTCGGTACGCAGCGCTCGGGCGCGCCGTGCGGCGGCAAAACTCTGGCGCAGGTGCAGTTCGAAACAGGAGCAATCGCGTATTTGCGGTGGTGGCTGGATCGGTGCTCGCAACTTGACCGCAGAGCGCTCCAGCACAGCCGCCGAGGGCGCCTTGGCTACCAGGGCGCGGGCCAGCTCCAGCGCCGCATCACCGCCTTCGACCAACGCAAGGATGCTTTCCAGAACGGGGCTGTCGCCCCCTTGCATCACCCGATAGGCCGTTTGCAGATCGAGCACCTGGCGATCCTGGTCAAGCAGTGCACCGGCACGGTCAACGCCATTGGCGTCCGTATAAGTAACCAGCCTCATACCCTACCGCTCACAGGCAACAACGCGCCGGTCACGACCGCCGCTTCATCGGACAATAGGAACGCGACCACCCCCGACAGTGCCTGCGGGGTCACCCAGCGGCTGCTGTCGGCGCCAGGCATGTCAGCGCGGTTGGCGGGGGTGTCGATGATGCTAGGTAATACCGCGTTCACCGTCACACCACGGTCTTTCAGCTCCTCGGCCAGGGCTTCGGTCAGCCGGGCCACTCCCGCCTTGGAAGCAGCATAGGCGCCCATGCCGGCAGCGGCCTTGACCGATGCCAGCGCGCCGACATTGACGATTCGCCCGGCGCCGGACTGCAGCAGGTAAGCCAGCGCCGACTGGGCGCTTACCACGGCGGTGCGCACGTTCATCTGGTACAGACGGTCCCAGGTGTTCAGGCTGCCACCCTCGAGGGTTTCCCAGGCAAACCCGCCGGCGACATTGACCAGGCCATCGACGCCGCCCCAGTGCGCTGCCACCTGTTCGAAGGCGGCAGCGGCCGACTCGGTCGAGGTCAGATCGACGCCGCCCAGCCGCAGCAGGTTGTGCGTATCGAGCAGGTCGGCAGGTGCCTCGCTGCGGTCCAGCAGGGCCACTCGCGCGCCCTGCGCCAGCAAGTACTTGCCCAGCGCGCTGCCCAAGACACCGAAACCGCCCGTGACGACTACCCTTTTGTCCAGTAATGACTGGGACATAGCCAAATCCTCTTGTTGTTTTACCGCGCGAACGGTCGATTCGTGCTTTCGCCTGAGCCAATATATGACACTTTTCCAAAATATGTGCAAATGATACTGTGTGACTCCATGTCAAACATTCACCACGGACTGCTGATGCCTAGAAAACTCCCTGCACTGAACGCCGACAACCGCGCCTTCTGGCAAGGCGGTGAAACGGGCCAGTTACTGATCCACCGCTGCGCCGCGTGCAGCCGCTACTTTCACCCGCCTGCTCCGCTCTGCCCGCAGTGCGCCAGCTTTGAGGTGGGCCCCGAAGTGGTGTCTGGCCGGGGCAAGGTGCTCAGCTTCACCATCAACTATCAGGGTTGGACGCCCGACCTAGAGGTGCCCTACGTGGTGGCGATCATCGAACTCGCCGAACAGGCCGGCTTGCAGTTCATCAGCAACGTAGTGGGCATGCCGGTCACGGATGTGCACATCGACATGCCGGTTCGGGTCAGTTTCCTCAATGTCGAGGACGTGTGGCTGCCCCTGTTCGAGAGGGCTCAATGATGTTCGATCACCGTTACGAAAAAGACGTGGCCATCACCGGCATCGGCCAGTCGGAAGTCGGCCGGCCGTCGGACAAATCAGCCATGCGTCTGACCCTCGATGCGTGCCTGCAAGCGATTGCCGACGCTGGGCTGCAACGCAGCGATATCGACGGGGTGGCCTGCTGGCCCGGCGACAACAACAATGGCGACCCGTTTTCCCCGGTGGGGCCCAGCGCACTGAAGAGTGCACTGGGGCTCAACGTCAACTGGTTTGGCGCAGGCTACGAAGGACCGGGTCCCCTGGCTGGGGTGATCAACGGGGCGATGGCGATCGCCGCCGGGTTATGCAAGCATGTGCTGGTGTTCCGCACCATCACCGAAGCCTCGGCACGCGCAGTCAACCGCCAGGCCGGCGCCTTGACCGCCAAAACCCAGGGCCGCGACAACAGCTACGCCTGGCAATGGTTCACCCCGTTCAATGTGCATTCGGGAATCAACCTGATGGCCCTGTATGCCCAGCGCCATTTTCACGAGTACGGCACCCGCCCCGAGCAACTGGCACAGATCGCCCTCACCTGCCGACGCAATGCCATGCGCAACCCCAAGGCGGTGTACCGCACGCCCATGACGATGGACGACTACATGAACGCGCGGATGATCTCCTCGCCCCTGCGCCTGTTCGACTGCGATGTGCACTGCGATGCCTCTACCGCGATCATCCTGTCGCATCGCGATGTCGCCCAGGATCTGCCGAACAGGCCGATCCGCATCGAGGCGATGGGCGCCGCGCTGAACCAGCCCTGGTCGTGGGACCAGATTTCACTGACCCGGATGGCCGCCTTCGATGTCGGCCAGATGATGTGGGCGCGCACCGACTACACCCCGCAGGACGTCGGCTCAGCGCAGCTGTACGACGGCTTCTCAATCCTGACCCTGATCTGGCTGGAAGCCCTGGGTCTGTGCCCGGTGGGAGAAAGCGGGTCCTTTGTCGAAGGTGGAGGGCGTATCGCGCTGCAAGGCAGCTTGCCGATCAACACCAATGGCGGGCAGTTGTCAGGCGGGCGCACCCACGGGCTGGGCTACGTGCACGAGGCGTGCCTGCAACTGTGGGGGCGCGCCGAAGGCCGGCAAACCCGCGACCATGGCGTCAGTACGGTGGCCGCAGGCGGCGGCCCGCTGGGGGGCAGCTTACTGTTGGTACGCGAATAGCGACGGGGTTCAGTAGAGTACGCAGGCCACTTCGTTGCAGAACTCGATCAGCGCCTTGCCCATCTCGGCAAGGCCCTCTTCGTCGCGCTGGCCGCGGAACATCACCGCCGAAACGGTGAACTCGATGCTGTTGGAAGGAGAATAGATCGGCGCTGCCACGGCCAGGATACCGCCGGAAAAATGCCCATCGTCCATCGCCCAGCCGCGCTGGGCAGCCACTTTGACGTCCTCGCGGTAATTTTCCAGAGACAACGGCCGGGCCCAGCGGATCTTCTCGAAATTACTTTCCACCAGCGGGTCGTGCATGTCGAGCTGAGTGGCGAACAGTCGCCCGCTTGCGCCCATCAGGATCGGCAGTCGTTGGCCTTCGGCCATGTCGATGCGCACATCGGTGGGGCTGGCCGCGGAGCTGACGATCACGATCCGGTCCGGACTCATCTTGCGCCACAGCGTGATGGTCACCCGCAGCCGCGACGCAAGGTTCTGTAACAACGGCTTGGCCATCTGCACGCGATGACCCTGGGTCACCAGTTGCTCCACCAGGCGCGCCAGGCCGGAGCCCACTGAGTAGCGTTTGGACAGCGGGCTGAAATCGACCACATCCTCCTGCACCAGGGTACGCAGGATGTTGAAGCAGGTACTGGGGTTGATGGAAAGCTGCCGGGCGATATCCAAGGAGCGTTCAGGTTTGCCGACCTGGCTCAGATGACGCAGGATGCGTATGGCGTTGGATACCGGCTTGACGAGGGTTGCATTGGCCGATTTGGCGGTGTCGCTCATGTCTGAAGTGTCCATACTGCGTCCGGTAACTAGTTATCACCAATATTCTAGCCTGAGAATTACTCGCCCCGTAAAGTTTTACATGGGAATTTACCGCGATCCGGAGCCTATGGATTCAGCGGCGGCTGGTAGATCAGCCGGCGGGTTTGCAGGTCTTCGCGGCGAAACTGCTGCAAAAGCCCTTCCAGGGCCAGGTCGGCCTGGGTCACCCGCACCTGCTGGCGCAAGTAGTCGAGCCAGGACTCGACGATGAACCGTTCGCTGTAGCGTTGCGTCTCGGCCATGTCGCGGTAGAGCCGCCAGTTCTGCGCGCCATTGCGCCGCCGCGCCTTGCCTACCGCATACACCGCCAACAGAAAATCATCTCGCTGCGGCGCAGGCACCTCGTATATCACCTCCACCGAAACCGGCCCGTCGGCGTGCGCCACTGGGGCCTGCAATTGAAGGTTGTCGGTCAGCGGCGCCTGTGCAAAGTCGGCTTCGTGGCCCAGCTCCACGCGGCCGTTACGCGTCAGTAGCACCCCGGCGTACAGGCACAGCGTCGACACCAGCAGGCTTGCCTGCAGCCCTGCATACTCGGCCAGCGCGCCCCAGGCGGCGCCACCGAAGGCCATCGCGCCCATCAGGGTCAATACGTACATCGACGCTACGCGGGCGCGCACCCAGTTGGCGGCATAGGTCTGCACCACCGAAGAGAGCGTGGCGTTGACCGCCATCCAGCCGAACCCGGCACACAGCATCATGATGCACACCACGTAGCGGTTGCTCGACAACGCAGCGGCCAGCGCGGAGGCGGCAAAGGCGGCGGTACCGCAGGCAATCAGCAGACGCAGGCCGAGCCTGCGATGCAGGCGAGGTGAATTCAGTGCCGCCAGTACCGCCCCCGCCCCCAGGAATGCCATCAGCAGGCCGTAGCCACCGGCGCTCATGTCCAGTTGCTGGCGCGCAACCAGGGGCATCAGCGCCCACAGAGCACTGGCGCTAGCAGTGAACACCAGTACCTGCTGCATTGCGCTGGATAGTACCGCCGAATGGCGAATGTAGCGCAGCCCGCTGCGCATGCCGCCCATCAGGGTTTCCGGCGGCAGCCCGTGGACAGGCGGTGCCGGCGCCAGGCGCAACAGAAAGAACATCACGGCGGCCATGCACAACGCTATCAGCACGAACACAGACGTGTTGTTCCAGTAGGCAATCAACGCCCCGGCCAAGGCCGGCCCCAGGGCACGGGTGGCGTTGACTGCAATGCCATTCAGGGCGACCGCTGCCGGTACCTGATCACGCGACAGCACGCTGATCATGGTCACCATCCACGCCGCCATACCCAGCGCGCTGCCGGTGCCCAGCACGAAGGTGAAAGCCAGCAGCCCCCAGGCTTCGAGGCGCTCGAGCCCGGCCAACAGGCTGAGCATGATGGCCGCGAACACCATCAGGCACTGGGTGACGATCAGCCAGCGGCGTCGGTCGACCAGGTCGGCGATCACACCGCCCGGCAGTGCGAATAGAAAGACCGGCAGTGTCACCGCGCTTTGCACCAGCGACACCATGATCGGTGAGGCGGTGAGCGTGGTCATGATCCACGCTGCGCCGACCGTCTGCATCCAGATCGCCAGATTCACCACCGCACCGGCCAGCCACAAGCCCCGAAAGGCCCGGTTGCGAAATGGCGCCCACGCCGAACCCTCGCTCATCATTGCTCCTTAGAACGTCTTGCCCATCAGGGTTTAGTGATCCAGCGGCAGCCCCAGGCGCCCCACCGCGCGGGCCGGGCCGAGCGGGCACGGCGCAGCAATGGTATTGCGCAGCTGGCCGATGCCGCTGATTTGCGCCACCACCAGGTCACCCGGTTGCAGGAAGCGCCCGCTTTCCAGGCCCACCCCGTGCGTGGAGCCGGTGAACACCAGGTCGCCGGGGCGCAGCTTGATCCGTGCATCCAGGTAATTGAGCAGCTCGTCCAGGGGGAAGATCATGTGCTGGGTATTGTCGTGTTGGCGTACTTCGTCATTGACGCTCAGGCGCATCTCCAGCGCAGGCTGCTGCTCGCCGCCCAGCTCGTCAGCCGTCACGATCCACGGCCCTGCGGGCGTGGTGCAGTCCATGGCCTTCTGGGTCAGTAGGTCGAGCCGCCCGATCTGCTGGCCCGCATCGCGTGCACTGATGTCGTTACCCACAGTGAAACCCAGAAGGCAGGCGCTGGCGCGGGGTTCATCCTGCAGCGCTCGCCCCACCACCGCCACCAGCTCCACCTCGTAATCCAGTTGCCTGGTCAGCGGCGAATAGCTGATCGGGTCATTGGCCCCGACCAAAGCCGACTCGGGCTTGAGGTAGGCCAGTGGGTGTGCCGGGGCCTGACTGCCCAGGCGTTCGAGGTGGCTCAGGTAGTTCAGGCCCACGCCGAACACGCGGCTGCCCGGTTCCAATGGCGGCAGCAAACGTGCCCCGGCCAACGGCAGGCGTTCGCAAGCCAGGTCCAGGGCGTCCAGGTGCAGCCCCGCGCCCAGCCTCGCCCAGCACGCGAACGGCGCCCGAACCCGCCGGCAGTGCTCGCTGCTGGCGTCTACCAATGCCCAGAACGCCTGCCCGCCCAGCTCGATCCGCGCCAGGCGCATGTCACTGCCGGGCCAGGTAGGTAGGCAGATACTCGGCGTCATGGACCTCTTCGGGAGTCTTGACACTCGGTCCCAGGATGGGCCCCACCATCTCGTGGCCCCACAGGCTCAGTTTTTCGGGGTTCAGCTCGTAGGGGTCGCCTTGCCACGGCTCGATTTCAGCAATGGTTTCGAAGGCAAAACCCGAGGGGTTGTAGTGATAGAAGGACAGGTGCGGGTCTTGCGCATGCTGGCCGAGCGTCATCATCATCGGCAGTTCGCGCTGGCGCACGATATCGTAGGTCTCGCCCACATCACGCACGTTGCGAACGAACAGCCCGACGTGCTGGACGCCCATTCGCCCGGGCCCATGGCCATAGGCGATGTCGTGGCTAGTGTGATGGTTGAGCCGGGAGCGGAAGAAGCCGGTACGCCCCTTGCCCGCTCCCGCGCCATACCAGCTGAAGCCCATGACATTGAGCAGGAAGTCTTCAAGTTCCGGGGTGTACTCCGGAGTGATCAGCACCACGTGCCCTGCACCGCGCTCGTCGGCCAGAAAGCCGCTGTGGGGGCGTCCTGGCTGAAATGAACGCGGCAGCCATTTCTGTCCATAAAACAACTCATGTTGGTAGCCGACCGGGTCACGAAAACGCACCACCTCGCGCACGCCGCGGGTCTCGCACAGCTGCGCGTCACCGCGGGTGTAGGCCACGTTGGCGGCCTCGAGCTTCCTGATCCCATCCTCGAACGCCACGCGCCCGATGGCTTCCCAGCCGATATACGCGATGCGGTCAACCTTACCCGGATGGAATGCGAAGCGGTGACGGCGATCATCAATTCTGAAATACAGCGACGCCGGGTCGCCGGGCGGATTTTTGCCGATACCAAAGCCCATCACTTGCGGGCCGTACTCGCGCCAGGCGTCAAGATCAGGGGTTTCGAAGCCCATGTAACCGATACCAATGATGTCCAATTTGTTCACCTTGTTCTTGTTCGAGATGAAACGATGCCAACTATCGCTGTCGCCGCAACTAGACCGCCAGCAGCCCGCCGTCTATGACAAAATCCGAACCGGTAATGAAGGAGGCCTCTTCGGAAGCCACGAACACCGCCAGCGCCACCACCTCTTCAGGTTCCCCGGGGCGGTCCATCAGCACACCGTCGAGCAGCATGGCGCGGGCCTTGGGGTTCTCCAGAAACGCCCGGGTGCCAGGCGTAGCGACGAAGCCAGGACTCAGGCTGACGGCACGAATACCGACGGTTGCTCCCTCCACGGCCAGTTGCCGGGTAAACGACACTACCGCGCCTTTGGCTGCCGCGTGGGCACTGATACCGGCCACCTTCGAGCCGCCCCAGGCCGCAGTGGAAGACACGTTGATAATCACCCCGCGCTGCTCGGCCAGGTATGCCCAGGCGTACTTGGTGGTATAGAACAGCAGGTCGATTTCATTACGCAGGGTGTACTGCCAGTCTTCGATCGACAGCTCACTCACCAGGCCGAAGCGCGCTGCTGAGGCGTTGTTGTAGAGAACATCAATGCGCCCGTGCTCGGCGACGGCCGCCTCGATCCACGCCCTGGCCTGCTCGTGATCGCCCAGGTCCACGGGGGCAGAGCCATACAAGGTAAACCCCTCGTCGCTCATCAGGGCACGGGTCTGTTCGTGGCCCTCGGCATTGAAGTCGCAGCCGACCACGATCGCCCCTTCACGAGCAAAGCGCAGCGCTGCCGCACGGCCTTGGCCGCCTCCGGTGCCGGTAATCAGGGCCACCTTGTTGTGTAAACGTCCCATCAGCACATCCTCAACTCGTTGGTTATCACACCCTCGCAAGTGAGTGCGCACTCAAGCGGGGCTGTCTTGCGCGTCGATGGGCTCCAGCCATACCGCTTCGGCCGGGCAAGCGGCAGCGCCCTCGCGGGCATCCTCCTCAAGTTCGGGGGGCACCCGGGCGTCATCGAAGTAGACCAGGCCGTCGGCATCGAGCTTGTACACACTGGGGCAAATGGTGGCGCACAGGCCGTAACCACAGCAGCGGCTACGGTCGGCAACAGCTTTGAACTGCGCTTTTTCTGAACTCATTTTTTTCTCCTTATCAGGTTCAGCTCCAGCAAATTATGAACACTTATTTATTTTATGTGCAATTTATTTTTAACGAGGATATGCTCAGCCTCAGTTGCAGCAGTGAACCACGGTTGCGTCCTGGCAAACCCTCTGCGGTCAGCGCGATCTTGAACAGAGCGTGACCCAGGGTGATTCAACCGGGTGCGCGGCGCAGCACATTCGTTTGTCTGTGAGTCATACGGCTGTGCTGGACAAACCGGAAATCACGGTTTTCATACAAAAAATGCAGTGTTTGGCTCAACAAAACCTACAAGGAAGCCAACTCATGAACCCTTCGAAAAACCAGGCGGCCATCGACCTGCACGAGTTCCGGCAAAGCTGGAGAATCCTGCTTCTGTCAGTTGCCGGCGTGGCCATCAGCATCAATGCCGCGCTTCTGTACGGCTTTGGCACGCTAGTGGTGCCGCTGGGCGATGCCTTTGGCTGGGGCAAAAGCGAATTGCAGGCGTGCATCACCTTCCTGTTTGGCGGAGCGGTGGTATCGCTGCAACTAGTGGGCTGGTTCAACCTGCGCTTTGGCATGAAGCGTGTCACCGTGGTGTCCCTGTTGCTGCTGTCGGTCGGCTACCTGGCCACCACCCAGGTCAGCTCGTCGATCTGGTCGATGTACCTGGCCTTTGCGCTGCTGCCGATCGTGGGCATGGGCGCACTGGCCGTGACCTGGACCCAACTGATCAGCCTTTGGTACGACCGAAATCGCGGCCTGGCGCTGGCCATTGGCCTGTCAGGTACCGGCGTCACCGCCGCCAGCGTTCCCCGTCTGATGGCCTGGGGCATAGAGCTGTGGGACTGGCGTGCGGCCTTCGTGATCCTTGCGCTGCTCAACCTGCTGGTGCTGCTGCCGCTGATCCTGCTGTGGTTCAAGCTGCCCAAGGCGGCCGATACCACCCGGCAGGACGCCCTGGCGCAGCTGCCGGGCATGAGCTTTCGCGAAGGCATGGGCTCGCTGAAATTCTGGACCTGCAACCTGGCGCTGGGCCTGGTAATTTCGTCGATTGTCGGCATGGTCACCAGCACGGTGCCGATGCTCCAAGCCAAGGGGCTATCGGCGGCGGATGCGGCCACCATTTTCAGCGGCTTCGGTATTTCGCTGATCCTGGGGCGTATGGTCATCGGCTATCTGCTCGACCGCCTGTGGCCGCCGGTGGTCTCAGCGTGCAGCCTGCTGCTGCCCGCTGTCGGCTGCCTGGTATACCTGAGTGGCACCACCGAGTTCATGCCCCTGATGCTGGCAGCCGTGCTGGTCGGGTTCGGCGCCGGGGCAGAGTTCGATATCGCCGCGTTCCTGATTGCGCGCTACTTCGGCCTGCGTGAATACGGCCGGTTATTCGGTGTGCACCAGGGCCTCAATACCGTGGCATCGGCCTTGGCGCCGCTGCTGTTCGCCTTCCTATTCGCACGTACCGGCTCATACACCGCCATGCTGGTGTACAGCGCCGCATGCTGCGTGGTCGGCCCGCTGTTGCTACTGACCCTTGGACGAGTGCCGCGCTTCGACGCGCAGCCCTTGCCCAGCCACTCCTGAGCCCACAAGAAACGGAGCAGAACATGCCCACACTGACCTTTATCGAACATAACGGCACCCACCATCAGGTCAACGGCGAAGTCGGCCAGTCGGTCATGCAGGCCGCCACGTTCGCCAGCGTGCCGGGCCTGCCTGCCGATTGCGGCGGCGCCTGCAGCTGCGCCACATGCCACACCTACGTAGACGAAGCGTGGCTGCACAAGGTGCAGGCACCGGAAAGCATGGAGAGTGACATGCTCGAGTACGCCTTCGAGCGTCGTGACAACAGCCGCCTGAGCTGCCAACTGATTATCAGTGAAGACATGGAAGGCATGGTACTGCACCTGCCCTCTTCGCAATTCTGAATGCGTTGCAAGGAGTACTCATGACCCTCGCCTCAGTCGTTATCGTCGGTGCCGGCCAAGCCGGGTTCCAGGTAGCCGCATCGCTGCGCCAGGAAGGCTATGAAGGCCGTATCACCCTGATCGGCAATGAACCCGGCCTGCCCTACCAACGCCCACCACTGTCCAAAGCCTACCTGCTCGGCAAGATCCAGGAAAACAACCTGCTATTCCGCCCGGCCGAGTTCTACGCCACCCAGCGCATCGAGCTGCTGCACGACCCAGCCACCGCCATCGACCGGCTCAACCGCCGCGTGGTGCTGGCTTCCGGCACCGCCCTGAGCTATGACCACCTGATACTGGCGACCGGCGCGCACAACCGCCCGCTGCCAGTGCCTGGCGCGGAGCTGTCTCAGGTGTTCGGCATCAAGACCAAGGCCGATGCCGACGCCCTGGCGCCGCTGGCCAGGCAGGCCCGCAACGTGGTGGTGGTCGGCGCAGGCTTTATCGGCCTCGAGTTTGCCGCGGTAGCCGCCACCCAGGGTGCGCAGGTGCATGTGCTGGAGCTGGGCGAGCGCCCCATGGCGCGTGCGGTGTCGCGGGAAATGTCCGAGCTGTTTCGCCAGGCGCATGAGCAGTGGGGCGTGCACTTCGATTTCCGCCAAGGCCTTGCCCGCATTCTCGACGACAACGGCAAGGTGTGCGGCGTGCAAACCGCAGATGGCCGCACCCTGCCGGCTGACCTGGTGGTATTCGGCATCGGCGTTATCCCCAATACGCAACTGGCCACCGAGGCCGGCCTGGACATCGAGAACGGCATCAAGGTGGATGCCCACCTACTCACCTCTGACCCACAGATTTCCGCACTCGGTGATGTGGCCAGCTTTCCATGTGTACAGAACGAAGAGCAGCACACCCGCCTCGAGTCGGTGCAGAACGCCATTGACCAGGCGCGTACCGTGGCCGCGCGCCTGATGGGTAAGCCCTCGCCCTACGCCGCCCTACCCTGGTTCTGGACCGATCAAGGTGACCTAAAGCTGCAGATCGCCGGGCTGTCCAACGGCTACGACAGCACGGTTGTGCTCGGTTCTGCCCATGACCGGCAACTTTCGGTGCTGTGCTTTCGCAATGAGCGCTTGGTGGCTGTGGAGTCTTGCAACCGCCTGGGCGACCACATGGCCGCGCGCAAGATTCTCGCCCGCGCGCCCAGGCTGACGGCGGCTCAAGCAGCAGCCGAAGGTTTCGACCTCAAGACTTGGGAAGCGGCTAACCGCGACTGACAGCCCTCACCCACATCTCGCCGCACTGTACCCCCAAGGGCCCAGCGCGGCGTTTGCGCAACCTGATGGAGCGATGCAATGAACAAGGTCTGGTTTGTTACCGGTGCGGGCCGCGGGTTGGGCGCCGCCATTGCCAGGGCGGCATTGGCGGACGGTGACTGCGTGGTGGTCAGTGGCCGGCGCCTGGCGCACCTGCAAGGCATGTTTGCCGAGTACGGCGACCGGGTGCTGGCGATGCCCCTTGAAGTCAGCAATCAAGCGCAGGCATTGGCTGCCGTGGAGCAGGCAGTGGCCCGCTTCGGTCGAATCGACGTGCTGGTCAACAACGCCGGGTATGGCCAACTGGCACCCTTCGAGGACAACCTGCCGAGCGATGCCGAAAAGCAGTTCGCCACCAATGTGTTCGGTGTGTTCAACGTGTGCCGCGCCGTGCTGCCGGTGATGCGCACACAACGTAGCGGCCACCTGTTCAATGTGTCGTCCATGGCCGGTGTGTTAGGCATGGGAGGCGCCGCACTATACTGCGCCTCCAAATTCGCGGTGGAGGGGTTCTCCGAAGCCCTGGCCCAGGAGGTAGCCCAGTTCGGCATCAAGGTCACGCTGGTGGAACCCGGGGTGTTTCGCACCGACTTTCTCGATGCCAGCTCCGCCATGTTCGGTGACCGCGGGCTGCAGGACTACGCCGCGTTCACGGCCAAGGTCAAGGCTGCGTCGGCTGCCGGCAACCATCAACAGGCCGGCAACCCGGCGAAGCTGGGCGAGGCCCTGGTGCGCCTGGCCAACACCGACCAGCCACCATTGCGCTACCTGGCCGGTTCCGACGCCTACAGCCAGATCAGCGTCAAACTCACCGGAATGCTCGCTCAGATAGAAGCCTGGCGCGAGCTCTCCTGTTCTACCGATGGTGCTACTGGTTGATGAAGTAACGCACGGACAACCGCCCCCCTTCGAACCGGTACAGCTCGATCGTCTCTATGCCACCGTCCTGCTCGCGAAAAGCGTTCAAGTGGTGGCACGCCACTTCATTGCCATTGATGATGCATTGGCGCACCTCGACCCGAACTTTAGGTTGCTGTTGCGCCCACATGCCCTCCAGCACCTGCCAAGCGTCATGCTGCGGCTTGCCAACATACTCGATACTCAAGCCATTGGGTGACACGCTGCGGTAGTGGGCAAAAAAGCCTTCCTTGTCGCCGCGGTTCCAGCAGTCGACCTGGCCGTGCAGAAAGTCTTCGATCACGTGTTTGTCCATTGTCATGTAAGGGTCGTCCCTAGGCAGTTTGTTGTTTGAGCTGACGCTGCAGCGCTTGAAATGCCGGTTCCATTCTCAGCCACAGCAGAATGATCGGGCCGATGATGGCGCAGAAGAAGCAGCTCACTAGTACTGCCGAATAGCTGCCGTACACATCGAACAGGTGGCCGAAAAGCATCGGCACCAGGCCGGACACGATGGTGATCAGGCACAGGTGCAGGCCAAAGATGCGCGCGTAGTCCTTCAGGCCGAAGTAGCGCGCCATCAGAAACGCCGCCAGGTCGAACTCGGCGCCAGCACTGGCACCGATGCACAGGGTGGCCAGCATCAACAGCGGTACGTGCTGCGAGCCGCCAAAAAAGAAGATTGCGCACCCCAGTGCCGGTAACGCAAGGCTCACCGCCGCCACCAGCGACGGCGAGTAGCGGTCCAGCAGGTACCCCACCAGCAGGCGCCCGCCAATGATCGAAATGCCGAACGTACTGAAGATCTGGCTGGCCTGCTGCGCGCTCAGGCCCTTGCTTTGCAGCATCGGCACAATGTTGGTGACCATGCCCACTGTCAATGACACTGATAGGATCAACGCGATATTGAAACCCCAGTACTTGCCCGAGCACAGCGCCTGTCTGAAGCTCATGCCCGACAACGACGGCTGCGGCTGCGCCGTCAAAGGGTCGGCCACGGCGACCTCGACCGGCATGCGCAACCACATCAACGCCAGCGGCAGCGTGAACAGCAGCGGCATCGCCCCCAGGGCAATGAAACCGGCCTGCCAGCCATAGGCACCTATCAGCCGGGACAATAACGGAGGCAGGATCATCGCCATCAGACCGGTGCCGCACAGGATCACCGCCAGGGCCAGCCCCCGGTTACGCTCGAACCACAGGTTGACCAGCTGCGTCCAAGTGATGGCGATGGTACCGGCACACACGATCGGCATGCTGAAGAACGCCAGGTACAACCAGGCGATTGACCCCTGGATCTGGGTCATGGCGAAGTAGCCGACGATCTGCAGCATGATCGAGACGATGGCGACCCGACGCAGGCCGTAGCGCCGATACAGCCAACCGACCATCTGGGTGGAGATGGCCACCCCGGCGAACAGAAAGGAAATCGAAGCCTGCAAGTCGCCCCGGCTCCAGCCGAAGGCCTGTTCCAGCGGAATCACCAGGGTGCCGAACGCATACAGCAAGGCGGCGGTGATGCTGGTGCAGATGCCGAACAGCCCCAACAGCACCACGCGCCAGCCGCGCCTGAATTCGGAAAAATCGTTGCCAGCGCGTTGGCGCTCACGTGTGTCTGTAGTCATGCACTTTCACTCCCGTAGCAGCGCGGCGCGTTACTGGCCCTTGAGGATTTCTTCGACCTTGGGCAACGCCACCATGGTGGCGCCCCCGTCCACCAGCAACGAGGTGCCAGTGATATACGACGCCTCGTTGGAGGTCAGGAACAGCACCGCATTGGCAATGTCGGCAGACTCGCCCAGACGCCCGACCGGAAAATGCGCCGCCAGCTTGTGAGGCAGCTCCTCGCCCAAGGTTTCGAGCATGTGATCAGTGCCAATAAGGCCGGGCTCGACCACGTTAACCAGAATGTTCATGGCGCCGAATTCCACCGCCAGCCCACGGGCGAAGGCATTCATGAAAGCTTTGCTGGAACCATAGGCGATCAGCCGCGGGGTGTATTTGCGGTTGGCTTCACCGGAGGAGATAAAGATCAGCCGGCCCTTGTCTGGGGCCTTGGATAGGTACGGCGCGCTGTCCTTGGCCAGCCAGAACAGCGACTGGATATTGCTGCGCACGATGTGATCGAACGCGTCGTCCGGCATCTCGGCGATCAACCCGTGACGGGTGTCGGCGGCGCAGTGCACCACGATATCCAGGCCGCCGAACTGCGCCACGCCGCCCTCGACCATCGACCTGATGGCCTCGCGGTCGGCAATGTCGCCGCCCACCAGGCATGCCTGGGCGCCCAGTGCGCGGATCTGCTCGACGGTGTCTTCACCGTAGCGCGCAGTACGTGCCGAGACCACCACCTGCGCCCCTTCGCGCGCGTAGGCCAGTGCAATCGCCCGACCCATGCCACGACCCGCACCGGTTACCAGTACTACTTTGTCGCGAAACTTCATCGCGGTTCCCCGTTGTTGTTATTGGTTGAGGGTTTTGCTTTATGCATACGCCTGCCCACCGAGGCAGGCGCACAGTGCAGCGTTACAGATCCTTGCCAGGCACATTACGCGCCGAACCGTTGCGCCGGTCAGATTCACCCCAGCCCAGCCAGTGCGACGGCTCACGGGTATCGCCCACCCGACGCCAGCGCCCTTCCTGCTGGGCAGTGATCGGGAAGCCGCCGACAAAATCGATCATCTCGCCCCGCTCGTCCGGCAGGAACTCCCATTCTTCCTTGCCTTCCAGTACGATCCGCGCCGACTTCAGGAAGTAGCTACCGTCCCTGTGCTCGGTCTGGCCTTCGATGTCGGTGGTCACCCGCACTTCGCCTTTTTCATTGTTGAAGAAGGCATAGCCGAGATGGTCGTGGCCGACCATGAACGAGCCGGTATCCCAGGTGCCGTCCTTGTACACGGTGACGAACGACCACCAGATCACGTGCTTGTTATTGTTCACCACCAGGTCTTTCTTGAAATGGATGGCGCCGCCTTCAGCCATATAGAACTGGTCCAGCGCCAGCGCACCTTTGACCGGCCGACCCTCACATACGCCCGCCACGTCCCACAACTGCGAAACATAGAACGTACCCCACTCCACGCCCGGCAAGTACCATTGCAAACCCGGCCCGAGCAGGCGACCCTCGATAGCGAACAGGCCCTCCTCCTTCCAGGTCAGGCGTTCGCTGCTGGCAGTGATTTCCCAGGCATTGCCCGGTTCCCCCGGTTGGCTGGCCCAGCGCGCGGTATCACCGTCGAGGCTGTGCACGGGCATGGGCGTTAGCGCCTGTTTGGCCATCTTCTCGTGGTCCATGCGCAGGTTGACCTTGTCGACATGGTTGTTCAGGTAAAAGAACTTGGTCGGGTTCGGCGTGCCGTTGGGGGCCATCAGCGAGCGAACGAAGGAATAGATGTTGCCTTGCTCATCGCGCACCGATCCGAAGGGTGAGCTCTTGCTCAGGTGCAGGCCGAAAAAACCGCGCTCGGCCGACATCGAGGCGCCGCTTACCTTGTGCGGGCCCACCAGTTGCTGGAAGCCGAAGTCGCCGCGCTCTGGAATGGTCTTGAACGTTCTCATAGTGCCCTCTGTTGTTTTTGTAAGGCCGTAAAGCTGAATGTGGTATCCGAGGTAGGCTCAGTCCCAGATCACTGGCAACCTGGATACGCCGCGCAGCTGCGCGCCGCTAATCATCGGCAGCGGTTGGCTGGGGTCCAGGCGCAGGTTGGGCAACAGGTCGAGGATGGCGTTGACCGCGCAACTGATCTCGACCTTGGCGACAAACTGGCCGATACACATGTGCGGACCGAAACCGAAGCCGAAGGAAGGCTTGGGCTTGCGGTCGATGTCGAACACGTCAGGGTTTTCGAAGGCGTCTTCGTCGCGGTTGGCCGACACCACCATGCACTGCACGAACGAACCCTTGGGGATTTTTACGCCATGGAATTCGACGTCCTTGGCCGTCTCGCGCACCTTGAAGGTGGCCACCGGCTCGAAGCGCGTGGTTTCGTCCATCAGCTTGGCAATCAGGCTGCGGTCGGCATTGACCCGCTCCAGCAGGCCCGGCGTGGTCAGCAGCAGGGTCATGACCGAGCCGAACATGCGCGTGGTGGTTTCACCTGCCGCCGGCAGCAACGAGCGAGTAAAGGTGATGACCTCATGGTCGTTCAGCGTGCGCCCCTCGTATTCGGCGCGCAGTAGGCGGCCCACCACGTCGTCGCCCTGGCTGCCCGCCTGACGGCGTTGCACCACCACTTCGGCCAGCGCGTCGTATAGCCCTTTAACCGCGATCCCGGCCTGGCGGCGCGCCTCGACCATCTTGCTCGGGTCGATCTGGTTGCCCCCCACGATGGCCAGTGCCCAGGCCGCGTACTGCTTGTATTTGGACGGGTCGTCGGAGGGGAACCCCATCAGTGCGTACATGATGCGAATCGGCAGCTCCAGGCCGAACTTCATCAGGTCGGCCTTTTTCGCCGGCAGCATCGGATGGATATATTCCTCGCGGATCACCTGGTCGATCTGCGGACGCCACTTGTTGACCGTTTCGGGCATGAACGCCGGTTGCAACAAGGCGCGCACCTTGCGGTGCTCGTCACCGTCCATAGCCAGGATGATCAGTCCATCAAAAAACGCACCAAGGCCCTCAGCGATGAAACCGTTGGTGTAGGTGGCGCCGTCGCGCAGCACGCTCATCACGTCCTGGTACTTGAACAACGCGAAGGTCGGGCGCGTGCCCTGCTGAGTGCCCGCATTGGTCGGCACGCCGAACTGGGTGATGAAATCGCCTTCGTAGATGGGTGATTTCAATCGTTGCTCGCGGCACACCGCGTGAATGTCCAGATCGGTACCGCGGTACATTTCCGACACGGCGTTGTACGCCGTTGCCAGGTCCAGGGCTGCACTTTCGTTGCTCATCAGGATCTCCTGTGTTGTTTTTATTCTTGCCTGCGCACCGATATTTCTGCGCTTTACGTAGGATGTATCGCCTGCCAACCTATGGTATGCCCTTGTCTGTGAGGGGCGGCTCCGATTCGTTTGACTCGGGGTCAAACGAAGGCAGCCGGGTAAATGCTTCAAGGTGTGAACAACAAGGGCCAACACCGGCATGAGGAGTCCAGGGTGGTAGTCAAAGCAACAGACGGTGTCGAACAGGGCAAGCGCAGCACGATGAAAC
Source organism: Pseudomonas sp. 10-1B (assembly GCF_000935045.1). Lineage (GTDB taxonomy): Bacteria > Pseudomonadota > Gammaproteobacteria > Pseudomonadales > Pseudomonadaceae > Aquipseudomonas. The sequence goes on from NZ_JYKS01000004.1 coordinate 298,811, forward strand.
GGCTGCTCGCGGCTGCACGTGTGGAGTTCGCCAAGAAAGGCCTGGCTGGGGCACGGGTGGAAGAAATAGCTCGGGAGGCCGGCGTCACCAAACAGCTGGTCTACCACTACTACGGTTCCAAGGAAGGCCTGTTCGTAGCGGTACTGGACGAGTCGTCGAGCCACATCATGTCCGAGCTGGTGAACCTGGAGGTCGAGCAACTGCCACCGCCTGTGGCGCTGCGTGCCGTCCTCAATCACTTCTTCGACCAGTACCGGCTCGACCCCTTCCTCGGCAGCCTGGCGCTGGAGGGCATTCGCTATCACGACGCCCACGAAACACCTCGTAATCATTTCCAAGAAATGGCGCCGGCACTGATTGCCAAGCTCGAGGCCATCCTGCGCAGGGGCGCCGCCAGCGGGGATTTTCGCGCCGACATCAACCCACGCCTGCTACTGGCCTGTGCCTCGCTGGTGACCACGGGCTGGTTCACCAACCGCTATTCGATGTCGACCCTCGCCGGCCTGGATACCGACTCTGCCGAAGGCATGATCACCTGGCGCCAGTACTCGGCCGACTTCGTCATTGCGAGCCTGTCTCTGGGCGCAGAAAAGAAAACCGGCAGCGTCTGACGGCTGCCGGTTTCGTCTGCCTGCGGCCCCTGTAGACGGGGCGCGTTTCAGCGCCGCGACTTGCTCAGGTAGCGGCTGACCCGCCTGGCCGCCAGCCGGCCTGCCATGCCATTGACCCCGCCCCCAGGATGGATGCCCGCACTGCCCAAGTACAACCCCGCCACCGGCAGCGTATCGCCACCCAGGCCGTGCGCCGGGCGCATGGTGCTGGAGCGCATCGAAGTGGTATCGATATGCACCACGCAACCATTCACGGTATTCAGGCGCGCGGTGAAGTCCGGGGCAGCCTCGATGCGTCGGCCGATGATTTGCCCCTCGATACCGTCGACATAGGCGTACAACTGCTCGATCACCTGATCAGCCACTCGCTCACGCAGGGCATCCCACCCTTCATTCGGGTTGACCGGCATCACCGGTGGGTAGATGTACAGCACATCCTGGCCCTCAGGCGCCTGTGACGGGTCGGCGGCGCTGGGTACGGCCATGGTGATGTAGGGCAAGGTCGGCACTTCGGCCCGCGCACAGGCGGCAAAGTTCTCCAGCACGGCCTCTTCGGTGCCGATCAGCAGACAGGTGTTGCGCAAGTCGACACCATCGCCGCGCACCGCCTCGAAGCGTGGCAGCGAAATCTGCCCGCGTAGGGCCACATCCACCTTCAACGGGCCCGAGCCCTTGGCGTTGGCCGGGGCCATGGCGATGCGGGTCAGCAGATGCTTGGGAAGCTGACCGGCAGTGACCATCTCCAGCGCCGGCCGGGGGTGGCAGCCGGCAATCACGGCGCGGGCAGAGAAGGTACGGCCATCGGCCAATTTCACGCCTTTGACCACGCCGTCACTGGCCACGATTTCACTGACGCTGGCCGACACCAGCACCTGGCCGCCCAACGCCTCCAGGCGGGCCCGCATGGCATTGCTCAACTGCTGCATGCCGCCCATCACCCGCCCCACACCGAAGCGGTGCAGGAACCCCAGCAGAGCGTAGTAGATGCCACCGCCGTCGGCTGTGATGTCGCCCGCAAGCCCGGTAAGCGCGCACATCGCAGAGCGGGTGATCGGATGCTCGAATCGTTCGCGCGCCGCCTGCAGAGCCGACCCAGTCATCAGCGCCATCAGTTCGGGCTTCAGGGCCTTATGCCTGATTGCTGTGGCGACCATCCGCAGTTTAACCCCCAGGTTGGCCTTGGCCGGATCGACCCGCATCATCGGCAGCGCGATCTCCAGGAACAGGTCGATGACCTTCATGAATTCAAGAAACGCGTCGGCGTCGCGGGTGCTGAAGCGGCGGATCTCGGCAGCGGTACGCTCGCGGTCACGCCAGAAGATCAGCGATTGGCCGTCCGGGTGCAGATACACATACCCCGGCGCCAGTTCCACCGACTTGAAGCCGTGTTGCTCCAGGCCAAGCTCCGCCGGCACATGGGCGTGCACGCGCATCGACATCATGTCCAGCGCGCAGGGGTGAACCAGGTGCTGCGGCGCCTCAGGTATCAGGTAGCCCGAGGAGGCCATGCCGCCCACCTTGTCCAGGGCTTCGAGCACCAGCACTTTCTTGCCTTCCATGCCCAGATAGCAGCCAGCAGACAGGCCATTGGTGCCGCCACCGACCACGATCACATCGAAATCAGGGTTTACTGCGAGTTGCGTCTGGTTCATCACATGCTTCCAAGTCGAAGGTCAGCCGGGGCGACGCAGGCACGCGTCGCGGCGGGGGTCACATGCCAGTTCGGCCCATCTGCGCGAATAGCGAGCGCATGGCCACCAATGAAGGGGTGTGGGTACTGAACCCGCCATCGGCCACCAGTGTGCTGCCGGTAACGAAGGACGACTCGTCGCTGGCCAGGAACGCCACCACATCGGCGATCTGGCGCGGGGTGCCTAGTTCGGCGGTACAGTGGTTGTCGCGCAGGATGTCTAGCAACGCCGCCGGCATGGCGTGCTCGGAGGGCGCCAAACCGATCTGTACGGCATTGCCGCGAATGCCCTGCTTGCCGTACTGCGAGGCCACCATGCGCGGTAACATCATCAGGCCGGCCTTGGAGGTAGCGTAACCGGTCAGGGACATGTCACCCTGCATGCCGAGCCCCGAGGTGGCGAAAATGATCGAGCCCTTGCCCAGTTCCAGCATGGCCGGGATCACGTGCTTGGTGCACAACACCGCGCCGCGCAGGTTAACGGCGATGGCGCGGTCCCAGGCCGCCATGTCGAGATTGACGAAATCGCGGTCTGCCTGGCGCTGCTCGGCATTGAGGATTGCCGCATTGTTGTGCAGTACGTCGATACGACCAAACCGCTTCCTGACCTGGGCAACCATCGCCTGGACGTCGGCCTCCGACGACACGTCGGTGCGAATCGCCAACGCCTGGTGCCCTTCGTCGAGCAACGATTGGGCAACCGCCGTAGCCCCGTCCAGGTTGATGTCGACCACGGCGATGCTCGCGCCATGGGAGGCGAGCACGCGGGCGCATTCTGCCCCCAACCCGCCACCGGCGCCCGTGATGATGGCCACCCGTCCTGCCAGCTTGCCTGTACTCATGTGGATTTCCTTGTTGTAAGTGAGCCCGTCACTCGCCGGTGAAACGCGGCTCACGTCGTTCGCTAAAGGCCTGGGCAGCCTCGCGCGCGTCGTGGGTAGGTGCCAGCAGCGCGAACAAGTCGAGCTCCAGGTTCAGTCCGCTCTTGAGGTCCAACTCCAGCGCGGCACGGGCCGCCTGCTTGACGAAGGCCGATGCGGTGGGCGGCTTGGCGGCGATACGCCGGGCAAAGGTCGTGACCTCCTCCAGCAGGCCGTGGTTGTCGCTGGCCACCCGACTCACCAGCCCGATGCGCTGCGCTTGCGCTGCATTCATGCGATCACCAGAAAGCAGCATGTCCAGTGCCTGGCCCGGTGCGACCACACGCGACAGGCGTTGCGTGCCGCCGCCACCGGGGATCAGCCCCAGGCCGGTTTCCGGCAGCGCAAACACCGCATTGGGCGCCGCGAAGCGAATGTCGCAGGCCAGCGCCAGCTCCAGCCCGCCGCCCATGCAGTAGCCGTGGATGGCCGCGATCACCGGCTTGGCGATACCGTCCAGAGCTTCGATCCAGCGCATCTTTTCCATGCGCTGGCGTACCTGAAGGCTGGATTCAGGGCCACGGCGTTCCTTGATGTCGGCGCCAGCGCAGAAGCCGCGCTCGCCTTCACCACGAATCACGATCACGCGAATCTCGGGGTCTTGCTGCAGCAGGGTCAGCGCCTGCGGTACCCCCTGACGAATCGCGTCATTGATGGCGTTGATCTGGTTGGGGCGAGTCAGCACCACCCAGCCGACCCGTGCGTCACACTCCACGCGCACCGCCTCGTTGATCACCTGCTCGCTCAGCGCTGTGCTCATGCAGGGCACTCCTCGAACTCGAACACCTGACCATTGAGCTCTTGCGGGTCGACCTTGATCAGCGCCCGGCCGCCCACCGCCTGCGACGACTCAACCCACTCAAAGCGGGTGCCACGGGCACGCAGGTCCTCGACCTTGGCGGCCAAGTCATTGACGCCGATGCGGATGTAGTAAGGGCCCGGTCCCCAGTTGTTGACGTAATGGCCGGCATCGGTGTTCCAGTGAGTGGCCTCCAGCACATCGAGGGTGGCGCTGTTGGGCACGCTGAAACCCATGCGTGCACGACGATATCCTTCACCGGCGATATGCTCCACCGGCCCGCTCGGTTCCCAGTCCAGGTTGGTGGAGATCTTGCGCAGGGTTTCATCCAGGTCTCGTACCAGGAACCCACGGGCGGTCACGCGCACCATGTCGCCGGGCTTGAGATCTCGCGGCTTGACCGGCGGCAGTTGGTAGGTTTCGGCCGGCATCTGCAATGGCTCGGTCGGCATGATCTCGATGCACAGGCCCCCGTCCACGGACGGCTGGTAACAGGGCTTCTCGGGGGTCGCACCGAGCCACAAGCGATCGAATGGCATTTCCGGGGTACGCTGCGCCATGCGAAAAGGCAGGCGACGGCGCATCAGCTTGTCCACCAGCGCATCGAACTTGTTGCCATGCAGCGCCAGCACGATGGAGTGGGTCAGCATGGGCCGATGGCGGCCTTGGTAGTCCTTTAGACTCTCCAGGAACTCATGGAACAGCGGGTCACCCGGGTTGGGGCGATCCAGGTGCCACTGCGGCTCAATGCGCGTGGGCGACACGGCCAGAGACTTGTGCACCCGCAGAAAGTGCGCAATGTACGGGTGATTGTCGAACGCCTGGCGCCAGCGTTCGTGCTTGTAGATACCGAGCTTGTCGACCAGTATTTCCGTCATGGCGTCCGGGTCCGGCACCATCATGTCGGCACTCATCAGTAATTCGAACATTTCTCTCTCCTCGAAAGGGTTGGCAAGGCCTATACCCGGCCTTTTTAGTCAGCGGGCACGCCGCGTACGGTGGGCGTGGGCAATGCATGGCGTTTGGCCACGCTCGCAGGCTTGTCGGGGCGCTGCTGCACGCGGGCCTCGTCAAGATCCAGGGTGGCCCCGGCCTTGGCGTTGCGTCTGGGGTTGAGCAGGTAATGTGACAGTGCCGGGATCAGCACCAGCGCCCCGAGCATGTTCCACAGGAACATGAAGGTCAGCAGGATGCCCATGTCGGCCTGGAACTTGATGGGTGACCAGGCCCAGGTGATCACCCCGGCCGCCATGGTCAGGCCGACCAGCGCGACCACGCGGCCGGTGAAGTCCAGCGAACGACGGTAGGCGACTGCCAGGCTGGCGCCGCGCTCCTGCACCGCCAGCTGGACGCTGAGCAGGTACAGCGCATAGTCCACGCCGACCCCGACGCCCACCGCAATGACCGGCAACGTCGCGACCTTCAGGCCGATGCCCAACCACACCATCAGCGCCTTGCAGATGATCGTGGTCATCAGCAGAGGGATCAGCGCAACCACCGTCGCGCGCCAGCTGCGGAACGTCAGCAGGCACAGCAGCGCCGTTGCGCCGTACACCGCCAGGTACATGGTGATGATGCCCTTCTCGACCTCGATGTTGGTTGCGGCCTCGATGCCGGCATTGCCCGCTGCCAGCAGGAACTCCACTGGGTTATCGGCGTCCGCACCGGTGTTGTTTTCCTTGGCGAACGCTTCCGATACTTTCAGAATCCGGCTCAAGGTGTCTGCCTTGTGATCGGCCAGGTAGGCGATCATTGGGGTAACCGAACACTGCTGATTGGTGATCCCAGGGGCGGAAATCATTGCCGCATCCACCGCCGCGTTGGTAATGGCCTGGTCGCGACTGATACTGAGCCATTTCGGGCTGCCCTCGGCCATACCCGAACTGATCATGCGCACGGTTTCGGCCAGAGACTGGGTGGTCTGCACCCCCGGAGTCCGGTTAAGCTGCCAGGCCAACTTGTCCATGCGTTGCAAAGCCTGGTAAAGCCTGCAACTGTCTTCGTCGGTTTTCATGATGACCACGAACTGGTCACTGGAGAGCCCGTAATTCTGGGTAATGAAGGCATTGTCGCGGTTGTAGCGTGAGTCCGGGCGCAGCTCGGGAGCCCCTGGATCCAGGTCGCCCACCTTCAGGTGCATCATCACCATGCTGCCCAGCAGTGTCACCACCAGCGACAAAACAATGATCGTGGTGGCCATCGGGCGCTCGGTAAAACGGTCCAGGCCACGCCAGACACGCCCTAAAATACCTTGTCCGGCCTCCCCCGCCTGGTCCTTGGCGATTGCGATGCGCGCGGCTTTGGCACTCACGCCCAGGTACGACAACGCCACCGGAATCAACAGCAACTTGGTGAAGATGAGTACCGCCACACCGATGCTCGTGGTCAGGGCCAGATCGCGGATCACTGGGATGTCGATGATGACCAGCACCGCAAAGCCGACGATATTGGTCAACAGCGCGGTGAGCCCGGTCAGGAACAGGCGACGGAACGTGTAACGCGCCGCCACGTACTTGTGTGTACCGCGGCCGATGTCCTGGAGAATGCCGTTCATCTTCTGGGTGCCATGGGAGATGCCAATGGCGAAGATCAGGAACGGCACCAGAATCGAGTAGGGGTCCAGATCGTAACCCAGCAGTTGCATCAGCCCCAGCAGCCAGACCACGCCAGCCACCGCCACGCCTACCAGCAGCAGCGTGCTGCGCAGGCAACGGGTGTAGAAGTACACGAACACCCCGGCGATCACTACCGAAGCACCAAAGAACAGCATGACCGAATACAGACCATCGATCAGGTCGCCCACCAGCTTGCTGAAGCCAACGATGTGGATGCCGATCTTGTCGCTCTCCAACGCGCGAATCTTCTCTTCGAGCTGTTTGGAGAACACGCCGTAGTCCAGCGGCTCGCCGGTTTGCGGGTTGGTATCGAGCAGCGGTGCCACGAGCATGCTCGACTTGCTGTCGTTGGCCACCAGATTGCCGATGATGCCGGCGCGTGTGATGTTACGACGCAAGGCCTGGATGGATTGTTCGCTGCCGTCGTAGTCCGATGGCATCACCGCCCCGCCATCGATGCCCTCTTCCGTGACCTCCTTCCAGCGCACGATGGGCATCCACAACGACTTCATCCATGAGCGGTCTACGCCAGGAATCAGGTACAACGTGTCGTTGACCTTCTGTAGAGCCAGCAGATAGTCGGCGTCGTAGATATCGCCCGTCTTGTTCTCGACCACCACACGAACGCTGTTCCCCAGGCCCGGCAACTGGTTCTTGTAAGCCAGGTAGTTCTTGATGTACGGGCTGGAGCTTGGAATCATCTTTTCAAAGCTGGCGTTCACCTGCAGCTGTGCAGCGAAGAAGCCCAGCACCACGGTGGCGAGCAGGCAGGCAACGATGACCAACATGCGGTTACGGAAGATCACCCGCTCAAACCAGCCGCCGGAGCTTTTATCGAAGTCCTCCAGGTGGGTGATCACTGGCATCCCGCTGTTGAATTTTTGCTCGACCATGTTTTCTTTCTCGTTAGGGAATCGTGCCGACGGCGTCAGTTAGCCCGGGCGATATCGATGACCTTGGCACCGGCAAAGCGTGCCACCACTAGCCGCCCGGCCTGCTTCGTGTCGCTTGCTGCATACACCTCGCCCACGCGCGTTTGTACCAGCGGAGTGACCTTGAGACTGTGGAGATCCAGACTGACCAGTTGCCCGCCCTGGCTCACCATCACTAGCGCCGGTCCTTGCTCCACAATGCTGACCAGGCTGGTGTCGATCCCGGTTTCTATCTGCTGCCACTGCTGGCCATCATCAACACTTGCGAACAAATTGCCGCGCAGCCCGTAGGCCAGCAGCAGGTTTTCAAAGGCGGCGATGCCAAAATAGGTGCCGGTGTAGGGCGTCTCGATTTTTTCAAAGCGCTGTTGGCCAGGCTCAAGGCGCAGCAATACACCCTGTTCTCCGCTGATGTAGAACGTGCCATTGCGCTCCGCCAGTCCATACAAATGCATTCTGCGTGGGTTGTCTGCGCGCTCGAGCCAGGGTTGCCAGGTGCTGCCGGCATCCTCACTTCGAAGGATCATGCCAAAGGCACCTACGACGAAGCCGCGACCGCTGGCGTCAAATAACACGTCCAGCAAGGGCGCCGGTATCACAGCGGGTGTCGCGGACGTAGCCACCGCGCGGTTTACCTCCTGGACCAGATCGCCGGCTTCCTGGTCGCCCTGTTCGGCCCGCCGGCCATAGACACTGCCAAGCAGGCTGAACAACTTGCGCCCATCCATCTGCACGACCCATGTGGCGCCGCCGTCACTGCTGTGCAACACCACTGAGTCGTGGCCGACAATCCAGCCGTTTCGCGCATCGCTGAAGCGCACTTGAACGAAGTCACTGGACACCGGGCTGGTGACTTGCTCCCAGCTGGTGCCATTGTCGTGGGAGCGTTGAATCAGGCCGTGCAGGCCGACACCGACCAGCACGTCGCCGGCGCGGGCCACGCTGATCAACGGTGCGGCCAGCGGCTGTGCGAGTGTCGGCGCCTGCATTTCAAGCGGATCAATGGTGGGCGTGCCAGCCTGGGTTGTCCCCATCATGGCCAGCCACAAAGGAATCAGAGCCGCACTCAACAAGTGCACACTCAAAGAATTAGGTCTTGCTAGGCCTTGGCTAATCATTGTTTTTATCCTCACCATGCCAGAGTCGCCCTGCTACCCGACAACAAGCGCCACTCATTGCCGGGCTCAGGAACAACGTTTTCAACTGCGAACCACTTTGCACGCGCGCAGCTCACAACCAGCCCGGAGGGCTTAGCGCTGGGTCTCCCGAGCGACAATTGCCTCGGGGTTCATGTCCCGTTCGGTTCGTGGTGTATCGACGAACTTGTAGCCGCCCTTCAACCCGTCGTTGAGCAGCGCCCACATGCCTTTGTTGAAGTCATACACGACGTTTTTCACGTTGTACGGCAAGTTTTTGTCGTACAACTGCACACCACTGAGGAAGATCGCGCGATACAAGGCACCGCTTTGGTCCCAGGCGTCGTACAGCCCAATCCCAAAGGTGTCCTCGTCTAGGTAATAAGTTCGCTTGCTGTAGACGTGTCGCTTGCCCGGCTTGAGCGTGGCCTCGACAACCCATACACGGTGCAACTCCCAACGCTCGCACGCCGGATTGGCATGGTGCTTAAGGAATTGCTCGTCCTGGTTGCACTCGAAGTAGAACTTGTAGGCGTTGTAAGGAATGAACATCTCCTTTCGGCCCACCAGCTTGTAATCGAAACGGTCCTGACTGCCCGAGAACATTTGCAGCTCATCGAACAGCGTAACCCCGCCTTGGCTAGCGACTGGCGTATCGAAAGCAAACTCCGGCGCCAGCTTCACCCGCCGCTGGCCAGGCGAATAACTGAAGGCTCGACGCGCTTTGGCCGCAGGGTCCAGATAATCGTTGAGTACGGTGACTTCACCCGAACGGCGTGCCGGATAGTTGTTCAGTGAATACACACGGGCATACATCATTGGATCGCGGTCGGCCTGCGTAGGCTGATAGTAGGGCTGCTCTTCGAACGTGGCTTGCTCGGCAGCCTTGGTCCGCTGACCATTCGCATCCATCACCCAGCTATTAGAGGAGCTGGTGGTGGAGTACCCGGGGCCGATCTTGTATCGCAGTTGCTGGTTCCAGATAACCTCGTTGCCAGTCTTCGGAATCGGGAATGGCAACCCTCCACGGCAGGCCGGGTCGACTGCCAGCCCGTCTCTCTGTGTGTTACAAGTGGTGGCGTTGCGTACCGTGGCATCCAACACCTCCTTTGGATATGCCGTGGTGCGGTGGCTCGGATAGATATCGAAGTAGTACTCCGGGTATTTCTTGAGGATTTCCTTTTGTCCTTCACTGAGCTTGTCAGCGTATTGGGCCATATTCTGCGAAGTGATGCGGAACAAGGGTTTCTCATTGCGGAATGGATCGGCCCAGAACCCGCTGTCTGGTTTGAAATCTGGCGGTGCAGTACGCAACCCGCCATCGTAGGCAGGGATCGTGCCCTCTGCATTTCCCTCTTTGATCGCACCGAAAAGGGTCAGGGTTTTACCTAGCTGCGCCGCTTCCTCCGGGCTGACCGCGGCCACGCTGCAGGTAGCGATGCCGAACAGCGCCAGGGACAAGGCCAATTGTCTTTTCATTCGGGCAGTCTCCGTTTTTATTGGATTTGTTCAGAAGGAGGTTTTGAATGTGAATGCCAACCAGCCCCGGTCTGTATTACCAACGCCGCCATTGCCGCCGACGGTGCCATTTGCCAGGTTCTTGGGTTGGGCGCGGGTATCGGCGTAACGTAGGCCGAATTCATACTGTTGCTGATAGGTGAACTTCACACCAGCCGACCAGGACATCGCACCTTCACTGCCGCCACCAGCCGAGGCAGCGTTACCATGAATGCCATAGTTGATGGTCAGAGGTACGTCCATGTCCCAAGATGGGAAGATGCTCAGGTATTGCGGCGTGTAGTTGACTGCCACCGCGTAGTAGTCGCGCGTCGAGCAACCATCGGACGCGTCGCCGGAGCCGGCGACACCGGGTGTACGGGCGTCCGTACAGGCGGCATTGCCCTTGTACTTGAACAACTCGTCATGCTCGGTCACCTTGACCAGGTGACTGTAGGCAAACTCGCCAACCAAGGTCGCGTTATTGGCAATGAAGTTGCGTGGCATGCCATACACGGCGTTAGCGATAAAGTGGATGGTGTCACCACGCGGCCCCTCGTCATCCAGCGTGCTGACACCAGTGGCGTTCAATGCGCCGTTCTTGCGGTATGACAGCTCCGTGCCCACGGCCACCGAATCGAACACACGAGCAAAACTGATACCGGCAAGCTTGACCCCGCGGGGGTACACGACGCGGTACTCACCCAGGTTCGCCTTGACCTGCGGTGCGAGCCAAGGCTGATAGTCGTCGAACTGGCGGTAGTAGAAGCCGAAGGTCGATTCGATCGCCTCAACGTTGTATTTGGCCATCACGCCCCAGTTGGCATTACTGTCGCGACCATACTTGGAGGAGGCGCGCTTGAGTGCCCCAGCACCGGCTGGCATCTGATCCGGACCTTCGAACAGGAAGTCTGCACCGCCGAAGTAGGTCCCGCCGTAGGGAATACGGGTGTAGTCCCACTCATAGAAGTACTGGCCGGCGATGGAAAGATGATCAGTGACCTGGGCCTTGGCAGATATCTGGCCGATGGGCAGAAATACTTCTTTTGTCTCGATACCCGGGCTGGTAGCGGCTTTTACACCGTCGCTCGGGGCCTGAGAGTAGGAAACTGAGTGTGCACCGAACAGCAGGCCCTCGCCCCAGTAGTTGGTATGGCGACCGATCTTGACGTTAAGCGGTGTATCGCCTACCTGAAAGTTTTTCCACACGAACGCATCGAGGATTTCACCAGAAGGTCCTCTGACATAGCGCTTGACCTCATCGCTGTAGTGACCATTTTCGTAGCTGGTCTGGCCACCCACCTGGCTGTGGACCTTGGTGTCACGGTAGGCATTGTCGTACCAGCCAGCAGCACTCAGGCGTGCCCCCCATTCGTTCAGGTAGGAGAAATCCACTTCGCTCAACACATCGAGTCGATTTGTAACGATATCGCCTTTGTCGAATTTGCTGTCGGACTCGTCGTAGGTCGGGGTCCGCATGATGCGGTGGTCTTGGTCTTCCATGCGCACGCCCAAGTTGTAGCGGACGGTATTGTCCCAACGCAGGCGGTAGTCAGGGTTGCTCAGGTCAAACGAAACAGCGTGCGCTCCACTCATCCCGCCGAGCACTGCCAGCGCTAGCGCGCTGCGGCTAAACACATGCCTTCCCTGCTTGGTCATGTCTTTCATACGGCACCTTTTATTTTTATTTTCAGTCGTTTGTATAAGGCCAAGTACTGGCTACAGCCGTGCTGACGTACTGCTACCTCACCTGCCTAAGCAGCTCGGGTGAGCTTGTCGGCAGGTTTCACCGGTGAAGCGCGCCCATGGCTTGATTTCAAATTAACCGAGAAAAACAAATAATTCCATATAAAGATTTCAATTCTGTATTTAGAATCTCAGTCGATTTTTTTGTTGCCGCTGATCGCCCCCGGTGTCAGAGGGCATGGAGAAAAGCATGGTCAATACTGCACACAAAAATGCTAACTGTTCAATTATGTTTTGCTCAACCGGCTTTTTTCCGGTAAACAAGCCACTGAAGACACCCGCAACGTGCCTGCGTCAATCCAACAAGAATCACAAGGAGCTTGCCCCGCATGAACATCGATCTGAGCGGAAAACGCGTGATTGTCACTGGTGCTTCACGCGGTATAGGCCTTGCGATAGCCCGTGCCTTCGCACTGGAAGGTGCCCGTGTGGCCATCTGCGCACGTAGCTTGGCGGCCGTCCGCGAAGCGGAAGCACAACTGCAGGAACATGCGCAGGCGGTACTGGCCCGAGCCGTGGATGTCACGGACACTCAGGGTGTTCAACATTTCGTCGGTGAGGTGGTGCAGACCTGGGGAGGCGTGGACATTTTGGTAAATAACGCGGGCCAGGGGCGTGGGGGCAACCTAGAGACCCTCACGCCGGAAGCCATCCTTGAACACGCCAATGTGTTGCAGATGGGGCATTTTCGCTTCGTCCAGGCTGTGGTGCCGTTCATGCGGCAACAGCGCTGGGGGCGGATCATCGAGATCAATGCCCTGGCCGGCACCGTGCCGACCCCCGACGGGATCCCTTCGGTGATCAACCGTGCATCATGTGTAGCGCTTTCGCGCTCGCTGGGCATGTCGCTGGCCAAGGACAATATTCTCGTCAATAGCCTGAACATGGGCTGGATCGACACTGGCCAGTGGGACCGCCACTACAAGGAGATGGGCCCCGGGGTCAGCCGTGAGGAGTTCGATGCGATGGTTATGAAGGTGGTGCCGATCGGCCGTTATGGCAAACCGGAAGATGTTGCAGGCATGGTGTTGTTCCTTTCCAGCGAATACGCCAGTTTCATCAGCGCGGCTTCGATAGACATTGCCGGGGGCATGGGTGGCCAGATTGCCTACTTCCCGACACTCAAGCGTGATTTTGCCGCGGCACTGGCCGCTCGAAACACCGACAGCCACTAAAGCGCCCGTAATGAAGCTGCTGTTTCCAGTGCTTGCCACACTGATCTGGGCTGCCAGTACCGTGGTCAATCGCCTGTCGGTGGGGGTGATAGATCCCGCGGCCATTTCGTTCTATCGCTGGTTGACCGCATTGCTGGTGTTGTCACCAGTCATGCTGCCCAGGGTCTGGAGAATGCGCCAGAGGATACGGCCATACCTGCCCAAACTATGGCTACTGGGATTGCTCGGCATGTCGCTGTATCAGTCTCTGGCCTACTTTGCTGCACATACGGTCAGTGCCACCTCAATGGGATTGATCCTGGCGACCATGCCCTTGCTGACGGTACTGGTAGCCTTCCCGCTGCTGAACACACGCCCCACCCTGCCGTTACTGACAGGCACGGCAGTTTCATTCGCAGGGTTGGCATGGTTGCTGACCGCGGGCCACCTGCCATCGCTCTGGCAGCGCGGGGTGGGTCTGGGTGAATGGCTGATGCTGCTGGCGTCACTGTCCTACGCCCTTTATTGCGTGCTGGTGAAGCGCTGGCAAATCCCCCTGCCCACCTGGGAAAGCCTTTATGTACAGATACTCTGCGGCACGTTAATGCTGGTACCGCCATTTTTGCTTACATCATCGATGGCCCTGAGCGCTCAGAGCCTGCCGCTGGTTCTGTTTGCTGGTCTATTCGCTTCGGCGTTGGCACCGGGCCTGTGGATGCAAGGCCTGCAACGCCTGGGCCCGGAAAAAACCGCGGCACTGATGAATCTGGTCCCTCTCTTCACCGCAGCCTTGGCGATTGGGCTGCTCGGTGAGCCATTGCACCTGTATCACGCGGTAGGCGGCGGACTGATTCTGCTGGGAATTGCATTGGCCCAATGGCAACCCGTACGGGTCACCGCAAGTACCCTGCCCTAAGCCACTAGGAGTCGATTGCGGAGCGCGTCCAAGCCGTAACGATCTATACCGCTCAAGCGCGCCAGGTAGTACTCCAGTCCGCCATACTCAGCCTCGCTTACCTCCATGCACGTGCGTTTTGACCATGTTCAATCCTTCAAGAGGTGTGCATAGGCTGGCGTCAGCGGACGAGCGCCCTCGCCCAGCACCGGAGTACGCCGTGGCTTGCGTCCTCGTGTCAGCAGGCGAAGCGTGTCGAAGTCTTCGGCGGCGGTAAAAAATCGCTCCACCATCGGCAATCCTGACTGCCCCCAGTCATCCATGTTCGACATCCATGTCTGCATGCCCCACACCGGCCAACGCCGCAGTTGCTCCCAGGCGGCGTGCTGGTCGAGTACACCAGCCGCTCCCAGACTGATCAACTTTTCGCGGTACACCTGCAGAAGCCGTTGCCCCTCGGCGCGGCGTTCTTCTATCGTCAACGCGCCGAGCATGAAGTACGCCACATCGCGCCATGGCCGCCCGCGTCTTGCCAACTGCCAGTCGAGCCAGATGCGTTGTCCATTGTCACGCTGAAAACTGTTCCCTTGGTGCGAATCGCCATGGATCAAGCAAGAGGGCGAAACCTGTGCCCGCTCGAAGGCAGCCAACTCATCGAAAGCATGGCTGAAGAGCTCTGGCGTCTCATAGATCCAACGAGGTAGACGCTGCCGGTAGTCATCCTTGCCCAGGTTGACCTTGATGTAGTTGTACATACGCAGCAGGCCGTCGTTGTCTACCGGGTTGGCCATCGACACCGGAAGCCAGACCTGACGGTGCAGCCGTGGGTGGGCCCAGGTCACGGCATGCAACGCGGCTAAAGACTCCAGCCCCTGCGCGACTCCATCCACGCCCAGGTGATCAGTGCTGTGGCCGAACTTCCCGGCTGCCAGCCCAAGATCCTCCATTACCACTACGCCGCGCCCACCACCATCGGCGTCCCAATCAGTGAAATACGTGGCAGGCAATGGCGCGCCGGACCACGCGCGGGTCAGATGATAGAAACGCGACTCCAATTCGCAGATATCGCCGCTCTCGAAGCCTTCTGACCAGTTCGATTTCAGGCAGACATGGGACGGTATCCCTGCGCGCTGACCGACCTCGTTCAGCTCGAGCCTGACGCGCAGCTTGGTAGTGTGCCCATTGCGGACCTCCACCACCGCCAACGCCTGCACTTCGATGCCGGGGTAACGCGGCTGCAGCAGCTCCGTCAGCCAAGCGGCGCTGAGGTCGCCGAGTTGTCGCGGCAGCCGCCCGACACGTTGAGGATACGGCCGCCCAGCACTCATCGCCAGCAAACTGCCCGTCACGGCGTCACAGCACGCGCAGCGTGAGCTGGCACTTTCAGTTTGAGCAGTTCAATTGCGTTACCACTGCGGATCCGCTCACGATCCGCAACCGATAGTCCTAGCCCGGCCGTCAGGTCACCGTGGTCATAGGCACCACCGAAGTTTGTACCGTACAGCAAGCGTTCAGAACCCACCACTTCAGCGACACCACGACGCAAACCAGGTGCGTGTACGTCAAGATCGAAGTAGAAGTTCTGCAGATAGTCCAGCAGCGGCCGCTGGTTGCGCGTATCGGGCGCCATAGCTTGGTTGAGTTCGCTGAGTCGGCCCAGTTGGAAGATCGCCATGCCCCCCGCATGGGTGATGTAGGTTTTCAGGGTTGGAAAGACATCCAGGGCACCTCCACAGATTAGGTACCAGAAAAACAGGGTCTCATCGACGCAATCGCCCACAATGGACGTGGTTTCGAACTTGTCGTCGGTATGTTTTTCGCCCCAGTAGATCGACTGATTGAAGCCATGCACCATGATTGGTACATCCAGCTGTGTGAGCTTCTCCCACACTGGGAACAACTGCTCGTCATGAGCTTGCAATCCGTTGAAGTTGGCACCGCCTACGCATACACCCTTGGCCCCCAATTGGGTTACCGCTCGCTCGATTTCCTTGGCTGCGTTGCGCGGATCGGCCAGATTGGCATGGCACCAGAAGTCGAAATGGTCCGGGTCGGCGCGACAGAACTCTGACATCTCGTCGTTGCAAATACGCGCGTATTCGTTGGCAAAATCACCAGCCCAATACATGAAGCAATGCGAAGGCGTGGAGACCACCAGCTTGTCGACACCCCGCTCGGCCATCAACTTGCGACGACTGGCGTGGGTCATGCGTGCCAATAGGTTGACTTGCGCCTCAGCGTCGCTAGTGGCTTTGGCCGGCTGCTTGGTGCCTAGGGAAAAATGGCCGACAGTCAACCCCTGCACCTTCATGAACGGGCCCCAAAATTCGTGGCGGTTCAGCATACCCTCTGTCAGCAGGTGGGCGTGTACATCGATCAGCATGGCGTTCTCCTTGTTGTAATCGGCCAGCAGGCCGTTCGGCAATTTCGGAACCAATTAAAATATAGACATTTATTTTATTTTTGTTCATTTTTATCTGTGTTGCGCATAGCACCCTGAGGAACAACGCAAGGCCAGCAAGGTTTCACGACGTACACGCCATGATCAGGAACTGTCGAAACGCTTGGGCCGATATCGATAACTGCTTGTCGGGTCGCCAAATCAGTCCCAATTCCATGGGCGGAATGACATCCGTCAATGGCCGAGCCTCGATCCTCTTACCCTCCAGGGACCAAGGTCGGTAAAGCATGTCGGAAAGAATGGCGACGCCAAAGCCATGGCCGACCATGCCGCGCAGCGCCTCCATGGAAGAAGTACGAAAAGCCACGTTGGGAGCCAACCCACGAGACGCCCAGTAGCGAAACGTCGAGCTGTCACCTTCATCCACGGTGGCAAGGATGTAGGCGTGCTGCGCCACGTCTTCGAGGTTGATTGAGGAGGCAGTCATTAAGGGGTGCTGGATGGCCAACCAGAGTTGCCGGCGGGACCGAATCAACACCTGATGGGAGAACACATTCAGGCTGGGGGTGTTGGACACTATCACCAAGCCTAGGTCGAGATCGCCATTGTTAACGGCCTGCTCGATGCTGTGGCGATCTATGTCGACGAGTTCGATCTCCACCTGCGGATAGTTGCGCTTGAATCGTGCAAGCAGCGCTGGCAGGAAGTAGCCCAGCAGCGTGTAGGAAGCCCCCACACGCACGCTTCCCCGTGTCGAGTGGCTGAGGAACAGCGGCTCGCTCAGGGCGTCCTGCAACGTTTCGAGGATATGCCGCGCATGCTGGGCAAACTTATTGCCTTCGGCTGTCAGTGTCACGCCATAGGGCAAACGGTCGAAAAGGCTAACACCCATAGTCTCTTCCAGGTGCTGCACCGCGGCGGTGATGGCCGATTGCGACACGTGCACCTTCAGAGCCGCCTGGGAGAACTGACCCGCATCAGCCGCCGCCACGAAGTACCGAAGCTGGCGCATGGAAACGTCTTTGCCCTTGATCATCTGCTATGCCGAGCCCGCCGCCAGAACCAATGAAACCGCTTGCCGCTGCGGCCTTCAGCGGCGGATCGTGGCCGTGATCTTGGCGTGCGGTCCATCTATCTGAGCAGCCCAAGCCTCTGCGGCCTGGTCAAGGGTGAAATCTAGGTAGTCCACGTGTATCTGCTGTTCCCTGGCGATCTTCAACAGTCGCAGCCAGATCTGTTCCCGGTCCGCAGGGGGACGCTGGCCGGTCCCGATGCACGACAGGCTGCGAAACAGCAGGTCGGCGATATCCAGGTTGAGCTGGCGGCCAGCACCAGTGCCAATGGTCATAATGCGTGCGCCCCAATTGGTGGCCTTCAGGGACGTCAGCAAGGGTTGTCCGCACACCAGGTCGAGTACCACATCGAAGCCACCGGCCGCCGCCTCCTTAAGTGCGCCAACATCATCGCTGCCGCCCAGGGTAACGACCTCGTCGGCGATTCCGCGCGACTTCAGCCGGCCAAGTGCCTCCTGTGAACGCGCGGCACCAACGACCTTACCAGCACCCATGCCACGCGCAAGCTGCAGGGCAATCTGTCCCAAGGTGCCGGTGGCGCCGAGCACCAAGACCTTTTCGCCCTCCTGGATCTCGGCCTTTTCCAGCGGCACGATGGCCCCGGTAGCGGCGATACCCATGCTGATCGCGGTTTTGTCGTCCACGTCGTCCGGCACATTCCACACTTCGGCTTGCGGCACCAAAGTGCGCTCGGCCCAGGCACCGTAGGGCAGCACCGAACGCTCACCGAAATATACCCGCCGCCCATCCGGCGCTCGTCCCACGCCCTCACCACGAATGACACAAGGGTATTCGACACCCAGGCGGTAGGCCCCGAGCACATCCCACCCCCCGAGGCCGGCCGTGTCCACGTCGATCAGTACCGCACCGTCTTGCGCTTGCGGCTCATTGAACTCACGTACCTTTGGCAAGGCATTGCGTTCGGAAATGATGGCTGCACGCATGGCTTTCTCCCTTGTCTGTTTTATTTTCAAGCGTCTTCACGATCAATAATTGAACATTTTTTGATTATTTGTCCATATTTAATTAGCATCCAAGCCCGACAGCTCCGGTTTGAGCTGCACAGCATCACCAATGCCGACCCATGCAGGTATTTGAAACACCAATACCTCACCGCTATTTTTGTGATTTTACGATCGCTCCCGTGCTTTCTAGAGGCGGCCTCGACAAGGCATCGCCCTTTACCGGTGCAGCCATACAAGAACAACGCCTGGAGGATGAACATGAGTACCCCGGTTTCTCTGGAAGACAAGTACGTACAACACAGTGGACATGTACTGCTCACGGGGATTCAGGCGCTGGTGCGCCTGCCCCTGATGCAGCGGCTACGCGATCGGGCCAACGGTCTGAATACCGCCGGGTTCATTTCCGGCTATCGCGGCTCGCCGCTAGGCGGCTTCGACCAGGCCCTATGGAAAGCACGTGACTACCTCAAAGCACACCACACAGTGTTCCACCCTGGTATGAACGAAGACCTTGCCGCCACCTCGATCTGGGGTACGCAGCAGGTCAATTTGTTCGAAGGTGCCATGTATGATGGCGTCTTCGGCATGTGGTACGGCAAAGGCCCCGGCGTGGACCGTTGCGGTGATGTTTTCCGCCACGCGAACGCAGCTGGCACATCAAAATTTGGCGGTGTATTAGCCATCGCAGGCGATGACCATGGCGCCCGCTCCTCTTCCCTTCCCCACCAGACCGAGCACATTTTCAAGGCAGTGATGATGCCGGTGTTGGCGCCCTCCGGCGTACAGGAATACCTCGACTACGGCATGCATGGTTGGGCCATGTCGCGCTACTCAGGCTGCTGGGTCGCCCTCAAGGCTGTGGCCGACACGGTTGAAAGCGCGGCGGTCGTCGATATCGACATTCACCGCGTACAACCTGTAATCCCGACCATAGCGTTGCCCGAAGGCGGTCTGAACATCCGCTGGCCCGACCCACCCCTGGCCCAAGAACAGCGCCTGCTGGAGCATAAGCTGTATGCCGCCCTGGCGTATGCCCGTGCCAACCGCATCGATCGCATCGTCATGGATTCGCCGAATGCCCGAATTGGCATTGTCACTTCTGGAAAGTCCTATCTCGACGTGTGCCAGGCCCTGAACATCCTCGGGATCGACGAGCCCCAGGCGCAGAAAATCGGTCTACGCCTGTACAAGGTCGGCATGGTCTGGCCGCTGGAAGCTGAAGGTGTACGCCAGTTCGCCGAAGGCCTGGAGGAGATTGTGGTGGTGGAAGAAAAGCGCCACATGATCGAGTACCAACTCAAGGAAGAGCTCTACAACTGGCGTGAAGACGTACGTCCGCGCATCGTTGGAAAGTTCGACGACAAGGGTGAATGGAGCCTGCCGCACACCGATTGGCTGCTGCCGGCTATCAATGACCTGACGCCGGCGATGATCGCACGCGCCCTGGCCAAGCGAATCCTGCGTCTGCACCCAGGCGGTTCGCTTCAAATGCGCCTAGCCCTATTGGAGGCACAACTGGCCTGCAAAGGCCAGTTCAGCAACCTGATGGAGCGCGTGCCGCACTACTGCTCTGGCTGTCCGCACAATACCTCGACCAAGGTGCCGAAAGGTAGCCGCGCGCTGGCCGGTATCGGCTGCCACTACATGGCCGCCTGGATCTACCCGCAAACCCAAACCTTCAGCCAAATGGGTGGCGAAGGAGTAGCCTGGATCGGCCAAGCGCCCTTTACCACCACCCAACATGTCTTTGCCAACCTGGGTGACGGTACCTACTTCCACTCCGGCATTCTCGCCATTCGTGCCGCCATCGCGGCAAAGGCGCAGATCACCTACAAAATTCTCTACAACGATGCCGTGGCCATGACAGGCGGGCAGCCGGTGGACGGCAACCTGAGCGTGGCACAAATCAGCCGCCAACTGGCTGCAGAAGGCGTTCAGCGCCTGGTGGTGGTCAGTGACGATGTCGAGAAGTACAAAGGCATTCCTGATCTGGCCCAAGGTGTACCGGTAGTACGCCGCGACAAGATGGACGAGGTCCAGGAGCAATTGCGCCAGTTCCAGGGAGTGTCGGCAATCATCTATGACCAGACCTGCGCAGCGGAGAAGCGCAGGCGTCGCAAGCGCGGTAAGTTCCCCGACCCGGCACGTCGAGTGGTGATCAACGAAGCGGTATGTGAAGGCTGTGGCGACTGCAGCAGCAAGTCCAACTGCATGTCGGTGGTGGCGGTGGACACAGAGTACGGCCGCAAGCGCGAGATCGACCAATCTTCGTGCAACAAGGACTTCACTTGCCTCAACGGCTTTTGCCCAAGCTTTGTCACCGTCGAAGGCGGAACGCTGCGCAAGCCACAGGCCCTGGCAGCCAAAGCCGACGATGAATGGGATCTGCCCGCTCCTTCGGTCGTCGCCCTCGAAGAGCCATACAGCATCCTGGTGACTGGTGTGGGCGGCACAGGTGTAGTAACCATCGGTGCCTTACTGGGCATGGCGGCGTTTATCGAGGGTAAGGGTACGCTCAACCTCGACATGGCTGGCATGGCACAAAAAGGCGGCGCCGTCTGGTCACACATTCGCATCGCTGCCCGCCAGGATCAGTTGTTCGCCCCGCGGATCGCCGAAGGTGAAGCAGCCTTGTTGTTGGGCTGCGATCTGGTTGTCAGTGCCAACACCGAAACGTTATCCAAGTTGCGCCAAGGTGTGACGCACGCCCTGGTCAACAGCGAGCAAAGCATTACCAGTGCGTTCGTGCGTACCTTTGCTCTGCAGGCGCAAAGCGGTGATCTGGCCAGCCACCCTGACCCGCAATTCCATACCCGAGGCATGTCAGTGCAAATAGCCGAAACCGTTGGCCCAGCGCGGGCGGACTTTGTCGACGCAAGCAGAATTGCCACGACGCTGATGGGCGATTCAATCGCTACAAATACCTTCATGCTGGGCTATGCCTACCAGAAAGGCTGGTTGCCGGTCGGCGAAGAGGCGCTGGAACAAGCCATCGAGTTGAATGGCACCGCGGTAGCCTTCAACCTGGCAGCCTTCGCCTGGGGCCGACGCAGTGCCCACGATTTGCCACGGGTACTGCGCATTGTCGAAGCCGGCAAAAAGCAAAGCGCCGACCGCATACTTTCGCAAAACCTGGAAGAAATGGTTAAGCGGCGCATGGGCGTCCTGACGCAATATCAGAATAACGCCTATGCCCAACGTTACCGGCAACGCGTGGAGCAGTTCATGGAGGCCGAAACTCGGCTGCTGGGCCAGCCGGACGAGCTGTCCAAAAGCGTTGCCCGCCACTACTTCAAGGTCCTGGCGATCAAAGATGAATATGAGGTAGCCCGACTGTTCAGCAACGGCGACTTTCTGACAAACATCCAGTCAATGTTCGAAGGCAACTACCGCCTGCGGTTCCACTTGGCACCGCCGCTGCTCAACGACAACCGCATTAGCAAAGAGCCCAAAAAACGCAGCTACGGGCCCTGGATGCTGCAAGGCTTCAAGCTGCTGGCCAAACTCAAGAGCCTACGCAACACCTGGCTCGACCCGTTCGGCCATACCCATGAGCGCAAGGTTGAGCGCGACTGGTTGCGTAACTATGAAAGTATTCTGGATGAAGTGCTGGCGGGCCTGCGCAGCGACAACCTGCAACTGGCCCGTGAGCTGCTGGAGCTGCCAAACAGCGTGCGCGGTTACGGGCCAGTAAAAGAGCGCTTTCTACATCATGCTCACCAGCGTCAAGCGCAGCTACTGGAGCAATGGCGTAATGGCTCGACTGCACAGTTTCATGACGCCAGCCAAGCCACCGACAAGATTTCCATCATTCAACTCTAAACAGGGACAATCATGAACGAGGAACTGACCCGAAACTACCGCGAAATTCTGCAGGGCATCGGCGAAAACCCGCATCGCGAGGGCTTGTTGGACACGCCAACGCGCGCGGCGAAAGCCATGCAGTACCTGTGCCATGGCTATCAGCAAAGCCTTGAGCAGATAGTCAACGGCGCACTGTTCGACTCGGACAACGACGAGATGGTCATCGTCCGTGATATCGAATTGTATTCGCTGTGCGAGCACCACCTGTTGCCGTTCATTGGCAAGGCGCACGTTGCCTATATCCCCACAGGCAAAGTGCTGGGGCTGTCGAAGGTGGCGCGTATCGTCGATATGTTTGCTCGCAGACTGCAGATTCAGGAAAACCTGACCCGCCAGGTTGCCGAAGCGATCGCCGAAGTTACCCATGCCGCCGGTGTGGCGGTGGTGATCGAGGCGAAACATATGTGCATGATGATGCGTGGTGTGGAAAAGCAGAACTCGGTAATGAGCACTTCGGTCATGCTCGGATGCATGCGCGACTCGTACAACACTCGCCAAGAGTTCCTACAACTGATTCGTAGCAGTTCGCTCTGACTGATTTTGTGGGGAGCGGCGCATGCCGCTCCTCACAAAATCAGATTTCGAAGCGGAAGCGACTCACTGCCAGGCTCAGTTCATCCGAAAGCTCACGGAGTGATACTACCGCTCCGGACACTTGATGTGTAATCGCATCGCCTTCCCCAGCCATGCGGGCGATGTGCTCGATGTGCTCCGCGATCCCCCGCCCGCCCTCGCTTTGCACACTCACCGCATCAGCGATCTGGTCTACACCTCTAGTCGAGTCCCCAACTAGGTCCGCAGCTTGCTGCAAGGTGCTCTCCAGTTCACTCAGTAGCCTGCCACTGTCATCCAGCGCCACAGTGCCTGCACGCAGAGCGTTGCCAACCGCCTCGGACTGGCCTTCAAGGTTAACTGTCAACTCATTGATTGAATTGGCCGCTTGGGCCGAGCGTTGCGCTAACTGACGCACTTCATCTGCTACCACACTGAAACCGCGCCCACTTTCACCTGCCCGCGCCGCTTCGATCGCCGCATTGAGCGCCAGCAAGTTGGTTTGCGCAGAGAGATCCTTGACCTGGGTGATACTGGCGGTAATCGCCGAGGTGCTTTCGACAAAAGCACCTACCGAGCCGCGAATGGCTAAGAATGCCAGGCGTACGCTGTCGATGTTTTCGAGTAGACGCGACAGCGCCAGGTGTCCATCCTGCGTGCCTCGCAAGCTAGCCTCGGCCGAACCTCGCAGGCTCTGGGCATGATTGGAGATGGCGGCAATACTGGCGCTCATATGCTCGATGGTCATCGATACTACCCCAACCGCACCGGTCTGTGCCGAGGAGCTCTCGGCCACCTGCGCCGAGGCGCCTACCAACGTCTCAGCCGATGCACTGACCGAGGCGGCTACCGCGGCAACCTGACGCATCGCCTGCTGGAAACTGTCAATTAGCTCATTGAACGCCTGCGCAGTGTGAGCGATCTCGTCGCCACCGATCACGCGCACTCGGTGCGTCAGATCACCGTCTCGCAACCTAATCGATGCCTGCTCGATTTCCCGGATGGGGCGCAAGATCTGCCCCCGTAACAAAAGACTGACCAGCAACGCCAGAGCACTGGCGGCCAGTGATATCACTACTAGCATCTTTGATACCTGACGCTGCAAAGCTTCGGCCTCGGCAAACGCGTCAGAGGTCAGTTGCGCCTGCAGCGCTAACAGGCGGTTGAATTGCGCTTGCAAGCCGTTGCTGTCAGCGCGCACCCGTCCCAACAACGAAGCAGCCTGAATCTGATCTTTCAAGGCAGTGCGCTGAAAATCGTCCAGTCCCTCGATCACTACAGCAGCCTGCTCCTGCACCGCCCGATAGAGTGCCTTTTCCTCGTCACCCAAGCGGGTCTCACGGGCTGCATTGCCAAGGCCAGTGCGCATGTCGTCGACACTCGCCCGTATATCCTCGAAGTAAGATTCCAGTTCCTCCAGCTCGGTCTGCCCACCGGATTCAAGAATGCGTGCCCCCGTGGCATAGGCCCCAACCATCGCCGCCTGCAGAGCAGTCGCGGTTTCCAAGACCTGCCTATATTGCTGGAAGCGCAACTGTTGAATTTCTTCGATCACTGCCTGCTGCCTGGCCAGCCCGTGGTAGGCGACACCCGAGACAACCAATAATGCAAGTACGAACAAGATGGGCAGGACCAAAAGCTTGGCGCCAATGGAGAATTTCTGTGCAAAGAGCATGATCAAAGACCGTTCTTCTTGTTATGAGGAGCCTCTAGCTTAGTAAGTCTTCACGAGTAATTCTATATTTGATATTAAATTCTCAATATAGAATAATATAGACTAGCCACTGTGCCTCTCGAATGGCCCAACCGCCACTTACCCAGTACAAAGATCATAAAATGCCCACTCACTTTATCGCGAGATGGGACAGACTCTGCGCCTTACCAATGCTCCACTGGTTTGTTCCTCTCACCTAGCTCTGCTCGGTTCATGGTTCCTTTTCCCGATTTTAAGCCCTCAAAGGCCGCCCTCAGATTGCCTTTATCAAAGACACTGGCTTTACTCTGCTCAATGCGTGTGCTCTGTCGGATAAATGGCTGCTCAACACCGGCGTACGTCTGGACTACTACAACACTCGGGTGCACCAGAGCGGCACGCAGAACCTGCAGAACATCGCCAACCTGTTCAGCTACCAGGTGGGCCTGGTGCACAAACCCATCGACAACCTAAGCCTCTATTCCTCGTACGGCACCTCGGCCAATCCGCCCGGCGCCAACGGTGGCACGGGGGGCGGCAACGACCAACTAACCGCGGCCAATGACGACCTCTCACCCGAGCGCAGCCGCAATATCGAAGTGGGGGCCAAGTGGGATGTGCTAGACGGTCGCCTGTCGCTGACTTCGGCGATTTTCCAGACCGACAAGACCAACGCACGTGTCAGCGATGGCCTAGGCGGTATCGAGAACGCCGGTTCCCAGCGCGTACGCGGCGTGGAACTGGGTGTGGCCGGCGAGTTGACCCCGCAATGGCGTGTGTTCGGCGGCTACTCTTACCTCAATGCCGTTACCACCGATGCCGGCGATGCTAACGAATCGGCATCGGGCCTGCCAATGGTCATGGTACCCAAACACAATCTGACGCTCTGGACCTACTATGATGTGACGCCGAAATGGACGGTGGGCACCAGCGTGAAAGCTTCCAGCCTGATCTACGCGTCGGTCAGCGACACCACGCGTAAGTGGACACCAGGCTACGCCGAGGTCGATGCCATGGCGTCTTACAAATTCTCCAAGTCGCTGGACGTTCATCTGAAACTGAAGAACCTGTTCGACCTTCAGTACTTTGCCTCATCCTACCCAATCTATGCGACCTGGGCTGAAGGCCGCTCGGCCCAGATGACGCTGAACTTCCATTACTAATTCCGAAGCAGACACAGCGTCGTACTCATAGGCTAGAGGCAAAGAGCGCAAGGCCTAGGTCTGGAGCTCCTGTCTTTAGCCGCGAGTATTTGGCACGACAGGTGCCATACAATGCACCGACCGATTTGAGCGACGATGTCTGGATCAGCGTGGCAACCTTGCCAGGGCAGCCACATTTAGTCAGACAGACTCAGATTTAGGGACGAGAGAGCAGCGCCGAAACCTGTCGTGACCACCACTACCCTGCCGAACCAACTGATCAGAACATTGTCACCACCATTGGATCTTAAACGGTCTTGTTGGAGTCAGGCTCACTAGACTGAGGCCAAGATCATTGCCCCCGCCAGCGAGTCTAGGACGAATTCAGCAGGAGGCTGTGCGTCATGATCTCAATCAGAAGCTCTTACCACCCTATCGATGCCGCGATTCTCTGGTGTGACCTCGAAGATCACCAAGACGAGATTCTGCAGATAGACCTCTCTCACCCCGGTAGTTTGCTCAAGCACTTTCCACAATGGCCTTTTCTCCACGCCTATGCCGAGCGCATCTACGATGCCATCGCCTGTGGTGAGTTACCTGCGACCTACCTAGGACGTCCGATCACTACAGACAGCCAAGCGGACCGCGTCTACTGGTCCATTCGCCATGTGGATCTTCGCCTTTGGTTTGTACGCAACTACCCGGCAGAGAAGCCCACATTCTTGTTTTCGCAAAATATCGATCATGCTGAATGCGTGAGCCTGAACGCTTATTTGGCACTGCAAGCGGAGCACGATGCAGCCTTACGCAAGTTCGAAAATCTACGCCAAACACATTCGGCTGCCGTCGACGAGGTGACAGCTCTCGCTGCTCATAACAAAGAACTATCAGAGCGGCTTGACGCCCTCGGGATTCCCTCCGAAGCGTCTGCAGGTACGCAATGCATAATCGTCGGTGCACTGCTGGAGGTCACGCTGGGCAAATCGAAGGACGGCCGTGTGCAGTCAATCTACAGGTCCCAGAGTGCTCTAGTCGAAGAGATTACGCGCCGGTTCCCTGGTACTCCCGGCCTGAGCAAAAGTACCCTTGATCGGAGATTTGCCGACGCGCGTCGGCATTTGGCCCAAGTCACACGGGGCTAACGCTGCATTGTCAGGCAATGGTCGGCATTGCCTGACAATGTTTTTTCTCTCCTGTCGACCTTCACTGACTGTCACATCCCACTGCGCACCACATGGTGCTACGGAGTGACATCATGCAACCGATCAGCCCTGCCCCTCTGCCTACCGACCGCCACATCATGCGTCGCGATGAGGTCGAACAGAAAACCGGTTTCAAGCGCTCGCACATCTACAACCTGATGAAGGCCGGCCAGTTCCCGCAATGCCGGAGGATCGGTACGCGTGCCGTCGGCTGGGATTCACTGGAGATCGAGAAGTGGGTCCAGGATCGTCTGGCGCTCAAGGAGTAGCGCCATGCACGTTCTCTCGCTGATCTCGACCAAGGGCGGCGCGGGTAAGACCACGGTCGCCGCCAACTTGGGCGGAGTCCTTGCCGATGCGGGCTTTCGCGTATTGCTGCTGGACCTGGACAGCCAACCGACGCTGTCCAGCTACTACGCCTTGTGCGCACCCCGTGAGGCCGGCAGCTACGAGCTCATCGCCCAGGGTCTCACCGCGCCTGAGCAGGTCATCTCCACGACGGTCATTCAACATCTGGATCTGATCGTCTCCAACGACCGCGCCGGACACATCAACACCCTGCTCTTGCATGCCGCCGATGGCCGCCTGCGTTTACGCAACCTGCTGCCGGCCTTCCAGGATCAATACGATGTGCTCATTATTGATACTCAAGGGGCACGCAGCGTCGTGGTGGAGATGGTCATCCTCGCCTCCGATTGCGCCCTGTGCCCGGTCCCACCGGAAATGCTCGCCGCGCGCGAGCTGCGCCGTGGCACCCTGGGGCTGTTTGACGAATTGGAGCCCTACCGCTACCTGGGGGTGGCGTTGCCATCGGTGAAGCTGTTGCTCAACCAGGTCAACGCCAATCGCCGCGATACCCGCTTAATCATGCAGAGCCTGCAAGCGTCCTTTGAAGGCGATCCTCACGTCAGCGTGTGCGCCACGGTCATTCCCGACCGCGTGGCCTACCCCAATGCCGCCTCGCTGGGACTGCCTGTGCACCGGGTCGAGCCCACCCCGCCCCCCAGAAGCCGCAGCCCTTGTGCCGCGGAGGTGATGCGTGCCTTGGCAGTCGAATTGTTCCCGCAATGGGCCAAGCGGCTGGTCGGGGCCGGTCCGCAGATGCCCAGCCAGCAGTCAGCAGTCGAATGCCGGCTGATCCGTCGTGGCTGATCGGAGGATGTGTGATGAAACCGCCGACCTCCGAAGACATCACGCGTCAACTGCAGCAGTCGCATTTCCCGCAAAAACACGACCGTGAGGCCACGGTAGTGCCGATCAGTGACACACCCATGGTGGTCAGTCTCGAGCAGTTGCGCCCCTACGAGCTCAACCCACGCATTGTCCGCAACCCGCTGTACGACGAAATCAAAGCGTCGATCCGCGAACGCGGCCTGGACCAGCCCCCGGCCATTACCCGCCGGCCGGATGAGCAGCACTTCATCATCCGTAACGGCGGCAATACGCGGCTGAGCATCCTCGCTGAGCTTTGGCAGGAAACCCGCGAGGAGCGGTTCTTTCGCATCCATTGCCTGTTTCGTCCTTGGCAGTCCGAGTGCCATGCCTTGCTCGGGCATCTGGCTGAAAGCGACTTGCATGGCCAACTCACGTTCATCGAACGGTCGCTGGCCGTGGCGAAACTCAAGGACATGTTTCAGGAACCGGACAGGCCTCTCAGTCAACGGGAGCTCTCCGTGCACTTGAGCCAGGGTGGCTATCCCATCTCCCAATCCCATATCAGTCGCATGTTCGACGCGTTGGAGCACTTGCTGCCTGCCATTCCACTGGTGCTGTATGCGGGTCTCGGCAAACCCGCCATCGATCGCCTGATAACGGTAAGGCGTCGCGCGGAATCGAGCTGGAATCGCTATTTCGGTGATACCCAACAGTTCGCGCTGCTGTGGCTGGAGGTGCTGTCAACGTTTGACGGTGAAACACCTGAGCTGGACGCGAGCGAGTTGCAGGACGAACTGATTGCCCAAATGGCGGTGGCGCTACAGCAGACACCCCGTCTGCTGGCCCTGGAAATGCATCAGGAGCAACGCCTTTCGCCTATCATGTCGCCCGCTCTCCAACCGGTGCCGCAGGATCTGGCGAGCAAGCCTGTGGAGTCGCCACCTACCCTTGAGGCCGCGTCTGGAACAGCCACTGAGTTGCCCAGCCCAGACCCGGCAGATTCTGGCAGTGATCCCTCGCTGGTGGTGGAACCACGCCTGCCCCACATTCGCCAAGCGTTGAGTGATGAGCCGCCTTCTGCGAAGCAACCCGATGGTGGGAAAGCCGTTCAGCCGCAGGTGGGCCCATCTCCATCGTCCCCCGCTTCGCCGGACGACATCAGCAGCTTGCGTGAACGCTGTGCGGAATTGGCGGCTAACCTTGCCGATTATGCTGATGCCGCAGCCTTGGTCAGCCCGCACCCTGATGGACTCGGGTTCACGCTGTCACCTGAACACAGCGATCGGCTTAGCCCGCGACACACCGGCATTCAGCTGATCCTCTCGGCCTTGCTACGCCTGCAGGATGATGTGAGCTGGAGCCAACGCCAGCAGTTGCCAGCCGCATTGTTTGGTCAGTTGCTGATCGGCGTCTACGACCTGCCCTTTGCCGAGCGCCCTGCCCTGACCGTGGGCCTCGAACGACTCCCCGACGCCCAGCTGGAGCAGCTGTTCACGCTGATCCGCCACGCTCGGCAGTTGATCGAGCTGACGCTGTCGCCCACTCGTTAACGTGAGGAACTGCCTCATGAGCACGACCTTCAATCTGTTGAACCATGCCATGTTGAATCAGGTGCTGCATGAACTGCGCCATGGTCGCCTGCAGCGTTGCAAAGCCCTGGGCTTGGCCGACGAGGACATCGAAGTGCTGCAGTCGCTGCCGCCGACCACCTTGTCGCACCTGGCGCACTCGTCGATCGCCTGGGTCGAGGTCAAAGTCGACACCACCGTGCTGCGCCGCCTGATTGTCCAGGCTGAACGCGATGAACAGAACGAGCGCTTGATCAACCGCGCGCTCAAGTTGGGCGCGAGCTCCAACATCATGTACCGCTGCTTCGGCCTGGACCATTCGGAAACCGCCCTGCGGCGCCGCGTGCTGAAGATCGAGACCCACCGCGGCCGCCCGGTCCAGCTCAGTGAGGCGCAGGAACATGCGGTGTGGCACCGCTGGAGCCAGTTGCGGGCGGAAGATCCGGACAATGATCCGCTGGACACAATGATGATGCTTGCCGAGGAGCAGCAGATCAGCCTGACCCTGGTCTGGCAACAGGTCGAACTGTACGGAGGTGCGCCATGCTGAGTTTCTACGAGGTCGATTGGCAGGACGTGGTGCGCCAGTGTTATGACGCCCTCCGGCGGCGTAACGAGTGGCAGGCAGCGCAAGCCAAATCGGTCGCATCCGCCGAGGAAGCGCCGCTGCGCACGATCTACTACGGCGACAATAATCCGTTGCCGCAGGCCTTGCTGCTCGATCGTCGGCTGACGCCGCTGGAGCGCAACACCTGGCAGGTATTGCGCTGGTTGATCACCGAGCGCCAGGTGAAAACGCCGCATTACCAGGACCTGCAGCCTTACCTCGCGACCAGCCCCTGCGGTAACCAGGCATCGCGCGAAACCATCGCCCGTGCACTGAACGTCTTGCGGACCACCCGCTGGCTCAGCCTGGTCGACCGCTCTCGCGATACCCAAGGTTGCCTGCGCGGTTGCGTCTACGTGCTGCACGGTGATCCGCTGACGCCGGCGGAGCAGCTTGAGCTGGACAGCGGCTACGCAGGGTTACTGCAACAGAACCTCAGCCATGCCACCAAGGGCGTACGTGATGTGACGCAGCATGTGCTTACCGAAATTCAAGCCGACCCGCAGGTCGCCCAGGGCGACAAGGACAGGCTGCGCTCACTGCCCCCGACACAGCAACACACGCTGCCGCTGATGAACGAAGACGCGCAAGCGCAACATTCCGAACCTGGTCTGCGCCACCCCGTTCGGAATCCTCACGCCTCGGCCACCGAATCCGAACCCTGCGACAATGCACCGGTTGCGGCTGTAGTTCGGAATGCCGACGCCGGCCGTACCGTACAGAAAGACCAAAGCAAAAAAAGTACGGTACTGGCGCAGGTGGAATTCGGTCGAGCGCAATGGCCGGAGGATCTACCGCTCAACCCGACCGAGCGGCGCATGGCCACCCAGGCGATGCGTCAGCTCGAGCCTGAGCAGCAACAAGCGGTGATCAACGAAGCGGCGGTGCGCTGCGCCCGCGGCGAGATCCGAAAACCGGTCGCCTACTTGATGGGTTTGATCAAGCGCGCCTGCCAGGGCGAATTCACCCTCTGGGCGGCCCGCGCCGACGCGACAACGCCTGCGGCTGCGCCGTCACGCGCATCAAGGCCGGAGTCAGTGTCGACGCTGGCCAGCGAACGGCCACACCGCAACGGTCAGCGCACCGCCTCGCCACTCGCCCTCTCCTGCCTGGCGGAACTGAAGCAACGCTGTCGCGGCCTCGGTACAGCGTCATAGGCAGTGGACGCCTGTGGAATTGATGCCACTGCCATCAAATCCATACTGATCCACTGCCGGTAATGCGAGCACGTCAGCTTCACGTTGATCCCCCTCGGCCTTCACCGTTCAGCCCATCGTCAGCCTCACTTCGACGGCGAGGTACTGGCAATGGCCGATCACTACCAGCTCAACCTGGGCTCCTTGCGCAGCAGCATCACCCTCACCCTGCACACCCACCATGCGGCGCGATTGTGGCAGGGCCGTAGCCGCCGCGACGGGGTGCACCCGATTCTCGGTATGCCCGGCTACATCGCAGTCACCAACCTGCTCAAGCAGGCGAGCAGCCAGGACGATCCGTACGCCGACTGGTTCATGCTGCAGTTGGAAGAAAAGCTGCTGCAGGCCAAGGCCCAGATACGCACGCTGACCCAGCAAGTCAGCCACGTCGAGCGCGCCCTGCCGCCTCAGGTCGATGTCGGAGACAACCTCAACATCCACCCCGTCACCCTGCCGCTGTTCATCGGCAGCCAGCTGGGCTTTCTCGCGATCTACCTGCTGACCGACTACGACGTCCTGGTCCGTCGGGTACTGCTCGCCCACCACACCGCGCTGATCGGTCGCATGGACATGGAATCCTGGATCGATGGTGGTGCCCATGTCCTGCGCAGCCTGTTGGGCCTGGCGCAGCACTACCGCGTGGCCGGCGTCAGCCGGGATGACATGGCCGCCAACAACGCCCGCGCGCGCGAAGCCATCGACAAATTCGGCCTGCCGCCGCAGGACATTCTGGAGGGTGCCCGCCGCTCGCAATTCGCCCCGCCCATCGCCCGTAAAGGTGCGGCGGCGGTGACCGAAGCCCTCGAAGCGCCAGAGACCGAGCCCCCGCCCACACCGGATGCGCCAGTCGACGGGGGTGACGTATGACCCTGGCTGACGCGATTGCCCGGCGTTTGTCCGCAGAGGCCTATCGCGAGCTCGCACAAGGTGCCTCCCTAAAAGGCCTTTTAAAGCCTTTTAAGGGTAAGGGGGAGCTGCAGCAGTTCGCCGAGACGATCCTGCGCCTGCGCACCCAGGTCGCCGAGTTGATGGGGGTGATGCTGGCGATCGTAGCGCAGCCACCCTTCGCGCTGCTGGACCTGCGACTGGTGGTCCAGCACAGCGCGACCGGCACCGACTTTTTACGTTGGCGCAGCCCAGACTTTCAGCGCATGGGCGTGGCGGTGTGGCAGGAGGCGATGGTTCATCCGTTACTCCACCCCGAGCTGCGGCAGGCGCTGTATCAGCTGGAGACCAACCGCGTGGTGCTGAACCTGCAGATGAGCAGCCTGCAGTCGCTGTATCGCCAAGCCATCGCCGGTGCCAGCAAGCTCGAGGTCGCCGAACTCGCCCTTTCCCGTTCCCCCACCGAGGAGTAGCACGCATGAGTACGTTCTTTGTTGGCGAAGGCAACATCGGCAGCGTTCCGGAATTTCAGGAATTCAACAACAACCCGGAGGAACCACGGCGCCTGTTGCGGTTGAACGTGTATTTCGACAACCCGGTACCGCGCGAAGGCGGCTACGAGGATCGCGGCGGCTACTGGGCCCCGGTCGAGCTCTGGCACCGTGACGCCGAGCACTGGAGCACCCTGTTCCAGAAGGGCATGCGCATCCTGGTCGAGGGTCGGACGGTCAAGGACGAGTGGGAAGACAGCGAGGACAATGCGCGGGTGACCTTCAAGGTAGAGGCGCGGCGTATTGGCATCCTGCCGCACCGCCTGGCGTCGGTGTCCATGCGCGAGAAGGCCCAGGAAAACGCCGGTTCCGGGCGCAAAGGGGCCAGCAAGAAGGCGTCGCGCAAGACCACTTGAGCGGGTGGATTTCAGTGGAATCACGGCCCGCAGCGCGATATCGCTGGATCTGTGCAGCCTGCCCGGCGGGCAACCCTTACGCCTGCGGCACTTTCACTCTCGCCGGACTTTCCCCCGTTGGGCCCCCTCCAACAACTGCGACACGTCCTCCAGGTACTGGTCCAGGGCAAGGAATGCCCGCCAGTGCGCCGGACTTTCCTGGACCCAGTCGATCAACCTGGCGCGCGCCTCGACGTTATCCGGTTCCAGGTGGGTGGCCATGAATAGCTCATAGGCCTTGATCGCTAGCGCATCCGCCTCAGTCTGGTTTGATCCGTGCAAATCGCAGCCTCCGTGTGGACAGGCGGGTGATACAACTATTTTTTGGTCGTTCATATCTTGGGGTGGTTGGTCAGCCATATGAGTTGAACCGGAGAGCGCCCCCGTTGCCAGTCAAAGAGCCTAGCCCACATCACATTGGCCGCCAGTTGGCGGCGTATCGTCGCGCCCGTGGTCTGACCCAAGCGAAGGTAGGCGAGTACCTGAACATCTCCGGTGAAGCCGTGTCGCGACTCGAACGTGGCCAGGTTGAGCTCTCCGTGAGTAAGCTGCTGCAACTGGCCGACCTTTACGGTTGCCCCGCCGATGAGCTGCTACTGGCCATCAGCCCTCGCCCCCAGGACCAGGACGTGCAGATCACGTCGATCATCAAGGCGCTGGGCGAAGCAGATAAGCAGTTTGCCTTGGAGTTTCTGCAAACGCTGGCCACCCACCTGGCGCAGCGCAAGTAACCGTCTGCCGGATCTCGCTGCACACCAACAGGAGCGCGGCGGCTTCGGATTATCGCTGGTGCTCCCTCCCCACCCCGCCACCCTATCGGTACCCACCGAGAGGGCCTGCGTATGCGCCTTTTTATTTGCGAAAAACCATCTCAAGCCCGCGATATCGCGCGCGTGCTGCAAGCCAGTCGGCGGGGCGACGGCTGCCTGCAGGGGACGGGTGTCACCGTCACCTGGTGCGTCGGCCATCTGCTGGAAACCGCGCCCCCTGAAGCCTATGGCGACTACAAACGCTGGTCGCTGGACGATCTGCCGATCATTCCCGCCCGCTGGCAACTGGTCGTCAAACCCAAGGTCGCCAGTCAACTGAAGGTCATCCACCAGTTGCTACGCACCTGCAGCGAGGTGGTGATCGCCACCGACGCCGACCGTGAGGGCGAGATGATCGCCCGGGAGATTCTCGAGCGCTGCCAGTACCAGGGTCCGGTCCTGCGCCTGTGGCTCTCGGCCCTTGATGACGCCTCGATCCGTAGGGGCCTGGGTAGCTTGCATCCGGGCGAGCAGACCTTACCGCTGTACCACTGCGCACTGGCCCGCTCCCGCGCGGACTGGCTGGTGGGCATCAACCTGAGCCGGTTGTTCACCCTGCTCGGTCGCCGCGCCGGCTTCGATGGTCTGTTGCCGGTGGGGCGTGTGCAGACGCCGACGCTGCGCCTGGTGGTCGAACGCGACCGGGCGATCGCGAGCTTCGTGCCGCAGCAGTTCTGGACCGTCGACGCTCAGCTGGAAGTCGATGGCACGCGCTTTCAGGCGCGCTGGCAGCCACCCGCCGAGGTTTGCGACGACGCCAGGCGTTGCATCGACGAGGTAGACGCACAGGCGGCAGCGCGGCGCCTGATTCGGCAGGCATCGGCCAAAGTCCACAGCGTGGAGGTCGAGCGGGTTCGCGAAGGCCCACCGCTGCCCTTTGATCTGGGCACCCTGCAGGAGGTCTGCTCAGCCAAGCTCGGGCTTGGTGCGCAGGAGACCCTGGGGATCGCCCAGGCGCTGTACGAGACCCACAAGGCGACCACCTACCCGCGCACCGACTGCGGCTACCTCCCCGAGAGCATGCTCGATGAGGTACCGCGTGTCCTTCACGCCCTGGCGGCGGCCGCGCCTTCACTGGGACAAACGCTAAAAGACCTCGACCCTTGCCGCCGCTCCCGCGCCTGGAACAGCAGCAAGATCACGGCGCACCACGGCATCATACCCACCGCCGTTTCACTGGACCTGGCGCAGCTCTCCGAGCGCGAACGGGCGGTGTACACGTTGATTCGCGCCCGCTACCTGGCGCAGTTTCTGCCCGAGCATGAATACCTCAAAACCCAGGCGCTGCTCCACAGCCAGGCTGATCGGTTACTCGCCCGCGGCAAGCAGATCCTAACTCGCGGCTGGAAAGCGGTGATCAACGAAGGCGATGGTCACGAGCCGGTTGAGCAGGCCCAGCGCGTGCCGACACTGCATGAGGCGGCAGCATTGACCTTGACCGACGCGACGGTCAACGCGCAGCGCACCCAGCCGCCCAAGGCCTACACGGAAGGCACCCTGGTCAAGGCCATGAAAACCATCGCCAACCAGGTGGCCGACCCGCGGCTCAAGCAGACGCTCAAGGACAGTTGCGGCCTCGGCACCGAGGCGACCC
Organism: Pseudomonas sp. 10-1B; assembly: GCF_000935045.1. Lineage (GTDB taxonomy): Bacteria > Pseudomonadota > Gammaproteobacteria > Pseudomonadales > Pseudomonadaceae > Aquipseudomonas. Next base: position 334,458 of record NZ_JYKS01000004.1, read on the forward strand.
GCGCCGCCATCATCCAAGGCCTGATCGATCACGGCTACCTGACCAAGAAGAAACGCAGTCTGGCCGCTTCGGCGGCGGCGCATACCTTGATCGAGGCGGTACCGCCTGAAGTCGCCGACCCGGTGCTGACCGCGCTGTGGGAACAGGCGCTGGACCGCATCGAGTCAGGCCAACTGAGTGTCGAGACCTTCCTCGCCAAGCAGGCGGAGTGGCTGACCCGGCTGGTGCGCAGTCACGCCTCGCTCACCCTGCGCGCGCCCCCCAGCAAGGGACCGTTCTGCCCGGTGTGCCGCAGTGCCATGCGTCAGCGCAAGGGTCGCACTGGCAGCTTCTGGTCCTGCACCCGCTACCCGGAATGCAAGGGCACCAAGCCGGTGGCGAAACCCAAGCAGGGGAAAAAAACCGTGACTTGACGAGGCACCATCGCGCTGGTGTAGTGAGGGTGCCCTTCGCCGCGAGGCGATCCAAGACCGATTCGCTCCGGGCAGCTCGGTCAGACTCGTAGAGTTCGGAGCCACTCTTCTCTGCATCTTCGGATGGCTTCACCGCGTTCCCAAGTTGTCCAGGTGGATGACCCGTGCGGCTTGTGCCAGGCCTCAGGGGTCATCCGCTTCGGCGACGATGCTCAGCTCCGGTGCCCGCCGGCGAAACACTGGGCACCTTTTGTGCGCGGATGCGTGCCAGTTGATGCCGACCCAGACCACGACAAGGGTCGGGTGATCCAGATGGATCGGCAGGGGAGATTGTGCGACGAACCCCGCTGTCAGATTGCCGGATCAAGGGTGGTCCAATTCTTCCTAGCCTGATGACCGTCGGGCTATTTTTTCGCCTTCGAAAATCCACAGAACACCACCGTATTCCGTGGCCAAAACTGCCTGAAACTCACGGTTGACGGGGCTTTTCCCGCGTTTTATAGATGAGCTGCACACCGCTGTCGTTGACAGCGTAAAGGTAGCCAGAACCTTCAAGGCTACGCCCGTTTTCGGGTGGTTCTCCCCAAGTGCGATGCGCGCTCGGCAGCTCGCACGGTCACCGTCCCCTCGGTGATGAGCGCTCTCTACACCGACACGTTTTTGCACTCCCCTTGCGGAACTCACCCGCCGCCAGGGCCGGTGGAGGTCCGCGTTTCAGCTGAACAGGAGCGCCATCATGACGACTGCAAGCAATAACGCCCCCACCATCTACTTCAACCTGCACACCAGCGGCATTGGTTACCTGAACCGTGTTCGCGAAGTCCCGGTCCGCCGCGGCCAAGCCTTCATGGCGTGCGACATCGCCGCCTTGCACGGTGCCTCGGACGACGTCGAGTACACCCGCTTCGACTGCAAGGTCGCCAGTGGTGAAGCCGACCGGCTGATCCGTGAACACCTGGAAGACGTCCGTGCTGAACGCAAGGTCTTGATCGCGTTTCGCATCGGCGACCTCTGGGTGGATCCCTTCCTGTACGAGAAAGGCGAGCGCAAGGGGCAACCCGGCGCCAGCCTCAAAGGCCGCCTGATCTTCATCGAGTGGATCAAGGTCGACGGCCAGTTCAGCTACCGTGCGCCCGCTCGCACCGACGCTGCCAGCGCCCCTGACGCTCCAGAGGAACCGGAAGCGGAAAACGCGGACACCGGCGGTGACGCCGATCAGCGTCAGCCAACTCCGACCGCCGCACATAAATCCACCGCAGTACCTCAGCCTGCCTGAGGCAGCTTGACCGCCAACAACAGGTGCTCCCACGAGCACCTGTTGTTCACTCATGTCGGAGGTTGCCATGGAAATCTTCTGGCTTTGCGAAGACTGCCTACAGACGGTCGCCTATGACGACTTCAGCGCGCTGTCGCTGTACTACAGCGAGGCTGAAGTCGAGCAACGCATCGTCCACCTGCGCACCCAACTGCAGGCCCTGATGCCACTGAGCGCCGATTTCGATCCACACACCGGCGCCGGTTTCGAGGCCTTTTCCACCCGACCGTGCGAGGGCTGCCAAAGCTCGCCCCACGGTGCCCGTCATCGCTTCACGCGTCTTTGAGTCACGCATTTCACCAGCCTGGGGCACTCCCCCAGGGGGCGCTCCATCTCCCACGAGGAATTGCCCATGAACACTGCCCTGAACCGGGTCGACCCACTGGACCCCGTGTTGGCCCAACGCGTCCGTGAGGATACGCTGATCACCGAAGCCTTGCAGTTGCTGGACCAGCGTCACTTCCAGCGCGGCGAGCAGCTGATCACCCCCGCCGATGCCGCGGCCTACCTGAAACTGCGACTCGCCCCATACCACCACGAGGTGTTTGCCCTGCTCTGCCTCGACTCGCGTCACCGCGTGTTGAGCTTCGACATTCTGTTCACCGGCAGCATCGACGGTGCCTCCGTGTATCCCCGCGAGGTGGTCATCAAGGCACTGCAGCACAACGCGGCCGCCGTGATCTTCAGCCACAACCACCCTTCCGGCTGCTCGGAACCGAGCGGTGCCGATCGGATACTCACCACACGCCTGACCGAGGCCCTGGCCCTGATTGAGGTCCGCGTCCTTGACCACATCATCGTCGGCGAAGGCACCCCGCTTTCGTTGGCCGAATACGGCTGGCTCTAACAGCCCACCTCTGTCCAAGGAGGCCATCGCCAATTCGGGGTGGCCTCTGCGCCTTCGGAGAACCATCATGCATCCATCGACTCGCAATCCGTTTCTTCGCGGCGTCCAGAACCTCAGCTACGAACGCGTCGTCCAGATCAATTATGCCGACGACTGCCCGCCCTGCTACCGCGCGCTGCACCCAGCCCAGAACCAGCTACCCAATGAGGCCATCAACTTGCAGCCGTGCCTGTTCGATGACGACTATGCCGTTATCACCGACAGCGAAAGGGTGCCACCATTAGTGCGCATGCGCTGCCCGGTGGACGGTCTAGTAAGGACGGTGCTCTATCAGGTCATTGACAGTCACCTCGGACGCCTGCTGCAACTCGGCGACCTCCCCAGCGAGGAAGCTGCGCGCGACCTGGTCGAGCAGCTTTCCTTTGCCACCGGACACTACAGCCGCAGTTGGGAAATCAGCAGCGCTCACCTGCCGGCGGAAGCGTTCGAGTACCTGCAAGTACGCGCGTGGTGTAATTCACCGGCGAGCTTCTTCGAGTGTTTTGAACTCAACAGCAGCCATGCCGTCGGCTGCAAGTTGTATTCGACACCCTGGGTAGTAGGAATGGGGACAGGAAGCAGCAGTTGCAGCATCGACGAAGTCAGTGCACGCCTGCGCGATGATCATGTACCGCCCGCGTTACTCCAGCTGCTCCTGCTGGCAGGTCAGGCTGACACCCGTTTTCTGATCTTTGACCCCGACGCCGCAGCGCTTCCGGAGCTGCCCCTGTTCACTGAAAACTGATCCAAGGCGCCCCATACGGGCGCCTTTTTTTTGGCCTCGACGGAAATCTGGCTGGCAAGATTCGGTTTTCCAGTGGGGACCCGTCCGCACTTTCGCCAAGGTATCGGCAACTTTTATCGAGACCTGGTCATGCACAGCTCCCCACTCCCCGTCCTCTGCCTGATAATCGCACTGGTTGGCTGCAACACCCCACCACCGGCGCCCACGCCTGCACCAGCTGAGCCACCGCCCTCCTCGCCCAAGCCGAAGCCTTCGATACCGGCTTGGGTCCGCCAGGACCGCTACACCTTGGTCAGTACCCGACCGACGCTGGAGCAGCGCCAGCCCCTGTACCAGCTCATCAACGTGCAGATCGCCCCTGCCCTGCACGCGAATGTCGGCGAAGCCCTGCGCCACGTGCTGCAGCGTTCGGGCTACTCACTCTGTCCCGATAGTGGGGTGGTGGATCGGTTGTTCCGCCGTCCCCTGCCTGCCGTGCACCACCGCCTCGGCCCGATCGCGCTGCTGGACGCCTTGACCATCATTGGTGGCCCGGCCTGGCGGCTCGACATTGATCCGGTCGACCGGACCGTGTGCTACGCCCTGCGCTTGCCACCGCCCGAATCACCCTTCTCGGCCCTGGAGATTGCGCCATGAAGGTTCAGCACTTTCAGGCCCTGGTGATCGGCGCGCTGTGCCTCGGCGCCGCCGTGCTCGCCGCCGAAACGTACAACCATCACCAGCAACTGGTCGAGCTCCAGGCCACCGCCCGCGATACCCCTGCCGATCCTGCCCCGGCTCTACGCCGCGACATCGATGCACTGAGCAATACGCTCGCGACGCTCCAGCCGCAGGTAGCAGCGCTGGGCGAGGCGCAAGGCCAGAGTGCCTCAGCGCAGGCAGGCCTCAGCCAGCAACTGGCTGATCTGAGCGCTTCACTGAAAGTGCTTCAAGCGACACCCCGTGGTCCGAGTAACGCCGATTTGACCAGACTGGAACAACGACTGGCCGCGGTTGAATCGGCGATCGAGAAACTGTCGACGCCCGCCGCTGTACCAGCGGCCGCCATCACACGACCGGCTACGGCCACCGGCCAGAAAACCAAGGCCAAATCCCCGGCGCCGCCCTTCACCCTGCTTGGGATCGAGATCCGGGGCGCCATTAGGTTTGTGGCAGCCCTGCCCGCCGGTGCGCGGTCATTGTCGGCTGTGCACCTGCTGCAGCCCGGCGACAGCCTGAACAACTGGCAGTTGCGTACGATTCGCGAGGACCAGGCCGTGTTCCACGTCCCGGGGCATGGCGACCGCACACTATCTCTACCGTGAAGAGGTGCTTATGGCTCGGCTCTTCGTCCTCTCCCTCATCCTGCTCCCCGCCGGCCTGCTGGCAGACTCGGCATGGAGCGCGCCGACGCTGGTCGACTCTGCCCCGCAGTACAGCGAGCAGACGCCACTGGACCAACAGCATTCCGCTGCAACTCAAGCCAAGGCCTGGGGGCTGACCGATGACGAATGGGCCATGTTCAAGCGCCTGCAGGCCGGGCCTCGCCACTACTGGTCGCCCCAACTCGACCCGCTCACCACCCTTGGCGTGGAGGCCAACTCAGACCAGGAACGACAGCGCTATGCCGAGCTGCAGGTCCGCCTCGAAGCCAAACGCGCCGAACGCGAGTTGGCCTACCAGAAAGCCTACACCGCCACCTGGGTGCGCCTGTTCCCAGGAATGCTGCCTGTGCAGGGCATGGCCGACGACGCAGCGTCCACGAGCAACAGCCGCACGGCCCTGTTCGTGGAAGAACAATGCCCAACCTGTGTGACCCGTACCCAGCAGTGGCTGCGTGCCGGCGCACGCCTGGACGTGTACCTGGTCGGCAGCCAAGGCGACGATGCGCGTCTGCGCCAGTGGGCGCGTGGCGCTGGCATTACCCCCGCCCAAATCAGCGGCGGTCAGGTGACCCTCAACCACGACCGCGGTCGCTGGTTCGCGCTGGGCGCCAGCCGCCCGTTGCCGGCACGCTTCCAACAGGTAGACGGAAAATGGCAGCGGCTCGACTGATCCTCGCCCTGGCCTTGACCGCGGTCAGCGCTGTCCAGGCGGCCGCCCTGCCGCCGCCAGCCTATCAGTTGGCCGCCGCGCGGGCCGGTATCCCCGCCTCCGTGCTGTTCGCCATCGCCTTGCAAGAAAGCGGCACGCCGCTGCGCGGTCACCTCATGCCCTGGCCCTGGACCTTGAATGTTGCCGGCACGCCGCAGCGCTTTGCCAGCCGCCATGAAGCCTGTGCCGCGCTTCGCCTGGCGCTCTCCGACCACAACCCCAAGCGCATCGATGTCGGACTGGGACAGACCAACCTTGGCTACCACCCGGACCGCTACCCCAGCGCCTGCGACGCCCTCGACCCACGTGAGAACCTGGCCGTCACCGCCGACCTGTTGCGTGCGCACTATGCTGACACGGGCGACTGGGTGGTGGCGGCCGGCCGCTATCACCGGCCAGCCGGCGGTGCACCCGCGGCGCGCTATCGCAGACAGTTCAGCCGACACTGGCAGCGCATCCAGGCGGTTGCGTCTTTTCCTGGAGGGAGACAGCCATGAACCGCTCATGCCCGGTGGCGCTGGTCATCTGTCTGTCGTTACCGCTCGCCGCGCTCGCCACTCCGAGCATGCCTGCCGATCCCAGCAAACTGAAATGGGTGCTGCCGGTGCGCAGCGAGCGCCTCACGCCGGGTACCGTGCCGCCTAGAACGCTGGACCTCCCCGCCATCACACCGCTGTTCCTGGTCGGGCATGACCTTGCGTCCCTGGAGTGGTTGTCCCGCCATGCGCAGGTTCTGCGGGACCTGGGCGCCAGTGGACTGGCGGTCGAGGTCACCGACGTCCAGGCCTTGCGCCGCATCCAGGCGGCAGCCCCTGGGGTGAACATCTGGCCGGTGAGTGGCGACGACATCGCCGAGCGGCTGGAGCTGCAGCACTACCCCGTGCTCATCACAACCACCGGCCTGGAGCAATGAGGAAACATCATGGGCGATCACGCGATGGAATCCCTGCTGCGGCCAGCGGTGGAGCTGTACACCGTGGGCATCTGCGCCGGTGCCGGTGCCCTGTGCCTGCACTCGCCCTGGGCAGTGGCACTGTCGCCCGAGGTCGGCGCCGGGATGGCCCTGGCCTACACCGCGTTCGGCCTCAAGCGGCTCAATGAGGCACGAATCGTCCTGCGTTATCGGCGCAACATCCGACGCTTACCGCGCTACTCGCTGACCAGCCGACAGATTCCGGTGAGCGGCAAGCGCCTGTTCATGGGCCGCGGCTTTCGCTGGACCCGCCTGCATACGCAGCGCCTGCTCGAGGCGCAGGACCCGGCGCTGGCCCGCTACGTCAACCAATCAGCCGCCTTTCAATGGGCACGCCGAATGGAGCATGCGCTGGAGAAGGCCCCTCCCGGGTTGTCGCTCCTGCCCCGCCTGACCGCATGGAACAGCCCGTTCAATCCGGTGCGTCCGCTGCCGCCGGTCGGCGGCTCACCGTTGTTGCATGGCGTCGAGCCGAATGAGCAGGAGGTCTCGTTGCCATTGATCGAACGCGTGGGCCACACGTTGGTACTGGGCACCACCCGGGTAGGTAAAACACGTGTGGCCCAGGTTTACATCACTCAGGATATCCACCGGCCCACTCGGGAAGTGGTGATCGTCTTCGATCCCAAGGGCGATGCCGAGCTCCTCACCAGCATGTATGTGGAAGCGAAACGAGCTGGCCGCGAGAACGAATTCTACGTCTTCCACTTGGGCTGGCCGGAGATCTCCGCACGCTACAACGCCATCGGCCGCTTTGGTCGGATCTCCGAAGTGGCCACACGAATCGCCGGCCAACTGAGCGGTGAAGGCAACTCCGCAGCGTTTCGTGAGTTCGCGTGGCGCTTTGTCAACATCATCGCTCGCGCCCTGATCGAACTGGGCCGGCGCCCGGACTACCTGCAGATCCAGCGGCATGTGGTAAACATCGATGCGCTGTTCATCGAATACGCCCAGCACTTCTTCGCCCGCCATGATCCGCAGGCCTGGGAAGCGATCGTGCAGATCGAGGGTCGCCTCACCGAAAAGAACATACCGCGGCACATGATTGGCCGGGAAAAGCGCGTAGTCGCGATCGAGCAATACCTAACCGCCAAACGCATCTTCGATCCGGTGATGGACGGCCTACGCTCAGCCGTGCGTTATGACCGCACCTACTTCGACAAGATCGTCGCCTCACTCCTGCCGTTGCTGGAGAAGCTCACCAGCGGCAAGACGGCGCAACTGCTCGCCCCCAACTATACCGACCTGGCCGATCCACGGCCTATCTTCGACTGGCTGCAGGTCATCCGCAAACGCGGCATCGTCTACGTGGGCCTAGATGCGCTGTCCGATGCCGAAGTCGCGGCCGCCGTCGGTAACTCGATGTTTGCCGACCTGGTTTCCGTGGCCGGCCATATCTACAAGCATGGCATCGACCACGGCCTGCCAGGCTCCTCCAGCGCGGCGGATAAGGTCCCTATCAACCTGCACGCTGACGAGTTCAACGAGCTGATGGGCGACGAGTTCATTCCGCTGATCAACAAGGGCGGGGGTGCCGGTATCCAGGTCACCGCGTATACCCAGACCTTGAGTGATATCGAGGCGCGCATCGGCAGCCGGGCCAAGGCCGGCCAGGTCATCGGTAATTTCAACACCTTGCAGATGTTGCGGGTGCGGGAAACCGCGACGGCGGAATTGCTGACCAATCAACTACCCAAGGTCAATGTACAAACGCGTACCCTGGTCTCCGGCGCGACCGACACCGCGGACCCCGATGCTCACACGGACTTCACCTCATCCTCGCAAGACCGTGTCACCACCACCGCCGTGCCGCTGATCGAGCCCGCACACATCATCGCCCTGCCCAAGGGCCAGATGTTTTCATTCCAAGAAGGCGGGCAACTGTGGAAGGTACGGATGCCGCTGCCCAAACCGGCCAGTGAGGATGCCATGCCAGCGGACCTACAGACCCTCGCTGCACGCATGCGCGAGTCCTACAACGCCAATGCGGGTAACTGGTGGACCAGCGCCGGAGGTGCGCCGACGGTCGACTTCGATCCCGAGATGCCACCGCCTGGACGTAGACGTGCCTCGTAAGCGGCCCGGCAACAATCGAGTCCTGCGGAGCCCGTATGCCCACCACCCCACCCAGCCAACCTCCGGCACAACGACGTCCGGGGCTCATTTTCGGTACGGTCGAGCTATGCCTAAGGCTACTGGGCCTGCTGTTCGCCGCGCTGGTGTTCTCCATCGTGCTGGAGTTCGCGGGCATGCTGTGGTTCTGGCCGGAACAAGGCTGGCATCACAGCCATGCCATGTGGCAGACCGAACTCGGCTGGCTCAGCAGCCACTTTAAGAGTTCGTTGCTCGTCCAAGAGCCGGCGCAAGCGACCGCGAAAATTCTTGAGCACCTGAACGACTGGGTCGTGGTCCGCTCCGGATGGGTGCAATCCGACGCCTACTTGAAGCTGCTCAGTCGCGAGGCGTCGCTGCAGGGGCAGTTTGCCCAGGTTTACGTTGTGCTACAGGACTACCTGTTGGCAGCCCTGTTTACAGTCTTCACTTTCGTGGTGCGCCTGGCCGTCCTGACCCTAGCTATGCCCATTTTTCTGCTGGCCGTTATTACCGGTGCTGTCGATGGTTTGATACGACGCGATCTGCGCAAATTCGGGGCGGGCCGGGAAAGCAGCTTTGTCTACCACCGAGCGAAACGGACATTGCCTTCGCTGATGGTGAGCCCCTGGGTAATTTACCTTTCTCTTCCCTGGTCGCTCAACCCCAACTGGGTGCTGCTGCCATGTGCCGTACTGCTTGGATGGATGGTGGCAATCACAGCTGCAACGTTCAAAAAATATCTTTGAGCGTCCGCTATCGACCCAGGCTGTGTGAAAACGCTTGGCACGATCCGGCTGGTTAGAAAACGACCAGAATTTCGCGCTCCTGCGCGAAATCTGGGTTAGCTGAATAACCAAGCCATTTCAGATTTCACGTACGCTCGCGCTCTTCAGAGACCCGTTTGGGTTTTCACACAGCCTGGACCCATAGCAGTCGGTGATGACAGGCAGAAATTGACCAGAAGCGGTTACAGGGAAAAATCAGGGTCTGCTCAGACAGCATTTACTGCGGTAACTTTTGAGGCTGATAATGCCGGACAGCACCGTTCTCGTTGATCAAGCGCTCGCCCCTCGTCGCCTCTACCAGGCGAACAAACCAAAACCAGCAATCCTCACGGCCATAAGGTACTGCATCAATAATTTGGAGAACCTCCTGCCGGGAGTAAGCTCTCCAGGCCTCTAGAGCCACCCGCGTTTGCTCAGTAAACTCAAATTGCACTGGTCGCTGGGTTTTCTGCTGGATCACTATTGCTCCCGATGACACGTGCTCCCCATGCGCAACGTCGCGTACACGAAGCTTGGTCAAATCGCAGGCTCGTAGTTTGCTGTCGATGGCCAGATCGAAGAGAGCTAAATCACGAGTTTCCTCCGCGACTTGGAGCCTTACCCGAATGGCCCAGATATCGTTGAGTCGGAGCGGGGCTTTCTGCCCGACCAATTTTCCTTTGTTCCAAGGTTGATGGCTGTTGGTAGTAATGGTGCTCATGGCTTGTCCTCCACGTGAGGGAGGACAAGGATGGTCAGCCCGATCCAGGGGCGTTAACCGATCCATATCGGGCAGTGTTTCTTCATTCCGACAGATTAGCGATGCTTTGGCCTTTCAACGCGTATGAGTGCCGTAAAGCGTGGAGTCGAGATCGATGTCGTGATACTGTCAATGCGACATCATTCAACTCATCCAAAACGCGAAGGCGAAAATGACATCTGCTATCGAAACCGGTCGCTTCAAAGCCAAATGCAAAGCAAAAGAAACGTACATTGTTATTGAAAAAACAAAAGAAACCAAAGAGCCGAGAGGTCGTGGCGAGCAGACTGTAATCACCTTGCAAAAAACGTACTTCCTGGAAACAGAAGAGAAAGTCAACAAGCTCAACAGTACGGATTTTCTGATAATAAAAAAAGACCTTGTAATACGTAAGGTGGAGCCCTTTATCAGCAAGGCTATTGTCACTGACATTAAAACTCTTTTTGATGGGCTTAAAAATTTAGCGCTATGCCTTGCTATGCTTCTAGCGCTGCCAACGATGCAGGTAATGGCAGCTTCAACTTATGATCATCGCTGGTTTACTGTAGGCTTTATCTGGGCTGGTTTGGCGATGATTGTTCTGCTCATTCTGTATAATTTCATATGGCTTTATTCAACCATGGAGGGCAAACTAAAATCAAAATTTTTGAACAGCATCTCTAGGACCGTAGCTATTCTAATTACACTATTTACTTTCTTTTGCGCGACAGTTATCACGTACCCAAAATTGATCCTGTCCCCATCCGGTTCGGACGCCATTATTGACTTGGTGAGAGCAATGCCAAAATGAATCTCTACCATCTTGAATAAACGCTGCTCTAAACTCAAGAATATCGTTGAAAAATCACTAGGGTTCGCAAGTGGCCGGTTACCAGTGACTTCTTTCAACCCATAACGGCCCTTCGCGAGTCGTAATTCTGACTTTATACCATATTTGTGGAAATGGCATGTTTGGGAACACTGCTGTATCAGTATGGGTTGAGGTCAGCTTTTCGAGCATCCGGGAGTATCAGACCGTTTGTAGGGGTAGAACAGGCTCTCTGTCGTTATGCTCTTGAGGCCCTGTTTTGGCAGCTGTAGCGTCCGAAACGTAACTCCTGACTTGTCACATTTTTGCAGTTGGAGCAGATACAGCATGTCTTCCGACTCGGCGACCTGGCATCCCTCATACTGATCAAGATTTGTATAGACTACCCGACGTTTAACACATTCTGATGCCTGCTTCAGCGCTGCTGAGCGGCCATCGTCTGAGGGTAACCTTACCAACAAGAACCAAGCAAAAGTCAGCAGGCCAGCGATTATGCAGATCGCTCCAACACATACGGCCATCCCGCGGTTTTCGATCGCACGATTGAGAGCATGGGCAATCCATTTTGGGAGTTGCTGGGGCTCGCCCGGCATTTCTCTGGTTTTCTCCAGGAGAAATAAGAGGAAAGCGACGATTCCGACTAGGGCCATGCCAAAAGCCAAAGCCCCGATGTAAGACCCAACTCGGGCAGCTCCGTAGGCAAGGATTTCCTGACCGCCGATGCCCAGCCGCTCGATAGCTACATCCATTGTCAAGTAATACTTCTCAAGGTATGCGTACCCACTGAGCGTGAATGCTCCGACCATGCTAGCGATGAGTAAGGCGGCTTCGATTCGCAAGTATGGCCTGATTCGTTTTGGGCTTGCGTCTTGCTTGGCCATGTCGGTCAAATCGTCGCTCCTGAAAAATTAATTAGAGGGAGAATTGTACCTCAGGCTTTTCATCAATCGAACGAGTGACTTCCACTTTATGCTCAAGATATGCGGTCGACAGATTGAGAGGGAGGCTGTGGGGTCAGGTTTCTAATGTCCACTTCTGGCGATTGCAGCCCTTCGTAAGCAGCCATTTACGAACAGCTGCTTTCGACCCAAGCTGCCAGTCGGAAGGCTCCGATCATCAAGCTAGTATTGCCACTTCTTGCGAAGGCACAGTGCATTGACCATTGGGAAAAAAGCTAAAAATAGTGCTTAGCCCTTTTTGTCATCCTTAAGGCCAATACCTACAGGAACGCTTGATTGAAATCGACGATAGCTGCCCATGGGACTAGGTCGTGGATTAATCAGCTGTTTAGGTACTTTAGCTTCATCCATCCAAAGTTGAACACCATTAGTTTCCGCCAATAGCCTCACATAGCCCCGGAGCATATTTTCACTGAACTGATACCAGCCAGTACGATTGTCGCTCATCTTTTTCAGTACTGAGCCGTGGCTTGGCTTGGTTAGCGTATTGAGGCGCTGGCTGAATTTCTTGCGATCAATAGGAGTTAGCGTCTCCTGTGGGTTAGCATGATTGAGATCGCGAATAATTCGTTCGTACGACGCATAGATACTGTCGGTTTTGCGATGCAAAATTGACGTATCTGCACAGGCCCACAATGCATGGTGAAAATCTTGACTATGTCTAGTTGTCGCTAGGTCATACGGCTTGCGGATATGTTCCTGAACCGTTTCCACCGCCTTTTTTAGCGCTTCATTGTAATGAGAGAAATTAGCAAGCTGCAACGTCTCTGGATCATCGTAAATCGCCCATAGTAGATGCTCTGTGATTAGGTGGACGTAGTAAGGGAAACCGTCGCTGATGCCAGCGACCCGATATTTTATCTCATCGTCATAGTCGATATTGAAGGCTTCGAGTGCCTCTACCAAAATGTCCCAACGAGAGTCCCAGGAAATCGGCGAAAGCTGTATGGGGAATAGCTGACGAATGCTGGACTGGTGCCCGCCGAGGACATCGTCTAGTGACGCTGCAATTCCGCTAAAAATGATAGGAACGTAGATGCCTGAGTCCCCCATCTTTTTCAAGAACTCGGCAAATTTGTACCTTTCCTCAGCTTCTTGGATTGCATCAAATTCGTCAATGACTATGATAGGTCTTTCCGAGTGTATCTCTCTGATGTCAGATATTACACTCAATGCTTGTTCCATGTTACATACAGATGGCACATCAGGCTTGGATGAGGACTTGGCAAGGATCTCGAAATTAAAAAACTTAAGATTAATGCCAGTTTTGGTTTGAATTTCCTTGCCATCTAAGTTTTCGACTAGGCTTGCGGCAATACTCTGCATAATCTCATAGAAAGTACTCGTGCGCGTACACCCGATCTGGATAATGTCTGAGTCAGAGGACTGATATTGCAAAGCAGCGGTCTGTGCGAGAGATGACTTACCGATACCGCGATCACCGTAGATGAACATGTGACGGCCTTTGGCAAACAAAGCACGACGTATTTCCTCAAGCTCCTTATGCCGGCCTTTAAGCAGCTCAATGGAGCTAATCGGCTCTGCTGGACGTACATGCTCGTGCACGGTGGTGCCAAACTCTTCCTCTGAGTAGCCTTCAATCATTGCAGTTTTCTCGCTGTGATTATCTTGCAGGGTCGGTGTAGCTTGCAGGTATGCCGCATGATATCACTTTGGACACTGACGCATCTTTCGCCACATACCCGAGACGGATCAGCTAGCACCGATGGGCTGCAATGGGCCGAAAGCCGCCTTTCGCAGCACCTAGCGCCTCCAGAGCAACTGCCGCTCAATGAGTTGTTCTGCCGCTCTTGCCGAAGGCCTTCATCTGGTAGTCGGTTACAGCCTGGAAGAGAGACTCAGCAATCAAACGCAATCTTTCCACTTCGATTGCAGGCGCGCCTGCATCCTGAGCCTCATGGTAGTGGCGCATTGCCTCAACTGCCTCGATGTACGCAGGGTGGTCGGGCGGTAATATCTCGGGCAGCTTGGACATCAGTGCTCCAGCGTTAGTGAGTAGACTCGGGCAGGCTGCCAGTTTCCAGCAACTGGAAATCTACCACCGCGTGATAAAGCGAGTCCGCCAGCAGTTTAAGTCGCTCGATTACCTCCACAGGTGCCCCGCCCTCTTCAGCTTCGCGATGCGCCCTTATCGCTGCAAGGGCTTCGCGTAGCAATGGCTCTCCAGCTTTGGCCATGCCTTCTAAGGTTCGCTTCATGATCCACCCACTCCACTGAGTTGAATCATTATAAGGCGCTAGCGAAGGGATGATGACTTGAAAACAGTCAGCAACGGCAGCTATCGACCCAGGCTGTGTGAAAACGCCCACGGTTGTCTAACCTTCTGACCGTCGTGATCGTGGCGGGGGCAATCATGAAGCGGTTCATCAAAGGTGAGGTTCGGACGCAGGTCGCATTGCTGCCGGAGTGCCTGGACGACTACATCACCGATGAAAACCTAGTGCGAGTGGTCGATGTCTTCGTCGATGAACTCGACCTGGGCGCGCTCGGTTTCGCAGGCGTCGATCCGGTAGCAACAGGTCGCCCGGCCTACCATCCAGCGGTCCTGCTGAAGATCTACATCTACGGCTACCTAAACCGCATTCAGTCCAGCCGCCGGCTTGAGCGTGAAGCTGAACGCAATGTCGAGTTGATGTGGCTCACTGGGCGTCTGGCTCCAGATTTCAAAACCATCGCCGACTTTCGCAAGGACAACGGTAAAGCCATTCGCAGCGTCTGCCGTCAGTTCGTGATTCTCTGTCATAACCTCAATCTGTTCTCTGAATCGATCATTGCCATCGACGGCAGCAAGTTCAAAGCAGTGAACAATCGCGACCGTAACTTCACCCAGACCAAGGTGAAGGCCCGTATGCAGCAAATCGAGCAGAGCATTGAGCGCTATCTGACAGCGATGGATTCGACAGACCGGGCAATGCCGGAAGTGGCCGTGGCCAAGGCCGAGAGACTGAAAGAGAAGATCGAAACGCTGAAACAACAGATGCAGAAGCTCAAAGACATTGAAACGCAGCTACTTCAAAGCCCAGACAAACAAATCTCTCTCACAGATCCCGATGCCCGCTCCATGTCAGTTGGCGGTCGAGGCAGTGGCACCGTTGACTATAACGTACAAACGGCCGTTGACGATCAGCACCATCTGATCATTGCGCATGAGGTGACGAATGTCGGTCATGATCGCGGCCAGTTGAGCAACATGGCGAAGCAAGCGCGTGACCAAATCGGTGCTGAATCGCTGACGGTCGTTGCCGACCGGGGCTATTACACAGGCACGGAAATCGTTGCATGTGAGCAAGCTGGAATCTCGCCCTTCGTACCGAAGCCACTGACCTCTAGCAGCAAAGCCGAAGGTCGATTTGGCAAGCAGGATTTCCTGTACGTCTCGACATCGGATGAGTATCGATGCCCTGCGGGACAATTACTGACCAAGCGTTACTCAACATGGGAAGACGGGATGCTGATGCATGTTTATTGGTTCTCGGGCTGCCAGTCCTGCGCAATGCACAAGCAATGTACGACGGGTAAAGAGCGGCGGTTGAAACGCTGGGAACATGAAACGGTCCTCGACTCGATGCAGGTTCAACTGGAGCACGATCCAGGGAAAATGAAGGTGCGCCGCCAAACCGTCGAGCCCCCATTTGGAACGCTCAAGTACTGGATGGGGGCGAGCCACTTCCTGACCAGAACCCTGCCAAGGGTCAGTACTGAAATGAACCTTCATGTGCTCGCTTACAACCTCAAGCGAATGATGAGCATCTTGGGCATCAGGGGGCTGCTCGAAGCGATCAAAAGGTGAAATGGTCTACTGAGGCGCTGTCCCCAGGAACGACTCATACCGGGCAGATGCCCCCTTGCGAGGCTAATTGAGCTAATTCACGCAATCTCCTGCCAGTTTTGCAAACGACCCTAGATCCTCCCCCCTCAACACGTTCAGCGCGTTTTCACACAGCCTGGGCCGAAAGCCGCCTCCTGTAGAAAGCATGAATACCGCCACTCGCCCGCAAAGGCAGTTGTGGGAACACATGACCAGCTAACTGTAGGAGGTGCCTGTAAGGGCCTCATCGCCGGCGTACCGGCTGAGTTATCCCGTCATCTGCCCCCAGAGTCGACAGAAGTCGCAGCTCAATCCCAAGTAATCTTGTCATTTGCAATCGCTTAGGGCAGGGTCGATACCACGGACATCTCTGCCAAAGGAGTCACACCATGTCAAAGATATATCCCGATATCGATCCTGAGGGACTGGTCGAGTACTCGGTGGTCTACACCGACCGCTCGCTCAACCACATGTCGCAGTCGTTTCAAGGTGTGATGAAGAACATTTCCAGCACCCTGAAACAGGTCTACAACGCCCAGGCTGTTGCGGTAGTCCCCGGCAGTGGCACATTCGGCATGGAAGCGGTGGCGCGCCAGTTCGCCAACGGCCAGCAATGTTTGGTGATACGCAACGGCTGGTTCAGTTACCGCTGGAGCCAGATCCTTGAGATGGGCAACATCCCGGCGGCCACTACGGTGCTAAAAGCCCGACCGGTCGACACGGGGCGCCAGGCTGCCTACGCTCCGCCCCCTCTGGACGAAGTGCTGGCAGCCATTGAGGCGCAGAAGCCGCAGATTGTCTTCGCCCCCCACGTTGAAACGTCATCAGGGATCATCCTGCCCGATGAGTACCTGCGGGCCGTAGGCGACGCCGTGCATGCGCAGGGTGGCCTGTTCGTGCTGGACTGCATCGCCTCAGGCGCGCTTTGGGTTGATATGCAGAAATGCGCGGTCGACCTGCTGATCAGTGCACCGCAGAAGGGCTGGAGCGCCTCTCCTTGCTGCGCCCTGGTGATGCTCAGCGCTTTGGCCCTCAAGCGCATCGAGCAGACGCAAAGCAGCAGCTTCGCCTGCGACCTGAAAAAGTGGCTTCAGATCATGCAGGCTTATGAACAGGGTGGACATGCCTACCATGCGACCATGCCCAGCGACTCCCTCGCGCGATTTAACGAAGTGATGAAGGAGACGCAAACCTACGGTTTCGACAAGGTCCGCGACGAACAACAGGCCCTGGGTGATCGGGTGCGCGCAATGATGACTGGCAAAGGTATCAAGAGCGTGGCCGCAGCCGGCTTTCAGGCCCCAGGCGTAGTGGTGAGCTACACCGATGATGCCGACATCAAGAGCGGTAAGAAGTTTGCCGACCACAATCTGCAGATCGCCGCCGGTGTGCCGTTGCAATGCGACGAGCCGGCCGACTTCCAGACCTTCCGCATCGGTCTGTTCGGGCTCGAAAAACTGCACAACATCGATCGCACGGTCAACACCCTTGAGCAGGCACTGGACGAGGTGATGGTTAACTAGGCTCAGTTGGAGGACTTGCAATGACAACAAACGATGTGAAGTCCCGATTCGAAGCAAAGCTTCTTCGTCCGGCAAAGCCCGGTGATGATACGTCGTGGGCTTTCGCAGTCCTTCCAAGAGACGCGAGTGAACGGTTCCCGAGGCGAGGAAGGACGACAGCCGAAGGCACAATCAATGGGCACCCTTTCCGGGCAACCCTTGAGCCCGATGGTCAACTGAGCCATTGGCTGAAGGTAGGTCGCGAGTTACTCGACGTCGCAGGTGTGGCCGTTGGAGATATCGTTACCCTCGAGCTAACCCCTGTGAAGAAGGAACCCGAGCCTGACATCCCGGCAGATTTTGCGGAAGCACTGACAGCCTCGCCTGAGGCTCGTAAAGTTTGGAACAATACAACGACCATCGCGCGCGTAGACTGGATCCACTGGATTACTTCAGCGAAGCAACTCAAGACACGCGAAAAGCGAATGGGTGATGCCTGCGATATGCTTGCAACCGGCAAGAAGCAGGTTTGCTGTTTCGACCCGTCCGGCTACTACAGTAAAGCCTTCCGTGCACCCGAGGGAGAAAATTAACCCAGGACCGGCAAAACCGACCTTTTGGTTTAATTGAGCTGAGTGTCTGCATAGGGTCGAGGCTGTGTGAAAACTTCGACGGTGCTCAGACTGGTTAAAAAACAACCTAAAAATCGCGTTCTTACGTGGATTCTGGATCTGTTGAGTAGCCAGACTTTTTCAGAATTCGCGTAAGAACGCGTTCTTCGAAATGGTGTTGGGGTTTTCACACAGCCTGGGTCGAAAGCAGACGTTCGCAGGACGGTCCCGGACGCCCATAGGGCCTGAACCAAGGGTGTATAGTAAAGTTGAATCAGGTGGCCAGAGCGCATGCATCTCCAACTAAAGTCGCCTTCAAATGTACCTACTTGCCCCACTCCTCAGGTAATTTCATGACGTTGAAGTCATCGTTTGCCAACGTGCTTCGAGTACTACGCAGTCAGCGCAACATCACCCAGCGCGGATTTGCCGACACGACCAGCCGTACCTACTTGTCCAAGCTCGAAACCGGTAGATCGAGCATCACGCTGGACAAACTTGAGCAGCTTAGCGAGCGATTGGAAATGAGCCCTTTGACACTGGTAGCTTTGACGCTAAGCGAGGATACGGGGCAGACGGCAAATGAGTTGCTCGCCAGAACCCAAAACGAGATCCGGGCGCTTGAGTCAGATGGCCGAATTCCAGGGTTACAGGCCACTCTGGGGAACGATCTAGCTGCACGTCCATTGCCGGCCAGCTCACGCAATCCTCGAATAAAAATGACCTCACACGCTATAGGTTCCGTTCAGGCGGAGCTGTCCTTCACCGACTGATGGCTGGCTAGCCTCTCAGGCGTTCGCTGCAGCATTCGTGAGGCCAGCAGCGCTCGCAGATTAGTATCGTCCCCACCTTGGTTGAACTCCAGTCTTACCCCGGTCCGGCCAACTTCGCCAGAAAGCGAAAGGCCAAGAATCCTTTTAACTCGTGCCCCAACTCGCCCACTCAGTAATGGTGGCGACCAGAGATTGCTCTGGAGCCCGCCATGAGGACATATGCCTTCCCGTTGCTTGTGATTTTTCTAGCAACACTCCCGGCTGTTGCACAAGAAAATCGCGAGCGCTCGGATCTGGGACTCGTGCAACGACAGTTCAATGCCATCGAACAGTTGGTGGATCGCGCGGAAAGCGGCTCTGACGGTGCCACTGGAGCGCGCTATCGCTTCGACTATCAGAGGTTTGCGGCCGACCTCGAACGTGTACGTGAAGGCATCCGTAACTACCTGTCACCCTCCCGCGCGCAGCCAGCCGACCTGGTCGAGCTGGCCGGTCAGTACCGTACTGAAGCGCCTCACTCGAGCCCCTCCAATGAGCATGACTGAAGCTCAACTCAGCGCGTTTTCTGCCGTGGCCGGGTTCACCCCGCAGCTCAGTTCGGTGCTGTGGCGCTCATCGGTACTGGTGCTCGCGTTGCTCTGGTGCGCTTGGGCCCTGTGGACCGGCTACCGCGGATGGGCTGCCGGTAACCTCAATTTCGGCGCATTGGGCGGCAGCACGCTGCGCCTGGCGTTAGCACTGATCGTGCTGATGTTTTTCATGCTGTCGTAACTAGGAGACCCTGCCATGAAACCCTCCCGTCGCTGCCTCCTTCCGCTGCCCCTGCTGCGAGCTACCTATCCAAAAGCCCTGTTCGGCAGTTTGGTGCTGCTGAGCTCGACGCTGGCGTGGGCTGATCTGCCGACAATGGAAGCGCCCTCCCGCGGCGAAGGCTCGGGCCTGATCGACACCATCAAGAACTACGCCTACGACGGCGGCATCCTGCTAGGCCTTTTGATCGCCACCCTCGCCTTTCTCGGTGTGGCCTGGCATTCACTTACCGTCTATGCCGACGTGCAGAACCAGCGCAAGACCTGGAAGGACCTCGGCGCCGTGGTCGGCGTCGGTGCACTTTTGGTGGTGGTGATTCTGTGGTTCCTGACCAAAGCTGCCACGATTCTGTGAGGTCGCCATGTCCGACGTCCCTGCTACCCTACCCGACGGCACTCTGACCTTCCT
Organism: Pseudomonas sp. 10-1B; assembly: GCF_000935045.1. Classification (GTDB taxonomy): domain Bacteria; phylum Pseudomonadota; class Gammaproteobacteria; order Pseudomonadales; family Pseudomonadaceae; genus Aquipseudomonas. The sequence goes on from NZ_JYKS01000004.1 coordinate 354,181, forward strand.
GCCGGAACGCCTCAACCGCGATCCAGCCGTCCTTCGCGGCCTCACCAACGACGAGATGTGGGTCGCCCTGATCGTCGGTGCCGTGCTGGGTGTGGTCCTCGGCGGACCACTGGCGGTGGCCACCGCCTCCATCGCCACGCTCCCCACCTGCCTGTTCTTGAGCATGGCGTTGGTGCTGCTCGGCGGCGGCAAACTGCTGCGCCGGGCCAAACGCGCCCGCCCCGAAACCTGGTTGTACCGGCGCCTGCAGTGGCAGCTGGCGGTGCACTGGGGCATCGGTACTCACCAGTTGATCCTGCACTCCGGCCCGTGGACCGTGCGCCGTACACGCGGACGTGTGAGGGCCACGCCATGAGCCGTTTTCGCAACAAGGTAGATGCGCAGCAGGCGCATATCCTCAGCCTGCGCCTGGCCGTGGTGACCCTGGCACTGCTGTGCGCCGGACTGTGGTACGGCTGGCAGTCCGCCCCCTCCGAACTGACCATTCACGTGCCACCCGACCTACGTTCCGGTAGCACCCGCAAATGGTGGGACGTGCCGCCGGAAAACATCTACGCCTTCGCCCTGTACATCTTCGGCCAGCTCAACCGTTGGCCCACCGACGGCGAGGTCGACTACCACCGCGCCATCTTCGCCTTGCAGCCCTACCTGACACCAGCGTGCAAGACCTTCTTCGACGGCGACTTCGAGTACCGCAAGGCCGCAGGCGAACTGCGCGGCCGCGTGCGCGGCGTGTACGAAGTGCTGGGCCGCGGTTACAGCAACGATCCCGACCTGCGGGTAAAGCAGCTGGATAAGCACAGCTGGCTGGTCAAGCTCGACCTCAATGCCGACGAGTACTACGCCGCTGAGCCGGTGAAGCGCGTGGTGGTGCGCTACCCGCTGCGCGTGGTGCGCTTCGACGTCGATCCCGAGCACAACAAGTGGGGCCTGGCCCTGGACTGTTACGAAGGCACACCGCAGAAGCTGACGCTGCCGGGAGGTGCGTGATGATGCGTGTCTTAATCCTGATTCTGGTCTTGGTCGCCGGCTGGTGTTCCGCCGTAGCTGCCGTCGAGGTCAAGTACTGGGACCGCCTGCCGCTGGCCGTGCCGCTGACGGTGGGCCAGGAACGTATCCTGATGCTGGATGAGGATTTCCGCGTCGGGCTGCCCAGCGCGACCACCAGCAAGCTGCGCGTGCAGTCGGTCGGTGGAACGGTGTACCTGCGTGCGTCGGAAGCCACCCCCCCTACTCGACTGCAACTGCAGTCGGTGAAGTCGGGGGACATCATCCTGGTCGACGTCGAAGCACTCGAAGGTAACGAGGCGCTTGAGCCGGTTAAGATCGTTGCCCAGGCACAGGCTACGGACGTGGACACCGCGAAAGACACAGCGCCTGCAGCGACGCCAGTACCGGTTGTGCTGACTCGCTATGCGGCGCAGAACCTGTATGCGCCGCTGCGCACCGTGGCACCCTTGCCTAGTGTGCGTCGGGTCCCGCTAGGCGACTCCTCTGGATTCAGCACACTGCTACCGACCGAGCATGTGGCCATCAAGGGACTCGCAGCCTGGCGGCTGGGTGAGTATTGGGTGACGGCGGTGAAGATCGTCAACCGTGGGCCGGCCAAGGTCACGCTGGACCCGCGTCACCTGCAGGCCACGCTGTACGCCGCCACCTTCCAGCACGAGTACCTTGGCCGCGCTGGTACGCCCGAAGACACCACCGTGGCGTACCTGGTCACCCGGGGCGGCGACCTGAAGCACGCGCTGCTGCTGCCACCTCTAGCGCCGGAGGCCGCCGATCATGAAAGCTAACGGCTTGCTGAAATGGCTGGTACCTGGCGTTCTGCTGGGGATTTTGCTGATTATCGGCAAATCCTGGGTGACTGCACCGAACGCTCGGCCTGTCCATGACCCCGAGAACACCACCCTCAGCCCGGATCAGGCCAAGGCCCTCGGCATCGCCGGCGACACGCCGCACGACACCGTGGCCACGTTGATCGGCCAGGTCAAGGCGATGCGCAGCGAGATGCTGTCGCTGAAGAAAGACAACGAGACGCTGCAGACCGAGAACAATCGGCTGCGCACGCGTGAGGGCAACATCGACAGCCGAATCCAGAACACGTTGAGCAGTGTCACCCAGCAGGTCTCCGAGCAACGCCAGCAGGCCAACGATGCCCGGCAGAAGGCCGAGCAACAGCACCGCGAGACCCAGGGTTTGCTGTCCCGGCTCAAGGACCAGCTCACCAGCAAGCCCACCACCACGAAGTCCGACGTGCCGGTGGGCTTCGGTCTCGAGCCGGGTGACGAGCAACAATTCTCTGGGGCCCAACCGCCGGCGGATGCGGTGCAATGGATCGAGCCGTCGAATGCGCGACCCAACCAGGAAGTAGCGAGCAAAGCCGAGGGCCCGTTGACGGCGCTGACGTCGAAGTTCAAGGATCTGCATGGCCTGGACAACAACGCGATCGACCGCGGTCAGGATCATCTACGTGCCGTAGCCAAAGGCGAGCGCGACCTGGAGAGCACTCAGGATCGCGCCGAGGGTGCCATGCCGGTCTACACCATCCCGGAGAACTCGACCCTGATGGGCTCGATCGCCATGACGGCCCTGATTGGTCGCGTACCGGTAGACGGCACGGTGAACGATCCCTACCCGTTCAAGGTGCTGGTGGGACCGGACAACCTTACCGCCAACGGCATCGACCTGCCGAACGTGGTCGGTGCGGTCATGAGCGGGACCGCAGCCGGAGACTGGACCTTGTCCTGCGTGCGCGGCCAGGTTGAGTCGATCACCTTTGTCTTCAGCGACGGTACTGTCCGCACAGTGCCACAGCCGCAGAAGGTGGTCAGCCGAAACCGCAGCAGCACCCAGACCTCGGACATCGAGAAAATCCGCGGCAGCCTGGGCTACATCTCCGACCCTTACGGCATTCCCTGCATCGCCGGTGAACGTCGCTCCAACGCCCAACAGTACCTGGGCAGCCAGAGCCTGATCACCGCAGCCGGCGCCGGCTTCGCTGCAGCGCTGGGCAGCGAACAGACCAATACCTCATTCATCAACTCGGCCAGCGGCAGCCTGGGGCTGGCCCAGAACAGCGGTAACAGCGCGCTGAACTCGGTCATCAGCGGTGGCATCGGCGACATCCGTGACTGGATCAACAAACTCTACGGCGAAGCCTTTGCCGCCATCTACGTGCCACCGGGGGCCAAAGTGGCGTTGCACCTGGATCACGAAATCAGCATCGACTACGAACCTAAAGGCCGGAGAGTGAACCATGAAAACCCATCCGTTTCGGTACTGGACCTGGATTAGCCTGCTGCTTTGCCTGCACCTGGCGGGCTGCACCACCAGCAAGGACGAAATGTTGCCCCACAGCGAGCAAACCATGCTGGATATCTGGAACAGCGGCGGCTCGGTCGGCACCCAGCAGCAGTTGCAGGAAGCCCGCAGTGAGCTGCGCCGGCCGGTGCTCGATCCCGAGCGTCTGATCAAGGACCAGAGCACCTACACCCGCACAGCCGCCAACGAGATCCGCGCGCAGTTCCCGCGCCTGCCCAACCCTGACCTGGTCATGTACGTGTACCCGCACTTGGCCGGTACCCAGCAGACACCGGTGCCCGGTTACTCGACCGTGTTCCCGCTGTACGAGAAGGTCCAGTACGCGCTGCCCGGCGAACGCCTGGACGATCTGTGATGGACGATGACACAGATCGCGCCCCGCCACGCTGGCAGCCCTGGCGCGCGGCGCAGCGTCGGCGAGCAACGCGCGCGGATGAGGCCGCCCAGTATGCGCACAACCCCAGCTTCACCGACCACTTGCCCTGGGTCGAATACCTCGAGGAAGAGCAGTGCTTTCTGCTTGACGACAACCGGTCGGTGGGCGCCGTGTTCGAGTTGCAGCCGATCGGGACCGAAGGCCGTGAGCCCGAATGGCTGATGGCAGCGCGGGACGCCCTGGAAGATGCGCTGCAGGACAGCTTCGACGAGCTCGACCAGGCGCCTTGGGTGGTGCAGTTTTTCTGTCAGGACGACAGCGACTTTTCCCCGTACCTGGAGCGCCTGGAGCAGTACGTCGCGCCGCGGGCAACAGGCACGCCGTTCACCCAGGCCTTCCTCACATCGATGCAGCGCCACCTGGATGCCATCGCCAAGCCGGGTGGTTTGTTCGACGACCATGTCGTCTCACACCTGCCTTGGCGCGGCAGCAATCGGCGGATTCGGCTGGTGGTCTATCGCTGGCTCGGTGACCAGGCCGACGACGAAGGGCAAAACCCCGCTCAGTTGCTGAGAAGGACCTCTGACCGCCTGATGGCCTCGTTGCAGGCCTGCGGGGTCAATCCTCGCCGACTGACCGGGCGTGACTTCTACGCCTGGCTGCTGCCCTGGTTCAACCCGGCCCCTACCCTCACCGGCGAATCAGCGGCGGCGTTCTATCGACGTGTGCCCTACCCGGAGTCAGATGACGGCGATGGCCTGTCGCTGCCGTTCGACCACGACTTTGCCGAGCGACTGTTCTTCCATGAGCCGCGCTCGGACAGCGAGCAGGGGCTGTGGTACTTCGATCACCAGCCGCACGCGGTGATGGTGGTCGACAAACTGCGCAGGCCACCCCACATCGGCCAGCTGACCGGCGAGACCCGCAAAGGCGAGGCGCTCAACGCGTTGTTTGACCAATTGCCGGAGCAGGCCGTCATGAGCCTGACCTTGGTGATCACGCCCCAAGATGTGCTCGAGGAGCAGCTCAATCGCCTGGCGCGCAAAGCCATCGGCGAAAACCTCGCCTCGACCCAGACCCGCCAGGACGTGGAAGAGGCCCGTGCGCTGATCGGCCGCCAGCACAAGCTGTACCGCGGCACCTTGGCCTTGTACCTGCGCGGCGCCGATGAACAGGAACTGCGCCAGCGCTCGATCCAGGCCGCCAATGTGCTGCTCGGTGCCGGCCTGCAACCGGTCCGCGAGGGCGATGAAGTCGCCGCATGCAACAGCTACCTGCGCTGGTTGCCGATGGTCTACAACCCCGCCCGCGATACGCGCAACTGGTACACCCGGTTGTTGTTTGCCCAGCATGTCGCCAACCTGCTCCCCCTGTGGGGACGCAGCATCGGTACCGGCAATCCGGGCATCACCTTTTTCAACCGAGGTGGCGCGCCGCTGTCGTTCGATCCGCTGTCACGCCTCGACCGTTCCATGAATGGCCACCTGCTGTTGTTCGGCCCGACCGGGGCTGGCAAGTCGGCCACCCTGGTGTCGATCCTGATGCAGGTCATGGCCGTGTACCGGCCCCGGCTGTTTATCGTCGAAGCCGGCAATTCCTTCGGCCTGCAGGGCGACTACTTCGCTACCCTCGGGCTGAGCGTCAACAAGGTCCAGCTCAAACCGGGCAGCGGCTTGAGCCTGGCGCCTTTCGCCGATGCCCGGCGGCTGATCGAACACCCCGACCAGGTCGCCAGCCTGTCGACCGAGAATCTGGATGAGATTGCGTCGGACAGTGACGAGCAACGCGACGTGCTGGGCGAGCTGGAGATCACCGCCCGCCTGATGATCACTGGCGGCGAAGCCAAGGAAGAAGCGCGACTGACCCGGGCAGACCGCAGCCTGATCCGTGAGTGCATCCTCGATGCCGCCAGGCACTGTGCGGCCAACAATCAGCAGGTCATGACGTGCCATGTTCGTGATGCCCTTCGCGCGGTCGCCAGCGACGCCCATCTGCCCGACAAGCGTCGCGAGCGGGCCCAGGAAATGGCCGAGTCCATCGACCTGTTCTGCCAGGGCTTCGAAGGCGCGTTGTTTGATCGGCCGGGCACACCCTGGCCGGAAAGCGATGTCACGATCGTCGACCTCGCCACTTATGCCCGTGAGGGCTATGAAGCGCAGATGTCGATCAGCTACATCAGCCTGATGAACACGGTGAACAACCTCGCCGAACGCGACCAGTACCTCGGTCGCCCGATCATCATGGTGACCGACGAAGGCCACATCATCACCAAGAATCCGCTGCTGGCGCCCTTTGTGGTCAAGGGCACCAAGATGTGGCGCAAGCTAGGCGCCTGGTTCTGGTTGGCAACGCAAAACCTGGCCGACTTCCCCGATACAGCACAGACCATGCTCAACATGATCGAGTGGTGGATCTGTCTGAACATGCCGCCAGCGGAGATTGAAGAGATTGCGCGCTTCAAGAAGCTCACGCCGGCGCAAAAAGCGCTGCTGCTGTCTGCGAGCAAAGCCTCGGGCAAGTACACCGAGGGCGTAGTGCTGTCGAAGCAGCTGGAGACGCTGTTTCGGGCGGTACCACCGAGTTTGTACCTCGCCCTAGCCATGACTGAACCCGAGGAAAAAGCCCAGCGCTGGCGGCTGATGGAGGAGCATCAGCAGTCCGAGCTGGACGCCGCCCTGCAGGTCGCCGCGGAGATCGATCGCCTGCGCGGCATGTCGTGAACACCTCAGTACCAGCGTAGTTCGACGCCCTTTCCCTCTATGAAAATCGACAGAAGTACATTTGTACTCCATTGATATTTTCGCACTATTCGCAGCCTTCAGTTGAGCGACTGACGAAACCGATCACCCCGGCCTCGGTTTGTTCGTCTCGCTCTTTTGCCTGATCGGGGATGCTGCAGCTTGGCGCATGGATGCACACCGCTGCCACCTGCCGAGCGCTGCCCATGAACGTGACCGTCACGCCCCCATGCAGAGCACCACAGCCCAAGAAGACTGATCGTGGCCGTGCGTTCATAGCGATCGTTTTGCTCGTGGCTGCCGAGCAGTGTCTGGCGCTGACCACCCCCGCCATCATTGCCTCCGTCACGTCGCTGCAGTGTCTGGAGTACCGAATCGTCGGGATCTGCTACTGGCTGCTCTGCACGCCGTTCGGCTGCACAGTGAGGACCTCGCCCAAAGTCCGGCACTTCATCCCCGAGTTGGTGGTATCAAGCTATTCCGCCACCGGCGGCAATCCTTGGGACGAGATGTCCGCATTGTCGGTGCCGACGCCCGCGTCGCAAGGCGGGGGCAACCTGATCACGCCTTCGCCACAGCGCAACAACCTGGCCCGGTTCAAGAATGTCGACGGCATCGGGCATCCCGGCGGCGCTGCGTTGACAGCCCTGGCCCACAGCTTCGGCTATGCGTGTCCGAGCGGGGCGGTGCCGCTTGCGCCCTACTACCTCAGCACACTCGATCCGCTGGCCTGGCGCCAAGCCATCCCCGAGTCCGTCTACCCGCAGGCGCTCATTCCGGGCATGCGCGAGATTGGTAGCCAGGCCCTCGGCAACATGTGGGGCAGCGTCTACCCACGGCAGGGTTTTCTGGTACAGCCCGACGACTTCAAAGCCTCCGCCGTGATGGCGCAACGGGCCAGTGATTTCATCACGCGCGTCGGCCAACCGCATGTCTATCTACCGCTGCAGCCAACGCCCTCGCCGGGCTATTGGCCGCCGCAGCCGGTGATGGAGAACAACGTCAACAACCATCGCTGGCAGTTGCTCGCACCAGTTATTCAGAACACCTGCGCCATCTTCCCCAGCCCGACCATCCAGAGTGCCGATGGCGCCTATGCCTGGTCGCTGTGGCGGCCCTACCGCTGCTGCCAGCGCATGGGCCAGACCTTTCTGTTCAGCATCGACTTCGATGGAGGCCGATGATGAACGCCCTTACGCTCGGGTTGGCATGTTTCCTCGTTTGCGCCGCCGGCCATGCCGCCGAGAACGGCTACCACCTTGGGGATCAGGCCCAGGTGTTGGACGACCGCGTGATGTACACCATCGGCGGCGGATCGGCGGCGGGCGCGCCCTCCTCGCTCTACCGACCCAGCGGGCTCGGCGTGGGCCTGTCCTGGCGTGCGAACATGATGTGCGGAAACATGAACCTGTCCAACACCCTGCAGAATCAGCTCAACGGTGCCACGCAGGGTTTCCAGCAGATCATGGGCAATGTCATCCAGAACGCCACCCAGGCGGTGATGTCGCTGCCGGCGATGATCATCCAGCGCGCTAACCCTGGGCTGTATGAACTCCTGAGCAATGGCGTGCTGCAAGGGCGCATCGACTTTGACCGTTCAAAGCTCACCTGCCAGGCGATGGCGGCCAGAATGGCGGACAAGGTGGACCAAGCCGGTTGGGGAGCGCTGGCACAGAACCAGGAAATGCAGCACAACCTGGAGCAGTCCGACGGGGATGCCGTGGTGGCGGTGAAAAACACCGAATCGAACAATGGCAACAACGGCGTCAGTTGGGTCGGTGGGCAGAAAGCTGGCGGCCATGGCCAGGCGCCCATTCGGGTGACCTCGGACGTGGTCAAGGCGGGCTATAACCTGCTGCACAACCGCTCGGTCGAGGACACCTCGGCCATCGGCTCGGGATGCCAGACTGGCGCGATCTGCCAAGCCTGGTCGACCCCCGAGGAGGCTTCCGAATGGGCTACTCGGGTGCTCGGAGAAACCGAGGTAGAGACCTGCGACGACTGCGAGACGTTGCGCGTGAGCGCGGGTGCAGGTCTCACGCCGCTGATCCAGGAAACCTACACGCAGCACCTTGAAGGTCTTGAGCGCATGCTGTCGGGCGCTGAGCAGCCTACACCGGAAAACCTTGGCAAAGTCTCCAGCCCTTTGCTGCCAGTCTCGCGCGGGGTCATCGAGGGTCTGCGCGACGACCCTGACCAGAACCTGCTGGCCCGGCGCTTGGCCAGTGAGACCGCGCTGTCGAGTGTGATCTACAAGGCGATGCTGCTGCAGCGTACGTTGCTGGCCGGCAGCCGTGAGCCCAATGTGGCATCGGCGCAGCCCGCCACCACCGCCCTCGACAGCAATGGCGAAACGCTGGAGCGCGAGATCCGCCTGCTGCAAACGGAACTGCAGGTACGCCAGTTGCTGGCCACCAACACCGTCAGCTTGGTCCTTGATCGCCACGCCGGCGGCGCCGACGCCTCGCGTAGCATCGATCAGCGCGACCCGCAGCCGGACCGCCTGCGCCGGGCGGACCAGGGGAGAAGTGCACCATGATGCCGTTTTCTTGGAGGACCACGGTCATCCAGGTCCTGCTGATCTTCGGCGCCATTGTGGCCATGTTGCTGATTGCCTGGATGGCGCTGCACCTGACCGACGCCCAGCTTGATGGGTTCGAACCAGCCCGGCTGACGTCACCCTATTTCGCCTACTGGCGCGCCCTGCTGTACACCCTGATCTTCGCCGGCTGGTCCGCGGGGCTGCGCTTGCGGTCAGCGCCCGAGGAGCAGCAACGGCTCAAGCACCTGGGGCTGATCGGTTTCGGCTCGATCATCCTGGTCGAACTGTCGCGCGTGTGAGGTGCAACCATGAACATGAGCACCAACAGCTACCTTGAGTACTACCTGTCGCTGCTCGCCTGGATCATCAACAACGGTATCTGGAACACGCTGGCAGACACGGGTCTATTCGCCGCGCCGTTTGGCGCGATCATCCTGCAAGAATGGCTGTCGGCCCGCCAACAGGGTGCCGACGAGGGCAACAAGGGCTTACTGTCGATTCCACGAGTCGAGAACCGCCTGTGGATGAGCTACGTGGTCATCCTGTTTGGCTGCATGCCGTTCTTCCCGTTGAACCTGTCCTCGGTGACCTTCGATGATGCGGCTAGCCAGCGCTGTGGTGTGTCGATGGCCAAGCCCGCCGACACGGCCTGGGGCACGACGTTCAACACCATCGGCGAGAAGTCAGCGAATGTGCCGGTATGGTGGTATCTGGTGCATGCCATGAGCAAGGGCATCACCGCCGCTGCGACTGCGTCTATCCCGTGTGCACCCGACATCCGCGCGATGCGCATGGAGATCGACAGCTCGCGGATCAACGACCAGGTGCTGCTGCAGGAAGTCGCCGACTTCACCCGCGACTGCTACGGCTTTTCGCGCTCGCGGCTGTTTACCAATCGCCCCGAGCTGGACGAATCGCAGAGCTACGATGCGTCCTGGATCGGCTCGACGTATTTGCTCAACACGCCGGGCTATTACGACACGGATCGCTCGCACACCCCCCGAGTCGCTTGGCCGTACGACGAGACGCGGGATACCTCGCTGCCCCGGTTGGACAACGGCGCGGGCTTCCCTACCTGCAAGCAATGGTGGAGCGATGCCACGGTCGGGTTGCGTGATCGCCTGGTTGCCGAGGTCGATACAAACCTGCTCACCCAACTGCGCGGTTGGCTGACCGGGCGGACCTCCACCGAAATCGAAGACGCCACCCTGCGTGAACTGGTGAGTCCGCGGCAGCAGTCGTTGAGCATGGCGCCTGGGCAAGTATTCCAGGACTATGGCAGCAGTGCCCGAGGCGGCTCATTGACGCAAGGGCTTAATAACCTCGCCACCAACACCGGCCTGGCCCTGGGTTCATTCAGCAATTTCCCGGCGATGAATGCACTGCGCGCTGCATTGCCGATGGTTCAGGCTTTTTTAATCATGGGCACGATCATCAGCCTGCCACTGGTGCTGCTGATCAGCACCTATCAGCTCAAGGCGCTGATGACGATCACCTTCGCGCTGTTCACGCTGCACATGCTGACATTCTGGTGGGAGCTCGCACGCTGGATCGACTCGAGCATGCTGGACACGCTGTACCACCAAGTCTCGACCACGGATCAGGCGCTGTTGTCATTACCTACTGCAGGGTTCATGGATGGGACAGTCAACGCGCAGGTGATCGAGTACGTAATGGGTGCGATGTTCATTGTCTTGCCGGCATTGTTCGTCGGCGCAATGAGTTGGGCAGGGTACTCCGTGGGGAACGGAATACAGAGCATGCTGGCAAATGGCGGTAGGGCTGCGAGCGACGCCGCAAGCAAAGGCACAGCCCAACTGACCAATGCCGGAAAGAAATCAATCAGATGATTTGCAGTCACCTATGTAATGACCGTTACTATCGTAATCGCCAATATAGAGATCCGCGCCCAAATAGTCTGGGGTTGGTTCTTCTCGACTCGCCACAGGTTCGACGCCCCCCCACCAGCTGCGTATTACAGCAACTGCCAGATTGGTGATGATCAGCAAAGCGAAAGCGGTAGCTACAGCAATAAGACCAAATAAGCAAAGTAGCTTGCCGGCCACCGTCTCCAAAACTTTTCTACGGGGGCTTTTTGCCAGCCTCTCAGAGCTAGTCACCTTGAGGATTAAATTCCGCCAAGCTGTGCCTAGACTAGATCCCAGACGACCCGAAAATGAATGAGAACGGATATGGCAATTCATATTGCACCTCCACCGGCGTATAGCTCGTTGGATCCAAGACTCAAGTCTACTCCTTTCACACCTGCGAGCAGTACCGCTCATCATTTGGGACCAGACTAAAACAGCATCATGGAACGATGTGGACGCGAAGCCTGATTATGCATCTGACTTACCGTTGACCGCGGCCTACCCGCTTGCTATTTAAGAAGTGCAATCGCTGGTTTTCCAGCATCCCAGGTAGCCTTAACCTTCAAGGCTACGTCACTCCGGTGATGGTTATCCCCAAATGCGATTCGCGTTCGGCAGCTCGCATGGTTACCGCTCCCACGGTGATGAACGCTCTCTAATCCTCTGGCTCACCGAGCCTACGTCTCTGACTCGACCTTACTCAATCCATTCCAGTGCTGGGAATTTCCCCGCACGGGTGGCATTCCTCCGCACCCTCTGGAGGATCTCACCATGCTGCGTTTCACAGGCTCTGAACTTCATGCCGTGTTGGCCGAGGCCGGTATCAATGGCTGCCGGGTCATTTTGGTCAAGGACTACGGTGTCTATCTCATGTCGGAGGTCGGCGAGAACAAACCGGATGGGGGCGGCCGCAAACGCGTGGCCTACGCCACCGGCTGCAACCCTGACGTCGACGACTTCGATTCCTGGTGGAATCGCGCTCGAGACGAATTTGGTGGCGATGATTTCGCCGAGTACTTCGACATCGATGATCCTGTCCTGGCCAGTCTTCGCGGGACAGCGGGATCACTGGTGGTTGAAGTCACATCCACCCACGTGTACTTGGCCGCCGAGGTTAACCCTGAGAGAAAATCTTGAAGGCTGCTGCAGGCTTTACCCGCGTCCAGAAGCCCCTCGCAACGGGGCCTTTTTTGGATGTATTTCGCACCACATTGCGGAGGATTGAAGAGTGCCGTTGGTCAGGCATTTGAGGTCGATTTTCCTCCTTGGAACGCTCTGGACAGACGCACCCATGTGGGTTGCGGATTGGAGATTGACCTCCCCTCCGAGGGCGTTTTAATACATGCACGCTCCCTGCTCGCTGCGTAGCGAGCAGATCCACGCTGGCGCCCTGCTGCGGGATCGCGGAATCCGCTGCCCGGAGGTTCCAATGTCCAGGATCACCCCCTTCTCCACCGCCGTGGTACTGAGCCCAGGCGTATGGCGACAGTTCGTTGGAGCCGCCACAGACAACGACTCCGCCAGGCAATCAGCACAGCGCTTGACGGCCCTGCTCGACAGCGTCCTGACCTCAGCACCCCGTACTGTGCAGTGCCCGGTCGAGCTGAAGTGCCACTCCCCGCAGCGCGGAAACACATCACCTGCGTCCGTCCCACCACGGTTACAGCTGGCTCGCATCACACCACGCAGCGGCCCGGCTTTCCTATTCATCCGGCTGGCCGATGAGATCACGGTAGACATCGCCGCTCTCTGACCCCTCCAGCCCATCCACTGCCCCTTTCACCCCAACCGGGAACACTTCCCGGTCGGGCGGCGTTCCCCCTTCACAACGGAGAACGTCATGTCCGATATCTACCTGGACGTCACCAACAAGGTCGTCAGCGCCCTGAATCAGGGTGTGATCCCTTGGATCAAACCCTGGACCACCACAGGCTTGCATGCTGACTCGCCTTTTCCCATCAACGCCATCACTCGGCGCCCTTACGCTGGCATCAACATTCCGCTGTTGTGGGCCGAGGCCCGTCTGCGCGGTTTCCGCGAGGATCGTTGGCTCACCTTCAACCAGGCGCGCAAGGCCGGTGGCCATGTACGCAAGGGCGAGCAATCGACCCTCGCGGTGCTGTACAAACCCATGAGCAAGGAAGCGCACGACGAGGACGGTCAGGTCGTTCGTGATGAGCAAGGCAACATCAAGATGGTGCAGTTCGCGCTTCTACGGACGCATTGCCTGTTCAACATCGAGCAGACCGAGGACTTGCCTGACGAAGAGCCAAGTGGCGACGAAAACGACGGACAAGCGGCCTTCATCGATCATGCCCCCGCCGAGCAACTGCTGGTCGCCAGTGGAGCCCGAATCGAGCATCGCTATGGCGATGACGCCTTTTATCAGCCAGTGCGTGATCTCATCCAGTTGCCCACCAAGGCTCAGTTCGAGGACGTCGGCAGCTACTATGCGACGGCTCTGCATGAACTGACACACTGGTCGGGTCACCGTTCGCGTCTGAACCGCGAAGGCATCACTGGCGGACACGCGTTCGGATCCGCAGCGTACGCATTCGAGGAGTTGGTTGCGGAGATGGGCGCTGCATTTCTCTGCGCGCTGACCGGCACCCAGGGTGAGCTGCGTCACGAGGAGTACCTGGCCTCCTGGCTGAAAATCCTCAAGGAAGACAAGCGGGCGATTTTCCGCGCCAGCGGCCAGGCCCGTGAGGCGTCCGAATACCTGCTGGCGCTACAGTCCGATCAGGCCACTGAAACGACTGAACGACTAACAGCGTGACACTTTCAGCAAAAAGGCCCCATGATCGGGGCCTTTATTTTGCCCGTTGTCGGGCATCCGCTGCTGAGTCTGAGCAGTCGATTACTGCAGCCAGCCCTCGACAGTGTCCGAACCGTGCTCCTGCTTCCACTGCTTGAGGATCTTGTGGTTGCCGCCCTTGGTTTCGACGACTTCACCGCTGTGTGGATTCTTGTAGCGCTTGACTTCACGCGGCTTGCGCTGAACGCCAGTAGAGGAGCTGACTGCAGTCACGCTCACGCCCTTGGACGGGTCCAGAATGGTGATCACCTGACGCAAGTTCATGCCGTACTCTTCCAGCAAGGCTTTGAGCTTTTGTTCAAACTCGATTTCCTGCTTCAAGCCAGAGTCATTTTTCATCGCGTCCAGCTGTTGAAGTTGCGCAGCCAGTTGCGCTTCCAGTGCTTTGAATTCGGCAAGTTTGGACATGTGCAATTTTTCCTAAGGTTGAGGCATGTGAGGTGATAGTACCTGAGACACAACTACTAGCCGAGCTTTAATTCTCCCTTCGGATAACTTTTCATTCTTCGGAATTTACACATATGTATGTGACTACTCAGTCCGGCAAGAACTGGCAAAGGTGACCTACTAGTTCCCGAGGGGCGGGGCTGTTGCCAATCTTGAACAACATATCACGCTGACTGCGTGGCAGCTTTTTCGCACAGCGCTTGGCTGCTGATCGAATGGCAGCATCCGTACCATGAATTCGATCCGCCAGTAGCACGATCAAAACGGCATCGCTCAACGTCATCAGGCCACCTGCCCTAAAAATGATGCCAGACAGTCTACCCCCCGAGAAAAGGACAGGCCATTCCAATCCAGCACGTAACCCGATGCGCCAGGCTTCGTATTTTCGCGTTCGCAAAAAGGCCCAAGGGGGGTTAAAGGGTAACGGCGGCAATGGAAGGGGGCACAAGGGTAAGAGGCCTATCCGAAAAGGCAAAAGGACCTTCTGAATGCAAAGCAGGTAACACAATGAAGCGCTGGTGGTTTAAACATCAAAAAGGGGGTGCCGCAGAGCCCACGCTCGCTCCAGCTCCCAAGGGCTTCCTCCTCCCGCTATCCTCTGAATCCCTGCTCTGTGCCGAGCACCGGAAAAAGCTGCTCGAGCGCATCTGGCAGTACACGGCGCTCTCCGAGCCGCAGTTCGATCAACTCTACCTCGAGCCGATCCGCCGTTATGCCAGCTATGTACAGCAACTCCCCGCCAGCGAAAGCCACCATCATGCCTATCCGGGCGGCATGCTGGACCATGGACTGGAACTGGTGGCCTGCAGCCTAAAGCTGCGCCAGTCGTACCTGCTTCCCAGCGGCGCCGCACCGGAAGACCAGGCCGCACAGGCCGACGCTTGGAGCGCGGCGATTGCCTACGGCGCCCTGCTCCACGACATTGGCAAGATTGCCGTCGACCTTCAAGTGGAGTATCAGAGTGGCGAGGTGTGGCACCCCTGGCACGGCCCTTTGAACCAGCCCTACCGCTTTCGCTACGTGACCGGTCGCGACTACAAGCTTCACGGCGCCGCTACGGGGCTGCTGTACACGCATATTTTGACGCCTCTTCAGCTCGACTGGCTGAGCCACTATCCAACCTTGTGGGGCCATCTGCTCTTCCTGCTGGCCAACCACTACGAGCATGCCGGCACCCTCGGGGAACTGGTGCTGCAAGCTGACCGGGTTTCCACCGCACAAAACATCGGTGCCAACCCCACCAAAGCCTTGCAGGCACCTAAACACTCACTACAGCATCACCTGCTCACGGGCTTGCGTCACCTTGTCAAGAACGAGTTCAAGCTCAACCAGCCCGGTGCTGCTGGCTGGCTCACCGAAGACCATCTATGGCTGGTCAGCAAGACCGCCACCGACAAACTGCGCGCCTACCTGCTGGCTCAGGCCGTGGATGGCATCCCCTCCTCCAACATCGCCTTGTTCGATGAGCTGCAATCGTATGGATTGGTGGATGCGACACCGGAGGGCAAAGCGGTATGGAGCGCAAATGTCACCGGCAAAGGGTGGCAGCACCGCTTCACCTTCCTCCGGCTGCAACCGAGTCTCATCTGGGGCCATGAAGCGCGCCCCCAATGCTTTGAAGGAACCGTTGAGATTGTGACAGACGATGCCATGCCAACCAGTGAAGCCAGCGAGTCAGCCCCGACTGGCCCAGAAGCGGCCTCGGACGTAGAACAGCGTGCACGCTTGCCTCCGGACGAGAACTTCGCCTATCTCGATGATTTAATGGACATGTTGCAGGAGACGGTCAAGCACGAGCATGAGTCGATAGTTCAAGGACTGAAAGCCTCAACGGCTCTACTCAGCGATGCCTCAGGGCAGGCGTTTATCGAGTGGCTGCACAAGGGAATCCAAAACCACCATTTACTCGTCAACGACAGCAAGGCCAAAATCCACACAGTCGAAGGCACGTACTTCTTGGTGACACCTGGCATTTTCCAGCGCTATGCCGCCGAACATCCCGGACTGGCCGGTAGAGATCCTGAGAGCGACGCCTGGCGGTGTATCCAACGCCAGTTTGAGAAGCTGGACGTTCATCAGAAAAAGCCCAATGGTCAAAATATTTGGACCTGCAAGGTGGAAGGTCCCCGCAAGACTGGCTCTCTTATGGGCTATCTCCTGCGCGGAGCAGCAGGCATTGTCGGCGAGCGCCCGGCAGACAACCCATACCTCGAGCTGATCAGGTAAACCGCTGCTCTATGGCCAGCAACATTCCGTCGGGCCGGTTCTGACCGCAATGATGGATTGGAAATGTTCTTCCTGAGGGTCTTTAACAATGCTGCCTCCAGAGCAGCCATTCAGGTCTAGTACCATTTTTGTACCATCTTCTCTCTATCACAACCCAGCCCTTGCGCAGACATCGGCTACCATATACTGTATATAGATACAGCGCCCAAGGTAAACACGATGACCGCCGACATCTTTGAATTCCCACAAAGGCCGAGCTCTGATACTCCTTGGGATTACTTGGAGCTGCTTTTAAATAACCACCCTTGCCCTTCAAGAGCGCCCACTGCGAACCAGCGCGTTCCCTGCTTGGTTGGAGCGTAGAAGCTTTGGCATTCCGCTCGGGTGTCTCGCCAAACGCAATCAGACGTATCGAGAAAGGGGCCGAGCTGCGCCGCGTCACGATGCAGGCTCTCGCCCATTGTAGTGGTCTAATGAAACCGGACACCCATTTAGGCGACAATGCTCGCCACAGAGAGGTGTCTGATGACCAAGCAACGTCGTACCTTTACTCCTGAATTCAAGCGGGAAGCTGCCTGCCTGGTGCTCGACCAAGGCTACAGCCACGCCGAAGCCGCCCGCTCGCTCGGCTTGGTCGAGTCAGCCCTACGCCGTTGGGTTAACCAGCTTCAGCAGGAGCGCGGCGGCATCACGCCGGCGAGCAAAGCGTTGACCCCAGAGCAGCAAAAGATCCAGGAGCTGGAAGCACGGATCACGCGCCTGGAGCGCGAGAAGTCGATACTAAAAAAGGCTACCGCGCTCTTGATGTCGGAAGATCTCGAGCGCATACGCTGATTCGTCAGCTTAGCGCCCATGAACCCGTTGATTTCCTGTGCGAAGTGTTTGAAATCACTCGCTCAACTTATTACGCGCATCGCCACAAAAGGCGGACGCCTGACGTTGAGCGCCTGAAGTTGCGCAGTCGAGTGAATGAGCTATTCACACGAAGTCGAGGTGCACCCGGCAGCCGCAGCATCAAGTCAATGCTGCAAGATGAAGGTGAGAAAATCGGACGATTCAAGGTGCGCAGCCTGATGCGTGAGCTGTCGCTGGTCAGCAAACAGCCAGGGTCACACGCTTACAAGAAAGCAACGGTGGAGCGGCCGGACATTCCGAATGTGTTGAACCGAGCGTTTGATGTCGACGCGCCAAATCAGGTCTGGTGTGGCGACATCACCTACATTTGGGCGCAGGGTAAATGGCACTATCTGGCGGTTGTCCTCGATCTCTATGCGCGGCGCGTGGTGGGCTGGGCTTTGTCAGAAAGACCGGATGCAGATTTGGTCATCAGGGCGCTGGACGTAGCGTACGAACAACGTGGAAAGCCCCATGGGCTGCTATTTCACTCCGATCAGGGATCGCAATATGGTAGCCGTCAGTTCCGCCAGCGGTTGTGGCGCTACCGCATGCGCCAGAGCATGAGCCGCCGAGGCAACTGCTGGGATAATGCGCCGATGGAGCGGGTGTTTCGCAGCTTGAAAACAGAGTGGATGCCGGTCACGGGCTACCTGACCGGACAGCAAGCTCAGCGAGATATTAGCCAGTACCTGATGGATCATTACAACTGGATAAGACCCCATCAGTTCAACGATGGGCTGGCTCCGGCCAAAGCTGAGGAAAAACTCAAAACTGTGTCCGGGATTAGTTGACCACTACACATACTCTCGAGGCAAAGGTCTGGTGTTCTTCCCCAATCACCCACCAGTGCGAGCCGATAACTGCCGCGGCGCCACACCTGACCCGAAAAACCGAGACGATTTTCACCTGTTTGAGTGACCGGATCCCTCAGCGTCCCCGCTGCAGCCGCCGACCGAACTGTGGCAGGAAGGCGGTAAAGATCAGGATGGCCTCCGGGTTGCCTCACGACTTTGTATACCGCCTGCACCCTCTCACTTTGCACTTGGAGCCCCCCTAAAGCTTTCCCCGAACTGGCCGAACTAGACGGATATCCTCCAAATCAAGGAGAAGGACACATGGGTTACGACTCTCGCGATACAGCAGCAATTAACGCAGCCATCGCAGCAGGCTTTGACTGCTCACTCTCGGGAACTGTCGAGGCCGACGATCAGGTCTTCGTGCACTCGATTAAATGCCCCTCCCTGCCCGACAGCCAGGACAACGGAAAGCTCCTCGCCAATGCCATCGAAGCCCTCACGAGAATTTACCCCGGCGATACGGTGTGGGTAGATGTCCTTAGTGAGGACCTCCCGCAATATGTTCAAGACGCTGTTGATAGCTTGGTCGGCTTCGGCACTCGAGTCATCATCACCCACAATGGAAGCGCTACCCACGGGAACGACCCGCGCCTCGCGGAGGCTCTCTGCAACGCTGTCAGAAGAGCAAATGTCGGCGGCGCACTCTGGCACCCCATCGAGAAAGAGTTCGTAAGATCGTTCTAAGGCGTCTGCCCTCCCGGCCGAAGGCCGTGCGGCCTACCAGCAAATACCCCGATTGTGCTGGGGTATTAGGCGGAAATCGGCTGCAACCCTTGGAGTACAAGGCATTCAACAGTTATGCACGTTGATGCATATGCATTCATCCGGGCGCTGGATGGCATGGTTAGGCGCCCGGTGTTCCCCATTTTTGCCTCAACACAAGGAGCCCTGTATGCCCCCGCTCACCAAGTCCCCAGCGCTACCAAAAATCGAAGTAGTCCAAGACAGGAAAAGCTTCAAGGTCGATTGGGATTACCAGCACGCCCCTGAGAGCGACGCTTTGTTTGAAAACCGCGAGTTTCTTGAAGGCTATATTCTTGGGGCCATCGACGCCTTAGGCATTTCCCGAGAAAACATCTCATGCCTGAGTGCAGAAGCCGGGACAGTGAAGAGTCTACCTCAGGAGTTAGCTGATCGCCTGGCCGAACTGATCAAGCATAAACTGCACTCCGTTGTCACCGAAGCCCATCGCTGCTTGGCCAACCACGCGAAACTGCCCCACGTTCGCCTGGCTCAGGGAGACTGACTGGCGACGGCCAGGGGTTTGAACCCGCCCGACATGCACCGGAGACTTCGATAGGTCAGCAAAAACAGCTATGCTCGTCTTCGCAAATCGCCTACCCGGGCCTGAAGCGCCCCTAAATTTGCCCTAAGAATTCTCGTACCTGGAGCATGCGCATGGATGACCAAGCCTCAACCACAGCTGACACGCTTGAGCTGTTGCATCTGAACCAGGTCGCCATCAGAGCAGCTCTGGAGGAGCTCTCGCTACGGGTGAGCCATCGCGGATGAATTTCGAGAATTAAAGCGTAAAACTGTCGCAGACTGTAAAAATTCACCTTGGCCGCCACGTGCTAGAGAATTAAAACTGGCGCAGCCTTCTACCACGGCGCTTTGGCGGTAATTTCCCCCTTCAGTTCTGGGCAGTTGCTAACGACTTGAAGCATCGGAAAGCGGTCCTCCGGCAGCTATGAGCCGTGCCCTACTCACACCACAAGTCAACGCCTCAGTCATCGGTTCATTAGGGCGGGAGTCGAATGCTTCCTCGTGCACGGCTGTCCCGGAAGGCGCGTAGAGCCTGCGCGGGAAAGTCTTACCTGCACATCCAGGTAAGAGATCACCCAGCCCTTCCGGGCTGCGCTATCGCGCAGCAAACAGGATGCGCATGACTTTAGATCTGCACTGACATCGAGATCTAGAAAAGCATTCGGCGACTGATCCGGGTAGGTCAGCCGCCGAATGCTTTGCTATGGTTCCCAATGCGCGGGAAAGAGGCCGTAGACCGCACTGGTGTGCAGCTTTGCTCCCGAATGAGAGAGTGGCCCAAATGGCATCGGCGTTAGTCCCTGTCGGCACAGCTTGCTGTGACCACGTATAGAAGAGTGGACACTTCGCCGCCATTGACCCCGCGCACCTGTTTTTTCTTTTTGAAGAACAGTGGGTTACCTATTGTTTGATAGAAGCAGCTTGACGACGGTCTGAGCTACACGATCAGCCACTGTTGGAATACCCAGCTTGCGTTTGCCTCCTGATTGCTTCGGAATCTCCACTTGCCGAACCGGCGGCGGTAAATAAGAACCCGATGACATCCGGTTCCACAGCTTGTAGAGGTTCCGTTGCAGCTTCTGCTCAAACTGGGCAATAGATTGTTCGTCTATCCCAGCGGCTCCTCGATTGGCTTTCACACTCTGGTAAGCTTCCCAAACTGTCAACTTGGAAATATCGTACGACTTTGCTGTGCTCATGCCGCTCCTCCTCGCCATAGCGAGTTGACGGCATGAGTCAGCCGGGCAACGCCATCCCTTCGCTCCGCTCTCATTACAAGAGGTTCATCACTACTACGAATGGCTCCCCCCTGGACCTTTGCATTGGTATTCTTCCTCGCGGTAGTAGCCGCTTGTCATTTCCCTTAGCATCAAAGGCCAGGTTCTCACGTTTCATATCAAAGCCTGTATTGAGCTCATGCCACCTATACACCGGCTGCCATCTGGACAGTAGACAGGTATCTTCCAGACTGATCCCGAGGCTACTGGGCGACCTCGGTTTTGACAGCACTTGAATATTTAACGATGCGTCTTCGGACGGTTTGCTTTCGCTCATCTTCTCAATACGTACCTGACGCCATCATTGGCGCCGTTTCCAACGGTCGCTCACCACCGCGCCTTTTGAACGCAGCAGCACCGGGTGGTTTGAAGCCGGCTCCTGCAAGCAGACTCCGGGAGACCTACTCCCATCTTTGATACAGCATCGCTGGCTGACGCCAGCATTCGTGACACACCCCAATAAAGGATCTTCACGCGATTGCGTGGTTTGTTGAGGAACACGAAAAGTACCGGGTCGAACACGGCCACCTTGATATCAAGTTCCACTAGAACGGCCAGCCCGTCGATGGATTTTCGGAAGTCGACGGGCTTGGGATAGAGGTAAACCTTTTCGACTTTGGCGTCGGGTCGCATCATGGTGAATGGGCTCCTGAGAAATTGGAGCACAGCATCGGACATCAACAAGCGGCTTTGAATGTGGGGTTCATGGCGCGCGTACAGTTTTC
Organism: Pseudomonas sp. 10-1B; assembly: GCF_000935045.1. Classification (GTDB taxonomy): domain Bacteria; phylum Pseudomonadota; class Gammaproteobacteria; order Pseudomonadales; family Pseudomonadaceae; genus Aquipseudomonas. The sequence continues at coordinate 375,545 of NZ_JYKS01000004.1, forward strand.
TGTGACATACCGAGAGTAGGACCGCGCGTATGATGCCCTGCCTCTACGCCAAGTCCTCTAAGCGAGGACCGTTTGAGTGAACGCGTGCGAGAAGCCTGGTCGCTGAGATAGTGGCAATGCTGGAACTCAGTACCGGCGGTGCGGCAGCTTTTATCATTTCGGCGCGGCAGCAACGATTATGTTTTGTCAGGTTTGAGTTTAAGAACGGCATTAGCGTCAACTGAAGGAGCGTCTAAACCACCTCATTTTACTTATCTGAAAAAAGACATCCATGTCCTGAAGAAGGTACCACTCGCCGAGACCCCTTAGCCGGGCGTTATGACACCTAAAAAGTCACTGGCAGCTCGAAAAATCTACTTTACGAACAGCGAACCCCTACCGGAGAATAAGGTGCGGGTATACTAACACACAGGCCCGCGAGATACCCCAAGACCCGCCAAAATGTGCTGAACCAAGCTTTGAACGGCGCTTGATGAACGAGCACCCTCAAGAATTTTCCGTAGCAAGTATAGGATGCCACCCATAATACCATCGACGGTAGAATCAACATCATCAACAAGGAAGATCTTGGCCTCCTTACCGATCCTTATGTCTCGAGCCAAATGATTTCCCACCACGTCCATCATTTCACTAATACTGTAGGCCGAGTGAATAAAAAACCATCCCCACACTGGATCGGCAACTCCTTTGTGAAGGATTAGACGAATTTTAACATCAAGAATTTCAGCGATGCCCCCTTCCATTGGAGGAATCGAGTCCAGCGTTTGTAACATCAACAATGTTTCATCAATGAACACCGCCCGCGCAATCTCTTTCTTACTAGAAAAATAGTTATAGAAAGAACCAAACGAAACACCAGCCTCTTCAGTAATATCGTTAATTGCGGTGGACTCTATGCCCTTACACCCGAATACAGACCGGGCCGCACAAAGCAATTTGCTCCTGGTGCGAATCCTAGCCTTTTTGTTGATTCTATACTGCCGAGGCTCAGCGCATGGTAAATCAGCGTTTCGCAGCTTGAATACGTGAGATTGTTTTCCCGATATCTCAGCTGCGACCGGAATCTCACTTACTCCGGTCGCAGGCTTCTCTTCTTTACTCATACAGGTTAGCAGTGCTTGGATTGTTATTTGACGGCATCATTGATGTGCCGACTATTAACATCTTCCGGGCTCTCGGATCCTGCCGAGTCTGTGGAACGCAGATGCGGACAACCGCCTTGCATCTGGCGAGCCTTCAGGGCTGAAAATGGGCAACCCTTAGTTTGAGAATTTCGGGTCTTCAGTCGGCGCTCCTCGAAGGTGTCTAGAGGGTCCGGCAAGACATTTTCACCGAACCAAAAGAACCAAGCGGTCAGCTTCCTTAGCACGGCAGTTCCTACAGCTGACGGCCGCTTTATCGAAAAGGCTTTCAGCACGTGCTCTGGATAAAGGGACGCGATCCACTTGTAGACCAAAGGGTGCAGAATCTTCGGGAAGTAGCGATCGGCAAACTGACTCATGATGGCTTCAGCAGCAGGTGGCCCTATTTTGTGAGGTGGGACCTCTTCGGCCTCCCATTTGTCCATGAATTCCATGATGCCATCAAACGAATCAGGGAACCCGACTAACTCTTCGCCTGTGCCTGCGTTACGAAATACTTTAGACATGTTTGTCCAGTAGTGAACCGCAGCCAACTTCTCTTTATCGGAAAAACCAGTTAAACCTACTCGACGAAGAAGCCTATGCATGCCAGCAGCTTCATAACACAAGGTATAAATATAAGTGCCATTGCGGCTAAAACTTTCTGAGAATTTTTTAGCGTAATGCTCATGAAGCTTATTAATGGACTCGACGTTTTTCAAAGTTAATTCATGTGATGATCCATAGTTCCACCAAACCTGCATTTTCCAAGACGTATCGTCAGCCCTCGCGTCTCGACGGCTTAGAATCTTCCCTGAGCCTTCATCAAACAATGGCAGGGCATCGAGTTCACGCACAAAGAAGTGAGGGAACGTGACGGTGTAAATCAAGTTCATGATGAAATCGTTGGGCCGATAGGCGGATGACAGCTTCCAGATCTCATCAAAGTCGGTGGTAGGATCAAGGCTATTGATGCGCTTAGCGATCCACTTTCTAGGCATGTTCAAGACCTCATCTTGTTATTGTTTTGATATTTTAACTGACTCCTATTAGATGCTATGCCTCTCAGACCTACGTGTCATTAGACACCGAGTACAAATTTTTTCGAAAAATTCGTACTAAGGTACAGGAGATGCCAGAAAGGTTTAGTCGCGCGATTTCAGCTCAAGCAATGCCAGTGCGCAGCTCAATGAAAAATCAAATTCCTTTATCGGTTTGCCCAGGATATCTTCAACAGCTTGCAGTCGATACACAACCGTATTTCGATGAATGCCTAAACTTTCCGCAGCATGCAGTAAGCTATTTCCTGAAAGCAGATAACTCTTGAGAGTTTCTCTATAGCTCTCGACTTTTTTATCAGTGCTTGCCAACTCTCCCAGCGTAGATTGTACAAACCAGTCTGTAAGCTCTTTATTCCTGATGAAAATTGCCGTAGCAGCGTGGGTAGGCCATTGTAATACCCTACCAACTGAGAACTGCTTTCCTACCTCCAACAACGCACGAGCTTGTACGTGAGATCGCCTGAAGCCCTCAATGCCTCTGACTGTCTCCCCTAAGCAGTAAGTTCCGACCTCCGCGGACTTTAAAGAAGTAGTCAGATTGGAAATTTGATTTTTCAATGGCGGAGTGCCGGTTGCAATCCAAAGCCATGCTCCATCTGCCTGAGGCAAGTGAACCAAGCTAGAATTTGAAATTAGCTCACTGATGGCCCGCTGGGTATATTTGGTAGCTTTAGAAGCAGCACGAGCGGAAGAGATTATGATGGCAGTGTAAAATTTATCAGGATCTACCCCTAGGTTACTCTTAAAAGCCTCGACCACTTCCGATCCGATAGACGATCCGCCTTCTATAAGTTCTTCCACTAGTCTTCGCTTCGAAACAAGAGACTCTTCCAGCAATAACTCTTTTTCGGCCAGGCAACCTTCAAAAAAATCTTTAACTGCATCATCAAATACTAGCGCCAGCATCACAACCAGCTGCGAGATATTCTGGCGCTCAATTGATAAGTCTAAGGAATCTAAAATTTCCTTAGTCCAGAGCCCCTGCATCTCTCTTATGCCTTGAACGATGCTTTCAAAATATACATCCATGCGCACTGCCTTATATGCCATCGCGCGCATAGATTCAGACAATCCGACATCAGCATCCTGGCCCGACATTCTGACGAGCAGTTGCAATATCAGAAGCTCAAGGCTCTTAAGAACCTCCGTCTCAGGGAAGCTATCAAGGTATGAAAACTTTGATTTAGCCACAGCCAGTGAGCGCTGAGACAACTCTAGCCCCCATGCAACTTCTTTCTCACCAACCTTGGAAATGGCAAGTTCCAGAATTACCGGTGCAACAATAGCTTGGCTTAAAACCTGATCTGCCCTGCACGAGGGTTGAAAGTAAGCGAAGACAGATCTCAAGTTTTCCATGTAATCCCCGATCAACCGAGAGCCGAACACTGCAGGTTTCGATTTCATAATCATCAGGAATAGTATAGCAGCTTGAAGCCTAGACATGCCGAAGCTCATGAAGCTGAGCTTTCGGCTCCGTAAACGTCAAAAGTAATCGAATGCTCTGGCATCCGATTACCTTGTTTATGCTTGCGCATTCACTTGTTGGCGATCCGCTTATCCAAGCTAGAACATATGCAACCAGCGAAGGGTTACAGAGTTTTCTACCTTAAATCTATTTTCCACGTTTGACTCGCGATAGGCCGTCACAAAAAACTTATCTTTATCAAAGTCAACGACTAGACCAGGACCAAAACCGAGCGTTTTTTCTTTGGAATCCGAGATACTATGCCCGTTGATCTGGTCGTCTGTAATTTGCTTCAGGTAATAGCCGCTGACGCCCACAGTGAGATAATCGTTAACTTTATAACCAAAATTATAGTTAATCGATGCACTCTGCCCGGCTTGCGTATCGTCAACACCCTCGTCGAGAGGGAGACTGCTCGCTGGGTCATTGTTTTTGAAGTTGTAGTAATACTGAGGCCGGAGGCTAATCGACCACTTGGGGCTGAGTAGGAATGTCATCGCCCAGTATGTGTGAATGGACCAGAAATTGTTGCCAATATTGAAATCTTTATCGTTGTCGTACTTTCCAACTGGCATTGTCACGCCGGCATTCAGTCGCGAAACAAAGAACGGATTCCCATTTATTGTAATCGGGTCATACTGAACGAACAGCGACACCGTTGGATCGCCCAACCCAAATCCATTGTCCTTGAGTTTTACCCCTGGAAATGGTGGCGCATTTTGAAAGCTCGCATCCAGCGAGGCCATCGGCACGATCACATCAACGCCAGGGTGACCACCCAAGATCTTTTGATCTGTTTTAAACAGATAACTGTACTGACTGATAACGGAATAGACATCCATTTTTGGATCATTAAAAATAGGGATATCTTTCCCATCACCATCTTTCATGCCTTTATTGTGAGCATATGAAATATACGTCTGCCAGGCACTGTCTCCCGGCTGTCCCCCAAAGCCGTCATAAAAGCTTGTCGCTCCTAAGTTCAAACCAGTAGGAAGTGTAACAGTTGGCTGGACAGCGAACGCCTTGCTTACATCAAAGGCAACAAGTCCAGTCGCAGCTATCGCTGCAAGTGCATAACTACGCATAACTTTAGCCATCATCACGAACCGCCTTATTTTTATTTGAACGGCATTAAGTGCGAGCAGATTAAATGAAATTCTGCCTCAAGCAACCTGTCGAATTATTTGAAATTAATTTCACTTTCCAATCTAGCGAGCTCTCGCTGGGTCTTGCCTCTTGATACCGAAAAAGCGGAGCCGCCGTTCCCCGCTTTCTCAGAAAAAGCTTCTCAGAAAGGATAATTGTGACCTGCTTGCTGCCAGGTTACCCAGTGAGCTCTGGTGAACTCGTCGATGGCATAGCTTCCGTTGAATCGACCTAGGCCAGAGTTTTTCTCCCCTCCAAAGGGCGCGTTTGGCTGGTCGTCGATGGTGATGTCGTTGATATGAGTAATGCCTGCAACGATACCGCTTGCGAAGCGCAAGCCGCGATCCATGTCTCGCGTAAACACAGCGCTCGAAAGCCCGAACTCGCTGGAGTTAGAGAGCTCCAAAGCATGCTCTTCGTTTTGAGAAATGACCAAAGGCATGATCGGCCCGAATGTTTCGTCGTACGCCAGCTCGTGATGTGGTGCTACCCGTCCATAAACATGTGGTGGAAGAACCAAGCCTGATGCAGCTCCGCTATGGAGGCACTCAAGACCATCGCGGTTTGCTCGGGTGATTTTGTTGAGCAAACCAGTCAGTTGGCTCTGGCTCACAACTGGTCCGATCACCGTTTCAGCCAGGTTAGGGTCACCCACAGAAAGCTTCTGAACTCGCTCCACTACGAGGGCGGCAAAGTCGTTATAGATCTTTTGATCAACGATGACCCGATTGACACTCATGCAGACTTGGCCCTGATGCAGGAAGCGACCCACCACTGCCGCATGGGCTGCGGCCTCCATGTCGGCGTCGTCCAATACGACCAGTGGGGCGTTACCACCAAGTTCGAGGGCTACGCGCTTGATGTATTTTCCGCCGACAGCAATGCGCCCCACACTGCGGCCGATGTCTGTCGATCCTGTAAACGAAATCAAACTTGGAACGGAGTGTTCTACGAAGGCATCACCGATTTCGGAACCGGCGCCAACGATCACGTTTACCACCCCTGGCGGGAAGCCAGCTTCCTCAAACAGGTGGGCTATCAAAAGACCTCCGGTAATGGCCGTATCGCTAGCTGGCTTCAAGACTACGGTATTGCCTAGTGCTACCGCTGGCACTACTGAGCGCATGCTGAGATAGAGCGGGAAATTCCAGGGGCTGATGACACCAATGACCCCGAGCGGTTCACGAAATACGAAGCTTTGCTTGCCCGGTTTATAGCTGGTAAGGACTTTACCTTCCACCTGGTACGGGAGAGTGGCGCTTTCACGAACCATGCTAATGGTATGGAAACACTCGAAGGTTGCTTTTCCACGGGTACTGCCTGACTCGCGAATAAGCCAGTCAATAATTTCATCGCTACGGGACTCCATGACCGAAGCCAAAGCATTCACCAGCGCGACACGCTCAGCAGGAGCTACCTTCGCCCACTGCTGCTGAGCCTGCTTCGACCCTTGATAGGCCTCATCAAGGTCCTGTACAGATCCAAGCTGCATGTCGAGCAACTGCTCATTGTTATAGGGGTTGCGGTCGTCGAGACGACGTTCCGAGCGTCCCATGCTCCAATTGCCGTTGATAAATTGCTGGCCGGTGATTTTGTACGGAAGCAGTGTCGGCTTATTCATTTCTAACAACCTTCCTATCGATGATTTGGCTACGGAGTGTTCGAGATCAGACACCTTGAGCTTGCTGCTCAGCGAGGCTGTCCTGTGCCGGCTCAGGTTTCTTTACGTACGCGCGCGTGACCCGGTTAGTCCGATCAGCACTTGGCGAAAGGCAGCAGACCGCTCTGGGTATAGCGCCCGAAATGGCACCCAAAATTTGGCGGGTCGCATAGGACCAGAGGGCAGAGGATTGCGGGGTGCCCGCTGTGAGGGCCGCTTGTCTGGAGGCCCTCGCCAAAGCTGCGCCCAATTGCCAGGCAGGGCTGTGCAGAAGCAAAGGGGCCACGGGTATCGCGACAAGCGTGAGAGGCAGCAGCAGAGCCTTCTCTAGCTCGCGAGAGGGGCTGCTAAGGTCGGCAGGCAGAGCTTGGCTCATGAGTGGGTACCTCGCACTTCAAGGTGATTTTTGTAAGAATTGGTGCAATACGATAATTCCGCTTTTTTTGATCCGCGTCAACAGAGTTATCTCATTAGGATAGTTTTTGTTTTCTTGGCGAGAGGCGGTTTCCCTGTACACTCCGCTGGTACTAGCCAGCAACAGGTTTAGAGGAGATTCGCGGTGCGGCATGAGTCCCGTGACACCCAAGATAGAGGGCCCGAGGAAGGAAAATCGGGCTCGCTGAATCGCTTAATGCTTCTGCTTGAACTTTTCAGCAGAGAGGGAAAAAGTGATTGGTCAGTAGACGAAGCGGCCATCGAGCTAGGGCTTTCGGCTAGCCATACATACCGTTATTTCCGCACCCTCTCAGGCGCTGGCTACATCAGCGCCTTCACCCCTGGGCGCTATGTACTCGGCCCTGCAATCATCGCGCTGGATAGGAAAATGCGGACAGGCGATCCGATGATTCAGGCGGCCCGATCACTGATGAATGAAATGCTTGTGCCTGCTCCAGCAGGCTGCATCGCAATTCTGTGCCGATATTTCCAAGGCCAGGTCATGTGCGTTCATGAGGAGTTCACCACTCGCTTCCAGCACGACGTTAGCTACGAGCGCGGACTTCCACGGCCTCTATACCAAGGCGCGGCATCGAAGGTCATTCTTGCTCACCTCCCTCTGCGACAAGTGAAAGCCTTCTATGAGGAAGTACCGAAGGAGTTCGAGCGCTTCCACCTAGGTGCAAACTGGTCCGAATTGAAGCAGGCGTTACGAGCACTCAGGGAGCAACAGGCTGTGATCACTTCAGGCGAGTTGGGCAACAGTGCGGCTGGCATCTCGGCGGCGATCTTCGATGACAAACGGGTGATCGGAAGCATAAGCCTTGTAGTACCAGCAGCCCTAGCATCTGATGAGGTGAAAGCTCAGTTGGCTCCCGTAGTAGCTGCTGCGGCTCAGACAATGAGCAACACGATGGCTGCTCTGGCGGCGAACTCTCTCTGATTAGTCCTTCATGGCAAGGTCGGCAGTGCGGGGCAGCGGCAGTGCGCCGGAGTACTGCCGGTATCACAACCGAACAGACACTGGGTGCTGCGCTGTTCCATTAGAAGCTTCAAAGCACATCCCAGGTGTAGCTGAAGATGATCCGATACTCGTCTATGTCAGTGCGATAATTCGAGCGCGCAGCCGCGTTCCGAAGGCGAATACCCAGTCCTTGAAGTGAGCCGCTCTGCACTACGTAAGAGAGATCAAGGTCTCGCTCTGTGTCCTTCCCTTCATAGCCTCGCCCGGTCTTCACATTGCCCCCGGCCACGTAGCGCGCGGTAAGCGCTAGGCCTGGGATACCCACTGCGACGAAGTCGTAGCGGTACTTGAGCTGATACGAGATTTCGTCGGTAAACGAAAAGTCGTAAGTGGGCAGTTCATTGCTCAACGGTGCAATATTTGCGAACACGCGCGGGAAAGCCGTTTCACCGTACATCCGCTGGTAACCCAACGAGAATGTATGACCTGCCTTCGTTGCGGAAACCATGCCATGAAGCGCCCGGTTGTCCACATCGCCGATCAAATGGGCGCCGTCTTCAACCGCATCATAGAGCCCGAGAATGCCTGCCAATGACCAAGAGCCCAGAGAGCCTTTATGCTCAACCCCGAGGTACGTCTGGCGATAAATGTCCTCCAACTGACCTATCCATCCGCTCAGCGTCGTTCTGTTGCCGTTGAACGTGTAATCCCCACCAACATAATTAAAAGCATCGCTGCTGGCATTGCGTTGAGGGATGTGGCCAAGCATGGCAATGAGCTTTTCGTCGCCAGCCTCGTTGCGCAAGCTGGTGGAATTCAAGTGACCACCTTGAAGCTTCAACCCCTTGAACTCTGTACTGCTTAATGAAATGCCCTGGTAAGAGGGAGGCAGCAGGCGTATGTCGCTGAAGGTGAGAAGAGGGTTATCCGGGAAGAGCTCGCCGACACGCAATTCCGTGTTCGACAACCTGGCTTTGAATGTCAGCCCTAACCGGCTGTACTCATCGGCGGGGTGGCCGTCATCCTGGACGGGTAGCAATCCAACGCCTACGCGCCCAGGTCCGCTATCCAGCTTTATGCCCAATGTAGCTGTAGCATCGACGCCCAAGCCAAGGCTGCCAGGCGTATAGCCCGACTTGAAGTTGAAAATGAATCCCTGAGCCCATTCTTCCGCCTTCGAGCGCTCCGTACCCCTGATATCGGAGTAGTTGCGTTGGAAGTAGTAGCTTCGGGTTTGTAGTGTTGCCGTGGCTTCGGACAGAAATGCCGGCGCGTCGCCGGCAATGCAGCGCTCAGTAAGGCAAAGCGCTGCCAGCAAGGTAGCGTATCTCGCGTTCATGAGTTCACTCGTTATTGTTTTTGTAAGACGAGAACTTCAAAAGACAACCTGCGGAGGTCGGGTTCGACCTCCGCAGGCTTGATTCAGATCACCGCGTCATAAAGCCAGCTCAGCCCGTCGTAAGCCTGTTCGGCCGTACGCTTCGCAAGCATTCCATTACGCAGCTCCGCTACAACTCCTTCTGCGTGATAGAAGTCACCGTGGACACGGGCCATCACTTGGCACCGTCCGGTGCGCAGATAGCGACGAGCCTGGTATTTTTCAAAGGCCCCGGCATAACAACCATTGGCCCTGGACATTTCATCGGCGAGTACAACTGCGTCTTCCATGGCCATGCATGCGCCTTGTGCCAGGTACTGCAACATTGGGTGAGCAGCGTCACCTAGGAGCACGGTCCGCCCCGAGCACCACTGCTTGACCGGCTGACGATCACACAACACCCACATGCGCCAGCTGTCGATTTTGTACAGCAAGGCCTGCACCGTTGGGCAGGTACCGGCGAAGCGTTTGATTAACTCATCGCGATCACCCTCGGTGTTCCACCCTTCGACATATTTATCACTGTGGAACACCGCCACCAGGTTGAACAGTTTGCCGCCACGCAGTGGGTACTGAACCAAGTGGCACTTCGGTCCCCCCCAAAGAATCATGGCATTTCGGCGGAACTCGACCGGCACATCCTCAATAGGCAGGACTGCTCTGTAGGCGATATGGCCGGATACGACTGGGGCGCCATCACCTACGATTCGTTCCCTTACTTTGGACCACAGACCATCCGCGCCGATTAGGGCACTAGCCTGAAAAGTCTCACCTTTATCGGTGAACACGTTCACGGAGGTCCCCGTGTCCTCGTAGCTTATGACCTTCGTCGCTACCTGAAATTGAACCAACTCAGATTCACGGCAGGCCTCCAGCAGAACGCTGTGCAGGTCGGCACGATGGACCAGGGAATACGGATACTTGAAACGGTCGCGGAAGGCGGCGCCTGTTGGGATCGAAGTGATCTGCTTTTCGGTAACACCATCCATAAAGATCAGGTCGTCGGGCAGCACCGCCAACTCGGCTACCTTATCGGCGATACCCAGCGTCTCCAGCACACGATAGCCATTTGGGCCTACCTGGATGCCCGCGCCTACTTCACGAAACTCATTCGCCTGCTCAATCAGACGTGATGCGATACCTTTCTGCGAGAGAGCGAGAGCGGCCGCCAGGCCTCCGATACCTCCACCGACGATAACGACTGGATTGGCCTGGCTCATGACTGCACTACCTCAACGCTCAACTGGCCAATGTTGTCGATGCGAGCATTGATTCGATCACCGGCAACAATGGGTGCCACGCCCTCCGGAGTGCCTGTGAACAGCAAGTCACCCGGCTCCAGGGTGTAGTACTGGGAAGCGAACTCGATCAGCTCGGCTACATCCATGATGAGGTCACGGGTATTAGCGTGCTGTCGCTTTTCGCCGTTGATGTCCAGGACCATTTCCAGTGCATGAGGATCGGACAGCTCATCTGCAGTAACCAACCAAGGGCCAAGCACGGTGTAGGTGTCCAGAGACTTGCGCAGGCTTCGCTCTTCCGGACCACGGATAGTGATATCCAGGCCGATGCTGTAACCAGCAACGTAGGAAAGTGCGTCACGAGCGCTGACATTCTTAGCGCGTTTCCCAATTACTGCTACCAACTCGATCTCATGATCGGTACGGCGTTCGGGCAAACCGATGACGACCTGTTGGCCGGCGCCGATCAGCGAGCTCGTCGCTTTCAGGAAAAGACCAGTTTCCTGAATCTTCCTGACGTTCGCGCGTGTGAAGGTCGCTGGATCAGCGATCGCCTCGTCCAGGTGCGCTTGATAATTCACCGGCGCTGCGACGATTTTTCCAGGATTCGCCACTGGGCTAAGCAGTGTTACCTCGTTCAAAGGGAAGGACGATGCACCTTCTCTCAACCGAATAATTTCCGGCGTCAGCTGCTCCAGGTTGGTAATCAGCGCATCGGTCTGGGGATAGGGATAGCCCGAGGTCGGCAGCTGACGCAGTGCTTCAGAAACATCGTAAACGGTGTTGGCTTCGACGAGTCCGAGGCGATTGTCGTTAAAAAAGCAGAGTTTCATATTTACTCCTGGTTTTCTTCATCAGGGTTGTTTGTCTCGCTGCGCCAGAAGCCCAAATGCTCTTGCAGCGGTCGATCGGAGAAGCTGAACAGCACGCATCGCTCGTCTGTTTCAAATGAGCGCCATGCCCAGCCCGGAATGACGAACACATCGTCCTTGCAGGCAGTGAATTCTTGATCGCCAACTTGCACGCGCAGGCTCCCTTCCACGACGCAGCAAACGGCGCCATCGGTTTCGCGGAAACGCTGACCGCTAAAGCCCGCTGGGAACATCTGCATGAATGCCCCCATAGAGCGAATCGGCGATAGGCCGTTGGTGGGATTGGTGAACATCAACTTGATGCCCGAGCACTCGTCCACGTCCTTAGCGAGCGAAAGTTGTTCGAGAGCTGCGAGTGTTCGGGTGTACGGGTAGTGGAACAGCGGGCTGACAGGTCCCGACGGCTCATCGTTAACGGGACGTAGACCCGATGCAAAACGAGCGCTCGCATCACCCGTTGGATGGCTCAAAGCCTGGCGGGCTTGTGGATCGTCAGCTGAAAAGCCGGCGTTAAGAAGTTGCACCACTGGCACATCAAGGCCATCCAGCCACATGACCGGATCGTCACCTTCGGCGCCGTGGTCGTGAAACACGTTGGTAGGGGTGATCACGAAATCCCCTGGGTGCATCATGACTTTCTCGCCACGAACAGTGGTGTAGCCGCCTTGCCCACTGAGAATTAACCTGAGCGCAGAGGCCGTATGTCGGTGGCTCGGTGCAACCTCGCCAGGCAGGATCATCTGGATCCCGGCGTACAACGAGGATGTGGCCTGCGACTTGCCGCGCCGTGAAGGGTTTTCAAGCACCAGCACACGTCGCTCCGCATCCTCAGCAGAGATAACTTCGCAGGCCATTTTCATGTTCTGGCGGATGGTGTCAGCTCTCCAAACGGCGACATCATCGACCTGCTTGGGCTCACGCGGAGTGAGTCCTCTGAGCACCTCCCAGAGGGGGGTCATGTTGTCGCTCGCGATCAGTTCCCTGAATGCAGAGGTGGTCATGGGGTATCTCCTTTAACTTGCTGTGGAGGAATCAGTCCGCGGACAGTCCGGGTTTGCGCTGAAGCTTGGGCTGGGCGATATGGCGGCGGAACAACTGCAGCGCGAAGAAGGCCAGTACCATCATGGCGGCGAGGAAGCCGAAGAACCGTGCGCCTGACCCGGCCAAAATCCAGGGGCCTATGAACGCGCTGAGCACAGCCCCAGTTCGGCCGACTGCAGCCGGCAGACCAACACCACTGGCACGCATCGAGGTGGGAAAAATTTGTGCAGCAAGGACGAAGACCACTGCCTGGGTTCCTGGCACGCAGAGCCCCAGCAGCAACAGCACAACAGCGACCACTGGCAAGGTATTGACCTCTGGCCCGAGCGGGAGCGCCATCAGAGTCAGGCAACAAGCCACAGCCCCTACACACATAAGCAGCACGGTTCTGCGCGAGCCCAGGCGGCTGAACAACCATCCACCACCCACGCCACCAATCAATCCGCCCAAGCTGAATATGGACATGCTCGCGCTCGCCATGCCCACGCTGTAGCCGGCCTCCACGAACAGTGATGGAGACCAGGTGAACATCAGGTAGCTTGAGAGAATTACTGTAAAGAACGCGCACGCCAGGATGAGGGTGTCGCCACCGTACTCACTGGTGAGAACGGCTCCCCATGATGCGCGTGGTTGCTGGACTTTTTCGTGGCTGTCTTCGAATACCGTTTCGGCCTCAATGGGTTGTCCAAGGCGCTGGACAATGGACCGGCAATGCTCAGGTTTTCTGTTGCGAGCAACGAGGAAACGGAGTGATTCGGGCAAGCAAGGCACTAGCACGAATGCCAGCAGCACTGGTCCGCAGCCTGCAATTAGGAAGAACGTCCGCCACCCAAGAAGCGGAAGAACTTGAGAACCCAGTAGCCCGACCACAATGCCGCCGAACGGAAGCGCACTCATGCCGATCGCAATTGCGAGACTGCGGCGATGCAAGGGCGTGTATTCGGCAAGCATCGCTGTGACGTTTGGCATTGCGGCCCCCATTCCCAACGAGGCCAGCACCCGGCATACGCCTAAAAAAGTCACATCGTTGGCAAACGCACTGAGCATCGTCATGGCACCAAAAGTCAGTGTCGAGGCCACCAAGGTCCATTTCCGGCCAATGCGGTCACCCAACAACCCACCAAGCGCCGTGCCCAGTGCCATGGCGATAAAACTGAAGCCCAGAACTGGGGCAAAAGCGGCGCGACCAACACTCCACTCACCGGCGATGGTCGAGAGCGACAGACTCAGAACCTGAGCATCCACGCCGTCGAACATCATGACGAGCGCCACTGCGAGAAGGATTCTTTTCTGGAAAGGCGTCCACTGCCCGTGATCAAGGAGAGGGGCAATGTCCACGACGGGTAATGCGCGCTGATTCATGGCAGGCAGTCCAAGGCTGGTTTTTGTTATTTTTTACCGCCAAACGATAATTGTGCTTTTTTTGCTGAGTGTCAACGAAATTATTTCATTAGGATAATTTTGTCGTATTCCGGGGTGACGCCTTTGCTTGTACACTCGGGTTTTCACTTCAGAAGCAACGCGAAAAGGGGTTGGCGGTGAGTCGGCAGCAGGAGATCGATGTGCCAGAAAAACCACTCGAAGAAGGCAAAGGCAGCTCTCACGACCGCCTGATGCGTTTGCTTGAGCTCTTCAGTAGTGATGGGAAAAATGACTGGTCTGTAGACGAGGCGGCGGTCGAGCTTGGCTTGTCGGCTAGCCACACCTACCGCTACTTCCGTACGCTCTCGGGTGCGGGCTACATCAGCGCATTCACACCTGGACGCTATGTTCTTGGCCCAGCCATCATTGCTCTGGACAGGAAAATGAGGACTGGCGACCCGATGATTCAGGCCGCCAGAGCGGTGATGAATGAAATGCTCTCCTCGGGGCCGGACGGCTGCACAGCGATTCTGTGCCGCTACTACCGAGAGCAGGTGATGTGCGTGCACGAGGAATTCAAAACTCGCTTCGCTCAAGAGATCAGCTATGAGCGCGGACTGCCAAGGCCCCTCTACCAAGGTGCAGCGTCCAAAGCCATCCTCGCCCATCTGCCCCTGCGGCAGGTCAAGGCCTACTACGAAGATGTACCCGTTGAATTCCAACGTTTCCACTTGGGCTCGAACTGGACCGAGGTCAAACAGGCCCTACGTCGTCTGAGATCGCAGCAAGTAGTTATGACGGCAGGCGATCTAGGCCACAGCGCGGCGGGGATCTCGGCGCCCATCTTCGATGACAAACGAGTCATTGGCAGCATTAGCTTGGTAATCCCAGTGGCAGCAGCCTCGGATCAACTGAAGGACAGACTCGCTCCCGTGGTCGCAGTTGCTGGTCATACCATGAGCCGGGCGATGGCCGAGCTGGCTGCTCACTCAGCTTGAATAGCTGATCGCAGCCAAGCTCAATCACTTATTCAGGAAACAGCCAAGGCTCGCTAAGCCGCCGGCGTAGCTCGTAAGCCCTGACGTCATTTGCGTGTTCCAGAGCAACGCTGATTTCATCCAATCCTTCTAGCAGGCATTTTTTGCGGAAGGCATCGATCTCGAATATGTCGACTTCACCATCTGAACTCACTACCCGCTGTCCCAGCAGATCAACCGTCAGCGTGAGGGGCAATTCTGCTTCTGCCAGGTCAAACAACTGGTCAACACGCGACTTGGCTAATACGACTGGCAGAAGTCCATTTTTAAGGCAATTGCCCTGGAATATTTCCGCAAAACTGCTGCTGATCAAGACCTTGATTCCGAAGTCACGCAAGGCCCAAGGGGCATGCTCACGACTTGAACCGCAGCCGAAGTTCTCGCGGCAGAGCAGTATCTGCGCGGATCTGAACGAGGCCTTGTTGAGCACGAAGTCCTTGGCGAGAGGACGAAGGGAGCAGTCATCTCCCGGCTGGCCTTCGTCCTCATAACGCCAGTTATCGAACAGATAATCTCCATAGCCATACTTGCTGATGAGCTTCATGTACTGCTTAGGCAGGATGGCGTCGGTATCCACATTGGCCCGATCAAGCGGGGCCACTACACCGCTGAACGTCTCAAAATTTTTCAATTCTGAAGTCTCCGTGCTCATAAGGTTCGAGGGTCGACAAAGTGACCCGCCAGAGCTGCTGCCGCAGCGGTAACCGGGCTGACGAGATGTGTCCTTCCACCTTGGCCTTGTCGGCCTTCGAAGTTACGATTCGATGTGGAAGCACAACGCTCACCTGGCAACAATCTGTCCTCATTCATGCCAAGGCACATCGAACATCCTGGCTCTCTCCATTCGAATCCAGCATCGCTAAAGACTTTGTCCAAGCCCTCAGCCTCTGCCATCGCCTTGACTGCCTGGGAGCCAGGCACTACCAAAGCTTGGCGAATGCGCTTGGAGATTTTCCGACCCTCGACGATGCGTGCAGCTGCCCGAAGGTCTTCCAGTCGTGCATTTGTGCACGAGCCAATGAAAATCTTGTCCAGCTCCACGGCTTGGATCTGGGTACCTCCTTGCAACCCCATGTACTCCAGGGCATGAACCATAGCTTGGCGAATGCTCATATCAGGTTCATCTAGGGGGTCGGGAATTTGACCCGTCACATCGCACGTCATTTGCGGAGATGTACCCCATGAAACCTGCGCAGTAATCTCGCGGGCATCTAAGCGAAGCGTCTTGTCGAAAATAGCTCCCTCATCGCTGCGAAGGCCGCGCCAGTACAGACACGCTGCATCCCACGCTTCACCCTTAGGGGCGTATGAGCGACCGTGGAGATAGGTCAGAGTAATTTCATCTACACCGATGAGGCCGACACGGGCGCCGGCCTCAATGGCCATGTTGCACAGGGTCATGCGCGCCTCCATCGACATTCCCCGTACGGTCGAACCACTGAACTCGATCGCATAACCCGTGGCACCAGCGGCCCCGATCTTTCGAATTATGAACAGTGCCAGATCCTTAGCCGTTACACGCCATGGCAAGGTACCCTCGATCTGGATGTTCATGGTCGCCATACGGGAGACAAGTAAGCACTGCGTAGCCAGTACCTGTTCGATTTCAGAAGTACCAATACCAAATGCCAGCGCAGCAAATGCACCGTGCGTGCTGGTGTGGGAGTCGCCACAGACAATAGTCATGCCTGGTAACGTGGCACCCAGTTCGGGTCCCGTTACGTGAAGAATGCCCTGGCCATGCTCACCGAGACGGTATTGCTTCAGGCCGAACGTCTCGCAGTTTCGCTCCAACGTTTGTACCTGGGTTCTCGCTAATGGATCGCGAATTCCCATCTCCAGCTCACGAGTGGGGACATTGTGATCGGAGGTAGCAATCACTGTGTCTCCCCGCCAGGGGCGGCGGCCGGCGACGGATAATCCTTCGAAAGCCTGGGGGCTCGTAACTTCATTGACCAAATGACGATCAATGTAGAGCACGGCCGAGCCGGCCGGCCCTTCCCGTACGGTATGGGCATTCCATAGCTTGTGAAGTAGTGTTTTGGGCATTATTGAAACTTCCAGGTATGGGCGCTTGTGTTCACGAAGGTTGGCCACCTCCAGCTACTGGACTGCTGATCGGTGCATGCTCAACGCTTATCGCCTTAGCGTGGTTTGCCGGGTAAGTGTTGGGGGGCCGAGTAAGTTCGGATGACTGAAGCCATGGACCATCGGTCCTATTCAGCTCCTTACGACTTATGGCCCCATGTAGCCCCTTTCATCGAAAGGGGATTCAAGGTCACGCGCTGTGGCGGCCCCCTGAGACTGCCGATGGTTTCATCGCTGACGATTGCGGAAGGATATGGGGAGGCAGATTCTTCTGAATCCGTGAATGCCTCGTACCTTAGGTTTTCGGGTGGCAAGCCGCTCTGCACCCAGTATTTCCTGACCGCGTCTAGCATGCGGAGTGGTCCGCACACGTAGACCAAAGTGCCTTCATCAACGCTATCGATAATGGCATCAATACTGAGCCTCTCCTGAAGATCCCCTGCGTAGAACTGCAGGTTTTCACCGAGCAGGTTATGCAGCTCACACAAGAACGCAGCCTGTGAATGTGCCTTTGCGGCATAGTGCATATCAACCTGTTTCCCACTTGCTACCAAGCTACGGACGATCCCTAACAGTGACGTGACCCCAATGCCTCCGGTAATCAACACGTATCTCATAGCGCCGTAGCTCAATGGCAGCGAGTTTCCATTACTGGTGATCGGAACCTCATCGCCTGGAAGCAGGCACCACATGTATGCAGAGCCACCACGGCTTTGCGGTTCAAGTTTTACCGCAATCGTCAGGACCTGGGCATGAGGATCGTACTCCACGACCGAATACGTTCGGCTCAAGGTGAACGGCTCATTCGGCACTGCAAAAATCACATGGCTCCCGGCTTCGAGATCAAGCTTGCGATCCAGCTGAAAGCGTAAGGCTTTGATATCTAGGGCAGAATAGAACGTATCAATGACTCGCGCGGCCACGTGCTCCCCTTCTGTCCTCAACGTTTTGAGTCGGAGCTGCTCGGGTTCCAGGGGGTAGATTGGATTACACACAGGCTGCTTCTCCTGCACATGCGGAGCGACCAGAATTATTGTCAGGCGACAATAATGCTAAAAAAAACCGATATCAAGACAAATTATCCTAATGAGATAATTGTGCGTTTTCAGCTTATACTCGGATTCGGACCATGACGGCTGGTCAGTCGTGGTGGGTTGAGAGCTCCCCTCGCCATTGATGCGTCCCTTTCACCGCCGACGTCAGAGCGCGCGATAGACAGACGTCATAAGGCCCCCTGAGGGGATTCCTTGGTAGCAGCTACCCTACGGCCATCTTCCATTACTCCCGCCTGAAGCCATTTGCAGATAAGCCCGAGCAGGCGCCGGTCTGCAATCCGGTGTCCCAGAAACATCAGCATCCATTCATGGTCGATCTCATCAAAGAACGACGTGATATCCGCATCCAATATCCAGTTCACCTTCTGGCCTTTGAGCGCGACCGTTAATGCATCCAGCGCATCGTGCTGGCTGCGTCCCGGTCGAAACCCGTACGAGAATCCTAGAAAGTCTTCTTCATAGATCGCATTCAGAACGGTAACGACTGCCTGCTGTACGATCTTGTCCTCCAGAGAGGCAATGCCCAACGGGCGCTGCCTGCCATCGGCTTTGGGAATGTAGACCCGCCGCGATGGCGTTGCTCGATAGGTTCCACCGTGGAGCCTTGCGTGCAGATCGGTTACCCGCTGGAGAAGACCTTCCTCGTATTCCCGCCACGACATGCCGTCCGCACCTACCGCTGCATCGCGGCGCAGGGCATAGAAACTCTGCGCCAATAACTGCGGTGTGATGTGATGCAGCAGTGCCGTGAACTGCATGCCCTTGTTCCTTCGGGCTGCTTCACGTACACCTTCAAGTCCCATCGACGCGCTACTGATCCGGCTCAGTGTCCGGGGCGCGGGGGGCCTGTCGGTGTTTCCCTTGGCTACGTCCCTTTCCTCCACAATCTCCGCAGGGCCAGGCCCTTTGTTCGACGGCTTCTCAGGTACTACGGACGTATCCGACTTCTCGGCGGCGTGGGCAGCAGGGTTACGGCTTTTGGCCTTTCCTGCTCCGGCCGGTGCTTGCGCACCGGGCACCGCTGAGATCTCCCAGTTTCTGTGCGAAAGACTTCCCGACGTGCACAGGGTCTCCGACCGCGCGGGATCAGAGCATGACTGGCGTATAACGCCATGCTCCGTATTGCCTTCTGCTTCGCTTAACAGCATCGGCATCCCGAATTCCTGATTACGCGGCTCAATGGCTGGCCCATCGGTTTCCCCTGTCAACGCTTCACCCTGCACCTCACGGTGCAACATGCATGACTCGGGG